>JBCDHR010000003.1:0-406231 GCA_038749715.1 Pseudomonadota bacterium
GCAGCGTATGACGAGGCATCTTGGCGGCCATCGCGGCGATTGGCGACAGGTCCAACACCAGACATGGATTCGCAACTCCTACGCAAAACCCCAACCGAAGCGCGGCACCCATGTGCGGTGTCCAACCCATCGCCATACCACTTGCTCCGGGCGATGAGCTCCCATCCGCCGCACCGGAACAGCCTCGGTTATGGACGGTTAACCTTGCAAAGGCGTAAAGCGCTGAAGAACCGAGCGTTTTGACTTGGGACAGTTGAGTTAATGCTCGTTAAGCCGCTTGAGGACGAGCAAACCATTCGCTCTCCTTCCTGGGCCCGGTGACGCGGACGGCAGGGTGCTTGACGGTCAATCATGGCGTGAGGAGGAGCGTGATGTGGCAATAAAAAGCCGCGCACCTTATTCGGCGCGCGGCTTCCTTCACGTGATGTGGCCGTGTGTGTCTTGCGGCCGGCCTCAAAGGCCGAGCAAGCCCTTCACGTTGCCGATGAAGGCCTCGTCATCAAGCGCGTCGCGGTTCTTCATATACTCTGCCGCATCATCGCCAGCCGTGTAGCGCAGTTGAGCCGTACCATCGGTCACCGCCGTCCAGACGACATCAGCGACCACACTTGCCTCCGAGGCGTTCTCACCCAAAAGGTCACCCATGGCCTGCAGCATCGCGTGCACGGTCGGTTGATATTCGCTCAAGGACTCATCGTTCTGGAAGTCGAACGAGCGACCGCCAAAGTCCGTTCGGATCGCGCCGGGCTCAACAATTTTGATCTTGATACCGAGGCTTTCCAACTCATAGTGCAATGCCTCCGATAGACCCTCCACGGCGAACTTGGTGCCGTGATAAAGCGTCCCAAGCGGAAACGTCATCTTGCCGCCAATGGAGGAAATGTTGACGATCACACCGGATTTGGCGGCGCGCATATGAGGCAACACGGCCTTGGTGGTTGCAAGCAAACCGATGACGTTGGTGTCGAACTGCCGGCGGATACTGTCCATCGAGAAGGCTTCCAGCGGTCCATAGGCGCCGTAGCCAGCATTGTTGAGCAGGACGTCAATAGCACCGAACCGCTCCAGCCCCGCTGCCACGGCGGCGTCGATGGAAGCCTGATCGGTCACGTCGAGCCGCGTTACGAGCACATTGTCGAGCGCGTTCAGCTCGGTTTCTTTGTCAGGCGAACGCATCGTCGCAATGACGTTCCAGCCCTTGGTTTGGAACAGTTTGGCAGTTGCTTTGCCGATGCCGGTTGATGCGCCGGTGATGAGAATGGTCTTGGACATGGTGGCTTCCTTCACTGCGTGTACACGGGATGTGTCAGTGAGCTGTTTGTAGGAAGTGCCAGTTGGGTGTGCCTGCCCAATCCTTGGGAAGACTTGCCTAATGCTCCGAGATGCCGGAGCCTGTGGTTCTCATTCTATCAGGTATTGTGCGATGAACGCGCTGGATAAGGAGCCCAGACGCATGATTCAGGACATGATTTCAGAGGTTTCCAGCGTTGTGGAAGGGCGCCGGGATAATGGCCCGGCTCATATGCTTGACGTCCCGCGCCTGGCTGTCGTTCACGATCCTGCCCCGACGCAACTGGAAGCCCACCTTTATCGGCCAATCCTTTGCATCGTTCTTCAAGGCAAGAAGGAGCTATGGATCGGCGAGCGCAAAGTGGTGATGCAGCCCGTCCAAGCGCTTGTTGTCAGCCATGACGTTCCGGTTTCGACCAGGATATTCCAGGCAACGCCCGACAAGCCTTATGTGGCCTTGGTGATCGAGCTTAACCTTGCGATGGCGCGAAGCTTGGTTGGCGAAATCAGTGATGCGATGCCATCCTCATCGGCCGCCCGAAGCGTAACGGCGGGGCGGGCCGACGACGGTCTGTTGGACGCCATGCGGCGCTTGCTTGCTCTGCATGCCACACCGGCCGATGCGGTGGTGATGGAGCCTCTTATTCGCCGGGAAATTCACTACCGTCTGTTGATGGCAGACCATGGCGGCATGCTGCGCGAACTTCTGCGGCTCGACAGTCAGGCTGGCCGGATCGCCAAGGCGATCCGTCATATCCAGGCCGATCACACAGCCGCTCTGTCGGTCGCCGACTTGGCGAGCCTTGCGGGCATGAGCCCATCGACCTTTCACGAACATTTCAAAGCCGTCACCGGGACAACACCCTTGCAGTACCAGAAGGACATGCGCCTGCTTGAGGCAAAGCGCCTGCTTCAGGAGGGTGGGCGCAGCGTGTCGAGTATCGCGTTCGATGTTGGGTATGAAAGTCCGACCCAGTTCAGCCGGGAATATTCACGCAAGTTCGGCGCGTCTCCGCGCCAGCATTTGCGGACGCTGGTCGATGCTTAAACAGCAAGTCGTTCTGTTGCGTCTCGGAACGCGCTGAAGGGTCCAGCCGCGCTGGATAAAACGCCCTCAATGTCGGTCTTGGCGAGCCCATGAACGCCAAAGCGGTGCTGAACAGCATCACGCAATAGCCGGGCTGCCTGACGCTCTCGTTGCGGCGCTGTGCGAGCCAAAAGCTCTTGCATAAGCGCCTCGAGCCCTTCACCGGTTCGACCAGAAACCAAGAGTACCGCAGGGTTGTCGCCAGATGGAACGGCGAGACCCAGCGCGCCTTCCACATCGGCCTTTGCCCGCCTTGCCATGGCACCGGTATCGCTCTTCGTGACGCAGATAATGTCCGGCCACTCCATGATGCCGGCCTTCATGAACTGCAGTGCGTCGCCGGAGCCGGGCTGCACACATAGGACAGATTGGTCGGCCACCAGTGTGATGTCATCATCGGACTGGCCAATACCAACCGTCTCGACAATCACCCAATCGAAAAGCGCGCGCAGCAGGACCGTTGATGCGATGGCGTGATCAGATAACCCACCCAGTCGGTTGCGCGCTGCGAGTGAGCGCACGAAGAGGCCGTCATCTTCTGGGTCTAGAGAGAGTCGCGTGCGATCGCCCAGCAAGGCACCACCTGTCCTAGGCGATGATGGATCGACGGCGATAACAGCGACCGTTTTGCCGACTGCACGTCCTTGCTCGATCAGTGCCTGGGTGAGGGTCGATTTGCCAACACCCGGCGGGCCGGTGAGCCCAATGACAATCCCCAGCGGATCGGCAAAGGCCTCATCCAGCAGAGCTGCGTCCTCAGGCGATAGATCGGCCCGGTCGAGCCGTGACAGCGTTCGCGCAAGCGCCCGTTTGCCGCCTGTCCTTAAAGTCTCAAGCGCCATCACCGGACTGCCGCGACCGCAGCACCGCCTGAGCTGCTGCCAGCCGGGCAATCGGCACCCTGAACGGCGAGCAGGACACATAGTCGAGGCCAATGCCTTCGCAGAAATTGATGGACGCTGGGTCGCCGCCGTGCTCGCCACAGATGCCGAGCTTCAGATCCTCTTTGACCTGACGGCCACGCTCACTGGCAATTTTGACAAGCTCGCCGACGCCGTCCTGGTCAAGCGTGATGAACGGGTCCTTCTCGATCACACCCAGCCGCTCATAGGTACCCAGAAACTGACCAGCATCGTCGCGCGAAATGCCGAAGGTCGTCTGGGTCAGGTCATTGGTGCCAAAGGAGAAGAAAGCGGCCTCCTCAGCGATTTCGCTGGCCCGCAGCGCGGCACGCGGAAGCTCGATCATCGTACCGACCGTGTAGGCGATACGCCTGTCCTTCTCCGTCATCACTGCTTCGGCGACGCCGTCGATGGTCTCTTTAACGAAGGCAAGTTCCTTGCTGCCGGCGACCAAAGGAACCATGATTTCCGGCTCCACCGGCTTGCCCGTGGCCTTGGCCGCTTCGATCGCTGCTTCCAGAATCGCCCGTGTCTGCATCTGCGCGATCTCAGGATAGGAGATCGCAAGCCGGCATCCGCGATGCCCAAGCATCGGGTTGAACTCGTGCAGTTCCTGCGTGCGTTCGGAGAGCACCGATGCATCCACGTTCAGATCCTGTGCCACCGCATCGAACTCTTCTTCCGTTCGCGGCAGGAACTCGTGCAGCGGCGGATCAAGCAGGCGGATCGTGACCGGTAGCCCGGCCATGATCGTGAAGAGCTGGGTGAAGTCACCGCGCTGCATCGGCAAAAGCTTGGCAAGTGCCGCTTCCCGGTAAGTCGTTGTGTTGGCAAGGATCATTTGGCGCACTGCGGTGATGCGGTCGCCGTCAAAGAACATGTGCTCGGTCCGGCAAAGCCCGATACCCTCCGCACCGTACTTGCGCGCCGTTTCAGCATCGGCGGGCGTCTCGGCATTGGCCCGCACGGTCATGCGGCGGACGCCATCAGCCCATTCCATGACCGACGAGAAAGCCCCTGTCAGTTCCGGCTCCTGCATCTTCACCGCGCCAAGCATCACGTCGCCGGTTGAGCCATCGAGGGTGACGACGTCGCCGGCCTTCAGCTTCATGGAGCCTGTGTTGATGAGGCCGGTCTCATTGTTGATCCGCAGCGACCCGGCGCCGGACACGCAAGGCGTGCCCATGCCACGGGCGACGACGGCGGCGTGGGATGTCATCCCGCCGCGCGCGGTCAAAATGCCCTTGGCCGCATGCATGCCGTGAATATCTTCCGGGCTCGTTTCGACCCGAACAAGAATGCAGTCGCGGCCAGCGGCAGCAGCTTCCTCGGCGGCGGCTGATGTCAGAACGATCTCGCCTGTCGCCGCGCCAGGTGACGCCGGCAGACCCTTGGCGATCACCTTGCGCTCCACCGATGTGTCGATGGTGGGGTGCAGGAGCTGATCGATGGCCGCGGGATCGAGCCGCAGCAAAGCGTCGTCGGAGGTGATCAATCCCTCGTCCACCATATCAGCGGCGATCGCCATGGCAGCCTTGGTGGTGCGCTTACCGCTGCGTGTCTGCAGCATCCAGAGCTTGCCGTTTTCGACGGTGAACTCAAGATCCTGCATATCGCGGTAGTGACCTTCCAAAAGGTCACAGTAGCGCATGAATTCGGCGAACGCCTCCGGCATCGCCTCTTCCAAGGAAGGGGACGTGACATCCGCTTCTTCGCGCGCCTTCTTCGTCAGCGGTTGAGGCGTGCGGATGCCAGCCACCACGTCTTCGCCCTGTGCGTTGATGAGGAACTCGCCATAGAGCGCCTTCTCACCGGTCGATGGGTTGCGCGTGAAGGCTACGCCGGTCGCCGAGCTTGCGCCCATGTTGCCAAACACCATGGCCTGCACATTGACAGCCGTGCCCCAGTCTTCGGGGTAATCATGCAGGCTCCGGTAAGTGATGGCCCGTGGGACCATCCAGCTTTTGAACACTGCACCAACCGCACCCCACAACTGATCATGCGGATCTTGTGGGAAGGCCTCGCCGGCTTCGTCGTCGATGATCTGCTTGTACTGGCTGATCAGTTCGCGCCAGTCTGCGGCCGAAAGCTCGGTGTCGAGTTCAAACCCGCGCCGATCTTTGAGGTCGCCCAGCGCATCCTCGAACAGCTCATGGTCAACACCCATAACGACGTCGCCATACATGTGGATGAAACGCCGGTAGCTATCGCATGCAAAGCGCTCATCGCCCGATAGGCGTGCCAGCGCTTCCACCGTCTCATCATTGAGGCCAAGGTTCAGGACCGTATCCATCATGCCCGGCATCGACACCCGCGCGCCAGAGCGAACCGACAGCAGCAGAGGATTATCCGTCGAGCCGAAGGTCTTTCCCGTGATCGCGGCGATCTTGTCGAGCGCTGCTTCGATCTGGTCGCTCAAACCATCCGGATAGGCGCGATCATGGGCATAAAAATGCGTGCAGACCTCGGTGGTGATCGTGAACCCCGGGGGTACCGGCAGACCGATGCGGCTCATCTCGGCCAGATTGGCGCCCTTGCCACCCAGCAGGTTGCGCAAGGTCGCATCACCATCGGCATGTCCACCACCGAACGAATAGACCCAGTCCTGACCCGGTTCCGGTTGGGCGGCGAGGGCAGAGGAGGCAGTCGAAGCGGTCATGATGACGGACATCCATACTTGTCTGGGTGCAGTGCAGCACCAAAGACCTATGCCCTATCGCTGCGGGCACCATCGGTCCATGGTCCATTCGATGAAACCCGTTCAGAACCGTGCTTTGAACGCCAGTTTTCCGAGCTTTGGTTACCAGCCAGCCTGAAAAGGCCGGCTAGGTCACGCGGTCGATGCAGAAGGCGACCGCGTCCAGAAGAGCATCTTTTTGCGCGCTGGCAGGTAGTCCATCCAGCGCATCGCAGGCGACCGCCCCATAGTGCTTGGCCCGACTGATCGTGTCGGCAAGGCCCTGACGTTCCTTCACCTGCGCCATGCCGCGCTCCAGATCACCGTCATTCTGTTCGCCTTTGACCACAACGCGTTCCCAGAAAGCGCGGTCGTCGCCTTCCGAGCGACGGTAAGCGAGGATCACCGGCAGCGTCACTTTGCGCTCGCGGAAATCATCGCCAATATCTTTGCCAAGGTCCTTGGCGGTGCCGCCATAGTCGAGCGCATCATCGACGAGCTGGAAGGCAAGACCAAGATTGGTGCCATAGGAACGCAGCGCGGCGCGTTCAACATCCGTCTTGCCGGCGACAATTGGGCCGACTTCGCATGCCGCTGAGAAGAGCGCAGCAGTCTTGGCGCGGATCACGGCCAGATAATCATCTTCCGTCGTGCTAAGGTTCTTGGCAGTCGTGAGCTGAAGCACTTCACCCTCGGCGATGATCGCAGACGCCTTGGAAAGGACGTCCAGCGCAGCCAGCGACTCCACCTCCACCATCATCTGAAAGGCCTGGCCCAGCAGAAAATCACCCACGAGCACGCTGGCCTGGTTGCCCCAGACCATCCGCGCGGCCGGTTTGCCGCGCCGCATATCGCTCTCATCGACCACATCATCGTGCAACAGGGTCGCAGTGTGCATGAACTCGACCGACGCGGCGAGTTTGATATGCCCGTCGCCCTCATAGCCAAACATGTCAGCGCACAAGAGGGTGAGGATTGGGCGCAAACGCTTGCCGCCGGAATCAATGAGGTGCTGCGCGACTTCCGGGATCATCGTCACGTCCGATCCGGTGCGCGACAGGATCATGGCATTCACCCGCTCCATCGCAGGTGCCGACAGCCCTAAAACCCGGTCAAGCGTTGCCCGTCCGCCGGCCTTGTCATCAAGCGCCACGACCACACCCATGCTGAAACCTCTCATTCCGGCCAAACTGATATCAGAGCTGTCCAAAGCACAGTCGTTCCGGCTTGAACAGTCAGGCAAACGGTCACGCCCTTGAACGACGACGCAAAGCCCCACATGAAGGGGTGGGCGTCCAGCCTTAAGGAAAGGTGCATCCATGGTGGAACTGTTTCGAAGCAACGACATGGTGCTGATTTCTGCGGCTGAAGCGCTGCTGAAAGAGTTGGACATCATCTACTTTGTCGCCGATCAGCACATGTCGGTGCTCGAGGGCTCCATTGGGGTGCTGCCGCGCCGGGTGATGGTGGACGAAGATCGCAAGGACCAGGCGGAGCGCGTTCTGACCGATGCCGGGATCCTGCCGGTTTAAGCGCGCCTGACATGGAAACCACCACGGACGCTTTCCTCGATGGCCGGGTGATGCTCGTGCAGCCCAAGGCCGGCAAACATCGCTCCGGCTCCGATGCGGTGTTTCTGGCCGCCGCTGCGTCCGATCTATCCGGCTACATTCTGGATATGGGTGCTGGCGCTGGCGCGGTTGGGCTGATGCTGGCCTCCGCCAACGCCGATGCAAAGGTGACGCTGGCCGAAAACGATCCGGCTATGCTCGCTTGTGCGCAAGCGTCGATCGCGGCCAATATTGATCTTGCAACCAGGGTTTCAACGCTCAACGTTGATCTCCTCGCACCGGAGCCTGAGCGTGTTGCCGCTGGATTGCAGCGCGCCGCCTTCGATCACATCATCTCCAATCCGCCTTATCGCCGAGCGGGGCACAGCCGCTCCGAGCCGGAAAAAGAGGCCGCCCACCAGATTTCCGAGGATGCACTGGATGGCTGGGTGCGCACGGCAGCCAGCGCTCTCAAACCACGCGGCAGCGTCACGCTGATCTTCGCCGCAGATGGCTTGATGTCTTTGCTCGGCGCGCTGGATGGCCGTTTCGGGGCGCTCACCGTTCTTGGCCTTCATCCACGCGAGGGCGCACCCGCCGAGCGCGTTTTGGTTCGAGCGATCAAAGGGCGCAGGACACCGCTGGCTATCTTGCCGGGGCTGGTTTTGCACCATGCGGACGGACGCTACACAGAAACAGCTCGAACCATCCTGCAAGGGCGCGCGGGCATCGACATGACTGGGGACCGGTAAGAGGTCGCAGTCAAACTGAGGCCCGAGAAGCACGACCGCTGGGTAGAAGGCGCTCGCCCCCTTGTTCTCACATGGCAAAGGTCCCATGTCGGCAGCACCGCTGTCATTGAAAGTTGACCCAAGTGCGCCGTTTCATTCCCAAGCCGCTCCGTCCAAAAACCCCGCTTGTCCCAGTCCTGCGCCTTCAGGGTGTCATCGGCGGCGATGGTGGGCGCTTCAACCGTGGTCTGTCGCTTGCCAGCCTTGCAGGCCCTTTGAGGCGTTTGTTTGAGTTTGACGGGCCGGTGGTTGCGATCTCGATCAACTCACCGGGTGGATCGCCTGTACAGTCGCGGCTCATCCATGACCGCATCCGCAAACTGGCAGCGGACAAGGAAAAGGAAGTCATCGTCTTCGTGGAAGATGTTGGTGCGTCCGGCGGTTACATGCTCGCGCTTGCCGGCGATGAAATTCTCTGCGACCAGTCGTCAATCCTTGGTTCTATCGGCGTGATTTCGTCCGGCTTTGGCTTTGACCGCGTCATTGAGCGCTGGGGCGTCGATCGCCGCGTCTACACAGCGGGCGAGAAAAAGCTGGCGCTCGATCCATTCCAGCCGGAAAAGTCCGACGACATTCGTCGCCTCAAGGCGATCCAGGCAGACATTCACGATGGCTTCGTGGAGCTTGTCCGCGAGCGCCGCGCCGGGCGGATCGAGGCTGAGAACAAGACACTCTTCACCGGAGAGTTCTGGGCCGGCAACAAAGCAGTTGAGCTTGGCCTTGCCGACAAGATCCAGAACCTCGACGAAGCGCTTCGCGAGAAGCTCGGTGACAAGGTGAAGCTCGTGCCGATCCCAACGCAGCGGCGTGGTTTGTTTTCGTTTCTCCGGCCTGGCGGGTCGCTCTCGATGGCGGGCCAGTCCGCTGGCGACGTCGCCGAAGGCCTCGTCGATGCCGCATTTGCCAAGATCAATGAACGCTTTCACTGGGGCCGCTTCGGGCTCTAAACGACGAGGGAGGGGAAAATGCCGACACTTGTAGGAGCAGCTCTTTTGGCCCTGGGCGGCCTGTTGGCGATGCGAGTGGTGCGCCGCGAATGGAGCCGAGTGAACCGGACCATGGATGAACAACGTGCCACCCCAACTGCGCAGCGACGCCAGGCCAGAAAACTGGAACAGGACCCAGAAACCGGTACGTATCGGCCAGCAGATGACTGACCAAGGGCAACGACTGAGCGCTTGACCCGCTTGGACCTGCTGCCTACGAGACATGTCACCTTTGTCTGATCAGACACGAGACAAGCATGTCCTCCCATAATGATCCCGCCCGCTCCTTTCAGGGGCTGATCCTGACGCTGCAACAGTTCTGGGCCGACCAGGGCTGCGCGCTCCTTCAGCCTTACGACATGGAAATGGGCGCCGGCACCTTCCATCCAGCGACGACCTTGCGTGCGCTTGGCCCGCGTCACTGGAAGGCTGCCTATGTGCAGCCATCCCGCCGTCCGACCGATGGTCGCTATGGCGAAAACCCCAATCGCTTGCAGCATTACTACCAGTATCAGGTGATCCTGAAGCCTTCGCCGCCAGATTTGCAGGACCTTTATCTGCGCTCGCTGGCCGCCATTGGCCTGGACAGCGCAACCCACGACATCCGCTTTGTCGAGGACGATTGGGAGAGCCCGACACTCGGTGCTTGGGGCCTTGGTTGGGAATGCTGGTGCGACGGCATGGAAGTCTCCCAGTTTACCTATTTCCAGCAGGTCTGTGGCCAGGAGTGCAATCCTGTCGCCGGCGAATTGACATATGGGCTGGAGCGCATCGCCATGTATGTCCAAGGCGTTGAAAACGTCTACGATCTCAACTTCAACGGTCGCGAAGGCGCGGAAAAAGTCACCTATGGCGACGTGTTTCTACAGGCCGAAGAAGAGTATTCCCGGCACAATTTCGAAGCTGCCGACACGACCATGCTCTTCCGCCAGTTTGAAGATGCCGAGAAAGCCTGCCGCGATCTTCTGGAGGCCGGTGCGCCAGAAAGCGAAGGTGAGGCCAACCGCATTGTGCTGCCAGCCTACGACCAGTGCATCAAGGCGAGCCACATCTTCAATCTGCTCGACGCCCGGGGTGTGATCTCTGTCACCGAACGTCAGTCTTACATTCTTAAGGTGCGCGAACTGGCCAAAGCCTGTGGCGCGGCCTGGCTCAACACGCGTGAAGGCGGCCTTCTTGCGACCAAGCAGGATGCCGAAGCCGCTTAAACGTTCCTGCAAGCGAAGGGGGAATTCGCGATGGAATGGGTGCTCTTGGCGATTGTGATCGCCGTCGTCGGCTACGGCATCGTTGTCTACAACCAGTTGGTGAAAAGCCGGCAGATGGTGCGCGAGGGCTGGTCCGGTATCTCGGTGCAACTGCAGCGCCGCTCGGACCTCATCCCCAACCTCTTGGAAACCGTCAAAGGCTATATGGGCCATGAGAAAGAGGTGTTGGAGAATGTCACGGCGCTTCGCACCCGGGCGCAGGCTGTCGGTGACGACCACCCGGCAGAACGCGCCGGCGTTGAAAGCCTTTTGGGCGCCGCCCTTGGCCGTTTGATCGCCGTCGCGGAAAACTATCCAGACCTCAAAGCCTCCACCAACTTCAAGGAATTCCAGGACGCTTTGGAAGAAACCGAGGACAAGCTTCAGCTGGCCCGGCGCTACTACAATGGCGCGGTGCGGGGCTTTAACACGCAGGTTGAACAGTTCCCGTCCAACCTCGTCGCCAACCAGTTCCGCTTCATCCAGGCAGAATATTTCGAGTTGGAAGATCCTACGGATCGCGCCAACCCGCAAGTCTCCTTCAGCTAAGGCGTGCGCGGCATGATGCGCATCTTGGCCTTTGCTTTCCTTGCCCTAGCCTGGTTCGCCGCGCCCGCCAGCGCGCGCGAGGAGATTCTGAACTTCGAAACGCTGGTTGAAGTGGAAACAAACGGCGATTTCCTCGTCACCGAGCGCATTCAAGTGCGCGCTGAAGGTTTTGACATCCGGCGCGGCATCTTCCGGGACTTCCCAACTGTTCGCCGTCTGCCATCCGGACTGGTCGACCGCACAACCTTTGAGGTCATTTCGGTACGCCGCGACGGCAGGGATGAGCCGCATCACCAAGAACCGATTGACGGCGGAACGCGGCTCTACATCGGCAGCGCCGACGTCTGGATCGCGCCCGACGTTTACACCTACGAGATCACCTACCGCTCGCGCCATCAGATGGGCTTCTTCGAGGGTTTCGACGAGGTCTACTGGAACGCGACCGGGAATTTCTGGTCCTTCCCGATCCTGCGTGCCGTTGCGACGATCCAACTGCCGCCGGGCGCCGAGGTCAGAGAAACAGCCTCCTTCACCGGACGCTTCGGATCGACCAAAAACCAGGCCCGCTCAAGCCAGATTGGCCCATCGACGATCCGATTTGAAACGACCTCCGCCCTTAACGCCCGCGAAGGACTGACGGTGGCCGTGTCCTTCCAGAAGGGGGTGGTCACAGAACCGTCCTCCGGCGCACTCCAGTTTAAGGCTTTCCGTGACAATGCCGGAATGGCGGCTATGCTGATCGGCGCAGTTTTGGTCTTCCTCTACATGGCCACCAGTTGGTGGCGTGTTGGCCGCGACCCCGAACGCGGCGTTGTTTTTCCCCGCTTTGAACCACCGCGCGACATGTCGCCGGCAGCAATGAGCTGGGTCTACTATCGCGGCCATAAGGGCGGGTCGGCCGGTAAGAGCTTTATGGCGGCGCTGGTTTCGCTTGGCACCAAGGGCAGGCTTCGCATTGCCGAGGTCGACAAAACGATCACCATCACTCGTCAGAGCGAGCCAGATTCTCTGAAAGATGGCGACCTGCCGCCCGGCGAACGGGCGCTGATCCGCGGGCTTCTGGGTCAGCGCGAAGCCATGTCATTCACCGAAAGCAACGCCCGCCGCATGATGACGGCGACCTCCAGCTTCCGGCAGAGCGTTTCGGCTGAGTACAAAGGCCGCTACTTCAAGCACAATCCCGGCTACACGATCCTCGCCGTCGTGATCGCGGTCATCGCCCTCTTCACCTATCTAGTGTTGTTTCCAGCGACCGAGGTGCTGGTCGTGGGCGTGATTTTCCACTTTCTTGGCGGTGTAATCGTCGGCTTCACCGCCACCCGCGCCTATGCCCGTTTCACCGGCTTTGCCCCGCAGTTGCATTTGGTTTCCGCCATCGCATTCACAGTTGTGGCAATTGGCGTCACGACATCGCTTTTCTTCATCTTCCACGCCTCACCATCTGGCCAGTTCGCGACCGGCTGGGCGATGCAACTCACGATGCTGGTTGCTTTTGCGATGGGCGCGACGATCTCAACTTTTGCGATCCTCCTGTTTGCGCCAACGCCGGAGGGCCAGGAGCTGATGGATGAGATCGAAGGCTTCCGCCTTTATCTCTCCGTCGCCGAGGCCGAACGGATGAACATGGCCGATGCGCCGGACTTCTCTCTGGAACTCTTTGAGCGGTTCCTACCCTACGCCATCGCGCTCGGGGTGGAAAAACCTTGGTCGGACGCGCTGGAAGACCATCTTGCCAAAATGACGCCGACCGAACGGGCAAGCTACCGCCCAACCTATTACAGTGGCCGTTCCTTCGACCCCGGCACCATCGCTGCCTCGACGGCCGCCATGGCGTCCACCATCTCCTCAGCCTATGCTGCCTCCATGCCCAAATCCTCCGGCTCGTCGAGCGGCGGCGGTGGCTCATCCGGCGGCGGGGGAGGTGGCGGAGGCGGAGGCGGCTGGTAGCCTCCAAAACAGCGAGGAAACACCATGGCCAAACTGCTCGAACAGGCGCCCGTTCTGTTGGTGAAGAACATTGACGCGTCGATCACCTATTGGCGCGATCAACTCGGCTTCACCCTGCGCCCCTATGGCGAGCCGAAAACGACGTTTGCCATCGGTCGCCGCGAAACCTGCTTCATCATGCTTTCCCAGGCGCCGGGTGATCACACCATCGTGCCGCACTGGAAAGTCGTCGACAAAATGTGGAATGCCTACTTCTGGGTCGACGATGCCAAGGAGATCTACGAGGAATTTGTGGCAAGCGGCGCAAAGATCGACTACACGCTGTGCGAACAACCCTATGGCGTACTTGAATTCGGCATTCAGGACCTCGATGGCCACGACATAGCCTTCGGTCAGGACCTGGAGTGACCTGACATTCCCCCAACTCAGTGACTTTCCATGCCCGATCTGCTCCTTGAACTGTTTTCGGAAGAAATCCCCGCGCGCATGCAACAGCGCGCCTCTGAGGACCTGAAAAAAGGGATCACCGACCGTCTGGTCGACGCCGGGCTCGTCTATGAGGGCGCCAAAGCCTTTGCGACGCCACGCCGTTTGGCCCTGCATGTGGCCGGCATTCCCACTCGCTCGCCGGATGTGAAGGAAGAGCGCAAGGGTCCGCGCGTCGGTGCGCCTGATAAGGCGATTGAAGGCTTTTTGCGCGGAACGGGCCTCTCCTCAATCGATGAGGCCGAGACGGTCGACGACCCGAAGAAGGGTGCCTTCTACGTCGCCAAGATCGTGAAGCCGGGCCGCGATGCCGAAGCCGTGATTGCCGAAGCTGTGAAAGACGTCGTCGAGACCTTCCCCTGGCCAAAATCCATGCGCTGGGGTTCCGGGTCGTTACGCTGGGTGCGCCCGCTGCACTCCATCCTGTGCACCTTCGGGCCCGAAACCGAAGACCCCATCATTGTGCCGGTTGAGGTGGAAGGCATTGCGTCGGGCAATACCACGGAAGGGCATCGCTTCCACGCGCCGGACCGGTTCGCCGTTCGCCGGCTGGACGATTACCAGACCAAGCTCGAAACGGCGAAGGTCGTCCTCGACACCGAGCGTCGCAAAGCGATCATCGAGACCGAGGCAAAAAACCTCGCCTTCGCCCAAGGGCTGGAACTGGTGGAAGATCCCGGCCTTCTGGATGAGGTTGCCGGGCTGGTTGAATGGCCGGTCGTGATGATGGGCTCCTTCGATGAGGCGTTTCTGCAAATCCCGGACGCCGTCATCCGCGCGACCATCCGCGCCAACCAGAAGTGCTTTGTGCTGCGCGATCCGAAGACCGGCGATCTTGCCGAAAAGTTCCTCCTCACCTCCAACATCGTGCCGGAAGATGGCGGCGCAGCCGTTGTTGCTGGCAACGAGCGGGTTATCGCGGCCCGCCTGTCCGATGCGCTCTATTTCTGGCAGACCGATCAGGCAAATCTGCCCGATCTGGATACCCTGGAGGCAAGTGCCGAGAAGCTAGGACTCGATTTGTCAAAACCGCTGGACCAGCGCGCTGCGCGTCTTGACGCGCTGAACGTGGTCTTCCACGCCAAGCTCGGCACCCAGGGCGAGCGCATCCAGCGCATCGCCGCCCTGTCGCGCACAATCGCGGAAGCTATTGGGGCGGATGCAAACCTCGCTGAGCGCGCCGCGAAGATCGCAAAGGCCGATCTCCAAACCGAAGTGGTCGGGGAGTTCCCTGAGCTTCAGGGGCTCATGGGCGCACGCTATGCATCACTTCAGGGCGAGCATGCCTCGGTCGTGGCGGCGGTTGAAGACCACTACAAACCGCAGGGGCCATCGGACTCTGTACCGACAGACCTTGTGGCTGTTTCAGTCGCACTCGCCGACAAACTGGACACGCTCACCGGCTTCTGGGCCATCGACGAGAAGCCGACGGGTTCAAAGGACCCTTATGCTCTCCGCCGCGCGGCCCTCGGTGTCGTGTGGCTGGTGCGGGAGAACGAACTAGCTATGGCCATCCGCGAGATTACAGCTGGCCATTTGGGCATCACGTCCGAGCAGAAAGAAGACCTGATCGGCTTCATCATCGACCGTCTGAAAGTTGCCCTGCGCGACGAAGGCATCGGCCATGATGTGGTGGATGCCTCCTCCTCGGCCGGGCAGGGAGATATCCTGCGCACTGTGCAGGCCGCCGAAGCTCTTTCCAACCTCCTTAAATCCGACGACGGCCAAAACCTTCTCGCTGGCTATCGCCGCGCGGCCAACATTCTGGCTGCCGAAGAAAAGAAGGGCACCAAAGTTGCTGGCACTGTCGATGCAAGCCTTTTCGATCAGGCCGAAGAGGGTGTGTTGCACGACGCATTGACGAACGCTGCCGACAAGGCCCATGCGGCTGTGAAAGAAGGTGAGTTCGAGTCCGCCATGCACGCGCTTGCGACGCTTCGCGGGCCGATCGACGCATTCTTCGATGCTGTGCTGGTGAATGCCGAGGATGAGAAAGTCCGCGCCAACCGGCTTGCTTTGCTGCAGGGCGTACGTTCGGAAATCAGCGCAATTGCCGACCTTTCGAAGATCGAGGGCTAATCGCTCGCCGCAGCCCGCGCATCCTGAACTTGCTTCAACAGGTCTGGCCGGAAGGCCAGAAGCCGGTCGACCAGATTGGCCGGGTCCTTGGCCAGCGGATGCAATTCGGCTGTGATAACCGTGCCATGGCTTTTCCAGGCCTTGGCCATGAACTGCCGCCAAAAGGGCAGGGGTGACGGCTCGGTCACCACCGCTGCCGGCGTATCACTGAGTTCCACGAACAGCGTATGAAGACGCAGCGACCGTAGAGCGCGCTTCTGGTGATGGACAGCCGTCACGGCCTCCCACGGCACGATGCCCAGGCCCTCAAAGAAGAGCCCGCGCTGATCAGCACCGATGCGAACCACGCCCTTTTCGATCAGTGGGTAGAAGTAGAACGAGACCGCCAGCCCTATAGGCGACATCAACAAAAACACCGGCTGTCCTTGGACCAACCAGGCAAGCACGCCGAGCGCTCCGACAACCAGCCCACCATAGGCCATCATATCGCCGGAGCCTGGCAGATAGTTCACGCCCAGCGACCTCGGCGCGCTGTCGTCCTCAAACGGATTGCTGTTGGCCATCGGTCAGAGGCTCCTTACACGATTTCCGTGTCACTGATGGTCAGGCCAAAGCCCTCCAAACCAACATAGGTCCGCTTCTGGCTCGCCAGAAGGCGGATCGACGTCAGGCCCAGATCGCGCAGGATTTGGGCGCCAAGGCCGATCTCCCGCCACTGGTTCTGCCGTAGATTGGCGGTCTCATGGTCATCATCGATCTCAGAGCGCACATGCTTGGCGCTCACCGGCGCCACACCGACAGACCCTTCGCGCAGATAGACGATGACACCGTGGCCCTCGACTGAAAAGCGCTCCATCACCTCGTCCAGGCGTGATCGATTGCCAAAAACATCGGCACCGACATCTTCCAGATGCAGCCGGACGGGCACATTGGACTTGCCTGCGACATCGCCAAACACGATGGCCATGTGCTGCATGGCATCGAATGGGACGTCATAGCTGTAGGCGCGCGCTGGGCCATGGCGGGTATCAAGTGTGGCCTCTTCGGCGCGGGTGACGAGCCGTTCAGAGCGTTGACGCCAGGCGATGAGGTCAGCGACGGACACCATCACCAAATCATGCTCGGCCGCAAAGGCCGTGACTTCCGGCCCGCGCTTGACGGACCCATCATCGTTGACGAGTTCAGCCAGCACACCGACCGGTTCCAGCCCAGCCAGCTTACAGAGATCAACACAGGCTTCGGTGTGGCCGGAACGCACGAGTACCCCTCCCTCGCGCGCGATAAGCGGGAAGACATGCCCCGGCCGGACGAAATCGTCGGCGCCGACATTGCCATTCGCCAAAGCCCGAACGGTGTTGGTGCGCTCCTCGGCAGAGATGCCTGTGGTCAGCCCATGTTTTACATCGACCGAAACAGTGAAGGCCGTCCCAAGTGGGGCATCATTGGCCGAGACCATAGGATCGAGGCGCAAACGCCGCGCATTCTCAACCGGCATGGGCGCGCAGACGATGCCGGACGTGTGCCGCACGATGAAGGCCATGGCTTCGGGCGTGCAATGCTCGGCTGCGACGAACAGATCGCCCTCATTCTCCCGGTCGTCATCGTCGGTGACAACCAGCATCGCGCCTTCCTTGAAGGCGTCAATGGCGGTCTGCACATGGCTGAGATCGCGGTCCAAGTTCAGTTTCCTACTTGTGCTCTGTGTCTGAGATAGTGATCAGCCAAAACGAGCGCCATCATAGCTTCGCCCACTGGCACGGCGCGGATGCCGACGCACGGGTCGTGGCGACCCTTAGTCATCACATCGACCTCGTCGCCCTCACGCGTCACGCTCTGGCGTGGCGTGAGGATGGAAGATGTCGGTTTCACCGCAAAACGGGCAACCACTGGCTCGCCGCTCGAAATGCCGCCCAGCACACCGCCAGCCTTGTTGGTCAGGAAGCGCGGCTGGCCGTCATTGCCCATGCGCATCTCGTCGGCGTTTTCTTCGCCCGACAATGTGGCGGCCTCGAACCCGTTGCCGATCTCAACGCCTTTGACGGCGTTGATGGACATCATCGCGGCAGCAAGGTCGCCATCAAGCTTGCCATAAACAGGAGCGCCCAGCCCGACCGGAACGCCCTCGGCGACGACTTCGATGACAGCACCGACTGATGAGCCAGCCTTGCGCACGCCATCCAGATAGTGGGCCCATTGTTTGGCAGCTTCAGCATCCGGGCAGAAAAACGGGTTCTCCCCGACCTCGTCCCAATCCCAATTGTCACGATTGATGCCGTGCGGGCCCATCTGAACCAAAGCTCCGCGCACCGTCACGCCAGGTACGACCCTGCGGGCGATGGCCCCGGCCGCAACGCGCATCGCCGTCTCGCGCGCTGATGACCGTCCGCCGCCGCGATAGTCGCGGATGCCGTATTTGGCATCATAGGTGAAATCGGCATGGCCCGGCCGGTAGCGGGTCTTGATCTCGGAATAGTCTTTTGAGCGCTGATCGGTGTTCTCAATGAGAAGTCCGATGGGCGTGCCGGTTGTCTTTTGAACACCATCCTCATCGACCATCACGCCGGACAGGATTTTGACCTCGTCGGCCTCGCGCCTCTGCGTTGTGTACTTGGATTGGCCCGGCTTGCGACGTTCCAGATCGGCCTGAATGTCGGCGTCCGTCAGTGGGATCAGCGGCGGGCATCCATCCACCACGCAGCCAATCGCAGGCCCGTGGCTTTCACCAAAGGTGGTGAACCGGAACATGTGGCCGAAACTGTTGTGAGACATGCAAAAACCAGCGCTTCAACTGTGGCCTGAGGTGCTACACCGGGTGGGGTAGGGCGTCAAACGTCACCGTCCGGACACACTGTTCTCAAAATGCGGATAAAGGCGGCGCGACGGCGACCGTCTTAGAGCCAGAAGCCCTGCCCATCCTGAACCAGATAGAGCTTGTCTTGTGGCACGTCGAGCTGGGGAATTTCAGTTGGCGGAAGGTCGAACAACAGCCCCCTTACGGCCCGCGACACGCCACCATGTGACACGGCGACCGTTGGCCGATCCAGCGCTTCAAGCCAGGGCCTTATGCGATCAGACAGCATGGCATAGCTTTCGCCATCGGGCGGCACATAGCTCCATTTGTTGGCTTCGCGCGCCTCAACGGCCTGGGCATTCATCTTCCGCAGTTCGGCATAGGTGTGGCCTTCCCAACCGCCAAAGGTAATCTCTTTCAATCGATCATCGAACCCGACACCGTTTGATGGATCAAGGCCGAGCCCTTCGCGCACCAACGCCATGGTCCGCACACAGCGACTTAGCGGCGAGGCCACGAAGGTGAAGTCGTCGACCGAATAGCCTTCGTCCTCAAAAAGCTCCGCCAACCGCACACCGTTGCGCTTGGCCTGCGCCTCACCGGTGGCGTTGACAGGTATGTCTTTCCCGCCCTGGAGACGACGCTCGCGGTTCCAGTCGGTCTGGCCGTGGCGAATGAAGATCAGCGGGTGAGACAGCACGTGGCGAGGACTATCAGTCTTTCACGACAGAAATATCGGGCGCATCCACGGCCTTCATGCCCACCACGTGATAGCCGGAATCCACATGATGGAGTTCGCCGGTCACCCCGCGCGAAAGGGGAGAAAGAAGATAGACGGCTGCATCGCCCACCTCTTCGATGGACACCGTTTTGCGCAGCGGCGAGTTGTACTCGTTCCACTTCAAGATATAGCGGAAGTCGCCAATGCCCGAAGCGGCCAGCGTTTTGATCGGTCCGGCGGACAGCGCGTTGACCCGGATGTTCTGAGGACCAAGGTCGACGGCCAGATAGCGCACTGATGCTTCCAGCGCAGCTTTCGCAACACCCATGACGTTGTAGTGCGGCATCACCTTTTCAGCGCCGTAGTAGGTGAGCGTGAGCACCGATCCGCCATCGCTCATCAGCTTCTCGGCGCGCTGCACAAGCGCCGTTAGCGAGTAGACCGAGATGTGCATGGATCGGTCAAAATTGTCGGCACTGGTATCCACGTAGCGGCCGGTCAGCTCGTCCTTGTCGGAGAAAGCGACGGCATGGACCAGGAAGTCCAGCTTGCCCCAGCGCTTACCAACCGCCTCGAAAACAGCATCCATGGAAGCTGGGTCGGTGACATCGCAGTGGCCGAACACCTCGCCATCCAGCTCCTGGGCCAGCGGTTCAACGCGCTTTTTCAGCGCCTCGCCCTGATAGGTAAACCCAAGCTGCGCACCATGCTCGCGGCAGGACTTGGCAATGCCCCATGCGATGGACCGATTGTTGGCAAGGCCGAGAATGAGGCCGCGTTTGCCTTCCATAAGCTGAGACGACAAGACAGATGCCTTTTGCTGACGAGGAAAGAGGGGTGCCGAACTGGCGGTGCGGCGGTTCTTACCCTAGGAGGGAATTGAGGAAAAGCCCTTCCCTGCGTTGCCGCTGATGCCGGTTACCGGGATGGGCAAGGCCGGGAAAGAAGGAATGACCATGGATTGGATCGGCGAGCTCAAAGACCATGTCGGCGACAGCGCCATCATCACCGATCCCGCCGACAAAGCGCCTTTTTTGAAGGAATGGCGCGACCGCTACATCGGGACGGCTGCTGCTGTGGTTCAGCCTCGCTCACCGCAGGACGTTGCTGCTTGTCTCGCCTTCGCATCCCAGCATGGCATTCCGGTCGTGCCGCAGGCGGGCAACACAGGCCTGGTCGGCGGGCAGATCCCCGATTCGTCGGGTCGCGCCATCATCGTGTCGGTCGCCAAGCTCAATAAGGTTCGCCAGGTCGATCCGATCAGCAACACCATGACGGTGGATGCCGGCGTCGTGCTGCAATCCATCCAGCAAGAGGCAAACAAGGTAGACCGTCTCTTCCCGCTTTCCCTTGGCGCCGAAGGGTCCTGCATGATCGGCGGCAACCTAGGCACCAACGCTGGCGGTACGGGCGTCCTGGCCTATGGAAACACCCGCGATCTGGTGATGGGCCTGGAAGTCGCGCTCCCTGATGGCCGGCTGATGAACACGCTCTCCAAGCTGCGCAAGGACAACACGGGTTACGATTTGAAACATCTTTTCATCGGGTCTGAAGGCACGCTGGGCATCATCACGGCGGTCACGCTCAAACTGTTTGCCAAACCTAAGGGTATTCGCACCGCCTTTATCGGCCTGGCATCGCCGCATGAGGCGCTGGCACTTTTCGGCCAGATGCAAGGGTTGGCCGGGCCGTCGCTCACCGGATTTGAGCTGATGCCGCGCCTTGGCATCGACTTTGTGGCCGACCATCTTGAAGGTGCGCGCGACCCGCTCGAAGGCACGCACGCCTGGTACGTCCTCGCGGAGATATCCTCCGGTCGCAGCGAGGAGGATGCTGAGTCCCTTCTGATGGAGGCGATGGAAGCAGCGTTTGAAAAGGGCCTGATTGAGGATGCCGTCGTCGCTCAATCGCTCGATCAGGCGCAAGCCTTCTGGCATATCCGCCATGGCATGTCGGAAGCGCAAAAGCCGGAAGGTGGGTCCATCAAGCACGATGTGTCGGTTCCGGTTGCCAGCGTGCCGGACTTTCTCGATGAGGCGATGGCGGCCGTCGTAGATATGGTGCCGGGCAGCCGGCCTTTGCCGTTCGGGCACCTCGGCGACGGCAACATCCACTTCAACGTTTCACAGCCCGTCGGCGGCGATCGGCAGGCCTTTCTGGATCAATGGGCCGCGATGAATGGCCGTGTGCATGGCATCGTTATGGACTATGGCGGATCGATCTCCGCCGAGCATGGTGTCGGTCAGGCCAAGCGCAACCTGCTGCCGCAGGTGAAGGACCTGGTTGCCCTCGATCTGATGCGCACGATCAAAAAGGCCATCGATCCCAAGGGCATCATGAACCCCGGAAAGGTCTTGCCCGACTGACGACTCGCGACGACCTCAAAACAGGTCGAGCTGAGCTTTGGGCTCCGGTTTCACGGGCTCCACTTCCTGCAAAAGTTCTGGTCCATCAGCGCCTGCTTTGTTGACCACCGGGTCGACGGGCCAGGGCCGCCAGGCATCCGGTATCGGCGCGCGCAAGGGTTCAAGCGCCTCAGCCGCCGTCACCGAACGCACGTTCAGCCAGTCTCCATAATGGCCTGTTGGAACAACGACCGGCATGCGGTGATGAATATCAGCAATCGCGCCATCGGCCTGTTGGGTCAAAATGGCGAGCGTCGTCATCACCTCGCCGTCCTTGCCGGTCCAATCGTCCAGAAGGCCGGCAAAGGCGAACAATCCTTCCTCGCCGTCAGGTTCTTTGCGAGCCACGGCAAAGGGCTGGCGATGAGGGCCTTCGCGCTTCCACTCGTAAAAGTGTGTCGCCGGCACCAGACAGCGCTTGTGATGTACCGCTGCCCGGAAAGACGGTTTCTCCAGAACCGTTTCAATGCGTGCATTGATAAGCAACTGGGCGGTTTGCGGGTCTTTATGCCAGTGCGGGATTAGGCCCCACCGAACATACTCCATACGCCGCGGTCCAGTGAGTTCATGAACGGTGAGCACTGGCTGGGTGGGCGTGATGTTGAAACGCGGGAGGTAAGGTCCCTCTACGGAAACATCGAAAAGCGTCTCAAACGCTGGCTTTGAGACTCGAAGGACAAATCGTCCGCACATGGTTCGCTTTCCGGTAAAACTACGCCAATACCTTACGTCATCATGTAAAGCCGCCAGCAAACAAGGTTCTGGTAACCCTTTCCCACCTATTTTTCAGGCCAGACCGGCAACAGTCCCGACGGGAAAGAATGCTGCAAACCCAACCCTTCAGCGCCGAACAACTGTCAGCGGCCAACATCAACGCGACCAGTTTTCTGGCCACGGACTACCTCAACCATTTCAACGAGGTGGTGATGTTGATCGAGATGGTGCCCGACATGCCCGACATGATCGAGGACATTTTGTGCTGGGAACCGTGCAGCTATGCCGATCATTTCCGGCAATCTGTTTTTGCCGACAAGGATTTGGCAATTGCAGCTTACGAGGCCGCTCCGACCGCGGTTCGCAAAGGCTTCGAGGCGGTGGTCGCCGATCTCAATCGCGAGATCGAAGATGTGCAGATCACCTTGTCCGGCGTCGATCAGTCCGCTCCGATGGACCCGGCCCTTGCCGACCAGGTCATGATGGCCATTGTGCAAAACGTTCGCCCGGCCATTGATCGCGCAAGCGGCATCATCAACGCCGTCGACAAGTGCCTGGATGGTCCTGTTCAGGCCGATGGTGACGATGCCACCGTGCGCGCCCAGGACGCAGTCGACGAACTGTTCGACTAAACCTCCAAAACACCGATTTTTCTCTGGACCACGGCGATGGTTAGGCTCCGCCGGCGGTTTCGACCTCGCGCGGACGTGAAGAGCGTTGTTTGGCCAACAATGCCGGTTCCGGCCATTCTTGGGTTAACCAAGGAGGCCGCAATGCCGCACACCAAAGCTTCTCTCCGCTCAACAGCCGTCACAACGGCGCTGTGCCAGCGAACGGTTGCCTGGACGGCCAGCTTGCTAATCGGCTTGGCACTCATTGTTGCCATCATCATAGCATCGGTTCAGCCCGCCCACGCCAACCCCGGTCGCTGGCAGGCCGAAGGCTGGGCAACTGACTTTTCCCAGACCACCATCGACTTCGATGAGATCATGGATGGTGGGCCACGCCGCGACGGCATTCCCCCGATCGATGACCCAACGTTTGTGCCGGTTTCGGAGGCCGACCATCTCTCGGCGCTTGAGCCAGTGATGAGCTTCACCCACAATGGTGAGACACGCGCCTATCCGCTGCGCGTTATGACGTTCCATGAGATCGTCAACGATGTGGTCGGCGGCCATCCGGTTGCTGTCACATACTGTCCTCTGTGCAATGCTGCCATCGTCTTTGACCGCGACATGGATGGTGACATTCTCGATTTCGGCACCACCGGCAAGCTGCGCAACTCTGACCTTGTTATGTATGATCGCCAGACAGACAGCTGGTGGCAGCAGTTTTCCGGTGAATCGATCACCGGTTCCTACGCTGGCTCAGAGCTTACGATGTTGCCCTCGCAACTCATCAGCTTTGAGCGTTTTGCTGCCGCCCACCCAGATGCAGTCGTGCTGGAAGATCCAGGCCGCTTCCGTCGTCCCTACGGTCTCAACCCCTATCGCGGTTACGATACGTCGGCAGCGCCGTTCCTTTTTCGCGGGGAATTTCCCGAGGGCATCGCGCCTTTGCAGCGCGTGGTACTGGTGCGCGATGGTGACGGCATGTTTGCCGTGTCGGTCGCCAAGCTAATCGATGATGGCACGTTTGCGCAGGATGGCGTCGAAGTCGTCTTTGAACCCGGCCAAGCGTCCGCGCTCGATACGGAGGTCATTGCATCCGGTCGTGACGTGGGCAACATCAGCGTTATGCGTGACGGCGAGGCCGTCGTTCATGACGTGACCTTCGCCTTTGTAGTGCATGCGTTCGAACCCGATCTTGAGATCATTCAATAGCCCGCTTATGTCGGTGGCGTCCCCGGTTGTTTCGACAAGGCTTCGCCCCCGACCATGCCCTTTGCGCACCTGCCGCACCGCGCCCTTCTTTCCGTTTCCGGTGAAGAGGCTGAGCACTTCCTTGAAGGCCTGATCACGTCCGAGCTGCCCGGTGCGGATGAAGCACACGGGTCGGCTCTTTTGACGCCGCAGGGCAAGATCCTTTTCACCTTTCTTGTCAGTCGTAACGACAGCGGTTTTTTGATCGAGTGCGACGCGAGCGAGCGCGCTGGCCTGATGCAGCGCCTGTCCATGTACAAGCTCCGCGCCAAGGTTGATGTGGCGCCCGATGACCGACCCGTTTCTGCCGGTGTTGGCAGCGGCCTAGTCGATCAGCGCCATCCAGACATGGGCAACCGCCATTACGGTGACAGCAACGCCAGTGCTTCGCTTTCCGATTACATGCATCAACGTACCAGCCTTGGCGTTCTGGAAGGCCCGGAGGAAATCCTGGCCTCGCAGGACTTCCCGCATGATGTCGCGCTTGATCTGACCGATGCCGTCGCCTTCACCAAGGGCTGTTTCGTCGGCCAGGAGGTGGTGAGCCGCGTCAAGCATCGCGGGACGGCACGCCGCCGCCCGGTGCTGGTCAAGGCAGAGGGTCTCGCCGCCGGGACTGCCGTCGTTGCCGGCGAACGAGAAATTGGGACAGTTCGGCTGGCCAACGATGGAGAGGGCGTTGCTGTCGTCCGGATCGATCAGGTCAAGGACTTAGAGGCCATCACCATTGGCGGAAAGGCCGCCAGCCTGTCCGTGCCGCCCTATGCGACCTATTCAATCGGCGGAGACTAGCGGCATGAACGGGGGGAGCAAACGGGGCACCAGCAAGACCGGCCAACAGCAGGTGCGCGTCTGGCAGCGTATGCTGTCCGGTCGTCGGCTCGATCTTGTTGATCCGTCACCCCTCGACATTGAAGTTGAGGATATCGCCCATGGCCTTGCCCGCGTCGCGCGCTGGAACGGACAGACCCTTGGGGACCATGCCTTCTCCGTTGCTCAGCACAGCCTGCTCGTGGTCGATCTGGTCGATGCTCTGACACAGGACAAGGCCTCTCCCGACTTGCGTCTCGCAGCCCTTCTTCATGATGCGGCAGAGTATGTCATCGGCGATATGATCTCGCCGTTCAAAGGGCTTTTGGGGGACGGCTATCGAACGATTGAGCAACGCCTCTCAACAGCGGTCCATTTGCGCCATCAATTGCCGGCAGCACTGCCAAAACGCTTTCATGACTGCATTAAAAAGGCTGATGCCGTTTCCGCCTATCTGGAAGCGACACAGCTTGCGGGATTTTCCACAGCCGAGGCCGATAAAGTCTTCGGGCGTCCTCCAGGTCCGCTCAGCGGTATCACCTTGCAGCCAATGCCAGCCACGGAGGCTGAAAACCGCTTTTTAGAGCAGCATCGCACACTGTTCACGGCGCACATTTTTGCGCTGACGGAGAAAGCTGCGCCCGCGTCCGGCGTTTCGTGGTAGGCCGTTGGAATGAGTCTGATCGTCTGTTCCCTGGCATCCATCCAGTCCGTTGCCCAATCCAGCGGTGCCCGTCACATGCTGACAGTGATCAGCGAAGGCACGCCGGTTGAGCGGCCCGCTTCGATCCCTGAGGAAAACCACCTCTATCTGGCCTTCAATGACATCACGGCTCCGGCTCAAGGGCTGACGCCGCCAAGTCCGGCGCATGTGGAACAGGTGCTGGCCTTTGGCCGTGGTTGGGATCGTCGCCATCCGATGATCGTCCACTGCTGGGCCGGGGTGAGCCGATCAACGGCCGCTGGTTACATTCTCTCCCATGCACTCACCCCGGGCAGCGACGCTGAAAGTCTGGCGCGTCTGTTGCGGCAACGCGCGCCCTGGGCAACGCCCAACGCCCGTATGATCGGTTTTGCCGACGCACTGCTTGGCGAAGATGGGCGCATGGCGCAGGCCATCGCTCGCATTGGGCGCGGCGCGATGGCCTATGAGGGCAAGCCATTTGAACTGCCTGTCGGCCCGCCTGAGGCGTGAGGCAGGCCATGGCGTTGAACATGACATCACAGAACGACGCCCAATCCATTGGCATCGATCTGACAGCAGCCGTCGCCGCGTTGGTGGATGGCAATCCTGCGATTCTGACGCTGCCTGGCGAGGGAACGCAACCCGGTGCAGCCAAGGATGAGGGGCAACTTCCATCTGGCCAGTTCATGCCGCTCAAGCATCGCACGCTTGAGCTTGGCGTTCGCGGTTTTGTGGACGAGCAGACCGGCTTTCGGCTCGGCTACATTGAACAGCTCTACACGTTTGGCGATCGTGGACGGCATGCAACTCTGCCCTCACTGACCCCCCATGTGATGTCGATCGGCTATGTAGCGCTGACCCGCGCCAGCGAGCCAGACGAGAGCGAGCATCCTTGGTCCTGGCAAAGTTGGTATCGATTCTTCCCCTGGGAGGACTGGCGCTCTGGGCGCCCGCGCGCGCTGGACCATACCATCATGCCGGCGCTGGTTGCCTGGCTGGGCCGGACGGACCAGGGTGAGCCACCCGGACGCAGCCTGTCACGCGCCGAGCGGGTCGCCATGGCCTTTGGTGATGAAGCTGCCGGCATACGGTGGGATGAGGAGCGCGTGCTTGAGCGCTACGAACTGGTCTACGAGGCTGGCCTCGTCCCTGAAGCTGTGCGCGATGGGCGCGCGGGCGTTGCCGGGTCAACCGAGACCAATCCAGCCTTCGGGCGCGCGATGGCGCTGGATCACAGACGTATTCTGGCGACCGCCATTGCCCGTCTGCGCGGCAAGATGAAGTACCGTCCGGTCGTGTTCGAGCTGATGCCGGAGAGCTTCACACTCACTGGGCTCCAATCGGCGGTCGAGGCCATTGCCGGGCGCCAGCTTCACAAACAGAACTTTCGCCGACTGGTCGACAATGCTGGTCTTGTCGAGCCGACGGGCGCGACCTCGCAGGCAACCGGCGGACGCCCCGCCGCGCTTTATAGGTTTCGCCGCGAGGTGGTGGCTGAGCGACCATCGGCCGGGCTTCGGTTCGGTCAGCCGGTCGTCCGATGACCAACCGGAGATTAGCGCAAAGCATTTTAAACTCTTGAAAAACCTTGCTGAACGCATTTACGACTCGTTCGGCATGCCTTTAAAACGCCGCCGTCCCGCCGCAATTGGTAACGGTTTCTGCGGACCCTGCGTGATACCTCCCCTGCAACGCCGAACAAACAAAAACACCGGCGCGAAACAGGCAGGGGCTGATAATGATCTTTGGAACAGACCGGCGCGCAAAGCGCAAACTGTCCTCCATTCTCATGCGACGTCAGGTTGACCGTTACACGTCCACGCTTGCCGGTCTCGTTGTACCGGCGGTCGTGGCGGCTCTGGCGGCATCAATTCTCTATGCGGACGCCAAGCCGCAGATCGAGGAAACCGCCACGCTTTATGAACGTGTGGAGCAAATGCGCGCAGCAGCGGCCAAGACGCCTCTGTTTGATCTGCGCGTATCGGAAAGCACTGGCGGCGTTCGGGTGATTTCCATCCACGAGCCGGTTGGCGATCTCAGCCTCGCGTCGAATGCAGTGGTGGCGGACGGCTCTTAAGCCTGAGCCCCTTCCATCGACGCAACCAGTCGACCGCGCACCTTGCCATCGACGATCTGATGACCAGCCTCAATGAGGTCGCCAAACCCGATATGGGTGGTCATGGCGTCAAGCTTGGCCGTGTCCAGATCTTTGGCGAGGGCCGCATAAGCTTCCTTGCGAAGTGAAATTGGCGCCATCACCGATTCCACGCCTTGCAACTGTACCGCGCGCAAAATGAACGGGTGTACGAAGGACGGCAGATCGCCGCCTTGTGCCAAGCCGCAGGCGGCGACGGCACCGCCATACTTCACCTGGCTTAAGACGTTGGCGAGCGTGTTGGACCCCACCGCATCGACCGCTCCGGCCCAGCGTTCCTTGGACAGAGGACGCACATCGCCGCTGAACTCGTTGCGGTCCACGATCTCTGCCGCACCTAGGCCTTTCAGATAGCTTTCCTCTTCCGGCCGACCGGTGGAGGCGACCACCTCATAGCCGCGGGCTGCGAGCACCGCGATGGCCACCGACCCCACACCGCCGGCTGCGCCCGTGACCAAGATCGGTCCGTCGTCCGGTTTGAGGCCGGCCCTATCGAGCGCCATAACGCACAGCATCGCCGTGTAACCTGCTGTGCCGATGGCCATGGCATGGGCCGCTGATAGTCCGTCTGGTCGATGGATCAGCCAATCGCCGTTCAATCGCGCGTAGCCCGCATAGGCGCCGAAGTGCCCTTCACCGACCCCAAAGCCGTTGAGAACAACCTCATCGCCCTCTTTGAAATCGTCCCGCTGTGACGAGACCACGGTGCCGGCAAGATCAACACCTGGGATCATCGGGAACGATCGCACAACAGGGGCCTTGCCGGTGATGGCCAGGCCATCCTTGTAGTTCACCGTGGTGTGCGAGACCTTCACGGTCACATCGCCGGGCATCAGATCATCAAGGGTAATCGCTTTGATCTCTGGCGGGTTGGAGCGCTTTTGGCCCTCGTCCCTGGTGATCCAGATGGCGTTGAAACGGGTCATGAAAGTCTTCCTCGAAGTCAGGTGGCCGAAGCCGCTGGGATCATGGGCGCACGGGCCTCGCGGATCGGCCAATGGACGATAGCCGCGGCGATACCAAGTGCTATGCCCAGATACCAGACCACATCATAGGAGCCTGTGGCATCATACAATCGGCCACCCAGCCAAACGCCGAGGAATGCCCCGATCTGATGGTTGAGGAAAACGATTCCCATCAGCGTCGCCATGTACTTTGGACCGAACATGATGGCGACGAGCGCCGAGGTTGGCGGCACGGTGGAAAGCCATAGCAGTCCGATCCCGGCCGAAAAGATGAGGACAGTCAGAGGCGTTGCCGGGATGAAGATGAAGCCGGCGATCAAAACGGCGCGTGCAAGATAAATCCACGCCAGAAAAATCGGCTTGGAATAGCGGCTAGAGATTATACCTGCCGCGAGAGCGCCTGCCACGTTGAACAGTCCGATCAGGGCCAGAGACCACGCTCCAAGACCGGGATCCATGCCCAGGTCGTTGAGATAAGCGGGCAGGTGCGCGGTAATGAAGGCGAGGTGAAAACCGCACACGAAAAAACCAATAACCAAAAGAACATAGGATCGGTGGCCGAAGGCCTGCTTGACCGCTGAGGACAGCGTCTGGTCCTGAACATAGTCTGCCGCGGCCGACTGGTCGGCTCGACCCCGCAACGCGAAAGCTAGAATAGGGATGACGAGCATGATCAGCCCAAGCAGAACCAGTGCCTGTTCCCAGCCATAGTCGGCGATGAAGGTCCGCCCCAAAGGCGCAAACAGAAACTGACCCATGGAGCCGGCTGCTGTGCCGACGCCGAACACAAGTGGTCGCTTTTCTTCAGGCACCCGCCGACCGAAGGCCGCAAGCACGATGGAGAAAGAGGCGGCGGCCATGCCAAGCCCAACCATCACACCGGCTGAAATGTGCAACCAAAGCGGATCGGGTGCCCAAGCCATGAGAATCAGACCCAGGCCATAGATGACGCCGCCGCCCGCCAGCACTCGACCGGTTCCATAGCGGTCGGCGATTGCACCGGCGACCGGCTGGCCAAGACCCCACATGAGGTTCTGGATCGCCAAGGAAAGCGCAAACACCTCGCGCGTCCATTCGCGCGTCTCGGTAATGGGAACCAGAAACAGTCCAAGCACCGAGCGTGGGCCAAAGGACAAAAGCGAAATGAAGCAGCCCGCAACGATAACCAGCCACAGGGCTGTCATCGGCGGTGAGGTCAGGCGGTTCGGCAAGGGAGCATTGGTCATTGCAAAGCCCATTACGTTGCAAGGAAGCATTGTCGTACCAAGCCACGCGCGGCGGCTTCACCAAGAATCTCTGCTACACCTGTTGCGGTCATCCAGCCAACGCAAATTCCTGATCCTTCACATCAGCTTTTTTGATGCGAACCGCGGCTTTCCATGGATTGCGTCACTTGGTGGGTACGTTGAACGCCATGGCCGCACGATAGGTTGCCTTGCAACCTGTTGGAAAAGAGCCTATACTAAAACTCAACATGAGCATAAGTCGGTATGCCCGCTTTATGCTCGCATTGAGAAAAAGTGCGGCAAGCAGCAGAGTTTTTACTCATCCTGCCCTCAGGCAGGCAGCTTGCACGCGTCTTTCGGGAGACACGGTATGACCCTTGCCACCGATCAAGCTTTCACGTTGGAGAGCCCACGCACCATTACGCCTGTTCCCTATGATGGGGTTTTGGACGAGCCGGTGCAGCCTTCCAGCCGTCGGTTCGAGCCGCTTCCAGCGCCGGATCTCACCTACACGCCTGCGGTCGAGGCGGCTGTTGGCCATCTTTATGAGAAGATGGCGCATGCCATTCCGCGCATCGAATGGCCCGTCCATGCGCCGTACATTAAGGCGATTAATGAGCTGAAAAAGCAGCGTGGCGCTGTGATTCTGGCACACAATTATCAGACGCCGGAAATTTTCCACGGCGTTGCCGACATTGTCGGCGACAGCCTGCAGCTCGCCAAGGAAGCGACCAACGTCGAGGCGGATATCATCATCCAGTGCGGCGTGCACTTCATGGCCGAGACCTCGAAACTCTTGAACCCTGAAAAGACGGTCCTCATCCCTGACATGAAGGCCGGTTGCTCGCTGGCAGCCTCGATCACCGGCGCGGATGTGCGTGCTCTCAAGGCCGCCTATCCGGGCGTTCCTGTGGTCGCCTATGTCAACACGTCGGCCGATGTGAAGGCAGAAGTTGATATCTGCTGCACCTCGTCCAATGCGGTGCAGATCGTCGAAAGTCTGAACACCGATAAGGTCATCTTCCTGCCCGATCAGTATCTGGCCCGTTGGGTAGCATCCCAGACCGATGTCGACATCATTGCCTGGCGGGGGGCTTGCGAGGTGCATGAGCGCTTCACTGGCGCAGAACTGCGCGATTACAAAAAGATGGACCCGTCCATCAAAGTGATTGCTCACCCGGAGTGCCCGCCAGATGTGATCGCCGAAGCCGACTACACCGGCTCTACGGCGGGCATCATCGACTGGGTGACAAACCACAAACAGGGCCGCGTCCTGATGGTCACCGAATGCTCCATGGCCGACAATGTCGCTGAGGCGGCGCCGGAGATTGAGTTCGTTCGGCCATGTAATCTGTGTCCTCATATGAAGCGCATCACGCTTCCCAAAATCTTGGACACGCTCCTGACAATGGATGGTGAAGTTCTGATTCCGCCGTCTATGGCTGAGCGTGCCCGCGCCTCGGTTGAGGCCATGGTGAACCTGAAAAACTAGCGCAAGCCTTATCCGGCAAGGCCGGAGAGCCCACGCAAGGGGCATCGCACTATGACGATCTATGTTGATGACGTTGTCATTGTTGGCGGCGGTCTAGCCGGTCTGTTCTGCGCGCTGAAAATGGCACCGCGCCCGGTCACGGTCATCACTGCCGCGCCTTTGGGACGGGGAGCCTCGTCTGCCTGGGCGCAGGGCGGTATCGCCGCTGCCATCGCCGAGGGCGATACCTGGCAGTCGCACCTTGCCGATACGGTCACGGCGGGCGCCGGGCTCGTTGACGAGTCGATGGCCGAACTCATGGTCCGCGAGGCCAATGGACGCATCGAAGACCTTTTGTCTTACGGCGTTCCCTTCGACCGGGATCTTGCCGGCCGATTGACCTTTGGTCGCGAGGCGGCCCATTCGGTCGATCGCATTGTGCATGTGCAAGGTGATCGGGCGGGCAAGGCAATCATGGCCGCGCTCATCGAAACGGTGTCCAAAACGCCCTCGATCCGGATCATCGCCAACCATGTCGTCGAAGCACTGGTGACTGAGGGCCGCAAAATTGTTGGCCTGAAGGCGCGAGCAGATGGCGGCCAGGCCGAAACGGCGATCACGCTTCCGGCGCGCGGTGTGGTGCTGACATCAGGAGGCATCGGTGGCCTCTACGCGGTAACGACCAATCCGGTCGAAGCGCGGGGACAGGGGCTCGCCATGGCCGCCCGCGCCGGTGCCGTCATCGCTGACACAGAGTTCGTGCAGTTCCACCCCACCGCGCTCGCCGTCGGCAAAGACCCTGCGCCTTTGGCCACCGAAGCTTTGCGCGGCGCTGGGTCCGTCCTCGTCCATAAGGATGGCAGCCGGCTGATGGACGGCGTGCACCCCGATCTTGATCTGGCGCCGCGGGACATTGTCGCCAGAGCCATCCACCGTGCGGTTCAGTCCGGCAAGGGAGCTTTTCTGGATTGCCGCGAAGCCATCGGCGAGGCCTTCCCGGAGCGCTTCCCGACCGTTTACGCCAGCGCGATGGATGCCGGCATCGATCCGGTGAAAGAACCGCTGCCGGTCGAACCGGCAGCGCACTACCATATGGGCGGTTTGTTGACCGACGCCCACGGCCGCACCTCTCTGGATGGCCTTTGGGCCGCCGGTGAGGTGTCGGCAACCGGGGCTCACGGCGCCAATCGGCTGGCTTCCAACTCTCTGCTGGAAGCGGCCGTGTTCGCCTCCAGGATCGCTGAGGACATCCTTAGTCTGATGCCGGTCGCCGAATTGCGTCTGGCAGAGTTGGGTGAAAGCATCGGATCGGTTGCCCTTTCGCACTCAGATCAAGAAGCAAGCCGCGCCATCCGCATGGTAATGGGGCAGCACATGGGCGTGGAGCGCAGTGGCGAGGGATTGGTTGCCGCGCTGGAAACGCTGGGCACCATCAAGGACAATTCCATCAATCTCTCCGTCCGCAACATGGCGCTGGCTGCATGGATCGTTACGGCAACGGCACTGATGCGAACCGAGAGTCGGGGCGGGCATTCGCGTTCCGATTATCCCGCTCCTGATCCCGATCAGGCAAAACGAGCGTTCTGGACGCTGGCCGATTTGCGCAAAGCGGTGGATCAGAGGGCCAAGGCGGCGTAAGCCCAGGCCTGCCTTGCCATCTTTGTGAGCCGAAAAAGTGATTCAATCAGAGCTGCCCCAACCGCTGATCGATGATGCCGTGCGTGCGGCGTTGCTGGAGGATTTGGGCCGGGCCGGTGATGTCACCAGCCAGGCGACCCTACCTAAAGGCGCGACAGCTGAGGCAGTCATTCGAGCCCGAAGGCCGGGCGTTTTGGCAGGACTTCCCTTGGCAGCGAGCGCCTTTCGGCAGATCGGTGATGGCCTGCGCTTTGAAGCCAACACATCCGATGGTGACACACTGGAGCCGGGCGATGTGATCGCGACCATTGTGGGGCCGGCGCTGAACCTCCTGTCGGCGGAGCGCGTGGCGCTCAACTTCCTCACCCATCTGTCGGGTATTGCCACCGCGACCGGCGAGTTCGCGCGGGCAATCGCCCACACAAAGGCGAAGGTCACCTGCACCCGCAAGACGCTTCCGGGCCTGCGGGCTGTGGAGAAGTATGCGGTGCGGATGGGCGGTGGCTCCAACCATCGCTTCGGGCTCGATGATGCTATCCTCATCAAGGACAACCACATTGCTGTCGCTGGCGGGGTCGTGGAAGCGCTACGCGCCGCAAAAGAGTTCGCTGGCCACCTTTTGGCCATCGAGATCGAGGTCGACACCCTCGATCAGTTCGCTCTGATCCTCGACCTGCCGGTGGCGCAGCGACCCCATGTCGTCATGCTGGACAATATGGGCCCTGAGATGCTGGCTAGGGGCGTTGCCATGAACGAGGCAGCACCCGGCGCACCGGTGGTTCTGGAAGCGTCAGGTGGCATCACGCTGGAAACCATCGCCAGTGTCGCCGAAAGCGGCGTGGACTACATTTCGTCGGGCTGGCTGACGAGTTCAGCGCCGTCACTCGACCTAGGGCTCGACATCGACATTCGCTGACCGGCCCAGCCTATTCGGCTGGCGTGCGATGTGCGTCATGTCCGCGGCGCCTTCGTGAGCGTATCCGGCGTGTTGACCGCAGCAGCGCGCCGGCGCGCCCCGCCAATCGCTCCTCGACCGCAGTGAACAGTCGGTCAAGCATGTCGGACTTCGCCCTCAACGCTCGCACAATGCGTCGTGCCGTGATCGATGATGAGAGGAGAAGGATGACACCAACCGCCAGAAGTGGGATTCCAAACGGCAGCGGTAAGGGCAACAGGATCATGCCTGCAACAAGGGCCAAAAGCCCAGCCACTTTAGAAACCGTCCTTAGAACCGCTTTGCTCATCATGTGCCGCCAAAAACCGATGCCGCTTCGGCCGGTCGGTCTTAAAAACCAGTCGATAGGCGCAACTGGCCTCGTGTTTTAGAAATGCGCCCGCAGCGAGCGTATTCAAGGCTGAGAGTTCGGCTTTTCGAAGGCCAGTACTTTAGAAACGAAGGCGGTATCGTCGTGCACAGGGCGAAGCCCGACATCTTCAAACAGATCGATCAGATCGGCGGTCGCATAGCTGGCGTAGTAGGGCTCGTGAAAGAGCTGCGGAAAGATGTCGAGAAGCCCGTCGAACTGCGGCGCATCTCCCGGTTGTAGGCTGTCCACGAACACGAACATCCCGCCTGGCTTCATCACACGAGCAATATCGGCCGCGACGGCCTTGCGTATCTTGGGCGGTAACTCGTGAAAAAGAAAAACGGTCGACAGGAGATCGAAAGAACCATCGGCGAAAGGCATGGCTTCGCCCTTGGCAACGAGACCCTTGCGTTGTGGACCTTCCGGCAGGTGCGACAGCGCATGCCGCAAATAGGGCTCGGACAAATCGACCGAGAGCAGGGGCAATCTGGGATAGGTCGCGGACAGGGCTTGTGCGAAGCCGCCCGGACCGGTTGCAAGATCAAGGGCGCGCATGCTGCGCTGATCGCGGCCCTCCATGAAACGAGCGACGGGCACCAATCCCTGCCGCCGCATCATTTGCGTGGCACCAGAGAACAGCACCTCAACTTGCGTGTTGTAGAGGCGTGCGGAACGCTCCGACATCCAGCCATCGGTCTGGAAGTGGAAGTTCTGCTCGTAATAACGCGGGCGCTTGCCGGCATCCTCTCCGCTATGAACCTCTTGATGGCGACCTTCGGCGCGGCGGCGCGCCACCTCGGGCACATCGTCAAAGAAAGCGCGCGCGTTGCGCAGCCGTTCGCGCCAGCTTTCCTGATCAGCCGGCTGCGGATAGAGGCCGGCCTCGACATTGGCAAGGTCGCGCGCTGCCAGTCCGGCAATTCCGCGCAACAAATCGCGTACGCCCGGAACCGGTTTGTCCGGCATGGTGAGATCGGGTTTGAGGGTTGGATCAAGGTCATAGGCGGCGCGCTGCAAACGGCGCATGCGATAAGCCTGGCCAGCATACCAGCCAACGCGCGAGCCTTGCCGGGCTACGTAGCGCACACGGCGGGCCAATGCGGAAAAGGGCGATGCTTGCTGTGTCTGTTCCATGCTCGATCCCTGAATAGCAGAACGCCCTTACAAGGGTGGGGCAGGCTTAGAGGTCAGGCAAGACCGCCTGATGGGACAAAGTGCATCAGGGTTTCAATATTTCCGTCGCCGCCGGCAATCGGCGAGGAGATTGTGCCCACAAGATCGTAACCCAGATCCGATGTAGCCTTGATCACTGTCTCACGTGCGGCGTTGATCGCGTCCTCATCCTGCACCAGCCCGCCCTTACCAATCGCCTGCTTTCCAACTTCGAACTGCGGTTTGAAAAGCGCGATGACCGGCGCCGTCGGGGAAAGAGTTGCCATGACGGAAGGCATCACCAATGCTAGCGAGATAAAACTCACATCGATGACGGCCGCGTCGAATGGGCCGGCGGGAAGGGCGTCGGCATCTCGCGCATTGACGCCTTCGAACGCTGTCACACGAGGATCACCGGCAAGGCTGACGTCCAACTGATCCTGCCCGACATCAACGCCGGTCACATGGGCAGCACCAGCTTCCAGGAGCACCTGCGTGAAACCACCGGTTGATTGACCGACATCGAGCGCATGCTTGCCGCTCACGTCGACGTTGAAGGCCGCCAGAGCGGCTTTCAATTTCAGGGCTGAGCGGGCCACGTAGGCTTGCGCCGGGTCGTTGACGGTGAGGCCTGCTGATTCATCGACCATCTGGCCGGGTTTGGCGAAGGTCTTACCATCAACCGCTACGCAGCCGCGCAACACGGCATCGCGGGCGCGGGCACGAGAGGCAAAGGCCCCGCGCGCGACAAGAAGCTGGTCCAGCCGCGCGCGCGCCATCGAGCCGGCCTCCGGATTAGCTGCCGAGGCGGGCGAGCCGCTCCAGCTTGGGAAGGGCCGTTTCCGGGCTTTCCTGATAGGCGATGGTGCCGATCAGCTCATTTTCCGCATTCATCAAGAAAATCGAAGCCGTGTGGTCCATGGTGTAGTCACCACTCTCCAGCTCCACGCGCCGCGCATAGACCCGGTAGCTGCTGATGACATCATCCACATTAGCCGGATCGCCGGTAAGACCGATGATGCGGTCATCAAAGGCACTGACATACTGGTCTAGGAATTCAGGCGTGTCGCGTTCCGGATCAACAGTCACCATCAGCGTGTGGAAGTTCTCTGCCAGCGGTCCAAGCTCTTCCATGTAGGTGGCAAGCTCAAACAGCGTGGTCGGACAAACATCGGGACAGTAGGTGAAGCCGAAAAAGATCGCCTTCGGTTTGTCGGCGAAGTCCACATCGGTCACCGTTTCGCCCGTGTCAGCACGAACCAGCGTGAACGGGCCGCCAACGGCGGCAACGCTCTCCTCGTAAAGGGTGGCCTGGTCAGCGGATTGCCCGCGCAGATAAGCCTGCACGGCGAAAGCCCCCATGCCAATCACGATCAGGGCGACAAGACCCCAGAGAACAAGACGAACGGTTTGCATCAGTTGTGGCTCCCGTGATCGTGACCATGATCATGAGAGTCAGCGTGGCCCGAATGGTCCATACCGTCCATTGCTTCTTCACCGCGAGCGCGTACCGGCATCATGAATTCGCGTTCGCCATTCACCTCAAATGTCAGCGTCAGAGGAACCTCTTCGCCGGCGACGAAGGGACGTTCCAGACCGATAAACATGACGTGCAGGCCGCCGGGAGCGAGATCGACCTGCGTTTCGTTCGGCAACTCAATGCCTTCGGGCAGAAGGCGCATGCGCATCACGTCGTTTTCCATCGTCATGGTGTGGATTTCCACCCGTTCGGCGATGGGTGAGGAGCCGCCAACCAGACGGTCATCTTCAGCATAGTTGTAGATCGACAGGAATCCGCCGGCGCTGCGCGCATTGGGCGGCGTCTCGCGGGTGAAAATGTTGAAGAGATGAAGATCGCCAACGGCGATCGTGTCCGCACCATGGGTAGAAACGATGTCATCCGTGAGCACAGCGGTGTTGGCGTCCCCAGCCTGGGCAGCAGGAGCGATGGCAAGGGCGAGGGCGGCCGAAGCGGCCAAAAGGGTGGTCTTGGTCATGGGATTATCTTTCACAAAAGCAGAAGGGGCGCCGAATGGCGCAGGTCAGGCGATGTGAAAGATGTTCGGCGGTGCTCGCGAAGGCGGTGGCAGGGTTGCCGGATCGCGCAAAGGCGCTTGGATAGCGGGACGCATCGCTGCAAAAAGCGCGACGGTCTGAGGCTCCGCTGGCCCCAAAACTGGCGACCAGACGGCCACGCTGTGCTGCAAGGTGCATACGCAGAGGCCGGGCGCTGTATCGCCGTCCGGTGAACCAGGTTCGGCCGCGGTCGAAAGACACAGGGACAGCCCGGATTCCTGCGCAAGCGCTGGCGAGGCTGCCAGCGCGAAGCCGACAAGCTGCTGCGCCGCCAAGGCACAGAGAGCCAGGGCCACCAGAACCCCGCGTAGATGGTGATGGAACCGCGTCACGCTCATACCGCTGCTTATCGTCACTTTCCAAGGCAGCATCAAGACCAAGCGGCCTTAAGGGGAGGGATCTGCGCGCTCCTGTCGCGGGGCGTCGTCGTCCCCCTCCAAGGCGTTTTCTGCATCTTCCTCACCACCCTCAAACACCACAGGTTGGAGTTCAACGAGATCAACATCCTGATCCTGAAGATCACCATCAGACAGCACAAGGCCGACAGGCGCTGTGGTGGCCAGAGAGAAATCTTCCTTCTCGCCCTCTTCAACCGGTGTCGAGAAGGCAAGGCGGCCAATGACAAAGACGGCCAAAGTGCCTTCCACCAACCCGATGAACGCAAAGAAGCCTTGCGGGCCCATCGCATCGACAAGCACGGACGCCGAGATGGGACCCAGGATCGAGCCAATGGCGAAGACGAGCATGAGCCCGGATGCCATGGTCACGTACTCATCAGGGTCGGCATGGTCATAGGTATGGGCGACTGCCACGGCATAGGCGGGAAAAACCGTTGCACCGATTGCGAACCCGCCCAGCAGAATTGGAATCAGGGAAGACGGCTGGACCAAGAACACTGCCAACCCTGCCAGACAGGAGGCAACATGAAGGCCGACCAGAACCAATCGGCGATCGATCTTGTCCGACAGGCGCCCTACCGGCCATTGGGAAAAGGCGGCGCCCACAACTGCGACACTCAAGAACAGGGCGGCCTGATCGGTCGTGAGGCCCGAACGTGAGGCATAGACGCCGCCCAGTGCCCAGAATGCGGCGGTTGCCGCGCCGACCCCGAAGGTTGCCACAACGCCCACCGGCGAGTTGCTGACCAGACGCCTGAGATTAAGCCGGACGACATAAAGCGGGGCGGGCTGGGTCGCTCGACTGAGCGCCAGTGGTAGGGCGGCAAACGAGACGAGCACTGAAGCCAGGGTAAACAACGCGAAGCTTTCCAGCGGGTAGGTGATGAGCAGCATTTGCCCAAATGTCAGCATCGCGAAGTTGATGATGACATAGATCGACATCACCAGCCCGCGGTTGCTGTTGTCGGTGCGCTCGTTCAGCCAGCTTTCAATGATGATGTAGAGGCCGGCCAGGCAGAAGCCGGTGACCATGCGCAGCACCGTCCAGACCGCAGGATCGATAGCCAAAGGGTGCAGGATGATCGTGCCCGACTTCAGGCCAACAAGCGCGGCGAACACCCGGATATGTCCAGCACGCGCCACCAGCGCAGGCGCCGCCACACAACCAATCGCAAAGCCTAGATAGAAACTTGAGCCGAAACCGCCGACCCAGAACGAGCCAAAACCCTCAGCCTCTCCGCGCAGCGGAACAAGCGCGCCTTGCAGTCCCTGGCCAGCCACCAGCAGCGCTGTTGAGAACAACAGCGCGAAAAAGGGTGAAAGCGCCCGCACAGGCGCGGTCTGTCAGGCTCGCGCGGGGGTGACGATCTGGTCGCGGCCCAAAAGCCGGAACACAGAGGCCACAATCCCCTCCGCATCAAGACCCGCCTCGGCCACCATCTTTGCCGGACTATCTTGGTCGATAAACCTGTCTGGCAAAGTCAGGGTAGCAAGCTTCAGCCGGCCATCCAGCAAGGCAGCATCGTTGAGCGTATGCAGAACATAAGAGCCGAATCCGCCGACCGAGCCTTCTTCAACGGTGATTAGCACCTCATGTTCGCGGGCAAGGCGCTGGACGAGCTCGACATCGAGCGGTTTGGCGAAACGTGCATCGGCCACTGTGGTGGAAAGCCCTTCGGTCTCCAACGTGTCGGCGGCTTTCAGCGCGTCTTTCAGACGCGATCCAAGCGATAGGATGGCAACGGTCGAACCTTCCCGGACGATCCGGCCCTTGCCGATCTCCAGGATATCGCCGCGGTCTGGCAGATCAACGCCGACGCCTTCGCCCCGCGGGTAGCGGAACGCGATGGGACCTTCGTCATAATCGGCAGCCGTCCGCACCATGTGGACAAGGTCCGCCTCGTCACCGGCGGCCATGATGGTGAATCCTGGCAGACAGCCCAGATAGGCAATGTCGAACGAGCCGGCATGGGTCGGCCCATCCGCACCGACAAGACCAGCCCGGTCGATGGGGAAGCGAACCGGCAGCTTTTGGATGGCGACGTCGTGGACGACCTGGTCGTAACCGCGCTGCAGGAAGGTGGAGTAGATCGCACAGAACGGCTTCATTCCGTCCGAGGCCATGCCGGCGGCGAAGGTCACCGCATGTTGCTCAGCGATCCCAACGTCAAAGGTGCGTTGTGGGAAGGTCCGGCCGAACAGATCAATGCCTGTACCCGATGGCATGGCCGCTGTGATGCCGACAATGCGATCATCTTCCTCCGCTTCACGGATCAGAGACTGGCCGAACACTCGCGTGTAGGCTGGTGCATTGGGCTTGGACTTGGCCTGTTCGCCAGTGACGACGTTGAATTTCGAGACGCCGTGATATTTGTCGGACGACGCCTCGGCTGGGCCATAGCCCTTGCCCTTCTGGGTGCGCACATGCACCAGAATCGGCCCCTGCTCGCTGTCACGAACATTTTCCAAAACCGGCATCAGATGGTGGATGTTGTGCCCGTCGATCGGGCCAACATAATAGAAGCCGAGTTCCTCAAACATCGTGCCGCCGGTGAAGAAGGAGCGGGTGAACTCTTCAGCTTGAGCTGCCTTTTTGTGCCAATAGGGCGGCAGCTTCTTGGCCACGCGCTTCAGGCCTTCACGCACCGAGCGATAGGTGTTGCCTGAGACCAAGCGTGCCAGATAGGCGCTCATGGCCCCGGTCGGTGGGGCAATCGACATATCATTGTCGTTGAGAATCACGATCAGACGGGCGTCCATAGCACCCGCATTGTTCATCGCTTCATAGGCCATGCCGGCCGACATCGACCCATCGCCAATCACCGAGACGACATTGTTTTGCCGGCCCTGAAGATCGCGCGCCACGGCCATGCCAAGGCCAGATGAGATGGAGGTCGAGGAGTGCGCCGCGCCAAACGGGTCGTACTCGCTCTCGGCGCGCTTGGTAAAACCGGAAAGCCCGCCGCCCTGCCTTATGGTACGGATGCGATCGCGGCGGCCGGTCAGAATCTTGTGCGGATAGCATTGATGCCCGACATCCCAGATCAGCCGATCGTCCGGCGTGTTGAACACCGCATGTAAGGCCACCGTCAGCTCAACCACGCCCAGCCCAGCGCCCAGATGGCCGCCGGTCACCGAGACGGCGGATATCATCTCCGCTCGCACTTCGTCGGCGATTTGCGTTAGCTGCTCATGGTCCAAGGACTTGAGGTCGTTTGGCGAACCGATGGTGTCGAGAAGCGGCGTATCAGGGCGTTCTATCAAGCTCATGGCGTCACACTATCGCAGTTTCGCAGCGCGTAAAGCGCGGCATAAAGGTAAGTGTACGACGACTCGAAGTGTAAAGAAAGTCTGACACTTCATTCTATCATGTCAGCCTGACACTTGAGGGCTCCGGGCGGCACAGTACCGCCCAGAGCCCGAGCCTAGAAAGCCATCACATGGTAGGCATTCAATCAGGCAGCGGGATGAACTCTTCCTCATCACCAGGAACGGTATCGAACCGGCCTAATTTCCAGTCTGCCTTGGCCTGTTCAATGCGCTCCTTGGAGGAGGACACAAAGTTCCACCAGATGTGGCGCTCAGAATCCATCGGCTCACCGCCCAGAACCATGAACCGGGCATCGGCGCTCGCACGCACGGTGATCTCATCGCCCGGTTTGAACACCAAAAGTTGACCGGGGCCGAACTGATCGCCGGCGATGTCCAACGTGCCTGACACCGTGTAGATGCCGCGCTCCTCATAGGTCGGGTCGAGCGGCATGCTTGCGCCGGTGGCCAGTGTCACATCGGCATAGAGCGTCGGCCAGGCGGTTTTGGTCGGGGCTTTCACGCCCATCAGTTCACCTGCAATCACACGCATCGCCACGCCATGATCGTTGATCATCGGCAGCTGGTCCGCTCCATAATGCTCAAAAGCCGGTGCGCCTTCCTCGTGCGATTCGGGCAAAGCAACCCAGCTTTGGATGCCGAAGAGTTTTGGACCCAATGCCTTGGCAGCTTCCGACGTGCGTTCTGAATGCACAATGCCGCTGCCGGCCGACATCAGGTTGAGCTCGCCCGGCTTGATGGAAAGCTCGGTCCCCAGCGAGTCACGGTGAAGCACCTCGCCATCGAACAAATAGGTCACGGTTGCCAGCCCGATATGCGGATGCGGGCGAACATCGATTCCGCCGCCGATCAGGAACTCAGCCGGACCCATTTGATCGAAGAAGATGAAGGGCCCAACCATACGGCGTTCGCGCGAGGGCAATGCCCGTCGCACTTCAAATCCACCCAGGTCCCGCGCCCGTGGAATGATAACTGTTTCAATGGCATCGCAGGACTTGGCATCGCCCGGCGTCGGGTCTTGGCCAGAAAGCCAGCTCATGACAGATCACCTCTGCAAATTGTTTCCGTTGCCCAGTATTTAGGGCGCCTTTGCACAAGGTGTCGATCTGTCTGGCGACGACACACTGTTCATCAAAATTGAACGCGAAACGGTCTATTAGGTTAGATTGAGAGAACGCCAACCAGCAGGCAAGCCATGGCCAGATAGCCGGGCAGGGCATCGGCCAATGACAGCTGCCGCATCAAAAGGCTTTGCTTTGGATCCTTGGGATTGACCCGCACGCGCAGTGCGCCGCCAATAGGAAACCGGCCGATCATCGCATCGGCGTCTGCTGCAGTTTCAAAGAATGGCTCGCGGGTCGCCGAGTAGCGGCTTCCCACATAGGTTTGGTCATCGACGGTGTAGGCGTAGCGGATGACGGACCGATAGCCGTCCTTCTGCTCCCAGGGTCGAAAAGGATCGCTTTCACGCGCTGCTTCTACCAAGGCACCACGCACTGTACCGGGCACGATGGTCCAGTTCACGCTGGCGATCCAATCGCGAATGAGGAACGCCCAGCCGGCAAGCAGAACCAAACCGCAGAAAAGGGCGAACGCGCCAAGCATCGCTGGGTCCCTTACGGGTCGAGCGGTTCCGTGCCGGCCGGCTCGCCCTTGGCCGAGAGGCGAATGGCTTCAACACGTTCCTCGGCCGCCTTCAGAAGCGCCTCACACCGGCTTTTCAAGGCTTCGCCGCGCTCATAGATCGCAATGGAATCTTCCAGCGCCACGTCGCCACGCTCCAGACGATCGACGATGCGCTCCAACTCGGCCATCGCCGCTTCAAAGGTCATCTCGTTGAGGGCGGTCTGATCGGTGTCGCTCATGGCCGAAATCCTTCACCGGGTATGCAATAAACGGTCAGCCGGTCACGCCTGCATCAGCGTTGCCACATGAGCAGCCACCGAGCGCGACAAGCCTGTCAGGTCGTAGCCGCCTTCAAGCAGCGAAACCAGCCGTCCGCCGGCCTTTTGCGCTGCCAGCTCCATCAATTGCTCTGTCACCCACACAAAATCAGCCTCATGCAGATGAATGTTGGCGAGCGGATCGCGTGTATGCGCGTCAAACCCGGCTGACAGAATCACCAAATCAGGGTCGAAATCATGAAGCCGGGGAAGGATGACGGTTGAAAACGCCTCGTTGAAGGCTTCGGCGCCATCGCCGGAAGCAAGCGGCGCATTGACGATGGTGCCGTGCTCGCCCGTTTCCTGCACCGCGCCCGTCCCTGGATAGAGCGGCGCCTGATGCGTTGAGGCGTACATCACTGTCGCATCGTTCCATAAAATGTCCTGGGTGCCGTTGCCGTGATGGACATCGAAATCAATGATCGCAACACGCTCCGCACCATGCACTTTCTGTGCATGCCGGGCGGCGATGGCCGCGTTGTTGAAGAAGCAGAACCCCATCGATTGCGCGCGTTCGGCATGATGGCCCGGTGGTCGGGCGGCCGAGAAGGCGTTCTTCACCTTGCGGGTCATCACCTCGTCAACGGCCTGACAGGCAGCCCCCACGCCGCGCAGGGCGGCTTCCCACGTGCCGGGGGAAACAGTGGTGTCGGCATCAAGCCGCACCAGGCCTTCCTCTGGGCACGCATCGCGGATGCCGGTCGCATAGGGCAGGGGATGGGCAAGCGTCACCTGATCGAGCGTGCCCCAGGGCGCTATGTCCCGGTCTAAGCCGGCGAACCGCTCATCCTCCAGGGCCCGATCAATGGCCCGGATACGGTCAGGCCGTTCCGGGTGGCCCAGCGGCGTCGCATGATCGAGAAAGCTAGGGTGCGACAGGTACAGCGTTTGGTGCATCGAGGCTCCTCCCCGGACGCGCCATTTTGCTTTTGCTTGGCGTCCAGCCTGTCACAGTTTGGTCATACCCCGCTGAGCGACACAAGCCTGACCAAAGCCTTGGGGCAGAGGCCGGTTAACGCGCCAGCTGGTCAGTTAGCGGACCTGATAACGGCCATCGGCACGCCAGCGGCGCATGAGTGCGGCGAGCGCCTCGTCGCCATCCTCGGGCAGTTTGATCAGTACCTTGACCAAAAGATCACCGCGCGCGCCAGATTTGGTTGGCAAGCCGCGACCCTTCAGCCGCATCACACGGCCCGATTGGGTGCCCTCCGGCAGCGTCATGGCGACGGTGCCGTCGAGCGTTGTCACGCTCACACGTGCGCCCAAGACGGCCTCATCCAGCGTTACCGGGAGGTCCATTGAAAGGGTCGCGCCATCGGTTTTGAAAACGGGGTGGTCAGCCAAACGCAGTGTTACCAGTGCATCGCCAGCCTGACCGCCCGGAGCCGGCGACGGATCACCTTTGCCCTTCAGCCGAATGGTCTGACCGTCTTCAGCGCCCTTGGGCAAAGCAACCTTCACCGATCCCTGTCCGGGGAAGGTCACGGTCACTTTGTCACCTGCCAGAAGTTCTTCCAGCGAGATGCTGGCCTCCACCCGTCGATCAGCGCCCTTGGAGGGCCTGGGCTTGGCGCGCGCTTGGGCGCCAGCACCGCCCATATCGGCCCCGAAACCGGGCCCAGCGCCGCCAAACATGTTCTTCAGTATGTCTTCAGCACTTGCACCGCCGCCTGGAAACCCTTGAGAGCGGAAACCCCGCGCCCCACCACCGGCGCCCGCGCCCTGCGCGAACTGAGCGAAGATGTCCTCAAAACCCGGGTTTGCTCCGCCCTGTGCCCGGCCGCGACCATTGCCGCCAAACGGGTTAAAGCCCGCCATCGTTGGCTGGCCGGCCGCATCGATTTCGCCGCGGTCAAACTGCCCGCGTCGGTCCGCATCGCCAACGATGTCGTAGGCAGCGCTGATCTCCGCAAACCGTTCCTTGGCTTTCGGGTCGTCCGGATTCTGGTCGGGGTGATACGTCTTGGCGAGTTTGCGATAGGCAGACTTGATGGCTGCCGCGTCCGCGGATTTAGCCACGCCAAGAATGCTGTATGGATCGCGCATTGCGCACCGTCCTATCGCTTGTCAGGTGAAAAAACAGATGGCTGACAGATAGGTATGGATGACCGGACTTGCCAGGGGCCGGGCGTTTGAAGGCTTAAAGCACCTGTCCGGCACGCGGCGTCACAAACACCCAATCCTCACCTTCCTGACACGCATCGGCCAGAAGGATTGTATTGCGGCCGCTATCGGTGATCTCGACGCTGACAACGCGGCAACGGCCATCGCCGCTTGCGCTCATTGACCGGAACGGGGTCATGACACCGGAACGTCCGGTTGCAGCATGCTCCCAGTCAAACGTGCCTACATCAGGGTCGGCGTTGAGCGTCTGCGTCAGAGTGCGGCCCATGACGTTGAGATCGCCCTGGGTTAGCCTCACCTCGTCAGCACGCAAATCCGGCATCGCTGCGATCAGCGCCTCGGCAGGCCGGTCTGCGGCCTCGCCGTTCGACGGGCCGGCAACGGGCGCGACGGCACTGATTTCGGTGGGCAGTGGTGTGTTTTCGGCCGCCGAGATTTCTTCTTCTGTCGGCACCGTTGTCGATGAAGCGGTGTGCAGCGGCTCCTGGCCGATGCCCAAACTATCACCGAAGGGAATGGAAACACTGGCGCAGCCAGCCAGCGCAAAAGCGGCGCAACCGATCACCGTAAGCCGCAATGCTGTCGCAAAGCGGCCACGCATCGGCAAGGACGATACATCCTGGTCCATTAGGAGCACCCCACTTTACGCAATCACACAAATCGCCTGCGGTGCTGCACCGCAGCCCATCGGCTGGACAATGCGGTTTGAACGCGCAACACCATCCATTCCTCAACGTGACATCAAAGGTTTTGGGAAGTGTTAATGTCTAAGACCGCGCCGCCGTTCCTGTCCGCGACCGACCCATATGAGGTGTTTGAAGCCTGGCTGGACGATGCATCAGCCTCCGAGCCCAACGATCCCAACGCGGCTAGCCTGGCGACCGTTGACAGCGATGGCATGCCCAATGTGCGGGTTGTTCTGGTCAAGGCCGTGGAGCGTTCCGGCTTCGTGTTCTACACCAATCTTCAAAGCGCCAAGGGAGCCGAGCTTCTCGGCAGCAAGAAGGCAGCATTGTGTTTTCATTGGAAGACACTTGGCCGTCAGGTGCGTGTACGCGGGGCCGTCGAGCAGGTCGCCGATGATGTGGCTGATGTCTACTTTGCCAGCCGCCCACGCGGCAGCCGCATTGGTGCCTGGGCATCAAAGCAATCAGAGGCGCTTGAAACGCCCAACGCCTTGCGTGAACGGGTGGCTGAATTCACCGATCGCTACGGGTCGGACGATGACACTGGGCAGGCTGTTCCACGCCCGCCGCACTGGTCGGGTTTCAGGCTTGAGCCGGTAGAGTTCGAACTTTGGCACAATGGCGAGTTCCGGTTGCATGACCGGCTGACCTTTGCGCGGAAGACGCCAGAGGCAGATTGGCAAATCCGCCGCCTCTACCCCTGACGTTTGACACATCGAGAGTGCTACGCGCCGCGCTTTGCGTAGGCGGTGCACAGTGCACCTTGGACATCTTTGATGCCTAGCGGGCGATAAAGCGCATCCATTGGATCGCTCTTTGTTGTGCTGGCGTCCTGAGACTTCAGCTCCCTAGCCTGGGCACGCAGGTCGCGCGCGAGCGTTACGACGTCGCAGTCGAGGGCGGTTTTGGGTCCGGCGGTGGCACGGTCGGTGGGTTCCGAAGGGTCAGCCGTCAGGTCTGAGTAAGAGCCGGAAGAGGCGAGGGTCACAGAAGTCGAGGTCCTTTGCATGTGTTGTGTGAAAAGCAACGGCGGGTAGCCAACATGGCTTTCGCCGACAGGCGAGCATGTGGCGATGGCATTTGTCAAAACCAAGGCACATACAAGGCTTCGGTATGAAATCGACACCATATCTGAGCAGCGATAGCCCTGACGCCTTGATGCGATGGGCAAAGCCGGTCATGTAGCGACAAACAAGCGGTGCTTGGCAGCGCTGCGACCCTTGGCGTTTTACTCGGACCTTCATGCGCTTTCGCCCGCTCACAAGACCACTTTTCGCCCCCCGCCGTGCGCGGGTTCTGGCGGCCCTGTCGCTCATGACGCTGGTGATCGCGGTCATGATGGCGGTTGTCGGTGTGGTGAGCCTGGAAGGCGCGCTTCTCGCTCTGGGATTTGCGGCAGCACTTGCCATCGCCGCATTGACCTTCGCCTTCTATGGTCTGGGCCACATTTGGAACCATGCCAGCACCGGCATCTCAGATGTTGCCTTGAGCATCCTGTGGGCCATTCCGGTGCTTGTCGGTGTCACCGGTCTTGCCTATTTGGTGAACCTGACACCCTCTTATCCCGACCTTGCAACCGATGTGAACGACCCACCATCGTTCGAGCTGCTCGGCGAACTGGAGGAGGGCGAGACGGCGCTACCCCTCGATGCCGCCGATCCTGCCGAGCGTATTCGTCTCAGCCTTGCCCATCCGGACTTGCGAACAGTTTATGTGGAACGTCCCGCCTGGCATCTGGCGGAGGTGCTGGAAACGCTAATGCTGTCGGCTGGATGGACGAGTGCTCGCCTCGACACCCCCGATGGCCAAACCTATGAGGCGGAGTTCCAGGTTCCGGGCGCCTTCGTTTTTGTCGATCACGACGTGGCCATGCGCATCACCGATGATGGTGGCGGGTCGGTCGTTGATGCCCGTGCGCTTTCCAACATTCCGCTGCACGACTTCGGAACCAACGCGCCGGCCTTACAGGCGGTGATCGATCAGTTTTTGCTGGCGGTCGAAGCCACCCCGCCGCCGACGTCGGACCTCTAGGATTTTCGGTCTTTAGTCTGACCTGTCGAATGCAAGGGGGCCGGCTGCCCAATGGCCGTTGTTTCCCGCCGGTCGCAGAACTTGGCCCAATCCCTCAAGCCGTTCCAAATGGGCAAGCACCGACAAGCCAGCAGCTGGCCGAAGCCGTGCATCCAGGCCTTGATACATGAGATCGACCAACGCGCTGATGCTCAATGAATCGAACTCCAGGGCGGCCAGGATGGCTGCCTCACGCTCCATACGGTGAGCGAACAGACCTTCCACATAAGGCTTTGCATCATTGAGCCGCGCACCATGGCCCGGCAGATAGATGGACTCTGGTCGGTTCAGGAGACGTTGCAGACTTTCCAGGTAAGCGTTCATCGACCCTTCCGGTGGCGCGACGAGGCTGGTTGACCAGGCCATGACATGATCACCTGAGAACAGAATGTCCTGACCTCCCAGAGCGAAACAAAGATGGTTCATCGTGTGGCCAGGCGTTGCCACGGCTTCCAAAACCAGATCACCGAACCGCCAAACTGCTCCGTCCTTCATCATCTGATCGGGGGCATATGCGTCGTCCACCGCCTCGTCGAGCGACGCATCGCCGGTTTCAGCTTGACGCGCAAAGCTATGGGGACCGGCGCCAACAATGGGAGCCCCGGTCTCGGCCTTCAGTGCGCGGGCCAGCGGTGAGTGATCTCTGTGCGTGTGGGTGACGGCAATGGCGCTAACGTCAGCCCCATCAATCGCGATCATAAGCGCTGTGAGGTGGGCCTCGTCCTCCGGCCCCGGATCAATCACCACCACTGGATCGTCGCCGACCACATAGCTGTTGGTGCCCACAAAGGTCATCGCGCCGGGATTGTCGGCGGTAACGCGTCGCACGCGCGGTGCCACGGTGACCGGAATGCCCGGTCTTCCGGCAAAAGAGCGGTCGAAATGCAGCCCAGCCATCCTCGCAAACCCCACACAACGCTGGGCACTCGGGTGGATGGTTCCTTTCCATCCGCTTGCGGCACCCTCACCGGCGATCTAAGCAGACACGCTGGGCTTGTCACCTGCTTTGGAGCGGTCGGCCTGGTCTACTGCTGCCGACGCAAAGGTTTTGAATGGACGCGCCTTTCTCGCATGATCACCATGCGCCGCAAGCCAACCAATGGGCGTTGCGCCTAGCAAGGGGACGTGTCCCCCGCTGGCTGAACTGGTTTTGGCTCCCTATTGCGCTCGTTCAGGGCTTTGGGGTGCGTTCGGGGCGAACACGGTTGCTCGCGCCAGATGGCCCGTCGATCCTGACAGTTGGTCCCGACAAGCCAGCATCCAAGCCCCTCAGGCTTTTAGTCCTGGGGGATTCCTCAGTGGCTGGGGTCGGTGTGACAGAAGCCGATGAACGATTGCCGGTCCAGATCGCAACCCATCTTTCTGACCGTCTGGCGCGTTCTGTCACGCTTCACGCGTCCGGCCATTCTTCAGCTGTCAGCGCCGATCTGCGCGACCATATGATGCCGCACTTGCCCCGCGATGCCTTCGACCTTGTCATCCTCGTTGTCGGTCTCAACGACGCCAAGAACCTGCACACAAGCGCACGGTTTTTGCGTGAGTTCGGCACGTTGCTCTATGCGCTAAAGGCGCGATTTCCTTCGGCGGTCATCGCCCATTGGGCACTTAGCCCGTACTCAATTGTGCCGGGCTTGCCACAGCCGCTGAAGGGGTTCCTCTCCTTGCGTTCCGACCGGATGGATGCGCTGGCTGCGTGCCTGTGCGCCGAGCGCGGCGTGAAGCGCTTTGAGCGCCGGACCGAATTGCCGCCCGAGGCATTCGCCGACGACGGCTTTCATATGAGTGCAGAAGGTTGTCGGCTTTGGGCTGATGATCTTGTCACTCAGCTCATGGCAAGTGGTTGGCTTGATGAGCCGCCTGTCGATGGAATCGATCAGCCGACAAGCTGATCAATCTGAAACACCTGCCGCGGTTCTCCCTGCCAGTTGGTAGTCACGAGGCGGCCCGTCGCCAAAACGCCGCTCGCATCAACAAGCTCTGCAAGGCCATCATCTGACAAAGCGGCCCCAAGCCTCGGATCGTCCAGCGTTCGTCTCGTCTTTGCCACCCGCAACAGGCAGGTCCCATCCTGCGCGGCAACATTTGGGCTCTGCCAAGAGCCATCCTGCAACGTGAAGCGCCGTCCAATCAGGGTCAGACCATTCGGCCAAAGCTGATCGGGCAAAATGCCCGCGCCGGTTTGAAGCGCCGCACGGTCGGCCTCGTTCAAAGCCACCTGTCCAACGATCTTTTCAACATCGACCGTCAGCCGTTGGTCGAGCGGTAAAGCGGCAACAGCCAGCGGCGTCGAGACCATCCGGTCGGTGCGCGCATGGAGCGTCTCATACAGTGTGCGCAGCGCCGCGGTTTCGCCGAAAAGCAAGAGGCCGGTCTCATCGGCGGTGAGTGCCAAGACCGAAGCTGCGCTGCCGCCATCAACCCAGCTGGCACGACCGACCAAAATCTCTGGGATTGGCGCAAGAAGCGTAGCAAGAAGAGCTTCCAGAGCATCAAGCGAAAGGGTGGCACCCGCTCCAGCTGGCTGAGCACCAGGCCCCTCCAAGCGCGCTGCCAAGCCATCGACCGCATCGGCGCTCAGATGCAGCGTAAGGGTGGTTGAGCCGATAGACAGCGGAACTTCAGCGATGATGCCCTGCTGATTGGGTGTCGCCACGCCAAGCGCCAGGCGCGCTGAACACAAACCACCGGTGACCGCGACGGGCTGCCGGCTCAGTGTTACGACCAGGTCGAACAGATTGGCCGACCAACTGTGCATCGACATCGGAGACAAAGATCGATGTGCAGCGTCGATCTTAATTGAAGGATCAAGCTGGTTCATGACCCGCTTTCCTCATCGTCCGCCGCCGGCATTACCGCACCCAGCAAGCGGTGTCGCAACGCTATGGCCAGGGCATCTCGCTGCTCCGGCGTTAGGGGAAGCGTGCCTTCAATGTCTTCCACGGCCGCCATCGTAAGGGCCAGGAGATCATCAGCCGTTGGTGCGATCAGCTCTTCGATCAATGCTTGCGTGTCGGACGCCTCCGGTCGCAGAGCGTCTGCCAATTGCTCGGCGTCTATGATCTTGGACTGAATAGGGGATGAGGAGCCGCTCATGAGCGTTGCCCCACAAGATCACGGCAGAGGGCCATGGCCTCGGGCACCATTAGGCCCTCGCAACCCTCCGCCATGCGTTCGGCAAGGCGCTTGCAGGCAGCCTCCTGTGCAAGGAGCTTTTCGGCTGCTGCCGCCGAGCGCAGCCCGAGGCGCTTGGCCAATAGGTCAGGATCGCTCTTGGCGAGAACCTCTTGAAGCGGCGCAAGGAAAGATTTGGTCGTGCCAACCGCATCAACGGAAGTGGAGATATCGCCGCCCGAAAATCCGGGATCGGGGCTGCGTGCGCCCATGTCGCACCTTCCTTGCCGTCACTCTTGCCATGCCTCCGCCCACGCGGCGGACACTAGCAAGAAGAGCGGCAAAGCTCAAACGATTGTGCGATGCAGCAATAGCGTTATGCAGAAGTCAGCAAGTAGCGCGCGATCAGGCGACCGCGCGGCTCAGTGCACATTGCGACCACAGGTCCGACAGCGCGCTGACCAAATGATTGATGTCCTGATCAGTGTGCAGTGGGCCAGGCGTGATGCGTAGGCGCTCGGTGCCCTTGTCCACGGTCGGATAGTTGATCGGCTGAATGTAGATGCCGTAGGTCTCCAGCAGAACATCGGAGATGAACTTACACTTCTTGGCATCGCCAACCATCACCGGAATGATGTGGCTTGGCGCCGGCATGTAGGGAATGCCAGCCCGATCAAGCAGGGCACGCACCTTGTGGACCGCCTCCTGCTGACCCCGTCGCTCGACATCGCTTTGCTTAAGATGGCGGATGGAGGTCATCGCACCAGCGGCCAAGGTCGGGGGTAATGAGGTGGTGAAAATGAAGCCAGAGGCGAACGAGCGGATAAAATCGCACAGAGCCGTTGATCCGGTGATGTAACCGCCCATCACGCCGAACGCCTTGCCCAAAGTGCCTTCGATCAGCGTCACTCGGTCCATCAACCCTTCGCGCTCGGCAACACCGCCGCCGCGTGGACCGTACATGCCAACGGCATGCACTTCGTCCAGATATGTCATGGCGCCGTATTTGTCGGCGACGTTGCAAATCTCTTTGATGGGCGCGATATCGCCGTCCATCGAATAAACTGACTCAAAGGCCACAATCTTCGCCCGGCCGGGTGCAACCGATGCCAGCTTGCGCTCCAGATCTTCTGGATCATTGTGCTTGAAGATCATTTTTTCCGCCCGCGAATGGCGGATGCCTTCGATCATCGAAGCATGGTTTTTGGCGTCGGAAATCACAACGCAATTGGGAAGCTTGGCGGCAAGGGTCGAAAGCGAGGCCCAGTTGGACACATAGCCGGATGTGAACAGAAGCGCGGCTTCCTTGCCATGCAGATCTGCCAGTTCCTGCTCAAGCTTCACATGATAATGATTGGTGCCGGAGATGTTGCGCGTGCCACCAGCGCCTGAGCCACAGCGATTGATTGCTTCATGCATGGCGTTGATCACATCGGGGTGCTGACCCATGCCCAGATAGTCATTGGAGCACCACACCGTAACTTCTTGCACCGTGCCATCTTCGCGGTGGCGTGTGGCGCGGGGAAAGCTGCCACGATGGCGTTCAAGATCGGCGAAGATACGGTATCGACCTTCTTCTTTCAGTCCCTCCAGCGAAGACTGAAAAAAACCTTCGTAATTCATTCCATAACTCCCGATCATGCCACGAAGGGCACCGCATTCCTGTCGTCATCCGCCCCGTCTCCCGAACGGTATTGGCGGCCCGCCCGATGGCGGTTGGCTCTGACGAACCATCATGCGCAAATTCCAAACCCGCGCTATCCGCACCCCCACCGATAGCCACAGGTCCAATAAAGATATTTGTCATAGATCATTTGGACGCTGCCAGATCAATCCTTGCCGATGCGCGCTTTGCCGCACCGAAAGACGATGCGCCAGCGATCGCTTCTCTGCCCACAAGGGTTTCGATCTCCTGCGCGATTCCATCGCCAGCTTCCTGGTAGATGTTGTACACGCTATCGGCGCCGGCAGCGTAAAGCTCCAGCTCGTCATCGGGGTAAAGCGCGATGGTTGCGATGGTGTTGCGATAGCCCGTTGAGCGCAAAAGCGCGATGGCCGACAGGTTGGACTGCTGGTGCGGCGTTGCCAGTACGATAAGATCGATGCCGGTCTTATAGCCCTTCAGACGACCCCAAAGTTCGGGGTTGTTGGCATCGCCGCGCAGCACGTGGCGCCCCACGGCGTAGTGCTCATCGACCACGGTGTTGTCGATGTCGAAGCCGATCACCAGGCTCGGATCGTCATTGGCAACATTGAGGAAGGCGGCAGACCCGACGCGGCCCATACCAAAGATGAGCACCCGCGTGTCGCCAAGCGGAATGGGTTCATCTTCGGCGAGGTAACGCTGCGATTCCAGGAACTGCAATCGGCTGCGCCAGCGGGCGAACAGTGCGTTGGCAGAACTGGAGAGCGGCGCTGAAAGGCCAAAAGACAAAGCGACCGTCACTGCCAGCACAACCAGCCACTCGGCAGGCAGCCAGCCCGCCTCAAACGCAACAGCGCCAACAATCAGGGCAAACTCTGAATAGTTACCGAGCGTCAGCGTCGACAGGAAACTGACGCGAGCCCGCAGGTGAAAGCGCGAGAACAGCACCATCCAAAGCCCGGTCTTGGCGACCAGAAAGACCATAAGCGCCGCCGCCGTCAGGGTAATTGTGGCATCCGGCAGGCCGAACTGGCCTATGGACAGGAAGAAGCCAATCAGGAACACGTCTTTGAAGACGCCGAGCGCCTTGTTGAGCTCGTCTGCCTTGCTCGTGCCTGCCATCACAAGGCCGAAAATCAAGGCCCCAAGATCACCCTTCAGCCCAACCGCGCTGAACAGGGCATAGCCAAGAACCGCCATGCCGAAGCCGAACAGCAGCAAAAGTTCGCCATGGCCAGCCTTCTGCGCTAGCCGATCAAGAGGTTTGCGCACGAACAGCAGTCCAAGCAGGCCAAGCGCGAAGATGCTTGGCATCGTGCCTTCCGACGCGGCCATAAAGACAACGGCGATGATGTCCTGAATAACCAGAATGCCGATCGCGATACGTCCGTGACGCGAGGCGATCTCACCTTTTTCATCCAGCACCTTCACCGCGAACACGGTGGAGGAGAAACTCATGGCAAACGCCACCAGAGCCGCCGTCTGCCAGCTGATGCCATCGAACAGCGCGAGCCCAATCGCGCCAAGGCCCATAACGAACAGCGTCGCAATGAACACGGTGATGGCCATGTGCGCTGTGGCGACGCCCAGAATTTGTGGCGAGCGCAGCGATTTCAGCGAGATTTTGAGGCCGATGGTGAACAGCATCAAGGTGATGCCGACATCCGCCAGGCCCTCCAGAAGCGGCCCGGACTGCATACCGAAACCAGCCAGGCCGAAGCCTGCGATCAGATAGCCCACCATGGGGGGCAGGCCGACCATGCGCGCACCGAAGCCGAGTGCAAAGGCCACGATGAGCCACAAAGGGTCGGTGATCGAAAAGGACGGTTCCATGGGCGTACGCGGCTCTCGGGTGCGACAGGAGCAATGCTTGGCTAAACAAAGCTCGCGAAGCTGGGTTCAACCAGTCTAACACAGGCAATAATCGCGCCAACTTACAGCAGCGTTCGTAAGGATCAGGTGAATGACGTATGGCCTGCCTGCCGCGACAAAAGGATGCGGCGGGTTTTGGCCGTTTCGACCGGTTTAGCGACCGGTTACGGCGTGGCCGACATAGGGGTTGGCCTGGGCGATAAGCGATTGATGTGAAAAAGCCCCTGCACGGGTCCCGTCTGCGGCCGCCCAGGTCGCGCCGTAAGCCGGCCTTGTGATGTCGCCGGCGGCATACACACCCGGGACGCTCGTTTCCTGAAGGTCATCGGTCACGATGAAGGGACCGAAAGGACCTTCTTCAATGGAGCAGCCCAGCATGTGAGCGAAAGGTGCTCGAAAACGCGACCGGGTGATGAGATAGAGAACCTCAACGCCTATCTTCGTGCCATCTGCAAGGCGCACAGATCGCATCTGATCGCCATCACGGGCAATACCTGTGACCTCTCCATCAGCAATCGTGACCCCGCGCCGGGCAAGGTCCGCGCGATCCTCGTCCTCCAAGACATGTCCATTGGTGAAAAGGGTCAGATCGTTTGTCCAATCGCCCAGAAGCCGCGCCTGGTGGAGCGAAGGCGCGCCGGACATCAAAAGGCCAGTTGGCCGGTCGGACACCTCATAGCCATGGCAGTAGGGGCATTGCAGCACCGTCTTGCCCCAGCAGTCTGCCAGACCAGGCAGGTCAGGGAGCACGTCCTCATTGCCGTGCGCAAGCACGACCCGATCCACGACGACATGGGCGTCTTTCTCGGCCGTCACGGCAAAGCGTCCGCCGTCCGCCGCGACGCCGGTCACGCGCGCCTTCACCAAGGATGTTGTGGGATACTTCAGGAAATCGGCCTGCCCGCGTTCCTGAATGTCGGCCGGTTTTGCGCCGTCCATGCCGAGAAATCCGTGGCCTTCGCTGGCGAACCGATTGCGAGGCTCACCGGTGTCGAACACAATGACTGAACGACGGGCGCGGGCGAGAAACAAGGCTGCGTTCGATCCGGCGAAGCTCGCGCCGATAACGGCAACGTCGAAAGAGCGTTCGTTGGAGGCAATCATGAGGGGATCCTTGAAAATGAAAAGTCATGAAACAATAATAGTTACATGAAAAGGAATAGCAAGCTCTCCCTCGCTCTCCACGCCATGGGTCACATGGCGCGTGAGCCCGATAAGCGGTTCCGCTCAGAGGATATTGCGGCCTTTCACCAGACCAACCCTGTGGTTGTGCGGCGGGTGCTGGGACGAATGCGTGAGCTGGACTTGGTGACCTCTGAAAAGGGGCACGCAGGCGGCTGGCAACTGGCCAAGCCGGCTGCCAACATCGCCTTGTCGGACATCTATGTTGGTCTGGCGGACAAGCAGTTCCGCGTGGAGAACAATGCCGATACCCACTGCGCTGTGGAAAGAGCGCTGTTCAACGCCTTTGAAGACGCGATGTCAGAAGCTGAACGCACATTGATCGACCGGCTGCGCACCATCAGCCTGAAGAACATTGCCGATGAGATGGACAACAAAAAGAGCTGACATCATGCTGCCACCCAACAGGCGGCCAAGCAGGGAGGTTTTGAAGTCTCTGCTTGGCCTAACCGGACCTCCGCATTGAGGTTGTGAGATCCGGCTGGGACCAAGACTAACGAAAGTTCTTTCGACGTCTAAGATATTAGAGGTTGTTAATATTAAGGCCATGTAACCGGGCGTTGGATTGTTAGCCGGGCATCTTGCTGCTGGGCCATCCCAAGAGAAACGTGCAAACAGCACCAATCTCCATGGTCAACAAACTGAAAGAAATTGGTCGGAGTGAGTGGATTCGAACCACCGACCCCCTCGTCCCGAACGAGGTGCGCTACCAGGCTGCGCTACACTCCGACTAACCGCCTCAACATGCCTGATGCCGGGACCATCGGCTGCGGCGGGGCCTCCCTATACCGGCTCGCCATGGGTGTCGCAAGAGCCCGGTAGGTGATGTGAAAGGCCTAGTCGTCGCGCGGTGTGGCGGCCCGTTTCAGGCGGTTGTTGATGGCTTCGCCCAATCCGATGTTTGGGATGGGAGCAATGGCGATCCCCGCGCTGTCCCGGCCATCCAAATCGCGCAGCGCAGCGAACAGGTTGGCGGCGGCTTCGCCAAGATCACCCGCAGCTGACAAGGACGGATGGCCTTCCACCGCATGGCCTCCAAACCCAAGATAGGTGCAGCCCGCCGGCAGGTCGTTTGGCAAGACGTTCAGGACCACCGGCTTTGAAGGCGCATAATGGCTTTCCAACATGCCCGGAGCCGCTGGCGCGGCTTGCGCAGCATCCATGGTGGTAACCGGATTTTTCAGCACATCCGCCAATGCGTCGGCAGAAACTCCGCCGGGCCGCAGAATAACGGGCCCCTGGCCGCGCATATCCAAAATGGTGGATTCCACGCCCACCCGCGTCGGTCCGCCATCAATCACCGCGGCGATACGCCCATCAAGGTCGGCGAGCACATGCTCAGCGCTAGTGGCCGTCACATGGCCTGAGCGATTGGCGCTGGGCGCGGCAATGGGTCGGTCCAGCCTTTCGGCGAGCTGCCGCAACGCGCCATCCGGACAGCGCAGCGCCAGACTGTCACCACCGGCGGTCACGGCATCGGCCAACCCGGCGTCTGAACGTAAGGGCGCGACCAGCGTTAGCGGGCCCGGCCAGAAGGCCTGCGCCAGCTTCACCGCACGCGTGTCGAGATCGGCATAGCGCTGCGCCATCGCAAGGTCTGCCACGTGCACGATCAATGGGTTATGCGCGGGTCGGCCCTTGGCCTCGAAGATGCTGGCAACCGCCTTGGCGTTGGTTGCATCGCCCGCGAGCCCGTAGACCGTCTCGGTCGGAACGGCGACCAGCTTACCGGCGTCCAGCAGGTTAGCGGCGCGGGTTTCCCAGTCGGGATCGTTGAGCGAAAGGCGAAGGGTCAGCATTGCGCGCTGTTAGCATGTCCACCATCTTTTGCCAGCCGTGCCGCGCTGCTACACGGGGCGCACCCGCCAGCCGCACTGAGGATCACCGCCATGACGCAGCCCACCTATGATCGCCTGTTCAAGGGGGGCATCGTCGTCAATCAGGATGGCGAAGGCGAGCGCGATATCGCCGTTACCGACGGCAAGATCGCGGCGATCGGCTCCATCCCGGCTGAACAAGCCGGCGACGTGATCGACTGCACCGGCCTCCACATCCTACCTGGCGTCATCGACAGTCAGGTGCATTTCCGCGAGCCGGGCGCCGAGCACAAAGAGAACCTGGAAACCGGCTCACTCGCCGCCGTCATGGGCGGGGTCACCTCCGTGTTCGAGATGCCCAACACCAACCCCACCACCACCGATGAGGCGATGCTGGCCGACAAGGTGAAGCGCGCGCATCACCGCATGCACAGCGACTTTGCCTTCTGGGTCGGCGGAACGCGCGAAAACGCCCACATGACCGGCGAGTTGGAACGCTTGCCGGGCGCGGCGGGCATCAAGGTCTTTATGGGCTCATCGACCGGCAACCTGCTGGTGGAAGATGATGAGGGCGTGCGGCAGATCCTCAAGAGTATCAAGCGCCGCGCTGCCTTCCACTCCGAAGACGAACCGCGTCTGCGCGAGCGGGCTCATCTGCGTGTACCCGGCGACCCGTCCAGCCACCCGGTTTGGCGCGATGCGGAGGCCGCGCTCAAATGCACCAAGCGTCTGGTTGCCCTGGCCGAAGAAACGGGTGCGCGCATCCACGTGCTGCACATTTCCACCGGTGATGAAATGCCGTTCCTCGCCAAACATAAGCGCCACGCGACGGTGGAGGTTACACCGCATCACCTGACGCTGTCCGCCGATGATTATGAGCGGCTTGGCACCTACCTTCAGATGAACCCGCCGGTGCGCGACAAGGGCCATCGCGAGGGCATCTGGTGGGGCGTGAAGCAGGGCGTGGCCGACGTCATTGGTTCCGACCATGCGCCCCATACCCGCGAGGAGAAAGATAAACCCTATCCGGAAAGCCCAGCCGGCATGCCCGGCGTTCAGACTCTGGTTCCGGTCATGCTCAACCATGTCGCCGAGGGCCATCTGTCGCTTGCCCGTTTTGTGGACATGACAAGCCATGGTCCGCAGCGCCTGTTCGGTTTGGCGAACAAGGGCCGCATCGCGCTTGGCTATGATGCCGATCTGACGGTTGTTGATCTGAAACGGCGCGAAACGATCACCAATGAGTGGATCGCTTCCATCTGCGGTTGGACGCCCTATGAAGGCATTCAGGTCACCGGCTGGCCGGTAGGAACCGTGGTGCGTGGTCGCCGTGTTATGTGGGACGGCGATCTCACCACGCCATCGGGCGGCGAGCCGGCCACCTTCCATGAGACACTGCCGCCGCTCGCAGGCTGATTGCTCACCAATCCGTGTCTCTGATCCTTGCTCTTTTGGTTGGCCTAGGCGTCGGCGTCACGGTGTCCGCGCCGGTCGGCCCAGTGAACGTGCTCACCTGGCAGCGCGCCTTTCAAGGTGGGTTTCCAGCTGGCGTCTGGGCGGGCGCTGGGGCCGCCACCGCAGATACTTTCTATGCGTCTATCGCCGTGTTCGGCGTGGTGTCTGTTGCCCAATGGATCGACGCCAACGAGATAACTGTCATGCTCTTCGGTGGCCTGACACTCGTCGTTTACGGCATCTATATCTGGCGCAAGCCGCCGCTGCTGACCGGTGACAACGAGGCGCGCCTTCAGCGCCTGAGCAAGTCAAAGGGCTTCGCGGCGGGCCTCGCCATCACCATGGTGAACCCGAACGCAATGTTCGGTTTCTTCACGATTTTTGCCGGTCTCGGCGCACTCGTGCCTGATCCTAGCGACACCCGGGCCGCCATCACGCTGGTGATCGGCGTCGCTCTGGGAGCGATGGTCTGGTGGTCGTTCATCGCCGGCATCATCGCCCGCTTTCGCCACAAGCTCGAGGCGCGCTGGCTGATCCTCTTCAACCATGGCTCGGCAGTGATTCTTGGCCTGTTCGGCCTGTGGCTGTGGCTGCGCGCCGCGCTGGTCTTGATGGGCGTGATCCCAAGCGCCGGGCTTGTCTAAGGCCCGCCTCAGTTCACAGTGTCGGCGCGCGAATAGTAGCCTGAACGAACACCCTCGGCGCTGGCTCGCAAGAACTGCGCGGTACCTTCTTCGCCAAGCTCTTCGACCATGCGCATGATCGCCTGAAAGAGCGCCGCGCGCGACAGGGCAGTCTGCTCGATGCCGGCGTCGTCGCCCGCGTCAAAGGCATCCAGCATGAAGGAAATAGCCGCAAGCCGGTGTTCGCGCGATCCCTGGGAATCAGCGGGTTCAGTCTTGCTGGTCGGATTGGAAGAGGCAGTCACAAAAGCACCATGGCAGGATGGGGTCATTCCCACTACCACGGCCTGTCCCCACCGAAAGTGAGTTCTGAACAATTCGTTAACGAGCGGTTACCAGCCATTAACCATAAGCCCTATGATGGCGCTTTGCTCCACCGTTTCGCCTTGTGCCTGCCCGGCGCAGGGAGCCGGGCAGAGTGTTCTCGGCGTGCGTAGCCTAGGCCATCCAAAACGGCTTGGCGGCCTCTTTCACCGCGTCCTTGCGCGTGTAGCCGGCATCCTCCAGCACCGAGTCGGGCTGAAGCAGAAGCTCGTTGCGTAGCATGGAGCGCTCACGCCAACGCGCTATCCATAGGCCGAAGTTGCGCGCCCCGGGAATGTTGGTGTGAACAAAAGGAACGCGCTGATGGATCGTCCGCGCTGCCATTAGGTTACGGTAGGACGCGGCGATCCGGTCCGGGCTGGAGGATGGTCGGGCTGGAAAAAAACAAGATCGAAGTCATTGTGCTCACCCTTGTTCATGGGCGTGTCATATGACCGATGCATGTCTTTCTTTCCATCGACTTATTCTCTCACGCGAGTGAGAAAAGCTCACACGGGACATCATGCGCCGTCTTCCACCGATGAGTGCCCTTGCCGCTTTTGATGCCGCCGCCCGGCTAGGGTCGGTGGTCGCAGCCGCGCGCGAGATCGGTCGCACCCATGGCGCGGTGAGCAAACAACTGCGCAACCTGTCGGACGATTTGGGCGTCAAACTGTTTGAGCGCGATGGCAGCGGTTTGCAGCTCACGCCTGATGGAGAACAGGCACACACCATCATTCGGCGTGCCTTGGACATTCTTGAAAATGGCTGTGATGAGCTGCGCGAAAGCGGTCAGAATGCCTATCTTCAGATCGGGGTCAGCCCAACCTTTGCGGGCAAGTGGCTGATGCCGCGCCTGCCACGCTACTATGCCTGCTGGCCCGATGGTGAGGTGCGGCTTTGCCTGACGGGCCGAGAGCATCTGGTGGCGTCGGGTTGCGACGCGATAATTTCCTGGGATCGCCTGTCCTGGGATCATACGACTAACGCCCATGCCCAGTCGCTAGGGGACGTCAGCTACGGTTTGGTTATGTCACCCGGTTATACGGTTGAGGAACGCAAGGATGGTCTGCGCGTACCCACCCGGCTGGTACGCCAGAATCACAGCAATGTGTGGGAGTCTTGGGAACATTTGTCGGGTATGCGCGTCGCCGCCAAACGCACCATCCCCTATCCGCAAATGGCGCTTGTCCTGGAAGCAGCAGCCAATGGGTTGGGCGTCGCGGTTGCGGAACGACGATTGGTTGAGGAAGAGTTGGATGATGGCCGGCTGATCGCTCCCTTCGGATTTCACACCGTCGAGGGCGGGCTTGCTGTTCTAGCGACCAAGCAAAACCGTCGCAGACCCGAGGTCGCCGCCTTCATCAATTGGGTCGCCGAAGAAGCCCAATCTTAAAACAGCCGGTCCTAAGGTTCGAGCAGTCCATCAATGATGGTTGCGCCGCGGTCGTGATGGCGAGCGATCAGCCGCTCGCTGGTCGTCGTGCAGGTGCGGTGCGTGCTGGCAACACCGCGAAACCCGCGGTTAAAGGCATCGATCAGCACGGCGCGCCGCAGTTCCGTCAGCGTTTCGCTGGCCAGCACCCGCTCCATATCATCGCGGGAGCGTTCCTCATCGCCGCAGACCACTTCCAGATGAGCAAGAGCACCGAGTATCTCCGCCAGATCGGCGAGTGCTGCATCTGATTCCGCCTGGGTTTGAGCCAAGGCCGGTTTGTCGGCGAGCAACACACCGCTCAGGCTGAGCGTGACGGCGGCAAACAAAACAATCAGAGGGCGGGCAGGGTGGCGCATCGGCACGACACCTGCCGCCAAAGGCCATCCGCGTCAATGGCTGACGCACGTGCCGTTAAAGTGCGCAGCAATCAATCCATGTGGTCGTGTTGCTGCAGTCGAGTGTCGCTGCATCGTCCAAACGCAGCGTCAGTTCGTCTCCGGCGGAAAGGGCCTGCACGCAGGAATACGTGACAGACCGACCGCCAACGGACGAAAGATCGGCATCGAAGGTGGCAATTGGCGTGCCGTTCGCCAGAAGGGAAAAGCCTCCGAGCGCCGTCGCCTTCAGCGTGGTACTGATCTGATAAAGCCCGTCATGGGCAATCGCCAGGCCAGATCCAGTCGCCGGTGCAGTGAGGGCAGCGCCCGGCGCCATCCCACCTTGGCCTTGCGCAAGACCATCAAAACCGATCACGTCGCCCGCGGAAAAACTGCGCACCCCGCCGTCGATGTAGGCCTTAGCTGCGGCGCGCGCGGGCAGGGCGACATGGCCGGTTGCTGGATCGATGGAAAGCGCTTGCTGCCAGGCTGAACCATCCGCACTCACCTTGATGGAAAACCCGTCCGCGCCGGCAAGGCCCATCTCGGCGCGCCCCGACCAACCAGATTGGAACAGAAGACTTCCTGTGGCTGTTGGCCCGGCCTTGTTGATGGTCAGCCGGTGATCATCATTTTCAGCGTTGAGCAATGTTGCATCGCTCGTCACCGTCAGCCGGTTGGTTGCCGAGGCTGTGGCGTTGATGCCGACCTGATCCAGATTTTGCTGCTCGCTTGGGGTCGGAAGCTCCGACCATCCGCTTGAACCGAACACAAAAGGCTGGCCGTTGTCAGCCAGCACCACTGACCAGCCGGCCTTGGGCGTGAAGAAATGCCAGGCATCGGCAATGAACGCCGCGATCTTTCCGTCCTCACCAGCAAATCCATCGGTTGCGCCGCCCCCCACCACTACACAGTCCGCCGGTTCAGGCGCGGCGGGCGGCGTAAGCGCGGCCATGTCCTGGACGACCGGCTGGACCAGCGTCTCAAGCAGCACCAGCGCTTCATTGTGTGTGAGATGCTTTTGCGCCTGCGAGGCAATGATGAGGGGCAGGGCAAGGCGCGGGCTGGTTTCAAAAAGGCTCATGGATGGCACCGGTTCAAGGCAGGAGAGGCCCTAAACTGCCGCCAAGGTGCCGCTAGAGGATAAGGCGCGGCTTTTCCCCGTTTCATCGCCCCCTCACCGAGGCTTAGGCCCTTGACCGGGAATCGGAGCTATGGGAGGGAACGCCATCGCGTATTGGGGCGTAGCCAAGTGGTAAGGCAGCGGTTTTTGGTATCGCCATGCGCTGGTTCGAATCCAGCCGCCCCAGCCAGCTTTCCATATACTGCCACCATCTGATCTTCGCGCTGGCGAACCAGCCAGGTTCAAGGTTTGCCGGTGTTCAACACTCAGGATGGGATGAGCGCAGCAGATCGGCATGGTCGGCCATATCATCGTTGCCCAGTGCTTCACCGGCAGCATACCAATCGAGCGCCAGGCAGAAATCGCGGCGAACCCGATGCATGCCTGTCTCGTGCAAATGGGCCAGAGCCAGCGCCGACAAGGCATCGCCACGGCCGGCAGCCGCTCCCAGCCAGTATAGCGCCTCATAGCGCTGATCCTCAGTTTCCGCGACCGCCAAGAACAGCCGGCCATAATCATGCTGGGCATCGACAATTCCCCGCTCGGCAGCCTTCAGAATCCAGGCAAGGCCCGCAGCCTCGTCCAACTCGCCGCAGACACCGTCAAACAGCATGGCACCAACATAGTACTGCGCGCCTTCGTGACCTGATTCGGCCGAGGCGAGCAGTGCCTCTTGAACGCTGGCGCTGCAGACATGGTCCAGCATGTTCAAAGGTCGGTCTTGCAGCATCCCGTTCTCGGGCACCGCTGAAGCGGCGCCGGCGAAGGTGCTGACAATGAGGATCACCGCACACCGGGGCCATAGAAGGGCACTCAGACGTCCGATCCAAACCATCGCGACCATTGTTGAAGTTCCTAATTGTTGCCTTTCAGGCTCAACTTTATAGAATTAGGATTGCCCAGCAAGTTCGTGAAAGCCTCAAGGAACACATTATGACCGTCTATCTGAACCGCCGCACGTTTGTCGTTGCGTCCAGCGCTCTGGTCGCGACCGGCCTTGGTGCCGTCTCATCGGCCAACGCACAAACCACGCACATGGTAGAAATGCTCAACGTTTCGCCCGACAATCCGCGGCTTCGAAACGTGTTTGAACCGCGGCTCCTTGTCGTTCAGCCCGGTGATACGGTCAGCTTCGTCTCGGTGAACCCGAGCCACAATTCGGCAAGTGCCGATGGCATGATCCCAGAAGGCGCCGAGCCCTGGGCAAGCCAAATCAGCCAGGGGATCGATGTCACGCTGACCGTTCCCGGCTTCTATGGCTACAATTGCACGCCCCATCTCGGCCTTGGCATGGTTGGTCTGATCGTCGTTGAAGGCGACGGCATGATGGACAATCTGGAAGCCGCTCAAGCCGTTCGCCAGCGCGGTATGGCAGCGCGGGTTTGGGATGAAATCTGGGCCGAAGCGACCGAGCAGGGCTTGCTGGGCTAGTGCCAACCAGCTTGCCAGCAAAGTGGGATGGCCGGCCCCTGGGGCCATCAAAGGGCATCCCACGACCCGCCAAGACAAAGGTGGTCAACCGCCGACCCCCAGCGCGCCGTTGGGGGTTCGGTCACGACCTCCTGTGCTTTGTCTGCATTGCTCTGTTTTCTCTATATGCTGTCGCCCATGCCGATGCTCAGCCCTTGGTTGCTGACGGACCGGCAATAAGCATCATTGTGGAGCAGCGTGCCGGCAGCACCGAACTCTATCTGGGCGGCAACGCCCAGATCGTTCTGGAGCATCTTGGAACGGATCCAAATCTGTTTCTCAATGATGATGGATACGTTCCGTTTCAGCAGTTTCAGTCCGGCACATGGGATCTGGGCGACCGTTTGCTGTCTGGCGTCCGCGTTGAGGATCAGGGCCAGCCGATTCCCTTCGAGGCGATGTCGTTGATGCTGCATCCCGAAGAGATTGTGGTGCCGTTTCAGGATGCGGTTGACGCCGTCATGTCCGTTAGCATTTGCGCGGTCCTCGATCCGCCGAACGACCTTCAACTACAAGATGCCACGCTCTATGCCGGCTACATTGCGTTCCATGACACGCCGATTGATGATCTCATCGCCAGCTTCGCCAACCTTGGTAGAAGCGGACCTGAGCCTATCGACGTTTCCGTGCGCACCTTTCGTGATGGCCGCCTTGTCAGCGCGTTTCGCCAAACCTGGTCGGAGGGCCAACCCCTTCGGCTGATTGACATGCCGGCGGGCCAGCAAGCTTGGTCGCTATCCTTGTCGGCGTTTGCGGTTCCTAACGCCCTGATGGCGCTTCTGTTTGTGGCTGGGCTGATAGGGTCCGTGACCTCAATGCGCACCCATCTGCGACCACGCTAAGCACCCGGCCAACCAGCCTAAACATCGATATCCTAGACCCAACACATGCCGGTATCGATCGCCCGACGGCGCGAGATACCAATTGACCCATGGTCGGTTTTCGGTCATTTTGCGCAAAAATGACACCGATGTCATAAAATGCTCAACCCCAACAGCAGGGAGTTGTAATCGGTGCCGGGAGGACCTTGTGGCGACCATCTACGATGTGGCGAAAGCCGCCAACGTTTCGCCGAAAACCGTTAGCCGCGTCATCAATGGCGATGCACCGGTGGGCAAGAAAACGCGCGACAAGGTCGAGGCCGCCATCGCGTCGCTGGGCTATGTGCCATCGCTTGCCGCCCGCACCATGCGCTCCAACCGGTCAGGGCTGGTTGGCCTCATTACAGGCGCCATCTCGCTCGCCCCCGACAGCAGCGAGTTTGGCGGCCTGCCGGACCTCATCATCGTCCAGCGCGTGCAGCGGGTGCTGGAAGACAATGGCATGTCGCTCCTCATCTCCGACACCGGCGGCAAACAGGAGCGCGTTGCCGACTTAATGCGCACCTTCACCGAGCACCGTGTGGAGGGCATGCTCTATGTCGGCGACTACCATAAGCGCGTCGACCTTCCGCCGTTTCCCGACGGCACCAAGCTGGTTCTGGCCAACTGCTATGATGATGCTGGCACCCCATGCGTTCTGCCTCATGATCGGCTGTGCCAGAAGATGCTGGTGGAGGCGCTGATCGCCAAAGGTCACCGTCGGATCGCCTATCTTTCGCTTTCAAATGACATCGATGCCACCCGGCTGCGCACGGAGGGCTACCGCGATGCCTTGGAGGCCGCCGGCATCGCGTTCGATCCCGATATTGTCATTCCCGCGGACACCCGCATGTCCGACCCGCAGGCCGAGGTTCAGCTCCTTTGGGATGCCATTGAACGCATCATGGCCGATGACCATCCGCCGACTGCGATCTGTTTCGGCAACGACCGCATCGCGCTGCGCGCTTACGGCATCCTGCGCTCACGCGGGCTGCGCGTGCCCGACGATATCTCCGTCGCTGGTTTCGACAATCACCGCCTCATCGCCGAAACGCTTTACCCGCAGCTCACGACGGTTGAGCTGCCCTACGCCGCCATGGGCGTGCGCGCCGCGCACATGCTGCTTTCGCTGATCAAGGGCGAGGAGGCGCCAAGCGAGCCGCAGCTGGTGAGCGGCCCGGTCTGCTGGCGCGACAGCGTTTTGCCGCGCCCGGCGAGCGTAACCAACATCAACGACATTGCATCACTAGGGAGAAAATCATCATGAAGAATGCCGCACGTCTGCTCACCAAAACCACCGCGCTTGCGGCCGTTCTGGCCGCCACGACAACCCCCGCGCTGGCGCAGACTGAGCTCAGCCTGTGGTACCACGGTGCCGGCAATGAGGTCGAAGAAACGCTCATCAACCGCATTGTGTCGGACTTCAACGCAAGCCAGGGTGATTGGGAAGTGGTGCTCGAAGCCTTCCCGCAGGGCTCCTACAACGACTCCGTTGTGGCCGCGGCGCTGGCCGGCAATCTGCCCGATATCTTGGACGTTGACGGACCGGTGATGCCCAACTGGGCCTGGTCGGGCTACATGCAGCCGCTCACCATCGATGAGGGCCTGATTGCCAACTTCCTGCCTGGAACCAAGGGCATGTGGGATGGTCAGCTCTACTCCATCGGCCTGTGGGACGCAGCGGTCGCGCTTTATGCGCGCCAGTCGACGCTTGATGATCTTGGCCTGCGCACGCCCACGCTCGACAATCCCTGGTCGGGCGATGAGTTCATGGCCGCTCTGGAAGCCGCCCAGGCCAGCGGCGACTATGAGTACGCCTTTGATCTCGGCATGGCTTGGACGGGCGAATGGTACCCTTACGCCTTCTCGCCCTTCCTCCAGTCTTTCGGTGGCGACATCGTCGATCGCTCCACATACCAGACCGCCGATGGCGCGCTGAACAGCGATGAGGCGATCGCGTTCGGCGAATGGTGGCAATCCCTGTTCGACAACGATCTCGTTCCTGGCACCAGTCAGGACCCGGCCGATCGTGACACCGGCTTCATCGAAGGGCGTTACGCCTTCGCCTGGAACGGCAATTGGGCGGCCGTGGGTCACCTGGCCGAGGTGGATGACCTGGTTTTCCTGCCAGCACCTGATTTCGGCAACGGCGCGGTGATCGGCGCTGCTTCCTGGCAGTTTGGGGTGTCAGCGACGTCTGAAAATCCCGATGGCGCGGCAGCGTTCATCGAGTTCGCCATCCAGGATGAATACCTGGCGGCCTTCTCCGATGGCATCGGCCTCATCCCGTCCACACCGTCGGCGGCTGCCATGACGGACACTTATCAAGAAGGCGGGCCGCTCAACGTGTTCTTCGGCCTTTCCGAGGCGCAGGCGCTCGTGCGTCCGGTAACGCCCGGCTATGTCGTTGCCGCGTCCATCTTTGAAAAGGCGCTCGCCGACATCGCCAATGGCGCGGATGTTGCTGACACGCTCGATGCGGCGGTGGATGAGATCGATCGCGATATCGAGCGCAACTCCGGCTACGGCCACTAACCGGCGTTCCCAGCACCGGTGAAGCTCCTGGCAGGCGTCCCGACCGGGCGCCTGTCACTCTCCCAACACGGCAGATGAGGGCCGCTATGGCGTCCAAACTCACCCAATCGAACCGCGCTGGCTGGTCGTTCGCGCTGCCAGGGTTCGCGCTCATCAGCGCCTTTATCATCCTGCCGTTCTTCTTCGCCTTCGGCCTGTCGCTCACCAACCAGCGCCTGATCTCACCCAACCCGACCGAGTTTGTCGGCATGGAGAACTACCGCGATCTTCTCGGGCTGGCGGTCATCACGCTGGAACCTGGGCGCGACGAGGCCGGCCAGGTGCTCCGCGATGAGGATGGAGAGATCGAGTATCCGCGCGTGCGCACCATCACGCGCTCCGATGACTTCCCCCAATATCGCGGCATGCGCGAATGGTTCCGTTGGCAGTCGGGCGAGGAGGCCCAGGTCGTTATCGCCTCGGACGTCGTGTTCATGAAGGCGCTGACCAACACGCTCGTTTTCGTGCTGGTCGTTGCTCCCGCACAAGGGGGACTGGCGCTCTGTTTAGCTTTGCTGATCAACCAGAGGCTACGCGGGATCAATGTCTTCCGCACCATTTATTTCATGCCAGTCGTCGTCTCCATCGTCGTCGTCTCGCTCCTCTGGCGTTTCATCTATGATGGCAGTGATGGGCTCTTAAACAACATGCTTGCCGGCCTCACCTTCGGGTTCTTCCAGCCGGTCGATTGGCTAGGGAACCCGGACACGGCGCTTGGGTCCATTATTGCCATGTCTGTCTGGCAGGGTGTCGGATTCCACATGGTCATCTGGCTTTCCGGCCTTCAGACCATCTCGCCCACGCTTTACGAGGCAGCGGAAATCGAGGGTGCCAGCAAGTGGCAGACCTTCCGCTATGTCACCTGGCCAGGCCTGCGCAACACGGCGGTGCTGGTGCTGATCGTTATCACCATGCAGGGCTTCGCGCTCTTCGCGCAGATCGATGTGATGACCAAGGGCGGACCGCTCGATTCCACCCAGACCATTGTCTTCCAGGCGGTCGAGCGCGGCTATGGCCGCCAGGATATCTCCGGCGGGTCGACAATCTCGGTGATCCTGTTCCTCATTGTGCTGACGATCTCCTTCGTCCAGCGCTGGCTGACGCGGGAGAAGTAAGATGGCGTCTATCACCCAGGACAATCACGGTCTTCGCCTCGGCGTGCGCTATCTGGTGCTAACGCTGATTGCGCTGATCTTCATCTTCCCGCTGGTTTTCATGGTCATCTCCAGCTTGAAGCCAGACCTTCAGTTGCTCTCCGACACATCGAGCCTTCGGGCCTTTCTGCCGGTCGGCGACATCAGTCTCAACAATTACACCGCTGCTTTTGAACGCGCGCCGGTGGGGCTCTTTGTCTTCAACTCTGTGTTCGTCACCGGGTTGACGGTGATCCTGTCGCTCTTTGTCTGCTCGCTGGCCGCATTCTCGTTCGTCTTTCTGAGCTGGACCGGGCGCGACGTCGTGCTCGCCATCATCATCGCGACCTTCATCATCCCCTTCGAGACGATTGCCATCCCGCTGCTTCTCATCGTTTCCCAGCTTCCCTGGATCGGCTTTGAAGGGTTCGAAATCGGCTGGCTCAACTCCTATCAGGTGCAGATCATCCCCTGGATTGCCGATGGGCTGACGGTCTTCCTGTTCGTGCAGTTCTTCCGCGATCTGCCCAAGGACCTTATCGAGGCGAGCCGCGTTGAAGGCGCCAGCTGGTGGCAGATTTATCGCAAGGTCGTCATGCCGCTCTCCGGCCCTGTCATCGCCACCGCCGCGATTCTGAAGTTCCTCATCATGTACAATCAATATCTCTGGCCGCTGATCGTCGTGCAGCAGGAAGCCTATCGCCCGGTGATGGTCGGCCTTGGCTACTTCTTCCAGCTCAACCCCGCCTGGGGCGAGATCATGGCCTATCTCACGCTGATCACCGTTCCGGTGCTCACCTTCTACCTCGTTTTACAACGCGCCTTCATCGCCTCGATCGCCTCGACCGGGGTGAAGGGCTAGAGCGTTTTCAGCAAAAGTGGACACCGGATTTGCGTCCGAAAACACGGCCGACACCAACGGATTGACTTCATGACACTAAGCCTTCCCGACAAATGGATCTGGGACAGTTGGTACGCCCATGATGGGCGGCGCTGGCACGCCTACTTTCTTCAGGCCGACAAGTCGCTCGTCGATCCAGAGCTGCGCCATTTCAATGTCAGCCAGGGCCACGCTGTCAGCGATGATCTGATCAACTGGAGGCATCTGGGTACATGCCTGAAGCCAACCGATCATGTCGCGTGGGACGATTACACGACCTGGACCGGCAGTGTGGTTCAGGACGATCAGGGCCTCTGGCACCTGTTCTACACCGGGTCATGCCGCGAAGAGGAAGGCATGTACCAGCGCATCGGGCATGCAACCTCGACCGATCTCCACAATTGGCAGCGTGTCGGCGATGGGCTCTGCCTCGACCTGAAGGGTCCGAATGCCGAGCACTATGAAGCCGAATGGGTGAAGGGCTTTTGGCACGACCGCGCCATGCGTGACCCATGGGTGATGCGCGATCCGGATGGGGATGGCTGGCTGATGTACTTCACCGCGCGCGTTCCCGGGGAGGAAGAGGCTAACGCCGCTGGCGCGGTGGGCTTCGCCACATCCAAAGACCTGACCTATTGGGAGCTGCAACCGCCCGTTTTTGTTGGTGGGTACGGCCAGTTGGAAGTGCCGCAGGTCTTTGAGCATGCGGGGCACTGGTACTGCCTGTTCTGCACCCATGCCGACCATTTCAGCGTCGCCCAGGCAGCTGCCACGCCGGGTGGGCCGGTGACTGGCAACCACTATCTTGTCGGCGACGGTCCGCGCGGCCCCTGGCGCATCGCGCCGGGCTTTATGGATGGCGCGCTGCCCGCCCGTCGTTACGCGGCACGCATTTTGAAGACCGAGAATGGCCTCGTCATCATGGGCTTTGCCGATGGTGGGCGGCAGCATTTCCAAGGCTATGTGATGAACCCTGAGCCGGTGGACCTTGATGACAAGGGACATCTGTTCGTGCGGGTGCAGGACCAGGCAGCTGAATAGGCTCAAGGAGGACGCGCAATGGCATCTCTGAAACTCACCGATGTGCGCAAAAGCTATGGCCGGGTTGAGGTCATCAAGGGCGTCGACATCGACATTGAGGACGGCGAGTTTGTCGTCTTTGTTGGGCCATCCGGCTGCGGAAAATCAACCCTCTTGCGCATGATCGCCGGGCTGGAGGATATCACATCCGGAACGCTGGAAATTGATGGTGAGAGGGTCAACGATTTTGAGCCCAAACGCCGCGGCATCGCCATGGTCTTCCAGAGCTATGCCATCTTTCCGCACATGACGGTGCGCGAGAACGTTGCCTTCGGCCTGACGATCAACAAGGCGGGCAAGGCGGAAAAAGACGCCAAGATCGCCGAGGCCGCCCGCATCCTCCAGATGGAGCATCTCTTGGATCGCCGGCCGAGCCAGCTTTCGGGCGGTCAGCGCCAGCGTGTCGCTATCGGACGCGCCATTGTGCGCGACCCGAAGGTTTTCCTATTCGACGAGCCGCTTTCCAATCTCGATGCCGCGCTGCGCATGGATATGCGCATGGAGATCGGCAAGCTGCACCAGGACCTCAAGGCATCCATGATCTATGTGACCCATGATCAGGTCGAGGCCATGACGCTCGCCGACAAGATCGTTGTTCTGAAGGATGGCAAGGTGATGCAGATCGGCGCACCGATGGACCTCTACCATGAGCCGGCCAATCTGTTCGTTGCCGGCTTCCTCGGAGCACCGTCGATGAACTTCCTGACGGTCAGTGTTGAGAAGGTTGAGGGCGACACGATCACCGTGCGCAACCCTTCGCTCGACCCTGTGGCCGTTCCCTCGCGTGGCCGGTCTTTCCAGCAAGGCGAAACGGCCATCCTTGGGGTGCGCCCACAATATCTGGACCCTGCCGATGCCGGGAATGCGATGCTCCATGGCACCGTCATGCTGACCGAGCGGCTGGGCAGCGAAACTGTGGTCGATGTGAAGCTAGCCGATGGCAGCAAGGTCATCGCCGCGCTCGGAGAGGACAAGCTTTATGCGCCGGGAGACAAGCTCGATCTGACGTTCCCGCCGGATATGACGCATCTCTTCCCGCAGGATGAAGAAGCCGCCGACGCGGTGAAGGTTCTGGAAGCGGAAAAAGCAGCGTGAAGAAGCCAGTTCTGGTGCTCGACGCCCACTGGCGTCGCAATGATGAGTTGTTCTCTGACGAAACCCTTCGCGCCTTGCATGACCGTTTTGATGTGGTCTGGGGCAAGGACGAACCAATCCCGGATGACGTTCTCGCCGATGCCTTGCCACAGGCCTTCGCCTATGTGGCCGCCACGCCGCGCGTAACCGCTGACACTTTGGCAATAGCACCCCATCTGAAGCTGGTCGCGGAAATGTCCGGCCAGTTCCCCGACACGGTCGACTACGCGGCCTGCAAGGCGCACGGCGTTGAAGTGCTCTCCTGCGCGCCCGGTTTCCAGCAAAGCGTGGCGGAGATGGCGCTTGCTATGATCCTCGCGATGGGTCGCGGGCTGGTGCGTGAACACGAGGCGTTTCGCACAGGCAAGGAGCGCTGGCTGGAGGATTGCGACGGCGAAGACGGCACGCTCTTTGGCGGGTCAGTGGGGTTCGTTGGCTATGGCGCAATCGCCCGCGAGGTTCATCGCCTGATGGTCCCATTTGCCCCCAAGGTGGCGGCCTATGATCCGTGGCTCGATCCGACCAAGGTGCCCGATGTTGAGCTTGCCGATCTCGGTCCGCTGATGGCCCGATCGCGCATTCTCATCGTCGCGGCGGCCCCGACGCGGGACAATCACGGTCTTGTCAGCGCCGATCTGTTGGCGCGTCTACCCGATGGTGCCTTGGTCGTGCTCATCAGCCGGGCGCATTTGGTCGATTTCGATGCGCTGTTGAAAGAGGCGAAGTCTGGCCGGCTGTCTGCCGCAATAGATGTCTTTCCGTCCGAACCCGTGCCGCAGGACCACCCGATGCGACAGCTTCGCAATGTGGTGTTCTCACCCCACCGGGCTGCCGCCGTTCCAGGCGGTCGGCAGCTCATCGGCGATCTGCTTCTAAAGGACCTTGATCTGGTGATGGCCGGCAAGGTGCCGCAGCACCTCAACCGGGCGGCCAATCTCGATGTTGCCGCGCTTGCAGGTGTTGGTGATGCAAGTTCGGTTGCCGCGATGGCCGAGGAGCGCACTTAAAGCCCCATCATTGGCTTGAAGAAATCATCGCGCACATCCTGGATGACGTCCGTGCGCGCCTTGGCCTCTTCGCTGCATAGCCATGCCATGATCGAGGCCGGCACTTTCGGATCAACAAGATCTGACTGAGCGATCTTGGAGATCGGGTTCAGCCCGGCCTGCCGGATCGCGCCCTGCATGTCCGTGTCGGTCGGCGGAATGCCGATGAAGGTGTGGCGCACGCCGGTACCGTCCAGCTCCATCGCGAACATCTGCGTCAGCATCCGCATCGCAGCCTTGGAGGCGCAATAGGCCGTCCAGCCTTCCATCGGCGTTGTGGCCGCGCCTGTTCCGGCGTTCACCACCACGCCCTGTGACGCCTTAAGCAGGGGCAGGGCGGACCGCGTCATCCGGTGGACGCCCAGCACATTCACCTCAAAGGCTGTGCGCAAACTGTCGGTCGGCAGATCGGCGGCGTGGCCTATCGGGTCGATAACGCCTGCATTGTTCACCAGCACATCCAGCCGCTCGCCAACCGCCGCGATGGCAGCATCCACCTGCGCTTGAATGGTGACATCCAGGCTGATGGTCTCGGCACCATCAAGCAGGCTCGTGTCGGCAACCTTGCCGTAGACACCGGCAATCACCCGTGCGCCATGATCGACCAAGGTCCGTGCCAAAGTCGCGCCGATACCCCGATCCGCGCCGGTGAGAAGAATGGTGCGACCGGACAGGTCCGGGACATGGATCGGCTTCAGCTGGCTTAGATCAACCATTGGGGTCTTGACCTCTTTTTCGTCTGGTTATTTAATTGGTCTGTCCAATTTGATGGATACAGCGCCACCCGCCCCCTGTCAAAACGGCCCGCGCCGCGACCGGAGGAGCCAAACCAAGGCGCTGATCCAAGGGGGAGGGACTGCATTGATGCGCATTCGCGCCATAGAACCATTTCCCATAGCCTATCCCGACCCGAACGATTTCGGCACCATCCGCCGTACCGTGCTGGTGAAGGTGACCACCGAAGAGGGCGCCATCGGCTGGGGCGAATGCATCGCCATGTGGCCGGAAGCCTGTAAGGCGGTCGCCACCATCATCACTGATGGGCTGGAGCCGATCCTCAAGGGCGATGACGCGACCGACACGGCTACCGCGTGGGAAAAAATGCGCCGCCATGTCTGGTGGTACGGCGAAGGTGGCATCGCCTCCCTGGCCCTCTCCGGCGTCGACATGGCGCTGTGGGACATTGCCGGCAAAGCCTCTGGCAAACCGCTTTACGAACTGCTTGGCGGCCTCAAGCATGAGCGCCTGCTCGCCAACGCCTCCTCCCATGTGAACAAGAAGGGCGAGGCGGCCTGCGTCGCCGAAGTCGTCGGTTTCTTCGATGCCGGGTTCCGGTCCACCAAGCTCGGCTTTGCCAAGAAGGGCGAAAGCAATATTGGCGGCGACCCGGATACAGATGTCAGCTTCATCCGTGCCCTCCGCGAGGCGCTGGGCGATGAGGCTGAAATCCTGGTCGATATCGGCAATGGCGTGCGCTGGGATGTCGATACCGCCATCTCCGTCGCCAACCGCATGGGCGAATATCGCATCGGTTGGTACGAGGAGCCGCTCTACCCAACCGACGATGCTGGCTACAAAAAGCTGGCCGCAAACACCTCTGTCCGCGTTGCCTCCGGCGAGCGTGAGTTCACCGAAGCCGGTTATCGCCGCCAGATGGAGATGGGTGCGGTTGAGGTCTATGGCGTCGATCCGGCCCGCGTCGAAGGCGTCACCGGCTTCCAACGCGTTGATGCGCTTTGCTCGCAGTATGGCAAGGTGATCAACGCCCATGCCTGGTCGTCGGCGATCACCACGGCTGCGAGCCTGCATCTCTCGCTCGCCTCGCCGAACGCGGAGATCTTCGAGTACAAGCCCTTCCCCGTTGTCGTGCAGGATGAGCTGATTGCCGAGAAGCTTTGGCACAAGGACGGCTGGGCCTATCCCATCAATGCGCCCGGCCTTGGCATTGAGGTCCAGGAAGACGTCGTCCAGCGATTGGCGGCGGCAGCATGAGCAACCGGCCCACCCGCTTTGGCATGACCCCACCCACGGTGGAGGACATTGTTGCGCCGGGCTTTTCCACGCCCTGGGACGCGCCGATGGTGCCGCCGTTTCCCTTCACGTTCCGCGACTGCCGGATCATGACGCTCTATTGGCGCACTGACCCCGACGCCATCGACTTCCTGCTGCCGCCACCCTTGAAGCGCGCTGGCGACATCGCCTGCGCGCACATCTATCAGATGAACGATCCGGACTGGATCGGCCCCTATGGCGAAATGAACGTGATGGTCGGCGCCGAACTGCCCGGCAAAGCGCAGGGTGGATACTCGCCCTATCTCGCGCTCTCCTCTGATGGCGGGGTGGTGCATGGCCGCGAGGTCCATGGCCAGCCCAAGAAGCACGGGCACCCCCAAATCGAAGCGCGCGGCGACCTGCTGGTCGGCACTGTGGAACGCAACGGCATCGACGTTCTCACCGGAACCGTGGCCTACAAGCAAAGGGCCGTCGATCCATCGGCCATCAAGCCGCATTTTGACTTTGCGACCAACATCAATCTCAAAGCCATCGACCATATTGATGGCCGCCCGGCGATCCGCCAGCTCACCTCGCGCGCGCTGACCGATGTCACGATCCATGAAGCCTGGGCCGGCCCCTGCACAGTAGAGCTTCGCCCCAACGCACAGCTTCCCTTGTTCCGTTTGCCGGTGCTGGAGCCTCTGGAAGGGTTCTTCTGGCGCGCCGATTTCACGCTCGTTCAGGGCACCATCCTGCATGACTATCTGGAGGCGACCTCATGAGTTCCCGCGTGGTCGTCACCGACACCATCTTTCCCAACCTCGTCCAGGAAGAGTTTGCCGCCACCTCCGCTGGCGCCGGCTTTGAGGGGTTTCAGTGCAAGAGCGCGGACGATGTCACCGCCGCCGTCAAAGACGCTGACGTTGCCGTCGTTCAATTCGCCCCGTTCAACGCCGAGGCTGCCAAAGCGGTGAAACCTGGCGCGACGGTGATCCGTTATGGCGTTGGCTACGACAACATCGATGTCGCTGCGGCCCGCGCCGCCGGGCTGAAAGTCGGCTATGTGCCGGACTATTGCACCGATGAGGTGGCCGACCACACGGCCGCGCTGGCTCTGGCTGCTCTGCGCAAACTGCCCGCGCTCAACGCCTCGGTGCGGGCTGGCGAATGGGCGGCCGTCAAACACTCCAAGCCGCTCAAGCCGTTTGGCGAGACGGTGTTCGGCTTTTTCGGCATCGGACAGATCGGGTCTGCCGTTCTCACCCGACTCAAAGGCTTTGGTTTCCGCTTCATCGCTGCTGACCCTGGCCTCACCGAGACCGATGCGCAGGCGCTCGGCATTGCCCTCGTTGACGCCGATACCCTGCTTGCCGAAGCCGACATCATCTCCTGCCATGCGCCGGCGACGGAAGGCACTATTGGCTTCTTCAACGCCGATGCGTTCGCGCGCATGAAAGAAACGGCCTTCCTCATCAACACCGCGCGCGGACAGCTCATCAACGAGCCCGATCTGGCGCGGGCGCTTCATGATGGCGCGATTGCTGGCGCCGGGATCGATGTTTTCGAGCGCGAGCCGCTGCCGGAAACCTCGCCCCTGCGCCAGGCGCCCAACATCATCCTGTCGCCCCATGCGGCCTGGTATTCAGATGCCGCCATCGACCGCCTGCAAGGGCTAGTCGCCGAAGACATCACACTTGCTCTGAAAGGAGGGGGGCCGCGCAAGCCGGTCCCCTAATACCCATCCCGCGCGCGCCGGGATCAAAGGATCAAGCGCGCACATCAAGAACCAGGAACGCACAAGCGCTCCACACACCCCAAACGGGAGGAAATGATGAAACACCTGACCACAAGCTGCGCCGCTGCGGCGCTTCTGGCTGCCGGCATGTCGGTGGCCACCCTGCCGGCCTCCGCCCAGATGATGCTGGATGGCGGAGAGTCCGTCGACATGGTTCTCTTACCGAAGTTCCTCGGCATTCTGGTGTTCGACCAGGCCCATGAAGGCGCGATGGAAGCCCATGAAGAGCTGGAGAATCCTGGCGAACTTCTGTTCCTCGGCCCGACCCCGGAAAACTCTGTTGCCGGCCAGATTGAGATCATGACCACGGCGGCTACACAGGGCCAGGGAGCAGTGATGCTCTCCAACAATGCCGGCGATCAGATCGTGCCATCAGCCCAATCGGCCATGGATGGCGGGACTCGCGTTGTCACTTGGGACAGCCCCATCCCCTCCGGTGAGGGCGAGGATGTTTTCGTCGCACAGGTGGACTTCGGCTCCATCGGCGTTGTGATGGCCGACATGGCCCACTCGATCCTCGGCGGATCAGGCCAGATGGCTGTTCTGTCTGCAACGCCGGATGCGGCTAACCAGAATGCCTGGATCGCTGCCATGGAAGAGGCGCTTGAAGACGACAAGTATTCTGGCATCGAGCTGGTCGACATCGTTTATGGCGATGACCAGGCCGAGGTGAGCTACAACCGCGCGCTGGCGCTGGTTGACCAGTATCCCGACCTTGGCCTCATCATGTCGCCGACAACGGTTGGTATCCAGGCATCGTCCAAGGCCATGCAGGATGAAGGTCTGTGCGATCAGGTCCGCGTATCGGGCCTCGGACTACCGGCGGAAATGGTGTCCTACACGCTCAATGGCTGCGCGCCGGAGTTTGCACTGTGGGATTTCCGCGACCTTGGCTATCTCACCTACTATACCGCCTATGGCCTCGCGACCGGACAGCTGACCGGCGACATTGGTGAAAGCTTCACCGCCGGCCGCATGGGCGAATACACCATTGAGGAAGACCCGGGCCGCGAAGGCGCCCGCCGTATCCTGATGGGTCCGTTCACCGTTTATACGGCTGAGAATGTGGAAGCGGCGGCGCAGTAGAGTTCAGTAAGCGCATCGCATTTCACACCCGGCGCAGTTGCCTCCCTCTGCGCCGGGTTCAACACTCTCGGATCATCTGGATGCCAGCACCGCTTCTCGCTCTCGATCATGTCTCCAAGCGCTTTGGCTCAACCCTGGCACTCAGCGACATGTCCCTCGATCTGTTCCCGGGCGAGGTACATGCCATCGTAGGCGAGAACGGTGCCGGCAAATCCACCATGATCAAGGTGATGACCGGCATCCATCAGCCGACGGAAGGCCGGGTGCTGATTGAAGGCCTGCCGAAAACCGTCTCCGGGACCCAGGCGGCCCGTGAGCTTGGGATTGCCGCGATCTATCAAGAGCCGATGGTGTTCCCCGATCTTGATGTGGCCGAGAACATCTTCATTTCAGAAGTCGGTGGCGGCTGGTTCCAGAACAAGGCCAAGCAGCGCCGCGATGCCCGCGCCCTGATCGAACGCATCGGCATGGACTTGGATGTCGATCGTGCCGCAAGCGGCCTGACGCTTGCCGAACAGCAGGCAGTCGAGATTGCCCGCGCGCTCAGCCAGGATGTGCGGGTTCTCATCATGGATGAGCCGACAGCATCCCTGTCGGCGCATGAGGCCGAACAGCTGCGCCGCATTGCCCGGCAGTTGGCGGCAGATGGCGTGTCGGTTGTCTACATTTCCCACCGCCTGGAAGAGATTTTCGAGGTCGCCGACCGCGTGACCGTGATCCGCGACGGCGAGCACATCTCCACCCGTCTCATTGGCGAAACCAACACCGAAACCATGATTGCCGAGATGGTGGGCCGCGAGGTTGGCAACTACTTCGCCAAGGCGCAAAGCCATGCACGCGACGAAGTTATCCTGTCAGTCGACGGACTGTCGCTGGAGGGTGTCTTTGAAAACATTTCCTTCGAGCTCAAACGTGGTGAGGTACTCACCTTTGCTGGTCTCATCGGCGCGCGGCGCACCGATGTTGCACTGTCGCTGTTCGGCATTGAGCCGGCCTCGACCGGCACTGTGACCTACAAGGGCGAACCCCTCGCCATCACCTCGCCACGCCAAGCAATGGATGCCGGCATCGCCTATGTCTCCGAAGATCGGCGCAAGCTTGGCCTCGCCATGCCGATGGCCATCCGCGCCAACACTTCGCTGGCTACCCTATCCGGCTTTCTCTCCAAACTTGGGTTGATCGACCGGCCCAAGGAAACGGAGACGGCCCACCGGTTCCGCGAGCGGCTCAACATCCGAACGCCCAATGTGGAGACCGAGGTCGGCATGCTCTCTGGCGGCAACCAGCAGAAGGTCATGCTCGCCAAATGGCTCAACATGAACCCTGACCTCCTGATCTTCGACGAACCGACGCGCGGCATCGATGTCGGCGCCAAGGCCGAAGTCCATGACCTCATCCGGACCTTCGTGAAGGAGGGCGGCGCGGCCATCGTCATCTCCTCCGACCTTCCGGAAGTGCTCGCCATGGGCGACCGGATATTGGTCATGCGCGAGGGTCAGCAAATGGCCATTCTCGACCATGACGAGGCGAGCCAGGAGCGCATCATGGCGCTCGCGACCGGGCAGGGCGAGACGGAGAAGGCCGCATGATGCGCGCGCTTTCCAATCTCAATCCGCAGACGCTGCGCATTCTCGCTTTGCTCCTCGTTCTGGTGCTGGTCGTGCTGTTTTTCGCCACTCAGATTGATCGCTATCTGACAGGCCGTCTGTTCAACCGGGTGTCGTCCTCGGTTGCGATCATGGCGCTCATCGCCACGGCCCAAACGCTGGTGATCCTGACCCGCAACATCGATCTTTCGGTCGGCTCGGTGGTCGGCTTCACGGCCTTTGCGACCGGCAGTCTGATCGCCAGCGTGCCGGAGCTTCATCCGCTGCTGCTGGTGAGCTTCTCCATGTTGCTCGGGGCCTGCTTCGGAGCCTTCAACGGCTTCTTCGTAGCCTATGCCCGTGTGCCGGCGATCATCGTGACGCTCGCGACCCTTGCGCTTTTCCGATCCTTGCTGGTGGAGTTCGCCGATGGCCGCAGCATCACCTCATCCCAGCTTCCGCAATGGCTGACGAGCTTTCCCAACACGCGCCTTTTTGAGATCGGTGACTTCCAGTTTCGCGCCGCGTTCGTGGTCGCGGTGGTCATCGTCCTGGTGGTCCATGTCGCGCTGCAACGCTTGCGCGTCGCCCGGAAGCTCTATGCCATTGGTTCCAACCCGGAAGCGGCCGAGATGGCAGGCATCAACCAGAAGGCGACGGTCTTCGTGGCCTTTATCTGCGCCGGTGCGCTCGCCGGGCTCGCCGGGTTCATGTTCCTCGCCCGCTTCGGTAACATCACTGTTGTGGCTGGCCTTGGCTTTGAGCTGAAATCGGTTGCCGCCGCCGTGGTCGGTGGCGTCAACATCTTCGGCGGCTCGGGCACCGTGTTCGGTGCCCTCATTGGTGCAGTGCTGGTCGATCTCATCGAGACCAGCCTTGTGCGCTGGCAACTTGTCTCCGAGTTTTGGCGCGAGGCTGTGCTCGGCGCGCTGATCCTCACCGCCGTTGCGCTGGACGCCATCGTCATGCGCCGTCTGGTGGCGCTGCGCGCTGCCCGCCATCATGAAAAGCGTGAGCGGGAGGTGACGGGTGGCTGATCGCTCGGTTCTGTCGGCCATGTGGGCGCGGGTGCAGACCTGGGAAGGGTTCCTTGTTTGCGCGCTTATCTTCATCGTCCTGATGAACACCGCGCTCTCACCTCAATTCCTCACGGTCTCCAATCAGATCAATCTGTTCCAGCTCTCGATTGAGAAGATCATCGTCGCACTGGTGATGACTTTCGTCATCATCAATGCGGAAATCGATCTCTCCGTGGGCTCCATGATGGGCCTTGCCGCCTGTACCTTCGGCTTCCTGTTTCAGGCCGGCGTTGATCCAGTTCTCGCCATCGCCATCACCTTGCTCGTCGGACTTGTCGGCGGGGCGCTCAACGGCGTGTTCATCGCCTATGTCGGCTTGCCGTCCCTGGTCGTCACGCTGGCGACGCTGATCGGCTTCCGTGGCCTTGCCCGTGTGCTGGTTGAAGACCGGGGCATCACCGACTTCCCCGAATGGTTCGACAGTCTTGGCCAGCAGGGGCTGATCGGTCCGGTGCCCTTCGCGCTCATCGCCTTCTTCATCCTGTTCGCCATCCTCTGGGTGGTGCTTCAGCGCTCCGGTTTCGGGCGCAAGACCTATGTCATCGGCACCAACCGCGAGGTTGCTACCTTTGCCGGCATCGACACGGCCAAACACAAGCTCATCCTGTTCACCGCATCAGGTCTCGTGTCCGCCTTTGCAGGTCTGCTCTACGCCGCACGCGTTGGCGCCGTTCGGGGCGACGTGGCACTCGGCTTCGAACTCGACATCATCACCATGGTGCTGCTTGGCGGGGTGAGCATCTTCGGCGGTTCCGGCACGCTGCTCGGCACGCTTCTCGCGATCCTGATCGTGCTCAATCTGCGCAACGGCATGGCCCTTCTCAACATCACCGGCCATATCCAGACCGGCGTCATCGGCATTCTCCTTATCGCCTCCGTGCTCTTGCCGAGGCTCCAACTCAGCACCCTGTTCGGCGCAAGGAAGCGCCAGGAAGGCAGCGCATGACGAGCTCAGCGCCCAAACTCGATTTCAACGAGCCGCTGGAACGTATGCCGGTCGGCGAGATGGTCGCCCGCCGCATCCTCGACATGGTGAAGGCCGGAAGCCTGAAGCCCGGCGATCAGTTGCCGACCGAACGCGATCTTGCCCAGTCGCTCAACGTCTCCCGCCCTTCGGTGCGTGAGGCGATCCGCGGCCTCGCCATTCTGGGCGTGGTGCACACCGTGCAGGGCGGCGGGGCCTACATTTCTGATCTTGATGCCGAGGCCCTACTCGGCCCGATCCAGTTCTTCCTGTCGCTGCAGGACCTCAACGTCACCGAGCTTTATGATGCCCGCTCTTTGATCGAGAGCGATGTCGCCCGCCGCGCCGCCGTCAACATGGATGGCCCGAGCCTTGCCCGCCTTCAAGCGATCCTGGAAACCCAGAAGGACTGTCTCGATGACCCCGATGCCTTCCGCGCTTCGGATTACGCCTTTCACGAGATCATCTGGATCGGTTCCGGTAACGCGTTTCTGAAGCGTATCGGCGAGAGCTTGAATGTCATCGGTCTTGAGTTCCGCAAGCGCGCTTCGGAAAGCCCGGCCGTGTTGCGCCAGAGCTATGCCGACCACAAAGTGCTGGTTGCGGCGCTGAAGGCCCGCGATGCCGACGCTGCTGCTAAGGCCGCCGAACAGCACATGCAGAACGTTTACCGGGTGACCATCGAGCAACCGGACATGAAGAAGGGGGAGGAGTGATGGCCGCACGTATTGGATTGGTCGGCGCGGGCTGGTGGGCGACCTTCAACCACATCCCCACCGTGCAGGGCGGCGCGGAGGCCGATCTCGTTGCCATCTGCGATCTCGATGAAGCGCGCCTTGCTGAGGTCGGCGGTCGCTTCGGGATCGAAGGCCGCTACACGAACCTGACCGACATGCTCGCGGCAGAAAATCTGGATGGTGTTATTGTCTCCACGCCCCATGTTGCCCACCGCGCACCGGCGGTCGAAGCGCTGGAAGCCGGCTGCCATGTGATGGTGGAAAAGCCCATGGCGACCACAGCCGAAGACGGCTGGGCCATTGCCAAAGCCGCCAAGACGGCGGGCAAAGAGGTGCTGGTGCCAACCGGCATGAACTTCGAGTGGTTCTCTTTAAAGGCGGCTGGCTGGGCCCGCAGCGGTCGCATCGGCGAGGTGCGTCACGCGGCCTGTCAGATGGGCTCGGCGCTTTCTGATCTTTTCGCTGGTGAGCCGATGCTGGAAACGGTCGATCATATGTACCGCCCGCCGGCTTCGACCTGGGCCGATCCGGAACGCGCCGGCGGCTATGGCTGGGGCCAGCTTTCCCATGCGCTTGCCTGGCTGCTTTATGTGTCGGGCCTGAAGGGCGAGAGCGTCTATGCCGTCACAGGCAAATCCAAGACCGGCGTCGATTTCTATGACGCCGCCGTCTGTCAGACCACAAACGGTGCAACCATCAGCCTGTCCGGCGCCTCTACGGTGCCCAAACATGTCGGCATGCATATGGACATCAAGATTTACGGCGCCGAGGGCCTTATCTATTTCGACAATGCGCTCAACCGTCTGGAACTGCGCCGCGATGATAAGGCCGATGAGATTGTCGAGATGGCGCCGGATGATGGCGAGTATGACGGCGCCTTGCCGGTGAAAGTGTTTGCCAAGCTGTGTGCCGGTGAAAGCATCGAGAACGCGTCCAACGGCGAAAACGGTGCGCGCGTGACCGAAATTCTGCATGGGCTTTACAGATCGGCAGAAGCCGGCGCGCCCCTGAAACTGGGAGGATGAAATGGCCGCCAGCCAGATGAAACTGGGCACCACCTGCTGGACCATGCCCGCCTGCTCGCTGGAAGAGTGTGCAGGCATCGCCAAGGCGCTTGGCATTCCGGCCCTCGACATCGGCTACTTCTACGCCTCGGCGCTCGACAAGCAGGCGCTGCTCGCCGACCCGCTGGCGGTGGCCGGCGAGGTTCGTGAGCTCGGCATCGCCACGCCCAACCTCTATCATCTGTTCGGCGACACGCTGGATGGCCGTAATTTGGCGCTTCCCGGCACGCTGGGCGACAATCTCAAAGACCTGAAACAGGCGCTCACCTTCGCCGATGCGGCGGGCGTTGGCTCCGTTTTTGTGCTGCCCGGCGTGGTGAACCCCGGCCAGTCGCGCATGGATGCGCTGAAGGTTTCAGCGGAAAGCCTGAAAGAAATGAAGGCGTTGGCCGATGATCACACGGCGAACCTCTGCTTTGAACCGCATGTGCATTCCTTCGCTGAAAGCCCCGATCTAGCGTTGCGCCTCGTCGAAGCCTCCGGCGTTGGTGTCTGTCTGGACTATGCCCACTTCACCTGTCTGGGGTTCACGCAGGACCAGGTTGATCCGTTGGCGGCCCATGCGGTTCACGTGCATCTGCGGCAGGCCGCACCTGGCAAGCTTCAGGAAAAGTTCGCTCATGGCACGCTTAATTTCCCAGCCATGTTCGCCACTCTGAAAGAGGCCGGCTACACCGGCCACATCGCCATTGAGCCAGTGCATCAGGAGTATATGAACACCTGGTTCGACGACAATCTCACCGAGATGGTCGCGCTGCGCGACTGCTTCAACGCCTGGAACGAGGGGTAGAGAAATGGCCGGTTATGCGTGGGTTCTGGAAGTGCGACCAGGTTATGAGGAAGAGTACAAAAAGCGCCACGACGAGATCTGGCCGGATATGCTCGAAGCGCTGAAAAAAGCGGGCATCTCCAACTACAACATCTTCCGCCATGGGCTTACCCTGTTCGGCTATTTCGAGACCGATGATCTGGAAGCCACCAAGGCCGCGCTCGCCGACGATCCAGTGAACGCCAAATGGGCCGAATGGATGGGCCCGATCATGAAGATCGAAATCGACGAACAGACACAGTTCCCCTTCCTGCTGCCCAAACAGTTTTATATGGCTTGAGCCAAGCTGGCGCCCGATGCGCGCTGGAAAGACTTGGCACCAGGGAGCCATCCAACATGACGATGCGCTATGGCGTCATCCTGGCCGGCGGCGGCTCGCGGCGCATGGGCGAGATCGACAAGGTCAGCGCCCAATTGGCCGGAAAGCCTTTGATTGCGCATGTCATCGAACGGCTCGCGCCGCAGGTCGAACAAGTGATGATTGCTGCCTCCCACGATTACGGGACCGGCCTGCCAATCATAGCCGATGATCCCGCGTTCAAAGGTCCAGCAGCGGGTATTCTCGGAGCAGCGGAATGGATGTCACGGGAAGGCGGCACCGGGTTCGTTATGGTCCCCGCCGACGGACCGTTCCTGCCGCTCGACTTGGCCGAGCGCCTGTCTTCGACGGGTAAAGCGAGCGCCATCGCGGCGGACGAAATGGGGCTTCACCCGACCTTCGCCTACTGGCGCACCGGTGACCTCGCCCGCATCCGAGATGAACTACCCGAAGCGCCCTCTCTGCGACGATTGGTCGATCTCTCCGGCGCAAAAACCGTTCATTGGGACGCCCGCGATGCGTTCTTCAACATCAATACGCCGGAGGAGTTGACGGCGGCGGAAAAGAAGCTGGCCGCATCCGCTACTGACTAAACACAATCGTCGCGATGGCGACGCGCTCTCCATCCACGTTAACGAAGGACTGGATGCTGTATTGCCCTTGGCGGAACGTCCACACCATCGAGCCATCCACATCTTCGCCGGTCTCTGGGTCCTGTTCGGTGATGTCGAACAGGATGCTGTCACCCTGGCGGCGGCCACTGATGGCTGACATGGCGCCGCTGCGGGGGTCTCGCCAATCACCGGAATAACGACCTGAGGCATCACGGGCGAGGGAACCGCTCACCGTCCAGGTCTGGCTTGGCACCGCACAGCGCCCGGACATGGAAAGCCGGCCATTGGCCTCATTGAAACTGTTGTCCACGCGGCATCGAACTGGCTCCGGTGCGCCCTCGCTGCTTGTGCGCAGCGTTCCATCACCGGTCCAGTTGCCAGCGGCTGATGACAGAAGTTGATCGGCGGCAGCGGACGCAGGCAAGGCCATCAATCCTGCTGCCATAAGGGCAGGGCCCATCCATCGTTTCATCGCCACCATCCTTTCTTGATGAGGGCCGGCAAGACCAGAAGGTCGGCCACCAGCGCCGACAGGAAGATAAGGATCAACATCGAGCCGAACAATCGCACATTGGGGAAGCTGGAGAAGAAGGTTGACGCCGTCCCAATGCTGATTACCAGCGTGGTCGTCAAAAGCACGCCGCCGGTGAGGATGATCGTTCGCGACAAGGCCTGATCGATATCCGCCCCGGAAGCTCGCTCCACCATATAGCGGTTCAGAACATGGATGGAATCGTCAATCGCGATGCCGAACGCCACTGTGAGTGCGAGCACGGCGGTCGGGTTGGCGTGCCCATCATTGAGGAGATGCAGCAGCGAAGTTGCCGCCAGCAAGGGCAACAGGTTGGGCAGCAGGAGAATGGGCGCAAGCAACAGGTTTCGATAGGCGACTGCCACCATCAAGGTTGCCACGATGCAGGCGATCAGGAGGCTCTGCCCAAGCTGATGAACAATACTGAGACCCTGGTTGCGCAGAGCCGGCGGGAAGCCGAAAATCTGATCCGCCCCGGCCTCGCGCGCGCTATCCACCATCGCATCATGTTCGCGCCGCGTGATGCGGTCATGCATCGGCTCCGGCGCGAGCGCGATCACCCGGTGAATGCCGCGTTCGGGATCGTAGAGGTCGCCCGTCAACGAGCTTGGCAGCTGCGCCATGATCTCCGCATCCGGTCGCTGGGTCGGGTCTCCCAGCCAGGCGGCGAGCGTGACATCGGATAGCACGGTGAGGCTTGGTGCGGCTTGCGTGATGGCCACCACAATAGCCTGCGTGGTTGGCCAGGCCTCGTCCGGGTTCTCGGCGGAAAACTCAAACCACATGGGCAAATAGCCGCCGAACTTGTCTTCGATCACTCTGTGCGCCCGCCCAACAGGGCTGTCTTCCGGCAGGTTGGCGTAGAGCGGAAACCAGGCATCGACGCGCGAGGACGCGACGGCGCTCAACCCAAACACCAAGCCGCCGCCGATCAGCACCGCCATTGGAAAGCGCAGTACCAGTCGCGGCAAGAATGCGGGAAGCGGCGTGGTCAGCATAGCCTTTGGCTTGGTGCCATCTTCGGCAGGCTTGTGCCTTTTGCCGAGCGTCGCCAGCGGCATCAAAACGATCACCCCGGCAGTCACCACCCAGTAAGCGCCAAGCACGGACACGCAGCCCGACAGGCCCAGCTCATCGAGCTGATCAAAGGATGACACGCTGATCGCCGCAAAGCCGATGCCGGTGGTGATGGAGGTCAGCGCATTGGCCGGTGCGACCTGCTTGATGGCTGCAATCAACGCCTCCCGCCAGGGCATGGTTGCCATGTGTGCCCGCGCCGCACTGGTGAGGTGAAGCCCGTCCGCCAGTGCCAGCACCAGAACCAGGATCGGCACGACCACGCTCATCACCGTGATGGGCAGGCCGAAGACAGCGAACAGCCCAAGCGAGGTCGCTGAGGCGAGCAGCGCCGGAACGAACGATATGATCGCCCACCGGAAACTGCGGAGCGCCACCAGCGAGATCAAGAAGGCGGCGGCGCTGCCGATGGAGTTCAGAACGATCAGGTCGTTGCTCAGTGCATCGGTGAGCGCGAAGCCGATGGCATCCTCACCAGTGATGGAGATGCGCAGCCCATCGGCCTCCAGAGGCGCGGCGAGCGTTTCGATCTCTTCCAGCATTGCCCGAACATCGCTAAGGCTGAGCCCGCCCGTCGGCACAATGGTTGTGATCATGGTCGCCAGATCGTCGGCGATCATGGCGCTCAGCCCGGGAATGTCTGCTGTGTAGGCCTGAAGGGCCTGAACGCCAGCCTCTCCGTCAGCCGGGTTCAGCACCAGCCCGCCCGGCGCGGTCGGGTGATCGGGCGGATAGCGCAGTGAGAAGGGCGAGATGATCTGCGCCACACCGGGCGTCAGAGCCAGGTCCAGCATCATGATGTTGAGCGCATCAAGATCAGCCGCTGAGAACGGCTCGGTATCTTCGATGAGCAGCATCACCGGGCGCGAGCGGGTCTCGCGTCCCCGCAACAGTTCGCCATAGGCCTGTTCATCCGGCGTACCGGCGGCAAAGCCACGCTGAAGGTCAGCTTCAAAGGTGATGGATGGTAGGCTGACTGCGGTTACGGCCAGCACCGCCACAAGCAAAAGCGCAGCCGCCCATCGGTGACGGGCAAGCTGCAAACCGCCGAATGTAAAGGCAAAGCGTTGTGTCACCGACAAAATCTCCGGCGGTGACCATACCCGGCGCGCGCCAAGGCGCAAGGCAGTCCGGTGGGCCTAAATCGGTCCACTGGCCATCAGGTGATCAAATGGCCGCGATCAGTTCTGCGGCTGCGGCACGACGCGAATGTAGGGCTTCACGGTTTTGAACTCGCCGAAACTCTCGCGGGCTTCCTCGTCCGAGACAGCTGCCGTGACGATCACATCATCGCCCGGCTGCCACTGCGCCGGCGTCGCAAGCTTGTGCTTGGAGGTCAGCTGCATGGAGTCGATAGCCCGCAGGATCTCATCGAAGTTGCGACCGGTCGTCATCGGATAGGTGAGGATAAGTTTGATCTTTTTGTCCGGGCCGATGACGAACACAGAGCGCACCGTCTGGTTGTCAGCAGGCGTGCGACCTTCGGAACTTGAGCCGGCATCATCAGGCAGCATGTCGAAAAGCTTGGCGACCTTCAGTTCTGGATCGCCGATCAGCGGATAGCGCACATCATGGCCGGACACGTCTTTGATGTCCTGCTTCCACTTTTTGTGGCCGTCGACGGGGTCGACCGAGATACCCAAAATCTTGGTGTTGCGCTTGGCAAACTCACCGGCCATGCCGGCCATGTAGCCGAGCTCGGTGGTGCAAACCGGGGTGAAGTCCTTGGGGTGCGAAAACAGCACCACCCAGCTGTCGCCGATCCAGTCGTGGAACTTGATCTCGCCTTCGGTGGTGTCGGCGGTGAAGTTGGGTGCGTCGGAATTGATCCTGAGGGTCATCGCGGGTCTCCTGCCTGCATCGTTTATCGTTGAGTTTGGCTGTCGCTAAGGATGTCGATGGAAATCGCCCTGCCTATACGCCTGCCCAAGCTGGGCGTACAGCAATGCCATGGCCCGGCGATGCACCTCTTGCGCAATGGCATCGCGCCTGCCGACATCCTTTGCATGATGATGGTGCGATGCCGTCCATAGCTGGTCGGGTCAGAGCCGTTTGCTGGCCAGGTGAGAACAACCCGCCTTGTATGGATGGTTGAAAGGTCTATAGCCTTGGCGCCAAACACCAATTCTATCGGGAGATAAGGCTTCATGGCCGATACGCGCGCGAACAAACAGTTCCGTAGCCAAGAATGGTTCGACAACCCCAACAACCCAGGCATGACGGCGCTCTATCTAGAGCGCTACCAGAACCAGAGCTTCACGCGCGAGGAACTGCAATCCGGCCGGCCGGTGATCGGGATCGCCAACACCGGGTCAGACCTTGCGCCCTGCAACAAGATCCATCTGTTTCTGATGGACCGGATCAAGGCCGGAATCCGCGATGCCGGCGGCATCCCGATGGAGTTTCCCGTTCACCCGATCCAGGAAACCGGCAAGCGGCCCACGGCCGCGCTTGATCGCAACCTTGCTTATCTCTCGCTGGTCGAGGTCCTGCACGGCTACCCGATTGACGCCGTGGTGCTGACCACCGGCTGCGACAAGACCACGCCAGCGCAGTTGATGGGTGCGGCCACCGTTGACATCCCGGCCATCGCGCTAAACGGCGGGCCGATGCTGGATGGTTGGTGGAAGGGCAAGCGCGCCGGCTCCGGCACCATCATCTGGGAGTCCCGACGCCTCTTGGCCGAAGGCAAGATCGACTATGATGAGTTCATGAACCGGGCCTGCGCATCGGCGCCTTCGCTCGGTCACTGCAACACGATGGGCACCGCCTCGACCATGAACGCCATGGCTGAAGCGCTCGGCATGACATTGCCCGGTTCATCGGCCATTCCCGCCCCGTTCCGCGAGCGCATGGCGATGGCGTTCGAAACCGGCAAGCGCGCCGTGCAGATGGCCTATGAGGACTTAAAACCCTCCGCCATCCTGACCCGCAAGGCGTTTGAAAACGCGATCCGCGTCAACACCGCGATTGGCGGCTCCACCAACGCCCCGCCGCACCTCCAGGCCATTGCCCGCCATGCCGGCGTGGAACTGGATGTGACCGACTGGCAAAAGGTCGGCTTCGATCTTCCTTTGCTCGCGAATGTGCAGCCGGCAGGCGAGTATCTGGGCGAGAGCTTCTACCGGGCCGGCGGTGTTCCGGCCATCATGGGCGAGCTTCTCGCCGCCGGTCATCTGCATGGTGATGTCATGACAGCATCGGGCAAGCCGGTTGCCGAGGCTTTGAACGGTGCGCGCAGCGAGGACCAGGATGTCATCCGCACGGTCGATAAACCACTGCGTGAAAAAGCTGGCTTTATTGTGCTGTCCGGCAATCTGTTCGACAGCGCCCTAATGAAGACCTCCGTCATCTCCGATGACTTTCGTGCCCGCTTCCTGAAGGATGGCGTCTTTGACGCCAAAGCCGTCGTCTTCGAGGGGCCGGAAGACTACCATGAGCGCCTGAACGATGAGGAGTTGGGCATTGATGAGGAGACCATCCTCTTCATCCGAAATGTCGGCTGTGTCGGCTATCCGGGTTCAGCCGAGGTCGTGAACATGCAGCCGCCGGATGCCATGATCGCGCGCGGCATCAACCATCTGCCCACCGTGGGCGATGGCAGACAGTCCGGCACCTCCGAAAGCCCGTCCATCCTCAACGCCTCACCGGAAGCCGTGGTCGGCGGCGGGCTAGCTCTCCTTCAGACCGGCGACCGGGTCCGCCTTGATGTCGAGAATGGCACGCTCAACGCCGTGGTGTCCGATGAAGAGTGGCAGGCGCGCCGCGATGCCTGGCAGGAGCCGGAGCTGGAGCACCAGACGCCGTGGCAGGAAATCTACCGCACCCATGTTGGCCAGCTGGCGCAGGGCGGCTGTCTGGAGCTTGCCACAGCCTACCAGCGCATCGGCCGTAACCTGCCAAGAGACAATCACTAGACGTCAAAGAGGCACGCCATGCGCTGCACCCACCGCGATCAGATCAAGCTCGACCGGCCCACCGAAGAGCAGAAGGTTGGGGCTGTGTGCGAGGAATGCGCCAAGATCGGCGGCACCTGGGTGCATCTGCGCATGTGCATGACCTGCGGCAAAGTGGGGTGCTGCGATTCCAGCCCCCACCGCCACGCCCGCGCCCATGCTGAAGGAACAGGAGATGATGAGGGTCACCCCATCATCACCTCCTACGAGCCGGGCGAACGCTGGCGCTACTGCTTCATCGACGACAAACTCGTCTGATCGGCGCTTCAGGCTGGGCGCATGTAAAGCCCGTTGAGATCGCCGGTGTCGGTGAGGCTGAAGCCCCACTCCATCGAGCCGTTCTCAAAGTCCGCCTGATAGACGTCGAACCCGTCCGTGCCGACATGCTTGAAGGTCAGCTCTTCCAGATCGCCAAGGCGTTCCAGCTCGGTGATAACCACCGGCAATTGCTCGCGCACCAGTTGGGCGAGCGGCGGGCGCATGCCGGCATAGTCTGGCTTGCCGGCGCGGTGCTCGGCGATCACCCGCGACAACAGGTCTTCGCCGCCCGGCAGGGCTTCCTTGCGGGCAGCGCGCTCCTTCAATGCCGCCTCGGCTTCGGCAAAGGACTCTGGCGCTGCGCGCTTGGCCGGCAGATCGAACCCGCCTTGGTGCAGCACCAGCGTCTCAACCGCGCCGCGCCTGCGCTGAAAACTCACTTGTGCCGGCACGACTTGAAGGAAAAAGGCATCCTCGCCTTCGGGGAACATCTCCACCCGTGGTTGGCCGATCACTCGGAGGTAGAGATGTCCATCCTCCAGGCTGACCTCGGCGGCCAGCCCATCCTCGAACAGATAGGCTCCGGCATAGTCGCTGAACGTGGCCGGATCGGTATCAACCTGGTTGCGTGGGCGCATCTGCTCATAGCGTTTCCAGGCAACGCTGTCGGTGTCGCTGTCGGTCATCTGTGTCTCCTTTGCAAGATGGATTAGATCATCGACGGACAGAACCTCGCCCCGCCCGGTTTTCGCCCGCAGCGAGCTAACAAGCGCTAGACTGCGCTCGGTCTTCTGATGCTGCTCGGCAAGCCGGTCCTGTTGCAGGGCAAGCAGCGCATCCAGATCGCTATCGCGGTCCGAAAGAAGCTGACCGATCTGCCCAAGGCTGAGGCCGGTGGATTTGAGAACCAGAATCTCGCTGAGGCGCGCCAGTTCGCGCGCGCCGTAGAGCCGCCAGTTCTTTTCCGTGCGCTGCGGGGTCAGAAGGCCGCGGGCCTCGTAAAGTCGCAAAGCGCGCACGGTCAGTCCGATTCGCTTGGCACATTCGGCCGCGGTCATCAGGGGTTCGGGGTGGGGCAGTTGGGGAGGCATGTGCATTGTCTGTCCGTTTCCTCATCTAACGGACAGCTCCTCTAGGCTATGACCTTGGGTCCGGCTCAAGGCCTTTTTGCACCCTGGTGCAAAAAAAGCGCAACCGGCCAGAGAATGTCGCGTCGGTGCGGATTTGCGCCTGCCCATCCTTGCGTGGGCACACTTGAGCCTTAGCTGACGGCATACTCTCCCTCCGACCTTGGGGCATCCTTGAGGTCACAGACTGTCTGCTCATGTCCGATCCCCTCAATCCTACCCGCTCACTGACGGCCATCATCGAAGATGTCATGGCCCTATGCGACGAACGCGACCTCTCCCTGGGCGAGATCATCGCCGCGTCCGGCCGAGCCGGCATCCTGCCGGTCCTCATTCTGGTGTCTGTCATCGTGGTCAGCCCGCTGAGCGCCATTCCGCTGTTCTCATCGGTCAGCGGAATGCTGATCTTCTTGATATCGGCTCAGATTGCGCTTGGCCGCCGACATCTTTGGTTGCCAGGCTTCCTGACGCGCCGACAGCTCAAGGCTGAGCGCGTGACGTCCAGCCTTAAGCGCCTTCTGCCGGTCGCTGGTTGGGTCGATCGGCGCAGCAAACAGCGCTTGAGTTTCCTGGTGCGGCGTCCGTTGAGTCAGGTGCTGATGGTGGTCTGCGGCCTGTGTGGCCTTGCCATGCCTTTCTTTGAACTGGTGCCCATGTCCGCAACGCTGCTGGCCTCCACGGTCGCTCTGATCACGTTGGCCATCCTGGTGAAGGATGGGCTCTTGGCGACCTTTGCTGTGCTGCCTTTCCTGCTGGCATTGGGCGTGATCACCAAGATCCTGACCTAGCCGAAAGACCTTAGGCGTCTATGCCGGTGCAGACATATTTCATGTTGAGAAATTCATCGATGCCGTACTTGGAGCCTTCCCGCCCAAGGCCAGATTGCTTGACCCCACCAAACGGCGCGACCTCGGTGGAGATGATGCCCGTGTTGACGCCGACAATGCCGGTTTCCATGGCTTCCGACACGCGCCAGACGCGCGAGAGGTCGTTGGCGTAGAAATAGCCGGCAAGGCCGAACTCGCTGTCATTGGCAAGCGCGATGACCTCCTCCTCGGTTTCAAAACGGATGAGACCGGCCAGCGGGCCAAAGGTTTCTTCCCGCGCCAGCAGGGCATCGGCGGGCACATCCGTCACCACGGTGGGCTCAAAGAAGGTGCCTTCCAATCGCTTACCGCCGGTGGTTACCTTGGCGCCCTTGGTGAGCGCGTCGGCAAGGTGCGCCTCCACCTTTTCTAAGGCGGGCTGCGAGATCAGCGGACCGATTTCAATACCATCTTCCGTGCCGTCGCCTGTCTTCAGCGCCGCGACCTTTTCCGTCAGCTTGGCAGCAAAGGCGTCATAGATGCCGGCCTGCACATAGATGCGGTTGGCGCACACGCAGGTCTGCCCGGCATTGCGGTATTTGGACATGATCGCGCCATCGACGGCTGCATCGAGATCGGCATCGTCAAACACCAGAAAGGGCGCGTTGCCGCCAAGCTCGAGGCTCAGCTTCTTGATCTGGTCCGCGCACTGTTTCATCAAGATGCGGCCGACGCGGGTTGAGCCGGTGAAGGTGATCTTGCGGACCTTCGGGTTGGTGCAAAGCTCTTCGCCCGCTGACGGGGCGTCCAGGCTCGGCACGATGTTGAGCACGCCGGCTGGCACACCGGCACGTTCAGCTAGCTCGGCCATGGCGAGCGCTGAAAGCGGGGTCAGTTCGGATGGCCGCGCGACAACCGTGCAGCCCGCAGCCAAGGCCGGCGCCACTTTGCGGGCAATCATAGCGTTCGGAAAGTTCCATGGCGTGATGGATCCGACAACGCCCACCGGCTGCTTCAAAACCAAAATGCGCTTGTCCGGCTGATGGCCGGGGATGACATCGCCATAGATGCGCTTTCCCTCTTCGGCAAACCACTCCAGGAACGACGCGCCGTAGAGGACTTCGCCTTTCGCCTCGGCGAGCGGCTTGCCCATTTCTGCGGTCAGGATGTGTGCCAAATCGTCGGCATGTTCCACCATCAGATCGAACCAGCGGCGAAGGATGATCGCCCGCTCCTTGGCCGTCTTGGTGGCCCAGCCCTTTTGCGCGGCATGGGCGGCGTCAATGGCTGCGCGCAGCTCGTCGATGGTTCCGTCGGTCACCTGAGCAATGGTTGCGCCGGTGGCCGGATTGCTGACGCCAAAACGCGCGCCGCCAGCATGCCATGCGCCGTTGATGTAAGCGTCTGTTCGAAGGAGCGCGGTGTCGGAAAGGTTCATGGGGCTTGGTCCTTTGAGCATCGGGGGCGCATCACGCGCTGTTGGTTTGCGTCTAGCCTAGCGGTCCGACTTTCGCCACACTCCGGTCCCACGCGAGCAAGTAAGCCGAAAGGCCAAACCACAACCTAGGTGCTCCCAACCATGGCCGAAGCATTACGGCGCGGCGTCAGCCGGCTGGAAACCACCACCAAGCTGACCCTGGCGATCCTGGCGCTGGCAAGCGGCGTCTACACCTATCTGGGCGTGCGCGGCCTGTTGCAGGGCATCGGGCCTGTCGTGTTCTTCGGCGCGCTGGTCTACTCGACCGCTGTGTCCATCGGCATCTACGCCTTCTGGTCCTATCTCATCCAGTTCACGCCGCACATCAAGCATGCCTCGGACCGGCGGACCTTGATCGCTGCCATGGCGCTCGGCTCGATGATGATTGTTGCCATGTCCTCCTGGCTCAACGCCGCCGCATTGGCTGGTGGTGCCGCAATTGAGCAGCATCTTGCCAACACGACCGAAGAGTATCAGGCCCGGCTGACGGAAGCGCATAACAATGCACTCGCCGCGCAAGGACTGCTGCCGGATATTCAACTGGCAACCGAGCGCTTTCGGCGGTTGGCACAAGAAGAACGACTGACAGGCTCGCTTACCGGCACCTCAGGCTCTGGCACCGTGGTACAGCTTTTGAACCAGATGGCCGGGCAGTTGGATGGGCTGGCCGCTGAAGTCCGCGCCTCCCGCGTCGAAGTGGATGCCCTGTTTGAACAGGGTGGACGCTATCTGGGTGAAATGCGCCGCATCGTCTCAGCGGCCGGACCTATCGAGCCGCGTGCGATCTCTTATGCCGAGGAAGCCGTCGCTCTTTCCGGTGTCATTGCCGCCATGTCGGAAACCTCCATCGCGCCAGCGGTACGCCGTGCCGCCGAGGACTTGGCAGCGGCCTTCGTCGCGCCCGAAGTGGACGGCCAGACCAGCGATCTTGCCTCCCGGCAGGAGGCGATTGTGGGCCGCGTGGAATCAGCCATTGGCGTTCAGTCGGCTGCGCTCGCCTCGGCTGCCGATGGCATTTTGTCCCGCGATCCGGTGCAGCCGGTGCGCTTCGTGCCGCTTTCGACGCCCGAAGCGGTGCTGCTTTACGCCGATGAGTTCCTGCCCTCCTGGGCAGGCGCAATTTCCATCGACCTTTTGCCAGCAGTGCTGATTGTCATCCTTGCCGGCGTGCATTCGGCGATCCGTCGGGAGGAAGGCGCAGAACTCGATGCGCATCATGTCACGGTTGCGGAGATGACTCAGGCACTGCGGCTCTATCAGGCCATGCAACCGCCAGTGACCCTCCAGCAGCCAGCTCCGGCTCCGGACATGCCAACGCAACCCGAACAGCCGGATGCCGTTCCTGATGAGCCGGAGCGAGAAAGCCCAGCCGCCTTGGCTGAGCGGGACCAGGCCGAAACCCAACCACCGGCAGGCGTGACACCGCTGCCGACCTTCAAGCGCGACCGCTGACCATGGCTGTTGAAACCGCCGACACCGCTGAACCCAAGCGCGGCTTCACCGCCGGCGACGCGGTGCTCTTTGGCCTCTTCGCTGCGCTCGTCATCGCTTGCGGCATAGCGCTGACTTATGACTTTCGCGCGCTTCTGGCCGAGCAGGAGGGCTACGCGCCTGGAACGCCAGCGCGCTTCCAACCGGCACCGCTGCGCTCTCCCGGCACCGACGATCAGGTGCGTCCCTACGATCCGTCCGGCGCGCCGCGTCTGCTCGGCGACCCAGTTGAGCTGCCCGGCTTTGACGGCAACCCGCAGGACGTCATCAGCCAGCCCATGAGCTTTCATCTGGGCGAAGAAGGTGAGGCGACGGCCATTGGCCGAATCACGCTTGGCTCCTTCAGCCGTTTTGAAGACTTTCTCGCCGAGACTGAAGGCCTTGCCCGCATCACCTTCCACTCGCCCGGCGGCAGCGTGCGCGATGCTTTCGCCATGGCCGACCTTATCCGTGTCAATGGTCTCAGCACCGCTGTCGCCCGCAACGGCTACTGCGCCTCCTCCTGCCCGCTTGCTTTTTCCGGCGGCGTGGAGCGCTCCGCGCCCGATCCGGTATGGTTCGGCGTGCACCAGGTGTTCACCTCCGAAGCGGAGATCGGCACGTTGCAGGAAGGCATGGCCGGCGCGCAGCATATTTCGTCCGAAGCCCAGCAACTGCTCGACGATATGGGTGTTGATCCGCGCGCCTGGATCCACGCCATGGCCACGCCAAAAGAGCAGCTTTATCTCTTCACCGACGAGGAGATGACTGAGTATCAGTGGGTCACTGACAATTAAGTGAAACGGCTTGGAGCCGAGCAAGCCCGGATCGGTCCGGCAAAGGTCCGGTTCCGGAACGTCGTCTCGTACCGTTTCTCTGGAGTTTTACTGATGTGACCTGTCAGGAGACTGTCGGAGAAACGTTGCGTATTTGCACCAGTTCTTGTCACAGATCGGCCAGGGTGGCATGGGTAATGTAAGAAGGCCTTGCATACGTCGCGGAAATCCCAACGTAACGATCCTGGCTATCCAGTCCGGCGCGTAGAACGCCGGGCATTTTAAGAAAGCACTTTCGACGATGCGAACCATCCGCATGCGGCCGCCGGTTCTGGCGAGCCTTTTGGCTGTTCCGTTTTTAGCAGTCTTTTCAATATCTTCCGCCTTGGCGCAAGGCGGTCCTTCCCTGGTTGTGACCGAGCGGGTCGAAGTGCGCACACTGGCCGAAACACGCCCCGTGTTTGGTGAGATCGTTGCAGCCCGCGACAGCGCGGTGGCCGCGCGCGTGGCAGGCGTTGTCGATGAGGTCGCGGTTCTTGTCGGCGATGAGGTCGAACCCGGAGACCTGTTGGCCGTCCTTGATACCGAGCTCATCGCCATTGAGCTGGCCCAGGCGGAGGCCAGCCTGTCGGAATCCGAAGCTGGCATCTCCGTCGCCGAAGCGCGGGTGGCGCGCACCGGCGATGTCTTTGATCGCGTTGAACAATTGCGCGATACGCCGTCCTTCTCCGAGGGCCGTTTGGAAGACACGCGCGGCGCGTTTGCCGAGGCACGCGGCCAGCTTGCCGAAGCCCAAGCCCGCCTTTTGAATGCCCAGGCGGCGCTCGCCCGCGCCCGCTACAATATGGACCGTGCCCGCATCACAGCGCCCTTCCGCGGTATCGTGCTGGAGGTCGAAGCCAACCCAGGTCAGTTCATTTCATCAGGTGCCGAGGTCGCACGCCTGCTTGATGTGACCACGCTGGAGATTGAGGCCAACGTACCCTCACAGTACATTGTTGGCCTCGCTAACGGATTGACGTTAAACGCAGAAACCGAAACCGGTACGCCACTGGATGTCACGATCCGCGCCATCCTGCCGACCGAGTTTGCTTCAACGCGCACTCGTCCTGTCCGCTTCTCCGCCGATCTGGGCTCGCTCAACCAGGCGGTAGCTGTCGGCCAGTCGATCACCGTATCGGTGCCCACCGACGCGCCGCGCGATGTCCTGTCCGTCCCTAAGGATGCACTGACCCAGGCTGCCAATGGCTGGTCGGTCTTTGTCGATGCCGAAGGCGTTGCAACGCCGCGCACGGTGCAGATCGGCGTTGCCATGGGCGATCGTTTTGAAGTGTTGGCCGGCCTGGAAGAAGGCGAGTTCGTTGTCGTGCGAGGCAATGAGCGCCTGTTCCCGGGCCAGCCGATCCAGTCCGCCAACGCAAGCAACTAAGGCAAACCGACCGGTCCGGCCGGTCACAAAGCGAGAGACCAACTATGGATGTGATCCGTTTTGCCATCGATCGGCCGATTGCCGTGGTTGCCATCGTCATCATGGCGGTGCTGTTCGGACTTCTGGCCCTGACCCGCATTCCGATCCAGCTGGCCCCTGACGTCTCGCGCCCGGTGGTGTCGGTGACCACCAACTGGCCAGGTGCTGCGCCGGTGGAGATCGAGCGCGAGATTATCAACCCGCAGGAAGAGGCACTGCGGGGGCTGGAAGGTCTGGAGGTCATGACCTCCTCCTCGCAGACCGGCGAAGGCTCCATCACACTGGAATTCGCCATCGGCGTGGATATGAGCCAGACCCTCCTTCTGGTCTCCAACCGCCTCGACCGCGTCGGCAACTATCCCGATGAGGCCTCCGAGCCGATCCTGAACACCTCTGGCGATGATGACAGCGCCATCGCCTGGGTTCTGGTGCTCGCCGAAGAGGGCAATACCACGCCCTTGCCGAACTATGGCGACTTCATTGTGGATGTGGTGCAAGACCGTCTGGAGCGCGTGGAGGGCGTGTCGGCGGTCAACGTGTTCGGCGGGGTGAGCCGCGAGCTCCAGATCGTCATTGATCCGCAGCGCCTGGCTCGCTTTGGGCTAACGGTGCCGGAGATCGTGAACCGTTTGCGCACCGAAAACATTTCCCTATCTGCCGGCGACGTAGAAGAGGGCAAGCGCCGCTATGTCGTGCGCGCGGAAGGCAATCTGAACACCACCGAAGCTGTCGAAGATGTCGTTCTGCGCTCCGACAATGATGGCGGATCGCTGGGCCGTGTTCTCGTGTCGGACGTGGCTGTCGTGAACTTCGCCTTTGCTGAGGCGGACGTTGCGCTGCGTTTTAACGGCGAAGCCGGCCTTGCGTTCAACATCGTGCGCGAGCGCGGTGCCAACGTGATTGAGACCATGGAGGAGGTGCGCCGCACGTTGGAGGAGCTTTCCAATGGGCCGGTCGCCGAACAGGGTCTGCGCCTGCAACAGGTTTATGACGAGACCATCTACATTGAGAGCGCGATTGACCTGGTGACCCAGAACATCTGGATCGGTGGTGGCTTGGCCGCCATCGTCCTGCTGCTCTTCCTGCGAAGTCCGCGCGCCACGCTTGTGGTCTCGCTCGCTATTCCGGTCTCCATCGTGGCGACCTTTGTGGTCATGGCGGCCACCGGTCGTACGCTTAACGTCATCTCGCTCGCCGGCATCGCGTTCGCCGTTGGGATGATCGTCGATGCGGCCATCGTGGTGTTGGAGAACACTTATCGTCTTCGAGAGGAGGGCATGTCGCGGGCTGAGGCGGCCTATCGCGGCGCCAAACAGGTCTGGGGTGCCATCCTTGTGTCCGCGCTCACCACCGTTCTGGTGTTCGTGCCGATCCTGATCATGGAATTGGAAGCTGGGCAGCTGTTCCGAGATATCGCCGTTGCGATCTCCGTGTCGGTGCTCTTGTCGCTGCTCGTCGCCGTCACCGTGATCCCGGCGCTGTCGAGCCGACTGCTTGGGCAGGGCCAGCAGAAGATGCTGCCGCTGCCAGGCATCGACCATCTGGGCCGTGGCTTCAAAGCCCTGGTGATGATGTATGTGCGCGCCACAGTGCGCATGCGCCTGCTTGGCATCGTTATGGTGTCGATCATCGGAACGACGGCCATTGCATCCAGCTTGGCCTTCCTGCCGCAGCTTGAGTATTTGCCTGAAGGCAACCGCAACCTTGTCTTCGGCATCATCATCCCGCCGCCCGGTTATAACCTGGCAACGACCGAGACTATTGCCGAGCGCATCGAGGCGACAGCCCAACCGATGTGGGAAGCCGCGCCAGCCTTGGCACTGGAAGACGGTCGGCCCGTCATCGAGAACTTCTTCTTCGTGGCAACGCCAGGCACCAGCTTTGTCGGCGCGACGGCAATGGACGGCACGCGCGCTGGCGAGCTCATCCCGATCCTTTCCCAGCCGATCTTTGCCGAGCCTGGCACCTTTGGCTTCATGACCCAACCTTCGCTGTTCGGTCAGGGCATTGGTGGTGGCCGGACCATTGAACTCAACATTTCCGGTCAGGACCTCGGTGCCATTCTGGCCGTTGCCGGACAGGCCGCTGGCATGGTGTCGGGCATCCTGCCGCGTTCTGAGGGTCACCAGTTCAGGCCGATCCCCGGTCTTGAGCTGGGCGCGCCGGAAGTGCGCCTCATCCCTGACCGGCTGCGCCTCGCCGATGCGGGGTTGGACGCTGCTGCGCTCGCCGCAACTGTGGATGCCTACAATGATGGACTGCGCGTTGCTGAAATCACCGAGGGGGCGGACCGGCTGAACCTGATGTTGCTGGGCGACCGATCCGCGCTCACCGGCATGCGCACGCAGGATATTGGCGGCTTCCCCGTGGTCACACCGTCGGGCCAGATCGTGCCGGTTTCCGCGCTGGCGGAGGTTCTGGTCACCGCTGGTCCGACCGAAATTCGCCACCGCGACAGGTTGCGGACTGTGACACTTGAGGTGCGCCCGTCCGATGCGCTGGCTTTGGAGTCAGCCGTGGCCTTGCTGGAAAGCCAGGTGATCGCGCCCATGCAGGAGCAGGGCTTGCCGCCGGGCATCCGCCTGACCGTGTCTGGTACCGCCGACCAGTTGAGCCAGACCTGGGATGCCATTCAGATCAATCTTGTGGTGGCGCTTTTGATCGTCTTCCTGGTGATGGCGATCCTGTTTGAGAGCTTCATCTTGCCGCTGGTGATCCTGATCTCGGTGCCGGTCGCGGCTGCTGGTGGTGTCGGCGGCCTGGCGCTTCTCAACACGTTCCAAGTGCAGCCGCTCGATATGCTCACTCTACTTGGTTTCATCATCCTGATCGGGATCGTGGTGAACAACGCGATCCTTATCGTCCACCAGACGCTCTATAATCTGCGCGAAAAGGGCTTGGATCCGATTGAAGCCATCGAAGAGGCCACCCGCAACCGCATCCGCCCGATATTCATGTCCACGCTGACATCGATCATGGGCATGATGCCGCTGGTGGTCATCCCCGGCGAGGGCTCTGAGCTCTATCGCGGTCTGGGAGCTGTGGTGGTTGGCGGGCTGTCCATGTCAGCCTTCCTGACGCTGCTCACTGTCCCACCGCTCCTGCGCCTTTGCCTGCGTGCACCCAATCGCGAAGAGGCGTCCGCCCCAAGCGGCAGCGTGGCGCCAGCGCCGGCGGAGTAGCACCACAGCTGCTCGTGTCTGGCCCCTCCGTGCTCATCATTGGCGCCGGCATTGTCGGCGCTGCGATCGCCTATCGTTTGGCGCAGGCGGGCCAGCGCGTCACCGTGCTGGAGCGTCATGGCGCCCCAGCCGAAGGAGTCACGGCGGCCTCCTACGGCTGGGTCAACACCGTGATGATCAACCCGGTCGACCCCGGTGCCCATTACTCCCAGCGGCTAACGGCTTTTGCCAAGCATCACGCTTTGAACGACGCGCTGGGCGGCAGGTTGTTTGGCAAGGCGGTCGGCTCGCTCGTTTGGCGTCAATCGGAGACTGAGACTGCGGCACATGCGCGGCTACACCAGGACCATGGCAGCGACGTTTCGCTGGTCGATGGAGAAGCATTGAGGGAATTGCTGCCCCGCGTGAAGACGCCGCCACCGGTCGCCATCCATGCCGCGGGCGACCTTGCTCTCAACACCCGACATGTGACCGGCACTTTGCTGGCGGCTGCCGAACAGCACGGCGCAACTGTGCATATGGGAACAACCACCCAGGCGATTATCGTCGAAGGTGGTCGGATCGTTGCGGTGGAGACAGACCAAGGGCGCCAGTCATGTGATGTGTGCATCGTGGCCGCTGGGCTCGACAGCACCAGCCTGCTGGCGACATTCGGACTGGGAGAAGTGGTTGAAGCCTCGCCGGTCGCACTTGTGACCATCGCTGGCGCATCCGGCCCGCCGCGCACCGAGACCCTGCCGACCATGCCTGTCATGGTTCGATGCCCAACGCTGGAAGCGCGCTTCAATGACCACGACACGCTGGTTGCCGTCACGGGCGTGGGCGATCTTGCGACCTGGGAAGACACGCCTGCGGCGCGCGACGCCATTGGCGAGCGGGTGCTCGGAGATGCCCGGTCTGTCCTCACAGGCCTTGATAAAGCAAGCGTTGCGCGGGTTCAGGTCGGCTATCGTCCCTTGCCTGTGGGTGGCGAGAATCTGATTGGGCCGGTTGAGGGTGTAGACGGGCTCTATGCGGCTATTGCCCATCCAGGAGTCATTCTTGCCCCGGAGATCGCAGAAACAATCCGCGATCTCATCCTGTCGTGATCGGGGGCTGGCTTACTCGCCGACCTCACCGATGAACTTCATGCGGATCTTCTTCGACACCCAGTCGATAATCGCGACCAGGATCAACACATTGATCACCACAAACACGACCTGATCATAAAGCGTCGCGCGGAAGCGCTCGATGATGATCATGCCAATGCCGCCGGCGCCGACGATCCCCAGAATGGTCGCCGAACGCGTGTTGGATTCCAGGAAGTAGAGCGACTGGGACAGGAACACCGGCAGCACCTGCGGCAGGATACCGAAGCGGATCGTCCGCACCGGCCCGGCACCCGTCGAGCGGATGCCTTCCACCTGCTTGCGGTCAATGTTCTCAATCGCCTCTGAGTAGAGCTTCGACAGCGTTCCGATGTCGGAAATGAAGATCGCAAGGACACCGGCCAGCGGCCCAAGACCAACAGCGCGCACAAACACCAGCGCCCAGACCAGCTGATCAATGCCGCGGAAGACATCAAGGATGCGCCGAACCGTGTGACGAAACAGGCCGAAACGCACGATGTTGCGGGCCGCCAGGAAGCCGACGACCAGCGCGACAAGCGAGGCCAAGAAGGTCCCCAGGAAAGCCATGGCAAGCGTCTCGGCAATGCCGCGATAGATGTTCGCATACTGCCAGGTTTCCATATCCTCCCAACGGAACATGGCGCGCAGCAGCCTTTGCGCGTTCTCCGATGGTTCGAAGATCCGTCCGAAATCGAAATAGATAAAAGCAAAGGCAAGATAGATGAACACAGACGCCCAGGCTGCGTAGATCAGCAACGATTTGCGAGAGTTGCCGAAGGCATCCGGGTTGGCGGACCGTGTGGCGGCGATGTCAGCCTCTGTGATGGCCGAAAGCGTACGTACGGGAGCCATTAGAGCTGCTCCTTGCCAATGAAGTAGAGACGAAGGCGTTCCGACAACAGGTCGATCAGCGTCACCGTGATGACGACCAGAACGAGCACGGCCAACACGCGGTCATCGGAGTAGAAGGAGATGACGCGGTTGAGCTCCTGACCAATGCCGCCGGCCCCGACAAAGCCGATGATCGAAGACGCGCGAACATTGATCTCAAAGCGCAGCAGCCCGTAGGAAACGAAGTTCGGCAGAACTTGCGGCAGCACGCCATACCGCATTTGCTCAAACCAGTTGCCGCCGACGCCGCGAATGCCGTCGATGGGGCGCTGGGAGACGTTTTCATTGACCTCCGCGAACAGCTTGCCGAGCGCGCCGGCTGTGTGAATGGCCACAGCCAGAATGCCGGCAAGAGGGCCGATGCCGAAGGCGAACACGAAGATAAGGGCGATCAGGATCTCCGGAACGCCGCGGCAGATTTCCATGAAGCGGCGGGCAAAGAAGTAGATCCACGAGTTCTTCATCAGGTTGCGCGACCCGGCAAAACACAGCGCCAGCGCGCCGGCAGTGCCCAGCAGCGTGGCGGTGATCGCCATCAGGATCGTTTCCCAGATGAGCGACAGATACTTGTCGAGGTCGGTGTACCAGAAGGTCAGCGACCCCTCGACGGCGCGGCCTTGCTCGTCTCGACCCTCAAACAAAAGGTCCAATTGCAGGTTCGGCATGATGGTGCCGAAATACTCAAACACCCGCGATGCCGCTTGGGCGAGGCGTTCAGGATAGAATTGCGAGGTGACGATGGAGAAAATCAGCATGCCGAAGAACAGGAGCAGAAACAGGATGTTCTGCCCGAGCTTGGCGCGCTGAAGATCGGTGCGGTGTTTCTCATAGATCGACACCGGGTCCTGAGGATGCCCGGTTTCGGTCAAGGGGGTGGTGGTCACAGCCATGAAGGATCAGCCCGAAACGATGCGCGTGCGAGGGGAGGGTCGAAGCGCTAGGAGGCGAGCTGCTGCCCGTCCACGGCGGTGCCGATTGCGGCTGCTGGAGGTCTGCCCAGCGCATCCAGATCGGTTGACGTCATCTCCTCGGTGAAATCGCCCAGATCTGCGCCGTAGATCGCGCGCGCTGCTTCAAGGGTGAGGTCTGATGCTGGGCCATCAAACACGACCTTGCCCGCGGCCATGCCGATCACCCGGTCACAGTATTTGCGGGCCGTGTCGAGTGTGTGGAGGTTACACACGACGGTGATCTTGTCTTCGCGATTGATGGTCCGCAGCGCGTCCATCACCACCTTGGCGTTAAGCGGATCGAGCGAGGCGATGGGCTCATCGGCAAGCAGGATTTTCGGCTCCTGCACGAGGGCCCGGGCGATGGCGACGCGCTGTTGCTGTCCGCCCGACAGCGTGTCCGCGCGCTGCATCGCGGTATGCGCCATCGTTAGACGATCCAGCGCATGCACGGCAAAGGCCCGCTCGGCTGGCGAATAAAGCTTCAGCATCGAAGAGGCGAAGCCGTGATGGTAGATGCGGCCCGTCAACACGTTGGTGATCACATCCAAGCGGCCAACCAGATTGAACTGCTGAAAGATCATGGCGCATTCAGAACGCCAGTTAAGCAGCTGGCGCCCCTTGATGGTCGCCACATCCTGTCCGCCAAACCGAATTTCACCGGCCGTGGGATCAGCCAGCCGGTTGATCATCCGCAGGAGGGTCGATTTGCCGGCCCCCGATCGCCCGATGATGCCAACCATCTGGCCATCATCGATGGTCACGGACACATCATCCACAGCCTTGGTGGACGTAAAATGCTTTGAAACGCCTTTGAGCTCCAGCACGGGAAACCTCTGCCTGTCGTTGAACCGAGTGGTACTGGCCGTTTGGCCAGGAGCGCCGATCTGACCGACGGTCAGAACAGCAAGGAAAGGGACTGCCTAGTTTCACGTCATGCCTGCCATTGAGGCAGTCCTGCATGACAGTTTGATGATCGTCAGGATGTGAGCTGGGGAAAGGGAAACGCGACGCTTTGACCATTGGCGTTTAGCCGGGTTGTCGATGCCGCCTCGCGCTTGCCTTTCCCTGTGGCCCACATGGCAAACGGCCCGAGCTTTCCACTCGGGCCTTTCTTGATGGGGTGGTGCTTAGCGCGTGCCGGTGAGTTCGCGGCGCATGTTGATGATCGGCAGATAGAAGTCATGGCCGATCGGGTAATAGGACATGGATTCGCCGTCATTGATGGCGTCATAGCAGTCACGGTCTTCAAACTGCATGCGCAGCATGGCGCCCATGACTAGGTCCTTCAGTTCCTGCGGCACGTCCGAACGGATCACGCGCGGACCGTTGGTGATCAGGTTGGACTGCCAGATAATCCGGATGTCGTTCATATCCAGAAGATCTTTGTCGACCATCGAGCGCAGGTTGCCGCGAGAAAAGCCGTCGGCGATGTCGCCAACACCCGACGTCCAGGTCACACCGGCGTCATACTGGCCTTGAAGAACGGAGATAACAGCCTGCTCATGACCGCCACCAAAGCCGGTCTGTGAGAAGAATGATTCCAGATCGATACCTTCTTCGTCGCGCAGCTCGAAGGAAGGAACCAGGTAACCGGAGGTGGAGTTGGGGTCAGCGAACGCCAGCGAACGGCCTTCCATGTCTTCCAGCGACTGGATGTCGGAATCCGCCCGCACATACATGACAGAGTAGTAGCCAAGCGATCCGTCGATCTGCTGGGTGGTGTAGAGCGGCTCAACGGCCTCTTCGTTTTGCAGAACGATGCCGGCATAGCCAGCTGAACCCAAACCAGCGAACTCAAGCTGACCGGCCAGCAGGCCCTGCAGCACGCCAGCATAGTCCGATGCGGGGAACAGCTGAACGTCAACGCCCAGGCGCTCTTCCAGATAGGTTTCCTGACACGCATGCTCGCGCAGGCGGTCAGCTTCGTTTTCGCCGCCGAGGATACCAACGCGGAACACCGGCACGTCTTCGCGCCAGTCGGCCATGGCAACGGAGGTAAAGCCAGTGAAGGCAAGCGCGGCCGCGAGCGTACCGCCGAGAATGGAACGGGTCATCTTCAAGTCTCCGGTCAGATTTGGGGATCTTTCCGAGCATGCAAGATTGCCCGGACAACCGGCTCCTAGTGACCTTGTTTGACAGAAGCGCTTCAGTTTCGTGACGGCTCAATGAACTCTGAGGCACAGTTTTGTAACAGAAGGCCGCCGGCTAACTTTACCGGTGTTTCTCGATGAAGGCGTCCACGCTCAGATCGCGGATATCATCCAACGCGGCGCCCAACTGATTATGGGTCCAGTCCCACCAGGCGATTTCCATTAGCGCTTCACCCTGCCCAGGCGTGAACCGCTCCCGGATCGGTTTGGCCGGCACGCCGCCAACAATGGTGTAGGGCGCGACATCCTTGGTCACCACCGCGCCTGCGCCGACGACTGCGCCGGTGCCGATGGTGACGCCAGCCGTCACCGTGACGCCATGGCCAAGCCAGACATCATGACCAATCGTTACGTCATTCTGTTCGCGCCAGGCGAAGAAGTCCGCATCGTCCTCGCCGAGCCCGTAGGCCGCTGAGCGATAGATCGCGTGGTGCTGACACACCCGCCAGGTCGGATGGTTGCCCGGGTTGAGACGCACGCCATTGGCAATGGAGCAGAACTTGCCGATGGTTGTTCCAACCACATGTCCATTGTCGGTGATGTAGGAATAGTCGCCCATCGACGACGTCTTCATCTGGGTGTTGCGGCCCACCTCGGTCCAGCGCCCAAGCGTGCAGTCCTCGGCGACGTCCGCCTCGGGGTGAATGGAGGGCGCCTGGCTCAAACTGCGCTGTTTCATACGGCCTGACCTTCTAAGAACAAGGAATGGGGACGAAGACCGTAAGCATGACCAAGGCCGCCGCGAAAAGGGCGCGATGGCCGGAAACCGCTTGTGTCACAAAACGATCATGGAACCTCTATCGAAACGTCATACAATCAAGGCTTCACAGCACCATCGACGCCTGCGCGTCATCGAATCTTGGTCGCCGATCTGCGGCCATTTCGCCTTACATATTTTTCACTCCACGCCGTGCCTGCACAGGAAGGTTTAGCCATGCTCGACACACCATCCACGGTCTGGACCGACGCTCCCATCGCTGTTGGAACACCCGACACCCGCTCGCCATCTGGGTTCCGCCTTGCCTGCGAGCGCATCGTTTTGCGCGACCGCGTGATCGCCGGAAGCATCGATATCGAGAATGGCCGCATCACCGCCGTTCATGCAGCGCCGGCCAAGGATGGTGTGAGTGCGGTCGCCTGCGATGGCCTGACGCTCATTCCCGGCATCATCGATGTCCACACCGACCATGTGGAAACCCATGTTCATCCACGCTCAACGGTGCAGTGGCAGTTCCTGCCCGCGCTTATGGCGCATGATGGCGTGGTGATTTCCGGCGGCACGACAACGGTCTTTGACAGCCTGTGCGTAGGCGCCTCGATGAAGCGCCCGGAGCGCCGTGAGATCTTGGAGCCTTTGGTCGAGGCCCTGGAGCACGGTCAGACGTCCGGCATGTTCCGCGCTGACCACCTCTTGCATCTGCGTTGTGAGATTTCTGACCCCGATACGATGCCGCTCACCGATGCCATCATCGGTAAGGCGATGACACGCCTCGTGTCGGTCATGGACCACACGCCGGGCGACCGCCAGAGCCCCAATGTGGAACGCTGGTTCAACCATATGATCCATGAAATGGAGATCACACCGCAGGAGGGTCGCGAGCGCATGGACGAGCTTTTCGAACGGTCCGCTCGTGTCGGTGCCGCCGTGCGCGCTCATGTCGTTGGCGCGGCCAAATCCCATGGCATCACTCTGATGAGCCATGACGACCGGTCGGTGGAGCATGTGGAACTAGCCAAGCGTGAAGGCGTGGACGTCTCTGAGTTTCCAACCACGCTCGAAGCGGCCCACCAGGCCAGGGCGTTCGACATCGCCAACATAGCGGGCGCGCCGAACTATGTTCGTGGTGGATCGCAGTCCGGCAATGTTGCGGTGAAAGAGCTGCTGGCTGAAGGCTTGGTCGATGCGTTTGCGTCTGACTATGTGCCGCGCAGTCTGCTCGACGCCGCCTTCAAGCTCGCGCATGACACGGAGCTGCCACATGATTTGCCGCAGGCCATCTCCCTGGTGAGCGACGCGCCGGCGCGCCTGACGGGCCTTGAAGATCGCGGCCGCATCGAAGCCGGCCTACGCGCTGATCTGGTTGCCATCCGCGAAGTGGAAGGCCAGCCACAGGTTGCGGCCGTCTGGCGCGAAGGCGCCCGCGTTTTCTAATCCCCATCTGCCGAGCTCGTCGGCGCAGGAGACCCCTATGTTGCCTCTTACCATTGGCGCCGCGCTGACGCTCGACAGCCTGCCGACCTATCGCGACTGGCTGATCGAAGGCGAGCGCGATCTTGAGATTCAAGACTTCACCGCGACTGAGCTCCTGCTGGGCGATTGGCAAAGCCATGTCACGGCGATCAAACGCGAGCTGGACGGCTACACCGGACGCCTGGGCATCCATGGGCCGTTCTGGAACGTGCCGGTGGATTCCGATGACCCTGAAATCCGCCCCTTGGTCACCAAGCGCTACCAGACGGGCTTGGACATCTGTGAAGCGCTTGGCGCGACGCAGATGGTCGTCCACTCGCCCTACTCAACCTGGGATTACAACAATTTCTCCAACAATCCCGGAGGTGGCAACAAAGCCTCCGCCCGTCAGGAGAAGATCGAGAAGGTTCACGCCGTGATGGGCGATGTCGTCCGGCGCGCCGGTGACATAGGTGTGACCCTGGTGATTGAGAACATTCAGGACATTGACCCGTCCGACCGGCGCGAACTCGCTGAAAGCTTTGAAAGCGATGCGGTGAAGCTTTCCATCGACACTGGCCATGCCGAATATGCCCACGGCTCAACCGGTGCACCGCCGGTGGACTATTATGTGGTGGACGCCGGCAACCGGCTCGATCACGTCCATCTTCAGGACGCCGATGGCTATGCCGACCGCCACTGGGCGCCGGGTCGCGGGACAATCCGCTGGCACGCCGTCTTCAAAGCCATCGCCGCGCTCGATGTTTCACCGCGCTTGGTGTTGGAATTGCGTGACGCCGCCGACATTCCCGCCGCGATGAACTATCTGGAAGGCGAGGGGTTAGCTCGCTAAGCGGTTGGGCCGAAGGCCCAGAGCGGCGGGCGGACAAGCGGTTGGGCCGAAGGCCCAGAGCGGCGAGCAGGAACTCGGTTGGGCCGCGGGACCAGAGGGAGACAAGACTGAGCGGTTGGGCCGAAGGCCCAGAGCGGCGGGCGGACAAGCGGTTGGGCCGCGGGCCCAGAGCGGCCAGCGCCAACGAGATCGTCAGGGCAGGAGCCGCCGGCCCTTCGACGACCTTGGCCATCCCTGGGTTTTAACTTCCGGTCAGCGCAAAGAACTCCACCAACTGACCTTCGGGATCATAGACCTTCAAAATCGAGATGCCCGGCTCCACGATGATGTCGGGCACTGTGCTGTCGGAAACTCCCGCAAAGCGCGCCTGAATGGCCGCCAGATCGCCCGACTGGATGTAGGGAACGGCGCCGTTTCCAGGGACTGATCCAGCCGCATAGCGTGCGCGTGAAACGATGGCGAACCAGCCGCCCGACACATCAAACGCTATGAAGTCATCGAGGCGAATAACCGGCTCCCTGTCAAAGAGCGCCATGTAGAACGCTTCTGATTGGCCCATGTCATCTGACGCGACATACGCCCCCATGGCGACGAGGGGGTCACTCGACGCGTCGGCCTGTGCGGCAGACGCCGTCGCACCAAACGCGAGGGCTAGCAGGAGGGTTTGGAGCAGTTTCATCATTTTGGTCCTTTCCAAGATGCGGTCGCCGGGAGGCACTTTCACGCGACACGTGGTGATTGCTCCCAAGACGTTTTCACCGCTTAGCGACCCGATGCTGACAGCGTGTTGTCAGCATGCTGTCAGCATAGGTAGGTTGGACGGGATAGGAGGAGACATGAGACGCGCTGACCGGCTCTTCGAAATCATCGAGATACTGAGGCGATCCCGCCGGCCCATCTCTGCTGAGGCCATTGGTGAGACGCTGGAGGTGACCAAGAGAACGGTCTATCGCGACATGGCAGCGCTCATGGCGCAGGGCGTTCCGATCCAGGGCGAGGCCGGCGTCGGTTACATTCTTGAGGCGGGCTTTCACATGCCGCCCCTGATGCTGACATCCGCTGAAGTGGAAGCCGCCGTGCTCGGCGCGCAATGGGTTCAGACACGCGGCGAGCCCGAATTGGCCTTGGCAGCGGCCAAGCTGATCTCAAAGATTGAGGCTGTGGCGCCTGCCGGCCTCAACGCGTCTTTTGTTGAGCCTGTAACCAGTGTGGCCCCGGTGGACGGGCCAGAAGAGGTGCTCGGAGCATCCGAGATTCGCCGGGCGATCCGCACGCGCAACAAGATCTGGCTGGTTTACCGGGACACCAAAGGCGCGGACACGGAGCGTGTGATATGGCCGATTCTCGTCGGTTACCGCGACGCCGGCCGGATTATCGCCGCCTGATGTGAACTGCGCGAAGGTTTCCGCTACTTCCGCACCGAGCGCATCGTGCAGGCCAGTGTACTGGATGAGAAGATTCCACGTCGCATGGATCTATTACGACGGGATTGGCGCGACGCCATGGATGTTGAACGGGAAACGTATGCCGCTGAGGCCCAACGTGGCGGCCAGTGAAGTGGCCTTGTGGGTCACCCCACCTGCGTGCCGTGGCTCCACACCCCGCGCACAAGGGGCAAATCATCGGCCAAGGTGAAGCGCAACAGATCGGCCCGCTTTCCTATCTCAATCACCCCGCGATCATCCAACCCCACAGCCTTGGCAGGTGCTGTCGAAACGGTCGCCATCGCGCGGGCCATGTCGTCCCACATCATGCCCAGCTTGGCTGCCGCGTAGATCAGCGCTGAGGGCACATAATCCGATGAGAGAATGTCGAGCAGATTGGCTTCGGCGAGCGTGTGAGCGGCGACATTGCCGGAATGCGACCCACCGCGCACCACATTCGGTGCGCCCATCATAATGGCGATGCCGTGCTGGCGGCAGGCATGCGCTGCACCGATGGTTGTCGGGAACTCGGCCAGCTTGATGCCGTGTTCTGCGCTGCGCTCCACATGCTCATGGGTCGTGTCATCATGGCTGGCCAACACCGCGCCAAACCGTGCCGCTGCTTGGACCGAGGCTTCCTCGTGATAGAGCCCAACACGCGCGCCCAGTTCCTTGCGCTCAGCGACATGCTGGTCGAACTCGGCCTGCGACAGCCCATGCTTGCCGCGCATATAGGCCTCGTATTGGCTGATGTCGGCAAACTGACGCTGGCCCGGCGTGTGGTCCATCAGCGAGACAATGCCGATGCGATCTTCAGGCCCGAACGTGTCAAGTTCCTCAATCAACGTCTCGGAGCAAATCTCGGCGCGCAGATGCACGTGGTGGCTTATCTTGAGGAGCCCGGCTTCGCGCGCCTGAAGGATTTCCGTCACCATGGAGCGGGCGTAGCGTTCGATATGCTTGGTCGCTTTCACCTCTTCGATGAAACCGAGGCGCACCGCATCGAACACGGTGGTGATGCCAACTGACGCAAGTTCCGCGTCATGGGAGACGATGGCGGCATTGTGCGGCCACTTCACCCGCGGGCGCGGTGAGAGGTGCCGCTCCAGATTGTCCGTGTGGAGCTCGATGAGGCCGGGACCGACATAGTCGCCGCTGCAATCCACCGCGCCGGCTGGCACGGCTGATCCCGTGTCGACGCCCGTGATCACCCCACCTTCAAAATGCACAGAGCCCGTCACGGTTTCATCGCCGAGGATCAGCTTGGCGTTGGCAAGGGTAACGGGCTGGGACTGACGGGAGGGCAGTGTAGATGCTTGCAAGGTGTGGTCTCAGGCAGTTTGGGAGGTGGGTGTGCGGGCGGCATCGAGCGAAGCAAGCGCATCGGCAACACAGGCTTCAAGCGAGCCATCATTGGAGAGATGCGTGACCGGCAAATGCGCCGCAAAGGCGGGTGAGGGACGATCAAGCCGGCGACGAATGTCTTCGATGTCTTCACGGCCCCTGGCGGCCAGGCGTTTGGAGAGCACATCCGCGGGCGCAGTTATGGAAAGCACGTGGAGGTGCTGGAATGTTTCATGCGCCTCTTCCAACTTGCTACGGGACAGATTCGCGATCACATCGCGCCCATCGTGCAGCGTATCAGTCACCGTGGCTGGAATGCCGTAGTAAAGGCCATGGGCCTGCCACCACAGGGCAAAGTCGCCGCGTTCGGCGCGGGCGCGGAACGAGACGTCATCCACCGGTTCATAGTCTTCGCCGCCAGCTTCGGGCGCGCGAGTGATCACCCGGCGGACGCGCGCCATCAAGGGCCGCGCCTCAACGAGCGCATTCATCACGCTGTCCTTGCCGACGCCTGAGGGTCCGACAACCGCGATGAAACGACCTGCCATTTAGGCGGCCAGGCTGGGTGTGAACTGGGTCACATCGATCTCGCGATCACACACACGTTCGCGGGCGGCGACATCGTGGAAGATGCCGACAATCGCCGCACCGCCGGCTTTGGCCTCTTCGATGAGCGAGAGCACAGTTTCGCGGTTCTCTTTGTCGAGGCTGGCTGTTGGCTCATCCAGCAGCAGCGCTGGGTAGGTGTGGGTAAAGCCGCGCGCAATATTCACGCGCTGCTGTTCGCCACCGGAGAAGGTGGTCGGCGAGAGCGACCACAGGCGCTCAGGGATGCGCAAGCGGGTGAGGAGGTCTCGCGCTCTCTCGCGAGCCTCTTCCTCGCTCTTGCCGACCGCCAACAATGGCTCGGAGACGACGTCCAGGGTCGGCACGCGCGGAACGACGCGCAGAAACTGACTGACATAGCCTAACGTCTCCCGGCGAAGGGCGAGGATATCGCGCGGCTCCGCTTTGGTGATGTCAACGCCAACGATCTCAACCTTGCCAGCCTGGGCGAGATAGTTGCCATAGAGAATGCGCATAACGGTGGATTTGCCGGCACCGGACACGCCGGTAAGCGCGACGCACTCGCCGGCATCGACCGAAAAGTCGCCGCCTGTGATGACCGGTATGACCGTGCCACCCTGATTGTGCAGCGTGAAGTTTTTGGCGAGGTCTTCGACCTTGATCATAATTCAAATCCCAATGTTGAAAAAAGGAGGGCACATGAAAATGTTATTATAACGATAAGAATCCAGTACAAAGTTGAAATTGAACGTGTTTGTGAATCCACAAAACCTTGACCATTTCTTCCAATTTGCTTCCTTGACCAGCCATATGAATCAAAATCTCCAATAAAATACTTTCTCTCATATTTTTCAAGTATATACTTGTACCGCTCTTCTATAGAGTGAAGTATGCTGAAATTCAAAAATAAACCGAAAATGCTCATTACGAATGGAGCCCATATCAAATAGCGTACCGGATCACTTGATGGATCATAGCTGAATATAGGAGAGAAAAGATAAGCGTAAAATGCTGCAGTTGATAAAGCTCCAAAACGCATCAAGGCTATTCTGTTTTCTTGCAAAGACGCAATTTTACTCAAAATAGCTTTGTATTCCTCAATTAGAAGTTCTTCCCGCATCTGAGGCTCCTAAACCTGCAAAACCGATGAGACCAGAAGCTGCGTGTAGCCGTGCTGAGGATCGTCCAACACCTGATCGGTGAGACCCGTTTCGACCACATCGCCGGATTTCATCACCATCAACCTGTCCGCCAGAAGACGCACAACCGCAAGGTCATGGGTGACGATGATGGCCGACAGGCCCATGGTGCGGACCAGCCCGCGCAAAAGGTCCAGACGGCGCGCCTGCACCGACACCTCCAGGCCGCCCGTTGGTTCATCCATGAACACAAGACGCGGCCCGGAGACCAGATTGCGCGCGATCTGCAAGCGCTGCTGCATACCGCCGGAGAACTGGGCCGGACGGTCATCAATCCGGTCGGTTGCGATCTCCACCCGCTCCAGCCAGTCGCCGGCTGAATCGCGGATGGTGCCATAGTGCCGTGCGCCGACGGCCATCAGCCGCTCGCCAACATTGCCGCCGGCGGAGATGCGCATGCGCAGTCCGTCGCGCGGGTTCTGGTGCACAAAAGCCCAGTCGGTGCGACCCAACATGCGGCGCTCCGGCTCGCTCATCGCCAAGGTGTCGCGCGGGCCGTCGACTCGCGTGTCGAACAGCACCTTGCCTGAGTCTGGCGCCAGGTGTCCGGCCATGCAGTTGAGCAGTGTGGATTTGCCAGAACCCGACTCGCCCACAATGCCCATCACCTCGCCGGGATAGAGCTTGAAAGAGACATTCTGGCAGCCGATGCGGCCATTGTAGGTTTTGGTGAGGTTCTGAACCTCAAGCAGCGGGGTCACGCTCATGCTGCTTCTCCTGACAAGGGAAACTGCGGTCCTGTGAAGCCTCTTTTGCGGCGGGATTCGCAATAGTCAGTGTCTGAGCAGACAAACATCCGCCCGCCATCATCGTCGACGATAACCTCATCAAGATAGCTGTTGGTGCACCCACACAGTGCACAGGGATGGTCGGCCTTGGACGGGTCGAACGGGTAATCCTCAAAGTCGAGGCTCACCACCTTCGTGTAGGGCGGCAGCGCGTAGATGCGCTGCTCGCGTCCAGCGCCGAAAAGCTGAATGCACTCGGACTCAAGCTTTGGATTGTCGAACTTGGGGATCGGTGAGGGGTCCATCACATATCGGTCCTCCACCTTCACCGGATAGGCGTAGGCGGTCGCGATGGCGCCGTGTTTGGCGATGTCCTCGTAAAGCTTCACATGCATGAGGCCATATTCCTCAAGCGCATGCATCTTGCGGGTTTCCGTCTCGCGAGGTTCCAGAAAGCGCAGCGGCTCTGGGATCGGCACCTGATAAACAAGGATCTGGTTCTCGGTCAGAAGCTCCTCCGGCACCCGGTGACGGGTCTGGATAACGGTCGCCTCGCCGGTGTGTTCGGTGACGGCGACATCAGCTGTCTTCTGAAAGAACTTGCGGATCGACACGGCGTTGGTTGTGTCATCAGCGCCTTGGTCGATCACCTTCACCACATCGTCCGGCGTCATCACCGAGGCTGAGACCTGCACGCCGCCGGTACCCCAGCCATAGGGCATAGGCATTTCGCGGCTGGCGAAGGGTACCTGATAGCCCGGCACCGCCAGGCCCTTCAGGATCGCCCGGCGGACCATGCGCTTTGTCTGTTCGTCAAGATACGCGAAGTTATAGTCATCCATAGAACTGATCTTCCGCTGAAGGGGTGCGCACATGGCAGAGGTTGTTGTCTGGGTGATTTTCGGCGCCATACTGGCTCTGATCATTGCCCGCATGGCCATCCCGGCCCTCTTTCCAGGCACGGTGGTCGCCATATGGTTTGAAACCAACATCACCTTTGATGGTGGAGACGGCGATGGCGGCGGCGGAGATGGGGGAGGCGGCGACTAAGCTCATTCCGCAGCCTCCTGAAAGGGCGCTTCCTCGTCGGCCTCTTGGGCCGCCTCGACCTCAGCGCGCAGCTTGCGGATCAGCTCCAGCTCCGACTGGAAGTCGACATAGTGGGGCAGCTTGATGTGCTCCAGGAAGCCGGTCGCCTGTACGTTGTCGCAGTGGTAGAGCACGAACTCATCGTCCTGCGCAGGCGCGCCGACATTGTCTTCGCCCAATTCCTCCCAGCGCATCGCCCGGTCAACGAGCGCCATGGAGATCGCCTTGCGCTCTGAATGACCGAACACGAGCCCGTAGCCACGCGTGAACTGCGGCGGCTGCTTCTTGGAGCCCATGAACTGGTTGACGGTCTCGCACTCGGTCACCGTCACTTCGCCAAGGGCGATAGAGAAGCCAAGTTCGGGAATGTCCATCTCGACATCCACAGCGCCGACCCGCATCTCCCCGACAAACGGGTGGTTGCGGCCATACCCACGCTGCGTGGAGTAGGCCATGGAGAGGATGAACCCTTCATCGCCACGGGTGATGGCCTGAAGTTTCAGCGGACGGTCGGCAGGGAAATCGAGCGGCTCTCGTGTTAGATCGCGCGGCGTCTCAAAACTATCGGCTTCCTCTTGAATGAGGCCTTCCTTGTCGAGGAACTCCGTCACATGCGGGGTTGGCTCGGTGCGGGCCTTGCCGCGCGCTGCATCGGGCACCTCGCCACCTGCGGCAAGTGTAAAATCGATCAGCCGGTGGGTGTAATCGAATGTCGGCCCAAGCACCTGGCCGCCCGGCACATCCTTGAAAGTCGCCGAGATCCGCCGGTCGCAGGCCATGCTGCCGGTATCAATTGGCGTGCTCGCGCCAAAGCGCGGCAAGGTCGTGCGGAACGCGCGGATGAGGAACACCGCTTCGATCATGTCGCCGCGCGCCTGTTTGATGGCGAGCGCCGCCAGATCGGGATCATAGAGCGAACCTTCGGCCATCACCCTATTGACGGCAAGCGCAAGCTGCTCGCGGATCTGGGCAATCGACAGCTCGGCGATGCTTGTATCGCCTCGCCGCTCCTCGGCCAGCCATTGATGGGCATTGTCGATGGCGCGCTCGCCACCTTTCACAGCAACATACATCAGGCAGCCTCCTCAACGCGCGTGGAACGGGGCAGGGCGGCGATTTGATCACCGGCGGTGAAGAAACAGTCGAAGCCAAGCGGGAAGAGCGTCCGATTGGCTTGGAACGCAGCGATCTCTGGCAGGTTAAGGGCAGCACTGTCCTTAATGCCCGGGCCGCTCAGCTTGGAGCCGGATGCCGTCAGGCTGCCCATCTCGACAATCAGCGTCGCCGCGCGGTCCGGGTAGGCCGGCACCCCGACCTTGTAGGCGTCAAGCGGCTGGAGCGCCTGCCATGACCCAAGAGCGAAATCCGCCTCCTCGGCAGAAACCAAAGGTGCATTGGTGTGAAAGGTCACCCAATCGCGCATCGCCTGACTGTCATGGCCCGGCGCGAGATAAAGTCCCGTGTCGGGATCACAGAGCGTCAGCAGTAGCGTGGCAGCTGCCGATGAGACCGGCCTGGGGGCTTGCCCACCTTTGATGGTCTCAATGGTTCCTGGCCTGGCCATGGCCTGCATGGTCGCGCGGAACGCGTGGGCGGCGTCCTGCGGTGGATTGGTGAACCCGCCCTGATAGACAGTGTCGCTCATGGTCAGCCCTCTCCTCGCACCATGGTGAAAAACTCAACCTTCGTGGCGGCGGCCTTTTCGGCCCGCTCGGTCGCTTTGCCATCGGCCTCCGCCTGCAGCGGCCCGATGATGTCAGCATCCAGAGCCGATGCTTGATCGCCGAGGGCCAGAGCATCAATCAGCGCGGCGGCCAGCGAAGTGTCCTTGTCGCGGCCCTGCACATACCCATGCCCGACGGCCCCGTTGGCCAGCTGCACCGAGCAGCGGGTGACGGTAATCTCGCCCAGATTGAATGGTGCGCCGACGGCACCAGCACGACCACGCACCATCACGGTGCCGATCTCCGGCGCGCGCACAAGCGTGTACTCCGGCGCGCCGTTGGCGTCGGTCCAGCGATGCCACAGCGCCTTCAGCTGATCGGAAGACGCGGTTGCAAGCACAGAGAGGCGTGCTTGCCGTGCCCGTTGTTCATTCGTCAGGTTGTTTTGGTTTTTCGACATCTTGCCAACATGTCTAGATAAATATACAACTAGACAACTTAGTACGAAGACATCCGAGTCGGCGCAAGGCCGATTGTGTGAAATTTCCATGACAGCATGTTGCAGAGAGGAACGCGCCCATGCCGCGCAAGGCGCTTTGGACATCCATCCGGGAAACGCTGGCGCACGAGATAGCGGCCGGCCAATACCTTGCTGGCGACAAACTGCCGACCGAGGCTGAGCTCTCCCGAAGGTTCGACGTCAACCGCCATACGATCCGCCGGGCGCTCTCCGATCTGGCTGAAACTGGGCAGGTCTATGCCCGGCGCGGCGCAGGTGTGTTCGTGACCCAATCCTCGACCGACTACCCAATCGGTCGTCGCGTGCGTTTCAATCAAAGCATCACCGCACTTGGCCGCACGCCGGGCCGAAAGGTCCTGCTGCATGAAACACGCGCGGCCGACCAGAAGGAGGCAGAAGCTCTCGACCTGCCGCTCGGCGCGCCAGTGCACGCCAACGAAGGTCTGTCGCTCGTCGATGGCGAGCCAATTGCCATGTCGCGCAGCGTGTTTCCCGCCGAGCGATTCCCTGGATTCTTGGAGAAGCTGCGCGAGCTCGTTTCGGTTACCGCGACTTTCAAAACCTATGGCGTTGAGGATTACACGCGCAGTTTCACCCGAATGAATGCCAAGCTCGCCACCCCAACACTGGCTTTACATCTTCGCATTGCACAGGGCGCGCCAATTCTACGCACGATCAGTGTCAACGCCGACATGGACGGTCGCCCGATTGAGTTCGGGCGCACCTGGTTTGCCGGTGACCGCGTGACGCTGACCATGACAGAGGAAGGCAGCAGACCGGCGCCCGAAACCGACATCTAACTCTTTGGCAACCTTGCCACTTACCGCCGATCAGCCCTATGCAGGAGGCAAGAAGCAAAAATGCTCGAGATCGGGGAGAGTGATCATGAAAACGCGCGCTGCTGTGGCCTTTGAAGCGGGCAAACCGCTGGAAGTCATCGAGGTGGATCTGGACGGTCCCAAGGCCGGCGAGGTTCTGATCGAAATTAAGGCCACCGGCATTTGCCACACCGACGAGTTCACGCTTTCCGGCGCCGACCCCGAAGGCGCTTTCCCTGCCATCCTCGGCCATGAAGGCGCGGGCGTGGTGGTTGAAACCGGACCGGGTGTCACCTCCGTGGAGGTCGGTGATCACGTGATCCCGCTTTATACGCCTGAATGCCGCGAGTGTGACTACTGTCTGAACGAGAAGACAAACCTCTGCCAGAAGATCCGCACGACCCAGGGCCAGGGCGTGATGCCTGATGGCACCAGCCGCTTCTCCTACAAGGGTGAGAAGCTGCTGCACTATATGGGTTGCTCGACCTTTTCCAATTACTCCGTGTTGCCGGAAATCTCGCTGGCGAAGGTCCGCAAGGACGCGCCGTTTGACAAGATCTGCTATATCGGCTGCGGCGTGACGACAGGCATCGGTGCGGTGATGTTCACCGCCAAGGTGGAGCCGAATTCCCGCTGTGTGGTGTTCGGGCTGGGTGGTATCGGCCTCAACGTTATCCAGGGCCTCAAGCTCATCGGCGCGCAACAGATCGTGGGCGTTGACACCAACCCGACAAAGCGCGCCATCGCCGAACAATTCGGTATGACCGATTATGTGAACCCCAACGAAATCTCCGGCGATCTCACCGGTCATCTTGTCGAGCTAACTGGCGGCGGTGCCGATTACTCCTTTGAGTGCATCGGCAACACCGAAGTGATGCGCGTCGCGCTGGAGTGCTGCCACAAGGGTTGGGGCGAGAGCATCATCATCGGCGTTGCGCCGGCCGGCGCGGAGATTTCTACCCGTCCCTTCCAACTGGTGACCGGCCGCGTGTGGCGCGGCTCTGCCTTTGGCGGGGCGAGGGGCCGGACCGACGTTCCCAAGATCGTCGACATGTACATGGAAGGCCGCATCGATATCGATAGCCTGATCACCCACACCATGCCGCTCGATGACATCAACAAAGGCTTCGACCTGATGCATGCCGGGGAATCGATTAGGTCGGTGGTGCTGTATTAATGGGTCTTGAACCGGTTCAATCCTTCGCCTCCTTCGGTGGCAGGGTCGAGGTCTTCGACCATGAATCCGAAGCCTGTAACTGCGTCATGCGGTTTTCTGTCTTTACCCCGCCACAGGCGGCGAACGGCCCCGTACCAGTGCTGTGGTACCTTTCGGGTCTCACCTGCACCTGGGCCAATGTGAACGAGAAGTCGGGCTATCAGCGCTACGCTGCCGAGCATGGCATCATGGTCATCTGCCCGGACACTTCGCCGCGCGGCAAAGGGCTGAGCGGCGTCGACGTTGCCGATGACGAAGGCTACGACCTTGGCCAGGGCGCAGGTTTTTACATCAACGCCACGCGCGAGCCCTGGGCTCACCATTTTCAGATGGAAACCTATGTCACCGAGGAATTGCCGGCGCTGATTGGCGAGCACTTTCCATCCGCTGATCTTTCTCGCCAGGGCATCACCGGTCACTCGATGGGCGGCCATGGCGCGCTTACGCTGCACTTCAAGAATCCAGGCCGCTATAAGAGCGCCTCGGCCTTCTCACCCATCGTTGCGCCAACGCAGGTGCCGTGGGGTGAGAAGGCCTTCACCGCTTATCTCGGTTCGAACAGGGACAGCTGGGCGGCGCATGACGCGACCGCCTTGGTGGCAAGTGCGGCTTCCGACACACCGATCCTGGTCGACCAAGGAACGGCCGATCAGTTTCTCGACGAGCAACTCAAGCCGCATCTGTTTGCCCAGGCCTGTGAGACTGCGGGCCAGCCACTCACGCTCAACATGCGCGACGGCTACGATCACTCCTACTATTTCATCGCGAGCTTCATGGGCGACCACATGGCCCATCATGCCAAAGGACTGAGCGCCTAACTGGGAAGCGGCGCCAGCACGCGGCGCCCGGCATCCATGATCAGTTCTTCGTCGGTTGTGGCTTCGGTTCCGGCTTTGGCCATGCCGTCAATGCGCAGTGTCGCGTGGCCATGCACGATGGTCCAAAGAATATGGCTGTCGCGCTGCACGATCGGGTCGTCGGCGCCGACGCCTCGATAGGCGGCCACATTGCCGATCAAAACGCCGTAGGCCGACATGCCAGCCGTTTCGAGATTCTCGTCCGGGCCGCATTTGCGCTTCATGCCAAACATCATGCGGAAGATGGCCGGTTCATCCAACGCGAACTGAACATAGGCAAGGCCAATCGCATCGATGGCCTCTTGTGTTCCGTAGGTTCGGCTGTCGGAGGCTGCTGCCATCCGCTCACCCAAGCGCTGCAGGCCGCCCAATGCAACGGCCTTCAGGATCGCGTCGCGGTCTTTGAAGTGCTTGTAGGGCGCACCGCTGGACACGCCGGCAAGGCGGCTTGCCTCGGCGACCGAAAAATCATCCGGCCCATCCCGTTCTATCAGCCCGCGAACAGCTTCAACGAGCTGCGCGCGCAGATCCCCGTGATGGTAGCCGGCCTTCGGTTCAATCATGTTCATTCTCGTGTTCCTCAGGCGTCACCCGATTTTTTTGGGTTTCACGTGATCCATATCTGATGTAAGTAAGTATCACTTACAAGTCATCAACGTCCAGCCAAAGACGCCTCACGTTCCCATTTTTTCGACCCGAGGAATCCTCCCATGGTTTCATCATCTTCCCCTAATACCCGCCAAACAAAAGGACGTGAACCGGGCCGAAAAGCCAAGAAGCCATCCAAGGCCCGGCGCTGGGCCGGACGCGTTGGAACCTTTCTGATCACCACCGCGATCGTGGGCTTTTCTGTGGGCACCATACTGCAAGGAACGAGCCTGATTGCTGAGCGAGCAGCGGCGACGGTTTCGCCCAATGCCGCGCCTTTGGTCGAGGTCGCTGCCATTGAAGTTCAGCAGGATGCATCGTTTCGCATCGAGCGCTCCTTCATCGGTCAAATCGAGGCCGGTCAATCAACGCGTATCGCCTTTGAACGCCCGGGGCTGGTCACGGAAATTTTGGTCGATGAGGGCGACCTGGTCGAAGAAGGCCAGCCCCTTGGGCGCCTCGATCAGCGGCTGCTGAATGCTGAAAAATCCCGCTTGGAAGCCAACCGGGAAGCGATTGAAGCGCAGGCTGAACTGGCACGGCTGACGACAGAGCGCAGCGCCGAACTTCAGGAGCGCGGCTTCGCGTCCACGCAGACACTCGACCAGGCACGGTTGGGTCTGGCCGAACTGAATGCCCGCATTGCCGAAATTGACGCTGCGCTGGTGCAGGTCGATGTTCAGCTTGACCAGTCTGTGATCGAGGCACCCTTTTCCGGCACCGTGTCAGAGCGCTTGGCCGACCAGGGAACGACCGTCGCGGCCGGGAACCCCATCGTGACTGTCTTAGAACAGACACGGCCGGTGTTCCGCGTTGGCATCGACCCGACGCTTGCAGGGGACATGCGCCTTGGCGACGCCTACGACGTCGAGATCGCTGGGGCGCTCGTTCCGGCCATCGTCTCGGCGATCCGCCCTGATCTCGATCCTTTGAGCCGAACCCGGACTATCCTTCTGACCTTGCAGAGCGAAGCGCCTGCCATCCTTGAAGCGGGGACGCTGCGCCTTTGGCAGACTGTCGAGCAACCGGGCATGCGTGTGCCATTGGGCGCGCTGCAAGAGGGTGTTCGCGGCCTTTGGACGGTGTCGACGCTGCGCCAGACCGAGGACGGAACCCACCACACCGTCGGGTCGGAAGCCGTTGAGGTGATCCATGCCAATCAGGACTGGGCCTATGTGCAGGGCACGTTGCGGTCCGGAGCCCTGATCGTGACCGAAGGCGTGCACCGCATCGTCCCCGGCCAGACTGTTGACTGGGTGGACGGCAATCCGACGGCTGAAGGAGCCAATTGATGGAAACGCTCACCTTCCGCCAGCCGCGCCTCGTTGCGCTCATGCTGCTGGTCGTCATTGCCGCAGGCCTGTCAGCGCTCACGGCTATCGGTCGCCAGGAAGACCCAACGATCACCAACTTGTTCGGCACTGTCGAGACGCCGTTTCCTGGCGCTGATCCGGAGCGCGTCGAAACGCTGGTGACGACCGAAATCGAAGACATGCTTCTGGAGATCTCAGAAGTCGATGTCATCGAGTCGGCCTCCTCAACCGGCATGTCCATCGTGACGGTCGAGCTAGCACCAACAACGCCCGATGGCCGGATCGAAGAGGTCTGGACCGAAATCCGTGATGGTCTGTCTGACCTATCGCCGACCTTGCCCGATGGCGTTCAGGAACCACAGTTCAACACCGACGGTGCGGGCGCCTACGCCGCGATCTTCGCCTTGAGTGCGCCCGAGCACAGCGTATCCCCCACCATTATGGCGCGCTACGCTGAGGACTTCGCGCAGGACATGCGCTCGGTTCCAGGCACCCAATTGGTCGACCTTTTCGGTATTCCCGAAGAGGAAGTGCTCGTTGAAATCGATCCGCTGCGTGCAACGTCGCTTGGCCTTTCCGCTGCCAGCATTTCCGCTTCCATCCAGGCTGCTGACAGCCGCAGCGACGCAGGCCGAGTGCGTGGTGATACGGCCGATTTCCTCATCAACATTGATGGCGAAGTCGAAGCACTTGACCGACTGCGCGAGATCGTGGTGCGCGAGGGCAGCGCCGGGCAGGCCACGCGCCTCGCCGATATCGCCACCATTTCTCGCGGCGCGCGCGAGCCTGTGACCGAGCTTGCCATCTTCAATGGTCGACCGGCGATCCTGATCGCTGCCAAGCTTGAAGAAGGTTTGCAGGTCGATGTCTGGGCCGGCTTCCTGAAAGAGGATCTTGCCACCTACCAAGCCATCCTTCCCGACAGCCTGTCGTTGGAAATGGTGTTTGACCAGAGCCGTTACACCGCCGAGCGGTTGACCGAAGTCGGCATCAACATGGCCATCGGTGTTAGTCTGGTTGTCGGCGTGCTTCTCATCACCCTTGGCATTCGCTCGGCGCTGATCGTCGCGGTGATCCTGCCGGTGGTGACGCTTGCCTCGCTAGCGACGATGAACTTCATGGGCCTGCCGATCCATCAGATGTCGGTGACCGGTCTTATCGTGGCACTTGGTCTTTTGGTCGACGCCGGCATCGTGATGACCGATGAAATCGGCGCCAGACTGCGCGAGGGCCTGAGCCGGTTGGAAGCCGTCTACCGCTCCGTGCGTCGCCTGTTCGCGCCACTCCTCGCATCGACGGTGACGACGGCGCTTTCCTTCACACCGCTCATTTTGCTTCCAGGCGCGGCTGGTGACTTTGTCGGCGCCATCGCGATTGCCGTGGTGACCATGCTTGTCTGGTCCTTCCTCGTGGCCATGACGATCACCCCCGCCATCGCCGGTCTAACGCTGCGCACCGATGCCAACAATGGTGGCTTGCATCTGCCGTGGATTGCCAAGCCCTTCCGCGCAACGCTGGCCTGGTCGGTCGCCAATCCGGTTCGTTCCGTTGCGCTGGCGCTTGTTCTGCCGGTGATCGGTTTCTTGAGCATGCCAAGCTTAACCGCGCAGTTCTTCCCTGGCGTCGATCGTGATCAGTTCTACATCGAGCTCGATATGGCGCCAGGCACGGCCCTGTCAGCGACGACTGAAGAGGTTGAACGCCTTGATGCCCTCTTGCGGGCCGATGAGCGCGTCACCAGCCTTGTCTGGGTCGCCGGTCGCTCAGCACCAGCCTTTTACTACAACATTCTTGGTGGACGCGAGAACGCGCCCTCCTATGCGCAGGCTCTGGTAACGACCTCGTCGCCAGAAGCGACCGAAGAGATCGTCACCGCTCTACAGCGCGATCTTACCGCCTCAACAGCCGGCGCTCAGCTACTCGTTCGTGGTCTTGTTCAGGGGCCGCCGGTCGCAGCACCGGTCGAACTGCGCGTTGTCGGTCAAGACCTCGCTGTCCTGCGCGAGGTTGGTGATGAAGCCCGCCGTCTGATGTCGGACCTCGAAATGGTCACGCTTGCCCGAAGCACGGTTACCGCTGGAGCACCCAAGGCCGTCATCCATGTGGATGAAGCCGAGGCGCGCCGCCTTGGATTGGACCTCACCAATGTGGCGCGCCAACTCCAGGCAGGACTTGAGGGCGTGACAGGTGGTGTGCTTGTCGAAGGCACCGAACAGCTACCCATCCGCGTTCGCTACGGAGATGGCGAAAGGGCCAGCCTGGAACGCATCGTCGATCTGCCGCTCCTTTCGCCGGGCAGCGCTGCGCGCGCCGCCAATGGCCAATGGCCCGGATTGCCCCTGTCGGCCATCGCCACCATGGAATTGGAGCCTGCGGCCGGCACCATCACGCGCCGCAACGGCGAACGGGTGAACACCGTGCAAGCCTTCATTCTGCGTGGCGTGCTGCCGCAGGAAGCACTGGATGATGTGCAGCTTGCCCTTGATGAGACAGGTTTCGCCCTGCCGCCGGGCTATCGGCTAGAGTATGGTGGCGACAGCGACGCGCGTGCCGATACGCTCGGTAACCTGTTCGCCTCGCTCGGCCTTATCATCACGCTGTCGATTGCCGCGATTGTACTCACCTTCAACTCATTCCGCCTGACGGGCGTAACGCTGATTGTTTCCGGCCTTTCGGCTGGGCTGAGCCTGTTGGCGCTTGCCGTCTTTCAGTATCCGTTCGGCATCAACGCGATTATCGGCGTGATTGGCTCCATCGGTGTGTCGATTAATGCGGCGATCATCCTGATGACCGGACTGCGCGACAACGATGCCGCGAAGGCGGGCGATCAGGCGGCGATGGTGGATGTCGTGATGGGCTCAAGTCGCCATATCACCTCAACGACGATCACAACTTTCGGCGGGTTCCTGCCCCTTATCCTGGCTGGCGGTGGGTTCTGGCCGCCGTTCGCCATGTCGGTCGCGGGCGGTGTGCTGTTGTCGACGATCGTGTCGTTCTACTTCGTCCCGCCCATGTTCCGTCTGGTCTATGCCGGTCGGGTGAAGGAGCACGATGAGGCGATAGAAGAAGCAGCACCAGCCAATGATGATCTGATCATCTTGCGTGCTGCCGCCGAGTAGAACCTCTAGCCCTTGCTCTGAACCAGTTTCAGGGCAGGGGCCAGAACATGGCTCACAAATGGGATCAGGAGCAGGCCCCAAGCCAGGCCGATAATGCCGTCGAGCGTTGCCGTGATCGCCCACTCGGCAAAGCCCTGCCCGGTCGTGAGGCCGGCAACTCCAAGCTCCGCCCAATGATGGATCGTGTCATAGGTGACAGGCCACCCCAGGTCGCGCAGCCCGTGAACCATGATGCTTCCGCCGACCCATAGCATGGCGGCCGTACCGATCGTTGAAATGACGATCAAAACGAGAGGCATGCCCTTCACCAACCCGCGTCCGAACGCCCGCGTCACCGCGAGCCGACCCGCTTGGCTGAGCTTCAGGCCGACATCATCCATCTTCACGATGAGTGCGACCGCTCCATAGACCAGGATTGTGATGGCGATAGCGACGATGGCCAGCGTCGCCCCGCGCGTCCAAACGCTTGTGGCATCGATGGCCGACAGGGTGATGGTCATGATTTCAGCCGACAGAATGAAGTCGGTCTTGATCGCGCCGGCCACCCGTTCTTCTTCCAGGTGCGCGGCATCCAACCCGTGCTCGGTATCGACATGATGATCTTCGCCGGGCTGGAGGAGGTGCCAGATCTTTTCAGCGCCCTCAAAACACAGATAGGACCCGCCGAGCATGAGGAGCGGTGTAAGTAACCAAGGCGCAAACGCGCTGAGCAGCAGTGCAATTGGCAACAAGATGATCAGCTTGTTGAAAAAGGAGGCGCGCGCGATCTTCCAGATGATCGGCAGTTCACGCGTTGCCGGCAGGCCCGTCACATACTTTGGTGTAACGGCCGCATCGTCGATGACGATCCCCGCTGCCTTGGTGCCGGCTTTGGAGGCTTGGGCCGCGACATCGTCCAACTGGCTTGCCGCCAGCTTTGCGATGGCCGCGACATCATCCAGAAGCGCCAGAAGTCCGCTCATGTAAGCCTCCTCATCTATGCCCCAGTTAACCGTATTCATGGAGGGGAACAACGCTCAAGGTGTCCGGCCTTGCTGCCCTTGCCCCCCGAGTACAGCCTGTGCCATGGCTGCGCCGCGCATACGAAGGCTCATTCCTTGAGCTGAGTGAGGAAATTCCATGTCTGCCAAATTCGCCGTGGCCGGCCTCGGCTATGTCGGTCTGTCCAACGCCGTACTTCTGGCCCAGCGCTTTCCGGTTATTGCCTGTGATGTGTCTTCAGAGCGTGTTGACCTGATCAATGCCAGGCAATCGCCAGTCATCGATACCGAGTTGCAGGACTATCTGGCCAACAAGCCGCTTCATCTGAAGGCGACGGTCGACGCTGAGACCGCCTACCGCGATGCGACACACGTGATCATCGCCACGCCGACAAACTACGACGCCGATACCAATGCGTTCGACACGTCCACCGTCGAACAGGTGATCGATCAGGTGCTCGACCTCAACGATCAGGCGCTGATCATCATCAAATCGACCATCCCAGTCGGTCTTGTGAGTCGGCTGCGCGATCAGTTCGAAACAGACCGCATCATTTTCTCGCCGGAGTTCCTGCGCGAGGGCAAAGCGCTCTACGACAACCTCTATCCCTCGCGCATCGTGGTCGGAGAGCGTTCCGAACGTGCCGAAGCCTTTGCCAACATGCTGGCTGAGTGCGCCATCAAGACGGACATTCCAACGCTCTTCACCGACCCGTTGGAAGCCGAGGCGGTCAAGCTTTTCGCCAACACCTACCTTGCCATGCGCGTCGCCTACTTCAACGAGCTGGACACCTACGCACAGATCCACGGCATGGATTCTCGCCAGATCATCAAGGGCGTCAGCCTCGATCCGCGGATCGGCGACCACTACAACAACCCATCCTTTGGCTATGGCGGCTACTGCCTTCCCAAGGACACCAAGCAACTATTGGCCAACTATCAGACGGTGCCGCAGAACCTCATTCGCGCCATCGTCGACGCCAACACGACCCGCAAGGACTTCATTGCCGATGCGATCATCGCCAAGAATCCGGATGTCGTGGGCGTCTATCGTCTGACGATGAAGGAAGGCTCGGACAATTTCCGCGACTCTTCTGTTCAGGGCATCATGAAACGCATCAAGGCCAAGGGCATTCCGGTGATTGTCTATGAGCCTGGGCTGAATGCCGTCCACTTCTTTGGATCGGCCGTGGTGAGCGATCTGGAGGCGTTCAAAGCAGAATCCGACATCATCATCGCCAATCGCCGTTCGCCGGAACTGGCCGATGTCGATGCCAAAATCTTCACCCGAGATCTGTTCGGCGTCGATTGAACCTGATGGCTGAGACTAGACAACGTACAGCCCTCGTCACCGGGTCAGCGGGCTTCATCGGCTTCCATGTTTCCAAAGCCCTTTTGGCCGACGGATGGCGCGTGGCCGGCTTCGACGCGATGACCGACTACTATGATGTTCAGCTCAAGCGGCGTCGTAACCAGGGCCTGCTACAGAACCAGCACTACAAGTTTATTGAAGAGCGCCTCGAAACGCCAGGCGTCCTACGCGACCTCTGCGCGACCGAACAGCCTGACTTGATCATCCATCTCGCAGCCCAGGCGGGCGTGCGTTACTCCATCGATGAACCGCGCAGCTATGTCGATGCCAACCTGGTCGGCACGTTTGAACTCTTGGAGGCAGTAAGAGCCACACCGACCGGCCATTTGATGATGGCGTCATCAAGTTCGGTCTATGGTGCAAACACCGAACTGCCCTACGCCGAGCATCATAAGGCCGACACGCAACTATCCTTCTACGGCGCGACCAAGAAGGCGACGGAGGTCCTGGCGCACTCCTACAGCCACCTCTATGCGATTCCTGCTACCATGTTCCGCTTCTTTACGGTCTACGGGCCTTGGGGCCGTCCGGACATGGCGCTGTTCAAATTCACCCGAGCCATCCTGAACGGCGAGCCGATCGACGTTTACAATCACGGTGATATGCGGCGCGACTTCACTTTTATCGACGATCTCGCTGCGGCCATCGCCGCATTGGGCGCAGTCACGCCAACCGTTCCTGGCGACGTTGAGGACGAAGACCGCGATGCCATCGGTCTCTCACCTGTCGCGCCCTGGCGGGTCATCAACATTGGAAACAATCAGCCGGTGCAACTGACCGATTTCATTGATGCTTTGGAACAGGCGCTGGGACGTAAAGCCGAACGCAATCTGATGCCAATGCAGCAAGGTGACGTACCCGCCACCTGGGCAGATGCCACCTTGCTCTCAAGGTTGATTGACCGCCCGCCTTCGACCCCGGTGAGCGAGGGCATCAAGCGCTTTGTTGCCTGGTACCGCGACTACTATCAGGTTTGAAGTAAGGCCGTCGTTCGGCTGCTGGACGCGCTTCTCCAGTTTGCGCTGCGCCAGAGACAGTTAACATTTTTTGCAGGCTAAGCTCTTGCCACTTGCGAAGTGCACGTTGTAGTGCATACGAATGCAACTAGCGTTAATCGCCCCGCCTTACCCGGAAAATGGGCGACAAGAGCGCGTTGCCACGCAGCCTCCAGCAGAGAGGCGCGTGAACGAGCAACGGAGGAAAGAAATGAACCTGCTCAAAGCACTTTCGACGACTGGCCTGGCACTTGGCCTTTCCATTGGACTGGCCGCTGGGACCGCGACGGCACAGGACCAGCGCCTGGCCTTTGGCGCAACGAACGCCCAGTCGTCTCACTATGCGTACTTTGCTGCACTCGCGCAGATCGTAAACGATAACGCCGACGGATATCAGGCCTCAGTCGTTGAGACCGGCGCAACTGTGGATAATCTACGCCGTATGGCGCGCGGCCAGCTCGATATCGGACTTGTGACGACGCCAGCGCTTTTCCACGCCAATGAGGGCATTCAGACCTTCGACGGTGATCCAATCGCATCGCAGCTTCTGTGGGCCTATTCGCTCGCGCCGCAGATGATCGTTACGCGGGCGGATGCAGGCTATGAATCCATCCGCGATCTGAGTGGCGAGCGCTTTGGCCCTGGCCAGCGTGGTTCGTCAACCGAAGCCACTTCGCAGATGGTCTTTGACCTGCTCGGCGTGACACCCGAATGGGTGCGTGGCACCAATGGTGAGCTTGCAAACCTTATCAAGGACGAGCGTCTGCCTGGCTTTGTGAAGTCCGCTGTAGGCACCGATTTTGACCCCCTGACGACTGACATTGCGACACTAACCCCGTTGCAAGTCCTGCCGGTGTCCGACGAGGACATCGCCCTCATTCAGGAAAACCTGCCTGAGCTGTCGATCGTCGATATGCCTGCTAGTGACCAGCAGGGCCGCGATGCGCCTTACCGCACATGGGGCTTCATGATCGCCGTGTCCGCCTCGCCAGAAATGGATGACGAGACGGCCTATGCGATCACCAAAGCGGTTCTGGAAAATCCTGAAGCCCAGGCAGCTGCTTTCCCCGCGGTGGATGGTATCGACATTGGTGATCTCACCGTGAACTTCGCCACCAGTGCGATGCACCCTGGTGCGATACGAGCCTTTGAAGAGCTCGGTTACACCGTGCCGGACCGTCTACGGTAACACCCATAGAATCGCCACGCCGGGCCAGATGTCGCTCGGTGTGGTGTTTCTCCAGTAGCGAGGGGCGGGCATGATTGACGTTGATGACAAGGTTGGCACCGAAGAGGTTGAGAGCCGAACCTTCCGAGAAAAGCTGGCGGTCCTCGTCGCCATCATCCTTGGGTGTTTCATCTTCTACACGGCCGCGTTCGGTGCGTTCGAGAGCCTTATTCAACGCTCGATCTTTGTCGGCCTTGCTTCCACGCTCGCCGTTCTTCTGACGCCTTTGGGCGGGGGCAAGGCATGGCGCCCGCTTGGCATTATTATTGATATCGCCTTGCTCGCGGTTGTTTGGTTCGCTGTCTACTCCACCATCAATCGCTTCGAAGAGATCATGGTTCTGCGCCCCTTTGCCGAGGACCCCGATGTCTGGCTGGGCGCGGCGACTCTGATCGTGATCTTGGAACTGGCGCGCCGCACAGTCAGCTTCCTGTTTCCCCTTCTCGTCGGCCTCATGGTCGTCTACGCGCTTTTTGGTGATCAGATTCCCGGCCGGTTCGGTCATCGCGGCTTCGATCTCTACTATGTCACCGAGACGGTTTTCCTGTCCGATCTTGGTCTCTGGGGCATGCTGGTGGGCATCGCCTCAACGACGCTTGCCGCTTTCGTGCTTTTCGGCGCCTTCCTACTGCACACTGGTGCGGGCAAGACCTTCTTCGATCTCGCCGCGCGCGCGAGCGGATCCTCTCCGGGCGGGGCTGCGAAGATCGCCACGATTGCGTCGGGCTTCTTCGGCATGATCTCAGGCTCGACCGTTGCCAACGTCGCCACGACCGGCAACTTCACCATACCGTTGATGCGTAAGCTCAACTATCCGCGTGCTTATTCCGGCGGGGTTGAAGCCATCGCCTCCACCGGCGGCCAGCTTGCTCCGCCGATCATGGGGACAGCAGCTTTTGTGATGGCCGAGCTTGTGGGTGTGAACTACTGGTCCATCGCGGCCGCAGCGCTGATCCCAGCCGTTCTGTTCTATCTCGGCATCTTTATGACCGTGCATGTCATCGCAGCCCGTCGCGATTTCGGCAACATCGACGTGGAGGGCATGCCCACTTGGCGCGAGGCACTTGATTGGCGGCGTATTGCACCCATCGTCGCCTCGCTGGGTGGCATCGTCTATGGCGTGCTCAATGGCAATTCAGTGGAGACCACCGCCTTTTATGGCATCATGGCCATGATCGTGGTGTTTATCGGCGCCCGTATGACCGCTGGTGATAGCTTGTGGTATGCCATCAAACAGCTTGCGCCCGCCATCGTTACCGGCGGCAAGGGCGTTGTCATAGTCGGTATCTTGCTAGTGGCCGCGCAAGTGTTTGTGGCCCTTTTGAACCTCACTGGCGTCGGTGTCACCCTGACCAGCATTATCTTGAGCTATGCCGGTGAAAGCATCGCACTGATCGCCCTTGTGATGGCCATCGTCTGTTTGATCGCTGGCATGGGCCTACCCACTTCGGCAGCCTACGTCTTGGTGGCAGCGGTCTTCGCACCGGCGCTGATCCAGGCCGGGCTGCCCCCGCTGACAGTGCACTTCTTCGTGCTTTATTACGCCACACTTTCGGTGATCACGCCGCCGGTATGCGTCGGCGTGTTTGTAGCCTCGACGATCTGCGAGGAGCGCTGGCCCAAGGTGGCCTTCGAGGCCGTCCGTCTTGGTGCGATAGCGTATGTCCTACCGCTTCTGTTTCTTATCTACCCAGGGCTCTTGATGCAGGGAACTTGGCTAGATGTCGGTCAGGCCCTGGTAACGGGACTGACGTTCACCATGTCGCTTGCCTTCCTTCTGGGTGTGCAGCCGATTACAGGCCGCACACGAATGGAGGCTCTGGTCTGGACCGTTCCGCTTGGCCTGTCAGTCTGGCCAAGTTGGCCGGCAACGCTGGCCGCTGTTGCCATTCTCTTGTCGCTGATGCTGCTCCGTGGGCGGTTGGCAGCTGCATCAGCACGTCTGTCCTGATACAGTGATCCCCCTCTAAAGCCCGTCTGGGCATTCCTGAAAGGTCTCTTGTCGATGATCACCTATTTGAAACGGGGAAAGCCAGAGGCCGAGCGCTCTGAGGATGATGCAAAGGTCCGGGCCATCGTTGAGGACACGCTGGCGCAGATCGAGCGGGATGGCGATGCGGCGGTGCGTGCGCTGTCTGAGAAGTTCGATGGCTACACGCCCAGCTCGTTCCGACTGAGCGAGGATGACATTGCCGCGCTGATGAACAAGGTCTCCGCGCAGGATATGCACGACATCACGTTTGCCCAGGAGCAGGTCCGAGCCTTTGCCCAGCATCAGCGCAACTCCATGGTCGATATTGAGGTGGAGACGATGCCTGGCGTGGTGCTGGGCCATAAGAACATCCCGGTGCAGTCAGTTGGCTGCTATGTGCCCGGCGGCAAGTTTCCCATGGTGGCGTCTGCCCATATGTCGGTGGCCACCGCCGATGTGGCCGGCGTGCCACGCATCATCGCGTGCACTCCTCCTTTTAAGGGCGAGCCGAACCCGGCGGTGATCGCCGCCATGAAGCTTGGCGGTGCGCATGAGATCTATGTGCTCGGTGGCATCCAGGCGGTGGGCGCGATGGCCATCGGAACCGAGACGATCGATCCGGTGCACATGCTCGTCGGCCCGGGCAATGCGTTCGTGGCTGAAGCCAAGCGCCAACTGTTCGGCCGTGTGGGCATCGATCTGTTCGCCGGCCCAACCGAGACCATGGTGATCGCCGACGAGCACGGCGCGGATGCCGAGCTCTGTGCCACCGATCTTTTGGGCCAGGCCGAACATGGCTACAACTCACCGGCAGTTCTGGTGACCAACTCTGAGAAGCTAGCACGTGATACGCTCTCTGAGATCGACCGGCTGCTAGACATCTTGCCCACCGCCGAGACGGCCCGCACCTCTTGGGAGGATTATGGCGAGATCATCGTTTGCGACAGCTATGAGGAAATGTTGCAGGTCGCCGATGACATCGCCTCTGAGCATGTGCAGGTAATGACCGACCGGGACGACTGGTTCCTGGACAACATGACTTGCTATGGAGCGTTGTTCTTGGGAGCCCGCACCAATGTGGCCAATGGCGACAAGGTGATTGGCACCAACCACACACTGCCGACAAAGAAAGCTGGGCGCTACACCGGTGGGCTTTGGGTCGGCAAGTTCCTGAAAACCCATTCCTATCAAAGGGTTTTGACAGATGAGGCCGCCGCATTGATGGGCGAGTACTGCTCGCGGCTTTGCATGCTGGAAGGCTTTGTGGGCCATGCTGAACAGGCCAATGTGCGCGTGCGCCGCTATGGCGGGCGAAACGTGCCCTATGGTGAGGCGGCAGAACCCAAGCTCGCGGCCGAATGAACGGTTGTTCTGAAAGAACAGAGCGCTTCGGCAATGAGGAATTGATCAGATAACCGGCTTACTGTTCGAGCAGAAAGTGCACCTATGATGCTTCCCCAAACCCCTTCCTTCCGCCTTGATGGAAAACGGGCCCTTATTGCCGGCGCATCACGCGGCATTGGGCTCGGCTGTGCCGTCGCCTTGGCCGAACAGGGCGCCCATGTGGTCTGCGCTGCACGTGGTCTCGATGCCTTGGAAGAAAGTGTCGCCGCCATGTCTGACAAAGGGCACAGCGTGGAGGCCGCTCAGCTTGATGTCGCTGACGTGAGCGCGCTCACGGCCTTCTTCGCCGGCCAGCCCGCCTTTGACGCCGTCGTCAACTCGGCCGGTATTGCTCGCCATGCGCCCGCTCTCGACACGAAAATCGACGATTATCAGGCCGTCATGGACATCAACGTGCGCGGCGCATTTGTGGTGTCTGCCGAAGCGGCGCGCGGCATGGTCGCGGCCGGTAAACCGGGGTCGATCATCCATATCTCCTCGCAGATGGGCCACGTTGGCGGGCCCGAACGGTCCGTTTACTGCGCCTCCAAGCACGCATTGGAAGGTATGGTGAAAGCGATGGCAATCGAATGGGGCCCACAGGGCGTGCGCATCAATACCATCTGTCCGACGTTCATCCGCACACCGCTGGGCGCGATGACCTTGCAGGACCCGGAAAAGCGCAAATGGGTGGAGTCCAAGATCAAGCTTGGGCGCGTTGGCGAGATCGAGGACGTGATGGGCGCTGTCGCCTATCTGGCGAGCGATGCATCGGCCATGGTCACCGGAACCTCGCTCCTGATCGATGGCGGCTGGACCGCCGAGTAGACTATCCAACCTTCACGCGCGGTCTGCTTGGACCGACTGATCCAACCTATGCAGCGGTTGATTGCATTGGTTTGCAATGTCATGCACCTCACCTGTGTTCACTCGGGGGTATGTGCCGACCAGCATGTCTAGGCGAAAGGTCACCTCAATCGATGTGGCGCGGGAAGCCGGCGTTTCTCAGTCGGCCGTCTCGCGCGCGTTTACGCCCGGCGCAAGCGTTGCCGAGCAAACGCGGGAGCGCGTGTATGAGGCAGCCGAGCGGCTGGGCTACCGACCGAATGCCATCGCCCGGTCTCTGATCACCAACCGGTCTCACATGATCGGGATGGCGGTGTCCTACTTGGACAATCACTTCTACCCAGAACTGGTTCAGGGCATTTCCGACCACTGCCAAGAGCAGGGCTATCACGTGCTTCTGTTCACAGCCGGTGAAGGCGACCGTGCTGATCTGGAGCTTCAGCGGGCGCTCGATTACCAGATCGATGGCCTTGTTCTGGCCTCGGTCTCCCTGTCCTCGGAAATCGCCGATCGGTGCCACAAGGCGGGCATCCCGGTGGTGATGGTCAACCGTGTGTCGAATGCGCCCACAGCTTCCAAGGTCGTCGGCTCCAACTATCTTGGCGGTCGAACAATCGCGCATTTTCTGGCCGATGGAGACCACCAGCGCATCGCCTTCCTTGCCGGTATCGAAGAGACATCGACCAACCGCGATCGCGAGCGTGGATTTTTGGATGGCCTTACCCAACGTGATTTGCTGCTCCACGCGCGCGCCGAGGGCAACTACAACTCTGAGCAGGCCGGGCGTGCAGCCATCGCCTTGATGCGCGGTGATGCGCCGCCAGACGCCATCTTCTGCGCCAACGACCATATGGCCATTGCTGCAATGGACGCGCTGCGGTTTGAACTCGGTCTGCGTGTTCCGGATGATGTGTCGATCATCGGGTTTGATGATGTTGGCCCAGCGCAATGGCCGACTTACAGCATCACCAGCTTTTCCCAGCCGGTGGATGCGATGATCGAAGCGACCACCGACACATTATTTTCAGCTATTGAGGCTGCCGTCGGCGGAGACGCGTTTGAAGCCGAAAGCATCGAATTGCCAGGCGCGCTGGTCGTTCGCCAGTCATGCCGTCTGCCGGTCGATGTTGAGCCGGGCGGTCTCTGGGCGATAAAAAACTAAGCGGCGCCCGCAGACAAGCAACTGGCGCAGGTGCCGTGAACCTCAAGGACCGACGCATCGGGCACGAAACCCAGCGTTTGCGCCTCACTGGCTACCGCCATGGCAATGACGTCGTCCGCCACCTCTTTCACATGGCCGCACGCGTCGCAGAGAAAGAAAACTGTGGTTCCACGTGCGTCCACGTGTCCGCCACAACACTTGGCATGGGCACAGGCGATGTAAGCGTTGGTGCTTTCCAGCTTATGGACCAGCCCACGCTGGGCGAGCCATTTGAGCGCACGATAAATCTGCGGCGGCGCCCGCAAGCCCTGATCGCGCAACTGATCGAGAAGCTGATAGGCCGACAAAGGTCCTCCAGCACTGGTAAGCGCATCAAGCACGAGGCGGTTGTTGCGGGTGAGATCAGCGGTCGCGGCCATGGACATGTGTCGGCTCCAAAGGACAATGCAAAAGGTCGATCCTCACAATTGACCTGTTATACTATAACGTACTATAGCCTGTTTTCCCCGGGCACAAGGCGCCCTTGAGCGGGCTTTTTAGCTTAACCAGTGACACACTCTCACGCTTCAAACCTGTGTCTGACGTTCAACGATCTGACCCTGGGCTACGGTTCACACCCTGCCGTTCATGGCCTCACGGGTGATATCGAACATGGCACCTTACTTGCTGTCGTCGGCCCCAACGGATCTGGCAAGTCCACACTGTTGAAAGGCATTGCAGGTCTTCTGACGCCGATGGGCGGAACTTTTGTCCATGCCGATGCCTGCCGCATGGCCTATCTTCCGCAACAGGCTGATATTGATCGAACATTCCCGGCAACGGTTTTCGACTTGGTCAGTCTAGGTCTGTGGCCGAAACGCGGTCTTCTCGGCCGTATGACTCGTGAGGATCGCGAGTCTATCAAAACAGCATTGCAGGCCGTCGGCCTAAATGGGTTCGCCAACCGCACCATCGACACGTTGTCGGGCGGTCAGTTGCAACGCGCGCTGTTTGCGCGCGTCTTGCTCCAGGATGCTGACCTTATCCTGCTCGATGAGCCTTTCAACGCAATCGACACAAAGACTGTCGAAGACTTGCTGGGCGTTATCGCCCGCTGGCATGGCGAAGACCGCACGGTGATCGCGGTCATGCACGATCTTGATCTTGTACGCGAACACTTCCCTCAGGCCCTGCTTCTATCGCGCGAACCGCTTGCATGGGGTGAAACCGAAGAGGTCCTGCACCCGGCCAACCTTTTAAAGGCGCGCCGGTTCAATGCAGCTTGGGATGAGCAGGCAGAATGGTGCGCTGATCATGATCACGCCCAGGCCCACGGCAATGTCCATTCGCTCCCGTCTGACAGGGTGGCCTGATGTCAGCCTATGATTTCTTGATCGCTCCCTTCGCCGACTACGCCTTTATGCAACGCGCCCTATTGGGCGGGTTGTTGATCGCCTTCTCAGCAGCCCCCGTCGGGGTGTTCCTGATGCTTCGCCGGATGAGCCTGACCGGCGATGCCATGGCCCATGCCATCCTGCCCGGTGCTGCGCTTGGCTTCCTCATTTTCGGGCTTGAGCTGCTTCCCATGACGCTTGGCGGCTTGATCGCTGGAGCTCTGGTGGCTGCCGGGGCAGGGCTTGTTGCCCGCATGACCGTGCAGAAGGAAGATGCCTCGCTGGCGGCCTTCTATCTCATTTCGCTCGCCTTCGGCGTGATGATTGTCTCGCTGCGCGGTTCAAGCATCGATCTGATGCATGTCCTTTTCGGCTCAGTCCTGGCACTCAACACCCAGAGCCTCATTATGATTGGGTCGATCACCGGCATGACTATTTTGACGCTTGGGATTATCTGGCGAGCCCTTGTTGCAGAGTGTTTGGACCCCGGTTTCTTGCGGTCCGTCAGTGCGCTTGGCCCCATAGTCCACTTCATCTTTTTGGCGTTGGTCGTGCTCAATCTGGTGGCTGGGTTTCAGGCGCTCGGCACCTTGCTGTCGGTTGGTCTGATGATCCTACCAGCCGCGACCGCCCGTTTTTGGACACGCACGGCTCTAAGCCTTTGTGCGCTCGCCGTAGCCTTAGCGCTGCTCTCAGTCATCGCTGGTCTTTTGATTTCCTACCACCTGGCCATTGCGTCCGGCCCTGCCGTCATTCTGGCAGCCGGCGTGCTTTACCTGGCCTCTCTTCTTGTCGCGCCGCGCGGTCTCGTGCGGTCCAATCTTCCCAAACACCGTCACAAAGTGGCGTAACCCAACAGGATAGGTTCATGATGCTTCGCTCAGTTTTGGCGTCTTCCGCTCTGCTCGCAACAACCAGTCTGATCTCACCGGCGCTTGCCGATGATCCGCTACGCGTGGTCGCCAGCTTCTCGATTCTGGGGGACATGGTTGAGGTCGTAGGTGGCGATGCCGTAGCCGTCACAACCATCGTCGGGCGTGGCGAGGATGCTCACGTTTACGAGCCCGTTCCGACAGACGCGGCGAACGTGGCCGAAGCGGACCTCATTTTTGTGAACGGCTTGAGCTTCGAAGGGTCAATTGAACGCCTCATCGAGGCCTCCGGTACCACCGCGCCAGTTGCTGTGGCCAGCGTTGGCATCAATGTGCTGATGACCGACGAAGACGATCATAGCGATCATAGCGATCACAGCGATCACAGTGATCATGATGACCATGATCATGACGAGCACGCGCATGATGGTCACGACGATGACCATGATCACGATGAGCATGCCCATGATGACCACGACGATCATGATCATGACGAGCACGCGCATGATGATCACGACGATGACCATGATCACGATGAGCACGCCCATGATGATCATGACGACCACGATCACGATGAACATGCCCACGACGATCATGACCATGATGAGCATGCGCATGACGACGACGGACATGATGACCATGATCATGACGAGCACGCACATGATGACCACCACGACCACGATCATGGCCCTGAAGACCCTCATGCCTGGCAGTCATTGGACGCAGCGCAAATCTATGCGGCCAACATCGCGGATGCTTTGTGTGATTTGGATGCCGACAACTGTGAAACGTTTGAGGCCAATGCTGCGGCCTATGGCGAGCAGCTGGAAGCGCTGCATCAACAGTATGAGGCCCAGTTTAGCGATCTAGAGGCGTCCGAGCGCGTCTTCATCACTGCCCACCAAGCGTTTGGTTATCTAGCCCGCGATTTTGACTTCACCATCCTTTCTCCCCAGGGTCTGTCGACGGAAAGTGAAGCATCGGCGGCCGATGTCGCGCGGTTGATCGATCAAATCCGTGAGACGGGTGCACAGGCACTATTTGTTGAGGCCAACGCCGATCCGCGCCTACTGGAGCAGATTGCCAGTGAGACCGGCGTTAGCGTTTCCGACACGCCGCTTTATTCTGATTGGTTGTCGGATGAGGACGGCCCGGCGGCAACGTATCTCGCCATGATGACACACAATCTGAATGCGCTCGTTGCGGCGCTTGTTACAAACTGATCGCAGCGGGCAGCGCCACTTTGATGGTGCTGCCCCTTCGCTCGACGGTCTCGTCAGTGGTTGCAACATCGAAGACGTGCCGCACATGCTCTGGCGTCAGGACTGTTTCCGGGTGTCCGTCGGCGACCAGACGTCCTTCGTGAAGAAGCAAGATGCGATCCGCATAGCGGGCCGCCAACCGTAAGTCGTGTATCACCATGAAGATACCGGTCGGCGATGAACGCTCCGCTCGGGCAACGGCCTGAAGCCGGTCCAGAATCGCAAATTGATGATACGGATCGAGCGAGGCAAGTGGCTCGTCGGCAACCAGAAAATCCGCATCAACTGCGAGTGCCCGAGCGAGGCTGACCCGCATCTGTTCACCGCCCGACAGCGTGGTCACCGCGCGGTGGCGAAGCTCAAGCAAGCCCAGTTCGGTCAGCACCCGCTCGACGGTTTCATCGGTCTGCGTTTGGCCGTGGGGGTAGCGGCCCAAACCAACGACGGTTTCAACATCAAGCGGCCAGCTATGCGCTTGTCCTTGGGGCAGGTAAGCAACGGTGCGTGCACGGTCTCTTGCCGGTTTCTCGGCGAGCCGAACACCGTTCACGAGCACTTGTCCCTCCGCTGGAACCAGTCCAACAAGCGCCTTGGCGAGCGTCGACTTGCCAGCGCCGTTCGGACCGATCAGCATGGTCAACTCGCCAGAGCGCAGGACTAGATCGGTCGGGTGTAGAAGCGTTTTCTCGCCGATGACAACGCCAAGTCCATTGGCCTCCAACTGGTTCATGGCGCACCCTTGAGAGCCAATGCTCTGCGCTCGCGCATCACCAGCGCCAAGAAGAACGGCGCACCGACCAATGCAGTGACAACACCAACTTTGAGCGGCTCTCCGCTTGTAGGCACAAGCCGAACAACCAGGTCAGCCACCAGCAGAAGGCAGGCGCCAGAAAGCGTTGCCGGCAGGAGCAACCGGGCTGGATCATAGCCCACGAGAGGCCGAACCAGATGCGGGGCGACGAGCCCGATGAAGCCGATGGTTCCTGCCACCGAGACGCCAGCACCGACTGCCATGGCAACACCGACCACAACGGCCAATCGAACGCGGGATACGGCAACACCGAGGCTGGTTGCCGTCGCCTCGCCAAGGCTGAGAACCTTGAGAGAGGAAGCCTGCCAAAACAAAAGCGCCGAGCCGAGTGCCACAAAAGGGCCAGCCATCGCCACATGCTGGAATGAGCGATCCTCTAGCGATCCCAACAGCCAGAACGCCACCTCAAGCGCGGCAAACGGGTTGGGCGATAGGTTAAGGGCGAGCGATGTGCCGGCGGCCGCAAAGCTCGAAAGTACCAATCCCGACAGAAGCAGGATGATGATCGGCGCGTCGCGTCCGGCTAGCGCCAGGAGAGCAACAACCGAAAGCAGAGCTCCGACCATGCCGGCGACAGGCAACGCAAAAGACAGCGCCCCTGCCATCCCCGAGCTGATGAGAATGACGGCCGCAAGTGCCGCTGACGCCGGCGCTCCGAAGAGGGACGGCGAAGCCAACGGGTTGCGCACCAGGCCTTGTAGAGCCGCGCCCGACAGCCCCAACGCCCCCCCGATCAGGATGGCGAGCAGCGTTCTTGGCAGCCTGATCTCATACAGGATCAGGGCAAGGCGCTCATCAGTGCCCGTGAGCCCAGCCACTAACCCTTCGATCCCGAGGGATGTTGTGCCAATGGCCATCGACACGGCGCAAAGACCAGCAAGGAGGCAAGAAAGGGCAAGACTAAGCGCCATGCAACTCCCTTGCCCTGCGTCGCCCCATCACTGCAAGGTGGCTCTTATTCCGGCAAAGACAGAAAGCCCCGGAGTGTTGAAGCCTGCCCGTTCTTCATAGTCGGCATCGAAAAGGTTCTCTACCCGCCCAAAAACCTCCAAATGATCATGGGCCTGAAAAGACGCGTTGAGATCGACGCGCACATAGGGATCAAGCCGGGTGGTGTTGGCGTCGTCATTGAACCAGTTGCCACCCACAGCCGTCGCTGTCGCGGTCAGGGAAAGCTTGTCGATTCCATAGTAGGTCAAGCTCAGCTGGGCTTCATGCTCGGGTCTTCTCTGCAAACGCAGGCCCGTGGTTACATCGTTGGCAACCAGGTAGGTGTAATGGGCCGACGCGTCCAGCTGCCCAGGGATCAAGCGGGCCTGACCTTGCACCTCGACACCATAGGTCTCCGCCGCGGTAACATTGCGATACTGAAAAATGGTTCCGTCATAATCGATCATGTTGTCGATCTGATTGTAGAACCCGGCAATGTCGACCGTTAGGCGCCCATCGAACAGCACCTGATTGATGCCGATATCAAAGCCGATGCTCTCATCGGGAACCAAGTCTGGATTGCCGGACGAGGAAAAACGTTGGAATAGGCTGGGTGCACGAGCACCGGACCCCACGCTGGCACGCAACCGTGTTTCGGTTTCTGTGATGTCGTACACGGCAGTTGCCCGGCCAGTCAGGAATGAGCCCGACTCGTCGAAATCGTCAAACCGCAATGCCGTTGATAGGTGAAAGTTGGGCGTCAACGAGAACTGATGCATGGCGAATGCGGCCAGATAGGTCTCCGAGGCACTGTACTGAAGACCAGCCACTGCATCTATCTGCTCGGCGCTCTGGCGTTCCATGCTGGCGCCAGTCAACAACGTTCCATAGTCGCCAAAGTCGCTCTCGCTGACCCATTCAACACCCAGTCGACGTCCATCATAGGTTCGGTCAGATGATGTTCCGCGATCATCGAACGTGTCATTGACACCACCATACACCTTCAACGTGTTGACCCAGCGATCGTCCATGACGGCATGGCGAAGCTGAGCTGAACCGTTCAGTGTCTGCAAAGTCCGTATTGAGATATTGTTGGTGACCGATTGATCGAACTCTGTCTCGGTGTCGTTGCCTTGCAGCTGGACGTCCACGCTAAGTACTTCAGAGAAATACGCTGTACCGCGAAGAAAACCGCTCCACTGCTGAACGCCGTCGTCTTCATCATCCCCGCTTCGCCTGGAGAATCCGTCTGATTGCGTGTGAGAAAGTGCGCCAAACACGCTGAAACGGTCACCACCATAGGACGCATCGAGTGTCTCAGTTTGCGTGCCATAGCTTCCGCCTTCCACCGATGCAGAGGCCCGCATGCCTTGACCTGCCTGACGCCTCACGATGTTGATCACGCCACCGATTGCATCGGACCCGTACAGAGCAGATTGCGGCCCGCGCAAAACCTCAATTTGTTCAATCAACTCTGGTGAGATCGAGCGAAAATCGAAGGTGTTGCGCACCGAGGTGGTGTCGCTGACCGGAACGCCATCTAGCAAAACAAGCGTGTGTTGTTGCTCCGCTCCGCGAATAAGAACGTCCGCCTGCGAGCCTAGGCCGCCAGCTTCACTGAGGGTGATACCCGGGACTGTGCGCAGAACATCTGCAACGCTGGCATACCCAGCCCGCTCAATCTCCTCGCGTGTAACCACGCTGACTGAGCTGCCAGCACGGGCAATGGGCGTGGCGATGCCGCGAAACGGCGCAAAGACTGTGATTTCGGGGATAACGGTGACGCCCGATTGGGCAGTAGCGCTTGGCGTGCCAAGACACACGAAAAAAAGCCCGGCAGCAATGCCGGGCGCAATAACGCGGTGCATAAGAAGACCTTTACTGTTTCGATCCGGTTCGTCAGAACCACCCGTCACGAGATGTGTCCCGGGCCGACCACATGGTTAAGCGATTGGTAGTAAGACCACAATCTGAGGAAGGGCAGAGACCGCTCTTTTTTCTCGGTCTTTTTGCATTGGCGTGCGCTCTGTCCGTGCGGCCGGCACTAGCCGAGACGCCGCAGCGTATCGTCTCCCTCAACATGTGCACTGACCAACTGGTATTGGCACTTGCCGACCGCGAGCAGATCGCTGGGCTCAGCCGCTTTGCTGGCGATGTAACGCTCTCCCATGCGGCCGCGATGGCTGATGGCTTTCCGCATTTTCCAGCCGCTGCTGAAGCTGTCATAGCGCTCGAACCCGATCTCGTGCTGGCTGGACGTTTCACCAATCGGGCGGCCAAGGACATGCTGCGCCGTTTCGACTATCGGGTTGAGGAAGTGCCGTTTGTGCGTTCGCTGGATGATGCTCGAGAGGTGATCGGGCTGGTCGCCGATATGGTTGGGCATCCGCAACGCGGCGAGGCGCTGATTGAAGCGATTGACCAAGCCTTGGAGGCCGAGCGCGCCGAACCGGACCTGTCCGCGCTGATCATTCAGCGTCGGGGTTATGCGACCGGTTCGGCAACGTTGACCGGTGAACTGATGTCCGCACTCGGTATCCGCCTGGCAAGCGATGATCTGGTGGGTGCGCGGGGTGGGTTCGCCGATCTGGAAACAATCATTCAAGCTGAGCCGGATGTGCTCGTCGTCAGTCAGTTGGGGAGCGCCAGCGAGGACCAGGGAACGGCCCTTCTGGCCCATTCAGCGCTTGAGCAGCGCTACCCTGCCTCACAGCGCATGGAACTGCCGGAGCGCCTTACCGTGTGCCCGGGGCCCTCATTGATCGACGCAATTGAGCACATTGCCGGTGAACGCGATCGACTCTTGCAGGGACGCCTTGGTGGCTGACTGGTTGGCCGCCAACGCGCTTGCGCTGCTCATCGCCATGGCGCTGGATGCTCGTTTCGGAGAGCCGGACTGGCTGTGGCGACGCCTACCGCATCCCGTTGTCGCTATTGGCGATTTTATTGGCTGGATGGACAATCGCTTCAACGCCGGCACGCCAAGCCAAAGGCTATGGTCGGGGCGCCTCTGTCTCGTCCTGCTCCTAGCATCGGTCGGCGTTTCGGTTGGGCTGGTAACAGTCCTGGCGCTCGCCCTGCATTGGCTGGCGGGCGTCATGTTGAGCGCGCTAGTAGGCGCGGTGTTTCTCGCGCAGCGGTCGCTGTTCAACCATGTCCACGCCGTCGCGGTTCCGCTCGCCTCAGGCGATTTGCCATCCGCGCGCCAAACCCTTGGCCTCATCGTCGGTCGACAGACCGGGACCCTTGATGAGTCGGGTATTGCGCGCGCTGCGCTAGAGAGTCTTGCCGAGAACCATTCCGATGGCGTCATCGCGCCAGCCTTCTGGTTGCTGATCGGCGGCGCGCCCGGCATCGCTCTTTACAAGGCGATCAACACCGCAGATTCCATGATCGGCTATCGAACCGAGCGCCATCTCGATTTCGGTGCTGCATCTGCAAGGTTGGATGACGTTGTGAATTGGTTGCCGGCGCGCCTCTCCGTTGGGTTAATCGCGCTCGGCGCTTTGATAGCCCGAATGCCAACCCCGTCTTGGGTGGTCGTGGCCTCTGGTGCACCAACCCATGCCTCGCCCAATGCCGGCTGGCCCGAGACGGCCTATGCCTCGGTCCTGGGCATCGCGCTGGGCGGACCGCGCACCTACGCAAGCCACAGGGTTGAGGCGCCTTACCTCAACCACCAAGGCCGCAATGACCTGGTGGCCGGCGACATCAGCCGTGGATTGAAACTTTTTCGATCAACCTGTTTGGCAATGGCACTCGCCATTGCCATTGTGTTGGGCATTACCCTCGTGTTCTAGCAACGGCCAGCAATCCCTCCACGTCCAGATGCGCTTCCAGATGGTCAGCCAGACCATCCAGCGCGCTTTCGACACGTGCCTGGTAGGCCACTGAACCCTGTCCGCCCAATCGTTGAAGAAACGCAGCGCGAAAAGAGTCAGACGCGAAAAGCCCGTGCAGATAAGTGCCCATCACCAGCCCATCGGCGGAGACGGCACCGTCCGTTCCGGTCTCGAGGCTCAGCATGGGCGCAACGCCATCAGTGATCGGCGTATCGCCGATATGAATCTCATAACCCGCGACCGCAGTCCCTGTTGCGCTATGCGTTCCTTGGCTCTGCCGCAAGGTTTTGTCGCCCGCAAGCACGGTGTCGACTGGCAGAAGCCCAAGCCCATCCATCGTGGTTGCAATGCCTTCCACGCCGTCTGGGTCGGCGAGTGTACGACCCAACATCTGATACCCGCCGCATAGGCCCACAATCGTTCCGCCGCGGCGATGATGAGCGCGAAGATCGATGTCCCAGCCCTCGGTCTTAAAGGCCTGAAGATCGGCCAGAGTCGTTTTTGAACCGGGTAGGATCACACAGTCTGCGTCGACCGGCAGCGGCTCACCGGGCTCAATGATCCGAAGGTCAACGCCGGGCTCCATACGAAGTGGATCAAGATCCTCGAAGTTGGCGATACGTCCAAGACGCGGGACGGCAATAACGACATCCAACCGGCCTGTTTCCGCCCTGCTGTCGGCAAGACCAAGCACATCTTCCGCCGGTAGGTCATGCGCCTGCTCGAACCACGGCACAACGCCAAAGCTCGGCCAGTCGGTTTGCTCTGTGATGATGCTAAGCCCCTCATCAAACAGGGACGGGTCACCACGGAACCGGTTGATGAAGAACCCGCGGACCAAAGCACGGTCCACATCGGGAAGAATGGTGTGGGTACCGACGACACTCGCAATAACGCCGCCACGATCGATGTCGGCACAAAGCACCACCGGCACCTTGGCCGCCGCCGCAAAGCCCATATTGGCAATGTCGCCGGCGCGCAGATTGACCTCCGCCGGGCTCCCAGCCCCTTCGACCAGCACCAGATCGGCCTCGCTTGCCAACCGCTCAAAACTGTCGAGCACCGGCACCATGAGGTCCTGTTTGCGCTGCCCATATTCGCGCGCCGCCATCGTGCCCCAAACCTTGCCCTGCACAACTATCTGGCTACCGACATCGGTCTGCGGCTTCAGAAGAACCGGGTTCATGTGGACGCTTAGCAGCTGCCCTGCCGCCTGCGCTTGGAGGGCTTGGGCGCGCCCGATCTCACCGCCATCGGCTGTCACGGCCGCGTTGTTGGACATGTTCTGCGGTTTGAATGGCAGGACGTTAAGCCCGCGCCGCGCAAATAACCGGCAAAGGCCGGCGACGATTACCGATTTGCCGACATTTGATCCGGTGCCCTGAATCATCAAGGCCGGCGTTGGCATAATGCTAGAACTCAATGCCCGCCTGAGCCTTCACGCCACTGCGGAAGGGATGCTTGACCATCGTCATTTCCGTGACGAGGTCGGCAGCCTCCACCAAAGCATCAGGCGCGTTGCGCCCGGTGACCACAACATGCACATCCTCGGGCTTTTCAGCGCGCAGAAACTCCACCACGGATTCCGCGTCAAGGTATCCGTAGCGCAGAACAATGTTCAGCTCGTCCAGAAGGACCAGTTTATGCTCGCCACCGGTGATCAAGGCCTTGGCTTTATCCCAGGCAGCCTGCGCCGCTGCGATGTCGCGTTGGCGATCCTGGGTTTCCCAGGTGAATCCTTCGCCCATTGTGTTGATCGTGACGAGGTCGGAAAACCGTTCAAGTACGGCGCGTTCACCGGTTTCCCATTTGCCTTTCACGAACTGCACAATGCCGACGCGTTGACCATGGCCAAGCGCGCGAAAAACCATACCGAAGGCGGCCGTTGATTTGCCCTTACCCTTGCCGGTGTGGACGATCAGCAAGCCCTTCTCAATGGTCTTGGTCGCCAGGATCTTGTCGCGCGCGGCCTTCTTCTTGCGCATCTTCTCCGCATGGCGGGCATCCAGTTCCTGTTCTGTCATGTCGCTCATGCGGCAGTCTCCCGTTGTCCCGTCAGGCTGTCCAAAAGGGCCAGAGTCGCGTTGCGGCGCGGTGCCCAAAGCCCGCGATCAAGCGCGTCTTGAAACCGGGCTAGCATATCATGCAGCGCGGGCTGGTTGGCCTCTTCGATGAAGGATCGCACGGTCTCGTCGGCGATGTAAGCGCCAAACAGTGCGTCGAAATGGTGGTCGGTCACCGCATTGGTGGTGGCGGCAAAGGCAAACAGATAGTCGAGCGTTGCCGCCATCTCAAAGGCGCCCTTATAGCCATGGCGCATCACGCCAGCGATCCACTTGGGATTGGAGGCGCGTCCCCGCACTACACGGCCTATCTCCTCCCGCAGGGTGCGCGGAAGCGGCGCTTCAGGCCGTGAATGATCAATATGATAGCTGACCGGCGCCTCGCCACGCAGGGTCTCGACCGTCGCGGCCAGCCCGCCCTCAAACTGGTAATAGTCGTCGCTGTCGAGCAGATCATGCTCGCGATTATCTTGGTTTTGCAGAACCGCCTCTGCGGCCGTCAGCCGTTTGCGCAGAAGATGCTCTTCCGCATCGCCCTGCCGGCCAGCTCCGTAGGCAAAGCCACCCCAGGCGAGGAACGCGTCGGCGAAATCAGAGCGATTGGACCAGCCACCCTCATCGATCAGTGCCTGAAGGCCGGCACCATAGGCACCAGGCATGGAGCCAAACACGCGGTAGCCAGATTGTCGGTCGGCATCATCAGGTGGCACACCGGCAGCGATCAATGATGCGCGGTCTACGCGTACACGGGCGGCGAGAGGGTTCATATCGTCTGGCTCATCGAGCGCCGCGACAGCACGCGCCGCGCTGTCGAAAAGATCGATCTGGTGAGGGAAGGCATCTCGGAAGAAACCGGAAATGCGAAGCGTGACGTCGACCCGGGGCCGTTTTAGCTCTAACAGCGGTGTGACTGTGAAGCCTGTTACCCGGCCAGCGCCGCCATCCCATTGCGGCTCGGTACCGATCAGCGCCAGGGCCTGCGCGATGTCATCGCCGCCCGTGCGCATGTTGGCTGTGCCCCAGCAAGAGAGGACCGCGCTTTCTAGCCACTCGCCATGATCCTGAAAGTGGCGAACAAGCAATGCCTCTGCGGACGCCTTGCCAAGACGCCAGGCGGTAGGGGAGGGCACAGCCCGCACATCGACGGCGTAGAAGTTTCGGCCTGTCGGCAGCACATCGGGACGGGCGCGGCTCGGCGCGCCAGAGGAGCCGGGCGGTACAAAGCGTCCGGCCAGTCCATCCAGAAGATGCTGCGTTTCATCATCGGCGCTTTGGACAAGTTTCGGCATCAAACTGCCTTCGATCCAACCCAGAACGGCAGCACTCTTTGGTCCAGGGGCGCGCGTCTCGCCTTTCACCAACTGCAACGCGTAAGCTTCAAGGCGTTCTACAGCATCACCGACGGTACGCCATGGATCATGGCTCAGCGCTGCCAGCGGCTGCGGCTTGGCAAGCGCCCATGGTTGCCCGAACTCCCGCGTTAGCGGATCGAAATCGAGACCAAGATCACTGGCGAGTGCGCGCAACAGAGACACATCTTCCATGGTGGAACCGCGCGGCAAACGCGCAATCGCAACTGCCAGGTCAGCGACCTGCTGCTCGTCAGGCAGCGAGCCGAACACGTGCAGCCCATCACGAATTTGAAGCTCTTTAAGATCGCAAAGTGCGGTATCGAGCGTGATGAGATCGTCGGAGGCTTCGCCCTTCAGGCCGATATCCTCGGCGAGCCCGGTCTCTTGTGCGAAGCCTAGGATGTCGCTGGCCAGTGCCTTGGCGCGGCGCGGATCGCTGGCCACCGCCATCGCATACTCGTCGAGGAGCGCCTCAAGTTCCTGATAGGGGCCGTGACTTTCAGCGCGCGTGAGCGGTGGCGTCAGATGATCGACAACAACCGCCGCCGTGCGCCGCTTGGCCTGGCAACCTTCGCCCGGATCATTGACGATGAAGGGGTAGAGGACTGGCAGATCACCGAGGATTGCGGACGGGAAACAGCCTTCGGACAGCGCAAGCGCCTTGCCCGGCAGCCACTCCAAATTGCCATGCTTGCCGAACTGAATGCCAGCGTCGGCTTCACTCTGCAAGAAGGCGTAGAAGGCAAAATAGGCGTGCGGCGGCACAAGGTCGGGATCGTGATAGGTCTCGGCCGGATCAATGTTGTAGCCGCGCGCTGGCTGGATGCCGATCCATTGTTTGCCGAAGGCATGCAAGGGCAAGGCAAAAGCCCCCTCGGTGACGTGCGGATCGTTTTCAGGCACGCCCCAGCGATCCACCACAGCAGCCCGGACCTTTTCTGACAGGCTATCGAAGAAGGATTGATAATCTTCCAGCGACAACCGTGCTCCCGTCTTGGCGACGAAGCTGTCAGGCATGTTGGTCGGGCCAGCCAGCAAGGTGCCCATCAGCGCATCATCGCTCTGCGGCAGGTCGCCGACTTCATAGCCATCACCCTTCATCGCCTCGAGGAAACGAACCACGGATTGAGGCGTATCGAGCCCAACGCCATTGCCAATCCGGCTCGCTTTGGTTGGATAATTGGCAAGGATAATGGCCACACGCTTGTCGGGCGCCTGCAACTGCCGAAGTCTGGTCCATCGGGCCGTCAAGCGCGCCAGCGCATCGGCGCGTTCTGTATGGGATTCGTACCGAACCGGCGCGAAGGCCGTCAGCGCGTCGCGCTCGTCTTGACGCTTGAAGCTGACCGCCGGGCCGTGAATCCGGCCATCGAGCTCCGGCATCGCGACATGCATCACAAGGTCAGTGCCCGACAGCCCTCGCGAGCTTTCCTCCCAAGCCTCACGCGACACACCGGAGAGAACGGCTTGCAGCACCGGAGCTCCGGTCTGGCTGAGCGGCCCGCCATCATCACTGGACGAGGCAAAGGCCGTGCAGTTGATGATCACCGGCGGATCGATGGCAGGAAGGTGCTCGACCAGGAACCCAGTCGCTTCCTCATCTTTGAGGCTTGGTAAAAACAGGGGCACCGGACGCAGGCCTTGGACTGTCAGGCGCTCGCAGACTACCCTTATCGGGTCGGTCGTTCCCGCCTGAAGCAGGCTGCCATAGAAAACCACCGGGACGCTGCCAGCCTCAGCTTTAGCGTCGTTTGGCATGGGGAGCAGGGTCTGCGGATCGCAGAAGCCAACTCGAGCCAAGGTCGCGACGGCCAGTGTTTCGAGGTCCGGCAAAGCTCCCCGCGCCAAACCGTCCAGCAAAAGCAGCGCCCGCAGCCGGTTTTGCGGCCCACCTGCCACGCACAATTGCCAGAAACGCCGAGCAAGCGACAGCGGCACGGTTGAGTGCCCGGCAAGACCAGCATCCCAATTGGTTTCGCCTGGAACGACAAGGAGTTGAATCCCCTCGCGCCGCGCCAGCGTGCTGACTTGCTCCAGACCATAGGCCCAATAATCCGCTCCACCGATCAGTCGGATAACGATCAGCTTCGCTTTGCTCAACGTCGCCTCGACATAAAGGTCGACCGAGTAGGGGTGCTTGAGCTGCAACAGGCTCGCCAGCCGCAGGGACGAGGCAATGTCGGCATTCGCAGCATCAAGCGCAAAGGCCGAAAGCTCCGACTCCGCAGCCGAAAGAAACACGATGTCCCCTGGTGGCTGATCGAGATCGACCGGCTCATCCCCATCATCAATGCGCCCCGCCTGAGCGGCCAGAACGTGCATGTCAGGCGGCGCTTTCGACCAGTGCGGCTTCCGGCAAGGCGGGCAGTGGCGCAAGACCAATCACGACCAAGCCCGGCTTACGCGTTCGTTCCGAGCCATCGAACCAGGACACGACGCGCGGCCCGACGGCCTGCACAACGACTGGCGCCGGCTTGCCAGCGATCTCAGCGACGCCTTTGACGCGCAGAACACCCGGAAGCTCGCAAAGCCGCTCCAAATAAGCGTCGAGCGCCTGTTTGCTTTCAAAGGTTCCTGGATCAATCACGATTGAAGCAAAAGCATCGTGGTCATGATCGTGATGGTGGTGCTCATGATGATGGTGGTCATTGTCACCGTCATCATGGTGGTGATGATGATCGGCCTCACGACCTGCCATGTCGAACTCAGACGCCGAACCAAGACCAATCAGAACGTCCGCTGGTAGACCTGCCTCGGTTGACCGCACGGTTCCAACGCCCGAGCGGCGGCCATGCAAAGCTGCCTCCACTTTGGCCATATCCGCTTCTTCGACGCGGTCTGTCTTCGACAGGATGACGATGTCCGCGCAGCGCATCTGATCGGCAAATAGCTCATCAAGCGGTGTTTCATGGTCGATGCTGTCATCGGCCGCGCGCTGGGCGTCGATCTTCTCCGGCTCGCTGGCGTAAAGACCATGCGCTAGCGCCTCGGCATCTGCCACCGTCACGACGCCATCAACCGTCGTCCGGGCTGCTACCGACGGCCAGCGAAACGCCTGCACCAGCGGCTGCGGCAGGGCGAGGCCGGAGGTTTCTATCACGATGTGGTCAGGCGCCGGATCGCGAGCCAGCAGCATCTCCATGGTTGGCAGGAAATCATCGGCCACCGTGCAGCAGATACAGCCATTGGTCAGTTCCACCACATCCTCATCGGCGCAGCCTTCTATGCCGCAGCCGGCGATCTGTTCGCCATCAAACCCCAAATCGCCAAACTCATTGACGATGAGGGCGATCCGCTTGCCGCCAGCCTGGCGCAACAAGTTCTGGATGAGCGTGGTTTTGCCCGACCCGAGAAAGCCGGTGATGATCGTGGCGGGGATGCGGTCGGTCATGAACTGGGTTCCTTCAAAACAAGCGGCAGGCCCGCTGCAACCAAATGAACGTGGGTGGAAAGGGCGGCGACCCGCTGATTGAGAGTGCCTTGGGCGTCACGAAAACGCCGGGCGAGAGCATTCTCCGGAACGATGCCGAGGCCGGTTTCGTTGGAGACGAACACAACCGGTCCAGCGCGGCGTTTGATTGCCTCACAAAGACGATCGGTTTCGGAGGCCAGGTCAGCATCGGCAAGCAGCCGGTTGGTCAGCCAGAGCGTCAGGCAGTCAACAAGCGCGATCCGATCCGGCGCGAGCGAGCTTGCCAGCGTGCCGGCAAGCTCGTGCTGCTCTTCAATCGTCTGCCAGCCATCGGCTGCGCGCATCGACTTATGGGCAGCAATCCGCTCTTCCATCTCGGAATCATGGGCAGCGGCGGTCGCTATGTAGAGCTTGGCAAGCCCGCTCTCCCGGCACAGGCCTTCAGCGTGGCGCGACTTTCCAGAGCGCGCGCCGCCGAGAACCAATGTGCAGGTGTGGGGAGAATCGACCATCCATCCCAAAACGTTTGGCCGTCAGGAGGATGGACGTGAAAGAGACCAGCTCCCGGCCAGCCCACAATCCGCCCCGGCACACCCCGTCCGGCTGGTTTCACACGCTTTGGCAGGTCTCCTGGCTCGCGGGGTCGCCGGAGGATGCGCCTTCCCGTCCCTCAAAAGAACAGTGGCCTAAGCATCCGCCGCGCCGCTTACAGTTGCGGGGGCAGCTGTGGCTTTGACGAGCCTTGTGAAGTCCGTCGCACCACATTCCCTTTTCACCGCCGGTTTGGCGGCACCAAAGCTCTTTCCGTGTAGCAGCAGGAGACGATGCTTGGGAAGCACGACTTTGCGACCAACGACAATCGGCATGTGGGCCTCGCCCATTTGCATGAACCAACCAAACCGTTAGAAGCATGCACCCTCCCAATCGCCAAAGCTCTGAACGTTCTATGCGCTCCACCCATCCGCTCTTCACTGGCCTGCCGACGACAATTTTCGAGGTGATGAGCCGGTTGGCGATTGAGCACGATGCGATCAATCTCGGACAGGGCTTTCCGGATGTCGATGGACCCGAAGAGGTTCGCCGCAAGGCGGCCGATGCCCTGATGGAGGGGCCAAACCAATATCCACCCATGATGGGTCTGCCGGTTCTGCGGCAGGCGATTGCGGCAAGCGAGAATCGGTTTTTCGGCATTGATCGGGATCCAGCCGATGTCTTGGTCACCTCGGGCGCGACCGAGGCGCTCTCCGACGCGCTTATGGCGCTGATCGAACCGGGAGATGAGGTCGTCGTTTTTGACCCGGCCTATGATTGCTACATCCCGTTGATCGAGCGCGCTGGCGGCAAGGCACGTCTCGTCCCACTTCAGCCACCCCACTGGTCTTTTTCTGATGACGCTTTGGATGCGGCGTTTTCGGACCGCACGAAGGCCGTTTTGCTCAATAACCCGCTGAACCCATCGTCCAAGGTCTTCAGCCGGGACGAGCTACAGCGCGTCGCCGACCGGGTCTTGCATCATGATGCCTATGCCATCTGCGATGAGGTCTACGAGCACCTTGTGTTTGGCGAAGCGGAGCACATTCCATTTGCGACCCTTCCAGGCATGGCGGAGCGCACGGTTCGCATCGGATCGGCGGGCAAGAGCTTTTCGCTCACCGGCTGGAAGGTGGGCTACGTATCCGGTCCGGCTGCCCTGATCGCGCCGATCTCCAAGGCGCATCAGTTCACCACCTTCACCACGCCCCCCAATCTCCAGATTGCGGTGGCACACGGGCTGGGCATGCCCGACGCCTATTTCAAAGCGTTGGCCAATGATTTGGAAACCAAGCGCGACCGGTTGGCCTCTGGTCTAGAGGCGGCGGGCTTCCCGACCTTACCAGCTGATGGCAGCTACTTTTTGATCGCCGACATCGCCTCGCTTGGACTTGGCAATGATGTCGAGGCAGCCCAACGCATGACGGTCGAAGCCGGTGTGACCACCGTTCCCATGTCCGCCTTTTATCGTGGCGAGGCACCAGACCATCTTCTGCGGTTTTGTTTCTGCAAGCGCGACGAGGTGTTGGACGACGCAGTGACGCGGCTTGCCGCCTGGCGTGAACGGGGCTTCAAGGCCGCCGCCTGACCAGTAGCGGCGCTCCTTAGGACAGAGCGCTGTTGTTTTCCACCAGCAGTGGCGGCGGCACATCGTCGGTCTTGGCCAGATCGCCGGTCGCCCGGTCCCATCCATGCATGCCAATCACGGCGCCATCGAGGGTGTCTTCAAAGATGTTGTCGCGGATGATGCTCGGTCCAACCCCATCGACCACTGAAACGGTGACACCCATGCGCGCGTGGCGCACGATGTTCTGAGAGATGATCACGTTGCGAAGGTTTGGCCCAAAGCCGGCGCGTATCCCCGCATAGGGGGCGTTCTCAACAACGTTGGAGGCCACTGTCGTATCGGCGGTGACGCTGATCCCGGTGCCATAGGTCGGCCAATCGGTTGGAAGGACCGGTTCAAGCCTTAGATTGCGCACCAGATTGCCGTGAACAATGGCCATACGCCCGCCTTCGGACAAGCTGCTAACGCTGATGCCATTGGCGGCATCATCGACCACATTGTTGGCGACCACCGCACCCTCAGAACCGAATTCGACATTGAGTCCGGTCTCACCGGAGGCCGCGCAGTGATTGTTGGCGATCTGTACGTTCGAGGCCGCGTTGCATCGCACGGCGCTGAAAACGCAGTCCCGGATCGTGTTGTTGGCAATCATCACATCGTCGGTACGGAAGGCGTGAATGCCGTTGCCGAACGAGCCTGTGCTACCTGATCTCGCGTTGATCCGCGCGATGCGGTTGCCGATAATTTGCGTGCCGTCGTGCCCCGCGCTCCAGCGATGCACGAGGATGCCATTGTCGGCGCAATCGGTGACCACATTGTCCCGGATAGCGATACCTTGCCCATCGTTGGAAACAATCGCAGCACCGCGAGCGCCGGAGATCTGGCATCGCTCGATCCGACCTTCCACGCGATCGAACACAACGCCATCCTTGGCGGAGCCAAGGAACTGGCAGTCCTCAATAGCAATGTTGGTGCCCGCAGAAATGTGCAGAAGCGCAGGCGCATAGCCGGCCAGGCGCCGATTGTCGCCCTCAATAACAAGGCCTTGAAGCCGGAGATCTTTGACCTCGTTGGCGAACAACAGATGCCCGTCACCGACATAACGGATGCGCGAGCGACCAGGCACGCCGATAATGGTGAGTCCTGACGGCAGATCGATGTTGCTGACCAGATAGTCGCCCGCCGGGAGGAACAGAGGTTGGCCGTCTGCCACCGCTTGATTGATCGCCAGCTGGAAAGCCGCGCTCTGGCTATCGACCGTCCCGGGACGAACGCCATAGGTCGCCTGGTCCATAGATCCACGGAGATCGGCCGGCACGGTTTGCGCATGCGGCCGCAATGGCGTGAGGAGCGATCCACCAAGCCCAATGGCGCTGGCGTTAAGAAAGTTGCGTCGCGAAAGAACAGGTCGGCGTGCCATGCAGGCATCAGCGCAAGGGCTGTGCCAGAGGGACCTGTCCTATTGTGAAACACCTAGAGGTTGGCAGCTTTAACGATTTGTTCAACAGCCAATGAGGGCGCCAATGTACCCGATCCAACAGCCTTTTCAGCCTCGGTAATCGCCGCTTTCAACGCCGGGTCGCGGGTCAGTCGCTCTAGAGCTCGTTCGCGCAACATGTCGCGCATCCAGGCAAGGTTCTGGTCGGTTCGGCGCTTGGCAAAAAGGCCCGCGGCTTCGTGCTTGGCTTTGTAGTCGCGGATCGTTGCCCAAAGCGTATCGAGGCCATCGCCGTGAAGGCCAGACTGGGTAAGGACTGGCACGGTCCACACCGGCGAGGTCGGCGCAAGGATATCGAGTGCGGCGCGATAATGGGTTGCTGCCTTGCGCGCAGCAGTCGCCATCTCGCCATCGGCTTTATTGATGGCGATGATGTCGGCGATTTCCAGCACACCCTTTTTGATGCCTTGAAGCTCATCGCCCGCGCCGGGGAGCATGAGGACGGTGAACACATCGACCATACCCGCGACCGCCGTTTCTGACTGACCGATACCGACCGTTTCGACGATCACCACGTCAAAGCCTGCCGCTTCACACAGAAGAATCGTTTCGCGGCTCTTCGCGGTCACACCGCCCAAGGTACCGGCCGAAGGTGAGGGCCGAATGTAGGCCGCACGTGACGCGGCGAGCTTCGCCATGCGCGTCTTGTCACCCAAGATCGACCCGCCAGTGCGTGTCGACGAAGGGTCGACAGCAAGAACTGCAACCTTATGGCCTTCCTCAATCAGCATGGAACCAAAGCGGTCGATGGTGGTTGACTTGCCGACGCCTGGAACACCTGTGATCCCTACGCGGATGGCACCGCCGGTCTTCGGCATAAGAGTGTTGAGGAGCGCGCGTGCCGTCTCACGATGGTCGGCGCGGCGCGATTCCACCAAAGTGATGCCGCGCGCCAAAGCTGCTCGGTCGCCGGCGAGAATTGCATCTGCCAGAAATTTGGGATCAGGGAGCGTCGCCGCGCTCACGGTTCCCAGATCATTCGGTTGAGGACAGCCTCGTTCAGATCGTTGCCCGTCGGCATCGCGCCGCCCTGCCAAAGCGGAACAGAATAGACATAGGTTATGGCGCTTCCATTGCGTCCACAAACGGCCATGCCTTCCCAGGTCGATTGGCCTTCCTGACACTGCATGGCGTTGCCGCCAGTCTGCCGATAGGTCATCCCGACACGCGCGCCGCCTGGCCCCGGAACGTCCTCTGAGACGATCTGAATAGCCGAGATACGTCCGCCGCCGCCTTGAAAGCGCGCCATCTGAAGGCCCGACGGTCCAAAGGCGGCAAGCTGCGCCGTTACCGTCCCATTGTAGGTGGCGTTGACAGTTTCAACGCGCGCGCCGCCAAGCGCTTGCGAGATCGCGCTCGTGGAAAAGGGTGTCGACTGATCAACCAGGCCAACGCCTGTTTCGCTCAGTTCGAGTCCGGGCACAGTTGTGGGCTGAACGGGCACAGCAGCAGCAAACTCCTCACGGCCTGAACAAGCCGCAAGAACCAAACAACCAAAGATCGAGAGCAGAACCCCGCGAACGCGGGCAGAAGAGAACGCAGACATGACCGGCGTTTTAGCGGATTCGACGCGCCGCGCCATAGCCTTGGTCGATTAGGTTATCGTCACCGCCGTGCCAGAAGCCGTGACCATCAGCATGGAGCCGCCCTGGCCCACCGTCTCATAGTCAAGGTCGATGCCGATGATGGCGTTGGCACCAATGGCTTGCGCCCGCTCCTGCATCTCCTGCATGGCAATGGTACGGGCCTTGGCAAGCTCCTGCTCATAGGCGCCGGATCGCCCGCCAACGATATCGCGAATCCCCGCGAACAGATCCTTGAAGATGTTGGCGCCGACAATCGCCTCGCCGGTAACCACACCGCGATAGTCGGTAATGGTCTTGTCTTGCAGGGTAGAAGTTGTGGTGAGGATCATAGGGCTTCTTTCGTTGGCGCTTTCACTCTGTTTCTTTGGCACAACCGCTCAAGCGCTGAGCGCCGTCACTCAGCCGCCTGCTGAGTGTAGCCAAGGCGCTGGTTCAAATCATCGATCAGTTCAATCGCGGCATCGGCTATCACCGTGCCGGGCGGGAAGATGGCGGCGGCACCGGCCTCCTTCAAGGCATCGAAGTCTTGCGGGGGGATAACGCCCCCGACCACGATCATAATATCGGCTCGCCCTTCGGCTTCCAGCGCGGACTTGAGTGCCGGCACCAAGGTGAGGTGACCGGCAGCAAGCGAAGACACGCCGACGACATGCACATCGTTTTCCACCGCCTGACGGGCAGCTTCCTCAGGCGTTGCAAACAGCGGGCCGATATCGACGTCAAACCCAATGTCGGCAAAGGCCGAGGCTATGACCTTCTGTCCCCGGTCATGACCATCCTGCCCCATCTTGGCGACCAGAATACGCGGGCGCCGGCCATCGGCTTCCTCAAACGCATCGGTCATGGCAAGCGCTTTGACGATGGCATCGGACATGGCTCCGGCCTCCCGCTTATAGACACCTGATATGGCTTTGATCTCCGCGCGGTGGCGGTCAAAAACTTTCTCCATGGCATCGGACATCTCACCAACAGTGGCGCCGGCCCTGGCTGCATCGACGCAGAGCGCCAGAAGGTTGCCATCAGCTTCCGCACCGTTGGTGAGCGCGGTGAGGGCGGCAATGGTTGCGCTCTGATCGCGCTCGGCGCGCAGTTTCTCAAGCTTTGCCAGTTGCTGCTCACGCACCGCGGCATTGTCGACCTTCAGGATGTCGATCGGTTGTTCGCGCTCCGGCTTGTAGCAGTTGACGCCAATGATTGATTGCCGACCGGAATCGATACGTGCCTGTGTCTTGGCCGCTGCTTCCTCAATGCGCATCTTCGGGATGCCTTTTTCGATGGCCTTGGCCATCCCGCCGAAGCCTTCGATCTCTTCGATATGCTCCATCGCCCGTGCGGCAAGGTCGGCCGTCAGCCGCTCCACAAAGTAGGAGCCGCCCCAGGGATCAATGACCCGTGTGGTGCCCGATTCCTGTTGCAGGAAGAGCTGGGTGTTGCGGGCGATGCGGGCGGAGAAGTCCGTGGGCAGCGCCAGTGCCTCATCAAGGGCATTGGTGTGCAGGCTTTGCGTGTGGCCTTGTGTGGCCGCCATCGCCTCAACGCAGGTGCGGATCACATTGTTGAACACGTCCTGGGCCGTCAGAGACCAGCCGGACGTCTGCGAGTGGGTGCGCAGGGCCGTTGATTTGACGTTCTTGGGGGAGAACTCCTGCATCAGCTGCGACCATAACAGCCTGCCGGCGCGCAGCTTGGCGACTTCCATGAAGAAGTTCATGCCAATAGCCCAGAAGAAGGAAAGCCGAGGCGCGAAGGAATCAATGTCCATGCCGGCGGCAACCCCACGGCGGGCATATTCAATGCCGTCAGCCAGCGTGTAGGCAAGCTCCAGGTCCGCCGTCGCCCCGGCCTCCTGCATGTGGTAGCCGGAGATGGAGATGGAGTTAAACTTCGGCATCTCCTTCGATGTGTAGGCAAAGATGTCGGAGATGATCCGCATCGAAGGCGCAGGCGGGTAGATGTAGGTGTTGCGGACCATGAACTCCTTCAGAATGTCATTCTGAATGGTCCCGGCCAGCTTGTCTGCTGAGACACCTTGTTCTTCAGCGGCCGTGATGTAGAGCGCCATGACGGGCAGAACGGCACCGTTCATGGTCATGGAGACGGACATGGTGTCGAGCGGGATGCCGTCGAAAAGCTGCCGCATATCGAGGATGCTGTCGATGGCAACACCCGCCATTCCAACATCGCCGGCAACGCGGGGGTGATCGCTATCGTAGCCTCGGTGGGTCGCGAGATCGAACGCAACAGATAGGCCTTTCTGACCCGCCGCCAGATTGCGTCGGTAGAAAGCGTTCGACGCCTCAGCAGTCGAGAAACCAGCATACTGGCGAACAGTCCAGGGCCGCTGGACATACATTGTGGGGTAGGGGCCACGTACATAGGGCGCGATGCCGGGGAAGCTGCCCACATGCTCCAGTCCGGCGCGATCTTGATCGGAGTAGTTCCGCAGAACGTCGATGCCTTCGGGTGTTTCCCACACCGTGCCACTGGCCGATGGAATGGTGGCCGACGCGAAGTCCGGCATCGGCAGGGCGGCGAAATCGGGCAATTTGCTCATGCGGGTTCTCCCGTGTTCGACGGCTCAAGCGGTGCCAGCTCCAGCCGATCAGCATAGAGCTTCAGCCCCTCCTTGAGGGGGTAGGAGACCGGCGTAACATCCTCCACTTCGACCGGGTATTCCGTTTCCAGTTGGAAGACGGTGGCGCCCGTAAGCTTGCGATCGCCAGCGGCAATCTCGGCAGCTCGCGCCTGTTGCGAGGCCTTCACACGCGCCTGGATTGCACCGGAAGCCAGCGAGCGTAAAACGCCGCCTTCGGCTTCGATAGTTTGGAAGGCGGACCATGCCTTCTCGCAAAGCGTCTTTGTATAGTGCTCGTACAGCCCCGAACCCGCCGCTGGGTCGTTGACCTGATCCAAGGAGCTCTCTTCCAAAAGCACCAACTGGGTGTTCCGCGCGGTGCGCCGCGCAAACCCATCAGGGAAACCGAGCGCTTGGGTGAAGGGCAGGGCCGTCACCGTATCGGAGCCGCCAATGGCTGCGGCAAACACCGCGGTTGTGGTCCGAAGCATGTTCACATGCGGATCGCGTCTGGTTAGCATGCGAAGCGACGTTTCGGCATGGATGCGCGGCGGAAATGCCGCAATTTCGCAAGCTTCCATCAGCTTGGCATGCAAAAGCCGAAGCGCGCGCAGCTTGGCAATACCGGCGAACTGATCGGCGTCCACGGATACCATCAAAAGGGTGCGTTCGGCCGCAAGAGCTGGATCATCAATGCTACGCATCGCAAGCGCCAGACCGGCCAGGATGAAACCCAATTCTTCGGCGTCCGTCCCACCCGCATTGTGCACAAGTCGGCCGTCGGCACGGAAGATGGTCCCGCCGAACCCGAAGGCCAGAAGCTGATGGAAATGACGGCCCTGCGCTTCCAAAGCGGTTTGCTCATCGCCGCGCAGACCACCGGTGCCAGCAAGAATACTGGCCGGATCAAGCCCGAAATCGACATGGATGGAGGCGTTGGATGGTCCGGACGCATCCAAAACAGCGGCCAAAGCGCGTGCATCACGCGCCCGGGCCGGTGAGGGGTCAAGCGTCAGGCGAATGGCATCGGTCAGGACACCATCCAGGACGACCGGCAGATCGTCGGTTAAAACACCGTAGCCGTAGGCGCCAGGTGATCCTTGGTATGACAGCATTAGGCCGGTCGCGCCGCCCTCAAGGTCAGCCATTGCCTGGGCGTGCGCTTGGCCCGGGTCTGGATGATCGACCCTTTGGGCTATGGTCCACGGCACGTCGCCGCCACGCATAGCAATCGCGGGATCAGACGCCGCAGGGTAAAGCGGCTGAAGTGTAATGCCATCATCGGTTTGGTGAACGAGGCTGTCAGCAGATGCGCCTTTCAGCGCCTTGTCGACCAAGGCCTGCCATCGCGCAAATTCGCCATCCTCAAAACCCGCCGCGTTCATGCCCGAACTCATCGCGTCTGCCACTCCCGTTTGAGAACGTCTTTTACCTGTGCATGCGGTGCAACAAAAGGTTCCCGCCTGCTGATAGGCCTAAGCCTTTGGACGCAAAGTCTTTTGGCCGAGAGCCTTCGCCGCTGGGATAGCAATGCAATGAGGGGCGTCATACAGCCAATCACCGACAGCAAGGCCCAGGCGGGTTTTATTCTTCCCAAACTGGGGCCTTTTGCTGCGGGGCGACGATCATTAAGCTGGCTATCACTCCCCCTTCGCCGAGGCGGCACGGTGCCGACCATCGGAATCCGAGACACGGCAATGACAGACATTCTCTTTCTTTCCTTCGTTTTTCTCATTGCCGGCGTTGTGGCGGTACCGATCGCCACAAGGCTCGGTCTTGGCTCGGTGCTTGGCTATCTCTTGGCGGGCATCGCGATCAGCCCGATCCTGACGCTGTTCAATGTCGATGTGATCGCGATCCAGCACTTCGCCGAGTTTGGTGTTGTGATGATGCTCTTTCTCGTTGGCATTGAGCTGGAGCCTAAGCTTTTGTGGAAGATGCGCGGCCGGCTGTTTGGTCTTGGTGGTGGTCAGGTAGCCTTTACGGCCGCTGCCGTTGCCGCCGGCTGCATGGCCCTCGGCCAGCCCTGGACGGTTGCGCTTGCCATCGGCCTTATCATGTCTCTGTCGTCGACGGCCATTGTGCTTCAAACGCTCAATGAAAAGGGCTTGATGCGCAGCGATGGTGGCGAGGCGAGCTTCTCTGTCCTGTTAGCCCAGGATATCGCCGTTATCCCAATGCTCGCTTTCATCCCGCTGCTTGCGATGCCTGAGCTTATGGAGCTTGGCACGACGGCGGCGGGGCATGCCGATGTTGCCCACTCAGATGCGGGCCATGGCGACGATGGGCATGGAGACGGCCCCACGATGAGCCTGGTTGAAGGGCTGCCTGGCTGGCAAGCCGCGCTTGTGACCCTTGCGGCCATCGGCTTTGTCATCCTTGGCGGCAGCCTTTTGACCCGCCCTATATTCCGCTTCATCGCCCTTGCCCAGTTGCGTGAACTGTTCACCGCGACCGCACTGATGATCGTTGTTGGCATTGCCCTTTTGATGTCGCTGGTTGGGCTTTCACCAGCGCTGGGTGCCTTCCTCGCCGGTGTTGTGCTTGCCAACAGTGAGTATAGACACGAGCTGGAATCAGACATTGAGCCGTTCAAAGGGCTGTTGCTTGGCCTGTTCTTTATGACCGTTGGCGCGAGCATCAACTTCGCGCTGTTGTTCGATCAGTTCTTCATCGTTCTCGGCCTGACGATTGGCCTGATCGCCATCAAAGCCGGCGTATTGCTCATCCTGTCGTTGATCTTCGGCGTCCGCGGAAGCGACAAATGGCTATTGGCTCTCGGGTTGGCGCAGGCTGGCGAGTTTGCCTTCGTCTTGTTGTCCTTCACAGTTGCCAACGCCGTTATCCCGCCAGAACTATCCGATCAGCTCCTTCTGGTCGTTGCGCTGTCCATGCTTCTGACGCCCGCGCTTTTCATTGCCTATGACAGGCTGATTGCGCCGCGCTTTGCCGAAGGACAGCGCGATCCCGATGCCATAGACCGTCAGAGCCCGATCATCATTGCTGGGCGCGGTCGGGTCGGCGGCATTGTTGACCGCATGCTGACGTCAGCTGGCTATTCACCAACGGTGATCGACTTCAATTCCAAGCAGATCGACAATCTGCGCAAGTTCGGCGTCCAGACTTATTTTGGTGATGCCACCCAGCCTGATCTATTGAGCGCCGCCGGCATCGCTGATGCCAAGCTGCTTGTCGTCGCCATTGATGGTCAGGATCAGATCAACGACATGGTGCGCTATGTGCTGAAGACGCATCCGAACCTTCATGTACTCGCCCGCGCGATCAATCGGGAACATGTGTACCAATTGTGGTCCATCGGCTGTCGCGACATTGTGCGTGAAACCTATGACAGTTCGATCCGCATGGGACGTTCGGCCTTTGAAGCCTTGGGCTACTCTCGTCCCAAGGCCCAACGCATGGCCGACGCCTTCAACCAGATGGACAGGCGGGCGATGGTGCGTGTGGCGGATGCCTTCGATGTCAACGTGCCGATCACCGAGAACGACGCTTACATCGCCCGCGTGCGGGAGATTCTCGGGCCGTGGCAGGCCGAGCTTGGCAAGGAGATGGACGCGATCGCGAACGAGCCTGATCAGGAGGATGATCCCGACATCGCCAAGCCGCGCAAGTCTTCCAAGATGGTCGACGGCGAGGAGGTCGACCCCGAGGAGAATGACCCCGTCAATCAGGGCTCACGCTCAGGATAGGGCCCACGTCAGGAGCGCAGCAGATTGCGGCGACTCAGCGCGCTGAACCCGACCGCAATGAGAATGATTGCACCGACCAGGATCTCACGCACATAGCTGTCGACCCTGAGCTGTGTCAGGCCGTTGTCGAGAATGCCTAGGATCGCAACACCGGCAACAGTCGCAAGCACACGCGGTTGGCCATCGCGTGTAATGGTCATGCCCAGGAACACAGCCGCAATGGCCGTCAGCATGAGCCCGTCGCCCTGCGTTGGGTTGGCTGACGCGACCCGACTGGCATACATCAAACCGGCGAGCGCCGCTCCCACGCCTGTAAAGGCAAAGGCCGTCAGTCGAAGGCTGGTCACCGGTAACCCAGCGAGCCTTGAGGCTTCGCGATTTCCGCCGAGCGCATAAAGCCGGCGGCCATAACTAGTATGTTCCAGAACAACCCAGATGATGAAGATCACAGCCAGCGCGACGAGCGTCAGGTTGGGAAAGACGAGCAATCGGTCGTCAACCGAGCCGATGACCGGGCCGTTTCTTGCGAAGTCTCCAAACGCCTCGGGGATGTCCCGCCCAAAGATGGTGCGGCCGTCGCTGATTAGGAAGGCAAGGCCGCTGAACACGGTAAGCGTGGCGAGGGTTGCGACGAAGGGTAGAATGCCGATCAGGCTGACAACCAGCCCATTAAAAAGTCCGCCCACCAGACCGACCCCCAAGGCCACGGACAGCGCGGCTGGGATCGACCAGCCCGCGACAAAAAGCATGGCGGCAACCACGCCGGCGAGCGATGCCATCGCTCCGACGGAAAGATCAAAGTCTCCCATCACCATAACGACCGTCATCGTGGCCGCGACGACTGCCAGCATGCTGATCTGCTGAGAGATGTTGAGAAGATTTCGGGCCGTGAGGAACGTGTCCGGCAGGCTGATGGCGAAAAAGGCGACCACTGCCAGCATCCCAATGATGCCGCTGAAACGTCGGATCGTTCCGGTCATGCTGCCTTCTGCTCCTGATAGAACCGCGAAAGAAGGGCAGCCTCGGTCATCCCCTCGGACGAGACGATGTCGACCATCTGTCCCTCCTGCAGGATAGCAATGCGATCGGAAAGCCCAATCAGCTCCGGCAGGTCAGAGGACGTCATGACGATGGCTTTGCCGGCGTCACTCAACGCCCGAATGATCCGGTAGAGGTCAAAGCGCGCGCCGATATCGACCCCGCGCGTTGGCTCGTCGAGCAGCAGAACGCTCGGATTGCCCGCCAAGGCACGGGCAAACATCACCTTCTGTTGGTTCCCACCGGAAAGCTGGCGGGTTGGCTGCTGGAGGTCGGCATGTTTCAGTCGAACGCGCTCGCCTTCAGCATCGGCGATCTTGGTTTGGCGCTGCGGGTCGAGGAAATAGCGTCCTCGCGCAAAAGGCGTGAGGTGCGGAAGCGCAACATTCTCCGTGATCGAGCGATCGAGCATCAAGCCCTCTGCGCGCCGCTCGCGCGGGATGTAAGCAAGACCCTGCGCCCAGGCTTCTGCCGGTTTGGTGGCCAGAGGTTGGGCGCCCAGAAGCACCTCGCCAGCGTCGCGGTGTAAATCGCCCATCAGTGCGCGCAAAAGCGAGCCTCGACCCGAACCGGTCAACCCGCCTAGTCCCAAAATCTCTCCCGGCTGAACATCAAAGCTGACGGCCTTCAATCGCCCCGCCGACAGTGAGGAAACCCGAAGCGCCGGCCGTCCGGATGAAGGCAAGACGCCGGTGCGTGCGGGAAAAAGACCGGAGAGATCGCGCCCGGTCATCGCATGGATGATCCGGTCTTGATCGGTGTCCGCTCGTGGAACGGTTTCAATATGCTGCCCATCCCGCAACACAGTGACCCGTTGGCTGAGGCGCAGCACCTCCGGCATCCGATGGGAAACGTAAAGCACACCAACGCCTTGCTCGGTCAGCGTGTTGATGACGGTAAACAGGCGCTCTGATTCTTCACCTGTGAGAGCCGCCGTCGGTTCGTCCATGACATAGAGCCAGGGGTCAATTTGCCGTTCGTCCTTGATCAGCGTGCCGCAGATGCGCACTAGCATCTGATCGCCAGCCCCAAGATCTGAAACGGGTCGTTTGGGCGCGATATGACCAAGGCCTAGACGGGCTAGAGCTTGCGCCGCTTTGCTGTGGACCTCACGCCAATTCACAAGCCCAAAGCGCGTTGGATAGGGGTGATCGAGAAACATGTTCTCGGCAACCGAAAGGCCGCGCACGGGATGCAGTTCTTGATGAATGAAACGAAGTCCCGCCTGCTGTGTGGCAGACGTTTGGCCCAGCCCCAATGGCTTGCCATCCATCAAGAGGGAGCCGCTGTCGGGCCTGTCTACGCCAGCCAGAATACGGATCAGGGTCGACTTGCCGGCCCCGTTTTCACCCATCAAGGCGTGCATCTCCCCGGCGTTCAGCGTGAAGCTTACGCCGTCCAAGGCTTGAACCGCCCCAAACCGGCGGCTGATGCTCTGGATTTCCAGCCGGGTCATTTGGGAGGCCTGTTCGCGAAGGGGTTTGCGGCGCCGCGCTAAAACGCGCCGGCGCCAGCAGATCGCCTACTCGCCGACGTTTGCACCAGTGATCAGCTGAGTCGGCACATAAATCACACGCTGGACAAGCTCTTCGCCTTCAATAAGTCGTGCGACGGTATCGGCCGTTGCGCTGCCAATGCCCTGAAAGTCCTGGGCGACGGAAGCTTCAAAGTTGCCACCCTGTGCAATCGCATCGCGCGCCTGCGGATTGGCATCGATACCAGTGATCACAATGCCTTCGCCTTCACGTCCCGCTGCCTCGATGGCCTGCAACGCTCCAAGGGCCGGCTGATCCCAAGCGGCCCAAACGGCAGAGATACTTCCTGGCTCTGGATTGGCGGCGAGCAACGCTTCCATCTGCGCCCGGCTGTCGGCAATGCCGCCGTCGCTGACATCAGGTGTGATGCGATCGATCACCTCAATGTCGGGGAAGTTTGCGAACACCGCATCGGCGATCACCCCGCGCACCTGAACGGGCGGGAACGGATCGAAGGTGAACATGACCACATTGCCTTCGCCGCCAATGCGGTTGGCCACATACACTGCCGTCTCGGCGGCCATGCCATAGCCGTTGGACGTGATGTTGGCGGCGACCAGTGGATCGCTTCCTGCGTCCATGCCGACAACCGGAATGCCAGCATCAGAGGCTGTTCGCAGTCCGGCACCGACCTGTGCTGGATCGACATTGATAACGATGGCGTCGACGCCCTGTGTAACAACATCTTCGATGCGGCTGATAACAGCGGCGACGTCACCAGCTGTGTCGATCACATTGATCGTCCAACCCATTTCCTCGGCCGTTTCGGTGAAGCCCTCGACATAGAACTGCGTACCCGGCTGCGCCAGATAGGGGGTGATCACGGCCACTTCCTGGGCCGAGGCCGAGCCGACAAGGCCAATAGCGAACGCCAGACCTGCCAAAGCTGTGCGGTTGTTCATTGTTCTTCTTCTCCCTAAACGCAGAGTGCTGAGACGTGTGAGATACATGCCAGCAGTTGTAGGGCACGTCCATACTGCCTGCCGGAACGGAAAAGAGCATGAGCGCAGCAAAGCAAAGCCCCGTCTTGATCGGTATCGATATTGGAACCAGCTCGGTGAAGGCCGTGCTGTCGAGTGTCGAAGACGGGGTGCTGGATAGCTTTTCAGCCTCACACGGCATGGCACGACCCAAGCCCGGCTATGCCGAGCAGGCACCAGCCGACTGGATGAAAGCCGTCCACGGCGCGCTGGAACAATTTGCCCGGCACTCCGCAGCTGGTTCTGTCGTTGCTATTGGTGTGACATCCCAGGTCAACACGCACGTCTTCTGCGATGAGACACTTAAACCGCTCAGGCAGGCCATCACCTGGCAGGATACGCGCGCCGCCGATGATGGTGCAGCGCTTGATGGCCGGCTGGCTATGGATGTCAAGATCGCTGCGCTTGGTGCACCCATTCCCATTGATGCCAGCCATGCCTTGTCGCGCATGGCTTGGATGAGAAAGACGCTGCCTGACCTGTGGGCCAAGACCCAACATGTCTTCTCGCCCAAGGACTATGTGATCGCTGAACTGACCGGCTCGGTGATGGCCGATCCGTTAGCCTCCGTGGGGTTGGTCGGCACGCACCTCACCTATGCTGACGCCGTTCTGGATTTGCTGCCACGCTCGCACGACGTGTTGCCGCCTCTCGCCGACCCTTTGTCCATCGCTGGCGATATGCGCGACGGCCTTCCGTTTGCTGGCGTTCCGGTGGCCGTCGGAACCATGGATGCTTGGGCGTCCATGTTCGGTCTGGGCGTCGCTCATGAGGGCGAGGCCATGTACCTCTCCGGGACCAGTGAGGTTTTGGGGCTGATTTCCGAAGACAGCTCCGGGACGCCGGGCATCATCGTCTTTCCACCGTGGCGAGGCATCACGCTGCACGCGGCGCCGACCCAATCCGGCGGGGCGTCGCTCGCCTGGCTGGGGAGATTGCTAGGACTGGATGTTGCGGAGCTTTCTGGTCTCGCTGCCCAGGCCGTCATTGCTCCCAACAGCCCGCTTTTTTTGCCCCATCTGGAAGGAGAGCGCGCGCCACTTTGGGACCCGCACAGCCGGGGCGGTTTTGCGGGGCTGTCCAGCGCAACCGGGCCCGAAGAATTGGCGGCCGCCGTGATGGAGGGTGTTGCTTTCTCTGCGCGCCTTGCCGTCGAAGCGATGGCGACAAGCGGCGATCAACCAATTACCGCTCTGCGCCATGGGGGCGGCGGCGCGGTCTCCGACATCTGGTGCCAGATACGCGCCAACGCTCTTGGGCGAACGCTGCATCGTGTCAACGTACCGGAGACCGGTGCGTCCGGTGCTCTGGTGATGGCGGGTGTGGCGGCAGGCGTGATGGATGATCTCGCCGCCTCTACCGAAGCGCTGGTGAAAATCGACCGTGTCTTTGAGCCAGAGCCACCAGTATCAGACATCACAATGGAGCGCTTTGAGCAGTTCAAAGCACTCTATGAGAACTTGTCACCCATCGCCCGGACGTTGAACGGTGCGTCAAACAGCTAACTTCCTCGCAAAAGCCTCAGTGCATCTGCTCCCGCGCGACCAAAGACGGGAACCTGATCCAATGGGCAGGCCGCTGTGATTTCCTGCCCACCTTCAAAGCGCTTGCCGGTCCATCCGCACTGCCAGTCCGCGCCCTCAGGCAGGTAAACTTGGCGTCTTTCCGCACCAGCATCGAGGACAGGCGCGACGAGGAGATCGTCCCCGAACATGTAGGCGTCTGAGATGCCAGCGACCTTCTCATCGTTTGGGAAATCGACGAGTAGGGGTCGCATCGGAGGTAATCCGCTGGCCGAAGCGTCTCCCATCAGCTTGCGCAAATAGGGGCGCATCCGTTCGCGCATCTGCATGTACCGGCCGAGGATGGCCTCGACCCCCGGCCCATAGCTCCAGACCTCATTGTCGGCGCCGCCAAAGCTGAACTCATGACCAAAGCGCGGGTCGCGTTCGGCATCCTGCCTAAATCCGTGCAGGCGGAACACCGGGCAGAAGGCGCCCCATTGGAACCAGCGGATGAGAAGCTCCCGGAAGGCCGGATCGTTGATATCACCGCCTTTGAAGCCGCCAATATCCGTCGTCCACCAGCTGATGCCGGATAGCGCCATGTTGAGGCCTGCGGTGAGTTGACGACGCAGATCGGCAAAGGTCGATTTTACATCACCGGACCATAAAACGAGCGGGAACCGCTGCGATCCAGCCCATGCGCAGCGCGACAGGAGAAGGCCATCATCAACGCCTTCCTGTTCAAAGCCCTCGGCATAGCCCTGTTGATGCAGGAACGGATAGATGTTGGCCACATCGCGCCCGTCTCCGAGATAGAACCGCAGATTGTCCGGGTGCATCGGGTACATTTCCGGCTCATTGGCATCGAGCCAGAAGGCATGGATGCCATGATCCAGATAGCCTTCCTTCACCCGCTCCCAGTGAAAAGCACGCGCCTCAGGGTGAGTGGCATCATAGAACCGCAGAGGGTTCATCCCGTCCGGTTCACGATCATAGAAGATCGAGCCATCCATCGCCCCCCGACGGCTGTCTACCAGCCAACCATTCTGCACGAAGGTTCCATAGGTCTCCGCATTGGCGTTCACGGACGGCCAGACTGACACCATCGGCGCAATGCCCAGCGACTTCAGCTCCGCTGCCATGGCTGACGGATCAGGAAACTCATCATCGCGGAACGTCCACTCGCCCATCTTGGTCCAATGGAAGAAATCGATGACGAGGCAATCCATGGGGTGCCCGCGCTTGGTGTGCTCGCGCGCCACGGCCATGGCCTCGTCCTGCGTCTTGTAGCGCAGCTTGCATTGCCAGAAGCCCAGCGCCCAATCGGGCAGTGCCGGTGGGCGGCCGGTGAGGGCGGTGTAGTCGGCCAGCAGGTCTTTCGGTTCAGGTCCAGCGATTACGACATAGTCGAGCTGCTTTGTCGCTTCCATGGACCAAAGCGTGCGGTTTTTCGCCAGTTCCACCCGGCCAACGCCAGGATTGTTCCAAAGCAGCCCATAGCCGCGTGACGAAATCAGGAACGGGATCGACATCTCCGTGTTCTTCTGATGCAGGTCGATCACGCAGCCCTTGAGGTCGAAGCGCCCATGCTGGTGCTGACCCATGCCGTGAAACCGCTCGCCCTCCTGCGCTTTGAAGCGGGTATCGACGGCCCACAGATCGCCGGCGTCGGCCTTGTAATGGCGCGTCCCAGGCCAGAGGATGTGCGGCGGCTCTTCTTCAAGAAGAATAGCGCCGGTTCCAGCATCCAGAAACCGTACTTCGAGCGCCGGGCCCATGCCGCGCGGCTGCAAGATCAGCTCGGCCGTTACACGTCCGTTGCGGATCGTTGCCTTGTCGCCTTCGACATCAGCCGTTGAATCGCCGACCGGGATATTCGGCAAAAGCGCACCTGGCCGGTCCTCATCCATCCAAGCGTTCCGGGTCGCGCGGACGCGAACGGCATTGTCGCCAACCGGTTCGATCCACACGGTCTCTCCTTGATGGCGGGCAACAACGCGGTTGCCCTCCAGCGCAAACGTTGCGGTCATTGGGTCATTCCTGTGTCAGAAGGTGCGAGCGGCGCAACAAGGGTTTCGGCGCGATCTCATGATGTTCGAAGCCTTCGGACGGCGCTTCCCCATCGCGGGCCAAATGCCGAAGCATCACGTCGCTCAGAAGTTCCGCGACATGCCGGTCCTCGGTGGAAAACGTCGAAAGCGGAGGTGCCGTATGCTCAGATCCTGGGAAGTTCTGCCCGCCGAAGACAGCCAGCTCTTTTCCAACAGTTAATCCTGCTTTCGCGGTTGAACGGAAAACGCCGAAAGCCAGCGAGTCTTGGATGCACGCGAAGGCCCTTTGCGCACGCTCTGCAAGCAAGGTATCGGCTGCTTCCTCACCGCCATCCTCTGTCATGTAAATCCGATGGACAACTGGTGTGGGAAGGCCCAACTCACCGGCCTCATCCAATGCGCCGCGCACGTAGTTGTCGGCAAAATTGTAACCCTCTGGTGCCGACAGAATGTCGATGGGATGGTCGGTGGATTCGCCCAGCGCGCGGACAGCCAATCGCCCGGCAATCGAATAATCGATTTCGACCAGCGGATGGTGCTCTGCCACATCCGTGCGTCCGAAGGTCACGAACGGCAGGCCGCGCTCCATCAGTAGGCCGACGCGCGGATCATCCTTGCGTGTCCTACCTAGGATCAATCCGTCGGCCAGACCTTCGTCCAGGATCTGTTGGACGATGCTGGTTTCCTCATCGCGATCATGCGCTGCGAACACGGCCAGGCTTTTGCCAGCATTGCGCACGCGCTGATCCAGGGTCGACAGAAGTTCCAGGAAAATCGGGCTGGCGAACCGTTGCTGCGGCGGTGACAAAAGCACCGCCACCCGCTGTGATTTGCCCATGCGGAGTGCCCGCGCTGCCGCATTCGGTTTGTAGTCCAATTTCAAGGCAAGCCGCTGCACAGCCTCGCGGGTTTCGGAGCGGACGCGCGGATCATTGCGAAGCGCGCGCGATACGGTCGAGGCATCCATCCCCAGCTCGCTCGCTAATGTCTTGAGCCCGATCCGTTTGCGCATTAACGCCTGCTTCGCCGCCTTGCTATCCCAATCCCAAGTCCATGACTTTACTCGGGATTGGCGCAATCGCAACAAAAATACAAACGTTTGTATTGACGAAAGCGGTGGATTCATCGTCTCATTGAATTGGGAGGAATTGCCGATGATCAAGTTGGTGGCGCTGGTGCGCAAGAAAGCTGGCATGGACCAGCAAGCGTTCGCGCACTACTGGCTCAACACCCACGCTCCGCTGGCTGCTGCGATCCCTGGTATGCGCGGTTACCGCATCAACATCGCTGGCAATCCGGGCGATATGACGCCGGCCGGTTACGATGGCTCGGCGGAAATCTGGTTTGATAATCGCGCCGCCATGGAAGCAGGTCTCAGTTCTCCGGAGAATGATGTGGCCGGCGCTGATACGGCCCATTTCACCGAAAGTATCGAGTTTCTGGTCTGCGAGGAACACATCGTTTTACCGCGCGAAGGGCAGGCCGCATGACGGCTCGCATGTTCCCCGTTTCTGGCCGCCACGACGGCAAGGTCTACGTCGTCACTGGCGGCGCGCAGGGTATTGGTCGAGCTTGTGCTGAGCGTTTTGTCCAAGAAGGCGCCAAAGTCGTCATCGCGGACATTGACGAGACAGGCGAGGACGTCGCGAGCGCCATTGGAACTGCATTTGAGCACACGGACATGTCCAATCCCGATGCCGTGCGGGCTTTGGCAGCTGCCACGGTAGATCGGTTCGGACGGATCGATATCTGGCACAACAATGCCTTCACGGCCGTCTTCAAGCCCATCCACGAGCAGACGCTGGAGGAGTTCAACCAGATCACTGGCATCGGCATTCGTGGCTACTGGATGGGCGCGAAGGTCGCGGTCGAGCAAATGCGCGCTCAGGGTGGCAAAGGCGTCATCATTAACACCGCCAGCGTGCAGAGTTTTGTCGGCGAGAAGGGGTTTTCGGCCTACCAGGCGACCAAAGGTGCTGTGCTTGCGATGACGCGCTCACTGGCGCTTGATCACGCGCCCGATATTCGGGCGGTCGCCATCGCGCCGGGTCTCATCGCGACCGAGGCGATCAAAGGAATTCCCGACGACGTTATGGAAGAGGTCATCGCCGGCATCCCGGCAGGCCGCGCCGCGCAGCCTGAAGAGGTTGCAGCGCTTGCTGCTTTCATTGCGTCCGAAGAAGCGGATTACATGTCCGGAACAGCCGTCATCCTCGATGGCGCCTATCTGGCAATTGGATAGGTGATGACGGTTTTTTCTATCAATGACGGCGCACTTGAATGCCGCTTTATGGGCGAAATTCTGCGGATTGAGCCATGGAACAACGACGCGCTTCGCGTGCGTTCGCGACCCGGGCGAGAACTGGTGCCGGGCCATGTGGATGCACTGCTGCCGCCATCCGTGTCTGAAAGCCAAATCTCCGTTGGTGACGACCGCGCGTCCATCATGTGTGGACGCATTGCAGCCGAGATAGTGCTCAAAACCCGCTACGGTGCGGAGATGAAACGCGAAGCGGTGATCCGGTTCACGCGCACTGACACCGGCGAGGAGCTGCTCAGCGAAACACGGTCCCATTTCGCCGGGCCACGCACGCGTAGTTTTAAGGCGCTCGCAAGCGGGTCATGGCGGCTGGAAGCCCAGTTCAGCGCCTTTGAAGGCGAAAGTCTGTGGGGCATGGGCCAGCCACAGCACGGCTCGATGGATCTGAAGGGTGTTTCAACCACGCTGCTTCAGCAGAATGCCCATGCCGTGATCCCGTTTGTCGTGTCCTCGCGTGGCTATGGCTTCCTTTGGAACAATCCTGCGACCGGCAAAGCAGAGTTTGCCCGCAACGTGACGCGCTGGACGGCCGACTCCACCGGCGGCATGGATTATTGGATCACCGCCGGCGACAGCCCTGCCGAGATTGTCCGGTCCTATGTGGCCGCGACAGGGCGCTCGCCCGACGTCCCAGATTGGGCGCTTGGATTCTGGCAGTGCAAGCTGCGCTACCGCACCCAGGCTGAACTTTTGTCCGTTGCGCGCGAGTACAAGCGCCGTGGATTACCACTTTCCTGCATCGTGATCGATTTCTTCGCCTGGACGCGCCAGGGCGAATGGCAGTTTGATCCCGACGAATGGCCTGACCCGGAAGCCATGGTGGCCGAACTGTCCGACATGGGCATCGAGGTCATGGTTTCGATCTGGCCGACTGTCTCAGCTTCGTCGATCCACTACAAAGAGATGACCGAACGTGGGCTCCTTGTCGGCACCGAACGCGGTATCCCCGCAGTCATTCCCTTCCCCGATAAAGATCCATTCGGCGCCGGCTTCTTCACCTACTATGATGCCTTCAATGAAGAGGCGCGGGCTTTCCATTGGGACCTCGTTCAGCGCAACTATGTCGACCGAGGCATCAAGCATTTCTGGCTCGATGCCTGTGAGCCGGAGATGCGGCCAGCTCACCCGGAGAACGTCCGTACCGCGCTGGGCAATGGCTCAGAAATGCTGTGCGCCTACCCGTTGGTCCATGAGGAGCTTTACCGCAAGGGCCTGACCGAGGCGGGTGCTGGCGATGGCATGTTGTTGTGCCGATCAGCTTGGGCGGGTTCACAGCGTCATGGCATCATCCTTTGGTCAGGCGATGTCTGGTCTGACTGGGACTGGTTCCGCGCTCAATTGCCGGCCGGCCTTAACGCGGCGATGGCCGGCATCGGCTGGTGGACGACCGATATTGGCGGCTTCTACGACGGCCATGGCGGGTCAGAAGAATTCCGCGATCTCTTGGTGCGCTGGTTTGAGTTTGGCGTTTTCTCACCGATCTGCCGCCTTCACGGGTTCCGCGTGCCGGACGACGTGCCACCACCTGCACCGGGCGAACCGGTGACCTACGGACAGGATACGTTCAACATCTTCACCCAATCCGGCGGCTCCAATGAGGTGTGGTCGTTTGGTGAAGAGGTTGAGGCCGTTCTGGTACGGCTCCTCGCCGTCCGTGAGCGCCTACGTCCTTATCTGACTGATGTTTTCGCGAACTACGCAGCCACCGGCGATCCGGTGATGGCGCCACTGTTCTATCATTTTCCGGACCAGCCCAAGCTTCACGACCGCGGCGACGCTTACATGCTGGGGCCGGACTTGCTGGTTGCACCGGTGCTTGAGCCTGGCGCCAAGTCGCGCACCATTGACCTGCCGGAAGGCGAGACCTGGGTGCATGCCTGGACGGGCGCTGAGCACGCCGGCGGCACCAATCCAAGCATCGCCGCACCGTGGGGCCTGCCCCCTGTTTTCATTCGCAAGCACAAGGCCGACGCACTTCGGCCGATCTTCTTCCATGCTGAGACCTGAAGCGCGAAGCACGGCGCTCAACAGCATGGTTCATCGCACGCCAGAAGGCGTGAAAGACCCAACAGGGAGGAAACAATGAAACGATTGATAGGAGCCTCGGCACTTGCTCTGGCGCTGTCGACAACCGGCGCGTTCGCGCAGGTGACGCTGACCTTGTGGACCGAGAGCGCGACGGCACCGGAGTCGGTGTTCGCGCAGGAATTCTCCGACATGGACAACGGCATCACGGTGGATGTTCGCGAGATCAGGTTCGATGATCTGGTAACGGACACGCTGCGCGCCGTCGCAACGCGGACCAACCCGGACCTGATCGCCATCGACAATCCCGATCATGCCGCCTTCGCGGCACGCGGAGCTTTCCTGGACATCTCCGACCGCGTGGCCGCATCCGATATGATCGATATCGATCGGGTTTTCGATGGTCCTCGTGCGAGCCTAACTTGGGACGATGCAATTTACGGTATCCCGCGGGCCTCCAACACCATCGCCCTCTACTACAACAAGGACATGTACGAGGCCGCTGGCCTTGATCCGGATAACCCACCCCAGACATGGGACGAGCTTCTGGAAGCCGCCCGCGCACTAACCGACCCGGACAATGACGTTTATGGCATAGCCTTTTCGGCCCGCGCATCCGAGGAAGGAACCTTCCAGTTCTTGCCTTGGGCGCAGATGGCAGGCGGTGGCTTTGAAAACATCAACGCCGACGGAGTCGCCGACGCTCTGGAACTCTGGAAGGCCTTCCTGGATGAGGGTCTCGCCAGCCCGGACACGCTGACCCGCGGCCAGTGGGACTCAACCGGCACCTTCAATGGCGGCAACGCTGCCATGGCCATCTCCGGCCCTTGGGAACTGGGCCGCATGGCAGCCGATGCCGATTTTGAGTGGGGCGTCACTTTGCTTCCGGTGAAAGAAGAGGGTGGTCCACGCGCTTCGGCTCTTGGCGACTTTAACCTTGCGGTCTTTGCCAACACTGAGCACCCCGACGAAGCCTTCGCCTTCCTGGAGTACATGGTGAGCCAGGTCGATCGCGTTTGGCCGGAGTTCACGCGTCTGCCGTCTTTTGCAGGCGTGGAGCTGGCACCGACCGGTGATCCGCGCATCGATGAAGCTGCCCAGGTCTTCACCGAGCAACTCAGCTATGCCCGCAATCGCGGTCCGCATCCCGATTGGCCACGCATTTCGTCGGCCATTCAGGATGCCTTTCAGTCGGTCCTGACCGATCAGGCCGAAGCGCAGGATGCGCTCGACCGAGCGCAGGACCAGATTGAGGGTATCCTCAACTAACCGATTGCCGGACACACTCAGGTGGCGGCAGACTGCGGCCGCCTGAAATCGGCAAGGTGGGAGGCGCGCATGGGGCGATGGGTTCAAGGCCTGCGGGACGGCATCGGTTTCGACACGATGCTCGTACTCTTTGCGCTTCTCTACCTCTTCTTTTTTGCCGGCCTGCCGCTGATCTACAACATCGTCATCAGCTTTCAGAGCGTTGACGTTTTCGGCCTGGGCTCGCTTGTTCACCCTGTCGTTGGGATCGACAACTACACGGCGATTTTTGCCGATCCGCTTGCTCAGCGCGTGCTCATCAACACGCTGATTTTCACTCTCGGATCAGTCGCCATTCAATTCACGTTGGGCTTTGCCCTGGCGCTGTTCTTCCATCAGCGCTTTCCAGGCGCCACTTGGATACGCGGTCTGTTTCTGGCCGCCTGGGTGATGCCGGGCCTCGTAGTCGGCGTGCTTTGGAACTGGCTGCTTTCCGGCGATTTCGGCGTCATCAACCATGTTCTGGAAAGCGTTGGCCTCATCGACGAGCCAATTTTCTGGCGGTCGGATGTCGATACGTCGCTCTACTCCGTTCTCATCGCCAACATCTGGTACGGCACCCCGTTCAACATGATCCTGCTGGCGGTCGGGCTCGCCGCGATCCCCGATGACCTCTACGAAGCAGCCGAGTTAGACGGTGCGACGGCCTTTCAACGCTTCTGGACCATAACCTTGCCCATGATGCGCCCGACCATAGGCGCCGTCCTCGCGCTAGGCACGATCTTCACGTTGCAACAGTTCGACCTCTTCGCGGCTATCACCCAAGGCGGCCCGGCCGGCTCATCTACAGTGGCACAATACTGGTCCTGGGAGCTGTCCTTCCGGGAGTTCGACTTCGGGCGCGGCGCCGTGATCTCAGTCCTGATGATCGTGGTCGTCCTGTTCGTGTCACTCATCTATGTGCGCTCCACCAAGGCGGAGACGCAGCTATGACGCGCGTGAATGCCAACCGCGTGATGCTGGTTATCGCCATCGTTCTGGCGGCGCTCTACCTCTTTCCGCTCTACTGGATGTACGTCACGAGCCTGAAGACGAACTCATCCATCTTTGCAGTGCCGCCGGAGTTCCTGCCCGGTGAGCCACAATGGGAGAACTACGCCACCATCTGGGATGTGGCGAACATCCCCCGCTTTATTTGGAACTCGCTGGTCATCGCCACCGGTGTCACCGTGATCACCGGTATCGTTGGTGCAGGAGCCGCCTATGTGCTGGCGCGTTATCGCAACGGCTGGATTGATGCCGCCCTGTTCACGGTGTTGATGCTGCAGGTGCTGCCGCCCTCGTTGATGGTAACGCCGATCTTTGTCGGCTTTGCCTGGATCGGGCTGCTCGACTTTCCTCGCTTTGCGGCGATCCTAGCGATCTCTGCCAAGACGATGCCCTTCTTCGTCATCCTTTGCCGAGCGGCCTTCATGACGATCCCGCGCGAGTTGGAGGAGGCGGCGCTGGTCGATGGCAACTCGCGCGCCGGCGCCTTCTTCATGATTGTGCTGCCACTTGCTCGCAACGGCATATTGATCTCCGCGCTTCTCGTCTTCATGCAGGGCTTTGGCGAGTACGTCTATTCGGCGTCGATCATCGCCGATAACCGCCTGCAGCCAGCCTCCATTGGCATGACCAACTTCCTGCAACCCAATGTCGTCAATTGGAACGCGATTATGGCGTTCGCGGCCACCTATGTGACGCCGATCCTGGCGGCCTTCGTTCTGCTTCAACGGCAGATCGTCAACGGCCTAACCGCCGGAGCGCTGAAATGACCCATCAGATCGAGCTGGAAAATGTCGAGAAGCACTATGGCAGCTTCCATGCGCTGAAGACCGTCAACCTCGCCATTCCCAAGGGCCAGTTCGTCGCTTTGGTCGGTCCGTCAGGCTGTGGGAAATCTACGCTGCTTCGATCGATCGCGGGGCTAGAACGCATCACATCAGGTGACCTGCGCATTGAGGGGGAGCGGGTCAATGATCTGCCGCCGCGCAAGCGCGATCTGGCCATGGTCTTCCAGTCCTACGCGCTTTATCCGCACATGAGCGTGCAGGACAATTTAACCTATGCCCTGCGTTTGAAGGGTGTCTCCAAGGCCGAGCGGGCCAAAAAGGCCGAGGAGGTTGCCGCCATTATCGGGCTTGAAAACCTCCTCGACCGCAGACCCAAGGCCTTGTCCGGCGGTCAGCGCCAACGCGTCGCCATGGGCCGGGCGATTATCCGCAACCCGCGCGCCTTCCTGTTTGATGAACCGCTATCCAACCTGGATGCAGGGCTGCGCGTGCGCATGCGCAAGGAAGTCCGCGCCCTGCATGACCGCCTCGGCGCCACGTCTGTCTACGTCACCCATGACCAGATCGAAGCCATGACGATGGCGGACCATGTCGTCGTTATGCGCCTTGGAGTCATCGAGCAGCAGGGCGCTCCACTGGAGCTTTATGAGCGCCCGGCGAACAGGTTCGTGGCCGGCTTTATCGGCAGCCCGGCCATGAATTTCGTACCCGGCACGATGGCCGATGATGGCGCATCTGTGGTGCTGGATCTGGAAGGCGCACCGACTCTGCCAACCGCGATCAAAGCAGAGCCTGGCCGCAGGGTCGATGTCGGCTTGCGCCCGGAACACCTGACTATAGGAGCTCCGGGACGCGCGGGCTCGGCAACGGTGGAAATCGCGGCGGTCGAGTCGACCGGATCCTCCTGCTTCCTGTTTGCTGACGGCGACCCCGAGCTCATCATCACCACCGACGGATCGACCAATGTGAAGGCCGGCGACCAGGTGGGCCTTACGATTACGCCAGAGCGCATTCACCTCTTTGACCCAGAATCCGAGATGGCCTTGCGGAGTGGCGAGTGACCAACACTGCCGATGTCGTCATTGTCGGTTCTGGGCCTTCGGGGGCGGTTGCCGCGTTAGAACTCGCAAGAGCCGGCATGTCTGTCACTGTGCTGGAGCAGGGCGACTGGGTTCCCGCCGAGGCTTTTGATGGCGCCAAACCAGAATGGGAGCTCACCCAGCTAAAAAGATGGCACCCCAACCCCAATGTGCGCGGGCGGGTCGAAGATTACCCCATCGAGACAGACCAGTCGGATGTGAATCCGCTCATGTTCGCTGGCGTCGGCGGTGCAGCGCTCATCTATGGTGCCCATTGGGTGCGCTTCATGCCGTCGGATTTCCGCGTCCAGACGTTGGACGGTGTCGCGGACGATTGGCCCTTCACCTATAAAGACCTCGCGCCCTTCTACGGCTATGTCGAGGAAGCAATGGCCGTATCCGGCGTCACTGGAAACCCGGCCTATCCCGACGGCGCGCCCTGTCCTCTGCCACCGCTACCCATTGGCAAAGTCGGCCGCAAAGCCGCCGAGGGTATGAACAAGCTTGGTTGGCACTGGTGGCCGGGATCGAATGCTATTCCCTCGCGCGCCTACCGCGGTCTTCCGCCTTGCGTGTTGCGCGGCACCTGCGGGACCGGGTGTTCTGACGAGGCCAAGGCAACGCCCGACCGAACGCATTGGCCGGAAGCTATCCAGCTTGGTGTCAGGCTCATCACTGGGGCAAGGGTTTATGAGGTCGAAACCGATGCGCAGGGCCGCGCGTCCGGCGTGGTTTGGATCGACCGGCAAGGTCAGCGACATCGCCAGAAAGGCCGGACGGTGATCCTTTGCGCCAATGGAATTGGAACGCCTCGGCTCTTGCTGATGTCGGGGCTCGGCAATCGCTCCGGCCTGGTCGGGCGCCGGCTGATGATGCACCCCTATGCTGGCGTTATGGGAACCTTTGATGAGGATCTGGAAAGCTGGGTCGGGCCAGCAGGTCAGGTTCTGGTCTCCATGCAGTTCTACGAAACAGACACATCGCGTGGCTTTGTCCGAGGCGCAAAGTGGAACTGCATGCCTGCCGGCGGACCGCAAAGCTTCCGTGCCGGCTACACCGGTGGCACGTTGACCGGCGGTTGGGGTGAAGCGCTGCACGAAAGGGTTCGCAGCAAGTTTGGCCGCTCCTTCGAATGGGGCATCATCGGCGAAGACCTGCCCGATGAAGTCAACCGGATCGAACTGTCGGATACGCTGACCGACGGCGACGGTCTACCCGCACCGAACACCATCTACCGCATGTCCGACAACACCAAGAAGATGCTGGCCTTCCATACGGAGCGGGCCGTTGAGGCAATGGAAGCGGCCAGCGCCATCGAGACGGAGGTCACCCCACTTATCCGCGATTGCGGCTGGCACCTTATGGGCACAACCGTGATGGGCGATGATCCCGAAACCTCCGTGGTCGATGAGTACGGCAAGGTTCATGACGTGCCAAACCTCTACGTCATGGATGGCAGCACCTTCCCGACCTCGTCCGGCATGAACCCAACCGCGACCATCATGGCGGTCGCGGCAAGGTCTGCGCTTGCGTTCATCGAGGCCAGGTCGGAGTTGGAGACAGCTCATTGAGCACTGGGCTTACAAAGGAAGAACGCAGGCGTTTGGCGAAGCTTGCTGCTATCCTCATCCCCGGTGGTGCCGGCATGCCAGGCGCCATCGATATCGACTTGCATCAGACCTCAACGGATCAGGTGTTAAGCATTGACCTGTCGCGTCTCGCGCCACTGCGCAAATTCCTGTCGCGGCCCGGAGCCGTCGAAACGATGGCCGATGTCGAAGCGTTGGCCCAGCAGGATCCAGACGGTTTTTCAGCGCTCACCGTCGTGCTGGCAAACGCCTACTTCATGCAAGACGACGTCCGGGAGGCGATTGGCTACCCCGGACAGGAAGCACGCGACAGCAGTGTTGGCCTGACCAGCGAAGATGAAACGTTGATGCAGGTCGTAGCGGCGCGCGGCCCGATTTATCGCGACGCCTGATTACCAAGCTTTGCCTGATCGTGTCGCCGTTTGGATGCAGTAGAGCGACGTGGTTGCTGTGATGTAGAGCTCTGACAGTTCCGCGCCGCCGAACTCCACATTCGTGACCATTTCCGGCACCGGTACATGGCCGACTTGGTTACCATCGGGCGCATGGACATAAACCCCATCGCCGCCGGCGATCCAAAGCCGACCCTCAGCATCCACCCGCATTCCGTCTGGCACGCCGACCGGCATGACGGCAAAATCGCGCAGATTGGAAAGCACCCAGCCCAGGCCGACATCCATAGCCAGAGTCTTGTGGTGCTCTTGCGAGGAGTCGGACACATAGAGCATGCTCTCGTCTGGCGAGAGGCACAGGCCGTTGGGCCGGTAGATGTCCTTCATCACCGCTCTGGGAGCATCAGGGGTGGACCCGACGGCGAAGACGAACGCCCCGTCGATCTCCTGTGCCTGCTGGTATCCGTGAAGCTCGCCTTCTAAATTGCGCACGCCAAAGGGCGGGTCGGTGAAGAGGATCGTTCCATCGGACGCGCAGATGACGTCATTGGTGGAGTTGAGCACCGCGCCTTCGAAATGAGAGGCCAGCACCTCGCGGCCCGCCAGCCTCCCATCGGCACCCAAGGAGAGGGCACTCAGCGTGCGCGTGGAATGCTCACAGGAGATCACTCGACCGCTACGATCGCGCGTCAGGCCGATGGCGAAGTGCGCCTGATTGGTCCAGGTCGAAAGCCCGTCTGCATCGTGCCACCGAATGATCGCGTTGCCAGGAATGTCGGTGAACAGAAGCGCGCCGTGTTCAGCCAACCAAACCGGCCCCTCGGTGAAACTGAGCCCGGTCGCCAATTGTTCCAAATCGCCGATTACAAGATCACTCATGCCAGGCTCCCTCTCCCTCCGCGTGCCCAGCGGTCGATCAATACGACTGCGATCACCAGGGCACCTTTGATGATCTGCTGGGTGTTGAAATCCACATTGAGGATGGCAAGGCCATTGTTCAAAACACCGATCAGCAATACCCCGAGCATTGTCCGGGGCATGGATCCGTAGCCGCCACCAAGGCGTGTTCCGCCGATCACTGCCGCCGCAATGGCATCAAACTCCAGCCCTATGGCCCCGTCCGCGCGGGCGTTGCCGATGCGGGCGATCAGGATCATCCCGACCAGCCCCATGAGCCCGCCGGTCAGCGTGAAGATGGCGAGGCGAAGCTTGCGCAGCGGTAGGCCCAGCATCTCTGCGCTCTGCGCATCGCCGCCCACTGCATAGATGTTCGAGCCGAAACGCGTGCGCGCCAATAGCCACCACATCACCAGCGCCACGGCCACCAGCCACCAGAAGGCTGTGCGGTTGCCCAAAAACTCACCAGTCGCAAACATCCAGCGGAACCAGTCGGCATCGAACAGGATCGTCTGTCCGCCGGTCAGCGTTAGCGCGACGCCCTGTGCGATGAAGAAACTGACCAACGTAGCAATGAAGGACGGGACGGTGATGTAAACGACGAGCAGCCCGTTCAGCAAGCCAAAGCCTGCCCCGACCAGAATGCCGATGGGGATAGCCCAAATGCCCAAACCGCTGGCCAACGCGATCGCTGTGACAACCGCTGAGGCTGACGCAACGGCACCGACCGAAAGATCGATCTCGCCGGCCAGAATAATGAACGTCATCGCGCAAGCAGCGATGCCCAGAATGGCCACCTGACGCCCAATGCCGATCAGATTTGCCGGGTCACGGAAGGCAGGGCTCATCACCATCAGGGCGCCAACGACAAGAACAAGCGCGATGACCAGGCCGTAATCGGCTGTGCTTTGGCCCTTCAGCTTCATGGCCGTGCCCCCGAGGCCAAACGTTCAAGCACGACGGCAAGCAGGATGATCACGCCTTTGACCACATATTGCAGGTCAATGTTCACGTTCATCAGCACCATGCCGTTGTTAAGAACGGCGATCAGTGCCGCGCCCATCAGCGTGCGCACCAGCGACGCGCGACCGCCGAACAGGCTCGCCCCGCCAATGATGACGGCGGCGATGGCATCAAGGGTGAGGGCAGGGACCGAGGCCGGCGCGCCGCTGCCCAAACGCGCTGCGGAAAGCACAGCCGCCAGTGCCACCAGCACGCCCATGATGGCAAACACGGTCACTTTCCGCCGCAGCACCGGCACGCCGGAAAGCTTGGCGGCCGCTGGGTTGGCACCGACCGCGAAGAGCTCGCGGCCCGGCACCGTGCGGTTGAGGAACAAAAGGCAGGTGGCAAATGTGACCAGTACGATGACCAACGGCATCGGCAGGCCAAGCACGCGGGCATCGTAGAACAACACCAGGAAGGGTTCGTTCAGGATCGCGACGGAGATCGCACCGGTGAACACAAAAGATAAGCCCGTCGCTATCGCCATCATGCCGAGCGTCACGATGAAGGAGGGGATGTCGCCGACGGCGGTGATGAAACCGTTCACCAAACCGATGGCCAGCCCCAACAACAGGATCGCCAACACCGCCAGCGGCCAGGAAGCGCCGCCATCCATCATCTGCGCCAGGATCACCGCCAGCAGCGACACCACGGCTCCGACACTGAGATCAATCTCGCCAAGCAGGATGACCAGCGTCATGCCGAAGGCGACCAGCATCAAAGTCGCGCTATCCGTCACCAGGCGCTCGAAATTGCGCATATTGAAAAAGAACTCGCTCGACAGCGCAAAGAACACGACGACAGCCACCAGCCCCGCATAGGGCAAGAGATCACGCAGAAGGCCGGCGATGCGCCTGCCATCCACCGGCGGTGCTGCTGCATCTTGCAGGCTCATGCCGCGGCCTCGCTAGCCTTTTCCGTTTCCGTAAAGGCAAGCTCCAAAAGGCTTTCTTCGGTGGCCTCTGAAGCTGGAACGACGCCGGCTACATTGCCCTGCGCCATCACGGCGATGCGGTCGGAAATCTGCAGGAGTTCCGGAAGTTCGGAGGAAATGGCGAGCACTGCCGTGCCGTCCTCTGCCAATTGGCGGATGAGTGCATAGATCTCCGCCTTGGCCCCAACGTCGACGCCGCGCGTTGGCTCATCAAGCAGAATGACCTTGGGCCGAGTGGCGAGCCATTTGGCGAGCGCCACCTTCTGTTGGTTGCCGCCAGAAAGCGTTTCCACCGCGACATTCGGATTTGCGGCCCGCACGCCGAGCTTCTCCATCCAGTCGCGAGCGAACTGGGCATGCTTACCCATGGACACAAAGCCAGTCTTCGCCAGACTGCCAAGGCTCGGAAGTGCAATGTTGTCGGCGACGGACAGCGGAAGGACGAGCCCCAAACCCTTGCGATCTTCCGACACATAGGCAACGCCTGCGGCCAATCCATCGGCGATTGATTTCGGCGCGTAGGGCTCGCCGAACAACGCCATTTTGCCAGATTCGGGGTGATCAATCCCGGCGAGGAGGCGAGCAACCTCTGTGCGACCGGCACCCATCAATCCGGCAACACCCAGCACCTCGCCAGCCCTGAGGCTGATGTCGGCATTGCGAACCATTGGAAGGCGCGTCAGGCCTTTAGCGTCCAACGCGACGGGTAGATGTTCGCCATCCTTGGCATGGCGGTTCTCAGAAACGTCTCGGCCAACCATCGCCTTGATCAATGCCGGTCGATCCAACTCGGCCGTTTCTCCGGTCAGAACAAAGCGACCGTCGCGTAGAACGGTGATGCGGTCGGAAAGCGCGAACACTTCCGACATACGGTGGGTGATGTAGACAATCCCCACGCCATCGGCTTTCAGCTTACGGACCAGCTCAAACAGCAAGTCTTCCTCAGCCCGCCCGAGTGAGGATGTCGGCTCATCCAGGATCAGAACTTTAGGATCCTGCGCGCAGGCGCGGGCGATTTCGATCATCTGACGCTGGCCGGTGGACAGCGCAGAGGCAGGCGTTCGAGGATCGATCGCTATGCCCAGTCGGTCCAGAATGGACTGTGCTTCGGCCAGCAGAGCATGCCGATCCAACCACAACCCACCGGCGCTGGCGGGTTCTCGACCGACAAGCAGGTTCTCAGCGACCGTGCGGTTCGGCAAAACGGTCAATTCTTGGAAGACGGTGTGAATGCCAGCGGTCTTTGCCTCGGCCGGGTTGGCAAATCGAACAAGGCCTCCATCAAGATGCATATGACCGGCATCGGGCGGAAAAAGACCCGATGCAATCTTCATCATGGTGGATTTGCCGGCACCGTTCTCGCCCATAAAGGCTTGAACTTCGCCGGCCTTCAGGTCGAACCGGGCATCATCTAGCGCAAGAACGCCTGGAAAACGCTTGGTGATATTGGAGAGTTCAAGCAGCACAGGAACGCCGGTCGATCACCGGAAAAGGTAGGGGGGAGATGCGCTGGAAAAAAGCAGGCGGGTTGCGAAGGCAATCTGGGGAATCCTTCGCAACCCGCACAGCTCAGTTTTCCCAGGGAGGATTGGCGCCGGGGTACTGGATGGACCACATCTCCTGGTAATTGTCGGCGGTGACCAGGAGATTAGGGGTGATGATTTCCTCGCAGAGCTCCGCACCCAGAATCGCTTGGGACAGGCCTTCGATGGCAGCCTGACCCTGTAGCGCAGCCTGCTGGCCGGACAGCGCCACGATGTTCGTTTCGCCGGAATGCAGCTCCAGGTAGCCTGGAACCTCAGAATCGTAGCCAGCGATCGGGATATCGCGGCCTGACTGTTCCACAGCCTCGGTGGCTGCGTTCACCGCCAAGCTCCACGTCGCGACGATGCCGCCAAGATCAGGGTTGGCCTGGATCACGTTGGAGGCTAGCTCCAGAAGCCGATCCTGGCTGAAGTCCGACTGCAGAGAAATCACCTGACCGCCCGCCGCGCCGATGGCGTCAAGAACGCCTTTCTCACGGTCGCGGATGGTCTGCAGCGCGAACGGAATGCCGAGGATCGCAATCTGAGCGTTTGGTTGTCCGATGGCGTCCATCATGGCCGCCGTCGCGTCGAAGCTACCTTGATAGCTGGCGGCATTCATCACGCTGATGACGTCGCCGCGCGCTGGAGCGCCGCCGACGATGAAGACCGGGATGTCCGACTGGTTGGCACGGCGGACAGCCTGGCCGATGGACCCTGCATCGACCGCAGTCAGGAAGATGCCATCAACCCCGCGCTGCACAAGCGCATCAAACTGGGAGAGCTGGGTGTTGGCATCGAAGTCTGCGTTGTTGACGACGAGTTCCACGCCGACTTCCTCAGCGTAGGCTTCAGCGCCAGCAACGAGCGTGCGGCTGAAATCATCTGAAATGTTGTTGGTGAGAAAACCGAAGGTGAGTTCCCGGGCGCCAATGTCGGCCAACTGATCTGCTGAAAGGTTCAGCGCGTCAGCCGTGCCCAGGCAGGCATCTTGCGCACGCGCAGGAGCGGCGGCCAAGGTCAGCATGGCAGCCAGCCCGGCGCCCCCCAAAAGGGCGGCTTTGAATGTCGTTCGCATAGGAACTCCTCCACATTTTCTCGTTTTTCACACCAAAGCTCAATTCGGCGAACCATGCAATACAAACGTTTGTATTTTTGCAAAAGAACCAAATTTGTGATGCCAAAGTGGCTGCCCCGGTTAGCCGGTGTGCAAACTGAAACCCCATATGATAGGGGCTTTCGTCCTGTGTTTTACGACCAGTCCACGATCCGAACCGCCGACATCGCATGTCCGATTTGCCTCAACCTTTGAAATCGCGCCTTTCCGTCGCGCCAATGATGGATTGGACCGATCGGCATTGCCGCTATTTCCATCGGCTGATGTCCAAACGCGCTGAGCTCTACACAGAGATGGTGACGGCCGATGCCGTTATTCATGGCGACCGAGAGCGACTGATCGGGTTCGACCCGACCGAGCATCCGGTGATCTTGCAGCTTGGCGGGTCCGACGCGGTCAAGCTGGCGGAAGCTGCGCGCATCGGCGCGGACTTCGGCTACGACGCGATCAATCTCAATTGCGGCTGCCCCTCAGACCGCGTCCAGTCGGGCACGTTCGGTGCGTGCTTGATGCGCGATCCCGCCCATGTCGCCACGCTTGTGGAGGCCATGAAGCGGGCGGTCGACATCCCGGTGACCGTCAAATGCCGGATCGGCGTGGACGACCAGAACGCTGAAGAGGCACTTCCATCCTTCATTGCTGCCGTGCGCGACGCCGGCGTGGATGCCGTTATCGTGCATGCCCGGAAGGCTTGGCTTCAGGGGCTCAGCCCGAAGGAGAATCGGGACGTCCCGCCGCTGGACTATGACCTGGTTCTGGCAATGAAAGCTCAGTTCCCGGACCTTTGGATGGGCATCAATGGCGGCATCAGTTCAATGGACCAGGCCGAACACCTTCTGGCGAAAGGCATGGACGAGGTCATGATTGGGCGTGCCGCCTACCAGGCTCCAGGCAATGTTTTGATGCAGGCCGATGCGGTTCTCTACGGCGATCCGCCATCGACCCAGTCGCGCAGCGACGTGGTGCGAGCCATGCTGCCCTATATCGACAGCCACCTCGCGAAGGGTGGCCGTCTCAACCAGATCACTCGTCATATGATCGGCCTGTTTGCCGGCCTGCCTGGCGCTCGCCAATGGCGCCGCATCCTATCCGAAGGTGCCCATCTGGAAGGCGCTGGCCCGGACCTTGTTCTTCAGACGCTTGCCGCCGTCGAGCGGTCAGACATGCAAAAGGCCACGGCAGCCTAAGCCGCGATCGCCTCGAAAAGCTTCGTCCTGATGGATCTTAGGTGAACTGATCCATACCCGGGATCTGCGCCACGATCTGGCTGACCACCTCATCGCCGGCTTTCTCGCGGGCGAACCCGACCACTTCCTGCGTCACGCCCTGGATCTGGCCCATGTCGAGCCCAGCGCCCATCAGTTCGCTGGCCGCCGACATCAAGCCACCGGATTGGCCACCCATCAGCCCGCCAACAGCGCCGGCGAGACCACCAAGGCCGCCGCCCGAACCACCCATCAAACCGCCCAGTGCGCCGGCGATGCCGCCACCAGCATCGGTGGCACCGTCGCCAAGGCCGGCAATCAGGTCTTCAGCGCCTGGAATGGCGCCCAACAATTGGCTCACCGCGTCACTCGGGCCTTCTTTGTTCAGGAAGCTCAGGATCACCCCAATGGCCGTCTGCGCGGTCTGTGCGTCGATTCCAACGGCGTCGGTGATCCGGCCGATTAGCTCATCCATGCTCTGGTCCCCCTGGCGCAATGCCCTGCTGGTCGCTGTCGTGCCGGCACACTTGCGCGCTGATCGCGGCAATTCAAGCGCAATTCGTGTTGCTGACCTTGCGCGACGGGCAAAAGCTGTGGTCTTCCCTCTGCCGAACCAAGACGCCGCCTTGTGCGGAGCAACGACCCGCGACGGAGCCATCATGTACAAGGACGATGCGATCTATCTTGGCACGGAAGGTACCGAGGCTGCCGCCGAAGGCAATGCCGATGCGCTGAACCCGCAATACCTCGCGCTGAAGCTCGCCAACCGGCATGGGCTGGTCACAGGCGCGACAGGCACGGGCAAGACGGTCAGCCTTCAGATCATGGCAGAGGGATTTTCGCGGGCCGGCGTCCCTGTCTTCTGTGCCGACGTGAAAGGCGACCTATCAGGCATCGCGGTGGCTGGCACCTCCAAGGACTTTCTTGACGCGCGAGCGCAGACTATCGGCTTTGCAGACGCCTATACCTATGAGGCCACACCAACGATCTTCTGGGATTTGTTCGGTGAAAAGGGCCATCCGATCCGCACAACCATTTCCGAGATGGGTCCATTGCTTCTGTCACGGCTCATGGATCTTTCCGATGCCCAAGAAGGCGTCCTCAACATAGCGTTCCGCATTGCCGATGAAGAAGGCATGATGCTGCTCGATCTGGATGATCTGCGCGCCATGCTTGTCAGTCTTTCTGAGCGCCGCGAGGAGATCGCCGCGAAGTACGGCAATGTCTCCAACGCCTCCATCGGCGCAATCCAACGCCGTCTGCTGGTGCTGGAAGACCAGGGCGGCAAGAACTTCTTCGGCGAACCGGCGCTTAAGATTGCCGACTTCATGCGCACGGATACATCTGGCCGCGGTCTGGTCTCGGTGCTCGCTGCCGACAAGCTGATGAACAATCCGCGTCTCTACGCGACGTTCCTTCTTTGGCTCTTGTCGGAGCTGTTTGAAGAGCTTCCCGAGGTCGGCAACCCCGACAAGCCGCGCATGGTGTTCTTCTTTGACGAAGCCCACCTTCTGTTTGACGAAGCACCGCGCGCTCTGCTGGAACGCGTCGAGCAGGTCTGCCGACTGATCCGCTCCAAGGGCGTCGGCGTCTACTTCGTCACGCAGAACCCGCTGGACGTGCCCGACGAGGTGCTCTCGCAGATCGGCAACCGCGTGCAGCACGCCCTGCGCGCTTTCACACCTCGCGATCAGCGGGCGGTGAAAGCCGCCGCCGAGACATTCCGTCCCAATCCTGATTTCGATGCTTTTGAGGTTATCACCCAACTGGGTGTCGGAGAGGCGCTGGTCTCGACGCTGGAGAAGAAAGGCGTGCCGTCCGTCGTGCAGCGCACGCTCATCCGTCCGCCCTCTTCGCGCCTTGGGCCGCTGGAAGACACTGAGCGAGCCGAACTGATGAAAAGCTCGCCGGTTCTCGGCCAATACGATGAGGCAGTGAACCGCGAGTCGGCCTACGAGATCCTCAAGAAACGCGGCGAGGATGCCGCCGCGGCGGAAGCGCGAGCCAAGCAGGAAGAGGAAGAGCGGATCACCCGTGAGCGCGACGAGAAGGAACGCGCCCGACGCCGCGATGACTATGAAGACGAAGAAGAGGATGGCCCTTGGAGCCGCTCCGGTGGACGTCGGACCCGGTCAGGGTTCGATATTCCCGAATTTGGACCACGCAGTCGCAACTACGATTATGGCGAGCGGGACTCGCGCCGCACAGAACGTCGGACAAGCAGCCGGTCATCCTCAAGGCCCCGTCGGCGTACGCGGCAAACAGCCACCGAGGCCATGATGAAATCCATGATGCGGTCCGCCGGCACGCAGATCGGTCGCGCCGTCATTCGAGGTATTCTCGGCAGCCTGCGGCGTTAGCTAGCGCCGACCTCGTAACGCTGCCCAAGATCATCAAGCCCAGCTTGAATGATCTCTGCAAGCACGTCGATATCAACGTTCGAAAGCCGCGTCACATAAAGGCAGGCCTTGCCTTTCTTGTGCTTGCCAAGCCGGTCGAGCATGGGCTGCAAATTCTGGTAGCCGGGCATGATGTAGAGGCTGAGATTGGCCTTGCGCGGTGAAAAGCCGGTGGCCAGAAAGTCGCCCTCGCGCCCACTCTCATAGCGGTAGTGATAGCAACCGTATCCAACAATGCTGTCGCCCCACATCACTGGGTTCCATCCAGTGACGCTGCGGAATAACGCGTCGAGCACAAACGCGTCATCACGGCGGACTTGCGGCTCGACAGCGCCGAGAAATGCTTCCACACTAGCGTCTGTTGGTTGGGTCTTGTTTTCCGTCACCATGTGACTTGCCCACCCTTCGCACCATTCTCTCAGCCTTGGGACTTTCACCCTATCATGACCGATAAGCCTTCTCCATTGGAGGGCGCTCTGGCCGCCGCCGACGGCGCGTTCGAGCAAAGCCTAGACCGTCTCTTCACGCTTCTGCGCATTCCGTCCATCTCCACCGATCCGGCCTACAACGAAGATGTGCAGCGCGCTGCCGAGTGCGTGCACGATCAGCTGGCTGAGCTTGGTTTTGGCGTAACAACGCACACAACACCCGGCCATCCCATGGTGGTGGCACGTTGGGACAATGCTGCCGCTCCTGGCCCGCGTGTTCTGTTCTACGGCCATTATGATGTTCAGCCGGTCGATCCGCTGGACCTTTGGAACCGCGATCCGTTCGAGCCAGCGATCGAAACCCGCGGTGACGGGACCAAGAAGATCGTCGCCCGCGGCGCTGCGGACGACAAAGGTCAGATCATGACCTTCATTGAAGCTTGCCGCGCTTGCATCGAGGCGACCGGAACCTTGCCCGTTCCAGTTACGATCTTGTTTGAAGGCGAGGAGGAGTCCGGCAGCCCCTCTCTTCCAGGCTTCCTGGATGCCCATGCTGGCGACTTGAAGGCCGACGTCGCGCTCGTGTGCGACACCAACATGTGGGATGCCAGCACGCCGGCGATCACCACGCGCCTGCGTGGACTGATGGGTGTGGAACTCGTCATCAAAGCCGCTGACAAGGATCTGCACTCAGGTCTGTTTGGCGGACCGGCCCGTAACCCGGCCCATGTGCTTGCAGCCATCATCGCTGACCTGCGCGATGAGAAGGGTCGCATCACGCTTGCCGGATTCTATGACGGTGTCTCGGAAGTCGCCGACGATGTCATGGCCAGTTGGGACGCGCTCGGCTTTTCCTCAGACGCGTTTTTGGGTTCGGTCGGATTGTCAGTTCCAGCCGGCGAGAGCGACCGCTCAGCGCTGGAGCAAATGTGGTCGCGTCCCACACTTGAAGTGAATGGAATGACATCCGGCTACACCGGCCAGGGCTTCAAGACGGTGCTGCCGGCACAGGCGTCCGCCAAGATCTCCTGCAGGCTTGTCAAAGGCCAGGACCCCGAGGCCATTTGGCAGAGCTTTCAGTCTTTCGTGAACGAGCGCCTGCCGGCTGACTGTACCGCCGAGTTCCACCCGCACGGCAAGAGTTCCGGCATTGAGCTCGACACCAGCGGCCCGGCTTTCCAGGCGGCCAAACAGGCGCTCACCGATGAGTGGCCCAATGCTGCCGCCTTCACAGGCATCGGTGGTTCCATTCCCATCGTTGGTCAGTTTCAGGAGCTTCTTGGCCTCGACAGCGTTCTTGTCGGCTTCGGACTGGATGATGATCAGATCCACTCGCCGAACGAGAAGTATGAGCTGGAAAGCTACCGCAAGGGCATCCGGTCTTGGGTTCGCATCTTGCACGCCATGGAGGGAGCAGCATGAAGTCTGTCTGCGTTTTCTGCGGGTCGAACCCGGGTAAAGACCCAGCTTACGGACAAGCGGCCGAAGAATTGGGAGCGGCAATCGCGTCCAGCGGCCGCACACTCGTCTATGGTGGGGCTGAAGTTGGGCTGATGGGCATGGTTGCTGATGCTGCACTGGCCGCCGGTGGTGAGGTCATCGGCGTCATTCCCATAGCTTTGGTCGAAAAGGAAATTGCCCATAAGGGCCTCACAAGACTGGAGTCGGTGTCCTCCATGCATGAGCGCAAGGCTCGCATGGCCGATCTGTCAGATGGCTTCGTCAACCTGCCTGGCGGCACAGGAACATTGGAAGAGATGTTCGAGGTCTGGACCTGGGGGCAGCTTGGTTTTCATGCCAAGCCTATCGCCGTTTTGAATGTGCTTGGCTTCTACGATCCGCTGATGGCCTTTCTGGACCACCAGCGGGACGAAGGGTTCGTCAAACCGACCCTCCGCGATACGCTTCTGAGCGAGACCGACCCAAACCGGCTTCTCGACGCTATGGCGCGCTACGAGCCTCCTGTCGTGCAGAAATGGGTCGAGCGCGAAACGCTTTGAGAAGCTGATCGCCGTTTTAGGGATGGGCCGCCGCTCACTTGGCAGACCTTGTCAGTGGGTTACCCCTTTGCAAAGCGCGCTTGACCAAAAGCAATGGCTTATCGACCGGAACGGTTTTTCCTTTGGCCGACCACGCAACGTCACGGCCTCAGGGAGAACGTACTGAATGGCTGCCATCAATCGCGATGAACTTCGCACGGTGAGCGAGAAGGAGTTCGCCAAGCTGACCAGGCTCCTCGATGATTTGGAGGACAGTCTGGCAGATAAGCCTGACCCGGCCAATGATGATTTGGCGATCAAGCAGATCATCGCCCACCGGGTTCATTGGCTTGGCCTGTTCTTCGTTTGGTATGATGGCGGCAAAGCGGGCGAGGATGTTCAAACCCCGGCCCCCGGATACAAATGGAACCAGCTAAAGGCCTACAACGCCAAGCTCCATGAGGCCGCTCGGGACCGCGCCTGGGCGGACATCCGGCAGGAACTGGAGGATGGGCACGCCAGGCTCATGGCCTTTATCGACCAGAACGACGATGAGACGCTCTACACCAAGCATCTCTATCCGTGGATGAACAATTGGACGCTCGGTCGCTGGGTCGAGGCCTCGGGCCCAAGCCACTACCGGTCCGCCGCCAAAGCGGTCCGTAGCATCAAGAAAAACCTGTCAGCCTAAGCTCGGTCAGAGCGCACCCAAGCCTTCAAGGCTCGGCAGCACCGCCGCCGGAGACAGGTCAAGATACTCATCCGGCACGCCAGCCCGGTTGATCCATACCGTGCGGAAGCCGAACGCCGTTGCGCCGGCAATGTCCCAGCGGTTGGACGATTGGAAGGACACTGAGTCCGGGAAGGTGCGGAAGTGGCTCGTCACCATGTCGTAGACATCTGGGTGTGCCTTGTAGGTACGCAGGGTGTCGACTGACAAAACGGCATCGAGCAGCGAACTAATACCTGCTGCCTCAACCGCCCCTTCGAGCATAGACGGCGAGCCGTTGGAGAGAATGGCAAGCTTGGCCCCGCCTTCAGAAAGCGAGCGCAGAACGGCGGGCACTTCGGGATAACAGTCGAGCCGCGAGTATGCCGCCAGGAGATCGTCGCGCCACGTCCGGTCGACGCTTGGCACCAGCGCAAAGGCTGTATCCAGCGCCTCCTCGGTCAGCTGCCAGAAATCCTTGTAACGGCCGGCGAGGGCCCGCACCCAGGAATACTCCAGCTGTTTATCGCGCCAGATTTGCGAGAGTTTAGCGCCGTCAGGACCAATTTGATCGGCATAGCGCCGCACAGCCGCATGCACGTCAAACAGCGTGCCATAGGCATCGAAGATGTAGACCGGATATGCCATGACGCGTGAACCTTTCCTTGGCCGGAAAGGGTTGTAGGGGCTCGCCTTTCCACGTCAAGTCTTGCGCCGCGATAGGTGCGCTGCGATGAAGGAAAAGGACCTCTTCTCGGACAAACCTCATGACCCACGCAGCACATGCTTCGCACCACCATGACAGCAATGCCACGACACCAGCGGCCTGGACCTTCGTGGACGGGACCTGGCACGAAGGCAACCCAGCCATTGCCGGTCCACTGACACACGCTTTTTGGTGCGCATCCTCGGTTTTTGACGGGGCGCGGGTGTTCGAGGGCGTTGCGCCCGATCTTCTGCCCCATTGCCAGCGGGTTAACCAATCCGCCCGCGCTCTCCATCTTGAGCCGACAATGGAGCCCGAAGATATCGCCAGCCTCTCTCTTGATGCGGTGCGGCGATTTGCGCCCGATCAGGCGCTCTATGTACGGCCGATGTACTTCGCCGAAGCCGGCGGTTTCATGGGTGTGCCGCCCGACGCCAGTTCAACGCGTTTTTGCCTGACAGTCTTTCACGTGCCAATGCCGGATTGGGAAGCGGGCATGCGTGTCGGTCTTACGAGCTTCCGTCGCCCAACTCTGGAAACCATGCCGACCAACGCGAAGTCCGGCTGCTTGTATCCCAACAATGGCCGGGCGATCTTGGAGGTTCAAAAGCGGGGCTTCCAGAACGCTTTGGTGCTCGACATGCTGGGCAATGTCGCAGAACTCGCTACGGCCAATGTCTTCCTGGTGCGCGATGGCATGGTGCAGACACCGGTGCCCAATGGCACCTTTCTCAATGGCATCACCCGCCAGCGTATCATTGGGCTGTTGCGGGACACAGGAGTCACCGTGGAAGAAACAATTCTCAAGGTGGCCGACTTCAATGAGGCCGATGAGATGTTCTCCTGCGGCAACTACGGCAAGGTCACGCCGATCACCCATTTCGAAGGGCGCGACCTGGCCATCGGCCCGGTGACCAAAAAGGCGCGAGACCTTTATTGGGCCTTTGCCCATGACGGATCCAACGCGCCGTGAGCGGGCATGTCATGGACGCCGGCCGCAGCCAGGTTTTGGTCATTGATGTTCAGGAACGCCTGGCACCGGCGATGGAGGATACCGACCAGATCGTCGGCACCTGCGCCTTCCTCGCCAAGGTAGCCGGTCTTCTGTCCGTCCCCGTACTCATCACCGAGCAATATCCCAAAGGGCTGGGCGGAACGCTAACCGCGATCACCCAAGCTGCAACCAAACCGGCCATTGTGTCGAAGACCGCTTTTTCGGCTGCGCGCGAACCCAAGGTGATGGATCGGCTGCGCAAGAAGCGCGGTGATCAGCGGCGCGACCAGGCGATCATCTGCGGTATTGAGTCCCATGTCTGCGTGCTTCAGACGGCGCTTGATCTTAAAGAAAGCGGCTTTGAAGTGTTCGTGGTGGCCGATGCCATCACCTCGCGGCGCCTAGGTTCGCGCGATGTTGCGCTTTCCCGCATGGCGCACGCCGGCATCATCCCTGTCACAAGCGAAATGGTCGCGTTCGAATGGATGGGTGACGCCAGCCACAAGGCTTTCAAAGCCATCAGCGCGCTGGTTCGAGATCGCTGATCGACACGATTTTCTCGCGCTACGGCAGCTAGCCCATTGTCCCGTCTTCGCACGGGCCTTAGGTAGAGCCTGGAACGCTCGCCGTAATCGAGCGCCTTTCTTCACTTTATGCCAAGCTTCAGGAGATGCCCGATGGCTTTTGAACTCCCCGACCTTCCCTATGCCTATGATGCGCTCGGCCCATACATGTCGGCTGAAACGCTCGAGTTCCATCACGACAAACACCACATGGCTTATGTGACGAAGGGCAACGAGCTGGCCGAAGCCGCCGGCATGGCTGACAAGTCGCTTGATGAGATCATGAAGGCGAGCTTCGGCTCCAACGCACCGCTCTTCAACAATGCCGGTCAGCATTTCAACCACATCCATTTCTGGAAGTGGATGAAACCAAATGGTGGCGGCACCAGCCTGCCGGGCGCCCTGCAGGCGGCGATTGATTCCGATCTTGGCGGTTACGACAAGATGCGCGCCGACTTCATTGCCGCTGGCCTCGGCCAGTTCGGTTCGGGTTGGGCCTGGATCGCGGTGAAAGATGGCAAGCTGGAAATCATGAAGACGCCGAACGGTGAAAACCCGGTCGTCCATGGCGCTGCGCCGATCTTGGGCTGCGATGTGTGGGAGCACTCCTACTACATCGACTACCGCAACGCGCGCCCCAAGTACCTTGAAGCGTTCATCGACAGCATGGTGAACTGGGACTACGTGGCTGAGCTTTTCGAAGCCGCCAAGTAAGTTCCAAGCTTCCAATCATTGAAGCGGCGCTGTCTGAGGCTCAGGCAGCGCCGTTGTCGTTTAAGACGTTGCCTCAATGGCAAAGGCATAGATTTCAGCGATCTCATCCAACCGGTCGAACCGGCCTGCTGCACCACCATGGCCTGCATCCAGATTGGTCTTCAGGATGATCGGAGCCTTTCCAGTCGACAGCTCACGCAGCCGCGCCACCCATTTGGCCGGCTCCCAGTAGGTCACACGAGGGTCAGTCAGGCCAGCCAATGCGAAGATGACTGGATAGGCCTGTTCCGACACCGCATCGTAGGGCGAGTAGCGTTTGATCCGGGCAAAGGCCTCAGGGTCGGTGATCGGATTGCCCCATTCGGGCCATTCAGGCGGGGTAAGGGGCAGCGTGTCGTCCAGCATTGTGTTCAGGACGTCGACAAACGGCACCTGAGCAATGATGCCAGCGAACTTCTCCGGCGCCATGTTGACGACGGCGCCCATCAGCATTCCGCCCGCCGAGCCGCCCTGGGCAACAATCCTGTCGGCAGAAACCACGCCAGCCTTTGCCAGATGATCGCGCGCCGCAAGAAAGTCGGTGAAGGTGTTTTCTTTGTGCTCGGCCTTGCCGTTTTTGTACCAGGCAAAGCCCTTGTCCTTGCCACCGCGAATGTGGGCGATGGCATAAACAAAGCCGCGATCGACCAGCGACAGCGCATTGGCAGAAAAACTTGCCGGCATGGCAATGCCGTAGGAGCCATAGCCATAAAGCAGGCAGGGCGCTGAGCCATCATCGGCGTGGTCGGCGCGGGTCAACACAGTCACGGGAACCTGTTCGCCGTCTTCGGCGGTAGTGAACATGCGCCGCACCTTGTAGTCAGCCGGATCGTGCCCTGAGGGGACTTCCCGGACCTTCCGGACCGTCTGTTCCTCCGTCACAAGGTTCACGTCGATGGTGTTGAGCGGCGTTGCCGGGGATGAATAGGCGAAGCGCAGCGTGTCGGTGTCGTACTCGTAGTTGGTGGCGAAGCCCAACGAATAGGCCTCCTCGGCAAAGGAGACGCGGCGCTGTGCGCCGTCTTTGCCAAGGTAAGCAATCTGGGGCAGGCCGTTCTCGCGTTCCAGCCACACAAGCCACGACTTGAAGGCAAAGTAGTCAAGGATTAAGCGGCCCGGCTTGTGAGCCACAACGTCGGTCCAATGCGCTCGATCAGGCGTGCTGATTGGGGCCGTCACAAGCTTGAAGTCTTCGGCTCCATCGCTGTTCGTCAGAATGACGAAGCTGTCGCCTTGATGGTCCACGGTGTACTCATGGCCCACCTCTCGCGGTGCCGGACAAACAAGTTCACCGTCGGGGTCCTGCAGGTCGAGAACCCAAGCCTCCGAGGTCTGATGGTCATGACAGTCGATGACCAGGAACCGACCGGATTGACTGGTGCTGACACCAACAAAGAAGCCGGGGTCGGATTCCTCGTAAATCAGTTCATCGTTTGCCGGATCCTCGCCCAGCGTGTGGCGAAACACCTTGGACGGGCGGTGATTGTCGTCCAGCCGGGTGTAGAAGACAGAGGTGCCGTCCAGGGACCAAACGCCGCCGGAGCTGGTCTCCTCAATCACGTCCGGCAGATCGTCCCCGCTCGCAAGGTCGCGGATGCGCAGCACATACTTTTCTGAGCCTTTATCGTCATAGGCCCAGGCCAGCAGCTTGTGGTTGGGTGCCTGAGAGGCGCCGCCAAACTTGAAGTAGGCCTTGCCCTCGGCCAGCATATCGCCGTCGAGCATGACCTGCTCTGCGCCACCGTCCCTAGGAGTACGCACATAGATCGGGTGCTGACCGCCATCGCGATACCGAATGCTGTAGGCGTAAGGTCCGTCTGGAGCGGGGACGGAACTGTCATCCTCCTTCACACGTCCACGCATCTCCGCCAGCAGGGCAGCCTTCAGATCGGCCAATGGTTCTAGCGCGGTTGAGGCGTAGGCGTTTTCAGCCTCCAGATGGGCGCGAATGTCGTCGGCCAGAACGCCCGGATCGCGCATGACCTCCTGCCAGTTGTCGGCACGCAACCACGCAAAGGGATCAAGAAGCTCGACCCCATGGAGCGTGCGCGACGTTGGGCGTTTTTCCGCAATCGGCGGTTGGCTCTTGGGTGCAGGGAACGGCATTGGCGAACTCTATGATTGGCGAGGTGCCGCCGTTACCCATTCTCTGGCTCAAAATGCAAGGCCACACCGTTCATGCAGTAGCGAAGACCGGTTGGCTGTGGACCATCTGGGAACACATGGCCCAGATGCGCATCGCAGCGTGAGCAGCGGTTTTCCGTCCGGCGCATAAAAAACGATCGATCTTCATGATCATCGACGGCTTGCTCATCGACGGGTGCAAAGAAGCTTGGCCAGCCCGTCCCGGAATCGAACTTTGTCTCCGACGAGAAGAGTTCTTGCCCGCAGCACACGCAGCTGTAGATGCCTTGGCGTTTCTCCGCATTGTAGGGATGGCTGAACGCGCGCTCGGTACCATGCTTACGAGCGACCTTGAACGCTTCTGGTGTCAGCCGTTCGCGCCACTCCTTGTCCGAGATGGCTTTCGGATCAACAGTTTCGGGAAGTGGCGTATAGGGCTTGCTCATTCAGGTCTCCATGGCATCGGTATTTGGCACGCAAAAACAATGCAGTGATGATCGCCGTTGGCAATCTCAACTGGCAACGAGTGACATAAGTGTGTGCCGGTAGCGCGCAAGGAAAAATCACGCACACGTGACGTTTCCAGCATTCCATGAGCGGCGCGAGACCCCCTTTTTTGCTTTTTAGGCGAAGGTGCGGCGGTTTGTCGTTTAAACCGGCCCGAAAATCATTGACCCGGGCTGCGGGCTCTATAGGTAGTCTTCCTAGTCTCCACATCACTTCCGCTCGATTCGGCCGGAAGAGCGCCTTTCTGCAACCAATCTTGGAAAAAGCTGCTCCCCATAGTGTTCGGTCCTGAAAACCCCACCGCCTTTTACCTGGCTTTGCTGGCACCCTTCATTGCGGCTGCGCTTGCGCCTCTCCTGCACCGTTTCCTGGGTCATCGCGCTGCTTGGGTTCTTGCCCTCGCGCCAGCCTTCATCGTCTTCCACTTTCTGGGCTACATGGCGCCGGTCGACGCGATCGAAGGCGTGCTGCCGGCTGTAACCGACGGGGGACGCTTCCTCTTCACCTTGCCATGGGTGCCGACGCTTGGCGTTGGGGCTGACTTTCTGGTCGATGGCCTGTCGCACACCTTTGCGCTGCTGATTTCCGGCATTGGCTTTTTCATCGTCCTCTACGCTGGTGGCTACCTAAAAGGCCATGAGCATCTTGGCCGGTTCTTCTCCTTCATCCTGATGTTCATGGGCGCGATGCTCGGTTTGGTTCTGGCCGACGACATCATCACCCTTTTCGTCTATTGGGAACTGACGTCGATCACCTCATTCCTGCTGATCGGCTTCAACCATTCTGCCGAGCGTTCGCGCCGTGCTGCCATTCAAGCGCTGATCGTTACCGGCGGTGGTGGTCTGCTGCTTTTGGCTGGCCTCATCCTGATGGCGATCACAACCGGCACGCTTTCCTTGTCTGAAATGCAGGCGGTTGCACCGGCGATCAAAGCAAGCGCGCTCTACGTGCCGATCCTGCTTCTGGTCTTGGGCGGGGCGTTCACAAAGTCAGCTCAGTTCCCCTTCCATTTCTGGTTACCCAACGCGATGGAAGCGCCGACGCCCGTCTCGGCCTACCTGCACTCGGCGACCATGGTGAAGGCAGGCGTCTATCTGGTCATGCGCCTCAACCCGACCTTGGGTGACACGGTTCTCTGGTCGACGATCCTGCCCGTCTTCGGCTGCGTGACGTTGCTCGCCGGTGCGATTTTGGCGCTGCGCCAGACCGACCTAAAGCTGATGCTTGCCTACACGACGGTCGCTTCGCTCGGCCTTCTGGTGGCACTGACAGGCACCAGCAACGAGGACATTATCAAGGGCGCGTCGCTCTATTTGGTGGCCCACGCGCTCTTTAAAGCTGCGCTCTTCATGGTAGCCGGCACAATCGACCATGAGGCTGGCACCCGCGATCTAACGCTGTTGGGCGGGCTCCGCAAAGCCATGCCGATAACCGCTGGTGCGGCGCTGCTTGCCGCGCTCTCCATGGGTGGATTGCCGCCTTTTATCGGCTTCCTCGCCAAAGAGTACATGTACAAAGGGACAGCCTACCCCGACCTACAGTCCATTCTGCTCACAACATCGCTGGTACTTGGAAATGCGATGATGTTTGCAGCCGGCTTCGCGGTCGCCCTACGTCCCTTCTTCGGCGAGAAGAAAGAGACGCCCAAAAGCGCCCATGAAGGCCCGCTGATGCTATGGGCCGGGCCAGTGACACTTGCCGCGCTCAGCCTCATCGGCGGTCTTCTCGCCGGTCCAACCGGCGATGTGGTTATCGCGCCGCTTCTATCGGCAATCATCGGTGAGGACACGTCGGTCAGCATTCACCTTTGGGAAGGCTTCAACATTGCCGTTCTCTTGTCACTGGTGACGATTGCACTCGGCACATCAATTTACCTCATGCTGGACCGTGTTCGCGCGGCAATAGCCGGCTTGCTTGATTTCATCGGTTGGGGTCCAGACCGGGGCTTCGACCAATTCATCAGCGCTCTCGTCGCTGGTAGTGATGCGATCACCCGGCGGATCCAGTTTGGCCGTATGGAAGGCTACATCACCATCACATTTGCCTTGGTGGCGGTGGCCCTTTGGGTGCCGTTGACGGTGTTCGGTGAATGGCCCGACCTGTCGGATATTCCCTCGATCAGCGATGCGACCTTCTATGAGCTGGCTGTGGTTTGTTTGGCCATTGTCGGAATCATGGCTGTGCTCCTCGCCAAGAACCGCCTGACAGCCATTGTATCGCTCGGCATTCAGGGGTTTGCGGTCGCGCTCATCTTCATGCTGTTCGGCGCGCCGGATCTTTCCTTCACCCAGTTCATGGTTGAGACCCTTTCGGTGGTCATCCTTGCCTTGGTGCTGACCCGTTTGGCGCTTTACAAACGCGACCACCGATCCTTCTGGCAGTCCATGACCGACGGCGTCATCGCCATCGCATGTGGCATCGGCTTCACCGGTCTTATGTTGACGGTGCTCGGCCGGCCGTTCGATAGCCGCTTGTCGGAGTTTTTCACCGAACATGCTGTGCCGATCGCCCATGGCCGCAACATCGTCAATGTCATCATCGTCGACTATCGCGGCCTCGACACGCTGGGTGAAATCGGCGTGGTTGTCATTGCTGGCCTTGCCATTCTGGCGTTGGTTCGCCTGAAGCCCAAGCGTTCCGCACCGCCCACCTCCTCACCTGCCCAAGCTGAGGTAGCGCCTGTTAAGGAGGCTGCTGAATGAACACCGTGATTTTCAGGGCACTGGCACCCTACATCACGACGTTGATGATGGTGTTTTCCGTCTTTGTCCTGCTCCGCGGCCATAACGAGCCTGGCGGTGGCTTCATTGGGGGTCTCATCGCCGCGTCAGCTCTTGCGATCTACGGAATCTCGAACGGCGTTCCAGCCGTACGGCGCGCCATCTGGGCTCACCCCATCCACATAGCCGGTGCTGGCCTCTTCATCTCTGGCATCTCAGGCCTGCCGTCGATTTTTGCCAACGTTCCCTATTTAACCGGACTGTGGACCTTCCCGACGATTTTGGGTGTCGACATGTACATTTCCACCATCCTGTTCTTCGACATCGGGGTCTATATGGTGGTGCTTGGAACGATTGGCGGCATCGCGCTCACCCTCGAAGAGCGTACGGACGGCTGATCGATGGAAACAGTTCTCGCCGTTCTCATCGGTATCTACTTCGCAGCATCCATTTACCTGATGCTATCCCGGCACATTATCCGGCTGTTGCTGGGTGCCGCGCTGCTCAGCAATGCTGTGAATCTTCTTATCTTCACCGCCGGGCGATTGGTGCACGAGGTGCCGCCGGTTGTGCCCTATGGGCTTTACGCACCTGAAGCGGTTACTGCCAACCCGCTGCCCCAGGCGCTGGTGCTGACCGCTATCGTGATCGCGTTTTCCATCTTCGCTTTTCTGCTCGTCTTGGCCATGCGCGCCTACCAGGTGCTTGGCACGGACGATACCGACCATATGCGCATCGCCGAGCCGATCGAAACGCCGCGTCCGCCGCAGGGTTACTGAGGTCAAGGAACAACAAAAATGGCTGGACCCTCCGACGTAGACGTCGATCTCAGTGTCGCATATGTCGACGCCACCGTTCCGGCGGCCGACTATCTTGTGGCGTTGCCCGTTATCGCGCCGCTCATCATGGGCGCTTTTTTGCTGATGCTGCGACGGCAGCCGCACATCCAACCGATGGTCGCCGGAATCACGCTTGCCGCGGTTTTTCTTGGTAACATAGTTCTTGCCCTACGAGTGGCCGAGTCTGGCCCTGTCTTCATGGCGATGGGCCGCTGGCTCCCGCCCTTTGGCATCTCTTTTAACGGCGATGCGCTGGGCGTCTTTATGGCGCTCACCTCGTCCCTAGTCGCGCTCGTCTGCGTGATCTATTCGGCCCGCAGCATAAACGGCGATGGTCGCCGCTATGGCTTCTATCCATTCCTTTTGCTTCTGACAGCCGGCGTGTCGGGTGCTTTCCTGACCGCTGATATCTTCAACCTTTATGTCTGGTTTGAAGTACTGCTGATCTCATCCTTCGGCCTGATCGTTCTTGGCAACAGCCATGAACAACTCGATGGGGCAGTGAAGTACGCGTTTCTCAATCTGATCGCGACAACGCTGTTCCTGATCGGTGTTGGCTACACCTACGGCCTGTTCGGCACGCTCAACATGGCTGATCTCACCTTGCGGATCGCCGAAAGCCCAGATGCTCCGACCGGCACGCTGATGATGATCTTCGTGTTCGCCTTCGCCATGAAGGCGGCCGCGTTCCCGCTGAACTTCTGGTTGCCGGCGAGTTATCACACGCCCAACATTGTTACCTCGGCGATCTTCGCTGCTCTTCTCACCAAAGTCGGCATATACGCCTTGTTGCGGTTGGGAGGGATGCTGTTCCCGGCTGCCTTTGGAACCTTCCAAGATGTACTCCTCTGGGTGGCTATTCTGACATCGCTTCTCGGCGCTGCCGGTGCGTTGGCCAGCTCCGACATTCGCAAGATGCTTGGCTTCCTTGTGCTGTCAGGCATCGGCGCCATGTTCGTCGGCATCGCCGTCGCATCTCCCGATGGCGTCCACGGGGCAGTGCTTTATGCCGTGCACTCGATCCTAGTGATGGCGGCCCTTTACCTGGCTGCTGGCGTCATTGGCCGCATGACGGGATCTTTCGATCTGCGGTCGGTGGGCGGTCTCTATCGGGCAAGCCCGTTTTTCGCGGCCATGTTTCTTATTCTCGTTTTCGCAATCTCGGGCCTTCCGCCATTCTCGGGCTTCTGGCCCAAAGTTTTGCTGGTCCGCGCTGCCATGACAGCGGGCGAGGCATGGCTGACCGCCGCCTATTTGTTGTCCAGTTTCATTGCCATGATCGCCATCGGTCGGGTCTGGCTGTTCGCCTTCTGGCGCAACGGTCAGCAGGATGGGTCGGAGGTGGCTATCCAGCCGCTATCGCTGGCGGACCAGCGCGCCTTTTTGACGCCGATTGCAGTTTTGGTCGTTGTCATCGTCGGCATCGGCATCATTGCTGACCCGGCCGTTTACATGGCTGGCATCGCCGCTGCTGGTCTGTTTGATCCGACCGCTTACATCACGGCTATTTCGCCGGTGGCGCCATGACAGCTGGCGTCTGTTCTAAAGGAGCTCTGCAATGACAGGCATGTTCCTTGTCAACATTCTGCTCGCCATCGCATGGGTCTTTGTGACGGGCAGCTTTACCATTCTCAATGGACTGTTCGGCTTCGTTGTCGCCCTTCTTGCCCTGTCGATGATCCGAGAGCAGATCGGCACCATCGGCTATGTGCGCCGCGTCAGACGCATCGCGGCGCTGGCAGGCCTGTTTATCGTCGAATTGGTCAAGTCTGCGGTCCGCGTTTTTGGCTTGGTGCTCACGCCAGATCTGTCAAAGCTTCAGCCTGCGTTTATCGCGTATCCGCTCACCGTAGATCGAGACTTTGAGATCAGCCTGCTGGCCAACCTGATCACGCTGACGCCTGGCACATTGTCCGTCGATGTCTCCGACAACCGTCGCACGCTTTACATTCACGCGATCCATGCGCCCGACCCCGACGCCTTGCGCGAGGACATCGCCACCGGGTTCGAGCGCAAAATTCTCGAGGCCTTCCGATGACCACAGCAGACTTTCTATATGCCTGCACGCTGATCGCCCTTGGCATCCTGGTGATCGCCTTTGTGGTGATCAGTATCCGTATCATTGTCGGTCCTACCCTGCCCGACCGGGTTCTTGGCCTTGATATGCTCGTCGCGACGGGCATTGGGTTCATCGCTGTTGTTGCGGTCAAGACAACCTATTTTCTCTATCTCGACATCGCCATTGCGCTCGGCCTGGTTGGGTTCTTGGCGACCGTGGCCTTCGCCAGGTTTATTTTGAAGCGTGATAAGCCGGAAGAAGAGGCCGGTCCCGGGCCAATAGATGAACCAAGTCTTTCTAAGTCATCAGCTAGATCGACAGTAGCCGATAGTAAGACGGAGGCTGTATGATGACAGGTCTGATCGAAATAATAACCGGGCTTACTATTATCTTTGGTGCCGCATTCACGCTCGTCGCCGCTCTGGGCATTCTGCGCTTCCCTGATCTTTACAGCCGCAGCCACGCAGCATCCAAAGCCGGAACACTGGGTTCTGGGCTCTTGCTTTTGGCTCTGGCCCTCTATGCTGGGGAGTTGGGCGTCGTCACACGCGCTGTAGCGGCGTTTATATTCCTCCTGCTGACAGCGCCCATAGCCGCCCATTTGCTGGCGCGTTCAGCCTATTTCGTTGGTCACAAGGCCTGGGAAGGAACCCAGATTGACCAATTAAAAGGAAAATATTCCGAAGATGGGCAAAGTCTCCGATGTCGTAGTCATGATTGACGCTACGAATTCATCGTGGGCTTTATTCACACCTGATTGTATATAAGCAAAGAAATACTATCTTTTCATTATTGCGTCGGCAGGCTATAAAACTGCCCGCGGCATCTAGCGTGATTCGTGCATAACGACATCTTACGCTCCGAAGTCCAAGCCCTGCTCCGACCAATCCCAGGCGGATGTTCAAGGGTAAAAGGGTTACATAAGGAAAAAGAATTCATGAGCGAAGAAAACGTCTCTGCCGACGGTGACCAGTCTGCTTTGGTAGATCTGACAGCCGACATCGTTGCGGCCTATGTCAGCCACAATGTTGTTCCAGCCAATGAGCTCTCCAAGCTGATCAATGATGTCCATGGTGCATTGGGAACACTGGTCGATGGTGCAACTGAAGCGCCCAAAGTCGAGCTAAAGCCGGCAGTTCCGCCGAAAAAGTCCATCACGCCTGACTATCTGATCTGCCTGGAAGACGGCAAACGGTTCAAGTCTCTCAAGCGGCATTTGAAGACCCATTACGATCTGACACCTGAACAGTATCGTGAAAAGTGGGGTCTGCCAGCAGACTATCCGATGGTCGCTCCCAATTATGCCGCCGCTCGCTCACGCCTTGCCAAGGAGATGGGTTTGGGTCAGCGCCGCGCTAAGGCGAGCTAAGCGCCTACCAGAGGCTAAAGGGGGTAATACCTTTGAACTGGCGGCGCTAAACGCGCCTTTAGTCCGGATGTCTCCCATCAAAAAAGCGCTGACGGAAACAGTCCGTCGGCGCTTTTTTCATTTTTGATGACACAAACACTTATCCCCGCCTTCCGAGTCGGTGACTATCAATAGGAAAATTTTCCTATACACGTCATGACAGGGAGCGGGATCGTGCAATCCACTTTGCAACCAAACCCGTCGGCGGTCACGCTGACAGAGTTGGATATTCACGCTATCGCGGAAACGTTGGTGGCGAACAGGTCTTTGCAGACACTTGGACACACCCAGGCGCAAGGCCGGCAAGTGGAAGCGTGTGTCGCCAAAGTATTTGGTGTTCGCCATGAAGCTTTGCGCGCGGCGACGCGTGGTCCGGCTCAAGTGGCGCTGGCACGCCAGGCGGCCATGTATCTGTGTCACACAACGCTGGGTTTCTCGTTGACATGCGTCGGCGAACTGTTCGAGCGCGATCGCACCACTGTCAGCCATGCCTGTCGGTTGGTGGAAGACCGACGGGACGACGAAGGTTTCGACATGCTGATCTCCTGCCTTGAACGATCCGTCGCTGGTATCGTTCTCTTGTGTGGCGGAGTCTGACCTTTGTCGGCGGACAAAAGCGCAGTTCCCACACCCAATCATCTGGAACCCGGAACACTTGACCCACATCAGACGCGCCGACAGTTGCGGGCGTTCTTGAAAGGTAAACAACTCTCAGAAAAGGGACTGCGCGACCTGCGGAAACAGGCTTTGATCGCTGGTGGTCCAGATAATCCGATGCTTACAGCCAAGGGACGCGCTCTGCTTTCCAGCGGCGTCAGACCTGTCATGACGGGCACGCCAACAAAGGCCCTGCCAGAATCTGACAATCAGCCGAGCATGCAAACGCCGGCGGATATCTTTGATGGCCTGCCGATCGCGCTTGATCGCATGGCACGTCCACGAAAGGGCGAAGCGCCGCTTTTGTCGTCCTCGACGCTTTTGGCTGCTCGACGCTTTCGGCTCGATCTAGACCGGGCAGGGCTTGGGCCGCGCATCACGCAAAGCTGGTCGCTCGCCGCATTGGTACACCATGCTTCCAGGCGCCAAGGCAGCGACGGTTCGCATGAACCCGATGCGATGCTGGATGCACGTGACCGGGTGAACCACACGTGCAAATCCATTGGTCCGGATTTCTCAGGTCTCCTCATTGATGTCTGTCTAATGGACAAGAATCTGGCAAGCATCGAACGGGAGCGGCAATGGCCTGCACGTTCGGCAAAACTGGTAATCGCGCTCGGTCTTAAGGCGCTAGCACGCCATTATGGCTTGACCGATCAAACCTCAAACTAGGACTGACTGCTGAACATGCACCGCGACTAGGAAGCGTGGCCAACCGCGCGCTGAGCTTCGTCGGCGATACGGGCCGTCATCGCTTTCAGCCCATTGGATCGCTGCGGTGACAAATGTGCATCCAGGCCAAGCCCAGCCAGCATCGCCGGCGCATCGATTTCCAATGCATCAGGCGCGGACCGGCCGTTATAGAGCGCAAGCAGGATTGCGATCAGGCCGCGCACAATGTGGGCGTCACTATCACCGCGAAAATGCAAGGGTGCTTCTGAACCGTCACCGCCGCCATCACGCACGAGCCACACCTGGCTGGCGCAACCATGGACTTTGTTAGCGTCGTTTCGTTCCGCATCGTTCAGCGGTTCCAGCGACCGTCCAAGTTCGATGACATAGCGGTAGCGATCTTCCCAATCGCCGAGAAACTCGAAATTGTCGCGAATGTCTGCGAAATCCGCCATGTCGGTTCACCGGACAAGGGTTTGAACTGAAGGGACCCGGCTTTGCGGACCCTGCTTTGCAAAAGCACATAACGCTCAGTCGTATGTCCGGCAAGCCGAGAGCAAAGAAGACTATCAGGTTGCCAAAAGACCTAGAGCGGAGGGTAGGGGCTGGAAGGCAGCCTGGCGTCCAAAACGTAGGACCGCGCGGCAGCCTGGGTTTGCATAGGGACTTGCGTTTGGACCGGGATCAAAGATCCTTCGGTCTCGATCGAACGTTCAGCCGGCAGGGCAGCCGGCAAGACCTGGCTAGCATCCCGCTCTGAAAGCCATCCCTGAACGACCCCGGCAGAGTACACCGCTTTCTGTCGTAGCACATCGACCGTGGCGGCACCCGTCGCGCAAGTATCAGGATTGCGGCCACAAAAACCGCGCACATCGTAAACCACACGCTGGACTGCACCCAGTGTTTCAAGGGCTCCTGGCCCTTCACTGATGCCGGCAGCTTCGCGATCTACCGGCAAGATCAAAAGGATCAATGTCAGCCAGAAGGCCGCTCGAACCAAAAACATGATGATATGTCCGTCCCATTTGAAACCCGTCACCCAAGCCGGACACTAGCAAGCGGGCGTGAAAACCAGGTGCCGATCGATCCGACAGATTGAGGCAAATGCGGCATGATACCGAAAGGGTTGGTTTACCATCCCGTTCAGAATTTCATGTCCAACCGCACCCTAATCGGCCCTCACTGACCGCCCTTTACTGTTCCTTCAAGGCTGGCTGACAGCGTCAGGTCCGGCGGTGGAAATCGCCCGTTTTCTTTCTTTGGTGCGGTTGTACGCACCACCTAGTCACAAGCGCGGTTTGATGAGTTTGATGGTACAGACCGACGGCGATGCACGACGTGGCCAGCGCGGGGGCAGCGCACCACGGGAAGGGACGGCAGCGCCCGCTGACGTTGGTTCGTTGGGACGCTTCGGCCCACTTTTCGCTGTTAGCGGATTAACGTCGCTTGCCTTGTTGGCGGCCATGGTTTCCACCGGGCTGGCTGCAGGCTATGCCGCGCTGTCATGCGTCCTCTTGTTTGGGCTTACCTGCTATTGGCTGGTCCTTCGGGGTCAGTTTGCCAACGCAGCCTTGGTCGCGACAGCCGCTTTGACGGTGCATCTGGCGTGGATGACCGCTCAGACGGGCGGAATGCTTTCGCCCTTCATCTTATTGTTTGTGATTGCGCCCATTGAGGCATCGCTGACGCATGATACCGTCACAGCACGTCGCACATACCTGCTAACGCTTGCTTGCCTCCTTTTCGGTGCTGTGGGCAGTTTCGCCGTGGAAACATTTGTTCCTGTTTCCGAGGGCACCATGTTTATGCTCCTCGCTGGTGGCTGCCTTTATGGCGTTTTGCTGGCACTGCGAGCCGTACGTGCCAGTACACTGCGCGATGTGCAGGCCCGCGCGACCCATCGCGCGATCGATCAGTTCCACGACATCACGCATGACATGTTCATGATCGTCGGGCGCGACGGCGGCGTTCGGCAAGTGTTCGGAGCGGTCGAAGCGATCCTCGGCTGCCCATCAACCGATCTGTCGGGTGATGGCTTTTTAAACCGCTTGCACGTCGCCGACCGCCCGCTTGTGCTTTCAAGGCTTGACGATGTTGAGGCAATGGGCACGCGCGACACGGTTGAAGCGCGGATGAGGGTCGGCCCCTGTGACGGCCCGCAACAGTTCCTTTGGACCGAGATCGACCTTTCGGCCGTAACAAACGCCGAGGGTGCGACCGAAATCTACGCCCTGGTTCGCGATATCCATCGCACCAAGGATCACGAGGCCGAGCTCACGCTCGCTCGCGAAAAGGCCGAAGCATCCGATGCGGCCAAAGGGCGGTTCCTTGCGAGCATGAGCCACGAACTGCGCACACCGCTCAACGCCATCATTGGCTTTGCAGACATTCTGGAAGAAGAGGTTTTCGGTGCTCTCGCCAACGAGCAGCAGCGCGAATATGTCGGTCTTATTCGCGAGTCAGGCGGACATCTTCTCCAACTCGTCAACGACCTGTTGGATATGTCCAAGCTTGATGCCGGCCATTTCCAGATCGTTGCGGAGCCCTTCACGTTGCGGACGGTTGTCGACCGCTGCGCAAAACTATTGCAGGGCCAGATCGACAAGGCAGAACTGACGCTGAAGCTCGATGTTCCCGAGCGTCTGCCAGAGCTGGTTGGCGATCAGCGGGCTGTACGTCAGATTCTCATAAATCTGTTGTCCAACGCCTGCAAGTTCACTGAGGCTTTAGGTACGATCACGCTGCGCGTGCGTCAGGATCGCGACCAGATGATCATATCGGTTATCGATGACGGCATCGGCATTGCGCCGCAGGACGTGAAGCGGCTGGGCGAACCCTTCTTCCAGGCCAACTCCGCCTATGACCGCAATCATCAAGGCACCGGCCTTGGGCTGTCTGTCGTTAAAGGTCTGTGCGAACTCCATGACGGTCGCCTGACCATTTCCAGTGTCCAAGGGGAGGGGACCACCGTTGCCGTCTATCTCCCACTGTCCGGGCCCAAAGCTCCAAGCGTGGACGCCGCCGACGGCGCGCCAGCCGAAAAGGCAAACACGGTGGTGTTCGCCAAACTGGAAAAGGAACGCGCTTTGGGGCGTTCTGTCGATGATGTCATCAATGATGAAAACGCAGGCGAGGCTGATAACCAGCTTCAGGAAAGGAAACGGGCACATGGCTAGACACGAACCGTTTCTAGATGACGATGGCGATTACGCTGAGCCAAACGTCTATCGTCGCAAGCCCGGGCGTCATCCTGCCGACGACCATGCGATGGATGAAGAAGACTGGGATGGGCGATCCTGGGGCCTCATGGACCGTGTTCTGGCAGCGCCAGGCCACTTGGCGATGACGGTGGTCGCAGTTGCCGCCTTCGGGATTGTTGCCGTCAATGCCGCTTACCGGCAGCCTGGGGCGCATCCTGCACCGATATTGTCAACACGGGCTGAAGCACCGGCCCAGCCGGTTCCAACGACAGGGCGCGACACGAGCATTGCTGACCTGCAGGACCGCATTGCGGCCACACCAGCGCCCAGCCTTCCGCCACGGCGATCGGCGGGAGCAGAGACGACCGCCTCCATTGGTGTTGATGTTCGCACGCCTTACATTGCGCCAGCTCCCGTGCCGCGCCCACAGGCGCTCGCGGTGCGGCCAAGCCTGCCGGTACCGACGGCAACCACGGCAAACCTGCCGCCACGCGTTGTGCAGCCGCGTCCGGTGCCCGTTTCAACCATTGCTGTTGATGATCCAATCGGTGCGCTGCTTGCGCCGGTGGTTGGCAATCCAGCGGTTCAGGCAACGCCTCAACCACTGCCCGGGCAACCATTTCCGGGTCAGCCGGTTGCAACACGCTCCGCACAGCCCATGGTCCAGGCCGTTCAGACGATCCTATCGCAACTTGGCTATCAGCCCGGGTCGATTGACGGAGTCATCGGGCCGAGCACCGAAGAGGCAATCCGACGCTTCCAACTGCGCCGCGCGCTAGAGCCAAACGGTCAGATCACCAATGAACTCCTGCGTGAGATCGAGCGCGTGACGGGCGAGCGGATCACGTCCAGCTAGATGCCCAATTAAGTAGTATCGGCGGCGGGTGTCTCTTCGAGCGCCACGGTTTCATCGACCAGAAAATCGACCACATCGCGAAGCGCGTTTTTGGCGGACCGGCCGCTTTCCAGCTTGTCGCGATAAAGCGACAGCTGCCGATCTGCCGACGTGCCACGCGCTTTGATGGTGCGGGCATGCTCAAGCTCCGCAAGGCAGCCGAGCGCTTCAGCATCCTCACACAGGAGATCAATCAACTCCTCGATCAGGTCGTCGACCAGAACCTTCTCGCCGCGACCGAAATCAACCAGCGATCCGGTGAGCCCATGCCGCTGTGCCAGCCATCGGTTCTCCTCAATCAGGAACCGTGAGTAGCTGCGCCATTTCTGGTTGTCCCGGCGCAATCGCCAAAGCATGCGCGCAAGCGACTGGAACATCGCAGCCACCGTCGCTGCATCTTCCAGGTTGGTGCACACATCGCAGATGCGCAGTTCAAGTGTGGGGAACTTGTCCGACGGCCGCAGATCCCACCAAACCTTGGTCGCATCTTCCAACAGCCCAGCTTTGACCAGTGTGGAAATGGTCCGGCGATACTCCGAATAGCTTGAAAACTGCTCGGGAAGACCCGTCCGAGGAAGCTCATCGAAAACCGACAACCGGTAGGATTTCAGGCCCGTCACGTTCCCGCGCCAGAAGGGCGATGACGTTGTAAGCGCCAAAAGGTGCGGCACGAAGTAGGTCAGTTGCTGCATCAGATCGATGCGCAGATCATCATCCTCAATGCCGACATGCACATGCATCCCGCAAATGACGAGCCGCGCCACAACCATCTTCAGATCGTCGGCGAGCGCATTGTAGCGCTCCTTGTTGGTGTGGATCAGGCGATCCCACTCGGCAAACGGGTGCGTGGATGCTGCCATCAGTGCCAGGCCATAGGGCGCGCTGGCCGACTTCAGGCAACGACGCATATGGGCCAGCTGGTCACGGGCCTCGCCCACACTTTGGCAGATCGGCGTGCCGACTTCGATCTGACAGCGCAGAAACTCGTGTGTGACCTGGTCGCCTAAAACCGCCCGGCAGGCTTCAAACGCCTCCTCAGGCGGATCAGCGGCCAGATCGCGTGTTTCGCGATCGATGAGCAGATACTCTTCTTCCATGCCAAGCGTGAAGGAGGGAGTACGCAACATAGGCAGGCAACCTCAGGCGAAAAGCCTATTTAAAAGGTGCCCGATCGCATAGGCAACCATAGCTGCCCCCAGACCAATGGCGAGCGTTTCAAGGCTGGACTTCCACCATGGCCGCACTGACCAAAGGCTTTTGCCGAACCCGATGCCTGCAAACGTGATTGCCGTCCCGCCCAGAGCCAGCCAACTGGCGTTGGGGAGGCCGAGTACAAAAGGCATGAGGGGCACCAGACCGCATACGACAAAGCCGCCAAACGTTGCCAGAGCTGCGCGTGGCGGAACCCGGCGGGCACCAGCAACGCCATACTCTTCGGTCAGCATGGTTTCGATCCACACCTTGCGGTTCGTCGTGATGACATCAACAGCATCATCGAGCACCTGGCCAGCGAAACCTTTGGCTGCAAAGATCTGACGGATTTCCTCGCGCTCGCCTTCGGGGAAGCGGTCGATATGGTCACTCTCCACAGCGCGCAGGCGTTCTGTGTCATCGTTGTCGGCCTTGGTGCCCAGATAGTTGCCAGCGGCCATGGAAAGCCCATCGGCGAGCAGATTGGCAAAGCCCAGGATGAGAATGATCTTGGCCGATAGCGACGCGCCGAGGCTGCCGGCGACAATCGCAAAGGTCGTTACAGCGCCATCGATCCCGCCATAGACCCAGTCCTGAAGATAGCTCGCCTTCTGCCCGTCACGCAGGCGCGCGGCGATCCCCCTCGGCGTATGCGAATGGTCGGTTCTGGCAGCCATGGCATTCTCCCGATCAAGCCTTGATGATAGACGATCAGGTTTGCCGTGCCTTGCGTCGCATCAAGGCCAATCAGGCCGCAGGTGCCGGCAAGCATGGAGTTTGACAGCCATTCAGCTCGCAAGTGTGGCCTCCGATGCATTGAAATACGCTCGCTGATACCTTAGGAACCGCCAGTCCGTTGGGAGATCAACGCCATTTGGCAGGTCTGCCTGCGGCCAGTGGGAGAAAGAGTAATGTCCAGCATGAACCAGACCGAGTGGAATCCGCGCTCATGGCGCGCCAAGCCAATTCTTCAGGTTCCCACCTATCCCGACCAGCGGGCGGTTGAGACAGTGGAAGCCCGGCTTGCAAGCTATCCACCCTTGGTTTTTGCAGGTGAGGCCCGCTCGCTGCGCGCCGAACTGGCGCGCGTGGCCAAAGGCGAGGCGTTCCTGCTTCAAGGTGGCGATTGCGCCGAGAGCTTTGCCGAGCATGGCGCAGACAATATCCGCGACTTCTTCCGCGTCTTTTTGCAAATGTCGGTTGTTCTGACCTATGGCACCGCGCGCCCGGTTGTGAAGGTTGGCCGCATTGCAGGTCAGTTCGCCAAGCCGCGCTCTTCGGATATTGAAAAGCGCGAGGGTGAGGAACTGCCATCCTACCGTGGCGACGTCATCAACGGCATCGACTTCACGCCCGAAGCCCGCATTCCCGATCCAGAACGCCAGATCATGGCGTATCGCCAGTCGGCCGCGACATTGAACCTGATCCGCGCTTTCGCGCAGGGCGGATTCGCCAATCTCGAAAATGTCCATGAATGGATGCTCGGCTTCATTTCCGACAGTCCGCAGGGCGAGCGCTATCAGGAGGTCGCCGACCGCATCTCCGAAACCATGGAATTCATGCGGGCTATCGGCATCACCTCCGATCAGTACGCCCGCTTGCGGGAAACCGACTTCTACACCAGCCATGAGGCGCTGCTGCTTGGCTATGAAGAGGCGATGACCCGCAAGGATTCAACCTCGGTTGATCCCGATGCTTGGTATACGACCTCCGGTCATATGATCTGGATTGGCGATCGCACCCGTCAGCTTGATCATGCTCATGTTGAGTTCGCGCGCGGTATCCGCAACCCGATCGGTATGAAGTGCGGCCCGTCGCTCGAAACTGACGACATGCTGCGCCTCATCGACCGGCTAAACCCTGAAAATGATCCCGGCCGTCTGACGCTGATCGCCCGTTTCGGTCATGACAAGGTGGAAGAGCATCTGCCCCGGCTCGTTCGTGCCGTCGAGCGGGAAGGGAAGTCGGTTGTCTGGTCCTGTGACCCTATGCACGGCAACACGATCACCGCCAACAACTACAAGACCCGGCCGTTTGAGCGGATTCTTGGCGAGGTCGAGGCCTTCTTCGACGTACACCATGCCGAAGGCACCTATCCGGGTGGCATTCATGTTGAGATGACCGGCAAGAATGTGACCGAGTGCATGGGCGGTGCTCGCGCCATTACGGCTGAGGATCTTCAGGATCGCTACCACACCCATTGCGATCCTCGTCTCAACGCCGACCAGGCACTTGAACTGGCTTTCCTGGTTGCTGAGCGGCTTAAGAAAGGCCGCAAGGAAACGCCCGTGGAGCTACCGCAGGCAGTCTAAACCGACGATCCATCGTTTCAAAAAGGCGGACACTGTGTCGTGCAGTGTTCGCCTTTTTTGTTCACCCTGGAACACCCATTATGATCCTCAGAAGACGGCTGCATTGATCAGCGGCGGCCGGTCAGGAGCATCACTGTGCCCAGTACACCTATTCCCAGCCTGTTCGTCTCTCATGGCGGGCCCAATGTCGTCATCGATCCATCTGAAGCCCGCGACTTTCTGAAGGGCCTCGCCGACCACGTTCCCGCGCCAAGCGCGATCCTCATCATGTCTGCGCATTTTGAGACCGACGGTGTTGCTGTTGTGACCGACCCAGCCCCAGAAACGCTCTACGATTTCGGCGGCTTCGCACCGGAGCTGCGCGAGATCCAGTACCAGGCTCCAGGTGATCCGGAACTGGCAGACAAGGCCCTTTCCCTCTTGGAAGAGGCTGGGCTTGCGCCGCAGGCCATTGCCAAGCGCGGCTACGACCACGGCACTTGGAACCCACTTTTCTTGGGATGGCCGGATGCGGACATCCCTGTCGTGCAGGTTTCGATCGACCCCAACCGAGACGCTGCGTGGCACTGGCGCGTTGGTGAGGCACTTGCCGGTTTGCGCGATGACGGGGTGCTGATCATCGGCAGCGGCCACATCACCCACAATCTGCGGGCTGTTTTCAGCGCGATGCGCTCTGACCTGCCGACCGATCCCGAGATGGCCCGCAAAGTCGATGCGTTCATCGCGTGGATTTCAGAACAGATCGACAAAGGTGATGCCGAAGCGCTGAAGGCTTGGACGGAACGCGCGCCCTTTGTCGCCGACAATCATCCGACCGATGAACATTTGATGCCGCTGTTCTTTGCCCTCGGTGCGGCGGGCGGGACGTGGAGGGCCGATCATCTCCACGCGTCACGACAGTTTGGCTTCTTCGCTTGGGACAGCTGGGCCTTCCATGCCGCGTAACAAGAAAACCAGACAGATTTGCTCAGGATGAGAAAAAGCTGATTGCAAGGCGCTTCAGCCGGCGCTAGACCCGCCTTATGACCAAAGCGCCTGATCACCTCTCCATCGCCGTTGCGCAGCTCAATCCCGTGATGGGTGACCTGCAGGCAAACCTGTTGCTGGCCCGCGATGCACGCATGGAGGCCAAGCTCCAGGGCGCCGATCTCATCGTCTTCTCCGAGCTCTTCATCTGTGGTTATCCGCCCGAAGATCTGATCGACAAAGACGCCTTCATGCGGGCTTGTCGCGCGGCGTGCGAGGAGCTTGCGCTGGAAACCGCCGATGGTGGCCCGGGTGTCATCATGGGCTCACCCTGGCTGACCGATGACGGCAAGCGTTACAACGCTGCGGTTGTTATGGACGACGGCAAGGTGACGGCGGTTCGGCCCAAGGTGGACCTGCCAAACTACTCGGTGTTCGACGAAAAACGCGTTTTCGATGCGGGCCCAATGCCCGGACCGGTTGAATTTCGCGGTGTGCGGATCGGCATCCCGGTTTGCGAGGATGCGTGGTCGGAAGAAGTGCCTGAATGCCTGATGGAGACGGGCGCTGAGTTCCTGATCGTGCCAAACGGCTCACCCTGGCACGATCAGAAGGATGAGCAGCGCATCCAGATCATGGTCTCCCGCGTGGTCGAGACCGATCTGCCGCTTGTCTACGTCAACCAGCTTGGTGGGCAGGATGAACTGGTCTTCGATGGCGGGTCGTTTGCCCTTGATCGCGACCGAAAGCTTGCCATGCACATGCCTCAGTTCGAGGCGGGCATTGATCTTCTGAAGGCGGTCCGTCGATCAGAAGGCTGGACCTTTGAGCGCGGTGACATCGCCGAATTGCCGAGCGATCTAGAAGCCGACTGGCGTGCCTGCGTCATGGGGCTGTCCGACTATGTGAACAAGAACGGGTTTCCAGGCGTCGTCCTTGGTCTATCGGGCGGCATCGACTCTGCGATTTGCGCTGCGATGGCTGTCGATGCACTTGGATCGGATCGCGTTCATTGCGTGATGATGCCGTACGAATACACCGCCCAACACTCGCTTGAGGATGCGGAAGCCTGCGCCAAGGCGCTCGGCGTGCGTTACGACGTGGTTGAAATCCACAAGCCGGTGGAGGGATTTCTATCGGCCATCGGACCGCTGTTTGAGGGCACAGACCCGGGCGTGACGGAAGAAAACCTCCAGTCCCGCACGCGCGGCACGATCTTGATGGCTCTCTCGAACAAGTTTGGCACCATGGTCGTCACAACCGGCAACAAGTCGGAGATGTCGGTCGGCTACGCCACGCTCTACGGCGATATGAATGGCGGCTTCAATCCGATCAAAGACGTCTACAAGACAGACGTCTACCGCATGGCGAGTTGGCGCAACGCCAACCATCCGACCGGTCTTAAAGGACCTGCCGGTGAGGTCATCCCCGAACGTATCATCACCAAAGCGCCCTCAGCAGAGCTTCGCCCCGACCAGACCGATCAAGACTCCCTGCCGCCCTATGACGTTCTGGACGGTATCCTCCGCGGGCTGGTGGAGGAGGAAGACTCAGTTTCCGACATCGTCGCCAAGGGCTACGATAAGGCAACAGTGGCGCGGATCGAGCATCTGCTCTACATCGCCGAGTACAAACGCCGGCAGGCCGCGCCGGGCGTGAAGCTGACAAGCCGCGCCTTTGGCCGTGACCGCCGCTATCCGATCACCAACCGTTTCCGCGACCGGGCCGGCCAGAACGACCCGGACGCCTAGGACCTGAGAATGACCACCGTACGCTTCGCCCCGTCCCCAACGGGCTTCCTGCATGTCGGCAACGCCCGCACGGCCTTGTTCAACGCGCTGTTCGCGCTCAAAACCGGCGGCCAGTTCGTGCTGCGCCTCGATGACACGGACACGGCCCGCTCCACAAAGGAGTTCGCCGATGCGATCATCGCCGATATGGGCTGGCTGGGCATCACCGCTGACCGGCTTGAAAAACAGTCGGAGCGCATGGCGCGTTACGATGCCGTACGCGATGATCTGAAGCGTCAGGGACTTCTCTACGCCTGCTACGAGACGCCTGACGAGCTGGAATACAAGCGCAAGCGGCAGATGGCGCTCGGCAAGCCGCCGTTCTATGACCGCATGGGTCTCAACCTCACCGACGAGGAACGCAAGGAGCTGGAAGCCGAAGGCCGCAAGCCGCATTGGCGTTTCAAGCTAATCGGCAAACGTGTCGGCTGGACCGACCTTTGCAAAGGCGAGCAGACCATCGACACGACGTCACAGTCTGACCCGGTTCTGATCCGTGAGGACGGAACCTATCTCTACACACTGCCCTCGATCATCGATGACATCGACTTTGGCATCACCCATGTCATCCGCGGTGAAGACCATGTGTCGAACACCGGCACACAGATCGAGATTTTTGAAGCGCTGGGCGCCAAGGCCCCGGAGTGGGGCCACCACAATCTGTTGATGGCTTCGGACGGATCGACGCTTTCCAAGCGCACGGGCTCGCTGTCGCTCAATGCAATGCGCGAGGCCGGCACACAGCCCATGGCAGTTGCCAGCGTTGCGACCCTGGTTGGTACCGCAATGCCGGTCACCTTGCATGAAAGCATGGCGGATCTGGCTAACGACTTTGACCTTGCTCGTGTTTCATCCGGTCCGGCGCGGTTCGAGCCGAAACAGATCGCAGACTTCTCCGCCCAAATCACCCATGGATTGGAGACGGCAGCCGTCGCCGAAACCCTGACCGCCATTGGTGTCCCGTCGGATGTCCAGGAGAGCTTCTGGTTGGCCGTGCGCAAGAACTGCGAGAGCCCGCAGGATGCCGAGCGCTGGTGGGCGATGCTGACGAGTTCTTCCGTCGACGCTGCGTTGGAAGACGATGACGCCGCCTACGTCCAGACCGCGCTTGCCCACTTGCCCGCAGACCCACTCAATGAGGAAAGTTGGTCGAACTGGGCGGGTAAGCTGAAAGCCGAGACCGGTCGCAAGGGTAAGGCGCTGTTCATGCCGTTGCGCAAGGCGCTCACCGGGCTGGAACGCGGACCGGAAATGGGTCCGATTCTGATGTTGCTTGGACGAGAAAAGGTGGAGGCTCGTCTTCGCGCCGCTTCCGGTGCTTAGACCCCGCTAGTCGGCAAAGTAGCCGTAGGTTGGCCCGACAACGCGGACGGCGGTGAGGTTGCGATCTTCGCTTACCGTCATGGCTGACAGATCGGCAAAGGAAAGGCCGCCATCATCCATGGCACGGCTTTCCGGATCGCTTTCCATATCAGGGCGCGGGCTTGGTTGCGGCACGCGCGGCCCCATCGCGACATTGAGGGTCGGATCACCTGCCAGACGAAGATCCGCTAGGGCCGCGCTGTTGGGCTGACAACGATTGTTGGGGTCGAAGCTCTCACGGTAAGCAAAAGCGTAGCTCTGCGCGGTGTACGGCTCAGTGGTGCGCGTTGAAATCATCGCGTCGATCTGCTGGCCCGGATTGCGGTAAGCGAAAAGCTCCACCCCATGGCCGGGGCACATAGCGGCACAAGACGCCTGGTCCTCGTCGAACCGGTCACGGGTCGTTGAAAAGCTGATAGGCCAATAAAATCCGTCTGATGTTCGCACGCACATGGTGCGATAGGTGTCGCCATAGGCGCCGAACCCAGGCTCCCGGATCACGTCGCCAGGGCGATAGAAGCCGCGTGGCTGGTCGGGAAGAACGATGCCGGACGGGTCGATAACACGACGCGACACTTGTGGGCGCGAACGAACACCAAAAATAGCTTCCAAAAGATTGCCCGGCGCAACGGCCTGCTGCACCGGCTGCGGAGCGCGCTGACGGCCAGCGCATTGCGTGGCGAACACGCGCTCCAGCTCTTGGATGCGGGCCATCTGGCCCCGATTGGCGCCGCCACCGGATCGGGCCAGCTGCCGCTGCATCTGAGAAATGTTGCTTTGCATCTGGTCAATCGCGCCGGCGATGGAGCCGCATTGCGGCGATACGCCGAAGGCACACTGGAAGCGGTCATAGGCGTTCTGCGCCCGTGACAGTTCGCTCATCTGCTGAGCGATGGCGTCTTGCAGCTGAGCGCTGCGACCGCCGCCGGCGGCACCTGCGCTGTGCAGGCTGGCGAGCTCAGAATGAATGCGCGCGCACCGGTCTTGGGCTTGGGCAGCACTGGAAAAGGCGAGGGTGAGACCGGCAACCGCGCAGCCGACGGTCAGCATCTGGCGCTTAATGTTGCGCCCGAGTGCGAAGGTCAGCTTGGTCGTCCGATTTGGCAGCGCCACAAGGTCCACCCGTACTTGATCCAAAGCCAGCTCAGCCAGGATAGACTGAACCAGCATGATCACGATAGCGCAGGTTTAATGAACCCAAGCTGAATGTGGTTGATTTGGGCGGGCGCTGGCCGGCGCATCATAGGTTGATGGAGCTGTCAGAGCACGCGCGCATGGCAGGGTGCCAAGCTCCTTTGCAACGCTCACCCGGGCCTGATGGCCAACGATATCGGAAGAAACCGCTGCTGCGTCTTCTGCAAGCGGAACAGTGTTTTCAGCCGTGCTCAGCCATAGGGTGGCAAACAAGCTGCATTGCTCTTGTGTCAGGCCCATTGGTCAGTCTCCCTGCGCAGCCGGATCGCCTCTTCTTGGGCTCAGCCGACCGCTTCTATGTTGGCGAACTGCACCACATGGGTGCGGGCATCGCTGTGTCTGACATCACACCTTCGACAATGCCCTCGCCTGGAGGTTCGGCTTGGCACGTCTGCACGCAACAAGGGATTAAGGCTTGACGAGTTTGCCCAAAACGCGGCAGGGAAAAGGCTATGTTTGGGCCTTATGACAACCAAAGTGTTGACAGTTTCGCCACAATTGCGGGCATCGACACGATTGAGATTTGCAGCTAGCGCACTCTTCGCTGGCTCGGCCCCGTTCGTCTTTCCTTCAAGTCCTAACGAACAGCCCCGCCAGCGGACGGGACGCTCGATGCACTGCAGGTTGGGATGCCTGCGGTTCGGGGGATTGAAATGACCATCCAGCTCTACAACACGCTGACGCGGCAAAAAGAGCCGTTTGCGCCGATCGATGACAAGAATGTGCGCATGTATGTGTGCGGGCCAACCGTCTATGACTTTGCCCATATCGGCAATGCACGGCCAGCGGTGGTCTTCGACGTGCTTTTCCGCCTGCTGCGACACGTCTATGGCGCGAAGCACGTCACCTATGTGCGCAACATCACCGACGTTGATGACAAGATCAACGCGCGGGCCAAGCGCGACTTCCCTGATCTGCCGTTGAATGAGGCAATCGCCAAAGTGACGGCGAAGACCGCCGACCAATACCATGCCGACCTGGCTGCACTGGGTTGCTTGGAGCCCAGCCACGAGCCCCGCGCAACCCAGCACATCGCTGGCATGGTGGCGATGATTGAAACGCTCATCGAAAAGGGTCACGCCTATGTGGCCGAGGGCCAAGAGGGCCGCGAGGTGCTGTTCAATACGGCCTCCATGGCGGCCTATGGCGAACTGTCCAAGCGCAAGCTGGACGAGCAGAAAGCCGGCGCGCGTATCGCGGTCGACGAGCACAAGAAAAATCCTGGCGACTTCGTACTATGGAAGCTTTCAGACCCCGACGAACCTGGCTGGGAAAGCCCCTGGGGCAGGGGACGCCCGGGCTGGCACATTGAATGCTCGGTAATGAGCGCCCACCATCTCGGCACGACCTTCGACATTCATGGCGGCGGGCTCGACCTCATCTTCCCGCACCATGAAAACGAGATTGCCCAAAGCTGCTGCGCCCATGGCACCCAGCGCATGGCCAATGTGTGGATGCACAATGGCTTCGTGCAGGTCGAAGGCCGGAAGATGTCCAAGTCGGAAGGCAACTTCGTCACAATTCATGATGTGCTGCACACCGACAAGGTCGGCGGCCGAACCTGGCCAGGCGAAGTTGTGCGCCTAGCGCTTCTCATGACCCACTACCGCGAACCACTGGATTTTTCGGTGAAGCGGTTGGAGGAGGCGGAGACACTGATGGCCAAGTGGCCCGCTCCGGTCTCGCCGGCAAAGCTTGATGCCTTTGAGGTGCTTGACGTGTTGAGTGATGACCTCAACACGCCCGCACTTGTCCAGCACCTTCAGCGGATGAGCGGTGGTGATCCTGCGCAGTTTGCAGCCGCGGCGTCGTTGATAGGTGTTTCCAAGTCTGAGGTCAGCGTCCGCGAGCTTTCGGCGGGGGAAGAACAAGCCATTGAATCCCAGATCGCTGCCCGTCTTGCGCTGATCGCTGAAAAAAACTGGGCCGCGGCCGACCGCATTCGTGATGAGCTTTCCGGTCAAGGCGTTGCTCTCAAGGATGCCAAGCACCCTGAAACCGGCGAACGCGTCACCACTTGGGAGGTGAAGCAATGAGCCCTCCCTACACCGGCGGGTGTCAGTGCGGCGCGGTGCGCTATCGCGTCGCCGGATCACCTGAAACGCCACACCTGTGTCACTGCCGTATGTGCCAGAAGGCATCTGGCAACTACTTTCTGCCACTCGCCTGGGCACCCGGCGACATGCTCACCATCACTCGCGGCGAGCCTGCTTGGTTTCACTCCTCAGACCCTGTGAGGCGCGGTTTTTGTGCCAATTGCGGCACGCCGCTGTTCTACGACCCTGTCTCCGAGGATGGCATGGCCTTCACGCTTGGCAGCCTGGATGATCCATCGCGGCTGCCACCGGTGCAGAACGACGGTGAAGCGAGCCGCGTGCCTTTCTTCCATCGTCTGGCGGAACTGCCATCGGCCGAGATCGGCCAAGACGACCTCTCACCGGTCATTGCCTCAACCAACCACCAGCATCCCGACCACGACACAGAAGCGTGGAGCGTATGACCATGACTGACAAGCCTGCCAAAAAAGAACGTCTCTATCTGTTCGATACAACACTTCGCGATGGCCAACAGACGACCGGCATCGACTTTTCGCTCGACGACAAGATCACCATAGCGCGCATGCTCGATGATCTGGGCGTTGACTATGTAGAGGGCGGCTATCCGGGGGCAAACCCGACCGATACCGCCTTCTTTGAGAACACACGCACCCAGAATGCGACGTTTACCGGTTTTGGCATGACCCGCCGTCCAGGCATTTCGATGTCCAACGATCCGGGCCTGAAGGCCCTGCTGGACGCTGCCGGTGACGCCATCTGCTTTGTCGCAAAAAGCTGGGACTATCATGTCGACGTCGCGCTGAAGACGACGTTGGAAGAAAATCTGGCCTGTATTCAGGACAGCGTGATGGCGACGCTTGGCGTCGGCAAGGAACCGCTGGTCGACCTGGAGCACTTCTTCGATGGCTACAAGGCGAACCCGTCCTATGCGCTTTCTTGCGCGGAGATCGCCTATCAATCAGGCGCACGCTGGGTTGTCCTGTGCGACACCAATGGCGGTACAATGCCCAGCGAGATCGAAGCCATTGTAAATGTGGTGCAGGACAAGGTGCCCGGCGATCATCTCGGCATCCATCCGCATAACGATACCGATCAGGCAGTGGCCAACGCGCTCGCCGCGGTTCACGCAGGTGTGCGCCAGATTCAGGGCACGCTCAACGGAATTGGTGAGCGCTGTGGCAACGCGAACCTGACGTCGTTGATCCCAACGCTGATGCTCAAAGAGCCCTATGCGAGCCAGTTTGAGATCGGTGTGTCCTCCGATCAGCTCGCCAAGCTTACCAATACCAGTCGGGCTTTCGATGAGGTGTTGAACCGCGCGCCCAACCGCCACGCGCCCTATGTCGGGGCGGCGGCCTTCGCAACCAAGGCAGGGATCCATGCCTCCGCGCTTCTCAAAGAGCCGGAAACCTATGAGCATGTTCCGCCAGCCACGGTTGGCAACACGCGCCGGGTTCTGGTGTCCGATCAGGCCGGCAAGTCCAACCTTTTGGCCGAACTTGGCCGCCTCGGAATCGTGGTGGACCCCAAAGACCCTCGCCTTGATGATCTTTTGGCCGAACTGAAGGAACGCGAGGCAGCCGGTTATAGCTATGAGGGCGCGGATGCCTCACTGGCGCTGCTCGCGATGGGCCGGCTCGGTACGATCCCCGATTACTTCAAGGTCGAAAGCTACAAGGTTGGCGTTGAACGACGCTTCAACGCCATCGGCAAGGAGATCACCGTCTCCGAGGCTGTGGTGAAGATCAACGTCGACGGCGAAATTCTCATGTCGGTCGCCGAAGGGAACGGCCCGGTCAACGCGCTAGACAAGTCGTTGCGCAAGGACCTCGGACGCTATCAGGCCACCATTGCCGATCTGGAACTTGTCGACTTCAAGGTGCGCATCCTAAACGCCGGGACGGCGGCTATCACCAGAGTTCTTATAGAAAGCGAAGACACCACCACCGGCGATCGTTGGTACACCGTGGGTGTGTCGGAGAACATCGTCGATGCCAGCTTTCAGGCACTGACGGATTCCATCGTCACCAAGCTGATGCGCGCCGAGGGGCTCATGCTCGCTCCGGCGGCCGAGTAACACGATGACAGATGTCGCCATTCGCGCATCGAGGACTGGCGATTGGGACGCTCTGGAAGCCGTTTATCAAGCCGCCTTCCCGGAGGAAGAGCTGACCCACATTTTGAGGGTGTTGCTTGCCAAGCCGGAACCCTTCCTGTCGCTGACCGCTGAAAAGGATGGCCTGCCAATCGGTCATGTCGCCTTTTCGCCCTGCGGCCTGACGGAGGCCAACGTCAGTCTCTCCCTCCTTGGTCCGCTAGCCGTCCATCCCGACGTGCAGGCGCGTGGCATTGGGTCGGCGCTGGTGCGAGCGGGTTTTGACAGGCTGAAGAAGTCAGGCGTTTCTACCGTGCTGGTTTTAGGCGACCCGGGCTACTATGGCCGCTTTGGTTTCCTTGGCGACCACGCCATTGATCCGCCCTTTGATCTGCCGGCCGAATGGGATAGTGCCTGGCAGGCCGTCGATCTATCAGATCAGGATGGCGTGTTGGCCGGCCTTGCCGGTCGGCTTATGGTTACCGACCCGTGGCGGGATGAGAAGCTCTGGCTGCCTTAAACCATACAGGTCAAAGGCGGGCCATGGCCTCTTCGTCGCCTTCCATTGCTGCCTCGCTGAGGCTGGCGACCTCGCTCTGGAGCATCGGAACGATCTCACCAACGTCTGATGTGATGAGGTACCGGATCATCGTCTCCTTGGTGATGAAGCCCTCACCGATCATATGATCCAGAAGTTCTGTTAGCGGTCCCCAGAACCCGCCAATATCGGCCAGAACCACCGGCTTTTTATGTCGGCCAAGTTGTGCCCAGGTGATCATTTCGACCACCTCTTCCAGCGTACCGATTCCCCCTGGAAGGGCCACAAATGCATCTGCTTCGTCGAACATGCGGCGTTTGCGCTCATGCATATCATCGGTAATCACCAGGTTTTCCACCCGGCGCAACATAACCTCGCGCTCCTCCAGGAAGCGCGGTATGACACCTGTCACCTGCCCGCCGGCATCAAGCACGGCCCGGGCCACGATGCCCATCAGACCCACCGAGCCGCCGCCATAGACAAGGCGTAAGCCGTTGGCTGCAAGGGCGTTTCCAAGTTGTTGGGCTGCTTCCTGGTAAGCTGGGCTCTCGCCAGTGCGAGACCCGCAATACACGCATACGGATGTTAGACTGCTCATAAGAGTCCAGTGGCACTACCTCCGGCGTGCGTCAAGCAAAGCGCGGTCAAGTGTCGGGTGGCCGGGGCTTTCTTGCTCGCACTGCAAAACGGCGCTACACCCGGCGAAGCGGCCAGTTTGAAGGAAATGTGATGAACCCAGGTCTCGTGGGCGTTTTGGTCTTTGTAGGCACGGCTGGCGCCATCTATGCCGGTGGGCAGCTGGTCGGCACTTATTTTGCACCGCAAAACGACGTGGAAGTGGCAGCGACAGAGCAGCCTTTGGGTCTGGTACCATCAGTGCCAGATAGTGCCGAGGCAGACACTGATGTCGCGGCCGAACCGGAAACTGCCGAAAGCTCCGAAACGATGGTGGCAGCCGCGCCTGATGCGTCGGCTCCGGTCGATGAGCCAGCCGCAACCGAAGAACCGCCGGTCGAAGCGCCTGTTTTGGACATCGTCCGAGTCGAGCCAACCGGTGAGACGGTCATCGCCGGCAATGCGGGCCAAGGGACGCGCATCGGCCTCCTCTACAATGATCGGCTTATCGCCGACACCGAGGCGGACGTGGCAGGCGATTTCGTGCTGGTGCCCGATGCTCCAATCCCGGCGGGCGAGGGCACGATGGAAGTCGTGGTTCTCGACGAAGCCGGCGAGGTCGTCGCGCCTTCCGAAGAACAGGTTGCTGTGGTGTTGCCGGAGGACGGATCTTCCGACGGCTTCCTGGTCAGCGTGCTGCGGCCTGAGGAACCCGTTGAGATCATCGAGCGCGAAGCGCCGGCAGAGGAGCCGACGACCGAGGTTGAGGTCGCTGTTCAAGAGGAAACGCCGGCTGCTTCTGAAACCGAGGTTGCCGCCTTATCCGAACCCGCTGAGACCGTCGCTGAGGAAGCGGTAACCGCAACGGAAGCGCCGGCGGTTGAGGTTAGCGTTGATGATGCATCGCCGATTGTCGTCATCGACGCCATTGAGCTTGAAGGCCTCGATATCTGGATCGCCGGCGCTGCTGAACCCGGCACCGTTATCCGGCTTTATCAGGACAACGCGCTGCTAGGCGAAACGCTTGCCGGCGATGAAGGCCGCTATCTCTATGAGGGCTCGCTCAGCGCCGCGACTGGAACTGTAACCATTCGCGCCGACGCGTTGGAGCGAGGCACAGCGAATGTTGTGGCACGCGCCGAGGTACCGTTCGATATGCCAGGTGTCGAGGTGGCCGCTGCAACAGAAGCACCCACGTCCGACGAAGCGTCAACTGAATCGGCACCTGCCGAAGTGGCGGAACAAGAGGCGCCAGCCGCTGAAACGCCCGCGGCTGAGGCCCCAGCGGTGGAAACCCAAGTAACGGAAACGGCCGTTGAAGAGGCGCCCGCCGCCGATCCTCAGCCTGTTGAGGTTGCTGAAGCCGAGGTGGCGTCAGAAGAGCAAGCCGCTCCTGCTGAATCCGCAGCAGAGCCAGCTTCAACACCCGATGCGCCAGCAGCCGCGCAACCTGTTGAGCAAGCAGCTACCGATCAGCCAGCTGAAACGACGACCACCGAGCCGGCTCCAGCACCGGTTACGACAGAGCAGGCGAGTGCCGAACCCCAGCAATCGTCCCAGCAACAGGCAACCCCGCAGCGCATCTCTGTGCTCGACACGGGCCGCGTGATCATTCGGCGGGGAGACAATCTCTGGCGGTTGTCGCGCCGCGTCTATGGTCAGGGTGTGCGGTTCACCTCGATTTACGATGCCAACCGCGACCAGATTCGCGATCCAGCGCTAATCTTCCCAGGCCAGGTGTTCGAGCTTCCAACGCCACAGCCTGATTGGGGCGAGGTGCCGGGTTTCGAGGCGCTAGAGCCCGACCAGTTGCCGCCTGCAGCCGACGCGACCTCGGAGACGACAAGCGGCTAGCTGAGATCGTACTGTCTCAGTTCACGATTTACAAAAGGGCGCGGCCATGGCTGCGCCCTTGTTGGTTTTAGCTGTCTTGTCGATCGATCATGTCAGTGGAGTTGACTGCAAAGCTGTACTTCATCGGCATTTGCCGATAGATAGGGCGCTTCATAGGGATCCATCGCCATTTTGAGCAGAAAGGCTCAGGAGTGGCGGAGTGAGAGGCAAGCAGACAGTGGAAACGCTGGCACCCTCGATAAAGAACGACGTTACCGTCAGCGAAGAGCATCTTGCCCGACGCCTGAAAGCGCTTGGCCATCCGGCGCGTCTTGCGCTGGTGCGGGCTCTCGCCTCCCAACCAAGTTGTTGCGGGCACCTTGTCCGCGACTTGTCCGGACGCCATGTCATGCTCGCACAGTCGACCGTTTCGCAGCATCTCGGCATCCTGGTCGATGCCGGTCTGGTGAAGCGCCAGCGCTGCGGCGTTGAACAGCTTTACACGCTCAATCAAGCCGCGCTGGGCGAAACGCTGCGCGACATTGCAGGCCTTTCCGCCTACCAAAACATGGACGTTTGCTAAGTGGCCGTCACTACCGGCACCCCGCCTGATCAGACCGACACACTGCCCGCCGTTTCAGCCGATGACCGTGCGATTATCGACACGCTGAAGGTCCTTTTTCCCTACATTTGGCCACATGATCGCGCTGACCTGCGAAGACGCATTTACATGGCGCTTGGCGTGCTGGTTCTCGCCAAACTCGTCACCGTCCTGGTGCCGTACAGCTACAAATGGGTCACAGATTCCCTGACCGGAGAGCTAAGCGCGGCGCCTTCGGTGCCCGAATGGCTGCTGGTGCCGGTCATGTTGGTGATCGCCTATGGCGTCGGTCGGCTTCTGACCGTGGGTTTCAACGAGCTGCGCAATGGCCTGTTCGCCAAAGTTGGCCAGCACGCGGTTCGCCAACTGGCCAACCAGACCTTCGGCCATGTCCATCGCCTGTCTCTGCGCTTTCATCTCCAGCGCCGAACCGGCGGGCTCTCACGTGTCATCGAACGGGGAACGCGCGGCATTGAGGTGATCATCCGCTTCCTCATCCTGACAGCAGTTCCCACCCTTCTTGAATTCGTTCTCATGGTCGTGGTGGTCACCTACCAGTTCGATTGGACTTACTCGAGCGTGGTGATTGCAATCGTCATAGCGTTTGTCTGGTTCACCAAGGTGGCAAGCGATTGGCGCATTGCGATCCGCCGGCAGATGAACGACGCGGACACCGAATCCAACACCAAAGCGGTCGATGCGCTGCTCAATTATGAGACCGTCAAATACTTCAACAATGAGGCGATGGAGGCCAAGCGCTTTGACAAGGCCATGGCCAAGTATGAGCGGGCGGCGACCCAGACCTTCACCTCGCTTGCCTGGCTGAACTTTGGCCAAACCTTCATTTTCACCATCGGTTTGGTGGTCTGCATGGTGCTGTCCGCCCGCGCCGTGCAGGCCGGCACGCAGACGCTGGGCGATTTCGTGATGATCAACGCGATCCTGCTTCAGCTTTGGCAGCCACTGAACTTTCTTGGCTTTGTTTACCGCGAGATCAAACAGGGTCTGGTCGATGTGGAGACCATGTTCGATCTCCTGCGCCAGAACCCTGAAATCGTCGATGCACCGGACGCTGTGCCGCTGGCTGTCACCGGTGGGGCCATCCGTTTTGAGGATGTGAAGTTCGCTTACGATCCCAACCGGCCCATCCTGAAGGGCATCTCCTTTGAGGTGCCGGCCGGTAAGCGGGTGGCACTGGTTGGTCCGTCAGGTGCCGGCAAATCGACCATCTCGCGGCTTCTCTATCGCTTCTATGATGTGACCGAAGGCGTCGTCACCATCGACGGTCAGGATCTGCGTCACGTGACCCAGGACAGCCTGCGCGAGCAGATCGGCATGGTGCCGCAAGACACCGTGCTCTTTAACGACACCATCGCCTACAACATCCGCTATGGTCGCCCATCGGCGAGCGATGATGAGGTCAAGAAGGCCGCAGAGATGGCGCAGATCAGCACTTTCATCGCTGATCTGCCCGAAGGTTTTCAGACGCCGGTCGGTGAGCGCGGGCTGAAGCTCTCCGGCGGCGAGAAGCAGAGGGTCGCCATCGCACGAACCCTGCTCAAAGCCCCGCCCATCCTCATCCTGGATGAGGCGACATCCGCACTCGACACTCAGACCGAAAAAGACATTCAGGCGGCCCTGGACGTGGTGTCGAAAAACCGTACCACGCTGGTCATTGCCCACCGGCTTTCCACCGTCATCGATGCCGATGAGATCATCGTCCTTCAGGCCGGTGGAATTGCTGAACGCGGCACCCATGACCAGCTCTTGGAGCAGCGCGGCCTTTACGCCACGATGTGGCAGCGCCAGCGCGAGGTCAGCGAGGTCGAGCAGCATCTGGCCGAGACCCGTGCCAGCGATGCGCAGGGCCTGATCAGCCGCGGACCGACCGCTGAAGACATGGCGCGCGGGCAAACGAGCTAAGCTCGTAAATCAGGGCCGCCTCGCTGATCATCTCGACAAGGCTCCGGGAAGCCGATACCCACAGCTTCCCCCCAATTGTTGCGTAGTGTCAGCACCGCCCATGAGCATCATACAGTCCATCACCACCGCCATTCCGCCGGTCAATCGCGCCGGCTACCCCTTCATTGCGCTCTTTGCGGTGGTCGCGCTGGCGCTCGGACTCGTCTCCACCAGCCTGTTCTGGATCGGTGTTGGTCTGACGATTTGGTGTGTCTTGTTCTTCCGCGATCCGGCCCGCGTCACACCCATTGATGATACGCTGGTGGTGAGCCCTGCCGATGGGCGTGTCTGCTTTGTCGGCCACCGTCCGCCGCCGCCGGAACTGGAGCTCGGCGACCAGCCCATGCGTATGGTCGGCATCTTCATGAATGTGTTCGATGTGCATGTGAACCGCGCGCCGGTCTCCGCCCCGATCACCAAGATCGCCTACAAGGACGGCGCGTTTTTCAGCGCCGATCTCGATAAGGCGAGCGAGAAAAATGAGCGCAACGGCTTTGTGTTCGAAACCAAGTACGGCCCACTTGCAGCCGTTCAGATTGCCGGAATGGTCGCGCGGCGTATCGTTGTCTGGCGGTCCGAAGGGGAAGCCGTGCAAGCTGGCGAGCGCATCGGCATGATCCGCTTTGGTAGCCGCGTGGATGTCTATCTGCCGGAAGGCGCTATGGTCGATGTCGCGATGGACCAACGCACGCTGGCTGGCGAAACAGTGCTCGCGCGCTTTGGCGACGCCGCTGTCACCGAGCGGTTTCACCGGACAAGCTGATGGCAGGGCTGTTCCAACCCTTTGAGCCAGGCTCACGGTCACGTCGTCGAAGGCGGTGGCGCCGCCTCAACCGCGTGCCGCTGCGGCTGGTTCTTCCGAATATGGTGACGCTGCTGGCCCTGTGTTCGGGCCTGACCGCCGTGCGACTGGCGCTCGACGGCCGTCTGGAACTGGCAATGATGGCCATCCTCCTGGCGGCCTTTCTCGATGCGCTCGATGGTCGCTTGGCGCGGATGTTGAAGGGCACCAGTCGCTTCGGCGCAGAGCTTGATTCCCTTACCGATTTCGTCAATTTCGGTGTCGCCCCGGCGCTCATTCTCTACCAGTCCTCGCTATCGTCCATAGGGAACTTGGGTTGGATCGCTGCGCTCCTCTATGCCATCTGCGCGGGTCTGCGCCTCGCCCGTTTCAACGCGGCGATGGATGACAGCAGTAAGACGGGGCCAGCCGACTTCTTCATCGGCGTGCCAGCGCCAGCCGGCGCACTCGTCGCTCTGCTGCCCATGTATTTCGCACTGTTGGGCGGGCGATGGCTCACCGAGATGCCGCTGCTTGTCGCCGGCTTCATTGTCTTGGTCGGCTTGCTGATGGTGTCGACGCTGCCGACCTTTTCCGGCAAGCGCTTCGGTGCCCGCCTGCCTGTCGGAAGTGTCTTGCCGTTGATGGTGGGTGGAGCAGCACTCATCGCGCTGCTGGTTGCGTTCACCTGGCAGGTGCTCATTGCCCTGTCGCTCCTCTATCTGGCCATGCTGCCTGTTGGCCTTTGGTATGCCAGGCGCATCGACGCCGAGATTCCGCAAACGCCGCCCATTGATGATGACCAGAACCCGGACGACATCGACCATGCGTCTGACAAGTGATTTCGTCGTCAGTGTCTTGATACGCCGCGTTGAACAGGCAGGTGCCTATGCAACGGTGGCGCGGCGAGGAGACGCGACGGCAGGCGCGATCTTCGTCCTTGTCGACGGGCTGCTGGGCGAAGTGGCACTCTACGGGCCTGCGCCCTTCACCCTTGATGACAAGCCGCTGCCCGAAGAGGCGGCTATCACGGGCAATCGGTTGTTTGTCCGCATGCCCTTAGAGCCCGACCATACGCGCGTATCCGCTGAAGCGGTCATCGAGCGCGAAGCACGTTTCGACAGCGACCTCTGGCTGGTTGATATCGAAGACCGCGCTATGCGCGCCTTCGTGCCGGTCGTCGATCCGACCTAACCAGTGTCAGCCGGGCACTTTGCTTTCTTGACCATGGCGTGTTTTGAGCGCATCTGCGCGTACCGCTTGAACGGCGGATCGCCAGGTCATGCTAGCGTGATCCTTCGTTCAACGCCGATCCGCTCCAAGAAGGCTTTGTCGTGGCTCACCACGATGATCGCCCCGTCGTAATCTCTGAGCGCCGCCTCCAAGACCTCCAGAGCCTCGATGTCGAGATGATTGTTCGGCTCGTCGAGGAGAAGGAGTTGCCTCGGTTGGCTATGTCCCAAGGTGCAAGCCAATCCCGCGCGCAGACGCTGTCCGCCACTAAGGGAGCCAACGCGTTGGTGGGCATCGTCGCCGCGGAAAAGAAATCGTGCAAGCGCAGCCCGCCGTCCATTCTCGCTGGCATTGGGGTCGATGCGCGCCAGAGCATCAAGAACCGATTCCTCGGGATCAAGCAGGCTTAAGTCCTGGTCGAGCAATGCGGTGGGAACATGCAATGCGACTGAGCCACCAAGGGGCGTGAGATCGCCATTGATGCATGCAAGCAGCGTCGACTTGCCGGAGCCGTTCGAGCCATCGACGGCTATCCTTTCGGGTCCGCGAATAGAAAGGGAAACATCCCGAAAAATCGGCCTGTCCGGTTCATAGCCAAATGTCAGTTGGTCGACCCGCAGCACGTCCCGACCAGCGGCCAAGCCAGATGGAGGTATATCCATAAAGAGGGGCTGGAGAATCTCGACCGCTCGACGAGCCGTCTCCAAAGAGGCCTCCGCTTCGTCCATCTGGCGACCACGCAATCGCGCCGCCGATGCGCCAGATCCCTCGCTGCGCTCTTTGGCAGCATCCAGCACAAGTTTCGACTGGCCACCCGAAACACGCAGCTTTCTGCCCTGGCGATCTGTTCGTGCTTTGCGTTCCGCCGCAAGCTGGGCTTGCGCATTGGCTTCGGCGACGGCGCGCTCAGCGCGAGCTAGCTTGTCTTGCGCCGATGCAAGTTCGGCTGCCTTAGCCACGCGGTAGACGTCGTAGTTCCCGCCATAGGACCGCGCGCCCAGCGATGTCAGCTCCGTGATGGCGTCCATCTCGCCAAGAAACGTACGGTCGTGGCTGGCGACAATCACACATCCTTGCCAGGCTCGCAGCGCATCGATGACCAGGGCGCGCGCGGCTTTGTCCAGATGGTTTGTCGGCTCATCCAGCAAAAGCACGTCAGGTTCGGCGAATAGGAGGGCCGCCAGGCCGGCACGTGTGCGTTGCCCACCAGACAGCCTACAAAGCCGCGTGTCCGGCGTTTGGTCCAGGCCCATGGCGGCTAAAGCATGTTGAAGCCGCGCCTCTAAAGTCCAGTCAGCACGCTCAAGGTCGTCGGCGGTTGCCTCACCTCTCTCCGCACGACCGAGAATAGCGAGCTGTTCTTCCACGTTGAAAAGACCAGCCAGCGTTTGATCGTCTTTCTGTTCTGGGTTCTGTCGCAGAAAGCCGATCGATGACGGTTTTCTGATCGAGCCGGATACGGGCGCTAACTCGCCTGCAATCAGCCGCAGCAACGTTGTTTTACCTGTCCCGTTGCGACCAATCAGGCCGGTTCGCACGGGTCCAAATGTCAGGCTCAGGTCATCAAGAAGGGGCGTGCCGTTGGGGGTGTTCCAGCTCAAGCTGGTCAGGACGATGGAAGGCATGGCTGTCACTCGCTGAGAGAAACCCTTGGGGGCGGTCAGATCGCGAGTGTGAAATCCATGTCATCGTCCTCGTGGGTATTGGAACATCCAGAATATGGGTGGCTCAAACGGCAATACAAGCCGCCGAACTGGAAGGTCCCTATCGCGCGCGGGCGGCAGTAGCCCAGGCTGAAATCCGATGACCGAAGGGCCCGTATTTTTGCCATAACGCCTTATCGGAAGACTTCCAGGATCCGCGCGAAAAGACGGTACAGCTCTTTGTCTTTACCGGGCGTGACAACCTCCACCTGGGACTCCTGCTCTATGAAATCGCGCTCTGAAAGCGCGCCATCGGAAAGCTGCATGAGGCTTTCATAGCTTGTCGTGAGAACCACGTCAGGCTGCTCTGCCTTTCGGTAAAAGACGCTGGCAACACCCTCCTTAGCCGAGATCTCCATGTTCTCGCCATCGACTACCAGGCCAGACACAAGGTCAAAGCCCCAGGCCTCAACACGTTCAGCGGCAGCGCCCAGCGTGACCGCAACAGTCCGAAGGTTTCCCGGCGCGATCGGTTCGCCTTGGTGTGGAAGGCCCCCACCAAACAGGGCCAGTTCGAAGATGAGACTGCGGGTTTTTCTCCCCTGTTCTGTCAGCTCATAGACCGTCGCGGCATGTGGGCCCGGCGCTTGTACCACCAGACCATCGGCCACCAGCTTCGCCAGCCGCTCGGTGAGAAGGTTTGCGGCAATACCGGTCAGCCCCCTTTGCAGATCGGTAAACCGAGCCGGCCCAGCGTGCAGATCCCGCAAGATTAGCAAGGTCCACCGGTCACCAATCCGATCAAGCGCCCGGGCTATCGGGCACAAAAGTTTGTAGGAGCGCGCTTTCGCCATACGAGTCTCACAGACATGTTACTTTAAAAAATAAAATGATCACTTTATTTATCTAACTTCAATATGAGACGGAGACCCCAACATGTCAACTCAACCCAAATTTCTGGTCACCAGCGGGGTTGGAAAGACCGGCCTTCCGGTGGCCCTCCAACTGCTGCAGAAGGGAATGCCCGTCCGCGTCTTTGTACGGCGCGACGACCATCGCGCCGCGCAATTAAAACGCGCCGGCGCCGAAGTCTTCATCGGCAACCAGTATGATCTGTCGGACCTGCGCAAGGCCATGCAAGGCATCCAGCGTGCCTATCAATGCGCGCCGACAGCACCAAACGGGCTGCACTTCAATGCTGCCTTCACTGCTGCCGCCTTCGAGGCCAAGCTGGAGCACGTGGTGTCGCTCGGCCAATGGCTCTCCAGCGTTGATCACCCCTCCCTGTTCACCCGCGAAGTCTATATCAGCGACATTCTCATCGCGATGCGCGACGAGATGAGCGTGACCACCATCAATCCGGGTTGGTTCGCTGACAACTACATCATGGGCATGGGCCTTGCGGCGCATCTGGGCATCCTCGCAATGCCGTTGGGCGATGGCGATACGAAGAAGAACGCTGCGCCCTCCAATGAGGATATCACGCGCGTAGCCGTAGGCGCGCTTCTCAATCCGGCGCGGTATGGCGGCAAGACCTTTCGCCCCACCGGGCCGGTCTTGATGTCGCCCAATGAGATCGCAGCGGCCATGGGCGAGGCCCTCGGGCGCAGCGTTGTCTATCGCGACATCTCCGAACGCATGATGCTCAAGGCCCTGAAAGCCATGCCGCCCGCCAACTACTCAGAGGCGGCGGCATCCCAATTGGCCATCTATGCTGAGGAGTACCGGCGCGGGACCTTTGCCATCAACGCGCCGACTGACGCTGTTCGCGAACTCGGCGGCAAAGACCCCGAAGACTTCTTCAGCGTTGCACGCCGCGCGGTCGTTCAGCGCCCGGACCTGCTTCGCAGCCCATTGCGGACGGCGGCCGCTCTTGGCGGGTTTGCCAAGATGCTGCTCACACGCCCGCCAGACGTGGCACGCATCGCCGCTGATCGGGACTTTGTTTCCATCAGCGCGCCAAGGTTCAGCCAGGATGATCCCAGCTGGAACCAGTCTCACACCCTCCCATCCACCTCTCCCAACTTAAGAAAGGTCGCATGACATGACGGCCCTTATGATATCGACAATCACCGTGACCGACCCGGCCAGCTTCCAGGACTACATGGCAAAAACCCAGGAGGTTGCACGCCCGTTTGGCGCCAAAGCGCTGTTTCATGGCAGGCGCAGCGCGACATTGAACGGCGATGCCTTGCAGGGCGACATGGTCGTCGTTGTTAGCTTTCCCGGACCTTGAGGCGCTCGAACGGTGGAACGCCTCACCGGAGTACCAAGAGATCGTCGCTCTTCGCGATGCCAGCTCCACACAGGTCATGACAGCCTATGGTCCATTGGAATGACCCATGCTCTCCGCCGGTGCATCGGCATCGGCGGAGAGACCGACCCTCGAGTGCGCCACGAACCGTCAAAGCACGCATTGCCAGGCGATCAGCCAATCACTAGCCTAGCGATTGTGTAACCAAGGAGAACTGCCGTGAAACCTGCAAACATCGTCGTGGTCGTCGTCGATAGGTGCACGGTCCGGTAGCGGTCTCCATACTTGTTTCCATGCGCCCTCCGATCCCAGGTCGGGGGCTTTTTTTTGGCTCAAGCAAAGACCAATCCCAAGCAAAGTCCGATCCCAAGCAAAGTCCAACCCCATGACCAAGGCAGGCAAGCCGCCCGCGCTCATAACGCTGATACTGTTGACGGCCCTTTCCACACTGTCCCTCAACATGTTTCTGCCCTCGCTCGCCAACATCGCGAGCGAGTTTGATGTGAGCTACGCGACAGTCAGCCTTGCCGTCGCAGGCTATCTTGCGGTCACGGCCGTGATCCAACTCATCATCGGCCCGTTGTCCGATCGCATCGGTCGCCGACCTGTTCTTCTTGCGTCTATCCTGGTGTTTGCCCTGGCCTCTCTTGGCTGCGCACTCTCGACAGATGTCTGGACCTTCCTGGCATTTCGCATGCTCCAAGGCGGCATGATCGCGGGGTATGCGCTCTCGCGCGCCATTGTCAGAGACACAACAAGCGAGCGCAAAGCAGCTAGCCTGATCGGCTATATCAGCATGTCCATGGCCATCGCTCCCATGCTTGGACCGATGTTGGGCGGTGTTCTGGATAGTGTTTTCGGGTGGAGGGCGAACTTCTACCTCTATGCATTGTCTGGCGTTGTATTGTTCGTCATCTGCTGGTTCGATCTTGGTGAGACGAAGCCCGTCAGACCTGCGGCCAGCGCGGCTGACCATGAAAAAGCACGCGATCTGCTCGGGGAACCGCTTTTCTGGGCGTTTTCGCTATGTAGCGCGTTTTCCGTCGGCGCTTTTTACATCTTCATCAGTGGCGCGCCCTTGGTGGCACAGATTGAGTTTGGACTAGGCACCGCAGAGATCGGTTTCTTCCTAGGCAGCATCACCGCCGGCTTCATTATCGGCAGCTTCATAGCTGGACGGCTTGCATCAAGATACGAGCCAACCGCGATGATGATGGCCGGTCGACTGGTGGCCTGCATCGGTATCGCCGCTGGAATTGTCGCGGTCTTGTCCGGCTTCGTGTCACCCCTCCTTTTCTTCGGGAGCACGGTTTTCGTCGGTCTTGGCAATGGCCTCACCCTGCCAAGCAGCAGCGCTGCGGTAATGTCGGTACGGCCAAAGCTTGCCGGAACGGCTTCAGGCTGGAGCGGGGCTTTGGTGGTGGCCATTGGAGCGCTTTTGACAACTCTGACAGGTCTCATCCTCCCGGCGGGCGATCCCGCCTTGACGCTTTTGGTCCTGATCTTCGGCGCCTCAGTGGCGGGACTTGTTTCTATCGTTGCGGCGATCGGCTTGCGCAAATCTCCGACCACAACCCTTGCCGGTTGAAGGCTGCGCCGTCCTCCATCACGTTGCGGTCAGGTATCGGCTTGGACCGTGGGCGAGCGATGCAACTCGCTATAGGGGCAGACATCGTCCTCAAACGGCACATGGCGCCGTTGAAACTGAACACCTTCAACAGGTTCCGGCTGACTAATCCGGTCCATCCTAAAATGCCGAAAATCTGCACGCGTGGGGTCCCAGGCGACCAAATACCAAAGGGGCGGCAGGATCAGCATGGCCTGCGGCTCGACTTCCCGGCTGGTCTCACGTCCCTTCGCGTCCCGGTACAAAAACCGCAGATGCTGGCGCTGCAAAAAGGCCGTCTCAAACGCCGGCAACAGTTCAGGCGCCATCGTCGACACATCTGATAGGTCCTGCAGCGGAGAAAGCTGCCCGACGTGAAGGCAGTCCAAAAACCGTCGCAGGTCACGCACCCTGTCGGATGGGAGCGCTCTTTCTATCTTGGCAAGGCCGCCATCGGCGAGGTTGGAAAATGGCAACGTGCCAGCAGCACGCATCGCGGCAACGCTGATGAGAAGCGCAAACACCTCCGCCACCGAAAGGCGTGCCGTGGTCTGGACCGATTGGGGATCGAGCTGCACGCCGCCGCCACGGCCGGGCTCGGAGTGGATGACGAAGCCTTGATCGCGAAGCGCAGAGATATCGCGCAACACCGTGCGCCTTGATGCACCAACTTCTGCAGCCAACCGGTCGATGGTCGACGTACCGTTGCGTCGAAGGCTGCGCACAATCGCATCATGACGGAGACGAACGCTCATCCCATGACACTAGCACATTTGGTGACAAGAACTGGCACCATTTGGGGTTAGGCCACCTCCTGCCAAATCAAACAGGAGCTTCATACAATGCAACGCAATGCCGTCAATCCATGGGACTGGTCGATCAAGCTTGGCTACAATCAAGCCGAAATCATTGAAGGGTTTTCCCGCCAACTCATCTGCGCTGGTCAAACAGCCGTTGATAGCAACGGCAACCCGCAGCACCCGGGCGATATGCGAAGCCAGATTGGCCTTGCGCTGGACAATCTGGAAGCTGTCCTTGCCGGTGCGGCGATGAATCTAAGCAATATCATCCGGCTTGGTGTTTACGCGACTGATGTTGATGAGGCGCTCAAGAATTTCGATCTGCTTGGCGAGCGCTTTGGCCCATTGCAAAGCGCGCCACCGATGACCTTGCTCGGCGTCACCAGGCTCGCAATTCCAGGATTGCTTTTTGAAATCGAAGCGACAGCTGCGGACTAGATAGCCCGCCGAAAGCCTTGTTGGTTGAGGGGCTTGGCAGTCTTTCTGCGCCCTTCAGCCGCAATGGATGTCAGTGAGCGGGCCATGCGATCGGTGTTCGGCATGGCTGGCTCGCTCGGCTTGGCCGGGCTGCCGCTGGACTTGCGCATGGCCTGGACAATGGACTGCGCCGTTGTTTCCGGCAGGGCTTTGAAGCGGTCAACCAGCGCAAAGGTGTCGCGCGGTGAGCCCGTCAGCCCGAGCCTGGACAGAATGACCAGCCGGGCAAACGCGGTGGTGGAAAGGCCAGCGGCGCGCGAAAGCACCATCATGGCCTCACCGTCGGCCTCATCCATCAGCTTGCCGACGAGGCGTGTGTCGAGCTCAAGCATGTCGGCGAAGGTGTCGCGCAATCGTTCTGGGTCGCGGGATTCAATGACCGTCAAGAAAGTTAGGTCGGCCTCATTGCGCGTTGGATCAAGCGCTTTGCGGGCCGCAGGCATTGAGGTTGCCTTCGGGCTGTCTTCGACCAACCGTCGCATGACAGCACGGCGGGCAGGGCCATCCAGATCGGCGAAACCCTCAGCGACTGCTTGTGGGTCGGCCGTTTCAGTCGTCCGCTTTTGCAGCCGCTCACCGATTTCTGCCTGAACCTTTTCAGCTTTGCGGGTGAGCAGTGCCTGGGTCTCGTCGGACATGTGGCTGTAGTGATTGTCGAGCAGAGCTTGCAAAACCGAGCCGCTGCCATCGGCCACCAACATCGTGATGTGTTTGGGCGCAAGCCGGTGATGGCGCGCAATCTGCGTCTTTAGTTCGCCATCGCCACGCTCAATGAGTGCTGCAATAGCCTCATCGCTCAATGCGTTCGCCCGCACCAGCGTATCTGCGGCGCGCATGTTGGTGAGCGCTAGACGGTCCGACAGGTCAAAACCAAGATCATTGCGGCACGCCACCGCCTTGGCGAGCGACACCAACTCTTCTTCTTCGGCTACGCCGATGAACCCATGCGCAAGCGCCTTCAGGCGGGTGATTTCGGTCGCCCGTCCCTTGGGCGTCAGTGCCAGCAGCGTGGAGATGGCACGCAGCATGCTCTTTCCGGCACCAGCGCTTTTGAGGACGCCCGGCGCGTCGTCGTCCAGCTCAGGTTCGGGAGCGTGCATGGCAAGCGGTTTTTCCGCGCCCAGACTGGCTTCCCCGGTCGGGTCCTGAAGGTCGGTATCGGACGCCGGAATGGCGTCGGGGAAGTCGGAAAACGTCGACATGAGCAATCCATCGGGCGCGGTGCGAAACCTTATCCTACTGTATGGCCGCCGTTCGTTAGCAAAGGATTAACCTTGCAGCTTTCTTAATGCCCCAAAGCGAGGCGGGTGCCGACGATTCGCCGTCGGATTGCGTCGTCCTCATCACCAGGGAGCCGAGTGAACCTCGGCATGAACCATGAGCGGCAAAAGTCCGCGCACCCCTGTTAAAGCACCGGCCAAGCCGGCCAACTCCGTAGGTGCCTCCAGCCGTACGGATGAGGGAAATCTGTTGCCTTTCCCCCAGTCCAACCGTCGCCGTGATCGCAACCATCGCCACGCGCCGCTGCTCCAGCCGGGGCAGATATTGCTGTTCACCGGCGTCCAGATCGTGCGGCAAGAGGAAGACCAGGGCGATGATGACGGGACGCCCAGCGAGACATCCGTTGGTCGCTAAGCCTGCCTGCCTGATCGTGCTTGGAGCCTTCACCCTTGTGGGTTGTGCCCAGCAGGGGGATTTCGGCCGCCAGCGCGCCCATGTCATCAACGACAGCATCCTGCCTGCGGTGGGTTACGTTTCCACCTGGTCGGGCGGGGAAGAGGTCTCCAGCTTCAACTACACCAATGATGAGCAGACCCTGCGCGATCTGGGTTGGACGCTTGTCGTGCCGACCCATGCGGAGGACTGGCTGGGTCGCACGGCGGCGGAACTTCAGCGTACCGAGGTTGTCCGCCGACTGGACCTGATGGCGAGCCCCTCGCGCTATCATGACCTTTTGGCCTCTCGCGCCTATCGGTCCTCCGATGCCCGCTACGCCCGCATCATGGATGATGCCGCGAAGGATATTGCCGCGATTGAGCCTTACATGGCCTATGCGGCGAGGGTGCGGATCGCCGATGAACAAAGGCTGCGCGCCGCCCAGGCTTTGCCCGATCTCAGCATTGGCGAGATGCGTTCAACCCACGGACGGATAACCGAAAATCAGCGCCAGATGGCGTGGGTCAAACGGGCGATGTTGTTCCGGCTCTACGCCTATCGCTATGCCGTTGATCGGTTGATGATCGAGACGCCGTCGCGCCAAGCCGGCCTTACCATCCGTCGGCTCGATGCTCTGGAAGCGGCCATACAAGGCGCCCTTGCCGTGGAGCTCGAACGTGGCACGTTGGTTGATGATCCAAGCGACACGATCGACCTGATGGACATCGTCACCAAGGCCTGAAAGCGATGCCTAGTTCTGCGACGGTGTCAGCGCATCCGGGCGTGGCAGTGGCTGCGGAACCTGGGGCGGTCCGGATCGGTCCGGCGTTCCGGTTCCGGACCCATCCGTCTCATCGCCGGCATTCGGGTTGGTGAAGGTGAAGGTGGCGAGCGTGCACTCGGTCTGTGCAAGGTTCTGACGAAGCCGCGATCTGAGCGCCTCATAAGTCGCCAACCCGCTGATGCGCACCACGCCGAGTGGCCCATCCATTTCCACCACCAGCGAGTCGCGCGGCAACTGTGCGCCGGCACGCGCAAGGTCGACTGCAAGGGCAGGGCGCATGACCAGAAGATCAAGCCCGCCGCCGGAGGTGGCATTATGGTTCACAGACCCGACGACCAACCCGCTCAGCGTGTGCACAGAGATCGACCAGAACGGCACATCCAGATTGCCCGAAACGCGCACCGCGCCGTCGCGCAGGTCAAAACTGCAATAGACGCTGTCGGTGCGCCCATCATCATAGCGGAAGCTTGGCAGCGCCTCGCCGGCAAGGCCGGTGTAGAGCCGTGGCGCGGCTTCGCCTGGCGGAATGATATCGTCGATCTGCACACCGCGCCCGATGCTGGGCAGGGCGAAGACGACCAGGAGGTGCACCACGATGGTGGCGAGCAAGGTCAACCCACACCACAGCCCGACGGCCGACGCTATTGCGCCATGCTCACGCTGTTTGGCTTGGGGTGCATAGAGGAAGTTGTCGCTCATGCCGGGCACCCCGCACCATCGGTGCCGACGGTAACAAGGGGCAGGGCCGCCTCGCCGCTATCGGGCAAGCTGGTGATGGCGCCGTCATAAACATGGATCACCACCGCCACCGGCAGGCCGGATCGAACCAAGAGGGCATTGGGCGCCGTCGGCTGGGGACCGATGCTCAGCGAAAAGCTGCCATCGGCCTGATAGACCAGATCGCGGCTGTGCACCGCTGTTTGGCGCGCATCGCGTTCGGCAAGCGGTGCGCCATTGGCTTGGGTTACCGTCAGCGTCCAAAGCCGGGCCACATCGACCCGGCCGGTCAACTCAACGGCGCAGTTCGGCACAAGCAGTTGGTTGGTCTGCGAGCCGAGCGCTACAAACCGCATGCCTTCCGCACTGCCCGGCGGTAACTGGCCGGACGAGGCCAGAAAGGCATGGGCATAAGGGTCAGCGCTGGCATCGCCAACAGCACGGACGGCTTCCCATACACCGATGGTCAGCATCCCGGTCGGTCGCAGCGTTTGCGTGGCGTAGATGGCGCTTGCCGTGCCGGCGACAACCGCTGCGAGCGCCATCGATAGTAGCCACAGCATGCGTGTCATTGGAGCTAGCGGGCCTCGCCCTCAGGGGCAGCGACATCCTCAAGATCAGCCGCATCGAAGGTGCCCAGCGCGTCCACCGTGAAAGAGGTACGAAGCTCGCGCGTGTTGTTTGGTGCGAAGCGGTTGACCACCGTTTGCAAGGTCAAAGAAAGATCATCGCCCAACGGTGTGGCGGACGCCGGTCCGTCGATCACATTGTCGGCGCGCGCTATCAGCTCCACATCATCGCGCACTGCTTCATCCACACCGGGCAGCAGCGGTTGTTGCGCATCGCGGTGGGCCAACTCCATGATCGATTGCCAGGTCATGGCCGGTAAACGGCCTCCTGTCAGATTGGCGGTCGAGGTGAAATCATCATTGCCGTACCAAACGCTTGCCGTGTAGCGGCCTGTGTAACCGATGAACCAGGCATCACGGTACGCCTGGGTGGTCCCGGTTTTCCCGGCCGCTGAAATACCAGGCAGTTGCGCGCGGCGGGCCGTACCGGCCTGGATCACCTGATGCAGCATCTGGTTCATGCCGGCGACCGTTTCTGCTGTCAGGATGCGCGGCGCAGCCGGCCCATCCACTGTGCGGTCATAGACCACCTCGCCGTCCAGCGTACGCATCTCGGTGATTGCATAGCCGCTGGTCCGATAGCCGCCATTGGCAAGGCTTGCATAGGCGCTCGCCATATCAAGCGGCGTCACCTCGGCAACACCAAGCGGCAGTGGGCGGGTGATCGGAAGCTCTGAGCGAATGCCCATATCGTAGGCGACATCGACGATGAGATCGCGCCCCAGCGCCTCTGCCAACCGCACTGGAATGGTGTTGATCGAGCGGGCTAGCGCCGAGGTCAGCGTCACGCGGCCTGAGTAGCTGCGGCCATAATTGCGCGGGCTCCAGCCACCGATATTGATCGGCGCATCCACGACGATGGATTGCGGCGTGTAGCCATTCTCCAGCGCCGTGGCATAGACGAAAACCTTGAACGACGAGCCTGGCTGACGCAGCGCGTGGACGGCTCGGTTGAACTGGCTTTGCCCGTAATCGCGGCCACCCACCATGGCGCGCACAGCGCCATCATTTTCCATCAGCACGGCCGCGGCTTCGCGCACGCGGTAGGCGCGGCCAGACTCCGACAGGTTGGAAAGAACCGCTCGTTCGGCACCGGTTTGGAAACGTGGGTCAAGCGTGGAGCGCACCACCAGCACCCGTTCGCCGTCTGGCGCGAGGTCACGGACTTCTTCAAACACCCAGTCGAGGAAGAAGTTCGGGGCTGAGGCCGTATCGCGCTGAACAGCCGAAGCCGGGTTAAGCCGCGCAAACAGAACCTGGCCCTCGGTGAGGAAGCTCGCCTCCACCATGTTGGAGAGCACTTCGCTCGCACGCTGGCGGGCGGCGGCCAAATTGATGTGCGGCGCGAAACCGGCTGGTGCTTTGTAGAGACCGGCCAGCATGGCCGACTCCGACAGCGTCAGATCCCGCACGTCCTTGTCGAAGTAGAACTCGGCAGCCGCAACCACACCGAAGGCGCCGCCGCCCATATAGGCTCTATCCAGATAGAGCTTCAGGATTTCATCCTTGGAAAGGTTCACCTCCAACCAAAGCGCAAGGAAGGCCTCGGTGATCTTGCGCATCAAGGTGCGCTCATTGGTGAGGAACAGGTTCTTGGCGAGCTGCTGGGTGATCGACGAGCCGCCCTGCACAACGCCTTGTGCTCTTACATTCTCCATCAGCGCGCGCAACGTGCCGATGAAATCGATGCCAAAGTGCGAGTAAAACCGCCGATCCTCGGTCGCCAGCGTCGCCTGGATCAGATGGTCTGGCAGGTCCGACAGCGGGACCGAATCATTTTGCAGTACGCCGCGCCGACCAATCTCCTGGCCATAGCGATCCAGGATCGTGACAGCGAACGTGTCCTGCTCCAGCCAATCATCGGACGTCTTGTCGAAGGCCGGGATGGCAAGCACCAGCGCCAGAACCGCGCCCAGCGTGCCGAAGGTTGCAGTCTCGTCGAGAATTTCGACCGCCGCACGCTTCAATCCGCGAACGCGGAACCTGTCGAAGAACCGCCGCAGCCCGGCCACCGATTGGCCCAGCCACAGCTTGGTTTGATAAAGCGCGGTATCGACGGCGGCATCGATCTCAATCGGCCGGGGTAGACCTCCAGACTCGACAGCCTCTCGTCGGCGAACCTGTTGGTCTTGCTGTTGGGGTGTCGACGCACCACCGTCGTCCGGGGCAGCCGGCATGTCGCCGTCATCGCCCTGGCTCGCAGAGACCGGTTGATCTTCGTCGCGTGGCGTTTCGCTCATTCCATCCGTCGCGGGGTGGGAGGCTGCGGAGTTGGACGTTGCCCCCTTTTACGCTGCAAGATCGGTTGCCGCCAGTGACTTGTTTGATAAAAGCCAGCGCTTCTGGTGCCCCCTTGTTGCTATGCAAGGGCCTGGCGAACCAACGGGATGTGAATGGACGCCGCGTGCAGACCTTTCTGGGAAACAAAGGCTCTGGAGGACATGACTCCAGACGAGTGGGAGAGTCTGTGCGATGGCTGCGGGCGCTGCTGCCTGTCCAAGTTGGAAGATATCGATACATCGGCGATCGCCTTCACCTGCATCAGTTGCACCTTGTTGGACATCAAATCGGCGCGCTGCAGCGACTACCCCAATCGCTTCGCCAAGGTGCCCGACTGCCTGGCCATCACACCTGAGATGGCCCGCAATTCGCCGTGGCTTCCGCCGACCTGTGGTTATCGCCGTGTGGCCGAGGGTCGTGGTCTTGCTTGGTGGCATCCGTTGATCTCCGGCACACAAGCCACCGTCGAAGAGGCGCGAATCTCCGTCGCTGGGCGTGTGATAAGTGAGGACGATGTGGATGATGAGGACCTTGAAACCTACATCGTCAACTGGCCGGACGAGGACCCGGAGGAGGAATGGGTGTGACGGTATTCCCTGTCAGATCGATCCCCATAAACATTTGATAATCAATTTGATTTCGAGTTATCCACAGGGTCAAGACTCCCTCTGTTTTGCGGGTGAAGATCCAAAATAGGAAAATAATCCTTGATCACCGTACGGTGTTTAGGTATCAATTGGGCATGCTCGCAGAGGTGGCTAACCCGGTGAAAGGGGTTGGCCAAAACGTCTGCGAGGTTCCTCCTTGTCAATTTCAGGCGGTCGCTTCGGCGCACCGCCTTTTTTGTTGCGCTGAGCTGAAAGGCCTGCCGATGAACCAAGATTTTGCTTGCCCGCCGTTCGATCATCCATGATCCCGCAAATCCCCGATGAACTCATCGATTGGGCTGCTGTCCGAAAAGCCTATGAGACCAGCAGTCAAACAGTTCCCGACATTCTGGAAAGCTTCGCCCTTTCCAAGAGCCGGCTTTACCGCCGCGCCAAACGCGAAGGGTGGATTTCTCGCAGTGCCGCCGACTGGCCAAGCCCGCCGGAGGCCACGATTACCGAGAAACGAGCCGCGCTGGCAGCGCGGCTTTTTCATGCGCTGGAGGATCGCATTCTGGCGCTTGAAGAGGAGACCGCCGACCATGACACCGCCCATGGCGAGCGCGATGCCAAGGCATTGACGGCGCTGGCGCGCGCGCTCGACCAACTGACCGACATGCTGGAGGCAAGCGATGCCGCGCCAGCCGATGCGCCCAGCCCGTTCGACACGGAGACCAATGTGGATGACTTCCGCAACCTGCTTACGGACCGCCTTGACCGACTGCGCAACGCGGGGAGGGACGGTTGATTTCGTCCGTCAGCTTTCCGACCGCGACGTCATGCAGCTCTATTTCGATTGGGATAGCTGGGCCCGGCCCGACCAGCGCCCGCCGCTTGGGTCCTGGCAGCTATGGATGCTGATGGGCGGTCGCGGCGCCGGCAAAACGCGGGCCGGTGCTGAATGGGTGCGCGGGGCCATCGCCGGACGCCACCGTTATGCGCCAGAGCCCTGCGGCCACATCGCGCTGATCGCCGAAACCTTCGCTGATGCTCGCGAGGTGATGGTGGAGGGCGTCTCCGGATTGCTTGCCATCGCGCCGCCTTGGGACAGGCCCCGCTACGAGGCAGGGCGCAAGCGCGTCGTCTGGCCGAACGGCGCGGTTGCACGGCTCTATTCGGCGGAGGATCCTGAAGCGCTGCGTGGTTCGCAGTTCGATGCGGCCTGGTGCGATGAGGCGGGCAAGTGGCGCTATGGCGAGGAAGTTTTTGACCAGCTCATGCTGGGTCTACGCCTCGGCGCCGACCCACGTTGTGTGGTGACCACGACGCCGCGCGCCACACCGCTGATCCGGCGGCTGGTGAGCGACCCGGCCTGCGAGATGTCGAAGGCCTCCTCCGATGCCAACGCAGCCAACCTTGCCAGGGGGTTCGTGGATGGGTTGGAGCGCAGCTATGGCGGCTCGCGCCTCTACCGTCAGGAGGTTGCCGGCGAACTGATAGAAGATCGCGCCGACAGCCTGTGGCGCCGCGACGACATCGACCGCGCCCGCTTGTCGACCGCTCCAGAGGTTGGGCGCATCGTAGTGGCTGTCGATCCGCCAGCCTCGGCCCATGCCCGCTCCAATGCCTGCGGCATCGTAGCCTGTGGGCAGATGGAAGATGGTCATGCCGCTGTTCTTGCAGACCGCACCCAGGAGGCGGCGCGTCCCGAAGACTGGGCCAAGGCCGCCATTGGCCTTTTCCACGCGCTGGAAGCCGACCTCATCGTCGCCGAGGCCAATCAGGGGGGCGAGATGGTCCGCGCCGTCCTGCGGGAAGCCGGTGCCGATGTGCCGGTGGAACTGGTCCATGCCCGGCGAGGCAAATGGCTGCGCGCCGAGCCGATTGCCTATCTCTACGGCCAGGGGCGCGTACACCACGTCGGCGCGCTGGTGGCACTGGAAGACGAAATGCTCGATTTCGGCCCCGATGGCCTCTCAACCCCCGGCCGCTCACCCGACCGGCTCGACGCCCTGGTCTGGGCGCTGACCACGCTTACAAAAGGGGCAAACGCTCAGCCCCGGCTTCGTTCGATTTAGCTCCGGCTTCGCTCCGGTCTTCGCCCGACCGCTCAGGCCGGGGTCCCATCACAAGGAGACTTCCATGTTCTGGACGCGCCCGCTCAAGGCGGAAAGCGCGAGCCCTTCCGCTCGCCTCGACACACGCTCCGCCGCGCCCCATGCGCGTCCGCCGCAGCCGCTGTTCGCGTTGCATGCCCCGGGAACCCCAATCTGGACCGACACCGGCTATGCCGCGCTCGCCCGCCATGCCTATTGCCGCAACCCCATCGCCTTCCGCGCCGTCCGACTGATTGTGGAGTCCGCCGCATCCGTCCGTTTGGTGTTGCGCGACGGCGACCGGGAGCTCACCGACCACTGGCTTCTGTCGCTTCTCAATCAACCTGGCCCGCATCTTTCCCGCACGGGGTTGCTCGAAACGCTGACAGCTCATCTGCTGCTCGAAGGCAACGCCTACTGCCTTGGTACGTTCACCCAAGGCCAACCCACCGCGCTTTACCCGCTGCGGCCCGACCGGGTGCGCATCCGCGCCGGCAGTGATGGCTGGCCGGAGGCCTATCGTTATGCCGTCGGCCGCGAGACAGTCACCTTCGCACCCGACCCCGATACCGGTCTCATGCCGCTCGCCCATGTCAGGCTTTTCCACCCGCTGGACGACCACTACGGCATGGGCTGCCTGGAGCCGGCGCGTGAGGCGCTCGACCTCCACCATGGCGCCAGCGCCTGGAACAAAGCGCTGCTTGACAACGCTGCCCGCCCCTCCGGTGCACTCATCTATTCAGGCGGCAATGGCCATCTGGATGGCGAGGCCTTCGAACGCCTGAAGGCCGAGCTTGAGTCCACCTATCAGGGCGAGGCGAATGCCGGCCGTCCTCTGCTTCTGGAAGGTGGGCTCGACTGGCGGCCCATGTCGCTCAGTCCCAAGGAGATGGATTTCCAGGAGGCCCGCCACGGCGCGATGCGCGAAATTGCGCTCGCGTTCGGCGTGCCGCCACTGCTTCTGGGTCTGCCCGGCGACAACACCTATGCCAACTATGCTGAAGCCCAGCGCGCCCTTTGGCGGCAGACCATCCTGCCGCTGACCCGCCGCCTGCTGGATGGCCTCACCCACTGGTTGGCACCGCTGGCGCCCGATGAACGGCTGGAACTTTCCGTCGATCTCGATGCCGTCGAAGCGCTGTCGGGCGAACGCGAAGCGCTCTGGCGTCGTGTTTCAGCTGCTGATTTCCTGACCAACGCCGAAAAGCGCTTGGCCGTCGGCTATGGCGCGTTGCCCACCGTCACTGATTCCTTGGTCGATCCGGATGCCGGGGAGGCCGGCCCATGATCGAAGGGCTTGCTGGGCAGTTCTTCGCCCATGGCGACGTTGGCCATGTTGCCCTGTTCCTCTGGGCGGCATCCGCCTCTGCGCTCGCCGTCATCCTGGTCCGCGAGCTCTCGCGAACCTCTGCCCGTTTCGAAGCGTTTGTCATGGCCATCGCGCGGCTCAATGCCTTGATGGAAGCGCCAGACGCGCCCGGCAACACCCCCGACACAAACCTCTAGAAGACAAAGGAGCCTGCTATGGCGAGACGCCCAGTCCGTTCGTCTGCCCGCACATCTACCCGCTTGTCGCGCCGCTCTTCGGCCCATGCCGGCAAGCGCAAGCGAACCACCAAGTCGGCATCAAGACCGGCGCGCAGCCATTCTCTGTTGCGCGCCACCAGCGATCAGGATGCCGCCAGCATTGACGCCCTGTTCGATGCCTTCGCCCGCAATCTGGCACGCACCTTGTCACACCGCTCCGTCGATGGCCCGACACCGGCCAAAGGGGAGGGTGGCGAGTGATAAGCGAACCCGCCAACGGCCAAGAGGGCGACTTTCATTTCTCCGGCTATGCCAGCCTCTTCAGCATTGCCGATTTGTCCAACGACCGGGTGATGATGGGGGCCTTCCACCGCTCCCTCCAGGCGCGCGGTGTGACCGGCATCCGCATGCTGTGGAACCATGACCCTGCCGAGCCCATCGGTGTGTGGACGGCCATTGACGAGGATGCACGGGGTCTGCGCGTGACCGGTCGCCTGACCCGCGGCGTCACCCGGTCGTCGGCACTGCGCGCGCTGATCGAAGATCGCGCTGTTGATGGTCTTTCCATCGGTTTTCACACGGTGCGTGCCGATCGACCCAAGGGAGGTTCCGGTCGCCGGCTGATTGAGATCGACCTTTGGGAGATCTCACTGGTCGCCTTTCCCATGCAGCCCGGTGCCCGCATCGACCCGCCGCCTATGCCCGTTCAGCCCTTCTTCCCGGGCGACCCAGCAACTCCCGCAACCCTTCAGCCGGCGCATCTCTCCCAAACGTCCCGTGCTCTCCATACCTCCCACACTGCCAAAGGACACTTCTGACATGAAAGCTTCCAACCAAGCCGCGAGCGACACTCGCGAAATCAAGGCACAAACCGGCCCAACGCCTCCGGCAGGCTCTGAAACGCAGATCGTCGCTTCCATGATGGAAGCACTTGATGCCTATCGCGACGCCAATGATGAACGGCTGGAGGCGCTTGAAAAGCGCGGTTCTGCCGACACGCTTCTGGCCGACAAGCTGACCCGCATCGATGCAGCGCTGGATGCCGGCCAGGATCGTCTCAATCATTTGGCCACCAAAACTCAGCGCCCGCACCTTGAAACCGCCTCCGGCATGCCGGCTCGTTCAGGCCATGCCCATGCGTTCGAGGCGTATCTTCGCACCGGCGCGTTGCGCCCCAATGAACTGAAAGCGATGGAGTCAGGCACCGATGCCGATGGCGGTTTTTTGGTGCCCAAAGAAGCCGAAACCACAATTGGTGATCATCTGGCCGCTCTGTCGCCGATGCGTTCGCTTGCCACGGTTCGCCAGGTTTCCTCCACCGTGTTCCGCAAGCCAGTGACGACCGATGGCCTCGATGCCGGTTGGGTGGCTGAGAACGCACCGCGCCCTGAGACCGGTACCGTGACCCTGTCAGAGATTCCGTTCCCGACCATGGAGCTTTACGCCATGCCGGCGGCAACCGCGACGCTGCTCGATGATGCTGCCATCGACATGGACATGTGGCTCGCCGGTGAGGTGGATGCCGCCTTTGCCGAACAGGAGTCGCTGGCTTTCGTGAAGGGCAATGGCACCACCCAGCCGCTCGGCTTCCTCACCGCGCCCACCGTCGATGAAGACAGCTGGAGCTGGGGCAATCTGGGGACCATTCCCACCGGTGTGGATGGTGATTTCCCCGGCAGTGACCCCTCCGAAATTCTGATTGATCTGGTCTATGCGCTGAAGTCGAGCTACCGCCAGAACGGCACCTTCGTCATGAACCGTTCCACCCAGGCGGTGCTGCGCAAAATGCGCGATTCCGATGGCAACTACATCTGGACACCGCCAGCTGGTGCCGGCGTGCGCGCCTCCCTGCTTGGCTTCCCGGTTGTTGAGATGGAGCATATGGACCCCATCGGATCGGACGCCAAAGCCATCGCTTTTGGGGATTTCCGCCGTGGCTATCTGATCGTTGATCGCATCGGCGTGCGCCTGCTGCGGGACCCTTACACCGCCAAACCGTACATTCTGTTCTACGTCACCAAGCGTGTTGGCGGCGGGGTGCAGGACTTCGATGCGATCAAGCTCCTGAGCTTCTCAGTGGCGTAGCGCCGCCTCCCAACCTTCGTCACTGAGCCGCGCAAACGGCCCGCGATCCAACCCGGACGCGGGCCGTTTGCGTTTGACCAAACCTTCCAGCCCGCCCCCTTTGCCGATGGACCCCTTCTCATGACGCTTGTTCAACTTGTTAGCCCGGCCATCGAACCGGTCGGCCTTGCCGATTTCAAAGCCCACGCCCGCATCGATACCGATGAGGACGACACGCTTTGCCTGGCCATCCTTTTGGCCGCGCGCACCCATGTCGAAACGCTCGCCGGCAAGGTGCTGATCACCCAAGGGTGGCGCATCACGGCCGATCAGGCGCCCAAAGACGGCATCATGGCGCTGTTGGTGCGCCCTGTTCAGTCGGTGGATGCCGTCACGCTCTATGACGCCGAGGGCACGCCCACTATGTTGGAAACGACCGATTGGTTGGCTGATCTGGGTGGGCGTTGGCCGCGCGTGCAGCTGCGCCGCCCGGCAGTCATGCGCCTACGCGGCATGAATGGCATCGAGGTCGATGTCACTGCCGGCTATGGCGACAACTCCGTCGATGTGCCGTCGGTCCTGCGCCAGGCGATCCTGATGCTCGCCGCCCATTGGTACGACCACCGCGCCACAGGGTTCGACTTCATGACCGCTGGCGAACCTGATGGTCTGTTCGCCTTGATCGAGCCTTACCGCGAGGTGCGGCTTTGACCGGGCCCATCGATCCGGGTGTGTTCAATTTGCGCATGGCGGTGCTGGAACCGGTCACTACCGATGACGGCATGGGCGGCGGGGTGCAAACACTTGTCGAACAGCGGCAGGTCTGGGCGCAGTTCGTGCCAGATGCGCCCACTGCGAGCAGCTCCCAATCCCTTCGCGACACGCTCGGCGCTGGCACCATTACCATGCGCGCTGCCATGGCGCCGGACGCGGGTTGGCTGCTGCGCTGGACGAGCGGCGGCATCAGCAGGACCGTTGAGGTTGAGGCCGTCGAGCCTGGCCAGACCTATGACCGCTGCCGGGTGAAGGAGGTGGCGCGATGACGGTGCTTGCCACCCAGCTCGTGCTCACCGCGCTTGCAACCCGCTTGATGGCGTTGCCGGGCCTTGCGGGTTTCACACTCATCGATCGTGCACCCAAACGCGGGCAATTGCCCAGCCTGCGGTTTGGCCCGGTGCGCCAGGAACCGTGGGACACCGGCTCCTCCCTTGGAACCCGTCTCGACATCACGGTCGCGCTCACCAGCCAAACTGGTTCGCTGGCCGACATCCTCGCTGCCGCCGAGGCGATGGCCACTGATCTTGCCGGCGCACCTTTGGCCCTGACCGAAGGCTCAATCGTTGATCAGACGCTGCATTCCATTCGTGTCGAACACCGCCCCGGCGATGATCTGGAGACTGCCAGCATGACCGTCACGCTTCACCTTGATCTCGGCGACCGCGCCTGACCTCTTTTCTCGGAGACCGCCATGACTGCCCAATCTGGCCGCGACCTTCTGTTGAAGGTTGAGGACACCGACACGTCGCAATTCCTCACCGTGGGTGGCCTGCGCGCCCGCTCGTTGTACCTCACCCAGGATGCCATCGACATCACCCATGGTGAAAGCGCCGGGCGCTGGCGCGAGCTTTTGGGCGATGCTGGCTTGCGCCACGCCAAGATCGCCGGCGAGGGTCTGTTCCGCGACGCCGCATCAGATAGGCTGGTGCGTGCCCTGTTCTTCGACGGCAAGGTCGTGCGCTGGCAGGTCATCATCCCCAGCTTCGGCAAGCTTGAGGGCCCGTTCCTCGTCACCACACTCGACTATGCCGGTCAGCACAATGAAGCGGTGACCTTCGACATGGTGCTGCAATCCGCCGGCGTACTCACCTTCACCGGTGCTGCCTGATGGTGAACCGCTACCGCGGCGAGGTTGCGCTGACATTTGGATCTGAGACCCACACACTTTGCCTGACGCTTGATGCTCTCGCCCGGCTGGAAGACGCGCTCGGTTGCTCCGATCTGCCTTCTCTGATGGCCAAGCTTGCCGGCGGAAATCTCCCTGCTCTTCAGATTAAGGCCGTGCTCACCGAAGCCCTGGTCGCCGGGGGAACATCACGAACCGAAGCCAATGACCTGATCGCCAATCTCGGCAGACCAGCCGAGCTGACCCGCGCCTATGCCGACCTCATCCGCGCGACCTTCGCCTCATGACGACCACTCTCGACGCTTTGGTGACGCTGCTCATCCGGAAGCGGCTCGCCACGCCGGACACAGTCTGGCGGATGACCTTCCGCGAGGCCACGCAGGCCCTGCGAGCGCTCGCAGGACCTTCAGCGCTTGGCTCGCCAACGCAATCCGATCTTGCCGCGCTGATGCGCGCCTTCCCCGATATGACCGAACCAGAGGAACCAGACCATGGCTGATGAAGACGCATCCCGCGATCTGACCGAGACGCTGCGCCAGGAGCTGGAGACGCTAGAGACAGATGTTCAGAAGCTCTCCGGCGACATCTCCAAAGAACTCGCCAAGGCGCTGGCCGATGGCCAGGCACTCGATGATGTGTTGCGCAAACTTGTCGTTTCCCAATCGAACAGCGCGCTCTCCAGCTCTGTCGATGCCGTCTACGGCCTCGCCGGCTCACTTGGTGAAAGCCTGGTCGGCGCGGCCCTGGGCGGGATCACCGGCGGCCTGACCGGCGGAACGGTGGTGAACATGAACGTCACCGCCCAGGACGCGGCGAGCTTCAGCGCGTCGGAAACGCAGATCGCCTCCTCTCTGTCCCGCGCCGTGGCGCGCGGCAATCGCAGCCTGTGAGGAAACGGCCATGCCCACCACCATTCCCGGCTTTCATGATGTCAGCTTCCCCGTGCCCGTCGCCCGCGGCGCACGGGTGACCACCAAACGCCAAACCGAAATCGTCACCCTCGGCTCCGGCCATGAGGAGCGCAACACGCGCTGGCGTTATGCAAAGCGCACCTATGATGCCGGTGGTGGCGTGCGCTCGCTGGCTGATCTTTATGCCGTCCAAAGCTTCTTTGAGGCGCGCCTTGGTCAGCTCCATGCCTTCCGTTTTCGCGATCCGCTGGACCATGGCTCAGGCGGCCCTGGCGAGCCTGTCACGCCGACGGACCAATCCATTGGCACCGGCGATGGCGCCATCACCACTTTTGCCCTCTCCAAGACCTATGGCGACTCAGATCCACGCCCCATCCGGCTCCCAGTAGATGGCTCGGTCAGCGTCGCGCTGGACGGCATGCCGACAACTTCTTTCATCTTCGATGTCTTGGCCGGAACCATCACATTTGATGCCGCGCCCACGCCAGGCACCATCATCACTGCCGGTTTTCTGTTCGATGTGCCAGCGCGGTTCGACACCGACACGCTCGATATCGACCTCACGGCCTTCAAGGCTGGTTCGCTGCCATCCATCCCACTCATTGAAGTGTTCTTGAAGGAGCCAGCCGATGCGTGATCTCCATGCCGATCTTGCGGCCAACCTCGCCGCCGGCTGCACCACGCTCTGTCGCTGCGTTCGGCTGACCTGCGAAGACGGTTCCGTCCAGGGCTTCACAGATCATGATGCCTCGCTCACCGTCGATGGCACGCTGTTCGAACCGGCTGATGGCTTCGAGGCCAGCCAGGAAAGCGCGGCCCTCGGCCCGGCAGCTGGCGAGTGGGACCTGAAGGCCGCACTCTCCAGTGACCGTCTGTCCTCCGACGATCTACTGGCTGGGCGCTACGATGGGGCAACCGTCGAAACATTGTTGGTGGACTGGCGCGACCCGCAAGCCTTCGACATCCAATCCGCTGGGACGCTGGCCGAGGTGACGGCCCGCGATGGCCTGTTCCAGGCTGAAGTACGTGGCCCTTTTGCTGCTTTTGACCGCGTTCGAGGTCGCGTTTTTTCCGCAAGGTGCGATGCCGAACTCGGTGATACGCGTTGCGGAATAGACCTCAATCGGGCTGCTTACACGGCCCAGGCGGCGGTCACAGCCATGCATGCGCCGCACCTGTTGGAGTTCGCCGATCTCGATGCCTTCGCAAGCGGCCATTTCGATGGTGGCACGCTTCGCTCCGGCAGCCAGAAGCCGCTGCGCGTGCGCGCCCACACAGTTGAGGACGGCATCGCGACGGTCACGCTATGGCACGCGCCGTCCAGTCCCTTTGCGGTTGGTGACACGCTGACCCTGACCGCCGGTTGCGACAAGAGTTTCGCAACCTGTCAGGCGACCTTCGCCAACACCGCGAACTTCCGCGGCTTTCCGCACATGCCCGGCGATGATTTCGCCCTGTCTTATCCTTCCAGCGCCGATGGCAATCTGGATGGTGGAAGCCGACAGTCATGAGTGTGCCAACGCGCGCAGCTCTGGTTGCCGAAGCAGAGCGCTGGGTTGGCACACCCTATTGCCATCAGGCGAGCCGTTGCGGCGTCGGCGCCGACTGTTTGGGGTTAGTGATGGGCATTTGGAGCGCGGTCGCAGGCTCCGCTATCAGTCTCACACGGGCCGATCAGAAACACTGGGCGCAGCATGCCAAGGGCGAACCGCTGCTGCATGGGTTGCGCGTGCATCTGGCCGAGATTGACCCTCTTCAGGCTTTGCCTGGCGATCTTGTTGCGCTGCGTTGGCGGCACGGCTGGCCTGCCTCGCACCTGGCTTTCGTGATGGGCGATGGCACCATCATCCACGCGTATGAGGGTGGAGCGGTGGTGCGCTCGCACCTCACACCCTGGACGCAACACATCGCCGCCGCCTTCACCTTCCCGGGTATGTCGGAAGACACCACCGCTCCCGCATCCAAGGATATCTGAACTCATGGCGACGCTTGTTTTGGGTGCTGCCGGCAGTGCGCTCGGCAGCGCGGTTGGCGGGCCGGTCGGCGCGATTGTCGGTCGCGCCATCGGCTCTTTTGTCGGCAACAGCATCGACACCCATCTGTTCGGTCAGTCGGTTGCCAGCCACAGCGAGGGCCATCGCCTCCAGAACCTGGAGGTTCAGGCCTCCACCGAAGGTTCCGGGCTGCCACTCGTCTTCGGTCGGACGCGGCTTTCTGGCCAGGTCATCTGGGCCACCAACTTTGAAGAAGTCGCAACGACAACCCGCCATAAGACCGGCGGCAAAGGTGGCGGGGGAGGGGGCGGTACCCAGACCACCACGACCACCGAGTATAGCTATTTCGCCAATTTCGCGGTTGGTCTCTGTGAAGGCGAGATCGCCAGCATCAGCCGCGTGTGGGCGGACGGCAAACCGCTCGATCTCAACACCGTGACCATGCGTGTCTACAAGGGCACCGATGACCAGCAGCCTGATCCGCTGATCGCCTCCAAAGAGGCGGACTGCCCTGGCTATCGCGGCACGGCCTATGTCGTGTTCGAACGTCTGCCGCTGGAGGATTTCGGCAGACGCCTGCCGCAGCTCGCTTTTGAGGTGCTGCGCCCTGCCGGCGGATTGGAAGAACAGGTGCGCGCCGTCACCCTGATCCCTGGAGCGACCGAGTTCGGCTACGACCCGAACCCGGTGGTGCGCACGGCAGGCGCTGGTGTGACCGAGGCTGAGAACACCCACGATCCCGCCGCGCCGACCGATTGGCATGCTTCGCTTGATCAGTTGCAGGCGATTTGCCCCAATCTGGAGCGCGTGGCGCTGGTCGTCAGCTGGTTTGGAACCTCATTGGATGCTGCCGCTTGCCGGATTGAACCGCGTGTCGAGCGGCGAGAAAAGAGCACTTCCACGCCTTGGGAGGCGGCTGGCCTTTCACGCTCGACGGCAAACACGGTTTCATCCCATGAGAGTCGTCCGGCCTTTGGCTCTAGCCCAAGTGACCCAAGTGTCATCCGCGCCATCCAGGACCTGAAGGCGCGAGGCCTCAAGGTCACGCTGATGCCTTTCCTGATGATGGATGTGCCGGAGGGCAATGGCCTGACCGACCCTTGGACGGGGGCGGGAGACCAGCCGGCTTACCCCTGGCGTGGCCACATCACCGTCTCGCCCGCGCCTGGTCAGCCGGGCACGCCGGATAAAACGTCGGCGGCTGTGACTGATTTGGCTGCCTTTGTCGGTTCGGCAGCACTGGCCCACTTCTCAACCAGTTCCAGCGCCGTTTTCTATACAGGGCCGAACGAGTGGAGCTTCCGCCGCTTCATCCTGCACATGGCAAGCCTCGGCAAAGCGGCCGGCGGCATCGACGCCTTCATGCTCGGCTCGGAGCTAAAAAGCCTGACCACCGTGCGTGATGCACCCGGCTCCTACCCCTTTGTCGATGCGCTGGTAGCACTGGCCTCGGACGTGCGTCAGATTACTGGGCCGGACACGATCCTGACATATGGTGCGGACTGGTCGGAATATGCCAGTCACCAGCCCAGCGATGGCTCCGGCGACCTGACGTTCTATCTCGATCCGCTTTGGGCCTCGCCGGAAATCGACGTCATCGGCATCGACCAGTACCAGCCCATCACCGACTGGCGGCACACCGCTGATCATCTCGATCACGCGCTGGGCGCGTCGCCTTATGATCCTGCAGTGATTGAAGCTGGCATGACCGGCGGGGAGAACTTCGACTGGTATTATGCCAGCGGCGCAGACCGCGCGGCCCAGATCCGAACGCCGATTACCGACGGCGCGCATGGGGAACCCTGGGTCTACCGCTCCAAGGACTTGGCAAGCTGGTGGTCGAACCCACACCACAACCGCGTGGGCGGCGTGCGGGACGCGAACCCGACCGCCTTTGTTCCCGGCCAGAAGCCTCTTTGGCTTTGCGAATTCGGCGCGCCGGCCGTGGATTTGGCTGGCAACACACCGTCGGCTTTTCCCAGCGATAAGCCGGGCAATGACAGCCTGCCTTACGCCGCCAAGGGCTACCGCGATGACGCTCAGCAGCGCGCAATCCTTGAAACCGCACTAACCGTCTGGGGCGAGGAAGGCGGCGCTGCCAACCCGCTCTCGCCCATCGACGGTCGCGCCATGATCGACCCGTCCGCCATCCATCTTTGGACCTGGGACGCGCGTCCTTTCCCAGCCTTTCCCTATGCCCGAGATGTGTGGAGTGATGGCGTGAACTGGGTGCGCGGTCATTGGCTCAACGGTCGGCTCGGCGCGACATCCCTCACCTCTTTGCTGGGCGCGCTGGCCGATCATTTCGACCTGCCGCCGATGGAGAGCGGCGGCGTGCATGGGGTCGTGGAAGGCTACAAGCTCTCCGAACCCACCAAAGCGCGCGGCGTTCTGAACGATCTGAGCGCGGTCTACGCCATGCAATTCTCGCCAAGACAATCCACCTGCTCGGCGGCAATGCGCGCGTCGGGCAAGGCTGTGACGGTGCCGATCAGTGATCTGGTCGAGGTGAAGGACACGCCGCTTCTCACGCTGTCGCGCGCCGATCCCGAAAGCCGACCGCGGCAGGTCACGCTCGGTTTCTCCAGCAGCCTGCATGACTATCGCACCGGCGTTGTGCGCTCCGCCCGCAGCGAGGGCGTTTCGGGGCCCGATGAGTTCCGCTCGCTGCCGCTGACGCTTGATCCAGCCCGCGCCAGCCAGATTGCCGAACGCCTGCTTCAGGAACAGGAGGTCGCGAGCCAGACAGTCACCATGGTTCTTCCACCAAGTCTGAAAGCGCTGGAACCCGGCGACTGCATCGATCTTGTGCTCGCCGATGGCGCGACCTTGCCGCTGTGCATCGACCGGCTGGTGGATGGCGCTGAACGGCAGGTCGAGGCGCATTGCATCGATCCGGCGCTTTACGAGATCGCACCGGCCAAAGACATCTTTTCCTCGGTCCCAACGAGACCAGTCTTCGGCACGCCTGATCTTTTGCTGCTTGATCTGCCAGCGGGCTCGGCAGCCTCGGCCGATACGCACAATGTCCGCCTTGCAGCCTTTGCCGACCCCTGGCCCGGCAGTTTGGACGTCTACACCGGCAGCGAGGCGGAGGGTTTTGGGCCCGCCCAGGCGCTCACAACCCCGGCCATCCTTGGCACCCTTGTCGAAGACGTTTCGCCTGGCCCGGTGACCCACATCCATCGCGGCGGATCGCTGCTTGTCGATGCGTCGACAGGGTCGCTCGCCTCCATCACCGAGGCCGCCCTACTCAGTGGCGGCAACCTCGCCGCTCTCGTCGCCGACGAGCGTTTAGAGGTCATTCAGTTCCAGACCGCTGAGCTCATCGAGACGGATCGCTATCGCCTGACTGGCCTTGTTCGCGGATTGGGCGGAACGGAAGAGGCCGCGCAAACGCCATGGTCGGCAGGCGCCCGCCTTGTGATTTTGGACGGCAGCGTGGAAGCGCTCAACCTCTCCCTCGACGCTGTTCAGCGTGGCACCAGTGTGCGGGTCGAACCGCACAAGGGCGGCGTGGCGGGTCTGGCGCGCGCAGAAGATGATATCACCGCCATCCCGCGCAGCCTTCAGCCCCTCGCACCTGTGCATGTAAAGTCTAAAATAGAACCCGATGGCAGCCTTACGCTGTCCTGGCTGCGACGGACTCGGTTGGGCGGTGAGGATTGGTCTCTGGCTTCTGTGCCGCTTGGAGAAGAGCAAGAACTCTACCAGATCACCGTCACCAATGGTGCCAACACCCTGCGCCTTGCGGAGACCAACGAGCCGTCCTGGATCTACACCTTAACCGATCAAATGTCTGACGGTCTGACACCGGGCGACTTGCCAGAGACACTCACCCTGAGCGTCCGCCAACTCGGCACCGGCGGACGACAAGGCGCGCCGCGCGCCATTGCGCCCAATACACTGCCAGCGGTGTGATCGGTTAAGCATTCGAACACAAGCCTGAACCTATCGTTCAGGTCCCGTTCAGCACCTTCGCCCTATAGAAGGGGCCATGATCCGCCGTTTCTCCTCCTTTCGTTCTTTCTGCCTGGCATTGGCTCTGGCGCTTCCGATTATGGGCGCTCCAACCACCGCCGACGCTCAGTCTTGCCTGTCAGCAGGCCAGATGCGTTCGGCCATCTCCTCTGGCCAGATCGTTCCCCTTTCCACCATCCGCTCGGCTGTGCGTGCTCAGGGCTACAGCGAACTTGGCTCGGCGAGCGTGTGCTCGTCAGGCGGTCGATTGGTCTATACAGTGGTGGCCAGCAACGCTTCTGGCGCATCGGCGCGCATCATGCTTGATGCGACCAGTGGCGCCGTTCTGTCGGTCCGGTAGCGCCATGCGACTTCTCGTTGTTGAAGATGAGCCCACGCTCAACGGCCAGCTCAAGCAGGCGCTTGAGGATGAAGGCTATGTCGTCGATGTCGCCTTCGATGGAGAGGAAGCTGCATTTCTGGGCGAGACCGAACCCTATGACCTGATTGTTTTAGATATCGGCCTTCCGCAAAAGGACGGCCTCACCGTTCTGGAAGACTGGCGCGCCGATGGTATCGCGACGCCTGTCTTGATCCTCACCGCCCGCGACCGCTGGAGCGACAAGGTCAAAGGCATGGATGCCGGCGCTGACGATTATGTCGCCAAACCTTTCCAGATGGAGGAGGTGCTGGCACGGGTCCGCGCGATCCTTCGCCGCGCTGCCGGCCTTGCTTCCAACACCATCTCCTGCGGCCCAATTGAGCTTGATCTCAAGACCAACCGCGTGACCGACAATGGCCTTGCCGTCCGGTTGACGGCCCAGGAATACCGGGTGCTCGCCTACCTGCTGACCAACACCGGCAAGGTTGTGTCCCGCACCGAGTTGACCGAGCACATCTACGATCAGGATTTTGATCGCGATTCCAACACCATCGAGGTGTTTGTCGGCCGGCTGCGCAAAAAACTCTCCGCCAACATCATCGAGACCGTCCGCGGCATGGGCTACCGCATTCAGCCGCCCGAAGATGCCGTTCAAGCGGATGGGTCCAAGGCGTCCTGATCATGGCGACTGGGCGGCCCACCTCTCTTGCCGTTCGGCTGGCCGTGCTTGCGGCTGGCGGATCGCTTGTCGCGTTGGTTCTGGCCGGTGCTGTTATGGCCGCGCTTCAGCGCGGTGGTGCCGAGCGGGCCTTTGATGAGCGCTTGGCCGTGTTTGTCACCCAGCTGTTTGCCGATTTTGCCAATGGCGACATCTTCGATGCCACGGCCCATTTCGCCAATCCCGCTTTCGGCCTGCCGGGCTCGGGGTGGTATTGGGCGGTGGTCGACCCGCAGACGGACAAGCTTCAGTTCGGCTCCGCCTCGCTCTTCGATCCGCTGCCCCCGCCCGCGCCCGATCTTACGCCTGGCGGACCGATAAGCCGACCGCTTTTGTTGGGGGATCAGCGCCTGCGCCTGGTCGAAAGGCTTTATGAGCTTGATGATGCGCCGGTCCTCATACGTGTCACCGCCCCGACCGAAGGGTTGGACCGGGAAATCGCCAACTTCCGCACTGCGCTCATCATCACGCTCGGTCTTATGTGGGTCGCGCTGATTGCGCTGGCTCTTTTGCAGGTTTTTATCGGCCTGCGGCCACTTTCCGCGGTTCAGCAGGCGGTAGCCGATGTGCGCTCGGCACGCACCGATCAGGTAACCGGTCGCTTCCCATCTGAAGTAAGCCCGCTCGTCGATGAACTGAACGGCCTCTTGAAAGCCAATGAGGCCATCGTGGAGCGCGCGCGCCACCATGTCGGCAATCTCGCCCATGCCCTGAAAACGCCGCTCGCCGTGATCCGCAACAGTGCCGCCGAGCCGCCCACTGAAGCGGCGATGGACCGAATTGGCAGCGAAGCCCAAGCCATCGAAGAACGCATTCGTCTCTATTTGGATCGCGCCCAGCGCGCGGCGACCCAGGCGACGTCGGGCAAAGCAACCAATGTCCGCGAAGTTGTCGATCCTCTTGTTCGCACCATGGCCAAGCTGAATGTCGATAAGGGTCACGCTTTCCAGGTCGATATCGACCCGGGTCTCAGGGTCCGCGCTGACCGTGAGGACCTGGAAGAGATGCTTGGCAATCTTCTGGAGAATGCATGCCGCCACGCTGCGGGCAGGGTGTCCGTGCTGGCGGAAAGCAATGCGGCCAACGCGGCCATGCTGGCCCTTCACGTCGATGATGATGGCGAAGGCCTGTCACCGGAAAAACGCACCCTGGTGCTTGGTCGCGGCCAGCGCCTCGACGAGGCGGTCCCAGGCTCTGGGCTCGGCTTATCAATTGTTAAAGAGATGGCGGAGCTTTATGGCGGCGCTTTTGTTTTGGGTGAGGCACCTGACGGTGGCCTGAGAGCCTCACTTTCCTTGCCACAAGCCGCCCCAGTTCCGCCGGAATCATCGCGCTAATCGCGCCCAGGGCAAATCCGGGCGCATCTGCAACCAAAACGAAACAGCCCAAACGATCAGGAGATCCCTACCAATGCTGAAGATCACCTCCAGCCCGAAATCAGGCGATGCTGCGACCACGCAGCGCGCGTCCCTGCGCAACGGCGCCATCGCGCTGATGGCGCTGACGGCACTGGCTGGTTGCCAGACCTATGGTGGCCCGCGTGAAGGCGTTGGTGCCCTTGGTGGTGCCGTGGCCGGCGGCCTGATTGGCAGCCAGATCGGTGACGGAACCGGCCAGGTCCTTGCCACCGTTGGCGGTGCCGTTCTTGGCGGCCTCATCGGCGCTGAGATTGGACGCCAGCTCGACCAGCAGGCCCAGCAGTACTACTATCAAGCCCAGTTCCAGGCGCTTGAAACCGGTCGTCCGGGCGCTCCGGTTGCCTGGCAGTCGCCGTCCGGTCCAAGCGGCCAGGTCATTCCGAGCCAGCCCTACCAGATCAACTCGACGGTTTGCCGTGATTACACCCACACTGTGTACATCGACGGTCAGCCTGAAGTGCTTACAGGCACGGCCTGCCGCCAAGCCGACGGCACCTGGCGCGATGTGTAAGCCAGCCCGGCTATAAAGCAGCAAATCCGGTCTCGCGCGCACAGCTGTGCGAACCGGCTGTTAACTCTCGTCCGTCATGGTGATGTCTGTTCCGTTGGGCGCAGACCACCATGACTGACAACTCTTCTGTCCGGCGGCAGGAACTGGTTTCCCGCCTTCGAGACTATCTTGGCGACTTGAGCGAGGATTCCCACGCTACGCTCGCCCGGTCGATTGATCGGGCCAAGGCTCGTGGTGAGACGTCCCCCGTTCACTCGATCATCATGGACGCGCTGCGCAATGTGGCGCAGGAGGGCGACCGCGCCCTGCCGCGCTTCCCGTCCGCTGAACGCGCCTTTTTCATCCCGATTGAGCCGATCATCCTTCCGGTGCAATTGCCCGAAAAGCAGGCCGCGCGGATTGACCGCGCATCGCTCCATCCGATCTGGGTTTGGATAACCCGCGATCTGGCACCTGGGCGCTGTGACAGCCATCTGGCCGCCTTGCGCGCCGCCGTCGCCGATGAGGATGAGGCCGCGATCCACGATTGCGCTGAAGACTTGCGGGTCGTTGTTCGCCGCGAGGCAAAGGTCGTCATCGAGAAGACCGAACGCCAGTCCGGTTCGCTGCAAAAGCTTGAGGGTCAGCTTGGCTCAAAGCGTATCCTTGCCGACCTGCATGATGCGATCGCGTTTCTTGATCAGCGCGACGTGGTCGAGGCTTTTCTTGACCAGATGCCGGACAAACTTCCGGTCGGTCAAAAGGGTCTCAACATCATCACCGAGGCCTTGAAGGTCTATGACGACCACCCCGATGCCGATCCGATTTATGGGTTCTCATCCATCGTTGGCCGCGTCGGATCGCCCAGCGATCTGGTGCGTTTTGCCGTTTGGCTCGCCAAATCAAGCGACCCGGCCCGAATTCGCCCAACCAGTGGCAGCAGCGCCGTGCAGATCGCCCTCAGTGAGGCCATGCTTGAGGTTCAGCGGCTGCGTGAACAGCTTGCCGGTCCGCGTGATCTTGAAACCTCTCTTGCTTGTCTGCGGCGCTACCACGAAACAGTGTCGACCATTGCCCGCACGCTCGATGAGGTCGCGACCGACCCTTGGCTGAAGCGCCTTGCTCATATCCGCGTGCACGCCAGCGAAATGCTGACCAAGGAGTTCGATCCGCTTATCCACTTGATCAAGCGGGTGGTCGGCGTGGTGGAATCGCGCGGCCGTCAGATCACGCCTGATGCCGCCAGCATCGAGGAAGCGGTTTTCGGCACATCTCTGTTCATCACAGCACGTGATGCGCGGGGGTCTTTGGCACTCAATGCCCTGATCGATCGGGTCGAAAAAGGCATCGACGACGCGCTGGAAAATCAGGGCAAATCGGCGATAGACAGGCTGGCCACAACCGACGAGGAAAACTGGGACGCTGCATTCGCGCGCTCAAAGGCGGCAGCAGAACTGTTCCAGGTCTATCATGGCGGCGTGTACGGTGCTTCCATGGCCCGTCGCCACGCCTCCTTGGCCGATGGTCGACCGCTCGCAGAGACTGGCTGACGCGGCTTTCACCAAAATCGCGGGGGTGTGGGGGTTTGTCCTCTAGCACTCCAGCCTTGACCTATTCTAATTCCAAGCCTCGTTCTGTCTGGCATGCCGAACCGTCGCCGCATTCGCGGGCGATCCCGGCATCGGGCAACCGTTGGGAAGGAACAGTGTGACAGTCTGGCTTGTTTTTGCCGTCCTGACCGCGATAGCAGCCATCGCGGTCCTTTTGCCCTATGCGCGCGCCCAAAAGCGTATGGGACAAGGCACGCTGGCCGATGACGGCGGGACGGACCTTGAGGTCTACAAGGATCAGCTCAAGGAGATTGAGCGCGATCTGGAGCGTGGCGCTTTAAGCGGGGAAGAGGCCGAGGCCGCCAGGCTGGAGGTTTCTCGCCGCCTCCTCAAATCCGCCGATGGTGCTGACACACCGGACACTGCCGACCAGCCCAGGCCATCACGGATACGCCGTATCGCTGTGCTCATCGTGGCTTTCCTGATAGTGCCGGCTGGCGCGCTGGGCGTTTATCTCTCCTTCGGCTCTCCAGACCTTCCTGACCGACCGCTTGCCGAACGCGTGGCAACCAGCGTGGAAAACCAGGATGTTGCCATCCTCATTGCCCGGGTTGAGGACGCCTTGCGCGAGAACCCCGACGATGTACGCGGCTGGGCCATCCTGGCACCCATCTACACCCGCCAGGGCCGCTTCGCTGAAGCGCGTACCGCCTTTGGCGAGCTTCTTCGTCTCAATGGTGAGAGCGCGGCGCTGCGCACCGATTTCGGCGAGATCATCGTGATCGAGAACCAGGGTCTGGTAACCCAGGAAGCGATGGGCCAGTTCCGCTTCGCGCTGGAGCTTGATCCAACCTTTCCCAAAGCCCGCTACTACCGCGCGCTCGGCCTTGTCCAGGAAGGCGAGACTGATGAGGCACGCTCGCTGCTTATCGCCCTTCGCAGTGATGCCGATGCGAATGCACCATGGCTTGAAAGTGTCCAGATGCTGCTTGCTGATATGGATGCTGTTGCCAGCACCCAAACCGGCATCGCCGCCCCATCGCCCGAAGGCGCCGCCGCTATTTCCGCCTTGTCCGCCGATCAGCAGGCTGAGGCCATTTCAGGCATGGCGGAAAGCTTGGCCGCCCGGCTGGAGACTTCGCCGGACGATCTGGAAGGCTGGTCAAACCTTATCCGCGCCTATGTCGTGTTGGAACGTCGCGACGATGCGTCGGCCAGCCTTACCACCGCGCTTGATGTTTTCGCCGACGATTCCCCCGCTCGCCAGCGTCTTTTGACGATTGCTGAAGAGCTTCAGATCGAGCGCCCGGACCTATGAGGAGGCGTTCGGGCCAAGGGTCGATCCTGATGGCAATTTGCCGCTCTTGTTGGCCATCGCCCAGCCGCTTAGATTGCGGCCTGGGAGCACTGTTTTACCGAGGTTGATGATCCATGACCCGCAAGGGCCAGCGGTTTCTGCTCATTTCTGTCGCACTGGCGGTATTGACCGTCGCTACAGGGCTTGTCCTGTTTGCGATGCGCGACTCCATCGCGTTCTTCTCTTCGCCAACCGATCTCTATTCAGAGCCTGTTCGTGAGAGCCAACGCATCCGTCTGGGCGGCTTGGTCGCGGAAGGCACGGTCGTGCGTGGCGTGGGCGATACAGTCACGTTCGGCGTGACCGACACCAACGCGACCATCAATGTCAGCTATACCGGCATCCTGCCGGACCTGTTCCGAGAAGGGCAGGGGGTGGTGACCGAAGGCTACATGACACCGTCCGGCGAGTTTCAGGCCGACACCGTGCTTGCCCGCCATGATGAGAACTACATGCCGGCCGAAGTTGCTGAAAGCCTGCGGGCACAGGGCGTCTGGCAGGGTGAAGGGTCGGAGGGCACACAGCATCCGCCTGCCAACCCACCGGCCTTGACCGAGTACTAGGGCATCGAAGGGACCGCTGCATGATCGTTGAGATTGGCCACTACGCCCTCGTTCTGGCGCTGATCGTTGCCTTGGTGCAGAGCACACTGCCATTCTGGGGCGCTCGCACCAACGATCTGGGCTTGATGCGCATTGCCGACACGACGGCGGCGGTGCAATGCGGCTTCCTGGCCCTGAGCTTTGCCGCGCTCACCTATGCCTATGTCGTTTCTGATTTTTCTGTCCTCAACGTCATCGCCAACTCGCACTCCGACAAGCCGATGCTCTTCAAGGTCACCGGCGTGTGGGGCAATCATGAGGGCTCGATGCTCTTGTGGGTTCTTATCCTGGCGATCTTTGGGGCCGGCATCGCCTTTTTTGGCGGCAATCTGCCCAACACGCTCAAAGCCAATGTGCTTTCGGTTCAGGCGTGGGTGACCGTTGCCTTCCTGCTCTTCATCATCCTCACCTCCAACCCGTTCGAGCGCGTGCTGGTACCACCGGCAGAGGGCGATGATCTGAACCCCATCCTTCAGGACATCGGCCTGGCGGTGCATCCGCCGCTTCTCTACCTTGGCTATGTCGGGCTTTCCATTTCCTTCTCCTTTGCCATCGCCGCCTTGATCGAGGGCCGTCTTGATGCCGCTTGGGCACGCTGGGTTCGCCCCTGGACGCTGGCCGCATGGGTGTTCCTCACGCTCGGCATCTCCATGGGTTCCTACTGGGCTTACTATGAGCTTGGCTGGGGTGGCTGGTGGTTCTGGGATCCGGTGGAGAACGCCTCCTTCATGCCGTGGCTTGCGGCGACCGCCTTGCTGCACTCGGCCATCGTGATGGAAAAGCGTGAGGCGCTGAAGGTTTGGACGGTGCTGCTGGCCATCATCGCCTTCTCACTATCGCTGCTGGGCACCTTCCTGGTGCGCTCCGGCGTGCTGACGTCGGTGCACGCCTTTGCTACCGACCCGGAGCGCGGCCTCTTCATCCTGGTCATCTTAATGGTCTTCATCGGCGGGGCCTTTGCGCTGTTTGCCTTCCGCGCCAGCGAGCTGCGCCAAGGCGGCATCTTCGCGCCTGTGAGCCGGGAAGGGGCGTTGGTCGTCAACAACCTCCTCTTGTCGGTTGCAACCGCGACGGTCTTGCTGGGCACGCTCTATCCGTTGCTTCTGGAAGCTATCACCGGCGACAAGATTTCCGTCGGGCCGCCCTTCTTCAACATGACGTTCGGGCCGCTGATGATCCCGCTTCTCATTGCCTTGCCTTTCGGGCCGCTTTTGGCATGGAAGCGTGGGGATCTGATGACGGCATTGCACCGTGTCTGGTGGGCAGCCGCGATCTCGGTCGTGGTGCTTGGCTGCACGCTTGCCCTGTTCGGCATCACGGCCTGGATCAAGGCAATCTGTCTGGGCGTTGCCGTTTGGGTCATGCTGGGTGCCATCGCTGAACCTTTGGCGCGCGTGCGGGCCTTTTCGTCACCGATCCGCGATACCATCCGCCGTCTTTCGAACCTGCCACGTTCGGCTTGGGGCACGACGATTGCCCATTTCGGCGTGGGCGTGATGCTGCTTGGCATTGTGGCGGTGTCGGCCTTTGAGGTGGAGGAGATCACGACCGTCCAGCCAGGCGAAACACGGGACGTCGCGGGCTACAGCTTCACCTTTGAGGGTCTGAGGCCGAACATCGGCCCCAACTATTCAGAGGTTGTGGCGACCTTTACCGTACGCCAGGGCGGCCAGGTGCTCACCATCATGGAACCTTCGCGCCGCATCTATCCAGCGCGCAACTTCCCGACGACGGAAGCGGCCTTCTACACGGTCGATATGTTCTCGCAGATCTACATTTCACAGGGCGATCCAACCGGCGATGGCGGCACGGTCGTGCGCTTCTACCACAAGCCTCTGGTGACGCTGATCTGGATCGGCACGCTCATCATGTCGGCGGGCGGCGTGCTGTCCCTCATGGACCGTCGCCTGCGCGTTGGTGCGCCCAAACGTGCCCGCAACGCCAAGCCTGTGCGGGCTGCTGCCGGGATGGAACCGGCTGAATGATGCGCGCCCTGGCTTCCCTGTGCTTGATGCTGGCGCTTATGGCGCCGGCCCATGCCGTTCAGCCCGATGAAGTGCTGGACGATCCGGTATTGGAAGAACGTGCGCGCGACCTCTCCGCGGAGATCCGCTGCCTGGTCTGTCAGAACGAGAGCATTGATGACAGCAACGCCCAACTCGCGCGCGACCTGCGCCTATTGGTCCGCGAGCGCCTGGTAGCCGGCGACAGCGACCGAGAAGTTCTGGACTTTTTGGTCGCTCGATACGGCGACTTTGTCTTGCTACGCCCACCGGTGAACGCCGCCACGGCGCTCCTTTGGTTCGGCCCGGCACTGGTTTTGGTGATTGCGGCCACGGCGATTCTTTTGCGCACACGCCGCCGCCGGGTGGCCGGCGCTCCGACCGCACTGACTGAAGAAGAAAAAGCGCGCCTTCAAGCGTTGCTCAACAACGACAAGCCCTAACCCGGCGCTCGCACGCGCCTCACCGAAGCGTGCACCGCCGTGCACCAACTGTGCGCCTGCTGGGCCGAGACCTCCCTTGCACCCTCACCAGTGCCATGCCAGCGTCGTCGCAACCGGCGCGGCTGATTTGGTCGTTCGCCGCACGTCTCAAGGGGGCCTTCCATGACCATCTCCACCGACCGAGTCACGTTCACCGGCGCATCGGGCGCAGAACTGGCCGCACGCTTCGATCGGCCTGCCGGAACACCGCGCGCCTGCGCGCTGTTTGCCCACTGCTTCACCTGTTCCAAGGACATTTTCGCGGCCAAGCGCATCGCGTCGGAACTGGCGGCTCATGGCATTGCGACCCTGCGCTTTGATTTCACTGGCCTTGGCCATTCCGACGGTGACTTTGCCTCCACCAACTTTTCCTCCAACGTCGCCGATCTTTTGAGCGCGGTGGATTGGATGCGCGAGCAGGGCGAAGCGCCAGCGATCCTGATTGGCCATTCCTTGGGTGGTGCAGCGGTGTTGGCAGCTGCTGGCGATGTCCCGGAAGTCAAGGCCGTGGCCACCATCGGTGCCCCAGCGGACACCGCCCATGTTGTTCACAACTTTGCCGCCGATCTCGACCGCATTGAGCAGGACGGAAAAGCCGAGGTGACGCTCGCCGGCCGGACGTTCACCATCGAAAAGCAGTTTCTGGAAGACGTCTCCAAGCAGAACCTGACCGAACGGATCGCTGGCATGAAAAAGGCGCTCATGGTGTTCCATTCGCCGATCGATGCGACGGTCGGTATCGAAAACGCCGCGACGATCTACAACGCGGCCAAGCACCCCAAAAGCTTTGTCACTTTGGACGGAGCCGATCATCTTCTCTCCCGTCATGCCGACGCCTCCTATGTGGCGCAGATGGTCGCCTCCTGGTCTGAGCGTTATGTGCCAGAGCCCAAGGCCGACGCGCCGCGCGCGCAGAGTGTCAACGATGCTTTCAGCGAGGGCCTGACCTCCGCCAAGGTGGCGGTAGCCGAAACGGGCGGTGGCAAGTTTCAGGCTTCGATCCGAATGGGCAAGCATGGCCTGCTGGCCGATGAGCCTGAAGCCTATGGCGGCATGGATACCGGGCCCGCACCCTACGACCTTCTAGGTGCCGCACTCGGTGCCTGCACCACCATGACCTTGCGCATGTATGCCCAGTTCAAGAAGCTGGACTTGCCGCGTGTGGCCGTGACGGTGGAGCATGACAAGGTCCATGCGCGCGACTGTCAGGACTGTGGTGAGGAGATCAACAGCCAGTCCGGCAAGATCGATCGATTTGAACGCACCATCCATGTAGAAGGGCCAGTCAGCCAAGATGTGTACGACAAACTGATTGAAATCGCTGACAAGTGTCCGGTCCACAAAACGCTCACCCACGGTGCTGCTGTGGTCACCAAATGCGAGGCGGAGACGGTCTGAACGTCACCTCACGCGAACATTACAAAGGTTTAACCCCATGGTCATGGTGAGGTAAGGGGTCCGAACCCATCTTCCAGTTCAAGCATGCAGGCAATCGTCCCGCGACGGACGGCCAGCATGTTCCTGAAATTGAAAAGGAAGTTGTGGCAAGATGACCCAATCAACCAACCCCTCAGACCCCAAGGGTGTTTTCCAGACCGAAACCAAGACCGGACGGTCTCAAGATCGTTCGCGCACGCTCCTGTCGCGCAAGGCGACCTTGGCACTGACGACCGTTCTCGGTCTCGGCCTGATCGTCCCGCTCGCTGGTCCGGCATTGATAGCCACCACACAGCAGGCTCGCGCGGCTGAAGCAGTGGTGCCTGATAGTTTCGTTGCGCCGACGGGGTTCGAGGACCTTGTTGAAGCCGTTATGCCGGCCGTTGTGGCCGTTCAGGTGCGTGGCCCCGCACCGGTGGAAACCTCCAATCGCGATCTTGATCGTCTGCCTGATGGCACACCGTTCGATCGTTTCTTCCGCCGATTTGGGCCCGAAGCTGAAGAGTTCTTCCGTCGCGGACCGGGTGGTCAGACGCCCCGTCCCGACCGCCGCCGCGGCGGGGAAGGCTCCGGCTTCTTCATTTCTGAAGACGGTCTGATCGTCACCAACAACCATGTTGTGGAAGATGCCGGTGAAGTTCAGGTCGTCATGGAAGATGGCAGCGTGCTGGATGCTGAAGTCATCGGCGCTGACAGCCGCACCGATCTGGCGCTCTTGCAGGTGGACGGCGACGACTTCACCTATGTCCGCCTGGCTCCAGCCCAGCCGCGCATCGGCGAATGGGTGGTCGCTATCGGCAACCCGTTCGGACTTGGTGGCACAGTGACCGCCGGCATCGTCTCCCAGCAGGGCCGCGACATTCAGCCAGGCCCGTTTGATGAGTTCATCCAGATCGACGCAGCCATCAACCGCGGGAATTCCGGCGGCCCGACGTTCAACGCCCGTGGTGAGGTGATCGGCGTCAACACCGCCATCTTCTCACCTTCCGGCGGCAATGTCGGCATCGCCTTTGCCGTGCCCTCGACCATCGTGCAGGACGTGGTCGCTGACTTGATGGAGTCCGGCACCGTTGCCCGGGGCTGGTTAGGCGTGAACATCCAATCGCTCACTGAAGATCTTGCTGAGGGCATTGGCCGCGACTCCACCGATGGCGCGATCATTGTATCGGCAGCCCCGGAGTCTCCTGCTGATGTCGCAGGGCTTCGCTCCGGCGACACGGTGTTGGAAGTCGACGGCGAAGTCGTTACTGGCCCGAGTGAACTGGCTGGCATCATCAGCGGGTTCGATCCCGGTGAAACCGTCGAAGTCCTGATCTGGCGTGATGGCCGCGAACGCGTCATCGACGTTGAGCTTGGCACCTTGCCATCTGAACGCGAACTGGCGAGCCAGTTCCGTCCTGGCGAGGGCTTCGAACGTCCGCAGCCTGATCTGGTTGACCGCCTGGGCATGAGCGTTGCGCCGGCCTCGTCGGTCGGCATCGACATCGATGGTCTTGCCGTCACCGAACTTGATCCAGATGGCATCGCCGCTTCACGCGATTTGCGTGAAGGCGATGTGATCGTTGAGGTTGCCGGTGAGCCAGTGACCCGGCTTTCCGACCTGACCAGTGGCCTGCGCGAAGCGGCCCGCAACGGACAAGCCTCAGCGCTTGTTCGGGTCGAGGATCGCAACGGCATGTCGCGCTTCGTCGCGCTGCCAACGGACCGCGGCTAAGACCAACCAACAGCTCACAAACCGAGCTTAGAGAACGTTGATGGCCCGGCCTTTTACTGTCGCCCCCGGCCGGGCCTATCAGCAGCGCATGGCGGGGCCCGCCCGCTGCGCCATGCGCCCTGATCCGTGTGGCATTTTTCAAGAGGCCTGTGACCCGACCGAAGGTCGAAGCCAACAACCCGCCACCGGCGCCCGGAATCGCGCTATCATTGGTGAATGTGACCTCCGAACGAAAGGCGCGACCATGAAAGTCCTCATCATCGAAGATGATGTCGAAGCAGCCGCCTTCATCGTGAAGGGGTTCCGCGAGGCCGGGCATACTCCCAGCTACGCTGCCGATGGCGAGACCGGGCTCGAATACGCCATGTCTGACGATTTCGACGTGCTGGTCGTCGATCGCATGCTGCCCAAGCGCGACGGGCTTTCCATCATTGCAGCGTTGCGTGAACAGGGCCGGCAGACCCCGGCGCTTATCCTTTCCGCCCTTGGCGAAGTGGATGACCGCGTTGCCGGCCTGCGCTCCGGTGGCGATGATTATCTGCCCAAACCTTATGCTTTTTCCGAGCTTCTGGCCCGTGTGGAAGTGCTCGCCCGCCGTGCAACGCCGGGCGAAGCTCAGACTGTCTATCAAGTTGCCGATCTGGAGCTTGATCGCTTGTCTCACACCGTCAAGCGCGGTGGCGATGACATTCCCCTCCAGCCGCGCGAGTTCCGCCTCTTGGAGTTTTTGATGAAAAACGCTGGGCAGGTTGTGACCCGCACCATGCTACTGGAGAAGGTTTGGGACTACCATTTCGATCCCCAGACCAACGTCATCGATGTCCATATTTCGCGGCTGCGCGCCAAGATCGACAAGGGTCAGGATACCCAGCTGATCCACACCGTGCGAGGGGCGGGCTATGTCCTCCGCGACCAAGCTTAAGCCATTTCGCACAACAGCCTTCAAGCTGGCGGTCGCCTATCTCGTTGCTTTCGGCCTCTTTGCCGTCGGCTTGATCGGCTACCTGGTGTTTGAGACCTCGTCCGTCCTGGTGCGCGAAGCCGACCGTCGGCTGACCGAAGACGCGCGCCGTCTCGGTCGTCATTACCAGCGCGGTGGGCTCAACGGTCTGTTTCAGGCCATTCAGGACAGCGCCCAACGCCCCGGCAACCAGATCTATGCGCTTTTCGATCCGACCGGTCGCACCTTGATGAGCGATTTCGGCACGCTGCCATCAGGCATTCTGGACGAGCCAGGGCTGGTGCGTTTCGACTATGAGCAGCAATTGCCGGACGGCGATATCCGCCAAAGCAGCGCCATCGTTCGGGTGATTGCGCTGGTCGATGGCTACCATGTCCTGATCGGCATCGATATCGGTCAGACCAACGTTATCCGACAGGCCATTCAGCGCGCGATGCTGATCTCGGTCGCGCTGTTGTTGATCCTGGCTGTGGTCGGTTGGTTCTATGTCGACAAACGCGTTTTGAAACGCATCGAAGGCATCTCCGGCGCGACCGCGCGCATCATGGATGGCAATCTTTCCGAGCGTATTCAGGTCATGGGCACGGGCGATGAGTTTGACCGTCTGGCCGATCAGCTCAACGCCATGCTTGGCAGACTTGAAACGCTGATGAACGGTCTGAAGGAAGTCTCCGACAACATCGCGCATGATCTGCGCACGCCACTGACGCGCATGCGCAACCAGATGGAAGACGCACTGCGCCAGCCGCCGGAAAACGCCACAGACCGTGAGGCGCTGGAAAACGCGCTAACGGAAGCCGACAAGCTGATGGCGACGTTCCAGGCGCTCTTGACCATTGCCCGCGTGGAAGCTGGCGGGCGGCGACACACGCTCGCAGAAGCCGATGTTGCCCAGGTGCTGACCGATGTGCGTGAGCTCTATGAGCCAGTGGCTGAAGACAAGGCCATAGCGCTGACCTATGGAGCGCCGAGCAGGCCGGTGGTTGCCAGCATCAACCGCGAGCTTTTGGGCCTGGCTGTCGCAAACCTCGTCGACAATGCGCTGAAGTATGGCGCGCCTGAGGAGGGCGAAGTGAACCTTTCGGTCGAAGATGATGGAAGCTCGATCCGCATCACCGTTGCCGACAATGGCCCCGGAATCCCCAATGGTGATCGCGGCCGCGTCCGCGAACGTTTTGTCCGGTTAGACAAGAGCCGCACCGCTGAAGGGTCCGGGCTTGGCTTGGCGCTGGTGGAGGCTGTCGCCGTCTTCCATGACGGTCGTCTGGAACTTGGTGACGCTGAGCCCGGCCTGAAGGCAACGCTCATCCTGCCGCGTGGCCAGAAACCTTCCACAGAACAGTCACCGGAGGCTGGTGCGCCATCAAGCTCCAACCGATCGCCTTTAACCGGCACGGCTGCGGAGGGGGCGTCATGACTTACCGATTGACCGCCATTCTTGATGCAGCGCCGCACCTTCATGATCTTGCCAGCAAACTGCATGGCGAAGAGAACATGGCGACCTTGACGCCAGCCGATCCGGACAAGGTTTTGGCGGCCTGTTTGCAGTCCTTCGAGGCGCTGGACCTCAGCAACGAAGCTGCTGTGATGAGCGGTCTGCGTGCGGCCAAGCAAACGACGAGCCTTGCTATCGCGTTGGCCGATCGCCTTGGTGGGAGCAGCGTCAACAAGACGACCGAGCGTCTTTCAGGCTTCGCCGACGCGGCTATCGAAACGGCCGTTCGCGCAGCCTTCGTGTTGGAAAGCCGCAACGGGCGGCACTGGACCGGCGACCCCGCCTCCCTGCTTGGCTACACGGTGCTCGGCATGGGCAAGCTTGGCGGCTGCGAACTCAACTACTCCTCCGACATCGATCTGATTGTTCTCTACGATCCGACCGTCCTGGATACACAACTTGCCGGCAGCGCCGAGCCGGGCCCGTTTGCCGTGCGCGTGACGCGCCGGCTGGTGCGTCTGCTGCAAGAGCGCACTGGCGATGGATATGTCTTCCGCACAGACCTACGTTTGCGCCCTGACCCGGCTTCCACGCCGCTCGCGCTCTCCATCCATGGCGCGCTCAACTATTATGAAGCCCAGGGGCGAACCTGGGAACGCGCGGCGATGATCAAAGCCCGTTGTGTGGCAGGTGACGCAGCGCTGGCCTCGCGCTTCATCAAGGCGCTGGAACCGTTCATCTGGCGTCGCTATCTCGATCATGCGGCCATCGACGCCATTCGGTCGATCAAGCGTCGGATCAACACCCACAAGGGATTTGGCGCGATCACCGTGCCCGGACACGACGTCAAGCTTGGGCGTGGGGGCATTCGTGAGATCGAGTTCTTCGCCCAGACGCAACAATTGCTCGCTGGTGGGCGCAATCCGGCGCTGCGCGTGATGCGCACCAAGCCGGCGCTGGCGGGCCTTGCCGAACATGGCTGGATCGACCAGGGCGTCGCCGACGAACTGAGTTCCGCCTATGACCATCTGCGCAACACCGAGCATTCCATCCAGATGCTGCGAGACGAACAGACCCATCGCTTGCCTCAGGATGATGACGAACGAACTCACGTCGCAACGCTGATGAACACCTCACTTGAGGCCTTTGATGCTCATCTGCGCCAGGTGCTGGAGACGGTTCATGGCCACTTTCTGGCGCTTTTCCCGGAGGGCGACGACCAAGGCGGTCTTGATCCTTTCGAAGAGACGCTGAGCGACGGGCTTTATCGTCATCTGTCCGAACTTGGCTACGAAAGCCCCGGCGATGTTCATCGGCTCCTGCAGGGGTGGATGCGCGGGCGCATGAATGCCACCGCGACAGATGCCGCCCGTGATCGGCTGCGTGACATAGGCCCCAATCTGCTTCAAGTCTTTGGTGAGACCGATAGGCCCGACGCTGCTTTGCGGGCGCTCGATAGCTTCCTGCATGGCCTGCCTGGCGGCGTGCAGTTCTTCTCCATGCTGGCCAGCAATCCACCTGTTTTGGGCCTCCTGGCACGTATTATGGGGACAGCCCCCAAGCTGGCCGACACGCTGGCACGCCGGCCCCGCCTGTTTGATGCCCTGCTCGATCCGCGCTTTTTCGGGTCGGTGCCAAGCCGCGAGGCAATCCGTGAGGATCTGGTGCGTGCCATAGCCGAGGCTCCGACCTATGAGGCCAAGCTGAACGCCGGGCGGATTATCGGTCAGGAACAGCACTTTCTCATTGGCGTGCGGCTGCTGTCGCAGACACTTACGGCCGCCGAAGCGGCTCAAGCCTACACGGACCTTGCCGAAGAGGTCGTCCTGGCCATGCTCGATCTGGCCGAAGAGGATGTGCGCGAGACCCACGGTGGGTTTGCCGGTGCCACTCTGACGGTGCTTGGCATGGGCAAGCTCGGTAGCTGTGAGCTGACCGCCTCTTCCGACCTTGATCTCTTGCTCATCTACCATCTGCCGGAAGGCCAGTTGGAGAGCGATGGTCGTAAACCCATCGCGCCATCGCACTACTACACCCGCCTGACCCAGCGCCTGATCGCGGCGCTCAGCGCGCCGACCACCGAGGGCATGCTCTATGAGCTCGACATGCGCTTGCGGCCTTCCGGTCGCTCAGGGCCCTTGGCCACGAGTTTGGATGCTTTTGAGCGCTACCAAAAATCCAACGCTCGCACCTGGGAGCATATGGCGCTTACCCGCGCGCGCTCCTTCGGACGCGATCAGGCCGGCTGCGATGCTGTTTCGTCGGCCATCCAACGGGTTCTGACATCGCCATTCGACGCCGCAACCGTGACCAAAGACGTTGCTGATATGCGCGCCTTGCTGGACCGTGAAAAACCGCCCAGCGGCACGTTTGACATGAAGCTGGTCGCCGGCGGCATCATTGATGTCGAGTTCATCGCCCAGGGCCAGCAATTGATCCATGCCAGCGATGTACCTGGCGTTCTGCACACCGCGACGGGCGATGCCTTGGCGTCCTTGCAGCAGGCGGATTTTCTGAGCGCCGATGATGGCGAAGCGCTGCGTGCCGCCCACCGGCTCTACGCGATCCTTTCCCAGATTTTGCGGCTTTGCGTTGATGGGGTGTTCGATCCCGACGAAGCCGCACCCAGTTTGCGTCGTCTTGTGACCAATGCGGGCGATCTGCCCTCAATGGAAACGCTGGCGACGCATCTTGAGCACACACAGGCCGATATCCGATCCCGGTTTTTGCGCCTGTTTGCTGCCGTGGACGAAGACCGTCTGCGCTCATCCCTCGGGGGCGACATTCTCGAAGGAGAGACCCAATGACTATCAAGACTTCAACCAAGTTCCTCACTGTCCTTGCCCTGGCAGGCACTGTGCTGGGCACCGGCCTGGTCGTCAGCGCCAATGCCGATGATGATCGTGGTCCGGGTGCGCGCGAGCGTGATCGCGGTTCCATGGGCTTTCGCGCCGGAGAGCGTTTTGCCCGCGCTGACACCAATGGGGATCGCATGATCTCGCTTGAAGAGTTCCAGACGCGAACCGCCGAGCGCTTTGTTGAACTGGACGCCGATGGCGATGGGGTGGTGACGCCCGCTGAGATGGTGGCCGAGCGCCAGCAACGTGCAGAAGAACGTGCAGCCGAGCGGATGGCCAATGCCGACACCGATGGTGACGGGGCTTTGTCGCTTGAAGAGATGACAGCTGCCGGCGCGGAGCGTTTTGTTCGCATGGATCGCGACGAGGACGGAAACCTCGAACCACGTGAAATCCGTCGCAGCTTCCGCGATTTCCGCGGCGATCGTGACGGACGCGGTTCTCGCGAACATGAGCGCGGCGACGCCCAGCTTCAAAACGGTGAGATCGTCGAACAGTCGCTCTAAGCGAACCTGGATTGTTCACAACGCAAGAGCGTCGGCCCATGGGCCGGCGCTCCTAATGCGCTTCGGTTGAACGCCAGCCCATGCCGGGCAGTGTTTCCAATGCGACCGGATGCGGGGCCTCACCACCATCTTCGGCCGGATCAGGCGTTTCACCGCGCTCCAGCATTGCAGCACCTTCAACCGGCAGGACAATGCCGACAAAGGTGCCGACCCCCAGCCTGGATGCAATCCGCAAGGTGCCACCATGAAGCTCGATGAGCTTGCGACAAATGGCAAGGCCAAGCCCAGACCCTTCCATTGAGCGGGTCATTACATCATGGGCCTGTTCGAACGGCTCGGTGATGCTGCTGATCTTGTCAGCCGGGATGCCAATACCCGTATCGCGCACCGACAGGAAAAGCCGGTCGCCCTTGCACCGGGCGCGCACATCAACCTCCCCGCCGCTAGGCGTGAATTTGAGCCCGTTGCTCACAAGGTTGAGCAGAACCTGCCGCACCGCCTGGGGGTCAGCCTCAATGCAAGTGTTGTCCGGCACATCCCAGCGAATGGCAACGCCGACCTGCTCGGCGGACAGGTGCGTCATCCGTAGGCAGTCCTCAACAGCCGAGCGGATGCAGATGGTTTCTGGATGGAGATTCACATGGCCGGCTTCCAGCTTGGCCATATCGAGCACATCGGAAATTACGCCCAGCAGGAATTGACCGCTGGTGTGAATGTCATCGACATAGCCCCGATAGCTCTGGGTCCCCAGCGGTCCCAACAGCTCGCCCTTCATCAACTCCGAAAACCCGATAATCGCGTTGAGCGGGGTGCGCAATTCGTGGCTCATATTGGCCAGGAACTCTGACTTGGCGTGGCTGGCCGCCTCGGCGCGCTGCTTTTCCACCGCATAGCGCTTGGCAAGCGCCGTCTGGTCGCGGCGCGATCGGCTGAGGTCAGCCACGGCTTCAATCAGCCGTCGCTCAGAATCAACCAGCGCGCCTTCTTTGTCCTTCAACTCCGTGATGTCGCTGCCCAAAAAGGCAAAGCCGCCATCGTGGGTGGGGCGTACGGCGATCTGGAACCAGCGCTCATCGGGCAGTCCGTAGATGACCGGTTTGTCGAGCGGAAGCGCCGTGGCCCCTTCGCCGGCTGTGAAGCTTGTTTCCAGGTCAAGCGCTCCCAGCGATGCTCCATCATCATCGCGAAGGTCGCCTTCTTTGGAGAGGCGGTTCAGGGCGTTGAAGCCGGAGTTGCAGGCAACCAGCATGCCGGATTTGTCCCACAACGCGAAGGCATCGGAGACGGTTTCAATGCTTTCACGCAGGCGCCTGTTGGCCTCGTTGGTTTTGTGTTCATAGCGGCGCAGATCGGTGATGTCGTTGGCCGCACCGATCAGGCGCAGACTGGCGCCCGGCAGGTTGACGACCTCAGCGTGCAGGTGGATCCAACGCCATGATCCGTCTGCATGTTTTAGCCGCAGCGTCGTTTCCAGTTGGCCCTTGCCCTTGGCGCCCAGCTTCTCTGCCTGCTTGGCGAGGGTTGTGTGCGACGGGTGGACGATCTGTTGCAACTCCTGGAGCGAGAAGGTCGTTCCTGACGGCGCAAACCCCAGCATCGTGTACATGGAGTTCGACCAGTCGATGCGGTTGGTGGCAAGGTTCCAGTCCCAAAGGCCGGTTCGGCCTCGATTAAGAGCCGTCTCCAGGCGCACATGCGCGTTGGCGAAGCGTTCGGTCGCAGCGACGGTGCGATCGCTTTGCCACAAGAACGAATAGCCAAGGATGAGGATGACGATCCCAGTGCCGATCACCAACGCCAGCTCATCGAAGGCCCGGTCACGCCATTGGGCGTGCAGCGCCCCGCCGTCCAGCGTGAAGGTGACGGCGATATCGCCATTGGCGCTCGCCATGCTGGTTGTCCCGGTCACAAGGTAGCGCTGAGGTTCCTGGCTTTCAGCAGCCCCCGACGCCTCAAGGCCGCGCGCCCCGGCAAGTGACACCGCACCGCGTTGGATCGTCACGTCCACCGGTGTGTCCAAGCCGCCATGCAGACCGTCCAAGGCGAGGTCTATGGCTTCCTGCAACGATGCCTGGTTGGGCTGCCGCTGCTGCGCGGCGTAAAGCGCGAGCGCCTGTGCTTCTGTCTCCGCCAGCCTTTGCAGGGTTGCAAAATCTGTCTCCCGTTCGCCCCACACCTGGCCAGCACGAAGCAGGCCAAGGACCAAAAGGAAAGCCAGGATGAGGAACGAAGTGAGCTGCCGCAGTGTCGGCGCCATCGTCTCGTAGTTCGCCGCACTGCCCGCAGAGCCGTTGTCGTAGGCCTGCTCGCTACGGCTGAGCGGTTGGAAGGGCGTCGACGAGATGCTCGTCGCATCAGCTGTGCCGGTAGAATCGGTAAGGGCACCGGCGTCCGAAAATTGGGACGAGTTTACCGGTGCCGCGACGGCGTATGCCCGCGTCATTCGTTAGCCTAGTCTTCTTGTGTGCAGGTACGCCGGAACGAACAACTGTCCGAATCACTCCGATTTGAATCGGTGCGAATCGCGTTGTCTAGAGTCTGGGGTCGCGCATTTGGAAAAAAAGCGTCATCGCTTTGAATCCATGCGTTGAAAGACGAGCGGTATCGGTCAGCTTGCTATCGTGCGCGTTAGGATGTCGCTGAGGTCCACCGATAGGCCATTTGAGCCTTCAAGCGCAAGCAGCGCTTGATGTGCCTGGTCGCGGCGTAACGGCTCAAGCGTGCGCCAAGCGCCGAAGGCCGCCGCCAAGCGCGCCGCGAGCTGCGGATTGTCGCGGTCGATCCTGGCGATCCTCTCACTCACGAACCGGTAGCCGGCGCCATCCGCCGCATGGAACCCCGACAGATTGCCCATGGCGAAACTGCCGATGAGCGAACGCACCCTGTTGGGGTTGGAGGCGTCGTAGTCCCGGTGGGCTTCCAGCTTGGCCAGCACAGGAGCGTCGCAAAGACGCGCTTGCACGGCCAGCCATTTGTCCATGGCCAGCGGATCGCCACCATGGCGAGCCTCGAAAGCTGAAAGGGCCGCGTCGGCGCCCGGCCCACCGCGGCGGACCAGCATTTGCAGCGCTGCGAGGCGCATCGTCATGCCCTTCGCGCCGTCGCGAAGCTGCGCAAGGCGGTCGGCTGCGATGTCATGATCCCAGGTCGCAACAAGGCTGAAAAGGGCGGTAAGCAGTGCGCGTTTGTTCGCCGCCTTGGGTGAAATGTCTGCACTGTCTTCCAGGCCGAGTGTATCAGCCAGCTTAACCAGATGCTCGCCGTGCTGAGCGCAAAGATCATCGCGCAGGCTATCGCGTGCCCGTTCCACCAGATCGGGGTTGATGTCGCGTTCCAGCGTTCGAGCAAGATCATGGGCGGTTGGCAAGGTGAGGGCGGCTGCCGCTGTACCCCAGCGGCTTTGATCGGTGACCGCGCGTTTGGCATGTTCAATCATGACCGCGAACAGATCGCCATCATGGCCAACCGGTTCGTTGATGCTCAGCCGGTGATAGCGGCGTTGCAAAGCATGGGTGTAGGAGGATTGGATGTGTGCCCAGGCATTGAAGGCATTGGGGTCTTGCCGGGCGAGCGCTAGTTCATCGGCCGGTGTGAGACCGTCAAAATCGACAATGACCGGTGCCGAGAAATCGCGAAACAAGGACGGCCGCAAGGTGCCTTCCGGTAGCCCCGAAAGCGTGATGCTGCCGGTCTCTTCCTCAAGGAGAAACTGTGAACCCTTGCAGCGCCCGCCCTCACAATGAACCTTTGATGGGTCGAGCGGTACATCCCGGCCAAAGGCATCTACCAGTCCGATCTCGCAAGGGATCGGCAAGGGGATTTTGGTGTCTTGCCCCGCTGTAGGCGATGTTTCCTGACGTAGCGAAAGCGTCGCAGCGCCGTTGGCGCCTTCAGCAAAACTCACCTGAACGCGCGGCGTGCCGGCCTGGGTGTACCAGGACAGAAAGTCGGGCCACTGCTCACCTTCAGGTCGCTCGGTCTCCATGGCGGCCAGAAAGTCTTCGAGCCGCACAGCCTGCCCATCATAGTCGACGAAATAGCGATCCATGGCCGCGCGAAATCGATCCGGCCCAAGCCATCGGCTGATCATGCGGACAATTTCAGCGCCTTTTTCATAGACCGTTGCGGTGTAGAAATTGTTGATCTCGCGGTATGTGTCGGGACGCACCGCATGGGCGAGTGGCCCGGCATCTTCGGGGAATTGCTGGGCGCGCAGCGTGCGCACATCGTCAATCCGCTTGATCACCCGATCATAAAGATCAGAGGTGTACTCCTGGTCCCGAAAGACCGTCAGCCCCTCCTTCAAGCAAAGTTGAAACCAGTCCCGGCAGGTGATGCGGTTGCCCGACCAATTGTGGAAGTACTCGTGTGCGATGATCGCTTCAATGCGCTCATAGTCCTGGTCGGTCGCCGTGTCCGGTGAGGCCAGAATGTACTTGTCATTGAAGATGTTGAGGCCCTTGTTCTCCATAGCGCCGAGATTGAAATCCGACACAGCGACGATGTTGAACTGGTCGAGATCATAGGCCCGTCCGAACCGCTCCTCATCCCATCGCATGGAACGCTTGAGCGCCTCCATGGCAAAGCCGGCGCGGTCGGTCTTCCCGGCTTCCACATAAAGCCCCAGCGCGACCTTGCGGCCCTCCATGGTCGTGAAGCTGTCCTTCAGCGCATCGAGCTTTCCGCCAACCATCGCGAACAGGTAGGAGGGTTTGGGATGCGGGTCGTCCCAGACGGCGGCATGCCAGCCATCCTCCAGATCCTCCTCCAGCATCAGATTGCCATTGGCGAGAAGCACCGGGCACTGGTCGCGCCGTGCTTCCAGCCGAACCCGATAGCGTGACAGCACATCGGGTCGGTCAAGGAACGGTATGATCCGGCGGAAGCCTTCTGCCTCGCATTGCGTGCAGTAAACGCCATTGGTCCGGTAAAGACCGCTCAGCGCTGTGTTGGTGTCTGGATCGAGCCCGGTTTCAACGTCGATGGAAAACTGGTCGCGCGAGGGAACGGTGAGAACGTAGTCGCTGCCGTCGCGCGCCGCATCGACGCGGTTGCCATCAATGGCAAACTGAACATCGTCCAGATTGTCTGCATGCAGACGAACCGTGGAGGCACCCACCCCATCGCGGCGGCGCATATCGTATCGCGCGGCCACAGTCGTGAGCTTCTCATCAAGACGCACCGTCATCGTCACCGTGTCGATGGCAAAATCTGTCGGCTGATAGTCGGCAAGCCTGACGGGCGGTGGGTTGGTTCCGGTCATAACCATTCGTCTAAGGTGCGGCAGGCCATGCTGCAAGGTGCCTGCTGACACCAAACCTGCCGGTAATCTTGCCATCGCGGTTGAAGCGGCGTAGGCCGTCATCCAACTCGCCCGACCCTTCAAGGGTCAGTCCGGCGGTGCCCCCAGTCCCTGGGGCCTTTTTACCTCAAGCGCTGACAAACAAGGACGGAGCGCAATGGAAGCTCTTGCCGCCATTCCCATGGATCAGGCCATTTATCTGGCTGTCGCGCTCATTGTTGCGGGCGCGATCACCGGCGTTCTGTCCGGACTGTTCGGCGTCGGCGGCGGGGCGGTCATGGTGCCGGTGCTGTTTGAGGTGTTTGGCATTGCTGGCGTCGATGATGCGGTACGCATGCCCTTGGCTGTCGGTACGTCGCTGGCCGTGATCATCCCCACCTCCATCCGGTCCTTCCGCGGACACCATGCGCGCGGCGCGGTAGATATGGCGATCCTTCGTGCCTGGGCGGTGCCCATTCTGGTGGGCGTCATCATCGGGGCGATCATCGCCCGCTATGCCGACCCATGGGTGTTCATGATTGTGTTCGCGGTCGTGTCCTCGCTGAACGCGATCAAGCTCTTGTTCGGCAAGGAAAGCTGGAAACTAGGTGATGATCTGCCCGGCCCGTGGCCGATGCGCTTCATTGGGTCCATCATAGGCCTTTTGTCGTCGCTCATGGGCATTGGCGGCGGCGTGATGGCCAATATGGTGCAGACGCTCTACGGGCGCGCCATCCTGCCGTCCATCGCGACATCTTCTGGCGTCGGCGTCTTGATTTCTATTCCAGCAAGCCTTGGCTATATCTATGCCGGATGGCCTCAGATGACGGCGGACCCATCGCTCTTGCCGCCCTTCTCGCTGGGCTACATCTCTCTGATTGGTTTGGTGCTGCTGCTGCCACTCACGGTGCTGACCGCGCCGCTGGGCGTGCGCATTGCCCATGCGCTCCCCAAACGGACGCTGGAAGTGGCGTTCGGCCTATTCCTGTTGGTGGTGGCAGTCCGCTTCATCGCCGCGCTCTTGGGTTTCTGACGCGCTTACTGGAAGCGCTGCCAAAACGAGTAGCCGGCAACCAGCAAGATAAGCAGCGCACCCCAAACCAGCGCGTAACGCAGCATCGTGCCGAGCTGCTGGCCTGGCTGGATCATGCCGCCGCCAAGATAGACGAGCAGCGCCAGCATGGCGGTGAGCCCGGCGAGCTGGGCGGGCTCTACCCCGAACAGCGTCCCACCATCGCCCCCGCCCAAGAGCAGAACCACTAAGCCAGTGCCCAAAATGGCAAAGGCGACCCACCCGTAAACCGGCATTATTGGTCTCCCTGTCGACCGTCTAGACCGGCTGCTTCACGCTGGCGAACCAGCTTGCGCATACGGGACGGCAACAGGCCCATCACCTGGCGGCGCTGCTCATCGGTCAGCTTGGACCAGCGCCCGATCTCATCCATCGTTCGTCCGCATCCCATGCAAAGCTGCGTCAGCGGATCGATCCGGCAAATCGCATTGCAAGGGGAAAGCCGCGAGGCCTGCTGTGCCGGCGGTTCGGTCATCGACATGGGCGTTTTGAGCTTATCTACAGGGCCGCGTCTTGGCGGCCGTTACACCATTACCGAAACCGATATAGAGAGGGCGATCAGGCCCGCAAGGTCCGACATCTGCTGCACCGCACCAAGCACATCGCCGGTCTGGCCGCCAAGGTGGCGATCGGCAAGCCAAAGCACCCAAAAACTGGCAAGCGCGCCGATCGCGATGACGCAGATCAGGCCAACCAATCCGATGATTGGTCCGGCCGTAACAAGCAGAGCAAGGGCCGCGATGGCCCCACCGATAGTAACAGCAAGCGTGGCCGCTTTCATGGAAGGTTGACCCAGGCGCGCACCCGCACCATCCGGCCTTGCGGAGGGCAAGATTGCTGCGCCCAGCATGGATGCGCCCCGGCTCAGGCTTTGGGTGGCGATCAACGCTCCAAGCGCCAGCCACGGGCTGACGGCCAGCAAAGCCGCAAGCGCAGCGACGCGTCCCAGAGCCGACAGAACCAGTGCCAGAACCGCATAGCTACCGACAGTCGGGTCGCGCATGATCTCCAGCTTGCGTTCACGGGTGCGACCGCCGCCCACGCCATCAGCGCAATCGGCAAGCCCGTCCTCATGCAGCGCGCCGGTCAGGATAACCAACGACGCAATACCGACAATGGATGCGATCAGCGGGTCAGCGCCGATGAGCATCAGCAAGGCCGCGACGACACCGCCGGCCAGGCCAACAAGCGCGCCGCACAGAACGAAAGCTGGGGCAAAACGGTCGGCCGGCACTATGGGATCGTCCATCTCGCTTGCCAGTGTCGGCAAGGGCAGGCGCGTGGCGAAACGCAAGGTCCGATAAAGGTCAAAAAGCACGGTCGGCATCGCGCAGGTGTTAGCATGCGCCGGCGTGGCGACAAGGCCAATTGCACCGCTGCACGGTCTGCGTTAGGTCGCCGGACACTCCTCATCATTGCCTAACTGACAAGGGATTCCTTCGTGCCCACAGCCACCGGCCTGCCGTTCGATGATGTTCGCGCCCTTTTTGAGAAGCCCACGCGGCCGGACCTTGAAGCGCGATCGCGCGCAGCCTTGCGCAACGCCAACCTTTTGAAGCCCACCGGTTCACTGGGCAAGCTTGAGGAGATCGCTCTGTTCCTCGCCAGTTGGCAGCGCACCGAGAAGCCGATGATCACCCGTCCGGTCGTGGCCCTGTTCGCCGGAAACCATGGGGTGCATGCCCAGGGCGTGTCCAAGTGGCCAATCGAGGTCACGCAGACCATGGTCGACATGTTCATGCAGGGTGGCGCAGCGATCAATCAGCTCTGCGCGCTGCACGGGCTGGGGCTCAAAGTGTTCGATCTTGCGCTTGACCTGCCTGTTGCTGATTTCACCCAGGAACCAGCGATGGACGAGAAGGGTTGCGCCGCCACCATTGCCTTCGGAATGGAGGCCATTGCTGGCGGTGTCGATCTGATCTGCCTTGGTGAGATGGGCATCGCCAACACAACGGCGGCATCAGCGATCTATGCCGCGCTTTTCGGCGGCGATGTCGAGGATTGGGTTGGCGATGGGGCCGGCAGTGATCCCGACCAAACCGCGCGCAAGGTCGCTGCGATCAAGGTCGGCCTGGAGCGCCATGCTGCCAGCCTTCACGATCCGCTTGAGGTGCTGCGCTGCTTTGGCGGGCGGGAGATTGCCGCGATGGCCGGAACCATCCTGTCGGCGCGTGCCGAACGCATCCCGGTTCTGGTTGATGGGTTTGTCGCAACCGCGTCGGCAGCGATCCTGTACAAAATTGATCCGTCCATGCTGGACCATTGCCTGTTTTCGCATGTCTCTGCGGAGAAGGCCCATCGCAAGGCGTTGGAGGTTATGGAGGTGGAGCCGTTGCTCGATCTGGGCATGCGGCTTGGCGAGGGCACGGGCGCTGCGCTCGGCGCGATGCTGGTGAAGTCAGCCGCCAGCACGCATAGCGGCATGGCGACCTTTGTCGATGTCGGCTTTCCTGAGGTCACCAGTCTGCCGCGAGCCGATTAAGCCAGTCGAGCTGTCAGGCAGCCGCCTGATTGCTCGGCATGGCCGGAATGGCCTGCATAACCCTGTCAGCTGGGAAGATCGCCCGGACCACGGTGCCTTCGCGCAACTTGGAGTGCAGCTCAAACCGCCCACCATGGGTCTTCATCAAAGCCTGAACGATGGGCAGCCCAAGGCCGGTGCCCTGCTCAGCGTTCTTGATGGCAATGGACCCCTGGCCGAAGGAGGAAAGCACCACCGGTATTTCATCCTCAGGAATGCCCGGCCCAGAGTCCCGCACCTCAATGATCTGACCGCCATCAGCCGTTGACTGAACCCGCAAAGTCACCTCTCCGTTGAGGGGCGTGAATTTGATGGCATTGGACAGAAGGTTGAGCGTGATCTGGCGCACAGCCCGCTCATCGGCCCAAAGCTTGGGCATCCGCTCGCCATACTCTTCCACCAGCGTAATGTTTTTCGCTTTGGCCTTCATCGCCAGAAGGTGCGCTGCCTCTTCCACGGTGTAGGCAATCTGGACTGCCTCTTCGACCAACTCATGCCGGCCAGCCTCAATGCGTGACAGGTCCAGGATCTCATTGATGAGGTTGAGAAGGTGCGAGCCGGACTCGTGAATGTCGTTGGAGTACTCCCGGTACTGGTCGTTCGGCAGCGGTCCCAGAACCTCGTTTTTCAGAACCTCCGAAAAGCCTAGGATCGCGTTGAGCGGCGTACGCAACTCATGGCTCATGGTCGCCAAAAAGCGCGACTTGGCAAGATTGGCATCATCGGCCCGTCGGCGCGCTTCCTCGGCAATGCCGCGCTGCTGCTCAAGCTCGGCGATCATATCGTCTTTCTGAGCGCGCGCTTCCAGGAGAGCCAGGGTCGCCTGGTACATTTGTTGGGCGATGATGAGGAAAAACAGCTGCACGCCGAACGCGCCGATGGCCATGATGATGTTGACCAGGTCACCGCGAACGCCGAGCGACAGCGCATAGCAGACGGCAATTGGCGTGGTCGCGCAGGCGGCGGTGATCGGCAGATGGTGGTTGAGCATCGCCGAGGCAGCAATCACGATCACCAAGATGCTGAACATCAGCGGGTCGACGCTGCCCAGGCCTTCCGGTAGGCCGACAAAGTACAAGATGATCGGCAGCAGACCCCAAACGATGCCGCGCAGCGCCTCTGTCAGGGAGAAAAGCCGGATCCAGTAAACCGGATTGATCGTTTCGGGATCCTGGCCCACCACCTTGCGTGCCAGATAAACGGTCGCCAGCTGGGTGCCGATCATCGCCGTGCTCCACAAGCCAGCGACAAGGGAGGGCAACACGACAGCGGTGCCAGCACACACAGCGAGCGCAAAGGCAAACTGGAAGGCAAAGCTGCCTAGATGGTTCTGTGCGAACAGCGAGATGATCTGCTGCTCAAACGTCAACTCGTGCCCCGTGGCCGAGTTCAACCGCTCGCGCACACCGCGCACAGCCGAACGCGTGTCGCGACGACGCTCGGCGCGGGCCTGGCTCTGGGCGAGGCTGGAAACACTGGCTGCTTGCAGGCGGCTGGACATAGAGGCCGGCACCATGAACAAAGGAACGGTAGGGCAAGCCCAAAATCAGGCCTGCCCAAAGTCTGCCAAAACAGTGAACACCCGCTTGGCAAACATGGTTAACGAGACGTGAATTCACCGGATTTGTCGCGTTTTTTGGGAGAGATTGCCGATTGCCGCGTGTGCCGGGACATACCGCGCTACGGCACGCCCTTGCCGCATGAACCTCGCCCGGTCTTGCAGCTTTCCGCGACCGCCCGCCTGCTACTCTCCGGTCAGGCCCCTGGGACACGCGTCCATGCGTCTGGACGTCCTTTCACCGACCCATCTGGCGACCGGCTACGGCAATGGTTGGGCCTTGATGAGGCTCGTTTCTACAATCCTGACCTGCTTGCCATTGTGCCGATGGGCTTTTGCTTTCCGGGGCTCGATGCGAAGGGCGGCGATCTTCCGCCTCGAAAGGAATGCCGCGAGACCTGGCATGATCGGCTGTTCGCATCGCGCAGGCCCTTCGACCTGACGCTGCTGATTGGCCGCTACGCTCGCGACCATCATCTGCCGGAGCTTAAGCGCGAGAGCCTGACCGCCACGGTAGAGCGTTTCGGCCTCAACCCGGGTCGTATTGCGACCGATCCCGTGATCGTTCTGCCGCATCCCTCCTGGCGCAACACCGCCTGGCTCAAGCGGCATCCATGGTTCAACGCAGAGATGGTCCCAGCGCTTCAGCGTCGCGTGGCATCGCTACTTAATCCTGCATAGCCATTGCGCTCATACTGGTTTAGAAGACAGGGAATTGCACAGAGCTGTGCAAAACCTCTTTTTGTTGGAAAATCATGCCAGATCACCAGTTTGATATCATCGACCGCCGCATCCTCGCTGCGCTGCAGGAAGATGCAACCTTGTCCATGAATGAGATTGCTGCACGCGTTGGCCTGTCGGCAACGCCTTGCTGGCGGCGTATCCAGAAGCTGGAAGAGGCCGGCATCATCCGCCGGCGCGTTGCGCTTCTTAATGGCAAGGAGATTGCCGCCGGCGTATCCGTCTTCGTCTCGGTACGCACCAACCAGCATACCGATGAGTGGCTGAAACGCTTTGCCGAAGTCGTCGGCGCCATGCCGGAAGTGGTGGAGTTCTACCGGCTGGCCGGCGACATCGACTATCTTCTGAAGGTGGTGGTTCCGGACATTGCCGCCTATGACGCGTTCTATAAGAAGCTGGTCAGCCGAGCCGATCTCTCGGATGTCTCGTCATCCTTTGCGATGGAGGAGATCAAGTACACCACTGCGCTGCCGCTCGATTACATGCAGGTCAACAAGAAGCCTGCCACAACTGTCTGAAGCACTGAGGTCAGCGCGCCAGAGCCAGATGGCGGGTGAGGCGAATTTCCAGCCGGTCCCAAAGGCGACGGACCACCTCAACTGCGATCAGATACAGCAACGCCGCCCAGAAGAAGGCCTGGAAGTTGAACGAGCGGGCATAGGCAAGGCTTGTGACGCCCATCAGATCGAGCACGGTCACGATGGACGCGATGGCCGAGCCCTTGATCATCAGAATGAGTTCATTCCCCAGCGGGCGCAGCGCCACGATGTAGGCCTGTGGCAGCACCACCTTGAAGAAGATCGGCCAGCGCGTCATGCCCAACGCCTCGGCCGCCTCGACCTGTCCAGGCGGCAAAGATTGGATTGCCCCGCGCATAATCTCGGCCTGATAGGCCCCGGTGTTGAGGGTGAAGGTCAGGATCGCGACGTAGAACGGCTCGCGGAAGAACCACCACAGACCCACGCTTTGCAGCGCTTCGTTGAATTGGCCGGCGCCGTAATAGACCAGGAAAAGCTGGGCCAGCAGCGGCGTGCCGCGAAAGAAGGTGATGTAGCCGCGTGCCAAAAGGTTGGCCCAACGCCGCTCCGACAGGCGCGCAAGCGCCGCTGGCAGCGAGAGCAAGGCGCCCACCCCGACAGATAGAAAAACCAGCTGGAAGGTCACCAGAATGCCTTCCAGATACCGGTCCCAATAGCGGTCGACCAAACGCCAGTTGATGTCCGGGATGATCCAGGCGCCAAGCGCAACCACAATCGCCAGCACGACGAACCGGTCGATCATCGCCTGCCGGTTCGCCGGCGGCTTGCGGCTGGTGGACGCGGCTCCGGAGCTGGCGGTGATCTCGCTCATCGCGCCGCAAAGCCTCTGTTGGCCCGCGCCTCAAGCCGGTTAAGGCCGGCGGAGGAGACGAGCGTGAAGGCCAGATAGATCATGCAGGCGATGAGGTAGAAGAAGAAGGGTTCCTTGGTCACCCCGACCGCGACCTGGGTTTGGCGCAAAAGGTCGTTGAGCGCGATGACCGAGACGAGCGAGGTATCCTTGATCAGCACCAGCCACAAATTGCCAAGCCCCGGCAGTGCGAGGCGCCAAAGCTGCGGCAGCGTGATGAGTCGAAAGGCCTGCGTTGCCGAGAGGCCGAGCGAGCGACCTGCCTCGACCTGGCCTTTCGGGATGGCCTTGATGGCGCCCAGAAACACTTCAGACGAAAACGCGCCGAACACCACCGCAAGCGCAATCACCCCAGCGGTGAAACCGCCAATCTCAAAGGATGAATCGGGGAAGAAGGAATTGACGAACCGGTTCACGCCGATCTGGATCATGTTGTAGATCACAAACAGCGTCAGAAGTTCCGGCAGGCCGCGGAACACGGTTGTGTAGACATTGCCGACGGCCCGAAAATAGCGCTGGCCGGACGCTTTCATGATGGCGATCAGGAGACCAAGTGCGAGGCCGAAGGGCAGGGTCACCACGGCCAGCCGGATGGTCAGCCAGGCGCCGGCCAACAGCTCATCGCCCCATCCATCCGGCCCGTAGGCGAGAAGTGCCAGAAGATCGCCCATACGCGTGTCGTCAGACTAGCGAGCGGCCGCTGGTGCATTCACACCAGCGACGGCTCAAAGCAACAGATCAGTAGACCGAGAACGGGAAGTACTTGGCGGTGATCTCATCATAGACGCCGTTCTCAAGAACGGCAGCGATGGCTTCGTTAAAGCGCTCGCGCAGCTCATCATCGCCCTGGCGCAGTGCGGCACCAACGCCAAACCCGAAATAGTCGGGGTCTGTGTAAGCATCGCCAACCATGGTGCAGCAAGAGCCATCATCGGTCTGCATCCATTCAAACAGAACGATGGAGTCCGCCAGGATCAGGTCGATGCGCCCGGAAGCCAGATCGAGATTGGCCTCATCCTGTGTCGGGTAAAGGCGAATGTCGGACTGCGAATACACGTCTTCCAGGAAGTTGGCGTGAATGGTCGCCGACTGAGCGCCGATGGTCATCCCGGCCAGAGCCTCTGGCGACGTGTCGGTGATGTCAGACCCGTCCCGCACCGCAAAGCGGGCTGGCGTTTGATAGTATTTGTCGCTGAAATCGACGACTTCCATGCGCTCTTCGGTGATCGACATGGAGGCGATGATGGCATCGTAACGGTTGGCCAGGAGCGCCGGGATGATGCCATCCCAGTCTTGCGCAACAAACTCGCAGGTCACGTCCATCTCTTCGCAAAGCGCAACGGCCAGATCGATTTCAAAGCCGACCAAATTGCCGTCAGAGTCGGTGAAGTTGAACGGAGGATAGGCACCCTCGGTTCCGATGCGGACGACGTCCTGGGCGTGAGCGGTGGCCAGACCAGCCATCAAGCCTGTTGCAGCAACGGCGGTGATGGCGAGACGATGCAATACTTTCATGGTGTAATCCCAAACTGTTCCCTGAGTGCGCGTCGCCTGAGCCGATCGTTGAAAGTGCCGTTTCGCGGCGAGCGCGAATGCACAACACACCATTTGCGACGGTCGTGCAACGGGGTGTGCCGGCAGAATGCGCTCAAAAGACAGGCATGATGAGGGTTTGAGCAGAGCTGACCTTGCGGCAGGCTGAGCAAGCCGTCATCGGTGTCTCTGGCCATGCTGCGACAACCTGACTGCAACGAATCTATCAGCCTTCATCCCTATCGCTTGGGAGGATCAAAGCCACCATGTTAGGACGAGCAGACGGTCCTCGGGATGGGGCCGTTCCTTCAAAGTACGGCAAGAAAGGCCGCAACAATCGTGTGGTCACGGATCAAAAAAGCGCTGGGCGGAACCTCCTCTTCTTCTTCCAGCAAGGCAAACGGCACCGGTCCGGAATTGCTGGCCATTCGGCAGCGGATTGACGAGGTCATCGATCCGAAATCCGGCAAGCCTCTGTCGCAAACAGATCTAATATCCGAGCCCACGCTCAATGATGGTCGGCTTCTTCTCACCCTCACGGTCGCACCACAGGACGCCGAAACCTATCAGCCTGTTCGTGATGCGTTGGAGTCGACCCTTGTCGCCCTGCCTATGGTGGATCAGGCCTTTGTCGTTCTAACGGCGGAGGCCTCGCCGTCGCGCGCAAAAGCAGGACCAGCACGATCCAAGCCAGCCAAAGCGAAGCGCCCCGATGGCCCGCCAAAGATGGCTCCACCAGGTGGACGCCGGATCGGTGGCATCGACTTTTCAGGTATAGGCGCCGTCGTTGCAGTCGCATCCGGCAAAGGCGGCGTCGGCAAGTCGACCACGACAGCCAATCTCGCGGTCGCGCTGTCGCAGCAGGGCCTATCCGTCGGTGTTCTGGACGCCGACGTCTATGGCCCGTCGATCCCGCGCCTCTTTGGCGTTAGCGCGCCGCCGTCGTTCGACGGCAACAAGAAGGCGACACCACCCACCGCGCACGGCGTGAAGATCATGTCCATGGGGTTCCTCGTCGGTGAGGACACGCCGATGGTGTGGCGGGCGCCGATGGTGGTGTCTGCGCTTACGCAAATGCTGTCCGATGTTTCCTGGGCACCGTTGGATGTCCTTTTGATCGACATGCCGCCGGGCACAGGCGACACCCAACTCACCTTGTCGCAACAGGTGCCGCTTGATGGCGCGATCATTGTCTCCACACCGCAGGACCTGGCGCTCATCGATGCGCGCAAAGGCGTGGCGATGTTCGAAAAGGTGCAGGTTCCCATTCTCGGTCTGGTGGAGAATATGAGCACCTTCATCTGCCCCCATTGCGGTGAGGCGAGCACCATCTTCGGCCATGGCGGCGCGCGGGCGGATGCCACGCGCTTGGGCGTTCCCTTCCTTGGCGAGGTGCCGCTGCATATGCAGATCCGCGAGACGTCAGATGCCGGCACGCCCATTGCGGCAGCCGCTCCCGATAGTCCGCAAGCCGCGGCCTACGGCCAGATCGCCGAGGCGGCATGGTCGGATGTCAAAGCCCGCAAGGCTGGGCGCCGCGCACCACCAGCCATCGTCATCGAGGATGAGCTGGTTTAGCCGTTAATCCAGAGCCTTGGCTGCAGCTTGTTCTAGTCTGCTCGACACGATTCCCGCAGCAAGCGCTGCGATGGCCAGGCCGAGCATGATGAACACCAGCGGCCAGATGCCAAGATGCAGGAGCGAGCCAACGACAACGGTCGCGAGCGCCCCAACAGCCAACTGAAGTGAACCGGTCATACCGGAGGCCGTGCCTGCAAGATCGGGCCGTACCGATAGCGCGCCGGAAAAGGCGCTGGGCAGGCACAAGCCATTGGCCAAGGAGGAGAGCAGCATCGGCCCAAAAAGTGCAAGCGGGTTGATGAAGCCCGCGGCAAACATCAGCGCCATAGAGCTGATCGCGGCCAGCGATAGTAGGTTGCCATAAAGGATCATGGCCGGCGGGCCGGCTCTCTGGCTGAAGCGGCCGGACAGGAAGTTTCCAAAGGCATAGCCGGCGGCAATAAGCGTGAAATACAGCCCATAAGCAATCGGCGTCAGCCCCATTTCGCGCTGAGAGATGATCGGTCCACCGCCGAGAAACGCGAAGAATACCGCGGATGCGAGCGCCGTCGTCGACGCGAAGGCCCACAGGCGGGGTTCGCGCGCTAGCGCCACATGACTCAGCCACAAAGCACGGGGCGAAAGGCTAGTCTGAGGGTTCAGATTGGTTTCGCGCAGCGAAAAAAGGCTGGCGATCAGGACGGCAAGACCCGTCAGGAACAGCAGATCAAAGGAAGCACGCCAGCCGTAGAAGCCGTCGAGCACACCGCCAATTGCCGGGCCCATCATCTGGGCAATCGCCATGCCCATGGTGACATAGCCAAGCATGCTGGCTGCATTGTTGCGATCGGACACATCCCGCACGATTGCGCGGCTCAGCACCATACCGGTGCAGCCGCCAATGGCCTGGAAAGCGCGGCCAACGATCAGCGCATCAATGCTCGTGGCAAAACGGCAAAAGGCCGTAGCGAGGAGAAACAACAGCATGCCGGCTATCAACACTGGCTTTCGTCCAAAACGGTCCGACAAGGGGCCAATGACGAGTTGCCCCACGGCGACTGCAAACAGATAGACTGACAAAGTGAGCTGAACTTCGGCGTCATTGGCTTGAAGATCAGCGGCAAGCCCCGGCAGCGATGGCAGGTAGATATGCATCGTCAGCGGGCTGAGCGATGCGATCAGGATCAACAAAAGCGTGGCCGGACGCGCTGCCACAGGCACGCCCGTGCTGGGAGTGGAAACCATCGGAAAGGAATCTCAAAAATAGAAAAAGGCGCCGCCATCGGCGACGCCTTGTTCTGTTTTAGCGCAATTGCAGCGAACAGCAATCCATCATCATTGTGCGGTGAAGGTCATGCGCTGATCATCCTGCCAGCGGCGCTGCTTGCGTGTGAAAACGAAGCCCGGCTTTCGGTTTTGGCAGTTGCACGGGCTTGGGCGCGAAGAGCTTGGCAAGCAGCGTCCACGCCATCTGTGAACGGGCTACATGGGCGCGCTCAATGTGAGATGACAGAGAGGAATGGGCGGTTGGATAAAGCATGGGAGGGCCCTTTCTGTGCTTGAGGAATGTCTCGGGGTGTTGGCGCTGTTTATGCGCCTTGAAAGACCGGCCGACAAACGGGTAGATTATCTCATCGCATCAAAAAATTTGATCTGAAGGAACGGCCCATGGCCCGCCTACCGACACTCAATGGATTACAGGCATTCGAGGCAACGGCCCGACATTTAAGCTTTGCCGAGGCAGCGAAAGAGCTAAACCTGACGCCATCAGCCGTTTCCTACCAGGTGCGTTCACTTGAGGATCGCTTGGGCGTTGAGTTGTTCGAGCGGCTCAATCGAGCCATTGTTTTGACCGAGGAAGGTGAGGCGCTGTTCCCCGATATCCGCGAGGCATTCACCCGCATGCGGGTCGCAGTCGACCGTTTATCCGCCGACACACCGGCCAATGTACTGGTCGTTTCCACCGGCCCGTCCTTTGCCGCCAAATGGCTGTCGCCGCGTCTCTTCTCCTTCATTGACGAGCATCCGGAGATCGAAGTGCGCATCTCCGCAAGTCTGAAGCTGGTGGATTTCAACCGCGAGGGCGTGGATGTCGGCATACGCTTCGGGCCGGGCAACTATCCCGGTCTGGAGACCATTCGGCTGATGGGCGACGAGATCACGGTCATGGCCTCACCGGCGTTTCTGGAAACGCATCCGCTCACCTCGCCCCAGGATATCTCCGCCATGTCGCTGATCATCGATGAGTCCATGGCGTTCACCAAGGAAGCGCCGACTTGGCAGCACTGGTTCAGTCACGCCGGCATTACCCATGAGGGCGAGGTGCGCGGTTTGCGCTTCAATCATGCCGATCACGCGATCGACGCGGCCGCTCGTGGCGCCGGCATCGCCTTGGCTCGCACGTCCCTGTCAGCAGATGAGCGCGAGCGCGGCCTGCTGGTTGAGCCTTTCCCGGACCTGCGCCTGACAACCAAGCTGGCGTTTTACCTGGTCATGCCGCCAGCGGCACGGTTGAAACCCAAAGTGGCAGCCTTCAGCGAATGGCTGTTGCACGAACTTGGTCTGCCGGAAGGCGGGGCCGAAGGCTAGCTGGCGTCGCTGGATGCTGCTTGGTCGCCGGTCTGCCGCCGCAACTGGCGTTCACGCAGGATCATCGCAATCCCACTGCCCACGACAATGACGATGCCGACAAGCATCAACAGGTCCGGCCGGTTGCCGAACACCAGTAAGTCGACCAGCAGCGCCCAAAGAACGATGGAGTAGCGGAACGGTGAGGTGACCGACACATCGCCGTTTCGCATAGCAACCGTCACGGTGAGGTAGGCCATGGTGAGGAAAAGCGCCGATAGACCCAAAAGCGCCAGTGCTTGGCCACTTGGCATCACCCAATCCTGGAACGGAGCCATCACAAAGCCTGCCATCATCACCGCTGCGCTGGTGAAAAGGTTGATGGAAACGGCCGGCAGATCCGGGTCGATGGAGCGGGTGACGATGTCACGCAGTGTGTAGAACACCACTGCACCGAGCGCCCAAAGGGTGGCTGGCTGGAACGCTTCGCCGCCCGGTTGGATGATGAACAGAACGCCGGAAAACCCGACCAGGATAATCAGCCATCGCCGCCAGCCGACCTTCTCACCGAACAGAATGGCGGCGGCAGCGACGATCACCAGAGGGATCGTTTGGAGCACGGCGTTGGCGGCGGCAATCGGTACGACGATGATCGCGCCGTAGTAGAAGAGCGTGCCGAGCACTTCGCTTATTGCGCGCACGCCCACGGCCCTGTCTTTCAGGGTTGGCAGCTTTTTGTGGGCACCTGTCGCATAAGCCAGGACGATGAGGATGCTGAGGATCGCAACGCCGCGCATGGCGATCATCTGACTGACGGGCAGATCCTGGGCGGCGAGCTTGATGCAACTATCGGTGCCGATAAAGCCCAGCATCGCCAGACAGGTGGCGATGATGCCGCGCGCGTTGGGTGACAGCGCGTTGAAAAAACCCAGAGGGCTTCGCATGGGGGAAAATCGTGTTGGAGCCTCGCCGGGATGGGCCGCTCAGTATGCCCATCAGCGAATACGCCCTTCAGCCCGTCTGTCAAACCAGTAGGTTGACGGACGTGCCCGGTTTAGCCTCCGGTCATGCTCATATGGCGGGCAACCGCAGGTGCAGCGCCGGCGCGCTCGATCACGAAATCATGGCCCTTGGGCTTGCGCGTAATGGCCTCGTCAATTGCCTGATGCAGCAGCGCATCGCCTTCGGATGCGCGCATTGGGCCACGAAGGTCAGCCGCGTCTTCCTGTCCAAGGCACATGTAAAGTGTGCCGGTGCAGGTGAGCCGAACCCTATTACAGCTTTCGCAGAAATTGTGGGTGAGCGGTGTAATAAAGCCAAGCTTCCCGCCGGTCTCAGCGATGTGAACATAGCGCGCCGGCCCGCCGGTGCGATCGGGAAGGTCGGTGAGGCTGTAGCGCTGTGCGAGGCTCGCTCGCACCTGGCTCAGCGGCAGATATTGATCGGTCCGGTCACCATCGATATCGCCAAGCGGCATGGTTTCAATCAGCGTGAAGTCCATGCCGCGCCCGTGCGCCCACTCCATCATGGTGGGAATTTCATCGGCATTCACATCGCGCAGGGCAACGGCGTTGATTTTCACCTTCAGGCCGGCAGCCTGAGCAGCATCGATGCCGTCCATGACCTTGCTGTAATTGCCCCAGCGGGTCACGGCCTTGAATTGGTCAGGATCAAGCGTGTCGAGCGATACATTGATCCGCCGCACGCCATGCCGGTAAAGCGCCTCGCTGTGCTGCACCAGCTGTGACCCGTTTGTTGTCAGGGTCAGCTCCTCAAGCGCGCCACTTTGTAGGTGACGCGACAGGCTTTCCACCAAGCTCATGACGTTCTTGCGCACCAGCGGCTCGCCGCCGGTTAACCGCAGTTTTCGGACGCCGCGCGCCACAAAGGCCGAGCAAAGCCGGTCCAGCTCTTCGAGCGTCAGGAGATCCTTCTTGGGCAGAAAGGTCATGTTTTCCGCCATGCAATACACGCAGCGGAAGTCGCAACGGTCTGTGACCGAGACGCGCAGATAGGTGACCGAACGACCAAAGGGATCGATGAGGGGCGAAGTGTTTTCAGCGATGTCTATGCTCATGAGCACACTCTAATGACGCCGCCGCAGGTGTAAAGAAAAAGCGGTTTGAGGGCCTTGTTTTCCGTCCGCACCGCTAGACATGAACACCAGCTATTGAAGACACCAGAGACGCGAGATGACGACCGACACGCAGCCAACTGTAACCCAAGCGACCGAAACTAGGCCGTCCGATACGACTTCCGCCGCCAAAGACCGTTGGCCTGTTGAGCTGCGCCTCAAAGAGGGGCGGCGCACGCTGGAAGTCACCTTTGATGATGGATTGAAAGGTGCGCTACCGGCAGAATTGTTGCGCGTCTACTCGCCGTCTGCGGAAGTGCAGGGCCATGGCTCGGGCCCCAAGATGCTGGTCCTGGGCAAGGAGGCGGTCCAAATCCAGTCAATCGACCGTGTCGGCACCTATGCCGTGCGCCTCGTTTTCGATGATGGTCACGACACCGGCTTCTACACCTGGGCTTTTCTTGCTGACTTTGCCCAGACGGTTGAAGAAAAGCGCACCGAATACACAAAAGAAAAAGCCACCGCCTGACTTTCAGACGGTGGCTTTTCCTGTTTGGAAGGCGTCTTGCGGTTAGCCGCGATAACCAGCCCAAAGACCGGCAACACCGGAGCGAACGCCAAGCGTGTTGGCGATACGAGCGTTGGACTTCATTTCTTCAGCAAAGGCCCAAGCCCCTTCAAGGCTGCGAGCGTAGCGCACGAACGGAGAAAGCACACGGTTGATCATGACAGGGATCCTTTTGAATGAGGCATTGCACGGGGGGAGGCAATTTGTTGTTGCAGTGCACATAGTTCGATCTAGCCCCGCCGAGAAGATCAAAAAATGCACCTTTGCCATGCGTTTTTTGCATGCCGAAGATTTGCTGGAAAAGTCATCATTACCAATATGTTAATGGTTATCTTTTGGGCACAAAGCTGCCAGAAAAAGGACATTGTTCAGGTTGGCGCTGCGCCGCAGCATAGCAGGTCCTGAACCTTGCCTCTCTCCGACCCTGACCCATAATCTGGGCATCCCCCCTTTCTGGGACATTTCATGCGTATAACCGCCCACGGAAACGATCTTCTTGTCACCGACCAATCGTTGGGTCTGGGTGCGTTCTTGGTCGCGCTCGGGACCTTTGGTCTGGTTGCTACGCTTTCAGCCCTGATCGATGGGGATGCGCTAGCACCGTCGACAGCCTTTTATGCGCTAGGCGGTGCCTGGGCCGTCTGGTACGGCCTCCATCGGTTGGTCGCCACCCAGCTGATCATTGATCCCGACGAGCAGACGGTCGCTGTCAAACGCTGGACCATCGGGAAGGCGACCAGCCAGCGCATCCGCCTTACTGATCTAGACCGTTTTGCCATTGAGCCAGAAGAAGCCGAAACCAAGACGCATCTGGTCGTCTATGTGAAAGGCGATAAGCCGCCCATGGTTGTTGGCCTGCGCGCGCACCGTGCGGCATGGGAAGAAATCATCACGGCCATCAATGAGCATCTAAAGGGAAAGCCAGGCTGACCTTCATTGTCGGGGATGATGCCGTTAGGGTGGGTCACCTTCCATAGAATCAAAGCTCTATGCTTGCCGATCCGGCCACCGTTGCCCGCGCCATCCATGACCTGCCGAAACCAAGCCTCTGTCTGGACTTTGATGGCACGCTGGTGGAGATCGCACCGAGACCCGAGGCGATCACCGTCGATCCGGCTTTGCCAACGCTTCTGAGGTCGGTTGCGGCGTCGCTGGACGGACGGCTGGCGCTCATATCGGGCCGGACTCACGCCGATCTTTCGACCTTTCTTGATGTGACCGACTATGCCGTCGCCACCAGCCATGGCGCCCAGTTCAGCGCACCGGGCGAGGGCCGTTCCCGTCAACTCCTCGATTCCAAGCCCCTTGATCCCTTGCGTCCTTCGTTGGCGCAGGCCATCGCCCCACACCCAGATGTCTATCTTGAGGACAAGGGCACGGCGATTGCTGTGCACACGCGTCCCAACCCCTCGGTTCATGCCGAGCTCCTGGAAACGGTCGGCAAACTGGCCAGCGATCAGGCGGACATCAAAGTCAGCGACGGCAAGGGCATCGTCGAGATCAAGCTGACCGGTGAAACCAAGGGAACGGCCATTCGAAGATTGATGCAGATGCCAGGATGGCTGGGCTCTCAGCCCGTCATGATCGGCGATGATACAACAGATGATGATGGCATGGTCGACGCCCAGCAGTTTGGTGGCTTTGGCGTTCAGGTTGGTGACGGCCCCAATGGCGCGCCGCTCTCCCATGCCGCACTATGCCTGCCAACGGTCGCCGACTTGCACGCGATGCTTCGCTTGCTTGGCTGATACCCAAACAGTCCGGCACTAAGGAGCCAGCTTCCCCCTATGTCCCAGCCAACCCGCCGCCTGGTCGTCGTCTCCAACCGCGTCGGACCGTTGGTGAGCGATGGCAAGGCAGGCGGCCTCGCTGTGGCCATGGCCGATGCACTCAAGGAGCGTGGTGGCCTCTGGTTCGGCTGGTCAGGCACCCTCTCTGAAGCCGGCACATGGGGTCCGATCCAACGCGAAGACCATGGTGAGGGGCCGCGCGCTATCACGCTGGCCACCTTGGACATGACGACCGATGATCACGCCCGGTTCTATGAGGGCTATGCCAATCGGGTGCTCTGGCCATTGATGCACTATCGCACCGATCTGATCGGCTATGACCAGAGAGACGAGGACGGCTATCGGCGGGTCAATCAGCGCTTCGCAACACGTCTTGCCGCGATGGTGGAGCCTGACGACCTCATCTGGGTGCAGGACTATCATTTCCTCACTTTCGCCCAGCAATTGCGCGTGTCGGAGCTAACCAACCGGATCGGCTTTTTCCTCCATATTCCCTTCCCCCCGCCCGATGTCTTCAACGTGCTGCCGGGCGCAGATGCCATGCTGCGCGCGCTTCTTGCCTATGATGTTTTGGGTTTCCAGACGCGCGGCGATGCCAACAACATGATCGCGCTCATGGAGGCGGAAGGCGGCGAGCGAACCGGTCCAGATACCGTCTCGCTTATGGGCCGCACCATTACCGTAAAGGCCTTCCCCATCGCCATTGACGCGAAGGGATTTGCCGAGCTTGCAACCAGCGAGGAAGCGCAGATTGCGCAGGCGCGCACCGAGCATCTGCTCAATGGCCGCCAGCAAATCATCGGTGTTGACCGCATCGACTACTCCAAGGGCCTTCCGGAGCGTTTTCTGGGGTTCAAGAAACTCCTGGCTGACTATCCTGAGAACTCCGGTCGGGTGTCATTTCTGCAGATCGCGCCGGCCTCGCGCGGCAAGCTGGATGCCTATGCCCGCATCCGCGAAGAGCTCGAGCAGATCTCAGGCCATGTGAACGGTCGGTTCGGAGATATTGACTGGGTGCCGCTGCGTTTCACCACCCGCGGTCAGCCACGCAGCGCGCTGGCCGGTCTTTACCGTGCGAGCCGGGTGGGGCTGGTGACACCGCTGCGCGATGGCATGAACTTGGTCGCCAAAGAGTACATAGCTGCACAGGACCCGAATGATCCTGGCGTTCTGGTTCTGTCCCAGTTCGCCGGCGCGGCCGAACAAATGGCCGAGGCCGTGATCGTCAACCCCTACAGCGATCTGGACTTGGCCGAGAGCATCCAGACCGCGCTGCGTATGGACAAGTCCGAGCGCATCGACCGGCACGCCGCCATGATGGAGACGCTCCTGACCAACGACATCAATCTCTGGCGCCGGTCATATCTGGAAGCATTGGCGGGCTAGGGCTAGCTAAAGCCTGAAGCAATCAGTGCTAAAGATAGGCCGCCACTGGCGTATCGGACCAGATTTGGGCTTCGATGTACTTCTCAAACTTCCTCGTCTGATAGCCCTCATAGGCCTCGCCGGCGCCGCCATCAGGAAGTCCGTAGATGGCGACAATATCCTCGATCTCATCGGTTAGAAAAACCTGATCATGATAGGGTTGCAGCGGCTCTTCGGGGAGCCCGTAATCAGGCCCGAACCGCATCGCGATAAAGCTATCGGGATAGGTGAAGCTGACCACCTCTCTCGGCAATGATTGCCAATCGAGTTCGATGGTCGCTGTGTCTGGATAAAGGCCGGCGAACCAGGGGCAATCACCCAAAATGAAGTAGTGCGGCGACATCCGCTCCGGCTTGCCTCCGCGTTGCACAAAAAGCTTACGCATCTTGGCTTCGGTACGCCTGCGGAACTCCATGTAAGCGCTGCCGAAGACCCGTTTGAAGGTCGGTTGCTCATTCTTTCTTCGACTCAGCTTTTCCAGCACGCTGGCCAGCGCGTCTGGTTCCAGATCGCTGAGGTTCTGAAACGGGCGGTCCGACCGCGAATAGTAGTGAACGATCTTTGTTGGCGCGGTCATGTCGGACAACACGGTTGAGCGGGGAGAGATGCCACTCGGTAGCGCACTCATCATTGCTCAGAGGTCGCAATGACGAGGAATGGACGTATACCAATAACTTGGCACTGGAAAAATGGTGGGCATGACTGGGATCGAACCAGTGACCCCTCGCGTGTGAAGCGAGTGCTCTCCCGCTGAGCTACACGCCCACATTGAGCGGTGGAAATAGACACCGCCCGAGGTCTCGTCAACCGCGAATAGATGAGTCAGGACGCCGAGACTGCTTCAGCTATCGTTCGTCCCCACCAGCCTTTCAGCTTGCGCCTGCAGGTCGGCAAAGCTGTCGATGATCACGTCCGGGCCAAGCGGTTTTATGGGTTCATTGCTATACCCGAACGAGACGGCAATCACCGGAACCTTGGCGTTCTGCGCGCCCAAAATGTCAGGCGGTGAATCGCCAATCATAACGCTGTGCCTTGGGTCCCCGCCGGCGGCTGCAATCGTCTTTAGGATGTGCTGGCCATTGGGCTTGCGCTCAGCAAAGGTATCACCACCGCAAATGGCGTCGAACCAGTCGGCAATGTTCATCGTCTCCAATAGCTGGCGGGCAAGTGCTTCGCGCTTATTGGTGCAGATTGCCAACCGCCAGCCATCTTTCCGCATCGCATCCAGGGCATCGCCAACATGCGCAAATAGCTGCGTTTGGCCTGCAATGTCCAAGGCGTAGTGCGCAACATAACGCTCGGTGAGTGCGATGGCATCCGCGTCAGCAAGATCGATGCCTTGCGCGCGGTGCGCCCGTTCAATCAGCACGCGGGCGCCTAGTCCTACAAAGGCTCGGGCCTCGTCAAAGTTAGCTTCCGGCAGACCCTCCTCGGCCAATAGCTTGTTGAGGGCGGCAACCAGATCGGGCGCGGTGTCAGCCAGCGTTCCGTCCAAATCGAGAACGCAAAGCCGCGTTGGGCTGGGGGATTGGGTCATTAAAATCTCAAAGAAAAAGCAGCCGGTGGCACAGGCCGCAAAGGCGTGGTAGGCGAACGCCCACAACCCTCCTCAAAGCATATCAAACCCAGTCGAAGCAATGGATCAAAACGCCCTGAAGGCCGAAGTTGGCCGTATTGCCGCAGCCCGCGTTGAAGACGGTATGGTGCTCGGCCTTGGTTCCGGTTCGACAGCCGAAGCCTTCCTCAAGTCCCTGGGTGCAAGGGTTGCTGAAGGCTTGACTGTTCGCGGCGTCCCCACCTCCGAGCGCACGGCGACCTTGTGTCGTGAGTTAGGGATCGAACTAACCGATCTGGAGCGTGACCCAGCTCTGGACCTTGCCATTGACGGCGCTGATGAGATCGACCCCGATTTCAACCTGATCAAGGGTGGCGGAGGCGCGCTGCTGCGCGAGAAGATTGTTGCCGCGGCAGCCGAGCGCATGCTGGTTATCGCCGATGCCTCCAAACAGGTGGAGCATTTGGGAGCGTTTCGCTTGCCTGTAGAAATCACGCCGTTTGGAGCAGCGTCAACGATCCGCGCCGTTGAGAGCATCTGTTCGCAGCATGGATTGAACGGCGACCTCACGGTGCGCCCCAATCTTGCCACACAGGACGCCGACAGGGCGCCGTTCGTCACCGACGGCGGGCATTGGATCATCGATTGTCCTTCAGGCGCCATCGATAACCCGAAGGCGCTCGATGAGGCGCTGCGAGCGGTGCCGGGCGTTATGGAAACCGGGCTGTTCATCGCCATGGCCGATCAGGCGCTTATCGCCGGTAAGGACGCCGTTGAAACACTGGAACTGGAGCGATAGCCGGTCTGTTGTGCCAACCACCCGCACATCTGGCGGGACTTGCGGACCTTGGCGCGTCCGCCTATCGCTGAAACGCAAAGAGGGCCTGCGCACGGCCTGCTCCCGAAGGATTGTCAAATGACCCGTTCAAATCATCTGTTGGCCCGTCTGTCCTCCCAGGCCATTGTTGGCGCAAAGGCGCTGGCACTTTGCCTGGCTCTTGCCGTGCCTTTTGCACCCGCTGGCGTGGCACAGGCCCAGGAGTTTGAGGCCGAGCATGTGCGCCTCGCCGCACGCTATGCCGAGCTCTCAGGTGCCAACCAGATTTACATCACGGTGCTGAACGCCCAGCGCCGCGATATCATCCGCACCATTGTGAGCACCAACCCCGACGTTGGCGAAACGGTCACAGAGGTGACGGATGCAGCCTATCTGGAGATGGCCGACACCACTGGCCCGCTCTTCGAAGGAATCGCCCAGGTTTACGCTGGCTACTATTCTCAGGCTGAGCTGGAGACCATTGTCGGCTTCTTCGAAAGCGACGCCGGGCAGCGCTTCCTTTCAACGCGCCGCGAGGCCGACCAGCAGGCGTTCGAAGCCTCCGTTGCTTGGGGTGATCAGATCAGCGTGGATTTCCTCGCCCGCGTCCGTGAGCTCCTCGGAGAGCGCGGCATCCAGTTCTAGCCGCGGCAAGCCTTACCCAAAATTCTGCAAAGGACCAGCCAGCCATGACGGACGCCGGCTTTGATTTTGACCTGTTTGTCATCGGCGGGGGGTCGGGCGGTGTTCGCGCGGCGCGCATCGCCGCCTTGCATGGCGCCCAGGTCGCGTTGGCCGAAGAGTATCGCTATGGCGGTACCTGCGTGATCCGCGGCTGTGTGCCCAAGAAGCTGCTCGTTTACGCCTCCCATTTCAGCGACCTTTTTGAAGACGCAGCCGGCTTTGGCTGGACGGTCGGCGAGACCAGTTTCGACTGGGGCGAGATGATCGCCCACAAAGACAAGGAAATCGCACGGCTCGACGACATCTATCGCACTAACCTGGAAAAGGCTGGCGTGAACCTGTTCAAGACGCGTGCCGTCATTGAAGGTCCGCACACCATCAGGCTTGTCGAAGAAGACCGCACGATCCGGGCCAAAACGATCCTCATCGCCGTCGGCGCAGCACCGGTGATCGATACCGATCTGCCGGGCCATGAACATGTGATCACCTCAAACGAGGCCTTTCATCTGGAGAAACTCCCCGAGAGCATCGTCATCGCTGGTGCTGGCTATATCGCAGTGGAATTCGCCGGTATTTTCAATGCGTTGGGTGTCGACACCACCGTGATCTACCGGCGCGGCAACATCCTACGCGGTTTCGATGAGGATCTGCGCTGCCATCTGCGCGATGAGATGGTCAAGAAAGGCGTCAAATTCGTGTTCGACGACCTCTTCCGGCACATCACCAAGACCGACGATGGCAAGCTGTGCGGCCATACGGCTGTAGGGCACGACTTGATCGCCGATCAGATCATGTTCGCCATCGGGCGCCGCCCCAACACGGAGAATCTGGGTTTGGAGACAGTCGGCATTGAGATCGACAGATATGGCGCGATCCCCGTCTCTCCGGACAGTCAGACCAGCTGCGACCACATCTATGCCGTCGGCGATGTGACCAACCGGGCCAATCTGACGCCTGTCGCGATCCGTGAAGGCCATGCTTTCGCTGACTCGCTGTTCGGCAACAACCCACGCACCGTGGATCACTCGCTGATCCCCACAGCGGTGTTCTCCCAGCCTGAACTGGGCACGGTTGGGCTAACCGAAGCGCAGGCGCGTGAGGCGTACCCCAATCTTGATATCTACAAGACGTCATTCCGGGCGATGAAACACGCCTTCCCAGGCCGCGATGAGCGTATGCTGATGAAGATCCTCGTCAACGCCGATACCGACAAGGTTCTGGGCGTTCACCTGGCCGGCGAGGGCGCCGGAGAGATGATCCAAGCCATTGGTATTGCAGTGGGAATGGGCGCGAGCAAAGCAGATTTTGATCGTACGATTGCCGTCCATCCGACGGCCGCTGAAGAGCTTGTGACCATGCGCGTGCCGGCTGAACGCATTCGCGCGCCAGACCATCCCGACAATATGCTGGATGTTGGGCTAACGCCCCGCGCCTGACCTCTAACCAACTGACAGAAAACAAAAAGCCGCGCCCGAGAGCGCGGCTTTTCTGTTGGATTCTGCCGGTTTCTACTCGGCTGCTTGCGGCAGCGGAACCGGTTGCGGCTGGCGATCGTCATTGGCCGGACGGGCCGAAACGCCGTCCCGATCCGTCTCGCTTCCGGACCGATCCGGACCGATGCCGGACCGTGTGTCGCGACCATAGGCGCGCATAACGAGACGATAGGGCGCAGCGTTCGCCATCAGCCAGCGATCCATGGCCACGAAGGTGGAACTCCACACCGTCGGCACACACAACATCACCGGCACGATGACAAGCGTCAGCACCGTGGAGAAGGCAAGGCCGGAGATCACCGCGGTGGCAAGCTGCACCCACCAGATAGAGGTGATGGAACCGACCTGCACAACACGGTCCACGAAGTTGAAGTTGATCTGCAGCGCCATCGGGATGAGGCCCGCGATGGTGGTGATCGTCGTCAATAGGATTGGACGCGAGCGCTGGGCCGCCGCCTTCATCGCTGCTTCCATCCGTTCTAGACCATCATCCAGGAACCGGTTGAACGTATCCATCAAAACGATGGCGTTGTTCACCACGATCCCCGCCAGCGCGACGATGCCGGTTCCGGTCATGATGATGGAGAACGCCTGCCCGGTGATCGCCATGCCCAACAGCACGCCGAACACGGCCAGCACCACCGTGCCGAGCGTCAACACCGTTTGGTAGAACGAGTTGAACTGGGTCAAGAGGATGATGAACATCAAGAACAGCGAGCCGACCATGGCCTGCACGAGGAAATCACCCGATTCTTGCTGTTCCTCATCAGCGCCGCGGAAACGGTAACTGATGGACGATGGCAAGTCCTGCGTTTGCAGCCAAGCGCCGATCTCGTCGACCTTTTCATTATAGTCAACGCCTTCCTGGACATTGGCCTTGATCGACATCGAATAGGCGCCATCGATCCGCGTGATGGTGGCAACGCGCTGCGCCGCCTCGCGAGTTACAAAGTTGGAAAGCGGCACCTGACCGTGCGACGTGCTGAGGCGCAAATCGTCCAGTTGCTCAAGGGTACGCTGACCCTCTGGCAGGCGGACGCGGATGTCGACCTCTTCGTCGGTGTCATCGGGACGATAGGTGTCGATCAGAACGCCCTCGGTCACCAGCTGAACCATCGGCCCAACCTCGGCAATCGAAGCACCAAACCGGCCGGCTTCCTCACGATCGATCGCGATTTGCCATTCAATGCCGGGAAGAGGTGTATCGTCCTCAAGGTTTTGCAGACCTTCCACGGTGTCGACGAAGGCGCGCACATGCTGGGTGGTTGTAAGCACGGCGTCGTAGTTCGAGCCACGAATCTCCAGCGTCACATCCTTGCCCGTGGGCGGGCCACCTTCGATCTCGCGCATTTCGGTACGGATACCGGCAAGATCGGCAACGCGCGTCTCAATCTCCGAGAAGATCTCCTGCGCCGTGCGACGGTTGGAAAAGTCTGCCAGTTCAATCTGTATCTGGCCGATCATATCCGGCGGAACGTCGGTGAGGCCGAGTGCGTTGTTACCGCCACCACCTGAACCACCGACGGGCTGGGTTGTGGTCATCATGGACTGGACACCGGCCACATCGATGACCCGGTTTTCCACCTCGATCACCAGATCGCGGGTTTCCTGTGAGGATAGGTTGCCCCGCCCGGAAATGAGGAGCACGGCAACGTCGGGCTCTTCATCGACAAAGAACTCAACGCCATTGTTAGCGGCCACGAAAGCCTGGAAGCTAAATGCCGCCAGCAGGACAACCGCGCCAATGGCGATCAAATTGCCGACCTTGGTTGTGGCGAAGTCCGCCAGGGTCCGCACATAGATGCCGGTAATGCCCTTTATGGCCTTCGGGTCGAAATGCTCACCAGCCGACAGCTTGCGTGCCTCTGCTCTGCGGTTTTCGGCAACCTGGGCTGCCCGGCGCTGTTGCCAGGCGACAACCGGCGCCAGCAGGGCCCGCAGCGGGACAAAGACCAGCAGGGCCACCACCACGGAAAGGGCAATGAGGGCAGGGGGCATACCAGCGGAGAGGTCGAGCCCCAAAAGGCCAGCCAGAACGCCACTCAAGGCGGTGATGGCACTAAAAGCGAGACCAAGGGAAACGACTGCTGAGATAAGCCCCAGCGAGTGCCGGCCCATCCAATGGGAAATCTTGCCAACAAGCGCACCGGTAACCGGCAGGAACACCATGGCGGTGACAAGCGCCGCTGACAGGACGATGATAACCATGATCGGCAAGTAGCTCATGAACTGGCCGGGAACGCCGGGCCAAAGCAGCATCGGCAGGAAGGCCGCCAGCGTGGTCGCCGTGGACGATACGATGGGCCAGAACATCAGTTTGGCAGCGCGTTTGAACGCCTCATCGGGTGGCACGCCTTCGGCCACCTTTCGGTCGGCATACTCCACCACCACAATGGCGCCGTCGACCAAAAGCCCGACGGTCAGCACCAGGCCGAACATCACCATCATGTTCACCGTCAGGCCGGTGACGCCCAGGATCAGGAAGCCGACCATGAAGGATGTCGGGATGGCGAGGCCAACCAGAAGGGCGGATTTCAGCCCGAGCGCGAACAAGACCACGACCATGACGAGCAAAATGGCCGTCATGATGGAGGACTGCAGCGAGCCTTGAACCTCGTTGATGAAGCTCGACTGATCGACAAGGAAGTCGATATGGACAGTGTGCGGCCAATCGGCAGACACCTCATCCACCACGCGGCGAACTTCAGTGTTGTTCTCAATGATGTTGGTGCCAAGGCGCTTGATGACCTCAACAGCGATGGACGGTTCACCATTCACGCGGGTGTAGGACACTGGGTCCTGGAAGGTCCGGCGCACCTCAGCGACATCGCCGAGCGTAACGGTAGCGTCGTCGTTTTCGCGCAAGGTGATGGCGAAGACATCTTGCTGGGTTTCAACAAGGCCAGGTACTTTGAGATTGAAGCGACCAGCGCCGGTGTCGAACACACCGGCCGGAACCAGCGCGTTGTTGAGCTGAAGCGCGTTGATCAGCTCCGACTGGGTAATGCCATAGGCTTCCAGGCGAGCCAGATCGATGGTGACTTCCAACATCTCCTCGCGGTGGCCGATAAGATTGGCCTCCAACACCGTGTCGATGTTTTCCAGCTCATCACGCAGCTCGCGCGCGAGCCGGTAGAGCGTGCGCTCAGGCACTTCACCGGAAAGCGCCACGGTGATCGTCGGAACCAGCGAAAAGTTGGTCTCAAAAATCTGAGCTTCGTCCGCCTCGGTCGGCATTTCGGCTTGGGCACGATCCACGCGATCGCGCACATCGGCCATCGCCTCGTCCTTGTCGAAGGCGATGTCGAACTCAAGCACGATACCGGCATGGCCTTCCGACGCGATGGCGGTGATTTCCTCCAGCCCATCAAGGCCCTGAAGCTGGGTCTCCAGCGGGCGTACCAGAAGGCGCTCGGCATCCTCAGGCGAAACGCCGTTCTGGCCGACCGACACGTAGAACACCGGAACATCAATGTCAGGGTTGGCTTCCTTGGGGATCGCGATGTAGCTCATCACGCCAGCGGCGATGATGACCAGCATCAGCGTTAAGACCGTGCGGGGCCGGTTCAGAACGTTCTCGAGCATGGCGATCATTGCGCAGCCCCTTCTTCGCTCAATGTAGCGGCCGGTGCCTGGGAGGTCTGCAAGAGGCCATCTTCGACCAGGGTCACCGCCACCGTCTGGCCGTTCTCGACATAGTCTTGGCCGACGACGACAACGCGTGCGTCGTCCGGCAATCCGCCGACCCAGACGCCAGCACCCTCATCGCCCAGGATGGTAACAGGGGCGAAGGCGATGCGGTCGTTTTCATCGACCAGGCTGATGCCGATGGCGCCCTCATCATCAAGCTTAAGCACCGATAATGGCAGGAGATGGCCGCGCGTTGGCGGCAGATCGATGGACGCCTCGGCGGTTATGCCGCTCAACAGTGTTCCGTCTGGGTTGGGCACTTCCACATCGACGCGGAAGGTGCGGGTCGCATCGTCCGCGGTGGCTGAAATGTAGCTGACTGTGCCGTCAACGCTTTCACCGGTGACCAGCGAGCCAGAGGCTGCCATCCCAACGGCCAGTGCGCTGATATCACGTTCGGAAACCTGACCGGTGATGATCAGCGGGTCGGTGTCCAAAAGCGTGGCGCAGAGCTGGCCTGGGGCAAGCTGGGTGCCCACATCGGCCAGTGGCAATTGCACAAGCCCATCCACTGGGGCGGTGATCGTCGTGCGCTCCAGATCAAGCTCGGCCTGCTCCAGGACCGAAAGCGCGCCGTCATGCGCCGCTTGCAGTGCCAGAACGCGGTTCTCGGCGGTAAAACCATTGTCGGCGAGCGACTGCGCGGAGGAGAGGTCGATTTGCGTCTGTGCGACGGCTGCCGCGGCCTGTTGCACCGACGCCTGCCGCGCGGCTTCATCCAGGCGGCACAAAAGGTCGCCCTCGCTAACCATGTCGCCTTCGCGGACCGCGATCTCGACGACGCGGCCACCGGTTTCCGCAGAAATCATAACGCTCGCATCGGCCTCGGTGCGCCCGCGCATAACCAGCGCATTGGCGCGGTCGGTCGCGGAGAAATCACGCGCGCGGATGGCAAACAGCTCAGGATCGCCGGAGGCGGTGTCCGTCGCGCGAGCCGGCGCTTCAGGGTCGATGGGTCCTTGGCCTGATTGCAGGACGGAGCCGCCATACATGTAGGCGCCAACGCCGCCGATCAGGGCACGCGCAAGAATGTGAGAGGTTCTCAGTGGGAAAGCCATGGGAGGTTAGCTTCTCTGTTGGTCCAATCGGTCAGATGGATATGTCGTCAGGGTGTTTGAAGAAGGGGCAGTCGGCTTTTTTAGCCGGCTACTAGGGAAAGGGATCGAAAGGTGTTGGCATCGTTAGGCCACCTCATCCGTTTCGGCGGCCTGAACACCATCAAGGGCCGGTGGCAATTGCGTGGCGTCCAGCTTGCTGGATCCGGCGCTCGCGACGATCATGTCGCGGTTGTCCATGAGCCATTGCAGATGGTGGTTGAGGCAAGAATGGCCGAAGGCCTGCATCCAGTTGCCAGGTCCGTCCGGCATTGCGGCGCTAAGCTCTTCCATATGCTGCACCTCACCGCGCACCTGCTCGGTATGATGATCGAACGCGCGCGCCATATCCTCAGGATCGATGAGCTCCGCGCACATGCCGATCATCAGAAACTCTGACTTGTAGGTGTCGCGTTTGGGCGGCTCCTGCAGATTGGCGCGCAGTTCTGCGCGGCCCTTCTCATTGATCGAATAGACCTTACGCGGCGGCTTGCCGACCTGCTGCTCCATTCGGCAGCTCACCAGCCCATCATCTTCCAGCTTCGCCAAGGCCGGATAGATCGACCCGAAGCTGGCATCGACGAAGTACGCGTAAGCGCCTTCCGTCGAGAGCTTGCGGATTTCATAACCGGTGGCCTCACGGTGATGCAGAATAGCCAGGCAGAGCGTGCGAACGTTCATATACGTATCCTATGTTCATCGGGCATATATCGAAAAAGAATATGCTGGTCCAGCATGTGCATGGCCGATAGGTATCACTACGTAAGTTGTAGGCGGTTGGATTGCTGGCTGCCCGCATGGACCCGTCTTTGCTTGCCTGTGCAGACGATCAAGCCTTGAGTAAGGTTGCGGTGGCATAACGGGCGCCGGGGCACGCAAAAGCTGTCATTCAAGCGGGTGTAACAGGCATGACACGTGGTTTTCGGTGCGGGGACGCAAGGCGCTGTAGGCGGGCGCTGGCATCATCGGCCTTCTTGGCGCTGATAGCGGCAGCCTTGCTGCCAGCGGGCGCGTTCGCGCAAGAGGCCGACGCGGACACTATCGTCGCCGAAGAAGCATCGCTTCCCGATCCAGAGATCTTTTACCAGGCCGGCCTTGAGGCTGAATGGTCTGGCGACTATGCCGCCGCCCGCGCGCACTATGGTGACGGCATTGCGCAGGGCCATGCCGGCTCGCACTACCAGCTTGGCTTTTTGTTGATGGATGGCCTTGGCGGCCCTCGCGAAACCGTTGCTGCCCGCGAGCATTTCCGCGCTGCCGCCGATGGCGGCATCAACCTTGCGCTTGTGCCCTATCTTTATGCCTATGATGATCAGGACGACCCGGAACTGGAGCCCGATCCCTTCATTGCCGCCCGTGCCCTGTTGGAACTTTCCCAGCGGGATCTGGCGTCGGCCGGTGACACGATCATGTTCTGGAGCCCGCCTCTGCGTCGACAGATCCAGGTCTATCTGCGCGACACCGGCCACTATGGCGGCGCGATTGATGGGCTGATCGGCCAGGGGTCCCTTCGAGCGTTGCGCGCTTTCGCCCGGTCCCGCACGCCTTTGCCTGCACTCCCCGAAAGGCGTTTTGAGCGCTTGGTGATCAACGCCGATGGCATCGCCGTCAACGCGCGTACGCCGATTGCCTTTTCTGCCATTGATGACCTTGTCGAAGCCCGCTCGGCGATGCTGGGCGTGTCGGTCAGCGAAGCCGATGATGGTGTCTGGCGCATCGCCCATGACGGCGACGATTTGCTCTATTGGCGACGCGCAGATGGTGAGGACGCATCACGCTTTGAATTGCCCGGCAAGCCTAGCGCGACGGCTCTTGCCATCGGGTCACCTTTCTCCGACCTCACCGAGGAGGACACCACGGCATGCGCCCTGCGGGTTGTGGGCAATGCACCTCATGCCGGCTTCTATCAACGCCGCTGCGAGACCCGCATCGAAGGTGTGCAACTTGTGTTCCTAGCCGGCAACGGCCCATTTGATGATCTGGATGCCGAAAATGGCGTCGCCGCCGACCCGTTCGGCGAGCAGCTGACGGCCATTGAAATCGTGCCGCCGCTGGCGCTGCGCTTGGCCGATGGCGAGGCCGACTAGCTGCACTTGAACTGACCGGATCGCGATGCTATTGCGCCCGCTCCGTTGGGGAATAGTTTAATGGTAGAACAGCGGACTCTGACTCCGTCAGTCCTGGTTCGAGTCCAGGTTCCCCAGCCATTTTCATGAATGATTTGAATAACTTACGAGGCAGTCGAAATAGTTTTCGGCCAAAATTTACATTACACACTGGTTACAAATACATCCGGCCAGATGTAAGGCGCAAGTTCAGTTGGCAGAAACCGGGTGTTTGCGGGATTAGGTGGGATTTGGCGGGAACGGCCGAAAACACCGGCAAACCGGGCTGTTTAGAGATCGCGGCTGGGAGCAGTGCGCGGCGGTGGCGCGCAAGTTCACTTGGCAGAAACGCGGAGCCGGCCAAAACCGGTGGCCGCTAAGCCGTTGATTTTGTTGCGAGGCCCGATGGCGTAGTTTGCACTTTGCGAGTTAGGGTGCAAACTTTGCAGAGAAGCAAAAAAAACTAGGAAAAACAAAGCGGCACATCGCGGCGGGCGCAATCCGTGCACGTTGGAAGTTTGCACTTTTCAAGGAAGCTTTCCGGGGACGCTAATGGCCGATCCAACGAACTGGAAACACCTGCTCAATGTCGACGTTGACCTTGGTTTCAAAGCGATGGTCAGCGCTTTCTAGGTTCCAGCGCTTACCGTCGTCGCCGCGCCGCAACGTCTTGAGGTAGGCGCCTCCCTCTCGATCGCGAGCTATGACCAGCTCGCCTATGCAATCACCAGGTAGGAACGGCCTGCTGATGTCGATGAGGATGGTTCCTCCATCGCGGGCCACTGGGGCCATGGAGTTGCCTCGCACCGCGATCGCACCCAGGCCAAAACCAACATAGGGCGGTCCTGCGACACGCTCCCCATTATCCAGCGTTGCATCGAAGACGATATCCTCGCCGGCTGAAGCATAACCTAGAAGGGGGATGCCTGAGGTTCTTTGATCTGCATTCGTCGGATCAGGCCGCACAGCTTCCGCCTCGCCGGTCACTGGTCGCTTCTCGTAGACGGCCATCACCTTTGCGAAGACGGTGATGTAGCTGAGCTTGCGCTTTTCGGCGAAAGGCTTGAAGGACCGGCCATCCTTTGTCCAGCCGCGCAGTTCGATGGAGTCATGGTTGATTGCCGTTAGGCGCTTGAGCGATCCTCGTTTTTGGCGATCCTCCACATACACCCTATCGCCAGCCACAGGATGGTGGTTTGGTGAGACGAGCACCGTGTCATTGGGTTCAATCCCTTCGGGGACCATCGAAGTGCCGACGGCTTTGACATAGAAGGCGTCAGGATCATCCACGATCGCTGAGATCGGAACAGGTTCCTCTTCCTCCTCTGGTCGCCCCCACCCGTGCAATCCGCAGTGACCTAACCCCCGCAAGGGTACGCGACGCGAGGTGAAGCCGTAGGCCAGCCGTTCGACTTGGACCGGTCCGGTGCCTCGTTCCACAGGAACCAGGTCATATCCCAAAGCATCGAGCAAAGCTGTGGCCGCATCGATCGTGGGCACAGTGCCGCGCTCTTTGATGTTTCGAACCAAGTACTGATTACCTACGGCGCGCCGCGACGCCTCGGCCGCCGAGAGCCTCAGCTCAGCTAGCCGCTTGTCGATAATCCCTACAAGTTCGACGCGGTCCATGAGTGGCACATTTGCCACTAAATCGGAGGTTGTGCAAGTCCGGGGTTGCAAATGGCATATTTGCCATTACTATAGTGGCATGTTTGCCTCCCCGCACAAATTCCGTTCCTCCGAGACGCAGTGGCTCTACGAGCTGGCGGACGCTTATGCGACAGCCACGGGCCAATCGATCCGGACGGTTGGCCGCAAGGCGGCCAGCCAGGGCCTTTTCTTCGAGAGGATGGCTGACAACAAGGACGTCACATCGGATCGGCGGCGTCGAATCGTCCAGTGGTTTGCCGATAGGTGGCCGGACGGCACGGCTTGGCCCAAAGGGTTTGAAAGGCCGCAGAAGACACCCTCATTGGAGGGCGCGGCATGAACGACCTTCGCGAGATAGCGATTTCCGATATCACCGTCCGCGCCGATCGGGTTCGTCCGCTTGACGAGGCTGCGGCGGAGGGCTTGGCCCAAACGATTGAGGCCGAGGGCCTTCTTCAGCCGATCACTGTGCGCGAGGTTTCCGAAGGTTTTGAATTGGTGGCCGGACGGCATCGCCTTGCTGCTTGCACGGCTCTGCATTGGGCCGTCATTCCGGCGATGGTTGTCCGAGGAGACGACACTGATGTCGCGCTAATGGAGACCCTTGAGAACCTCGCCCGCAATGAATTGAGCGCCTTAGAAAAGGCAGCGCACTTTGCTCGGTTCAAGCTGGCCTACGAGGCGAAGTACGGTCCGGTCCAACGGGGTGGAGACAGGCGAAGTCCAGAGGCCACCGACCAAAGTCCAGACCTTGGACTTTGGTCCTTCAACGACACGATAGCCGAACGCACCGGCTTCAAACGCAGCACTATCTTTGCCTATGTCGCCGTTTGGACAGGGCTTGACCACGGCCAATATGAACGGCTCTGCGCGCTTCCGCAGGTTGCAGACAACTTCTCTCAGTTGAGGGTTCTCGCTGCCCAAAGCCATGATCGTCAAGATCACGCACTTGGGCTGATAGAAAACGGCAAAGCCGCCACAGTCGGCGACGCGATCTCAATGATCGACGACGTCCACAAACCTAGCCCCGCCGAGAAGCGCGTAACAGTCGCGCGCGGGGCGTGGTTACGGCTCAACCAGACGGAGCGCCAAGCCTTCCTCGCCGACAATGAGGACGAGGTCCGCCGGTTCGCAGTCGAGCGGGGGTGGATCGTTGGGTAACTCCGTTCGCATAGCCGGATACGCGGCGGTCTATCACGCCCCCGACCTGTCGGGCGACCGCATAGCGTCTGATGCCTTTTCGAAGACGCTGCTTGGGCGTGAACCGAGCTCCATAAAGATGCTTTGGAACCACGATCCCTCCCTTGTGGTTGGCAACTGGACAAGCATTCGCGCGGCTGCGTTTGGGCTTTTGGTGACCGGCGATCTGGACTTGGAACATGAGCAGGTGGACGAGCTTCTCGTTGGCAATCGACGTGGATTGTCGATCGGCTACCACACCGTCCGTGCCGAACCTAATGCCGGTGGGCATGGGCGTTGGCTCGCCGAAATCGCCCTGCAAGAAATCTCGCTCGTCGAGTTTCCCATGCAGACTGAAGCCGTCTTTGAGGTCTTGTCAGACGTTGCCGGGGTGGCCGCATGAAGAAGTGGCTGTCCGGACGAGACCTGGCGAGCCTTCAACTGAAGGGACTGCCACCATCCGAGCGCGGGCTCTATGCCCTGATCCAACGCGAGGGGTGGAACGCTGACCCGGTTCGCGCTCGGAAACGACAGGGCAAGGGCGGTGGATTTGAGTACCGCGTTTCGGCGCTGCCCGAGCTGGCGCGCCTCGACTATGCCAAGCGCCAGTTCAATGCCGCCGCCAAAGGCGCGCGTGGTGCCTGTGCCCAGATGGCAAGTGCTGATGCCGTACTCGACGGCCACGCTGGCGAGCGGCGCGATGCTCGTCTGCAACTAGTCGCAACCTGCGATCGTTTCCGGGCGATGTCGGAGATGTCAGTAACTGCCGCAGATGATCTGTTCGTGCGCCTCTACAATCGCGGCGAGATCGACGTCTCTCGGTGGGTAAAGGACTGCCTTTCCAAGATTTCCATGCGATCGATGGCGCGCTGGCGAGCCGCTGCCCGCAAACAGGAAGCAGAAACCCTCGCCCATGATCCCGCCAAAGCCCGCAAAGGGACCGGCGTTCTCGACCGCGCCTGCGATGGCCGGGTGCGGGACACGATCCTTGGCATGATTTCGGACAATCCGCACTTCAGAGCCAAACACATCCGCGCCTATGTCCGCGACCAATATGGCGATGACTGGTCGGTAACCGACGCCCAAGGCGAGGTGAAGACCGTACCCGTGCCACCGCTGCGGACCTTTCAAGAAACGCTCAAACGCTGGAAGGCGGAACGTGCTCCGGAGCTGATGAAGCTCGCCAATCCGGACGGTTTCCGTTCCAAGTACCAATACGCGCTGCGGGTCGGCGCCCAAGCCAATCATCCGAACGCACTCTGGCAGATCGACGCCTCACCCTGTGATGTCATGACCGTCGATGGCGGCAAGAACGGCAATCCAGGCCGCGCGAACCTCTATGCTTGCATCGACGTCTACACACGCCGGACGGTGTTCCTGGTTTCGACCACCCCGACCGCCGCAGCCCTGGGCTTATTGATCCGCAAGGCGCTGCTCGCCTGGGGCGTGCCCGATGTCATCAAGAGCGACAACGGCGCGGATTTCACGGCGAAATTCATCGAGCGCCTGCTCGACCATCTTGGCGTTGATCACGATCTTTGCACACCATTCCAACCCCAACAGAAGGGCATGGTGGAGCGCGTTTTCCGTACACTTCAGCATGACCTCATGGTCACCCTACCGGGTTTCGTCGGCCACAACGTAGCCGACAGGAGCGTGATTGAGGGCCGCAAAGCGTTCGCACAACGACTTGGCGAGGCACCGAGTTCCTTAGCCGGGGCAGCGCTTACCAACCAACAGCTTGCTGATCGCATCGACGCTTGGACGCGCGATGATTACGAGCAGCGACCACACGGCAGCCTCCGCGATCGTTCACCGTTTGAAGTTGCCGCTGGCCATCGTGGCCAGGTGCGCACGATCGAAGACGAGGCAGCCTTGATGATGCTCCTCGCACCGGTGCCTGGTCAGGAAGGCATACGGACCATCGCCAAGACGGGCGTCCGTATCAATCACGCCGACTACTACTCGGTCGATTGCATGCCGGGAGACCGCGTTTTCTGTCGCATGGACCCGGCCGACGCGGGGCAGGTCTATCTGTTCTCCGAGGATGGCCTGACCTTCCTCGGTGAAGCGGTGTCGCCGGAGCTTTCAGGTCAGAACCCACAAGAGCTTATCGCCCGTGTGAAGGACGCTCAAAAGAAGCTCATCGCTGAGGGCACTGCGCCGCTGCGCAGGGAAGCGCGCCGCATCAAGCCCACCGATGTCGCCGACGCCACGGCTCGCCAAGCAGCCGAAGACACGGGCACGCTCGTTCCCTTTCCCAAGCCGAAAACACCCCATTCCACCGATGCCCTGCGAGCAGCGGCACAGGTCGGACGCCGCCACGAACCCTCTCCACTCCCGGAGGACGTGGCGGCGAAGCACAGCGAGCTTGTGACGCGCGCCGAACTTACCGGGTCAATGGAGCCGGTGAAGGTGAAACCGATCCGCGACGACACACGCGAGGCCCGGTTTCGCCGGGCGATCACCATCGAGCGACGATTGTCCGATGGGCACCCCGTGAAACCTGAAGATGCGTTGTGGCTGAGCCGTTACACGGCCGGCTCTGAGTACCGCGCCATGACGAAACTGGTGGCGGATTTTGGCGAGCAGATGCTCGGCGAAGGCTAACGAAAAAGCCCCGGCGGCGTGAGGCCGCACGGGGCAGTTGATTGACCAAGAAAGGATGATGCACGGCCATGGCGGACGTCAAGACACCATCATCAATTGCGCCTCTGAAAAACGTAGCGGCGCTGATGACACTCATCGACCGGCTGCAGAACCGCGCCAGTGGCCTGGAGGCCTTTGGCGTGTTCTCGGGGTATCCCGGTTTGGGCAAGACCATTGCAGCTTCTTATGCGCGCAACGCAGCCCGCGCGATCTATCTGGAAGTTGGCTCGACATGGACCAAGAAGGACCTTCTCAAGAAGCTGCTGACCGAGCTTGATGAGCCCAATCACAAGGGCACACTGACCGATCTTTTGGACCGGGCTATCACCACGCTGGCCGGCGATCCAGATCAAGTGATCCTGTTCGATGAGGCAGATCGGCTGCTTGATCGAAAACTCATCGAGATCGTGCGGGACCTACACGACAAGCTACAAATCCCCGTGGTTCTCATAGGTGAGGAGCGCCTCAGGACCAAGCTCGGCGCACCGGATTTCGACCGGGTTCAGAGCCGTGTCCTTGAGTGGGTGCTCGCTCAACCTTGCGACCTCGCCGACGCGAAGATGTTGGCCAGATACCTCGTCCCCAAGGTCGAGATTTCGGACGGTTTGCTTGGAGACATCGTTGCCCAGACCAAGGGCAATGCGCGCCGGATCGCGACCACGCTCTACCAGGTTGAAGGTGAGGCCGTGACCACCGGTGCGGCCACAATGGATCAAGCCACCTACCAGGGCACCATTCACACGGGCGAGGCGCCAATCCGCTACAGCCAAAAAAGGCGGGCGGCATAATGAGCGTCCACCTACAATTCAAAGCCAATGGCAGGCCAATCCTGCGGGGGCAGGCCTTCATGTGGTCAGTCGTCCGGCAGTTCGGCATTGGAGGCCTCTTCACGGCTAACGATGTGGAGAACAGTTGCAACCACCGGCACGAGGGTAGCGCCCAGGACTTCATTCGGCGGCTGGTTGCCGCTGACATCGCGGCCTTCGATCACCATCGCCCACACTACCGCGGTGGCTGTCCACAAAAGGTCTACCGCCTCAAAAAGGCGCCGCGAACACTCCCTCCAATCAACCGAACAGGCGAAGCCCCGCGCCAGCACGTCGGCCAGCAGTTCATGTGGAACCAATTGCGCATTGGCGGGACCTGGACCGCACGAGACCTGGCGAAGTTCAGCAGCACCGACGAACATCAGATCGAGGTTTCGTCGGCGCAGACCTATCTGCACCACCTCAATCGTGCGGGCTACCTGATCACGGTTGAGAAAGGCAAAGGTCCCAAGCCCGCGCGGTACCGGCTTGACCCCGCCAAGAACACGGGCGTGACGGCCCCCATGGTCCTCCGTTCGAAGGTTGTCTTCGACCCCAACAAGGGTGACTTGCCTGGGCCGATCGAGGCGGAGGTGGAGCGATGAGCTTGACCAATGAGCGGCCCGATCTGATCGCACGCGCCCGCGATGCTTGGGGCAAGCCGCCCGAGTGGGTGCTCGTGCTGGCCGAAGCTTGCATGGAGGCAACGCAGACAGCCGTTGCCGATGAGGTCGGCTACTCACCGTCCGTTATCGGGCAAGCGATCGCGAACACCTACCAGGGTGACATGAGCCGCGTCGAAGCGCGCGTGCGTGGTGCCCTGATGAAAGAGAAAGTCCGCTGTCCAGTGCTGGTCGAGGTGACCCGCGATGAGTGTCTCAACTGGCAGAAGAAGCCGTTCTCCACCGCCTCTGGCCTCAACGTCAAAATGCACCGGGCATGCCGTGCAGGCTGCCCTAACTCGCGCCTAAACTAGGAGCTCTCACATGCCACCGCTTTCCCAAATGATCAGCAATGTCGAACGCGAAGTCGACTTGGCCTTTGCGGCCGGTGAGGAGTTCGGCCCCGCGTTTATACAGTCGTGGCTTGCCGCCATGCGCCTTTGGTCGGCCGAGGCGCGGGAGCTCGAAACGGACTTGGCCGAAAACCAGGCGCTGATCGCCAAGCTTCGGAAAAACTCCTCCTTACCGCCTGCCCTACGTGGCGTCCGGATGGACAACATCCGACCCGCTGGCGGTCGCTCATGACGGCAAGCGATCACCAGTTTGACCATCGCATCGACGTAAAGATTGGGCGATTGCCCGATCTGGATGCGCGGGGGTCCGTGCAGGTGCTGTTCTCCTATCGCACCGACACCGGCAGGCTGCTTCGTGTTCAGCGATCAAGCGCCGACTGCATGTTGGTCGAAGTGGTCGATCCGACCACCGGCCAACGAGCACGCACGGATCTCGAACCCGTCCTCAATCGCGTCGGCCAGGCGCTTTTAGAACACCTCGGCGCGACGACATTCGGTGCGGCACCGGAGCCGCCTGAAGAACCACCTTTGCCAGATGCACCGCCCGATGGTCCGGGCGCTCAACCCATCGCCGATTTTAGCCAGGAGGCACCCCTATGAACGCCATCGCAACCGACCCGATTGTGACGATCGAAGGCAGCGAGTACATGCGCGATGCCAAAGGCGCGCTTGTGCCCACAGAGATGGTCAAGCCGCAGCATGCTCTCGAAGATGAGACCGTGCGCAAGGTGATGGCCTTTGCGCTCGATCTGAACGGCCAGATTGCGCGGTTCAAGAACCACACTTTTGCCGATCTCAATGCCTTTCAGGGCTTGCTCGAAGGCCAGTATGGCGCACGCGCCGGAGGCAAAAAGGGCAACGTCACCTTCCAGTCCTATGATGGAACCATGAAGGTGCAGGTTCAGATCGCCGATCAGGTGTCCTTTGGACCCGAGCTGCAACAGGCCAAGACCTTGGTGGATGAATGCCTGGTCGAGTGGGGCGCGGAGAGCCGGCCGGAGCTGCGCGCTCTCGTCAACCGCGTCTTCAATGTCGAGAAAGAGGGCGAGATCAACAAGGCCGAGCTGTTCTCGCTCCTTCGGATGGAGATCGACGATCCTCGTTGGGTTTCCGCGATGGATGCCATCCGCGACGCAATCCGGGTCACGGGCACCAAAGAGTATGTCCGCTTCTATCGGCGCGCGACGCCACGCGATACGTGGCAGGCCGTCACCATCGATCTGGCCAAGGCTTGAGGGTGGGGTGATGACTGCCCGCAGGCCCTACCGCCCGTCTAACCACTCGGAGTTTGAGGGCTTCTACGCTGATCATTGTCGTCACTGTGCGGAAGACGATGCGGCCAGCGATTTGCAGTGTCCGATCATCCTAGAGGCCATGAGCACAAACGCCCCGCCACATGAATGGGTCGTGGACCCGGTGCGAGGTCCGCTCTGCACCGCCTACACCGAGGACGGGGCCGACCCGGCACCATGCCCCGACACGCTGGAGCTGTTCGGATGACCAACCGCGCCTCCATTATCGAGAAGATCAAGGCACTGCGTTCAATGACAACCGATCGCGGATGCACCGAGGCAGAAGCAGCATCTGCCGCCGCAAAGGCTGCGCAACTGATGCGCGAGGCGCGACTTTCGGAGGACGATTTGGTCCTCACAGAGAGCACCGCGCAGACCGGCATCAAAGGGCGCAGCAAAGCGGCGCGACTTTTTGGGATCATTGGTTACGTGACGAACTGCGTGGCCGTCGAGGAGCTCAATGGCGATGTCCTGTTTGTGGGACGTGATCCAGGCCCTGAGATAGCTCGGTATCTGCTCGATGTCTGTGAAACAGCGGTGCGAGTGGAAACCGCACGTTTCAAGGAAGGGCATTTCTACACATCGCGCCGCAAGACAGCCACACGCCGCAAGGCGATTGCCGACTTTCAAACCGGCCTGGTCAAGAAGCTGGGTGTTCGGCTCTATGACCTGTTCCGCCCCACCCTTAACGAACACGACCGCGACCGCGCGCGAGACCTGGTTTTCCGCCAGAAAAACGTGACGGTTCACAATCGTTCGGCGCACAAGACCCGCTTCAACATGGCCGAGTTCCAGGGGCGCAATGCTGCCGATCAGGTTGGGCTGCACCACGGCATGAAGACAGGGCGGGACAACGTCGGCCGGATCGGCAGCACCCCATGAGCACCATTGCAGCAATCCATGTCGGTCGGCGCGAGTTGGGGTTGGACGAAGACACAGCGCGCGACGTCTACGAGCAAGCGACAGGCAAACGCAGCCTGCGGGCTATGACCGAGCCGGAGCGGAAGAAGGTACTCGCAGCGCTCAACAGGAAGGGCTTCAAACGGTCTTCAAAGCGCTCTCAAAAGCCCCTTACCGGGCCTTATGCGAAGAAGCTTCAGGCGCTCTGGATTGCTGGCTGGAACCTTGGTCTAGTTCGCAATCGGGATGACAAGGCACTCCTCGCATTCGTGAAGCGGCAGACGGGCCTAGAGCACACACAGTTCCTGCACGATGCGGCCAATGCGACCAAAGTCATTGAGGCTTTGAAGGGTTGGCTGGCCCGTGAAGGTGGCGTGGATTGGGAGGTTGACCAAATCATGCGGCCGTTCGTGCGCACGGCTGGCTGCAAGATCGCCTGCGCGCAGATGCGCCTCATAAACCCGAACATCAAAGCCGGCGATGTTCTGGACGAGGTGCTGACCGAGGTCTCGTTCCAATTGTCGCTGTCCGGCGATCGCCCAGACCTTGAAAAAGAAGGCGACTGGATACCGGTCATGAACGCGCTTGGTCGTCAGGTTCGTGACAAGCGGAGCAGACGTTGATTGGCTACCTAGCCACCGCCGACATACCGAAGCAGGTCCGGCTGCTCTTGGCCACGGTTGCCAAACAGGAGTTCGCCCAGCCCGCAAGCCACCCGCTCGTCCTGTTCTGCGATCGCGCCCCAGAAGAACATGCCGCTGACGAACAGGCCTCGAAACTCATTGTCGTCCATCTGCTCGGGCGACAGGCCGACTTCAGCCAGGTGCGCAACGATGTTGTCGCTTTCAAGAGCCAACTCGTCACACATCTGGGCGACGAGAGCTGCATGAATGGCGTTCTGGGCATGCTGGTCCGTTGGGCTTTCCTGGGCCGGTGGCCGGGGCACGTCGCTTGCCTCATCGGCCGTGCTCATCGTTGGCGCGCCAAGCAACAGCGCCAGTGCAACCAAAGCAGTCCGCATTACTCGCATCTCCCTCGGAACCATGTCTTCGGAAACCTAAGAGATCAAAGCCGTTTGGGAAAGTGCGCGGCATGACGGATACCAGCGACAACGCCGTCAAGGTTTCAGACCGCGCCTTGCTCCGTTTCTTAGAGCACCATCGCGACATCGATGTGGAGCAAGTTCGACAGCAGATAGCCACATCATGCAAACGAGGCGCGCAGGCTGGGGCGCCAGTCGTTCGCGTTGGGAAGGCACGTTTCCTGCTCCGTGACCATGAGGTTGTGGGCTGCCTTCGGAAGGGAGCACGGGTCACTTACCAAGCGATGGACCGGCTCATCCGCGAGGCGGGCTCATGACCGATCCGCGTTACGAGTTATTGGCCCCCGGCGCCCGTGAAGTTGCAGACGCGATCGGCGTTGATGCAACGCTTTCGTTGATCGAAGCCCATGGTGGCGCGCGCATCTTCATTCCGGCGACATGCAGTGCGGATCACTGGCTCGCAACACTCCTGGGGCATGAGAAGGCGCTCAAGCTCTGCGGAGCCTTCTCAGTCGCCCCGGAAGGCCGCAATGTTGGCGCCTACATCGTGCTTCCGCTTGGTCACGCATCGGCCATTGAACAGGCCCGTGCGGCTTCCTATCGGACGATGCATGAGGCGCTTGACGCCGGAGCCTCCGTAGATGAGGCTGTTCGCCGATCGGGTCTGTCCCGTGCTACGGTCAATCGCGAAAAGAGACGCCGCCGCAGCAATGAGACACCGCCGCTTCTGGCGATGATGGTCCAGGCAAAACGCTAGATTGCCGGCATTCCCGGTATCAGCTGATACCGGCACGAAATCCCACATAAATGGCATCCCTCAACCCATCACTGACGATGGGATGGCCAGCTGTGCAAGCGACGATCGACAAGCTCATGGAAGGCGGCGGCGAAGCCGGTGCCGGGAATGCCGTCCGGGATGCCGCCAAGCGGTTGAACTGCGAAGCCGAAACGCTGCAAGCCATCCTAGAGGTGGAGAGCCGGGGCGAGCCCTACGACGGTAAAGGCCGTCTGATCATCCTTGTCGAAAAGCACATCTTCCGGCGCCTGCTGCCTGCCAGTCTCCGTGCACGCGCCGAAGTCTTGGGGCTGGCGGTTCGCGGCTGGTCCCGTGGCAACTATCGCGGCCAGGGTAGCGCTGGGGATGATCGCCGATGGAACCTACTGAAGCGGATGACCGAGCTGCACGAAACGGCCGGCTTGAAATCGGCGTCGTATGGCGGCCCGCAGATCATGGGTTTCAACCACCAGGCGGTGGGCTTCCCGTCCGTCCAAGAGTTCGTCCTGGCGATGGCGGAGAAGGAAGAAAACCAGATCGCAGCCTTTGTGGCGTTTCTTGAAAGCGTCGGCTTGGCCGAGGCCTTGCGCCAGCGCGATTTCCGCACCGTGGCCCGCCGCTACAACGGATCGGGCCAGGTCGCCCGCTACGCCGGCATGATGGAGCGCGCCTATGCGCGCATCAAAGGTCGCGCGCCCCAGGTTCGCTCCGCCGCGCGCCGCGACACTCTGCGCGTTGGTTCTGAGGGATTTCGTGTCCGGGCCTTGCAAGAGCGCTTGGTCGAGCTTGGCTACCAATTGCAGGTCGATGGCGATTTCGGCCCGGCGACCGACCACCAGGTGCGCGCGTTCCAGGCCGACAATGGCCTCAAATCTGATGGCTTGGTTGGCCCGCTCACCGAGGCCGCGCTTGAGACAGCCGTGCCGCGCGTTCAGCGACCCGACCATGGACGGGAAGACCTCACCGTGGCGGACCTGCGCGAACGCGGCTCACAGACCATCAAGCACGCTGATCGCGGCGGGTTGTTGGGCTGGGTCTCAGTCCTTTTCGGAGGTGTGGTCACCACGGCTCAGAACGACGGTCTGGTGTCCGCCATTCCGATTGTCGGAGAACAGCTGTCGGCCGCCGCACGCTTCGTTCAGCCAATGGCCGAGTGGGCCGGGCAGAACCCCGGCCTGGCACTTCTCGGTTTTGGCGGCGCGGCCGTCTTCATCACATGGCAGATCAAGCGGCGTCGGCTGTTCGATGCCAAGAGCTGGAGGCACGTGGCGTGAACCTCTGGACCCCGCTCTTTCTCATGACGATCACCTGGGACGCCTGGGCCTCCCTTTGGACCATGGGGAGCACCCCATGGCGGACCTGATCCTTGATTGGTTGGCGGCCGGTCTGCCGATCGCCTTTTTCGTCTTCTTCGCGGTCGTCACCGTGAGGGCCATGCGCCGATGAGCCTCAATCCCTTGCCCCTTCTGGCCCGCCTTGCGCGCGCGGCCATCAGCCTCGTCACTGGCTCGATCGGCAGTGGTGCCATTGACCGCGTGCTCGACAGCCTGGACCGACATGGCGATCGCGGCTTGGAAACCGACAAGCTGAAGACGCGGCTTGTCGAGAAGGCTATCGACGCCCAGACGGACCGCTTGCGCATCCATGCAGCCATGCCGCCTTGGCACCCGATGATGATCATCGGCTACGTCGTCGCGGCCTTCGTCTTCAAGCTCATTGTGATCGACACCATGCTTGGTTGGAGCGTCACCCACCATCCGGGTGACGTGGTGCTCGGCCTGCTGGACACCGTCGTCAAATTCTACTTTGGGGCGGCGGGAGCCATCGGAGTGGCGGCCCTTCTGCCGAAAATCTTTGGAGGCCGCTGATGGAGGAACTGCGCACCTGGGTTGGTGTGATTGGCGGCGGGCTGGGCATCCTAGGTGCGATCTACGCATGGATCACCGCCGGGTCCAAAACGAACGCTGAAGAGATCAAGGCAATCCGAGCCGAGCAAGTGGAGTTGCGTCAGCTTTTGGCCGAAATCCACTCCGAACTTGAGAACCGTCCACGCCAAGGCGCGGTTCATGAGCTCGCTTTGAAGACGGAGGGCCTAGCGGGCGAAATCAAGGCGATGAGCGAGAAGGTCGGCGCCCTCGCGAACACGACCGCTCTGATTGATCAGTACATTCGGGGGCAGAAGTGACCACCTACGAACAACATGTGACCGAAGATGCGCGGTTGGTCATCCTTCGAAGGTTGGCCGATGAGGTCAATTACAGCCTCAACGAAGCGCTGCTTGAGAAGGTTCTCGAAGGGTTCGGGCATCGTGTCACGCGGGACCATCTGCGCAACCAGTTGCGCTGGCTCGAACAGGACGCTGGAGCCGTGACCTTGGCGGAAGCTGGCAGTGTCATGGTGGCGACCATCACCCGTGCCGGCCTCGACCACGTAGACCGCAAACGTGTCCTTGAGGGCGTCGCCAGGCCAAGCCCGGAGGCCTAGCCATGGCCAAATCCAAGTCCACAGGGCGGGGCCGCCTCTCGTCGATCGACCAACTGCCGGATGCTTGCACGCCCATTATTGCGTGGGCTTCCGAGGAGCTGCGTCGGCGTGATCGCACCCAGACGGAGATCTACGAGGAGTTCTACCAAAAGCTTGATGCGATCCGTGCTGAACATCGCGGCGAGCTTGAGTTTTCGATCCCCTCGTTCTCGTCTTTCAACCGTTACTCCATTCGCTTGGCGACACTTGCGCGCCGCCTAGACGACACGCGCGAGATCGCCGCCACCCTGGCCAAGAGCTTCGACGCAGGCGCCTCCGACGATCTCACTGTGATGGCGGCTGAGGCCATCAAGACCTTGGTCTTTGAGCTCCTTACCGACGCCGGCGAGAGCGGCCTTCATCCAAAAGAGGCAATGCAGATCGCAAACGCGCTACGCGCAGCTACACAGGCCCAGGGCGTATCGACAGCGCGGCGGCAGAATGTCGAGAAGGAGTTCAAAGACGGGGTCGAGAAGGCCGTCGAGAAAGTCCGCCAGGTTAAGGGTCTGACGGCTGAAACAGCCAATGCCATTAAGGCCGAAATCCTGGGCGTCGATGCATGACAGCACCGCTCTCCAAGGACGATTGGATCGCCGTCCGGCAAGCAAGCGTTGCGAACCTGGATGCGGTGATCGAGCATCTGGGCCTTCCCAAGGTTCTATTGCCTTACCAGGCGCGTGCCACGCACCTGCTCGATACGGTCGGCGTGTCGGTCTTGGTCATCGAGAAGTCGCGCCGGATCGGCATGACCTGGGGCCTGGCCGCCTACGGCGTGTTGCGTGCCGCCAAAGCCAATGACGCGGGCGGGATGGACGTCATGTACATCTCCTACAGCCAGGAGATGACACGGGAGTTTGTCGACGCCTGCGCCATGTGGGCGCGGGCCTTCATGAAAGTGTCGGTCGATACCGAGGAGTTCCTCTTTGAGGAAAGCGACCAGGACGGCGATCGTTCCATCCAGGCGTTCCGCATCCGGTTTGCATCGGGCTTTGAAATCCTAGCGTTGTCGTCGGCCCCGCGCTCGTTGCGCGGCAAGCAGGGCGTAGTGATCATCGACGAGGCGGCCTTCGTGGACAGCCTGTCGGAGCTCCTCAAGGCAGCACTCGCCTTCCTGATGTGGGGCGGCCAGGTTGTTGTGTGCTCCACACACGATGGGGCCGACAACCCCTTCAACCAGCTGGTCCAGGACATCCTAGCCGGTCGATCGAAGTACGCGCATATGCGCGTCGATTTCGACCAGGCATTGAAGGAAGGTCTTTACGAGCGCATCTGCCTCGTCAAAGGCTCCGATTGGTCGGTCGAGGCCGAGGCAGAGTGGCGCCAGGAGATCATCGACTTCTACGGCGATGGTGCCGACGAAGAACTTTTCTGCATCCCTGCCATGGGCAGCGGCGCGTGGTTGGCCGGACCGCTGATCGAAGCGCGTATGACGGCCGAGGCGCCGGCGCTGCGTTTGGAGCTTCCGCCCGACTATCTCCATCGTCCTGAGCTTGAGCAGAAGGCACTGGTTGCCCCCTTCATGGACGAGCTGCGCGCGGCGCTTTCTGAGCTCGATCTGTCGTTGCGCTTTGCCTTCGGTTTCGACTTCGCGCGCGTGGCGGACCTCTCCGTCGGCAGCCTGCTTGCCATTGAACGGCTGTTGCGGCGGCGTGAAGGTCTGTCGTTCGAGCTGCGCGGCGTTCCCGGCGATGAGCAAAAGCAGATCGTCCGCACGGTGCTCGAGGCCGTCCATCGACGCCTTATCGCGGCCGCCTTCGACGCCACCGGCATGGGCTGGACCGTTGCGGAGGACATGGGTCGCCTGTTCGGTCTGCGAGAGGCCGAAAACGACGCCGGTCTGATCTGGGCAATCAAGTTTTCCCAGGAGTGGTACCGGGTGAACATGCCGCCGCTAAAAACGGCCTTTGAGGATGATATGATCGCCATCGGCCGGAATGACGATCACGTTGCCGACTTGCGGCAAGTGAAGATGATCCGTGGCATCCCCATGCTGCCCCCGGTGCGCGAAGGCGCGCCAGGCAAGAAGCGCCACGGCGACTATGCGATTGCGTTGGCGCTGGCGCATTTTGCGTCCCGTCAGGAGCACGCCGCCTATGGCTACCAGGCCGCCCTAGATGACGAGGAGCGGGAAGACCGCCATCACCGGGCCGAGCGGCGTTCTGCCACGTTCACCATCCCGACAGTGCGAGGAGGATTGTGGTGAGTGGATTGATCGACCAGCACGGCGCGCCGCTGACTTACAAGAAAGGTGAGCTGACCAAGGAGTGGCAAGAACCAACGGCCACAACAGCCAGCGTTGCGCAGTTGTTCCGCGAAACGGTCGCTAACGGCCTGACCCCACAACGCCTGGCAACGATCCTCCGCGATGCTGCCGAGAACGACGCCACAGATTTCCTGACCCTCGCTGAAGAAATGGAAGAGCGGGACGGACACTACGGTTCCGTGCTTTCGACCCGCAAGTCGGCGGTTTGCAACGTCGCCATCACCATTGAGGCGGCCGGCGAGGGTTCCGAGGACCAAGAGATCGCGACGGCCGTGGAGCGTCTCGTCGCACAACCAACATTCATTGATGCCTTGGAAGACATGCTCGACGCGCTCGGTAAAGGCTTCTCCGCAACCGAGACCATCTGGCACACCTCGTCAGATCGATGGACGCCTGTCGATTTTGTCTGGCGCGATCCGCGCTTCTTCCAGTTCGATAAGGCCAGCCGTCGCCAATTGCGTCAGCGTGTCGATGGTCTGGATGAAGGACCGGAGCTGCCGCATGGCAAGTGGATTGGCCATGTGCCAAAGATCAAGTCGGGCATCCCCATCCGCCAAGGCCTCGCCCGTCTGTCTGCCTGGGCCTGGCTGATTAAGAGCTACACGCTGAAGGACTGGCTCCAGTTCGTTGACGTCTTTGGTATGCCCTTACGTGTGGGGCGCTACCACAATGGCGCGAGCAATGAAGACAAACTTGCTCTCCTGCGGGCCGTGCGCATGATCGCTGTGGATGCGGCAGCGATTATCCCGATGGGCATGGAGATTGAGTTCCACAAGGTCGAAAGCGGCCGAGGCGAGAGTGTGTTCGGCGGACTGGCCGATTTCGTTGATGCGCAGATGTCGAAAGCCGTTCTTGGTCAGACGATGACCACAGATGATGGCTCGTCGCTCGCGCAGGCCGAGGTTCACAACGACGTTCGCCTCGACATCAAGAAGAAGGACACGCGCCAGCTGAGCACCACGGTCAACCGTGATCTCATACGGCCCTTTGTCGATCTCAACTTCGGACCTCGCCCAGCCTATCCGGTCTTCAAGCTTCTGGTCGAAGACCCGGATGATCTGGATGCGGCTGCCAACCAGCTTGAAAAACTGGTCGCCATGGGCTTGCGCGTTAGCCAACGCACCGCGCGCAATCGCTTTGGGTGGGAAGAACCGGAAAAAGGCGAGGAGCTGCTTGTCGCGCCGTCAGCGTCACGGCCATCTCAGGCAGATGATGACGAGACCGCCGATGACAACCAGGACAACCCATCTCGGGCTTCCAATCGCCGCCAGCCTTGTCCGAGCTGCGGCAAGGTCCACAAAGCATGGGCGCGCACCGGAGAAGCGGGTACAGAGCAGCTGATCGATCAGCTGGGCCAAGACGCGCTGGCCGACTGGAAGCAACAGATGAACCCGGTTCTCGAACCGGTCCTCGCTTTGCTCAAGCGATCGACCAGTGAGGATGAGTTCATGGCGGACTTGCCCGACACACTGACAGCCATGAATGCCGGGCCAATGGTTGAGAAACTCGCCATTGAACTGTTCAAGGCGCGCGGCGTGGGGGACGCCGCCGACCACTAGAATGGCGGACGTCATCAACCTGTCGAGCGACCCCCCACCGGAGGTCAGGCGCTATTTCGCCGAGAAGGGGTTGCGACCTGCCTTTTCCTGGTTGGACGTCTGGGGCGAGGAACATGCCCACGCCTTTACCGTCGCCAAGGCGATGGAGCTCGATGTTCTCACAACCATTCGCGACAGTCTTCAAGACGCGATCGACGACGGCACACCCTACGAGGCATGGGCACGCGATCTGACGCCGCAGTTGCAGCGGTTGGGATGGTGGGGCCAGGCTCCGATGGTCGATCCGGACACGGGTGAGACGCTGCCCGTCCAGCTGGGCAGCCCGCGTCGGCTTCGCACCATCTACCAGGCCAACATTCGCAGCGCCCGCGCTGCCGGCCAATGGGAGCGCGCACAACGGACCAAGGCCGGGCTGCCTTACTTCCTCTATGGCCTGTCCACCGCAGAAGACCGCCGTCCGGAGCATGAGGCGAAGGTCGGGACGATCCTTCCGGTTGACCACCCGTTCTGGGACATGTGGTTTCCCCCCAATGGCTGGGGATGCGAGTGCTGGGCGCGCCAGATCACGCGCCGCGAGGCAGACCGACTGGGGGGTGTTTCCGATGCGCCCGAGATCCCCACACGCCCGTTCGAGAACCGCCGCACTGGTGAAGTCACCGAGATCCCGATAGGGATCGATCCGGGCTGGCACACCAATCCAGGACGCGCACGCAGCCGAACGGTGTCCCGGTTTTTGAACGGCAAGCTGGAGGAGGCCGATCCCGATCTACGCCGGATCGCCATCGCTGACATTGCCGGTGGGCAGATGGTCCAGGCCCTGGCGCGCGGTGACCTAACCGGTCGAGCCCTCTTGCCGATCGGCGTTGCTCCCGAACGGATTGTCGAGGCGGCCGGGCTGACCGGTCGAATTGTCACCCTCTCGGCTGCCACGATCGCCAAGCAACGATCCTATTCGGAAAGGCGCGGGTTCGACGCAGCCACGTATGCCGCGATCTCCCAGGGAATGGAAACCGGCGATGTGCTCCGCGATGACCGGGGCGTTTTGGCGGCGCTCTATGAGATGGATGGGATCGGGTATGCTGCTTTGCTGAAGCCAGTTGCCGAAACGGGTGAGCTTTTTCTCACCAGCCTAACCGAGCACTTTACCAGTTTGCCGCGCCGACGCCGCAAGCTGGAACGCGCGGGGTTCTCACCAATCTAAGAGGAAAACGCGCTGGGGGGTGCGGCACGCCCCCGCGTGGTCGAGCCACGGCTCACCGACTGAACTCCAGCGTCCCCCAAATGTAAGTGATCCATCATCAAAACGCAAAGGCCTCAGAATTGGCCTAGAAACGCCCTCCCGCCAAAAACCCCATAACTGCCGCCGTTTCTCCCAAAACCCGTTAAGGGGCTTTCAATGGCGCCTTAACGGCGATGTTTCGCGCGCTTGCCAGATGGGGTTGGCACCGGCTACCGATAGGGTGCTCAAAATCCTTCATCGTCGCCACCCGTCTCCACGGTATCAGCTGATACCGGCAAGAGGTGCATGCGCCATGCCTAGATGGCCGCATGAGCCAAAAGCCGCATAGCGCCAACTGCAGACGGGAGGTCGCCCTCAACAATGAGGGCGGCGCACCGACCGAGTTGCTCGTGCTACCAGCCGGTCGGATCGAAGGCCGCGATGGCCGTTGGTGGGACAACAGTGCCCCGGATGATGTGATCGCCGACTTTCAGGCGCAGGGCATCGACTTGGCCATCGATTACGAGCACGCATCGGAGCTTGCGCCGATCACGGGCCAGCCTTCGCCAGCGGCGGGCTGGATCAAGGCATTGGAAAACCGTGGCGGAGAGATTTGGGCGCGCGTGGAATGGACGCCTCGCGCCACGGAGATGATCGAAAGCCGCGAGTATCGCTACATCTCGCCGACGTTCTTCTTTGACGACAGCCGAACTGTCTTGGCGCTTTCGTCAATCGCTCTCACCAACCAGCCGAACCTTCGCCAAGCCGCGCTGAACAAGCGAGGCGATGGTGACACTGACCCCGAACCCCAGGAGCCCACCATGAAACCCGAAGCCCGCAAAGCTCTGTGCCGCTCACTCGGTCTCGCTGAGGAAGCTTCCGACGGCGCGATCGCCGCTGCGGTTGAAGCCCTTCAGACAGATCGTGACAAAGCGCTTAACAGCGCCAAGACACCGCCGCTTGATCAGTTCGTCCCGCGCGCCGACCACGACCAGGTGAAGGGCGAGTTGGACAAAGCGACCAATCGGCTTGCCGAAATCGCCGACACCGAGATCACGGCTGTTGTCGATGCCGCCGTTAAGGCCGGCAAGATCGCTCCATCATCGAAGGGCTACCACGTTGCGGCCTGCAGGGCTGAAGGCGGGCTTCAGGCCTTCAAGAGCATGGTCGGCGACCTGGATGCCAGCGATGTCACCAAGCCATCCGAGTTGGACGGCAAGTCGCCACCAGATGCAGGCGGCTCCCTGTCCAAGGAGGAGAAGGCCATGTGCCGGTACCTTGGCGTCACTGAAGAGCAGTTCATCAAGGAGCGCCAGGCGAACAAGGCTGCCTAACCACCGCCTTCTGCCTACGCCCCGCAACCTTCCGAAGGATAGCCGATCATGGCCCTGACCAAGTCCAAAAAAATCGTCTCCGCCGAAGGCGTCTCACGCGCCCTCGACATGAAAGGATCAACAACCGCTCACCGTGGCGGGATGGCGGTCCTGGATGCCAACGGGTTCGCCGCGCCTGCGACGGCTGCCACGAACCTGACGGCTGTCGGGGTGTTCGATGAGAGCGTTGTGAACGACGGCGCCGATGGTGCCGCAAAAGCTCTCATCAAGCGCGGAACCTTTCTCATGAAGAACGACGGCGCCAGCGCCGTCACCCGCGCCGACGTCGGCCAGGACTGCTTCATCGTCGATGACGAGACTGTCTCGTCGGACGGGACTGGAACCAGCCGCGCCGGCACCGTCTTCGACGTCACCGACACCGGCGTCTTCGTCACCATCTAACGCGCCCTGGGCGCACGCAAGGAGCTCAATTATGGAAGTCACGGGCGCAAATCTTCGCACCCTCGGGATCGGCCTCTCCGCCGCTTTCCGCACTGGCCTTGGCGAGTACGAGGCCAGTTGGGACCAGGTCGCCACCGAGGTTCCATCCACCACGGCCGAGAACGACTATTCTTGGCTGGCCGACTGGCCGGGCATGAAAAAGTGGGTCGGCGATCGGAAGATCAAGGAACTGGCGGCCTACGGCTACGTGCTGAAGAACGAGGAGTTCGAAAGCACGATCGCGATCAAGAAGGTCCACATTGAAGACGACAATATTGGCCTTTACTCGACCCGTGCAAACGCCATGGGGCGCGCGGCGGCCGCCTGGCCGGATGACCTCGTTTGGGGTTTGCTGCCGCTTGGGGTTTCGACGCTCTGCTACGATGGCCAGAATTACTTCGACACCGACCACCCGGTGGTTAATCCGGAGACAGGCGAAGCCCAGAGCGTTTCGAACTACACCGCTGGCGCCAATGCCGGCTGGTATCTGCTGGACACGACCAAGCCGCTCAAGCCGCTAATCTTCCAGAAGCGCAAGGCGGCCGAGTTCACCTCCCGCGATGATCCCAACGACAGCGATCACGTCTTCATGCGCAATGAGTACCTTTTCGGCACAGATGCGCGCGGGAATGCTGGCTTCAGCTATTGGCAGCTCGCTCACATGTCGAAGGCCGAACTGAATGAGGCCAACTTCGACGCCGCCTACGACGCGATGACCACCATCAAGAATGATGAGGGTCGCCCGCTGAAGATCATGGCCAACAAGCTTGTCGTACCACCCCAGCTTCGGAAGGCCGCCGACGAGGTCATCAAGCGATCTCGTAAGGCCAACGGCGAAGACAACACCAATCAGAACATCGTCGAGGTGCACGTCGCGCCCTGGCTCGCCTAGGCGGCGCCCATTCATCCAGAAGCCCGCCGACTTCGGTCGGCGGGATTTGCCAAAGGCTTCTCTGAGCCCTTCGCAAATCCCGGCCCCTTCACAGGAGACATGCCATGATCACTGTCACCGCCACCCGGACCCATCGCCGTGCCAACCGCAACTTCGAACGCGGCGTTCCGGTCACAATCGATCCAGACAAGCTGTCGGAGGCAGAGAGCGAGGCGCTGTTGTCAGACCCCGAGTTGAGCATTCGGGAGGCCAGCCAGACCGCCAAAGAACCAGACGAACCAGCGCTGTCCGCCGAGGAGCGCGCTGCGTGGATCACCGCAGTCATTCCGACGCTCGGTGATGACGACAAGACCAGGGACGGCGCGCCGAAGGTTAAGGCGGTGTCGGCCGCTGTCGGGTTTGACGTCAGCAAAGCCGAGATCGAAGCCGCAACGGCCGCTCTCTCCCAGTCCGGCGACGGGAACACCGGCCAAGGCGAAGGCGGCAGTGAGCCTCCTTCGCAGTGAATGCCCAGGGGAAGCGCTCGCGCCCCGACGATCAGCTAGCCGAGGCGCGCCTCGGCCCGAGCGCCAGGCGGGAGGGTAGCCCGCCGCTCAAATTTCCCGAGGGGGCGGTCCGATACGGCTCGCAAGGCTCCCGGCACTTTCCGCGCCGAAGGCTTTCGGAAGGTTGAGGACCGATCGGTCCAACAAGGCACGATAGTGCGCCGCCCCAAACACCTCAGAGGCCGCAATGACCGAGTTCAATAGCACCGACGATCAGCGCACCCAAAGCAACAGGATGCGCCATCAGTACCGAACGCTTAGCGATGCTGAGAAGGCCGCTGTCGACGCCTTGAAGTTGGCCGGATCAGAGCTGGCCATGTCCATCGGTCAGCTTGGGTCCGATCGGGAGTTTGAAATCGCCAGGGAGCGGATCGAGGAAGGTATCATGTGGGCCGTGAAGGGCGTGACGAAGTAGCCATGACCTACGCTACCCGCGAGAGCATGGAGGCGATCTACGGTGTCGATTTCATCGCGCGGTTGGTCGACCTCGACAATGACGGCAATGACGAGGCGCAGATCATTGACGCGCTGACGGCCGCCAGTTCCGAGATCGATAGCCATTTGGGGCAACGGTACCGCGTACCCCTTCAGGTCGTTCCAGCCTTCATCACGCGCTTTTGCTGCGATATCGCGATTTACATCCTGGCGGCTTCGGCAACGCGGCTCACCGAGGAGATCGAGAACCGCTACAAGAACGCGACCCGGCAGCTGGAACGCATCGCCGATGGCAAGGCCGGTCTTGGCGAGGCCGAGGAGGCCAACAGCGCTCCGGTCGACACCGACACCGGTTCCAGCGACATCATGATCGACGCTGATGACCGACGCTTCACCCGCGACAGCATGAAGGGCCTTTGAGGTGGCCGGCGCTCAACTCACCGTTGATCTGCGCGGCTTCGATACCGCTGATCGCGCACTTGCCGATCTGGCGGGCTTCGAGAAGCACCAACTGCTCGACGAACTCGGCCAAGAGGTCGAAGGGCAGACCAAGCGCCGCATCATGTCGGAGAAGACCGCCCCGGATGGGTCGCCATGGGCGCCCAACCGGACCGGCACACCCATCCTTGTTCAGACCGGCGCGCTGCACGGCAGCATTGCTCACCTGGTGACCAGCGACGAGACACAGATCGGCTCCAACCTTGTCTATGCCGGCGTCCACAATGACGGCGGTCGCGCCGGCCGAGGCGCAGGCTTCCAGATGACCCAGCGCCAGTTTCTTGGTTTGTCAGCCGAGAACGAGAGCGATCTCGTCGCGCTTATTGAAGACTTCCTTGCGAGGCTGGTTCCATGAGCGCCCTGGTCGCACTGCGATCGGCGATCGTTGCCGACCTGAGGGCCTCGGTCTCCGATGCCAGGACAGTGGAAGCCTATGGCGGCAAGCTGAACCTTGGCGAGATCAACCGTGTCACAACACGCGCGCCTGCCATCCTGATTGCCATCGTGAATGGCGCTGGATCGGAACCGCTGGCCAACAATCAATTGCGCGTTGAGATGCTGTTGTCCGCATTCGTCATCGCCGAAGACAAGCGTGGTCAGGACCGGGACGTCATGGCGCTGTCTATCGCCGAGCAGGTGATCGCGCGGGTGGCGCTTTGGTCCTGGACGGGTATCGCCAAGGCCCGCCAACCCGAGGACGTAAAATTCGAGAGCCTTTACTCCGGCGATATTGATCGGCGCGGGGTGGCCCTATTGGCCGTCGCTTGGAAGCAAAGCCTGCCCATCGGGATCGATCGTTTCACCGCAGAACGTGACGCACTGGATTGGCCGGAACATCTTGATCCTGACGGTCTGACGATCGCCGGCTCCACACATGGCGCGCCTGACCCGGAGGCAGCCGATGCCTGACATGGTCGCGACGCTGATCGGCTTGGAGCGCCGCATTGTTGAGCTGGAACGCCGGCTGGAAGCCACGGTGCGCGTCGGCACGGTCACGGAAATCGACCCGGAAAAGGGACTGGCCAAGGTAGATCTGGGCACGCCGTCTGAGCCGCTCCTGACCGCCTGGGTGCCTTGGACGGAGCGTGCCGGCGCCATCAAGACATGGACGCCGCCCGAGCCGGGCGAACAGGTTCGGCTGATCTCTCCGACAGGCGACATCGCCCAAGGCTGGATCGATCAGGGCGGGTTCTCCAACGAGAACCAACAGCCCCACAACAAAGGTCGGGAACGCCGGATGACGGTGGGCGACACCACCATCACGGAGACCGGCGGTCAGGTTCTCATTCAAACCCCGGACGCCAAGATTGAATGCACCACAGCCAAGGTCGAGGCTGAAACATCCGCCGTGATCGAAACCAAGACAGCCCTGGTGAAGGCCGAAAGGGTGGACCTTGGCGATGAAGGCGGGCCGCCCGTGTCCCGGATTGGGGACATGGTGAAGGTCCAATACGGCTCTTCGGCCGGGCTTCACCCAATCGTTCAAGGCTCATCCATCGTCAACGCCGCAGGTTAGGAAACCACCATGGCAGAAGCACAAACCACCTCCGACGCGAAGGCCAAACAGGCCAAGCCTGAGGCATCCAAGCCGCAGACGTACGAGTTCACGGTTGAGGGTCGGCCGGACGGCAAACTCCGCGCAATCGGCGACCGCGTGGACATGCTGCCGGCGCAGGCGAAGTACCTGCTTCGAATGGGCCATGTGAGGCTCGTTCAACCGCCGGTTAAGGCCGCTTCGAAGGCCTCTCGAAACAAGCCCAAAAACAAGCCGAAAGAACCGTCCGGCGCGCCGTCGAGCGATGCAGGTGCGACCGGCGACGACACCAACCAGGGAACTGGCGACGGGGATCCTGCGCGGGATGAGGAGACGCCAGCCACATGAGCGGACTATCGCGCCAGGGGTTTCAGCCGCTCACCGGCTGGGCTCACGTTGAGCAATCGATCGGGGTGATCCTCACCACGCCGATCGGTAGCCGTGTGGAACGGCGTGAATTCGGTTCGCGCATCCCTGATATTCTCGATGCGCCGCAGAACCGTTTCACCATTGTTAACCTCATGGTGGAAACGGCAGACGCCCTTGATCTGTGGGAAACGCGCTTCCTGCTGACGAATGTCGGCGTCAACCATGCCGGTGACGATGGGCATTTGGGGCTCTACATGCGCGGCGACGAAAGGCTGCGGGCTCACCTTGGCGACTTCACTGTCACTGGCCAACGCTCCATCGAAAACCTGGTGGTGACATGAGCGACGGTGTCACCCTGGCCGCCATCGAGGCGCTTCCACCGCCCGAAATCATCGAGCCACTGGACCATGCGACCATCTATGAGGAAATGCGGTCCGAGGTTCAGCCGCTCTTTGACGCTGCCGGCATGGACTACACGGTCGGAAGCCTGGAAACAGATCCGGCTCAGATCATCCTGCAAGCGCTGGCAACACGTGAATTGAACCTGCGGGCGCGGATCAATGACGGAGCCCGAGCCAACACCATGGCCTTTGCGCGCGGTTCTGATCTCGATCACAAGGCATCGGACTATGACGTGCTTCGCATGGAAGGCGAAAGCGACGAGCGCCTACGCCTGCGAACGGCCCTGGCGATCGCCGGGCGTTCGGCGGCCGGGCCTGAAGAACGCTACGAAGCCATTGCCATGAGCGCGTCGATCCGGGTCGACGAGGTGAAAGCCTACCGGGTGGATGGCGGGCCGCAGTTGGAGATTGCGGTGCTGGCGACCGACAATGGCGGAGTCCCCGATCAATTACTTCTTGATGCTGTTGCGGCCATGGTCACCGATCCGAACGTGCTCGGCATCAATGACACGATCCGGGTCGTGTCGGCGGTCAAAACCTTTGTCGATGTGACAGTTGATGCCTGGTTGCTTCCGGGCGCTGATGCGACCCGTTTGGACGCTTTGCGCGACCAACTCATCGCTGCATGGGAAACTGAAGGCGGAATCGGCCGAGACCTGGCACCCTCCTGGATCAATGCCCGCCTGTTCGTTGACGGCGTGGCGCGTCTGACAATCACCGGTCCGGTTGCGCCTGTGGTGGCCGCAGCCAACGAAGCGATTTCCATTCAGTCCGTCTCGATCACCTACCGTGGGGTGGAACGATGACCTTGACCCGTGCGCAGCACCTGCAGCCGCCGAATGCCGTTCCGGACGAAAAGGCCCTTGCCGCTGGCTTGAACCGCGACGCCGTTCTTGGCCCGTCCATTGATGCAATTGCCGGCTGGCGTTTCGCGCGGCCGTTGCCGGCAGGTTTCGGACCCTGGCTTGTCAAGGAGTACCAGCTTGGGGCGATCCGCCGTTTCTTCGCCATCGATGAGGACTGCATTGATGCCGGCTGGCCATGGCAAAGGCTGCGCGGCACGCTGACGGCCGTTGACCGTGCGATGGGCTGGATCGGGTACGACGCGGCAATGGTTGAACCGCCGCAGGTGCGCCGCCGCAACTGGCACCGCTGGCAACAGGCAATGGGCGAGTTGCCATTGGACGAGACCGGCGAGCCTGGCGAAGACCCCCGACTTTACGATGCTGAGTTTCTGGCCGGCCTGTCCGATCCGGCCCGCTCTGTCTTTGTCCGCGGCCATCACGGCTATGATGTGCGCGCTCTCCAGTTAGGTGATGGTCGTTGGGGTGACACCATCTGGGGCGACGACAGCGGCGTGCGCATGGATGGCGGAACGGCAAAGTGGTCCCACGGCCGCACCCATGGACCATTCGAGGCGACTGCTGGCGCGGTAACCCAATCGGCCCTCGGCATCGACACGCTTGCCGCAGGAACAATTGACTGGTCATCCCCGCTCACATGGGACCAGGTCGGCCATCTCAACTGGCTAGACCCGACGCCGGAACAAATCGCCGAGCTGATCGCCACCATCGTTGCTGGCCTTTCCATCTATGTGGGTTTCTTTGACGCCGATGGAGAGATGATTGGCGCGCGGCGCGCGATTGAGCGCAAGCCGGCAACCACATTTGGTGGGCAACCGATCGCAGCTGATCAGACTGTTCTGGAGGTCACCTGTCGAACCGGCTTCGGTGACGGCCAGGGATCAACGGCGGCGAGTTGCGCCGTGCTGTTCGACGTCCAGTCAACGCGCGGCCCTGGCGACCTTTGGGTGCCGCCTGAGTTTCTAGAAGCCCCTGACGGCGTTGCGCTGGCTGACATCACCGTTGGCGCCTGGCCGTTTGCCCTGACCTTTGCCCACACCATTCGTGAGCACCTGACCATGCGAGTGCGCCTGTTATGAGCGACCCCCTCGACCCGTTCCGCATTGTGCCGGCGATCCCCGACGTGCTGCGCCGCGCTCATCGCAAGCCGGATTGGACGAAGGTCCACTTGCCTGAGGGTGAACTGACCCAAGCCACGTCGATCAATGACATAGTCGAGTTGGCGGCGCGCGCCCGGACCTCGATCGGCAATGCCATCATGCGCGACGGCGACCGGGTGACCGGTGCCGGGGTGTTCGTTGACATGACTGCCGGCACCGTCACTTTGGACACCGGCGAGATCTACGTTCAAGGCGAAGTCCGCAAGGTACAGGCGGCCGTGCTCAACGGCGTGGCGATGACCGGCGATCGTTCGATCGGCGTTCGCGTGGAGTCAACTGTCGTCACGCACCTTGAAGACCCCGACCTTCTCGGCTTGCTGGAAGGCACCGCCGCCCATGGTGAGCCAGGCCCTATCGCCGAGGTGCAGACCATTGTTTGGGGCTGGGATGGCGATGGCCAGGCTGGCAGCCTGGTGCCGGTTTACCGGTTGATCGACGGTGTCATCATCGACCAGACCCGCCCAGCTGACCTGTCAATCGCGACCCAGCAGTTGCGGTCCTTCACAGAGAAAACCCTGGGCAACTACATCACCGATGGGTTTCGGCTCTTTGCCCTGGGCAAGGTCGGCGATGCCCAGGTGTTCTCCTTGGAGGCCGGGTCGGCCTATGTGCGCGGCCAAGACATCACCCGCTTTCAGTCGATGCGACTGGACGAGGTGGAAGACCCAGACACCGGCAAGGTGGATGCGGAACCCCACACCTTTGATGATGCAGGCACCGGCACCGCTACCCTGACCCTGCGGCGGCCACCGGCCCAGTCCATCTCGTCGGTCATCGTCACCAAACAAACCACTGAGACCCTGTCGCGCGGATCAGGACCATCTGACACGCTCGGCAATGACAGCGTCATGCGCATTGTGTCGGTTGATCAGGGCGCGACGAACTATGATGGCGAGGCCGATTACTATCAGGACGGCGATGCCATCAACTGGGCGCCAGGCGGTGATGAGCCGGCGCTCGGTTCGAGCTACACAGTCACCTATCTTTATCTCGACGCCGTCGCGGTCGACACCTTCGACAACACAACGCTCACCATCTCAGGAGGTGTCACCGGCGAGCTAGCCTTGGTCAGCTACTTCTTCAAGCTGCCGCGCATCGACCGGCTTTGCATCGGGTCCGATGGCCTGCCGGTCTACCTCAAGGGCCAAAGCTCGGCCGTCAATCCGATGCCCCCTGTGGTGCCGGATGTGCTGCTTCAGATCGCGACGATCACCAACAGTTGGTTCGGCACGCCGGATGTGGATGCTGACGGCACGCGCAATATCACGGTCGAGGAGCAGCACCGCTACAACCGCGCGCTCCTGGGGGCGCTTGACCTGATCGGCTTGGAACGCTTGGACCGCGACATTGACCGCCGCGAGCCTGTCGCCAAGCGGGGCACGTTCGTCGATCCGTTCACATCGAACCTCTACCGCGACGCCGGCGAGCCGCAGACGGCGGCCGTGTTCGATGGCGGCATGGAACTGCCCATCGTGGCCGAGTTCCGGGACATCGCGCTGTTAGACGTAGCGACACTCGCTTACACCGATGAGATCGTGATCCGTCAGGACCTCTCCTCCGACTGCTTGGAGGTCAACCCGTATCAGGTCTTCACGCCGCCACCAGCGAGCATGGCTTTGTCGCCATCCATGGATTTTTGGGAGATCAACGAGACGGCGTTTGACCCCGATGTGACCCGGACGTTTGGCACAGGCAATCGCTCGGCCGTGCAGTCGATCGCTACGGAAGATTTGGGCACCACCCAGCGCGAGGCGCGGTTCCTGCGCACCATCCCGGTGCAGTTCACGATCGAAGGCATGGGGGGCGGTGAGAACCTTGTCGCGCTCGATTTTGACGGCGTGAGTGTGATGCCGGCCGGGCTGACGGCTGACACGCAAGGCAATCTCACCGGCACCTTCAACATCCCGGCTGGCATCACCACTGGAACCAAAGAGGTATCGGCCGTTGGCCAGGGCGGCAGCCGGGCAGCGGCGAGCTTTGTTGGGCAGGGGACAATCCGCACGCAGACCCTGCGCCGCGTGACAACCATTCGCCGGTGGAACGACCCGCCGCCGAGGAATTGGCGTGGCAATGATGAGGGTGGCGACGGTGGCCGCGACCCGCTCGCACAGTCTTTCGAACTACCCGCCGACCGCATGGTGACGGGCGTCGACTTCCAGTTCTGTGAGGTGGGGGATCGCGCGAACCCGGTGATCATCGAACTGGTTGAGACCGTCGAGCATGTGCCCACCCGTAATGTCCTGGCACAATGCGAGGTGGACATGTCGGATGTGGTTGTCGGCCAGTGGACCCAGGCGCGCCTGGCGGTTCCGGTGTTCCTGCCGGCCAACGTGCCCTATGCCTGGAAGTTCCTCACGAACGATGCCGATCATGCCGTGCGTATCGCCACGCGCGGCGATTTCGACAATCAGGGACAGAGCTTTGTCGGTGCCCAGCCTTACACCAGCGGGGTCTTGTTCAGCGCCTCGCTCGATGGCGCATGGCTACCGCACCACAACTCGGACATGACCATCCGCATTCACGCGGCGGTGTTCGATCCGACCACCCGGGTGATCGAGCTGGGCACGTTCGAAAACGTCACGGATGTGTCCGATCTGATCATCCGTGCCGGCGTTGATCTTCCGACCGGTGATGCGCGCTGTGTGTTCGAGATCGAGTTCGACGACGCCAGCGTTAGCACGGTGGAGGCGGGCCAACCGCTCCGCCTCGACGCTTACTACAGTGGCAGCTTGCAACTGCGCGCCGTCCTCACCGGCACCCGCGAGATATCGCCGATCCTCTTCCCCAATCCGCTGTTGGTGCTCGGCACCCTTCAGGAAACAGGCACCTACATCTCGCGCGCCATGACCATGGGCGAGGCCATCCGCCTGACGCTGTGGGTGAAGACGTTGCTTCCCACCGGCTCAACGCTGACCGTTGAGTATGACAGGGCCGATGGCGTGTGGGAGGCGTTCAACCCTGGCGCGATCGATCAAATCCAGTTCGGCTGGCAGGACAGGCAGTTTCAGGCCGATCCGGTCACGGCCACCACCGGCCGTCTTCGGCTGACCCTCACCGGCAACCCGGCAGCCCGGCCCGTTCTGTCGGACCTGCGAACGGCGAGCATCTGACCATGACCGTGACAGACAACCAAACGCCGAACTTCGGCATACCGCTGCCGCATCGCACCAACGCTTTCTCGGATGATGTGGACCGCCTGGTCGCGGCCTTCATGCTGGTGGACACCCGGCTTCAGGAGATCGTCAACCAGACACAGGACCCGGATGCGGCAACACTTGGCGGCGCCACGTTGGCCCAGGTGCGCAGCCTTGCCTTGATGGCCGGCATCCTGCCGATGTCCAAGGGCGGAACGGGCGCCTCCGATCCAGCTGGCGCGCGTGCAGCGATTGAGTTCGACGCGGCATGGGACGCCAAGTTCGCGGCCCAACTCGCAACGCTGCCAGAACTGCTCAACACGCTCGCCGAGATCACGGCCGCGATCCAGAACAATGAGAGCGTTGGCGATGGCTTGCTGTCGCAGATCGCGACCATCAATGCCCAGATCACGGACATCACCAACCAACTCGGGACGATCGACGGTCAGATCGTCGCAATTCTGGCAGCCCAGGCGCTGCGCGCGGCCGTCACGGGCGCGAATGGAGCGTTGGAAACCCCGGCAGGAACAACCGCCCAGCGCCCCGCCGGCAACCCCGCAGCCGGGGTCGTCTGGAAACGGCGCAACACCGAGACCGGCGAAAACGAGGCCAATTACGGCGCTGGCTGGGAAGATGAAGGCGGCGGCGGAGCTTGGATTGACCACGGCCTTTCAGGCGTGACTTCAGGGGCGACCCGCGAATGGACCGGCTTGCCGCCAGGCATCCTGAAACTTGATATTGTCACTGAAAGCTATGCTCAGATACCGAACCAGCGATTGTTACTTACTCTGGGCGACAGTGGTGGCTATGAAACATCAGGATACGGAAGCACTGCCAGCCGACTGTCGGACGGCCTAATCCTAGAGAACTTTGCGGCTGGCTTCCTTCTTAATGGTTCACAACAGGTACAAAACTATTTCGGCCGTTGGCGCATTGAACGCCAGTCGCCTGAGAACAACAGCTGGTTCATGGGTATGGCTGTGTTCCGTCACAGCCAAGCACCAATAGGGCTTTATGGCCGGAAGATACTCTCAGGGGAACTGGACAGGCTGCGCATGTCCTGCCCCACGTCCTTCCAAAACGAATTTCGAGTGAGGTATCAACTCGCATGACCCACACAGCAGTTATGAACTGGGAGCCGGACGGGGTTGTCGCCAAGGTTCTAGGCTTTCCTTCCCAAGGCGAGGCGGAAGCGCACGTTGCGGCCTTCTCCGACCGGTTCCCGAATGCATTTGTGGTTCCGACGCCGGCCTTCCCTGAGGACCAGTGGCGCGTTCAGAGCGGGCAGATCGTAGATGCGGGACCGCCGCCCGCCTACCCAACCGAAGATAGCGCTAATGCCGCCATGATCGCTTGGGCGGAGGAGGCCGAGCGCACGATCACCGGCCCTGTTTCCAGAGGCGAGCAGGACAGCTGGCCGGCGAAGTCAGTCGAGGCCCGCGCCTGGCAGACGGTCCACGACCACAACACGGCCAACCCTGGCGACGTTCAGCCCTATCCAAACACGCCGATCCTCGACGCGGAACTGAGCCTCACGCAATCCATGGGCGAGACCATGGAAGAGTTGGTCGGCCGTGTCATCGCCAGGTCCGATGGCATCACCCGCATTACCGGCCTGATCGCCGGCCTGCGCCGCACCACCAAAGCCGCACTGGCGGCCGAGCCGGACCCAGCCAACTATCAGGCCATCCTGCAAGGAGCCCAGGCCCAGGCGATCACCCTCGCGGCCGCCGAAGGCTTTACGCTGGAACCCTGATCGACGCCGCTTCAAACCGGCCTTAACGTGTCTTCAAACAGGCATGGAGGCTGGTTTGAGCACGCCGCAGAACATCCAAGACTTCAACACGGTGACGGGGCTTATCTTCAGCCACCTGTACAGCCGGTTTCCTGAAGCCGCTGAGATTGAAGTGCATCGCCTCTTCACCTGGGCCAACTTTGAACAGGGCGACGTCGTCTATCCTGATGGAGAGATGCCTATGGACGATGTCTACCCCACGATGGCAAGCGGAGCGCCTGTTGATGTGTTCGTACGATCATCAATCGGTTGGCTGCGCGATGAGGGGTTCTTGACCGAGTATGAGCCAGTGGACCCACAGACAAATCACCAGCCCAGGTACCGTCTATCCGCGAAAGCGTTCACCGCGCTCTCAATGACACCGACCTCCCTAGAGGGCAGCCAAACACTTGGCGCTCGAATGGGCGAAGTTGCCAAAGAGGCCGGAACCGAAGCCGGCCGTTCCGCGATCGGTGAGCTTGTAGGCTTGACAATCGGCGCCACCGCGCGTGGTTTCATAGGCAGCGGCCCCTGATCGGCGCCAAGGTATCAGCTGATACCGGCACTTAGCCCAACCTGTCATCCATAGTTCTCGCATCGGCTGCTCCTTTGCGCGCGGCCGCGCTCCGGGACACCTCTTCGGCTCTGGGCCTTGGCCCACCCGCAGAGCGTGCCCGCCGCTTCGGCCCTTCACGCGAGGACACCATGACCCTTGAGTACCTTCACGGTATCGAGACCATCGAGAACGACGATGGCATTCGGCCAATCCAAACCGTCAAGTCCTCCGTCATTGGACTGATCGGCACGGCGCCAGCGGCCGACGCGGCCAAATACCCGCTCAACGAACCAGTTTTGATCCTGGGCGATCGCCGTCAGTACGCCGACCTGGGCGCCACTGGCACGTTGCCCGACGCGATGGACGGTATCTTCGACCAGATCGGCGCGGCCGTTGTCATGCTTCGTGTCGAAGAAGGTGTGGACGTGGACGCCACCATGGCCAACATCATCGGCTCCAACGCCGATGACACCGGGGTGCATGCGTTCACCAAGGCTGAAAGCCATGTGGGCTATGCCCCGCGCATCTGGTGTGCGCCCGGCTTCACCTCGCAGCGCCCGTCCAATGGCGCAAACCCTGTCGTTTCGGAGATGCGCGGCATCGCCGACCGGCGCCGTGCGGTCATCGTCGCCGATGGCCCCAACACCACAAAGGAAGCGGCGCAGACCTACGCCGACGACTTCGGCTCCGACCGCATCTACGTGATCGATCCGGCCTGCAGAGTGCGGCGTGGCGTGGCTGATGTGATCGAGCCGATGTCGGCGCGCGGCGCCGGCATGATCGCCAAACGCGACCTCACCAAGGGTTTTTGGTGGTCTCCATCCAACGAGGAAATCAACGGCATCCTCGGTCCGGCGCGCGATATCGATTACGCGCTTTCCGATCCCATTTCGGAAGGCAACTTCCTCAACGAGCACCAGGTGGCGACCATCATTCGCCGCAACGGGTTCCGCCTGTTCGGCAACAAATCGCTGGCGAGCGATCCCAACTGGCAATTCCTCTCGGTCCGGCGCACGGCGGACATGGTCTACGAAAGCGTCGAGGAAGCGCATTTCTGGGCGCTCGACCGGCCTTATTCCACGCAGCTGCTGGTCGATATCGCCGAAAGCGTGAACGCCTATCTGCGCATCCTGAAGTCGCGCGGTGCGATCCTGGGCGGCCGCGCCTGGCTGGACCCGGAACTCAACCCGCCCGCGCAGCTCAAGGCCGGTCAGGTCATGGTGTCCTACGATTTGGAGCCGCCTGCGCCGGCCGAGCGCATCACCTTCGTCGCCTACCGCAACGACGACTACTACACCGAAATGACCGAAGCCGCAGCGCGCGAAATCGCGTTGCTGGCCGCTTAGGGAGCCCCAGCGATGCGCAGCATTCTCCGCAACTTCACCGCCTATGAGGACGGCTCCAATTTTCACCTCGTGGTCAAGGAACTGGTTCTTCCGGCGATCCGGGACATGACCGAGGAGGCGCGCGGCGGCGGCATGGATGTGCCTGTCGATGTGGCTCTTGGCCTTCAAAAGCTGGCGGCCGAAATCAAGCTGGAAGGGCGCAGCCGCGACCTGATGCTGAAAGCTGGCCTGAAGCCCGGCATGCACAAGCGCGTGACGTTTCGCGGCTACTCGGTCGATGAACTGGACGGCGCGGAGCACTCAGAACTGGTCATCATCGAAGGCCGGATCAACGCCAACCCGGATGCGTGGAAACATGGCGGCATCGTTGGCGTCAGTTACCCGGTCACCTCGATCATCTACTTCAAGCACGCGGTCGACGGCGAAGTGATCCACGAGATCGACGCGGCCAACATGGTGCGGATCGTTGGTGGCGTCGATCAGAACACAGGCGCCCGTGATGCGCTGGGCATGGGGACGTCATGAGCCGGAGCAGGACATTCACGCTGAGCGACCCGGTCACCGTCGGCGGCGATACGTTCACCGAGGTCACCATGAACAGCTTCAAGGGCAGCGCAGTTGCCGCCTTCGTCGCGCGCCGTGACGAGATTGCCGAAGCCGGCAACGAGAACGCGCAGTACATCCTGTGCTCGATCTCGGCCCAAGCACCGCGTGAGCTGTTTGAAGAGATGGAACTGGCCGACTACGCGCCCATTCTGGCGTTCATGCAGCCGCATTTCGCCAAGCTTATGGACGCGGTGGGAAACGCATCGCCGGGGAAGACGACGAAGAGTTCGGGCCAGGCAGGCGCCTGACGCTGATTGCATGCGTCTTGGGTCTCGATCCTGGCCCAATGTCGCTAGACGAGTTCGCCTTTTGGTCGGAACGCGTGATCGCGATTGTTCTAGCACCGCCGCCCGAGCCTAACGACTAGCCAGAGGAGGATACCATGGCGGCCCTGGATGTCGCAGTAATCCTTTCCCTGGTCGATCGACTGTCCGGTCCTGCCAACGATGCTCGTCGGGCTCTCGATGGAACCGGCAACGCGGCGGGGCGGCTCGCCCGCGTGGGATTTATTGCAGCAAGCGCTGCAACAGCGGCGGTCACCGGCGCTCTTGCTGTCTCGACTAACCAGGCAATTGCGTTTGAAGCGGCGATGGCCGATGTGGCCAAGGTCACCGACTTCGACGTGTCGGGCGTTGCCGATGGCCTGGTCGATTTCTCGCGAACGACAGGCCAGGCGGCTGAAGATTTGGCCGCCCTTGCCGCGTCGGCCGGCCAGGCCGGCATGGACACCGAAGCGTCCATTCTCCAGTTCACCGATATGGCCTCAACGGTCGGCGTCGCGTTCGACCTCCCGGCCGCCTATGTGGGCGATGCGCTTGCCGGCATGCAAACGGCGCTCGGCACAACGGTCCAGGAGACCGGCCTTCTTGCCGATGCCATAAACCACCTTTCCAACAACACGGCCGCCAACGCGGCGAGGCTTCTGGACTTCGGTCAACGCGCCGCCTCGGTAGGGGAACAGTACGGCTTTGCGGCCGAGCAGACCCTAGCGATCGGCGGCGCCATGATCGCAACCGGGGCTCAGGCGGAGGTTGCCGCCACCTCCTTCCGTGCGGTTGGCCGGGCACTTTCGGCCGGGTCCAGCGCCACCGACCGACAATCGCAAGCCCTCCAGCGGCTGGGCCTCGACGCCGAACAGGTCGCCCGATCCATGCAAGAGGATGCGGTCGGGACGCTGCGCGACGTCATCGTGCGATTGGGCGATGTTGAGGACCATCTGCGCTCGTCGACCATCTCTGACATCTTCGGAGATGAAGCCCGCGCGATCGCACCGCTGATCAACAACCTCGATGTCCTGGACCAGTCGTTGGGGCTGGTCGCCGACAGCGCCAACTATGCCGGGTCTGCCCAGGAGGAGTTCGCGGCCCGCGCGGACACGGCCGCGTTCCGCCTGGATGCTATTGGCGCCAACATGACGGCCTTCAGCCGGGAGGCCGGCAACACCTTCCTGCCGGCTCTTAACGCCGGCCTTGAACGGCTCTTAACGACGCTTCAAAGCACCGATCTTCAAGACAATTGGTACTTCCGCCTGGCGGCCGGCTTGAGCGACTTCGCCGAGGGCGCGTTGGGTCTGGAAATCGCCGCCGACGAGATGACGCGCTTCCATCAAGCGGGTGCAATGGCGGCCGATGTCATGGAAGGGCTGGGCGACCGAGCCTCCGCCTTTGGTGCCGGCTTCTCCGAGGGTGCGTCGGAGAACATGGGCGAGCTGATCGAAGCGTTTCGTGGATTGGGCGAGGCGTTGGGCCTGGGCGAAGGCTCACTGATGGAGCGCCTGTTCGGCACGGAGGATGGATGGGCCGAGTTCGGCTCCGAAATTGGCGCCTTCGTCACGGGAGGGCTGACGGACCTCGTCAATATCGTCACCCGCATTGTCCAGGCCTTCAACGATGGACGGCAGGCCGTTGAGGACTTTGCCGGCTGGGTCGGCAATCTGGCTGACATGGCCGGCTCGATCGAGATCGATTGGGCCGGCCTGGTTCCTGATGTCGATCTGTTTGGTGGCATCGGTGATGGCGTCTCAGGCTTTATGGATCGCTTCCGCACCGACGATATCGATGCGGCAGCGGCAAGCTTGGCCGCCCTGGGTGACGCCGTGCCAGAGACCGCAACGGTGTTGGATGTTGCAACCTTGGAGCAGGCCGAGAGCGCGGCCGCTTCGATCGCCGAAACCATGCAGCGGGCCGGCCAGATCGATCTCGCCCCCATCGTTCGCGCTGCCCTGCAGGAAGCTGAGAGTGTGCTGACCTCCGAAAGCTGGGCCAGCCATGGCGAGCGGCTGATGGGCACCCTTGCGGCCGGCGTGCGCTCTGGCGGTGGGCCGTTGGCGGCCGCGATCCGTTCGACCGTTGATACGGCCGTCTCGAGCGCCCTGGCGACCGACTATGCGGCACGCCGGCAATCCGCCCTGCAAGATGGTGGGGAGCTCTAGATGCTGGCTGCCCTTGGCCCCTTCCGGTTCGACATCACAAGCTTGCCGGCAACCCAGATCGGCCGAGAAAGTGGTGCGCGCATCAAAGGCCATGAGGTCTTGGGTGCCGCACCCGTTCTAGAGAATTTGGGGCCGGCTTCCAGCCTGGTGACGATCAACGCAACGCTCTACCCCCTGGAGCCGTTCTCGCCCAATGGGCTTTCCCAGCTTGCCGCGTTGCACACCGCAGCGGCAGAGGGGCGCAGTGAGATGATGGTGCTCGCAACAGGCATCGTCATTGGCCGCATGGCCATCGAGCGCGTGCGGGAAACCGACACCCACTTTCAACCGGGCGGCCAGCCGGCGCGCATCGGCATCACCCTGTCTCTTCGCGCGACCAGCGGCACGCGGCCTTGGGGCCTCGGTGCTTTGCTGTCGCTGTTTTGAAGGAGCTTGAGGCGCGATGGAAACAGTGGTCACCCAGGACGGCGACATGGTCGATGAGATCGCCCATCGCCATTACGGGACCCATGAAGGCACCACCGGTGCTGTCCTGGACGCCAATCCTGGCCTCGCCGCTCTGGGTCCGGTTCTGCCTGCCGGCGTGACCATCATCCTGCCGCCGATCGAACGACCGCCGCAGCCGGTCACAGTGCGTCTCTATGACTAGGAAGGCGATCTACCAGGTGATTGCGGACGGGGTGGACTTCACCTTGGCCGCTCAGGCGCGGCTCCTCAATCTGACGGTGACCGACGCGGCCGGTGTTGAGAGCGACACCGTGTCGATCGAGATTGCCGATCCAGGTGGACGCACCGAACCACCCCGCACCGGTGCCATCATCTCAGTTGCCATGGGCTGGGAGGACACGGGCCTTGTCCACATGGGCAAGTACGTTGCCGACACGCCGACAGCGCGCGGCTTTCCCGAGACACTGAGCGTCACCGGCCGGGCGGCCGACCAGCGCGAAACGTTGAAGCAGCACCGCACCCAGGGCTGGGAGAACATGACGATCGGCGCGATCGCCGAGGAGATCGCTGGCCGCAACAACCTCATCCCGGCCGTGTCCGGCGAGCTTGCGTCCCAGCTGGTCCCATTCATCGCCCAGAACGAGGAAAGCGATCAGCATTTCTTTCGCCGCCTGGTTGAGCGCTATGGCGGCATCTCGCCCGTTAAGGAGGGCCGGTTGGTCGCAGTGCCGCGCGGGGCAGGCTTGAGCGCCAACGGCAAAGCTCTGCCGGCCGTCTTGGTTCGGCGTGGGCCGCAGCTGCTCGGTTACAACGTCACCTTGCCCGATCGGCCGCGCTTTCAGCGGGTCAAAGCGAGTTGGACCGATCGGGCCAACGCGAAGCGCCAGGAGGTTGAGGCCCAGGCGGCGAACGAAGGTCCGGACTTTGTGTTGCGGGATCCCTATCCGACCGAGCCGGAGGCCCAGGCGGCCGCTGATGCAAAGGCAGCCGAGCTCAAACGCGGCGGAGGGTCCTTATCGCTGACGCTGTTGGGCGATCCAACCATTCGGGCCGAGCAGCCCCTCATAGTGAGCGGTCTTCGGCCAGGCGCTGACGGCCAATGGTCGATCGGCCGCGTCAACCAATCCCAGGATGGCAACGGCGGCTTCACCACCAAAATTCAGGCCGACAAGGGCGAGGAGGAGAAGGCATGAGCCACTGGACCGGTTCGCTCATCATCGAGCACGATATCTCAGGTGGTCGACAGCGTGTTCGACCGCTTCAGCCCTTGGTCTGGGAGATCGGCTACATCGGCTCCGGTGACCTACTCATCGTTGAGGCGGATGGCCGATGGTTTGACGGGCTGTCGATCCCAAGGTGCCTTGAATGGATCGCGGAACGAACCGGTCGCGGCCTACGCGCGGCCATCACCCATGACGATCTGATCACGCAGCTTCGTGAGGGAAGACCTGACCCACGCTTCCCCGATCGGCTTTCGATTGACCGTCTGTTCGAAGAGCAGCTGAAGGCGTCGGGCTTTGGAAAACTGCGGCGCGGCGTGCTCTACGCCGGCGCCCGGATCGGAGCTCACTTCCCGTCCCTGGCACGACTTGCGGTCTATGAGCCATGAACTGGTCCTGGTCCGACGTTTACCCGAGGCATCGGGTGCTGACGGTGATCCTCGCTCCTGGCGACGCTGAGACGTTCTTGGCGATGCCGGGGGTTCGGATCATCGGCGATCACGTTGCCCTTGTAGAGGCTTTCAATGCCCCTTTAACGACCGCTCCAATGCTGGTCGAAACGGCTTTGAAGCCAAAGAAAGGCCCAACGCCTGGCCCGAAACCAAAGCCAGCCCCCAGACGATCGAAGCCGCTGCCCGTTTCGCCAGCGCCGATCACCAAACCCTGGGAGATCACCCCGACGTCGCCGCGCACAACGCGCACCATCAGCGATGATCTGCCCCCGCGCCACCATGAGCCAGAGCGCCCGCCTTCGAACGTATCGGCCGGGGACATCGCTTTGGTTGAGGATGCCATCGCATCGGGCAAGGTCACCGTCACCAAGTGCCCGCCCTGCAAGCACACACCGGAAGACGATGTCGGCTATTTGACCGGCTGGAAGGCGGCACGACAACGGGGCGGCAAGCGTGCGCAGTCGATCCGCTCGCGCCAGGCCGTTTCGCTGGGCCATCGAAAGGGCGCCAAAAAGCGATCGCGTGACGGTCCGATGGGGGCCAAGGGCGAGTAAACGCCCCCGACAGCGGGCCTAGATTGGCGTCCCGACCCGCTCGATGCACCAAAAGATCACATCGCACCCACCGGCTGCTTGCGCAGCGGCCAGAGGGTGCCTGGTCATGGGTTACAGGTAAGTGAAGGACTATCGGTGCGGCCGCTGCCGGGCGCTGCTTTTTCGCGGGAGCTCCAAAACAATTGGAGATGTGTTAGAGATCAAGTGCCGCCGTTGTTCGGCGATGAACATTCTGAGGCCCGCAGAGCCCGAAACCGAGCGCCCTTTGAGCGCGGACGATCGGAAGACCGGTGCGCAAACGGGCCGCCCATCACCCCAAACACCCAGGGCTCTACGTCCTTCAGGCCGCTGACTACAGCGGGCCGCTGGATGGCGAATGGGCTCTTGCTGGCTTCCAGGCCCGGCATCTGGCCGTGGCGGCTATCTCATCAAAGACGGCACGCGATATGGTGCAACGGCACCACTATTCCGGCCGGTTCGTGAACAACTCCTACGTTCACCTGGGCGTCTTCTGGCGCTTCGAATTGGTCGGCGTGATGCAGTTCGGTTACGCCATGAACCCGGCCAGCCTGGGCAAGATCGTCGCCGGCACAGGCACCCGCGACTATCTTGAGCTCAACCGGATGTGGATCGACGACAAGGCGCCGCGCAACACCGAAAGCGCGGCGATCGCCCTGGCGATCCGCTTCATCCGCAAGGCACTGCCGCACATTCGGTTCATCCAGACCTTCGCTGACGAGCGCTGCGGCGGCTTGGGCGTCATGTACCAGGCATCGGGCTTTGAGTATCTCGGATCGCATCAAACCAGCTTCTACGAGCTGGATGGCGAGACCTTCCATGAGATGCTGTTGACCGCCCATAACAAGGCCGGCCAGCGCGGCGCGTATCTGCGCGCCAACATCGAGCGCGCCACCCGCCACAGCTTCCGCCAGTTCCGTTACATCCGTTTCCTGAAGAAGGGTGCCAAGCGGCATTTGCGCCTGGCGCCCAAGCCCTTTCCAAAGCCCACCACCCCCAACGCGGCCGGTCAGTCGGGACGCCCTGCATGCCCTGCAGTGTGAGCCTGGTTCGATCCCAGGCGGCCGCTCCAATTTCTGTTTTCCGGTCCTCTTGGACCCACGCCGGACCTCCCCAGCTCTCGACCGCAGCCAGGGAGACCCATATGACCGCTTTTGCCGTGATCCGCATTGAACGCCGCCGCGATCTATTTGTGGTGGTTGTGAACGACCGTGACGAGCAGAGTTTTGAGGCCCGCGACGAAGCCGAGATTTGGGCGATCGATTGGGCCTCGCGGAACGCCGAGCGGTACTGCATTTACTACTAGGTCGCGGTTGAAACCCAACAGATGGGCCCCCATAATAATCCAATCGGCGCTCTGGTGCTCCCGGTAGTCTGACATGCTGGGTGGCGCAACAAATCCGGGGCGTTCGTAGGTCCCTCTTTTGGACACACTGCCGGGCGTTTTATCGCGCAGGCCGAAGGGGAGGTCGCTGGGGAAACGGCTTTACCCAGAGGATCGAAATTAGGGCTTCACCCCCAAGGAGACTTGGTTCGTGATGCTGAATTGTGAACGTACTGGCTTGGACCTTCTCCGATTGTCGAGGAGGTTCCATTGTCAGAATTGGAACTTGCGCTGTTTGTGGTCGATGGGGTCGCAACAGTTTTAAAACTGGCGGTCGCTGGTGGAGGCGCTTGGTTGATTTGGCGACGATTACGTCGTCGACCCCAACGAGACAAGAAGTAGGAAAAGGGGTGCTTCGGCACCCCTTTTCTGTTTCCATGGGCCATGCTCCAGCGTCGCCATCCCGTCTACGACATGCCCCCGCCGCCGCCAAAGGACGGATGGTGGGAGACATGGCCAAGCGTCGGCCTGGGAGGCAAACAGGAGCGCGGCCGTGACGGAACCTATTGGGTGAAGGGCTACCGCCTGGGCCGGGTCATCATGCAGACCGAGCACCAATGGAAATGGACTTCATCATGCCACCAGGGCGGCGCCGGGTTAGAGGCCACCAAGGAGGCCGCCAAGCGCGCGGTGGAAGCGGCCGCCGATCTCGATCGGCTCACCGAGAGCTGCTATCCCAACTACCATGAAACCCGCCTTCAAATGGCCCGTGAGCGCTCAAAAAGCGCTGCCATATGAAGTTGCGTTTTTTGCCAAACGAAATTGCGCGCTACACCAGAAATCGAAATAATCTCACGAAATCAATGCCTTGGTGAATGCAGTTTTTTGAAGGCCGTGTTCACTCCGGTGTTCTGGATCAAGGTGTTGCCACAATGATCAAAATCGCAAGATCGTACCAGCGATTCCGGCAACGGAGCTGTGCTGTCGCCAGGGAGCAACTACCCGGTAAGCAGGTCGTCGGCTCACCTACTTACACTTCAATGACCGAACTTAGGCCTCGGGCGCTACACGCCCACACCTCCGGCAAGACTAATAATGGGCATTGCTGACGACCTCTGGTTGGTTTGAGGCTAAAAGGCGGGCTTCGGGCAGGCAGAAGACATCGGCAACAGATCCACAATCGTCCGCGACATCACCTAGCGGACCTAGGGGAGAGGCATTCCTGAAACCAACCACCCGTCCGCTTACGCGCTGGCCAGTTTTGCCCCGTCAGAGAGCGTCTTGAGTTTGGCCCAGGCGATCTCGGGATCAACGGCGCCAAAACCTGCAAAGGTGCCAAACCCACAATCTGACCCTGCAACAACCCGATCATTGCCAACAATATCGACAAAGCGTTCGATCCGCTGACGCACCACTTCTGGGTGCTCGATGAAGTTTGTCGTTGAATCGATCACGCCGGGGACAAGAACCTTGTCGTCAGGGATCTCGTCCTTGCGATCTGCAAACACCGTCCATTCATGAGCATGGCGCGGGTTAGAGGTTTCGAAAAGCACCGCCTGCGAATGGGTTTTCATCAAAGTACCGAAAACCTCATCCATCGCGATATCGCAGCAATGCGGGCCCTCATAATTGCCCCAACAGATGTGAACACGCACTTTGTCCTTAGGCACATCGCGCAGGGCGTGGTTCATCGCCTCCACATGCATATCGGCAACCTTCACGAATTCAGCGTCCGACAAATCGCTGAAGAGCATATGGCGTGACAGCGCTAGGTCAGGGCAGTCGAGCTGAAGGTGCAGACCGGCACGCACGATCGTCTCGTACTCGTCCTTCATCGCGTCGGCCAAGGCTTCTAGATAGGCCTCGCGCGTGGGGTAAAAGTCGTTCTGCAGGAACAGCGAGATCACACCCGGCGAGGCGGCGTTCATGAAGCCGCTGGTCGCGCCATGCTTGACCATCGCAGCCTTCAAATTGTCGATGTCTTTTTGAAGCTCACCCTGTCCCTTGGACTTCACCTCGCCAACGCACATGGGCCGCGCATAGGTCGGCGTGCCCCCATCGTCCTTGAGGCGTTCAAGAAACGTTGGAAACATCTTCAAATCCGCAGGGGCATTGCGCGGACTGTCCCCGTCAAAACCGGTGTAGCGGTCCTTCACGTAGGTTGCGTAGGAAATCTTGGAGGTCTCGCCATCTGAGACAAAGTCGATGCCGGCCTCGACCTGGCGGCGTACAACCTCATCGACAGCCTCGGTCATAGCCGCATCAAACGCCTCCGGATCGTAAGCCTCTTCACGCTCGCGGGCGAAGATGAAATCGACAACCTTCTGGCTACGCGGCAGCGATCCTACATGCGTGGTTTGAATGGGCATGGGTTGGTCCCCCTTTTTGTTTTGGGCTGATCAGGTGTCATTGCTAGCCTCCCTGGTGCAGCAGGATCTGCTTCCAAATGGCAACCTCATCATAGAGGACGAACTCCCGGCGCAGGCCCCATGGTCCATATTCAGCGTGGCTGGCACCCATGATGTAAACCTCGGCCCCAGAAGGCGGGCCAAAGGGGCCGTGGCCTTCATGTTTGCCGGTCAGAGACCAGCGCAGCGCGGCGCGAACGGGAAACCCGTCTTGGTCGTCCCGTCCAATCTGGTGATGAATCTCGAATTCCGCGTTTGGAAAGGCCGCGCGAAGCGGCAGCCAAAAACCATCGACCGCTTGCCATCCATGGTCGCTGCGATAGCCGGGCATTTCGATCTGGCATGCGCGGTCATAGTCGCGCCGGACAGCGGAAAAATCTGCCCGCATCAGCGCTTTCAACGTCGTCGCGTATTGCTCGCCGGCTTCATGATCATTGCCCCGGCTCTGGTACCGACCAGCTATGTCATTGGCGGGGGTAAAGGGCCGACTGGCCTTCTCAGCGCCGCCTTCACTTTCGATCAGATGGCGCGCATAGGATGGCAGATCCCAGCCGACCTGGCGCACGATCGCCCCGTTATCGCGAATGAGCCACTCATCGTAGATGGCATCATCAACGGCCGCGCAGTCGGCAATGATCCTGTAGCGCAACTGTTTTCCGGTAGCCGCGCCATAGGCCCCATCTTTTGAATGAGTGGCCGTCGACATGAGCCGGTGCGAGGAAAGCAGATCGCCTGTTTCATCGCTGCCCGACCAGATGATGTCTTCGCCGAGCAGCTGCCGATCCGGCAACTCGGCAAGCACCGCGAGCGTGGAATTGATTGACGCGCGATTACCCTGTGAGATGCCGCCTGGCATGCGCACAATGACGTCTGGTGCATAGAAATGCTCCAACGTTGCGATCCCGCGGTCTTCCCAGATGTCCTTGGTAATGCCGAGGATGTAGTCGGGAAAATCTGCCCAGCGTTGACTGAAGCCTTTCATTGCCATGCTCCTTCCAGCGCTTGCCCTGTTTCGCGATCAAAGCCCGCTCGGCTCTTGTTGAATTCCCGCATCCGCCCAAGTACATCGACGCCAATTTGGGCATACACATCCATCAGATCCACCATCACCCAGTTCTCTCGAATAAGGCCCTTCTCCAATCGCCAGAAATCCAGCGATCGCATGGTGATGCGTTTGCCGGTCGGCGCGATGCCCAGCCATCCATCATCGGTGATTGTTTGCACCATGTTGGGCCAACCGGTCACCGCTACGTAGGGCCCATCACCAAAGAAATGATAGGTGATCTCGTCCAGATACTGCCCGCGGTCCGGCATCGCTTTGAGGAACGGAATTTGGTGCCAGTTCCGAAAGCCCGTAACGCCGCGTCCGGTGCCGATACCGCTTGGGCCATACCAGTTCATCTTTGGGTGCCAATAACGCTCCATCTCCATCACTTCGGGCCCACCCTCCAATGGATGACGTTTGAGTGCGGTGAGCATGTCGACAATGTGCTTTCGGCTGGCCTGGCTTTCTTCCTCGTTCCAGGGACCTTGGACCAAACCATCTTGCGTGGCCGGACCGGGCACGTGCCATTCCCGGCCCAAACTTGGAGAAAGCGGCCAGGCCCCGGCTTGCATCATGAGTTCCGGCAGGTCCCAAAGCGCTTGAATTTCAACGACCTTGCCCTCGGCAATGCGGTAAAACTCATGGAAGCGAAGATGGGCAACATGACCTGCCGGCGGGATGTCAAAAAGGGGAGCGGCAAAAGTCCCCAGGTAAAATCCGCCGCATCCAACCCAATCCGCGCCGAAATCATCACGCCCGGCCACGACGATGGTATCGCGTCGTTCCAAGTCCGGCATCGCGGTGAGAAGTCCGCCGATAGTCTGCTCAAAAAAGTCCTCTGGTCCGGACAAGGTCCCCCATGGTTCGGCCCAGCGCGCCACAAGATCGGGAGGGGCAATGTCCGCCAGAGCTTCCCGAGAAGAGCCTGCAGGGTCGTGATAAAGCGCTTCCCGCCAAGGAGCGATCAAGGCTTTGTTTGCCGTGTGCTGGTCAACGCTCATTCGGCAACCTCCGGGGAGGGAGGAACACGCTCTCCTCGGTCAAAGGCTTCCCACCCTTCGCCGTTGAAAACGTCGACGCCAAGCTGCGCGAGCACGTGAGGAAAATCGACCATCACCCAGTTGTCGACGATCTTGCCATCGACAACCTTCCAGAAATCCATGTACCGGATTTCTACGCGTTTGCCGGTCGGTTCGACTCCCATGAACGTGCCGCTATGGGTGGCCTCCTGCCGACCAAAGGCCGCTGCCCATTCCCCCATATAGAGACGAGCTTCGTCGACGCAGACCTTGTCCTTAAAGGCTGCTTGAAAAGGCTTCTGCCAGTTGTCCTGAAATGCCTTCAGACCATTCTTGGTGCCGCAACCGGTGTTGCCTATCCATCGGAACCCCTCGGCGAAAAAATCGCCAATATCCGCAATTCGGTGATCGTTGAGACCATCCACCATCGCTTCGATGGTTTGCCTGGTCTGCCCTGTCTTCGATAGGTCGGTATCGCGAGAGAGGGTCGCCTGCTCTGGGCGTGATCCCTTCATCCTCTTTCCTTTCATAAGATGTTGACACGTTTGGGTAAACGCCTCAGCAACTTATGAAATCACGCGGCATGCGGTTGAGCGCGGGGTGGCGCATCATCATCCCGCTACGAGCGCTTGACGACATGACCTACCCCTTCACCGCGCCGGCCGTAAGGCCCGATACAATCTGGCGCTGGAAGATCATCACCAGAAGGAACAGCGGCGCGGTGATCGACACAGCGGCAGCAACGGCTTCGACCTGATCAGTCGTCGTCGTTTCCCTGTTGAAATAGCCTGTAATCGCCGGAACCATGGTTTGGTTGGAAGCATCAAGCAGCAGCGATGTCACCAGAAAATCATTGTAAGCGAGCAAGAATGAGAACAGCCCGGTCGTAATCACGCCGGGCCACATCACCGGCATGATGACCCAACGAAACGCTTGAAAATGGGTACAACCATCGACCCGCGCGGCCTCATCCAAATCGGCCGGAATGCTCAGGAAAAAGGACCGCAACATCCAGATCGTAAAGGGTTGGTTGATCGAAACCAGCACGGCGATGATCGCAAGAGGTTGCCCATAAAGCGTCGGCGCGTTCTCGCCCAGAATCGGCTCCAGGATCGCTGCAGAGTTGACGAACACGGGCAGATAGCCGGCCACCAACACCGAATGCGGCAAGGCCCGGAAGATAAGCGCCAGGATCAATATCCAGAAGGCAAGCTGCGACCCGGACCGTGCCAGTGCATATCCGGCAAGCGTACCGACCGTGAGCGACACCGCCACCACGCCAATGGTCACGATCATCGAGTTGACGAAATTGCGCCAGAACTCGTTTTCCACCCAGACTGCTATGTAGTGTTGGGTGGTAAGGCCAATGATCGGATCGAGACCAATCACGCCATTGATGGCGCCTAGTATCGGCGGCAATAGGCCAAAAAACACCAGGACGAAGGCCAGCGCGTAGATCACCGCCGCGATCAGCCAACCAAGTCCGACGTTACTCCATGGCGAGAAACGAGCCACAGATTGTGGAAGCACTTTGATGGCGACCTGAAAAGCGCCGTAGAGCAAAGCCAGCCCGCTAACAACATCGAGGACCGTGAGCCCATCGCCTCGCGCCCGTGTCTCCGGACCGAAGATCACATCGAAAGGATTGGCGGCAAAGGCGTCGATTGGCGCCTTGAAGCTCATCACCGCGATCCAAATGATGGGGAACGAGGCGAGCAAGCACCAAAAGGCCAGGAAACTGCCGGATGCCACGCGAAGCGAAAGCGGCTGCTGAAGGGCCTTGGGACCGGTCATCAGCGTGTCCCCCTGTGATCACGCCACGTTCTGCGCAACAGCGGGATCAAGAGAATGACAATGCCTATCATGGTGAGCATAGCTGACGCAGAAGCCCGAGAGATCGCGCGGTTGCCAGCATCATCAGGTTCCATGAAATCATAGGTCAGCCATTGCAAGCTGATCACGTAGGCCTGGGATTGGAAGCCCACGATTTCCTCAAACACGCGATAGCAATCCATCAGGTGAATGAGAGAAACAAAAACGATCAACGGCATCAGGTGCGGCACGATGATCGCCCAGAGCCTTTGCCAACGCGAAGCGCCATCGATGATGGCCGCTTCTATGGTGTCTTGGTTGAGTGTCTGGAGCCCGGCATAGAAGATCACGAACGCGAACGGCGCCACGTGCCAGACCCGGTAAAAAAGCATCAGCAGCTCGATCGTCCAGGCTTGCGCGAACATCGCAATATCTTGCTGGAGATACCATTCGAGCGCACGGGTCAGGATCCCATCGCCGACAAACAGCCAACGAATGGAAAGAGCGCCCACAACCGGCGTGATGATAAAGGGCAACAGCGACACGAAGATCACCGGGCCGCGGATCGCTTTGGACGCATTGTTCACCGCAAGCGCAATGGCCAGTCCGACGCCGAGCACAAGCGGCAAGGTGATCAACGTGAAAGTCAGTGTGAAGCGTAGCGCTTTCCAAAAGTCGATGGCGAGCAGCCCGCGCAGGTCAAAATTGGAAATGGCCTCCCACGCGCGTTCGGGCTCCAACACATTGCGGTAGGACTGCAACCCAACAAAGCTGGTCTCGCGAATGATGCGGCCGTTCTCATCGAGAAGCGGCTGGGTTCGAGTTTCGGTCGTGCAGGTCTGGGTAAGGAATCCCGGCGTGCAGGTTTCGACCTCAACCGTTTCGACAATCGGTTGAGAAAGGAAAAAGCTCTGCGTAAAGACGCTCACCAACGGAGCGGCGATAAACAGCAACATCAAGAACACCGACGGCCCAACAAAGGTCCAAAACGTTCTTGCTTTCACGAGCCCTGCCTTTCAGCGTGGTACCGCTGGGCGGCCAAGCCGCCCAGCAAACTTCTGCAGACGTTTATTCGAGAATGCCGGCCTCGCGAGCGGCCGTGATGTACTCATCCTCGACCGCCGCCAAAGCATCTTCAGCCGACAAATCGCCGGTGAAGAAAGCCGACAGTTGGTTGCCGATAGCTGTGTGCATCAAGCCCATTTCGCTCGACGATGGATAGGATGATGGGGCCGGCGTCGCGGTTGCCGTGGCAATGGCCCCACCCGCCAAACGGTTGGGCTGATAGCCATTGACGAGCCAGATGGCGTCATCATTGTTTGCCGTAACCATCTCGGTATCGAGCCCTTCCATGGCAACGCGGAAGGCAGCCTCTGCTTCTTCGTCGGTGATGTTGGCGGCGATCACGATGCCATCCCACCACAACGTCGTGGCCGGTGGACCATCAGACGTCGCCCGAGGTGCGGCGGCAGTATCAACCAAGCCAACCACCTGACTTTCGTCTGCATTGTCCATGGCGGCTGCACGGGAGGCCCAAAGATTGGCCATCGCGATGGAGCCTTGCTGGAACTGTTGCTGCACATAGGTGGAGTCCGACACCAGGTACTCCGGGTCCATGTAGGCGGTCAGGCGCTGCATCATGTCGAGCGCAGCAAGACCGGCCTCGCTGTTGATGTTGGGCATGCCGTCAGCGCCGACAAATGTGCCGCCGAAGCCCAGGAACATATTGTTGAAGTCTTGTGCCAGGTTCCAGCCGGCCTTCATTGTGCCACCCAACGGGTAGTCTACGACGCCGGCCGCCTGGATCGTTTCAGCGGCTTCAATAACTTCCTCCCAGGAGGTTGGAACATCCAGCCCGAGCTCGTCCAGGATATCTTGGCGGTACATCAGGTGTTGCGTGTTGACCATCATGGCGATTGCCATGACCTGACCATCAATACGGATCAGTTGGTTTGGTGAAAGGTTTTGGCCGTAGGCATCAACAAGGTCGTCCAGCGGACGGATCGTGCCCTCGTTGAGAAGTGGCGTGATCGTGCCGTTCGCAACGCCGCCAATCTGATAAAGCGACGGATCAGCGGCAAAGGCTGACGGCTGCTTGGTACGGAATTCTTGGTCAAGTTCAGCTTCAAAGTTGCCGCACTCAGCCATGGCATCGGTCACCGATTTCCAGGCTTCAAACCCCGCCGAAAGCGAGGAAATCGGTACGGTGTTTTCAAAAGCGCAGTCCGCGTGCGCGGGCCCGGCTAGGTGCGTCGTACCCAAGGCTGTTCCGGCCAAAAGCACGCTGGCAAGTAAGGTTCGTTTCACAATCATCGGAATTTTCCCCTGTTTTGGTTGGGCCATTCGGCCTTTGTTTTCCGTTCTGATGATGAGCTTCAGCGACCGTTCGCCCGGCCTCAGTTGATCCGGGCGCCGGTCTCCTTCTCGAAGATATGACAGATCTCAGGCGCTACCTTGATGCTGGCCGGCGCACCAATGTCGGTGCGAAAGTCCTTGTGGGCCTTCACGGCAACCAAACCGCCTCCGGCACGAACAGCGATCATTGTCGCATCGCCGAGCAACTCGACCGTGTAAACCGCAGCGGAAATCTCCCCCGCCTCAACAACCGAAGCATCTTCTGCGCGAAACCCGACAACGACCGGGCCGTCTGGCCCCTTCAGACCGGGGATGCGAACATGCTCGGCCTCAAAAACACCGTCGGTAAGCGTGCCTTCCATCAAGTTCATCGCCGGCGAGCCAATAAATCCGGCGACAAATGTGTTGGCAGGGCGGTCATAGATTTCGGTCGGCGTGCCAACCTGCTGGACCACACCTTGCTTCATCACGACAACACGGTCCGCCAACGTCATGGCTTCGATCTGGTCATGCGTGACGTAGATGGTCGTCACGGCTAACTCGTGGCTCAGATTTTTGATTTGGGCCCGTGTGGAAACCCGCAACTTCGCGTCGAGGTTCGAAAGCGGCTCATCCATCAGGAACACGTTGGGCTCTCGGACGATCGCCCGTGCCAACGCAACCCTTTGACGCTGACCACCAGACAGTTCGGACGGTTTGCGGTGCAAGAAGGCATCCAGCTCCACCATGGCGCTGGCTTTACGCACCCGCGCATCATGCTCGTCCTGGGGAACCTTGCGCACCTTCAAAGGAAAACGAATGTTCTCGTAGACGTTCATGTTCGGGTAGAGCGCATAGCTCTGGAACACCATCGAGATGTCCCGGTCCTTTGGATCAAGATCATTGACCCGCCGCCCGCCGATCATGATGTCGCCGGACGTCGCCTCTTCAAGCCCGGCGATCATCCGCATGGTGGTCGTCTTGCCGCACCCTGACGGCCCTAACAGAACTAGAAACTCACGGTCGGCGATGGTGAGGTCGAAATTGTCGACACCAACAAAAGAACCCCAGCGCTTGCCAACTTTCCGCAGCTCGATCTCGGCCATATGGTCCTCATTTTCCACCGTATTTCAGCTCATTCGGTGGGCATGAAGACGGAGCTTTCACCAGCCGGCTAAGTATGGCAAGAGCTTTTTGCATACAAATGCAAAAAGCTCATTTTTTGGAGCGCGAATGACCGATTTTCGAGCATCGACACGATCATTTTTGGCAGAGATCATCCGGCTCCCGGAGCTGCAAATGCGTGCGTTGGCACACAAGCATCTGTCAAAGGACTGCCTTTGGGATGCCTCTCATCCGATCAATCAATTGGTCGGCCCGGATGCAATTGTAGATGGTTTCCTGCTCCCGCTTGCCCACGCCCTCACCCGCGTTCAAAGGCGCGATGAGATCTTCATAGGGGGTGCAAACAGGCGCTCAGAGGGTGGCAACTGGGCCGCGAGCGTTACGCATTATCTGGGCAATTTCGATGGATCCTTGCTGGGTATCGCGCCATCACGCCATCTGGCGCTATTGCGCTCGGGCGAGTTCTATCGCGTTGACGACGGGCTGATCACAAAAGCTCGTATCATTCTCGATCTGCCGGACCTCATGCGTCAGGCAGGACTGAATCCCTTCGGAACGTCCTACGGGCTTGAGACACTGTTTCCAGGACCGGCTTCCCATGATGGCGTGTTACCATCTGGCGGTGCCGAGGCCGGAGCGGCGTCTCTGGATATCGTCGAAGCCATGCTCGCTGATCTGCATAAGTTCGACCCTTCCAATTTTGCCTCAACCAATCAAACCGGTGAGAACGGATATTGGCACGAAGACATGCTCTGGTACGGTCCAGGAGGGATCGGCTCAAACTATCTGTGGGACGGCTTTGTCCGCGATCACCGCGAAGGATTTCTGCGGGCGTTTCCTGACCGGAAGGGAGGGAACCACTATTGCCGAATTGGTGATGGCAAGTACGCCGCGATTTCCGGTTGGCCTTCCATGACCATGACATTCCAGGGAGACTATCTGGGCATCAAGGCCAACGGCAGGCCACTCACATTGCGCGTTATGGATTTCTATCGGTGTGAAGACGGCAAGATCATGGAGAACTGGGTGCTCCTGGACTACATGGATCTGACCGCGCAGATGGGCGTCGACTTGATTGGCCGAAGCCAACATCAGAAAGTAGCCTGATGGAACTGCAGCAGCCCATCGACGGCGTCATTGCGACCGGCACCCAGCTTCGACAGATCGCGTCCGGGTTCACCTTTACAGAAGGCGCACTGTGGCATCCCGATGAGCACTGGCTGCTGTTTTCCGATATCGCCGAAAGCATCCAGTACACATGGTTTGAAGTTGACGGCCTGCAAACCTTCCGTCGTCCGTCCAACCAGGCCAATGGCAATTGCTTCGATAGGCAGGGGCGGGTCGTATCCTGCGAGCATGCCTCGTCGCACCTGGTCGTGCACGATCATGGCGGTAAGCGGGTTCGGGTTTTGGCCGCTCACTATGAAGGCAAAGAGCTAAACTCCCCGAACGATGTCATCTGCGATAGCAAAGGTCGCCTCTGGTTCACCGATCCGGGCTTTGGCAGACTTCGCGAGGATCTGGGTGTCTTACGCGACCAGGAGCTGTCCTTTCAGGGCGTGTTTCGTCTCGACCCTGACGAAACTCTGCACCTTGTCTGCGATGATTTCAAACAGCCCAACGGCCTTTGCCTCTCCAACGATGAAACCAAGCTGTTCGTTAACGACAGTTGGGGCCCCACCATTCGATTGTTCAATATCGAGGCCGATGGAGCGCTGATCGGCGGCGATGTGTGGGCGACGATTTCTGGCGAGGGAGAGGGCGTGCCGGACGGCATGAAGGTCGATCTGCATGGCCGTATCTTTTGCAACGGGCCTGGCGGCGTCCATGTACTTTCAGCGGATGGCGCGTTTCTGGGCAAAATCGCCACACCGGAAAAGTCGACAAATTTCTGCTTCGGCGGACCCGGCAACCAGACCCTCTTCATCACCGCGTCTACATCGGTCTACGCGATCGAGACGCTAACCAGCGCCAAGCCGATGGTTCCATGGGCCTAACGGCATGGCTTCCAAGTCGGTGAGGTGCTCTCGACTAGCGCCCAACGCCAAGCATGCCGACGGTCGGTTTGAAGCCCTTAGCCGGCGTTCAGATTAGATGTCGCAGGGTGCGGCCTGTAGGTCGCTTGAAGGTTCGCTAAGGCCGGCAGTGAACAAGTCTCGAGGTGTTAGAGAAATCCGAGGGTTTGCTGATGCTTGCTCCAGCATTGGAGACCACAATGTTCAGGCTTCCCTCTTTGGCAATCACATCTGTGACCGCTGCGGCGCTGGCAGAGCCCGCACGAGCATCAGCCTCGATAGCTCGAACAATACCACGCGACGCTTGAACACCGCGGACGACGGCATCAGCGCCAATCCCCCGACCACCATTGGTAACCAAGGCGACCTTATCCTCCAGAATGCGCTGCATGGACTATTCCTTCCAGCTGAGAACCGGCTCTTCGGGTAAAGCGCCTGGTACGAGGTGACCGGGCTTTTAATATCCCCGATCACTACGTTGTTGGTGTCACTCTGATTTGTTGAACGCGTATCTTGCGATCATCCAATCGCCGTCGACCTTCTCAAACACCCAAAGCTCGCGATTGATCTCCGGCACGGTTTGATCTGCCTCGATTATCGACCGCGTGCCGGTGGAGGTTGTCGTCGCGTAGGCCGTATCGCCCGCAACCACGATATCGTCTGGGTCAATTGCAAACTCTAGGTCCAAGGAGAGGGCCGAGAACGCGAAGGTGTAGAAGTCCGTTATCGCCTGGGCGCCTTCAAAGGGCTCGAACCGGTCTGGGAAAAATACAGCGTCTTCTGTGTAAAGGGCGCCCACTCCCTGCGCATTCCCTTCGTTTACGTGCCGCTCATAGCTTCTGAGAAGTTCGGTTATCTGAGCGGTGTCGCTGTGACCTCCGGCCGTCGCAGTTCCCACGGACGGCAGTAAGGGGATTGCGAGCAGAAGAAAGTATGTCGGAATCTTTTGCAGCAGTTTCATGGAATGCTCCGGTGCTAAGGGGTTGTCTTGCTAGAATTTGCCGTTGTCGTGAGCCATATCGGCCGGGATCGTTTCGATCGTGTCCCAGTGCTCGACGATGAGGCCATTTTCGACTCGCCACAGATCAAAGAAGGCCGTTGGTGTTCCGCCCCGAGCCCCTTCGGTCATAGTGAAAACGAAGTTGCCTTCCGCCGCGATCATGTGGACCTGTGAGAAAGTGAAACCCTGCCCGGCCTCCGCAAGTTGCGTTAGGCCGCTGACTAGGGACTCCAGCCCGTCGGGCACGAGTGGGTTGTGTTGAAGATAGGCGCCGGGTTCTGAAATGACGTACTCGGACGCCCTGTCCAACCGACCCTGCAAAAAAACCTCGTCAACGAAACCTTGGACCACCGCCCGATTGACCTCGGTCAGCTCGCGATCGGTAACCTGTGTTGGGCCGTCGACCATCGATCGACCGGATGCGGTGGTTTCCGGCGGCGCCTGGAGATTGTCCCAGTGCTCGGCCAAGAGGCCGTCTTCGACCCTAAAAACGTCGAACGATACAAGGGTTGGTGCGCCGAAGGCGTCGGCATTTTCGAACGTGTTGTGTGCGACAACAAGATCGCCATCAGTGATGATGCGATGCGTCGTCACCGCCAGGCCCTGCTGCTCGGCGAACGGTATCAGACCCAAGAGGCCATCAGCGCCAGTGGGGATGGACGGGTTATGCTGAATGTAATCCGGCGCCAAGACGGCTCTTGCAGCCTCAACATCATAATCAACAAACACTGCGGTGAGCAGAGCGACGACCAACTCTGGTGGTGTCATGATAGGAACCCTTTCGATGTTTCAGTCGAAAGAGTAGTATCTATTCTGCACTTAGGCGCAATTACGCACCTTGAAGGAACCAGGTTTGGACAACCATACCTGGTGGCGATCGTTCCGCTTGAGTTGAGTGGGGTCGCCGTGATAGGCGCTCTTGGTATGCAAAAGTAACTAGGTTTGAGAAATGTTACCGATCGGCGTGAACTCGGAAGCCGAGAAGCTGCTCTGCCCCATCCGGACAGTGCTCGCCAAAGTCACCGGCAAATGGCAGATCATCATCGTTTTGGCACTTGAGGACGGCCCCATGCGGTTTGGGGCTTTGAAGCGCACGATTGGTGACGTCACCCAGCGTGTGTTGACCGAGAACTTGAGAGGTCTTGAGCGCGACGGATTCCTGACGCGCACTGTCAATCCAGGTCCGCCAGTGGCGGTCTCTTATGAGCTGACTCCTATGGGTCAGGAGTTGGTGGAATTGCTCAAACCACTTGTTTTCTGGGCCAACGCGAAGATGGATGGCGTCAAAGATGCGCGCGAGGAATATGCGCAAGCGCACCCCTAGTTTGGATGAGACTGGTGGTCGGAGGTTCGCCTGCCAACGAGAACTGCTCTCAGTGGGCAATCGGAGACGATCCTGACGGGACGTGTTTCGCTCTTTCGCATGATGGATTCAGCTAGAAATTGGCGCTTGCGGCCGACCGATAGGGTTGGATGTTTGAACTACCAAGTCGCGTTGATGGAGAACATAGCCATATCGAGGCACAGTACCTGCCTGAAGGCTTCATCGAAGCGCTCATAGCAGGCAGTTCGATACAGCTGAGGCCCAGTGGATCAGTGCTAGCGCCAAGGAACCGCCGCTGCCGTGCACGCTGGGTGCGCATATTGGCCGTCGCTATCTGAAGCCACCGTGCAGAATATGCTCTGTGGTCAATGTCGTTGGCTAGACGCTTTCGGAATGCCTGCTTCCAGTGACAAGACGAGGGTGAGGAAAATCATCAAACACGGTGGCGGCATCTTGGGCTTCTTTTCAGTTTCAAGTCACCGTAAGGGACGCGTTTGTAACGTCTTTGACAGAGCTTACGCCCAGTTGGCCCAAGGCTCGGACCAACTCCAACTGCAATACATCAAAAGCGCGTTGGGCACCCTCTTCGCCGCCCGCGCCTACGCCAAAGGCGAACGCTCTGCCCGCCAGGGCAAAGTCGGCTCCAAGCGCTTTGGCACGCATAATGTCAGCTCCGCGCCGCACGCCGCTGTCGAGCAATATCTTCAAGCGTCCAGCAACAGCGTCAACGATGGACGGCAATACCTCCACCGTCGCCGGTCCGAAAGCCACCTGCCGACCACCATGGTTTGAGACCACAATGCCGTCGCAGCCCAGCTCTACGCATTTATCAGCATCCTGCGGATGCAAGATACCCTTCACCAGGAGCGTTCCCTTCCAAACGTCACGCAAGCGCTTGAGATCGCCCCATGTAAAGCTTGGCGTGATGAGCGTTTTTTGAACCTCGGCATAAGATGTCGCGCTTTGCAGCAGGTTCGCATAGTTCGCCACGCTTGGCATGCCATAACGCAGGCTGGCGATCGTCCAGCGGGGATTGGCCGTCAGCTGGACCAGCACCTCAGGGGTCAATCGGAAGGGAACGCTCAGCTGATTGCGTATATCGCGGTCGCGTTTGCCGGCCGCCGGTACATCTGCCGTGACCATGATGACTTTGTAACCTGCCTGGCGGGCGCGTGATACGAGGTCGTCGGTTACTGACGCGTTGCTGGAGACGTAAAGCTGGAACCAACCATTTCCATCGGCTTCTTCGGCCAGTTTTTCCAATGTCGTTGATGAAGCTGAGCTGGCGACATAGGGGATGTTTTCGCGTTTGCAGAGCCTTGCCAGAGCAATGTCAGCATTCGGCCAAAAAGCGTTGAGCATCCCAATCGGCGCAACGCCAAACGGTGCGCCGAAGGTCTGTCCAAACAATGTCGTTTGGGTGTCGATATCCGCGACATCCACCATGTAGCGCGGCGTCAGCTCAATCTCCTCAAAGGCTTCGACGTTCCGCCGCAGATTGCGCTCAGACTCCGCGCCGCCATCAACCAGATCGAAGGCAAAACGAGGGATACGCCGTTTTGCCAGGGCCCGAAGGTCATCAATGGAGGCCGCACGCTTGAGGGACACTAGATCGACCAACCACCATCAAGGGCGAAGGCCTGGCCAGTCGTAAAGCCGGCTGTGTCACCTGCCAGATAACAAACCATGTCAGCCATCTCTTCCGGCGTTCCAAACCGGCCCATGGGCTGCCTTTCGGTGAAGGCCTTGTACGCCTTGTCGTAATCCCCGGTTGCCGCAAGCCGATCTTGCAGCGACGGGCTCTCAACAGTGCCGGGACAAATCGCGTTGCACCGGATGCCGTCTTTCACGAAATCAACGGCGATGGCTTTCGTCATGCCGATAATCGCCGCTTTCGATGCACCGTAGGCGAACCGCCGTGGTGCGCCCTTAAGGCTGGAAACGACGGATGCGATGTTGACGATAGAGCCGTTGCCCTGCTCGAGCATGCCCGGCAGGACGGCCTTGGTGATGGCAAACATCGCCCTGGCATTGATGTTGAAAGAGCGGTCCCAGTCCGACAGGCCGCAATCGAGAATGGTGCCGTCATGGACCCAGCCAGCGCAATTGACCAGCACGTTGAAGTGCGGCGACGCGACAACCAAGGCCTCGATTGCGCTTGCATTGAGGACATCCAGTTGTTTGCCTGTAATGCCCGGCATTTCGTCCGCCAATTCTTCCACGGGCGTCAGGTCGATGTCCGTCGCAACCACGACAGCGCCTTGGGCTGCCAAGGCGATGGCGGATGCCCGTCCAATCCCTTGACCTGCTGCGGTAACAAGTGCGGTTTTGCCTTCCAATGGCTGGGTCATGATGTGTGCCTCATCGTGCCAGCCATCCGCCATCCACCGTGATCACACTGCCATGGCAGTACTTGGAGGCATCGGATGAGAGGAAGACGGCAGCGCCGGCCATTTCGTCTGGGTCAGCGAAGCGGCCTGCCGGAATGCGATCAAGAAGCGCTTTGGATCGCTCAGGATCCTCGCGCAAAGCCTTGGTGTTGTCTGTGGCCGTGTAGCCGGGCGCGATCGCGTTGACGTTGACGCCGTGCGATGCCCACTCATTGCAAAGGGCGCGGGTCAAGCCGATGATGGCATGCTTGCTGGAGGCATAAGCGGGCACCCGCATGCCACCTTGCGAGCCCAGGACGGATGAAACCATGACGATCTTGCCTGAACCCTGGGCAACCATTTTACGACCGGCAGCCTGGCTCATCAGCCAGACAGAATCCAGGTTCACATCCAGAACCTGACGCCAATCATCCATCGCCATGTCGACAGCGTCGGCGCGATGAATGGTGCCGGCATTGTTGATCAAAACATCAAGCCCGCCGAGCTTTGCGCTGGCAAGCTCGACAATCTGGTTCGCCGTATCCGCGCTTAAGCCAGCAAAGTCGGCTTGAACGGCAAACCCTTGGACACCCGCCGCTTCGATGAGGCTCAATGTTTCAGACGGCTCATGGCTTCGATAGGTGAGCGCGACGTCCGCGCCGGCTTTTGCCAAACCAAGCGCAATGGCTTGCCCAATACCAGTGGCACCGCCGGTGACGAGGGCTTTGCGCCCTTCCAAACTGAAAAGATCCATCATTTTCAGTACCGGTTCGCGATGGGTAGCTCTTCGGCAGGGAACAGCGAGATCACCTCACAGCCGGTCTCGGTGACAACGACCTCTTCTTCAATGCGAGCGGCGGAATATCCGTCGGCTGCCGGGCAGTACGTCTCAAGGGCGAACACCATGCCGGTCTGAATTTCCATGGGATGATCAAGGGAGACAGCCCGGCTGATGATGGGGCGCTCGTGCAAGGCAAGACCCAGCCCATGGCCAAATTGCAGACCAAAGGCGGCATCCTCGCTGGGGAAGCCAAGCGATTGCGCCGTTGGCCAGACCTCAGCCACCTTGTCGGTGGTAACCCCTGGTTTGATCATCGCGATCGACGCATCGATCCATTCGCGGGCTTTCACATAAGCATCGTTTTGCTCGGGCGTCGCGCGGCCGACATTGAAGGTGCGGTAGTAGCAGGTGCGATAGCCTTGGTAGGACTGCAAAATATCGAAAAACGCCTGATCACCGGGGCGGAACAGTCGGTCGGTGAAGTTGTGAGGATGCGGATTGCAACGCTCACCGGATATTGCGTTGATCGCTTCAACATCGTCTGAACCCATTTCGTAGAGCAGTTTGTTGGAAAGCGCGACGATATCGTTCTCGCGAACGCCCGGTTTCAACTCCTCATAGATCATGTGATAGACGCCATCGACCATGCTGGCCGCCTGGGTAAGAAGTTGGATTTCATCCCAGTTTTTTATCTCGCGGGCCGACAACATGATTTGTTGTCCGTCCACCACCTGCAGCCCTTCTTCTTGCAGGGCGTGGAACATAGCTGTTTCGGCATAATCAACACCGACAGGCATGTCCGCCATTCCGGCCTCTTTGATGAGGCGGGCGATTTCCTTGGCGTATTTGCGCATTAAGCCAAACTCTGGCGGGATCGTCCCGCGCATGCCGACCACGCCAGCCAAGCAGTGGTCCGGTTCCAACCAATCTGAGTAACGCTTGTGGTGCATGGCCGCTGAGCCAAAATCCCAGACGTAGGGACTGTCATCGCCAGTCAGCAGGCAGAAGCGGCACATCTTGTCCCGTTCCCACTCGCCGATCTTGGTCGCCGACACGTAGCGGATGTTGTTGACGTCGAAGAGCAACAGCGTACCGGCATTGGAGGTTTTGAGCGCTTGACGCGTGCGGGCCAGGCGATAGCGGCGTAGCCGGTCGTGATCGATGCGGCGTTCGAAGTCGACTGAGGTATGGCCCCAAGCTGGAAGGCGCTCCCGCCACTCCCAGTTGGGCTCAAGATCTTGCGGCGTTAGCAGGTTGGGCATAAGTGCGCGTGACATAAAGGGGTCCTCCCGACAGCCGCCTGGACTGCCAAAATACTCGTCGGATTGTCGGTTTGATCAGGTGCTACTGAATGCACCAGCCGCCATCGATATGGATCATCTGACCGGTCATGTAGTCGCTGTCAGATGAAGCCAGGAACGACGCTGTGCCGGTGATGTCGTCCGGGTAGGAAACGCGCTTTATCTGAAGGGCGTCTCTTACAATGTCTTCGTAAGCTTGGCCTTCGCGCTGCTTGAAGCCGATGTCGACAAGGTCTTTGTCAAGCTGCTCCCAAAGCGGCGTCACCACAACACCGGGGGCATAGCCATTGACGGTGATGTTGTGCTCGGCCAGCGCCACTGCGCCGCAATGGGTGAGGGCAAGGCAGCCATACTTGGACGTGCAATAGACCGTCACATCGACCAGAGGCTTGCGCGAGGCGATCGAGCCGACATTGATGATCTTGTAGGGTTCGTCCTGCTTGCCCTGCGCAATCATTTGGCGGGCTGTCTCCTGCATACCAAGCCACATGGCTTTGGTGTTGACGCTCATGATCATGTCCCAATTGTCTTCATCAATATCCATGAAGAACCGGGGCTTGTTGAGGCCCGCATTGAACAGCCCCACATTGATACTGCCGAACGCATCCACCGTGGCGGCAACGGCATTGGCGTTGTCTTCGCGGCTGGTGACGTCCATCTGAACGGCCTTGGCTTTGCCGTTTCCACTATCATTGATCCGGCCCGCCACTGTTTGCGCTTCGTCGATATCGAGGTCCGCGATGCAGACATTGGCGCCTTGGGCCGCGAAGCTTTCAGCATTGGCTGCGCCCATGCCGCGGGCAGCTCCAGTGATCAGTATATTCTTCCCGTTCAGGCGATTGGCGTCCATCGCATTATCCTTCCCCAGTCAGTGTTTGTGTTGCTTGTGATTCAGCAGCGCATCTGCGCGCGCTTGTGCTTTGCGCAGGGCGTCGCGCGGTTTAACGATGCCGCGCAGCATGTCGTGAAATTCCTCGCCGCAGATCTGGATGATCTCGCCAATTTCCGGCACTGGTGGGCGCGGCCAGAATTGCAGTTCATCCCTCCAGGACATGGCGTCGATGGCTTCAAAAATCGGAGAGGAGCGGCGAACCTCGGGATCCGACCCTACGGAGTAACGAGGGTTGGTTCGGCTGCCATTTTGGATGAAGGTTTTTTGCGCGGCCGACGATGTGAACACCAGCAGAGCTTCGACAGCCGGTTGCACGCGTTCGGGCTGCAAGTTGGCCGGTATGCCCATGACGTAACCGCCAACTGGTGCAATGGGTGATGCGCCGGGGCCAACCGGATGCGGTAGATAGCCAGTCTGTCCGCATGCTGGTGATGACTGATCTAACTCGAAATAGGGGGCAAGAAGCGTGTAGCCATAGGCCATCGCCACCTCGCCGGACGCGTAGGGTCGCACCCTTTCGTACCAGGACATCGATAGTATTCCGGGGGGAGAGTAGCAGAGCAATTCAAGGAGGAACTCAGCCGCGGCCAAGCCGGCATCGGTGTCGATCGTGACCCGGTAGTTACCGTCCGCAAGCCTATCGGTGTCGAAGCCACCAGCTATTTCAGCCAGGTCCAAGACCGGCTGTCCGAAATCCGCTAGTGTCATCAAGAAGGTATGCCCTAGGGCCGTGCCGCGAGCAGCGTTCCAAGCGATGCCGTATCGACCTTGGCGGGGAGTATGAAGCGCCTTTGCTGCCTTGATCAGGCTGCTTGTCGTCGTTGGGGGTTCCAGGCCGGCCTCTGCCAGGCGATCCTTTCGGTAAAACAGAAGTTCTGGCGTGGTTTGAGCAGGCACTCCATAGGCTCTTCCGCCCCAGTGTGCGCCTTTCCATCCTGCCGTATGCAGGTCGGCCGGGTCGAGGCGGTCAACATCCATGACCTTGTCCAGCGGCGTAAGAATCCCGTTGCTAGCAAACTCGCCAACCCAAGGCAGATCGACGGCAACGATATCGTAGCGGCTCGACTTGCGATCAGCATTGCGAATGGCCTCTTCGCGCAGCCTGTCTATGGAAAAGGCTCTTTGGTGAATCTGGGTCCCAATGACCTGTTCAAACTGCCGCTTCAGATTGTCCATAACCATGAACGTGGGGTCGCCATGCGCCAGCACCCGCAAGCCACCCGTCAGTTTCAAGGGCTCTGGCAGAACCTGAAGCGGCGGAACCGTTTGGGCGGCCATGTAGGAGCCGCCATAGAAATAATCGTCGGAGTGCCGGTCGGGCGATGGATTTCCAAACTGAGCTTCTGCAAGTCGGCGTATCCGCCCAGAGAGTTGAACCCATCGGGACAGGAGCTTTTGACTTGGATGGAGGGAAAAGCTCCGCCCACTTCGTGTTCGTGGTCTCTGATCGATCAGGCCGGCTTCGATCATTTCCTTCAAACGACGTGTCGCCGTGGCGTAGGGTACACGGCTGGCTCCAACGAGCGATGACGCTGTAACAGTTTTCGCTTCGAAGTGACCGCGCAGAAGGTGAAGCTCCATGCGCAGATAGGGGTTGGGTGCCACCAGATCCATGCTGCCCTCAAGCTCGTCACCAAAGTCGTCCAGGAAGGACAACATGCTCAGCGTGTCGCTGGTGGCGGCCTGGATGGCCGGGTTTGATCCCAAAGAGGTTTCGGTAAGGCTCATGGATGGCCCGTGGGCATCTTTTTTGCTTTTTTCCCGGCGCCGCTTCATTTCGGATTTCGCGGCTTTTCCTAACTTTCCTTGCGACTTTGGTTTGTTGCCCACAGTGCGCCTCCAAAAAATGTCCAATATGAAAAGCTCGATATATCGGAAAAATATCCAAAATGGATATTATGAAATTCAGAATGGATGTTTTTGCTACAGGCCACCCCAATCGGTTTCGGCATACTTCCGGCAGTCATTTGACGAAAAAGGATGACATCCCGTCGCTGGAAAATGGCGGCAATTGAACAAAAATGATTTGGAAACAATGATCTGGGAAACTCGGGAGGAAATCTTATGAAATTCCGGTACGCACTGGCTGCCTCAACAGCATTGACCGTTTCTGCCTTTGCAGGCGTGGCCACAGCTGAAACGTTCACTATCGGCATCACGCAGAACAATGTGGGTGTCGACAGCTACCAGACCACCTATGAGCAAGCCTTCATTGCCGCTGCCGAAGCCAACGCCGATGTCAATGTTGTGGTGCTGGACGCGGGTGGTGATGTCGCACGCCAAATTGCTCAGATGGAAGATCTCATCCAGCAGGAAGTTGATGCCATCATCATCTGGCCGACCAACGGTGAGGCGGTTATCCCTGCCGTGCGCCGGGCCCACCAGGCCGACATCCCGGTAATCGTGACCAACTCCAATATTGCCGAGGACGGCTTTGATTTCGTTCGGTCATTCTCCGGCCCGGACAACATCACGCAGGGTGCGCGATCTGCTGAAATCATGTGTGAACGCTTCACCGCTCTTGGCATTGAAAATGAAGCGCAGATTGTGCAGATCACCGGTCAGCCTGGATACACCACCGCAATTGAGCGGGCGCAGGGCTTTGAAGATCGTCTGCCACAGGTTTGCCCGAACGTTAGCTTGGTGGAAAGCCAGCCTGGCGACTGGAACCGCGAGAAGTCGCAGCAGGTGATGGAGGCCTTCCTCGTCAAGTACGACGACATTGATGGCGTCTATTCAGGCGACGACAATATGGGCGTTGGCGCATTGAATGCCGCCTTGTCGGCCGGTCGCGAAGGCATCACATTTGTGGGTGCCACAAACTTTGCCGTCGGATATGACGCAATGGGCCGTGGCGAGTACTGGGGCTCGATATATCAGTCTCCAGTCGATGACGCCGAAGCGGCTTTGGCGACGGCGCTCGACGTTCTGAATGGGCAAGATGTGCCTTTCCTGAATTACTTCGACACGCCGAAGATCACGCAGGACAACATGGGCGATTTCACGCGCCCGGTCTTTTAAGTCCAGCCCTTTGCCGAGCGCGATTACGCGCTCGGCTCCTTCGAATGATAAAGAGAATGGGGACGGAAAATGGGCCGTCTTACTGGACGCTCGTGCCTTGTCACGGGGGCAGGGCAGGGCATTGGGCGAGCGATCGGTGAGGCCCTATTGGCCGAGGGCGCTAATGTCTGTTTTGCCGACATCAACCCCAAACCGGTGGCGCAACTGGCGCATGAACACACCGCCAAGCTGAATGGCTCCGATCAGATCGTAACCTTTGCTGCGGTGGACGTTACCGATCGGGTGCAGGTTCAGGCGATGATCAAGCATGCGGCATCTGTTTTTGGCTCGATCGATGTGGTGTTCAACAATGCGGGTGTGAACAAGCCCATGAACTTCCTCGATATCACCGAGGAGAACTTCAATTTCATTATCTCCGTGAATGTTTTGGGTTGCCTTATCGGCATCCAGGAAGCGGCTAAGCAGTTCATCCGGCAAGGCAGTTTTGGGAAGATCATCAACACAGCTTCGATTGCGAGCCGACAGGGGTTCGACAATGTGGCGCCGTACTGTGCCTCGAAATGGGGGGTCGTTTCACTTACCCAATCAGCGGCACGCGATCTGGCCAAACACAACATCACCGTCACTGGCTTTGCGCCAGGTGTCGTCGCTACAGAAATGTGGGAACAGGTTGATAAGGACCTGATGGCAATTGGGGCCTCCGAGCGCCCAGGACAGGCGATGGAAGAGTTCTCCGCGAATATCCTCAAAGGGCGTGTTGCGACCCCCCAGGACATTACTGGGACAACCACATTCTTGGCGTCACCTGACAGCGACTACATGACGGGGCAAATTGTTATGATTGATGGTGGGATGACACTGGTTTGAATGGGCCTTAGCCCAAACGCACTGTCTTGACGAGCGAAGAAGAAATTGATGCCCAACGTAAGCAAAGAACAGATTGGCAGCATCCTTGCCCGGCAAGGCATTCTGATTGCCTTTGTGCTCTTCATGATTGCCTTTGCGCTCGGCAATGCGCGTTTTCTCGACCCAGACAACCTCATGGGTGTGGTGCGTTCATCAGCCATTTTGGGCGTTATGGCATTGGGCGTCACCTTTGTCGTGATCAGCGGCAATCTCGATCTGTCCGTTGGATCGATGATGTCCTTCTCAACGATTGTGGTCTTGGATCTTCATGACAAGATCGGGCCGGAACTTGCCATCCCGTCCATGTTCGCAATGACACTGTGCCTGGGTGCCTTTATCGGTTTTCTGGTCGGCTATCTAAGGCTAAATTCCTTGATTGTGACGCTGGGTATGTTGTCAGCCATTCATGGGCTGACTCTGACCTATTCCGGCGGCCAGAACATGGATATTGCCGACAAAGAGGGAACCTGGTTCTCAGTTTTTGGGCAGGGGACGGCTCTTGGGATTCCAGTCCCAATTCTCATGTTTGCGTTGCTCGCTGCGGTCCTGGGAATCATCCTGGCAAAGACACCGTTTGGTCGAAAAGTTTACGCGGTAGGCGGAAACGGGGTTGCCGCAACCTTTTCAGGCATTCGCCGAGCCCGCATTGTTTTCCTTTGCTATCTACTCTCGGCATTTTGTGTCGCGACGGCTGGACTCATCCAAGCTAGCCGCTCGATGGGCAGCCAAAACACCGTTGGGCAGGGCTTGGAACTTGAAGTTCTGGCCGCCGTCATTTTGGGCGGAGCATCACTGCTGGGCGGTTCTGGAACAGTCTTCAAAACAGTTATCGGCGTTCTCATTTTGGGTTTTATCCAAAATGGCCTGCTGCTGATGGGCCTGCAGTTCTACGTCCAGTTTATCGTCACCTGGGTGATCATCATTCTTGCGGTTTGGCTCGATATCGCCGCCAAGCGCGGCAAGCTTTGGTCGCCGATCGCGTGAGGGCCAAGTCATGAGACCGGACATATTCTCGACGGCGCTCAAACGCGGAGCCATCTGGGCCTTCGTCGTCCTTGAGTTGATCTTTTTCTCAATTGCTGGAGAGTTTTTCGCCGTCACCGACAAGGCGTTCATGGACTTCGACAACATGCTGTTGTTGCTCAAACAGTCCGCGCCGATCGGTATCATCGCCATTGGCATGACCATCGTCATGATCAACGGCAACATCGACCTTTCGGTGGGCGCTACCTTCGCCTTGGCGGCCATTGTCATGTTGGATGCAATGACCTGGCCCATTTTTGGCGGGCTCGGAAACGCCGTTATTCCATTCGCCTGGATGCTTGCGCTTTTGACCGGTGTCGCTCTTGGCGCGATCAACGGTCTGCTGGTTTGGAAGACGGGCGTCGATGCCTTCATCGTCACATTGGGCGCAATGCTTGGCTATCGTGGTCTGGTCTTCATGTACAATGGCGAGCAGCCGACAAGCCATCTGAACTGGACGCTGGTCGATTTTGCCGAGGCACAGTTTCTCGGGCTTCACACGGCATCCTGGTTCTTGCTCGCCGTCACCATCGTTCTCTGGCTGGTGATGACGCGCACCGTTCATGGCCGCAACGCCTACGCCATCGGAGACAACCGCGAAGCGGCCGTGAATGCAGGCATTCGTGTTGGTCCGCATATCATGATCAACTTCATGATTGTCGGCTTCCTGGCGGCTTTGTCTGCGGTTGTCTTTTACTCTGAAACTGGTTCGGTGAACCCCAATGATGGTGCTCTGTTCGAGCTATGGGCCATTACGGCGGTCGTTCTAGGCGGCACCAAACTGACCGGAGGATCTGGGTCCATCATAGCAACGCTGGGAGGCGTCATTGCAATCCAACTCCTGCGCAAGGGACTTGGGCACATTGGTGCCGATACCGAAACGGTCAACCTTGTGATAGGCCTCATCTTGATAGCCGTTTTGTTCTTGGACCGTCAGCTCAACGTCCGAACCAGGCAGACGTTGCGCACATGACCGATGTACGACCAGCACTCAGCCTTGATCGAATCGTCAAAACCTTCCCCGGTGTTCGCGCATTGGATGATGTGTCCTTTTCCGTTTTGCCTGGCGAAGTCCATGCACTCATGGGCGAAAATGGCGCCGGCAAGTCCACCTTGATGAAGGTTCTGGGTGGTATCCATCAGCCAGACGAGGGTCAGATTATCGTTGGCGACCAACCCGTCGTGATGGCCTCACCGTTGGAAGCCAAGTCCAAAGGTATCGTCTTCATACACCAAGAGTTGAGTTTGGCCGCCGAACTGAGTGTCGCGGAAAACATTTGGCTCGGCGAACTACCCCGCAAGAGCTTCAACCGTGTCGATTGGCCAACGCTCTTCACGCAAACCGACGCCATTTTGAAAAAGCTAAGCGTCAGGTTCGATGCCCGCACCAAGGTTGGCGATTTGTCGATCGCCAACCAGCAAATGGTCGAGATCGCGCGTGCGCTAACCGTTGATGCCAAGGCGGTCATCTTTGACGAACCCACTGCATCGCTCACCGATGCCGAGAAGGTGGTGCTGTTTGACGTGATCGATGATCTGAAGGCGCACGCCGTCGGCATCATCTACATCTCTCATCGCATGGAAGAGATCTTTAAGATGACCGACAGGATCAGCGTTCTGCGAGACGGCCAGTTTCGCGGCACGCTGACAACCAGTGAAACCAGCGACGAAGACGTTACACAACTCATGATCGGGCGGAAGCTGGATCTCAGCCGCAACGAGACACACCATGAGGTGGGCGACACTGCCATTGAGGTGCGCGGGTTAAGCTGCGGCAACCTTTACAAGGATGTCAGCTTTGAAGTTCGACGCGGCGAGGTGGTTGGCTTCTATGGCCTTGTTGGCGCTGGCCGCACCGAGATAGCCGAAACGCTGTTTGGATTGCGGGAGCCGACGCAGGGCATGATCCTTCTGGAGGGAAAAGAGACGAGCATCCGATCCTCGGCAGATGCAATTGCGCGCGGCATTTCGCTCGTACCTGAGGATCGGAAAGCGCAAGGTCTCGTGCTTGGCATGAACTGTCGGGACAACATGACATTGCCGCAGATCGACGATCTGACCGCAGGGCCCTTTGTTGCCGAAGGGTCGGAAGTCGCGATCTTCGATCAGTATCGCGATCGGCTCGATATTCGCACGCCCGGCTGGAAGCAGTTGGTCGGCAACCTATCAGGTGGCAACCAGCAAAAGATTGTCATCGGGAAATGGCTTTCCATGCATCCCAGCGTCCTGATCGTGGATGAGCCGACGCGAGGCATTGATGTGGGCTCCAAGGCTGAGATCCACAATCTCATCCGCGAGCTGGCCGCGCATGGCTACGCTGTGATCGTCATCTCGTCGGAGATGCCCGAAATTCTCCATGTGTCTGATCGCATCATCGCCATGTACAACGGCAATATCATGCGGACTTTCACGTCCGATGAGGTGACCGAAGAAAACCTTATTCAGGCGATCTCGGGCATCCAGGGCGATCAGACCCCCCGCTCGGAAATGCTCATGACGCATTCCGATATCACATCGACCTAGCCCTCCTTGGACAGGAAACATTATGAAACTTGTGCGCTACGGGCCGCCCGGAGCTGAAAAGCCCGGTCTGTTGGACCACTCCGGACGGGTCCGTGACCTTTCGGAGATCGTCACAGACATTGCCGGCGATGCATTGAGCCGCGACAAGATCGAGCGCCTACGGGCCCTGGATGTCGATACTCTTCCAGAGGTGGAAGGAATGCCGCAGGACGGTCTAAGGCTTGGGCCATGTGTTCATGGCACAGGTAAGTTTATCTGCATTGGTCTGAACTATGCAGATCATGCAGAAGAGGCCGGGATGCCGATCCCTGAGGAGCCCATTGTTTTCAACAAATGGACCTCGGCCATTTGTGGGCCGAACGACCCGATCCAGATCCCCCGCGACAGCAGCAAGACCGATTGGGAGGTTGAGCTGGGCGTGGTGATCGGTGAGCCAGGCGCTTACATCGATGAAGCTGACGCGATGGATCATGTCGTGGGCTTTTGCGTGATCAACGACGTCTCAGAGCGCGAGTTTCAACTGGAGCGCTCTGGCACATGGGACAAAGGCAAAGGGTGCGACACGTTTGGTCCGATCGGACCATGGCTGGTGACCACGGATGAGGTGACCGATGTCGACAACTTATCCATGTGGCTGGATGTCGATGGGAAGCGCCAGCAGAACGGCAACACATCGACCCTGATTTTCAAGGTGCCTTATCTCGTTGCCTATTGCAGCCGTTTCATGAGCTTGCAGCCGGGCGATGTTATCTCCACAGGAACCCCTCCTGGTGTGGGCATGGGCCAAACGCCCCCACGCTACTTGAAGGGGGGCGAGGTTATCGCGCTGGGAATTGAAGGCCTCGGTGAACAGAAGGCAAAGGTGCTGCCAGCCTAAGCGCGAGCTTCCAAGTTGGATGTCGCATCGAACTGGGCAAAACAATCATTGTGATTTTTTTGATTCAGGTCGGGGCCTCTGCGACTGGCACTAACTGTGAAGCTTTTGGATTGTTGCTGTCACTGGTGGCTGGAGTTAGGCACGCCGTGTGCTAGACAAATGCCTTCGCTGCTTACGCGGCAGTCGCCGGGGTTTTGGCGAATACCTTGCATTTCATCTTGTTATGCGGGGCTGTGCCATTGTTGTCCCAACGCCAAGACGTCAAGGCGATCATCCATCTACTGGCCGAAGTTGGCAGCACAGGTGTTTTGGACAGCTTCGGCAAACAACCGCACGCGCCGATTCATTCTGCGCTCGGGTGTGCGGAGCAAGTAGATGCCGCGGGTCGCAATTTTGACATCGCCAAGGACCTCAACCAATTCGCCGCCAGCGATCTTTGGCGCTGCCAAAAAGTCCGGCAACCGTGCGATACCCTCACCGGCGAGTGCCGCCTGGAGCAGGAAGGCCCCGCTGTTGGAGGAAAACGATGGCTGGAAGGTGAAAGAACGGGTTCCGCCCTTCACCTCGAAATCCCAAACAGCGCGTCTGCTACCGCCATGAAAGAGCAGCGGATGGTCGCTCAAACCATCCAGCGACTGCGGGTTGCCATGATCCTCAACGTAATCCGGCGACGCATAGAGGCTGTGGCACCAGTGACCCAGATGCGTGGCAATGAGAAAATCCGGTGGCTCATTGGTCAACCTGATCGCCAGATCGTAACTCTCGGTGACGAGGTCGGCATGTCGGTTATCAAAGTCGACATTAAGCTGGATTTCCCGATGCTCGGCCCGAAAATCCAGCAGCATTGGCGTGAGAAAAGCGCGACCGAAATCGTCGGGCACAGAGACTGATAAGGGACCAGCTGCGCTGAGCGCTGTCTGTGCGAAATCCGCTTCGATCTCATCTGCGCTACCGACGATCTCAACGGCCCGCTGGTAGAGCTGCTGACCGGTCTCAGTCACCTCGAAGTGCCCGGGCCTGCGGTTGATGAGCTGCGCCCCATAGCGCTCTTCCAGGAGCCGCAACCGCCGGCTGATGGCCGATTTGGCGATACCGAGCTTGGCGGCAGCTTTTGAGATGCCATCGCTCTGAACAATGGCAATGAAAAAGCGAAAGTCTTCAAGTTGGCCCAAGGCGTTCTCATTCTTCGACCGTGAAGGCCGAATTTTTCAATCTAGTTGCCCTTAGTGCAACTGTTAGCCTGTCTGCGATCAAGTCTCAAATCGGAGAACACAATGACATTGAGGAAGCTTATGCTCTTGGCGAGCGCCGCGACGCTAAGCCTTACCGCCGTAGCTCACGCGGATATGGTGGACATACAATCGGCCGGCGCATTGGCCTTTGACGACGGTAATGTGCTGTTCGTCGGCGATGGTCGTGCGGGCGTTGTCCGAGCCTTTGATTTTGGCAATGCAGGGTTTGACGACCAGTCCAGCTATCAGCTGGGTCGTGCGCAGACCTTCGAAGGGCGAACCATTTTCAACGGCCTCGATCACGAACTTGCGGCCATGTTGGGCGTGCCGGCCGATCAGGTGACAATCAACGATATGGCGGTCCACAAACCCTCTGGACAGATTGTTTTGTCCGTTCATCGCGGTCTGGGCCCAGATGCCGAGCCGGTGCTCTTTAAGGTGAACAACGGTGTGCTTGAGCTCTTGGACCTTTCCGCCGCTGAACATTCAGAGATGAGCGTTGGGCCGGTGCCGACCGAAGAAACTCTGGAGTTTGGTCAGCCTTTGAACACGCTGGCGATCACAGACATCGACTATTATGATGGCGAGCTTTTTGTTGCCGGTGTTTCCAACGAAGAATTCAGCTCAAAGCTTCGCCGTATGGCATACCCGTTCACGGACGAAATCAGTGTCTCGTCGATCGAAATTTGGCATGCCGTTCACGCCCAGTACGAAACCCGTGCGCCGATCATTACGCAGACAATCACCGAGCTGAATGGTGAGCCAACACTGGTGGCTGTCTATGCGTGTACGCCAATCGTGCGCATTCCCTTGGCGGAGCTTCAGCACGGCGCTGAAGTGCAAGGCACGATGATCGGTGAGATGGGCTTTGGAAACACTCCTATCGACATCGTTCCTTATGTGAACGGCTGGGATCAGACGAGCAACTTCATTGTCACCAACACAAACCGCAGTGCTGTAACTCTGCCTGTGGATGCTATCGCCACTGCCGAGGCCATGCCGCAAGGTGAGGGCGTTCAGCCGGTGTTCTCTGTTGCCGGGGTTACGCAATATCCTATGCCGCTAAGTGGCACCTTGCACCTCGACACGATCGACGATCAGTGGGCGGTCGTGGTGCGTCGTAGCCCTGAAGATCCCCGCAACATTCAGCTGCACACGCTGCCGCTTCCGTTCTTCTTTGACCGTGCCGACCACATCGTCGAGATGAACTGGGCCGATGGGCCTGACCCGTTTGGCTACAAATCCGCGCCGCCCCTGAGCTACAACTGATGAGCGTTCTCCAACGTGGCGTGCGGCGGCCAACCGCTGTCGCACTCACATCTCTCAGTCTGGTTATCGCTGTCATGGCATCGCTTCCTTTGGCGGCCAATGCGGAGCCGCTGGTCGTGTTTGATGAAGATCGCGGCATCTTCATCGTGACCGAATTGGAGGCTTCAACACTAGAGGCCTTTGAAAACGACGTCGGCATGGTGATCCTTCAGCTGCAAGGCGCGGAAAGCCAACGCGGCATGCTGGTTTCCTCGAGCGCTGAAAACGGTGAACTACACGTCCAGCCGCGTTTTTCCTTGAGCCAAGGTGAGACCTACCGCTTGGCTTTGTCGGCCAATGACGAAATCATCTTTGAGAGCAACTTCGCGACAGTGACGGAAGAGGTGGTCATTCCAAGGCTAACCGCCTTCTCACCCAGCCACCGGTTCGTTCCGGAGAATACTCTGCGGTTCTACCTGACCTTCTCCGAACCCATGGCGGCAGGGCAGGTCCGTGACCATGTGAGCCTTCAGTTCGCCGACGGAACGCCTGTCGAAAGTCCATTCCTGAACCTGGCAACAGAGCTCTGGGATGCCGAACAACGTCGTTTGACCTTGTTGTTGGATCCGGGGCGCATCAAGCAAGGTGTCGGTCCCAACCTGCAAGGCGGACCACCGCTCGTAGAAGGCAACGACTACCGGCTGGTTGTTGCAGGCGATATGGCCAGCGCCTCAGGGCAGCCTTTGGGTGAGGATGTCTCCGCTCATTTTTCTGTCTCTTCGCCACAGATAACCGCCATTGATCCCTCGCTTTGGTCTATTGTTCCGCCGCAACCAGGCACGCGAGAGCCCTTTTTTGTAAGTTTTGACCGGGTGATGGACCAAGCCACGGTGCAGCGTTTGCTTTGGATTGAAGACATGTCCGGTGAAGCAGTGCGTGGCAGCATCGTAAGTGATGGCACCATGTGGACGCTCACACCGCAGCAACCATGGTCGGTTGGCACTTATCAACTTGTGGCTGAACCCAACCTTGAGGACGTTGCCGGAAACACGATCCGATCGGCGTTTGACGCCGGCAACGGCACCATCGGAACCACAGATTTACAACCTTCCTTCACGCCATTTGAAGTTCGGTAAGAAACTGAAACCCAGTCCTGCAAGCCTAACTCGCATGGTCCAGTCTTTCTGGTGTTCCGACGGAAGGACCATCGAGATAAGGGTTCTGAATGACTGACCAAATCGCCGCCAAGCAATGCGAGACCCTAACTGCGAGAACGGATGACCAGCGCGCAATGATGCTCAACTGGACCTTCGGCCAATTCACCGACCTCATTGCCCACCGAGGGCCGGTGACGGTCGTTTAGCAGCTCTATTGGGCCAACAGTGTGATTGCCAAACTCAAGCGATGATTTGACTGCTGAACCTCAGGGTACCTCTGTTGCATCGAACTGCCCCGAACCGGTACGCCATCGCCCATTGAATTTTGCGACACAGTCCCGTAGCGGGTCGTTGAGTCGCGCCGTCTCCGCAATCATGCTTTCGCGACACGCATCCAGCATCGCGGCCGCATTATTTTGGTCAGCAAGGTTGTTGAGTTCACCGGGGTCAGCGTTCAGGTCATAGAATTCGTCATCATCGCCAGGAGTGAAAATGAGCTTCTCACCATTGTCGAAGACCAGGGCTCGCTGCGAATAGAGAAAACGCAAGCCGTGATACTCGACGAGAAAGGAATCACGACCGCTTTGCTCGGGCTCGGCAAGTGCGCCTTTCAAACTGATCCCGTGACGGTCTGGCACTGGCAGCCCCACAAGATCAAGCGCGGTCGGCAGGATATCCATGTTCGATGCTAGTTGGGTCCGCGCCCCTGCTTCGACACTTCGGTGACGAAATAGCAGCGGGATGCGGATGGCCTCCTCATAGAGCAGGCCTTTGTCAATGAGACCTCCATGTGCACCAGTCATGTCTCCGTGGTCGGACGTGAAGACCACCAGCGTTGTGTCCGCCAGGCCGTTGGCTTCCAACCAGCTGAGCAGGCGCCCGATCTCATAGTCGAGCATCGCCATGTGGTCGCAATAGTGTCCGATATAGGCGACCAATTCGGCGTCGGTACGTGGGTGGAGACGATAAAAATCATCGCGTTCTCGCGCCAAGCGGCGGGGTTTCCCGGTAAGGTCGTCGGAAAAGTTGGGCCAGGCTTCGATAGCGTTGCGGTCCGTGACACCGCGGAATTCGTCAGCGACCAAATGTGGCTGGTGTGGGTCCCAATATTGCACAGTGGCAAAGAATGGAGTGTCGGCCTCAGCATAGTCAGCCAGCAATTCCATGGTGCGATTGGTGAGGTAGTGAGAGGGAGTGGATGCAACCGAGCCTTTCCAGTCGCCGGCAAGCATTGTTTGCCCATCCGGGTTCAAGAACAAGGTCGGCTCGACCGAATAGTGCAGGCGTTCTGCTTCGAGATAGGCAAGAAAGCCTGGCGACAGGGCTACGTTGCCGTAGCCAGCTAGATCCATACCGTCAAAACCAAAAGCAGCAGGTCCTTTGGTCGTCCCTATATGCCATTTACCGATGAATCCGGTGCGAAAGCCCGACCGCTGAAAGCAGTAATGGAGAAGGCGGGACGGGTCAGGAAGCTCAGTAGCAAGGCTATGATACATGTCGCAATTGGTACCCATGCCGTGCCGAAATGCGTAGTCGCCTGTGAACATGGACGCCCGAGCTGGCGAGCATAACGGGCAGGAGGAATAAGCCCGCGTAAAGGACGCACTTTCCTCGTACAGCTGGTCAAGAGAAGGAGTTAGTGCCGGCGCCTTTTTGTTCGGCCCGGCCACATCTGAGCGCATCTGATCAACGCCAATGAGCAAAACATTGCGGATCGACATGGCGCTTACCCTGCAAGTTCAGGGAGCCACAGAACCAACTGCGGAAACACTGTAATGAGGATCATGACAGCATATAGCGTGATCATGAACGGAACGCTTTCGCGGAAGATTGGGCCGATCGGAATCTTCGCTAGCCCGCCGACAATGAACACCATGAGCCCCATCGGTGGAGTGATCATAGAGACCATCATGTTAAGCGTGATGATGACACCGAAATGAACCAGATCGACCCCAGCCGCCGAGAGGCCCGGAAGCAGTGCCGGTACGACCACGTACATCATGGGCGCTTTTGTAAGGAACATGCCCATTGCAATGAATGCGGCGTGCACCACAAAAAGTAGCTGCAACTGGGTGATCTCAAGGCCGAGGATAAAGGCCGTGATCGTGTCCGTGACGCGCTCAACGGTGAACACATAGTTCAACGCAAAACCACCGCCGATAAGCAGAAAGACCATGCCAGACTGGCGCGCGCTTTCGACAAGCGCGCAATAGAGCGCTCCCCAGGATGATTGTCGGTACAAGAAAACTGAGAGCAGTACGGCATAGGATCCGGCGACGGCCGCCGCCTCGGTCGGCGTGAACACGCCAGAGTAAATTCCGCCAAGCAAAATCACCGGCATTAAGAGTGGACCGATGGCGCCAATCGTAGCAGCCAACATCGCGCCGCCGGCCAACCGTTTTTCGACGGGGAATCCTCGCCGCCGAGCTTGGGCGGCAACCAACATCATCATAGCGACACCCATTAGAAGGCCCGGCAATATGCCCGCCAAGAACAGTGCGCCTATCGAGACCTCTGCGAAAAAGGCATAGACGAGCATTGGGATCGAGGGCGGAATGATCGGCCCGATCGAGGATGAGGCGACAGTGACCGCAGCGGCGTAAGCCGGAGGGTATCGACCCTCGTCGCGCATCATCTTGATCAGCACTTGGCCGATTCCGGATGCATCGGAAGTGGCATCGCCACTCATGCCGGAAAAGATGATCGACGAAACGATGTTGACCTGTGCCAGACCGCCTGGTCTGTGCCCAACAAGAGCAAGGCAGAAATCAAGCAGCCGTTTTGAGATCCCACCATGATCCATCACCTTGGCGGTGAAGATGAAAAGCGGGATGGCAATGACAATGATGTTCTCAACGGAGGCAAAGATAACTCGCTCGGCCATCAGACTGGCATCCGCCCCAGCGGCGAGTGACCACACCACGACCGTTGAGATCAGCACCATGCCGATCGGCAGGCCAAGCAGAATCTGAAAGCCGAAGAACAAGGCGGCCCAGTGAAGTGGCTCCAGCATCACGAGCCGCCTGTGGTCTCACTTCCGCGCCAGAGCATCCATGCCTCCCAGACAGCTCGTGCCGCATAGATCAGAACGAACGCGATCATGAGCACGAAGAGATGCCCGAGGTTGAGGCGCAGGGCGAAGGTCCGCTCTCCATACATCCACTCCAGGACGCGAACTGTATCGGGAACCGAAAGAAACATGACGACCGCAAAGACCAGCAAGGACAGGCTGCGCAAAAGCTTCGAAACCGTCTTTGGCAACGCGGCAACGACAAGGTCCAAGGCCACGTGATCGCGGACCGCCATCTGTGTGGCGGCCGTGAACAGGCTGACGACCACGAACAAAATTCCGGCAACCTCTAGCGTCCAAACAAGCGGATCGCGCAGCACATAGCGCCAGAAGACTTGGGCGACGAAGGTTAGGAAAAGGGCGGCAAACATGGCTGCCGACATAAGAGCGGCAAGCGCTTTGAACCGTTGAATAACGGCGGTGTTTCGAGCCGTTGTTTTGAGTTCGCCCGTCACAGCCACCGCCTTTCACGTTTCTACGTCCCGCCCTATGGACAACAAACGGCTAGAAAAATCGGGGGGGAGTGTTGAATACCCGAGCCGGCACCAATCGTGTGCGGCTTTGGCTCGAGCGGTCAATGGCCGGTTACTGACACTCGGCGGGGATTTCCAAGTTGGCGATACGTGCAAACATGCCTTCTTCCCATGCCTCGGCGAGCTCGCTCTCCAGGAACGCTTGCTGAACCGCAGTGCGGAAGGAGTCGCGATCAGGATCGGTGAAGACAATGCCTTCCGCTTGCAACTGCTCCCGCAAGGAGGCTTCTTGATCGATCACGTTTTGGGAGTAGGACGCCATGGCTGCGGCCGCACCCTCGGAAACCACCTGGCGTTGCTCTTCTGTCAATCGATCCCAGGACCGTGCTGAGAAGGTCGGGAACTGGATAAGCGCCTTATGGTTGGTCGTTACGATTTGCTCTGTCACTTCGTAAAAGCGTCGTGAATGGATCAGTGTCAGCGGGTTTTCCTGCGCATCGACGGTGCCTGTTTGAAGCGCCAGATAAAGCTCCGAGAACGGAACAGGCGTCGGCTGAGCCCCCATCCCTTCGCCCATCAAGATGTTGGAGGGCGACGGCACCACGCGAAGAGACACGCCAGCAAGGTCGTCGGGCGTCATAACATCCATCTGTTCGCGTAGGTTCAATGTGCGTGTGCCTTGATAAGCAGCATCGAGAACCACGATGTCCATGGCGTCACGCAGTTCTGCAACCATCTGGTCCCAGATGTCACTTTGGCGCACCGCACAAATGTGGCCCGGCCCGCTCAGCAGATAGGGCGTTGCGAAAATCTCCCACTGGGGTGCGGCATCTGTAAACCAAGCCGGCGACATGTAAGCGGCATCTACGGTTCCGCGCGCTAAGGCCTGCCCTTGTCTGCCCTGCTCAACCAGAGATGCGCTGTCAAAGACTTCGACCTCAAGATCGGAGTTGGCTTCGATGTATTCTTCCCAGACCTGCATCGCGACAACGTCGGGGTCGCTCCCGCTGCCAGTGGTTGAGAATTTGAGCTCTTGCGCAAGCGATCCCGTGGTTGCCAGACCAAACGCCAAGGCGGTCAACGCCGTCAAAGTTGCTGTCGTTTTCATTGTTTCCTCCCGGGCAAAAACCGACTTATTGATATTATTGACTGATTTTACATATCATAATAGCATGTTGTCAACATAACATGCCACTTTGAAAAAGTTTCATAAAAACATAATGTTAGGTTTACACATGGTCAGCCTACACGGTTTCTTTGCCGCGATCCCAACGCCCTTCTCCTCAGATCGAAAGACAATTGCGGCCGATGTGCTTGGTGGCCTCGTTGAGCGCAATTTAGGGGCTGGTCTGGCCGGTCTTTATGTCGGCGGCAGCACGGGCGAAGCCTTCCTCATGTCGACGGAAGAGCGCGCACAACTGCTCAAGTTGACGGCGGAATCCGCGGAGGGTCGCGGTGTCTTGATCGCCCATGTTGGCGACCTCAATCCGGCTGTATCGGCGCACTTGGCGCGCACGGCCGCTGATGCCGGCTACCATGCGATATCGGCCGTGCCGCCTTTCTATTATCAGTACACCATTCGTGAAATCGCAGACCATTACCATTGGCTCGCGAGGCAAACCGACTTGCCATTCCTGATCTACAACTTTCCGGCTTTGTCCGGCGTGCGATGGTCAGTCGACGATCTGGGGAATCTTCTGGACATCCCGCAGGTTGTCGGTGTCAAAAACACCTGTTCCGATCTTTATGCGTTTGAACAGTTGCGGAACCTTCGGCCCGACGCAGCACTCTTGCATGGCTTCGACGAAACGCTGGTCGCCGGCCTCACCATGGGTGCCGATGGGGGCATTGGCTCAAGCTACAATCTCCAAGCGTCCAGGATTCTTGCCCTGGCGGCTGCTTTGGAGAGGGGCGATACTAAGCAAGCGCAGCAACACCAAATGGAAGCCAATCGGTTGATCGATGCCTTGGTATCAACCAGCGTCATTCCAGGGTTGAAATACATGCTTGGGCGGGCAGGTCTGGCTATGGGCCCATGCCGATCGCCATTCCATCCGCTCTCAGATGATCAGCGTCGCACGCTCGACACAGCCATGGACCTTTTGCCACCTTCTGGCCTATCGCAGGGTCAAACGCGACCTACCGCGATGGGCTGAGAGGGAGGAACCATGGACACATCTTTGGGGCGTGTTCGCTTGAGCGAACAGATCGAGGAAGCGATCCTGAACGCCATCCGTACGGGAGAGTTTGCCGCTGGTAGCAAACTGCCGTCGGAGCGCACCTTGATGGAGATGTTCGATGTCGGACGGCCCTCCGTTAAAGAGGCGCTTTTGATGCTCGAACGCAAAGGCTTCGTTCGTTTGAAGCGAGGCGTTGCGCCCATCGTTCTCGAACCAACGCCAAAGGGAGCCATGGAGGCGATCGCCGACATGGTGCAAGCGATGCTCGCCGACTCCTCGCGCCGGTCCGAATTCTACGATCTGCGAGTCACACTTGAGACCTTTGCCGCAATGGAGGCAGCGCGGGCATGCAGCTCGGAGGACCTTGAGGCACTTGAAGAGGCTCTTGCCGCCTGCCGTTCAGCAAAAGGCGACGCAAAAGCCTTCCGCGACGCTGATCAGGCCTTTCACCATTGTCTGATGGCAACCCAACAAAACTCGGTCGCCAACGCCTTGCACGGCGCCCTCATTGAGTGGGGACTTTACAACCCTGAGCACGGCCCAGGGCTGGAGAGTATCCATGCCCGGGTGATTGCGCAGCACGAGGCCATTCTCAACGCTGTCAAAAGTGGCGATCCACCGGCAGCGGCTGAAGCAATGCGAACCCATCTTTTGACGCGCAAAGACGCGCCGCAAGCGAACTAGCCTTGCCTGGCACGAGGCGATCCATTCTGTTCCGGGGCGTTTGGGCAACAACGCTTCTACGCATTGATCAGACCGGCGGGATCGACCTTCAGGGTATCCAAGAGCAAACCACGGCCTTCGCGGCTGCTGGTTGCCAGGGCGTCTATATTGGCGGAACGGCGTCGGAGTTTCACGCGCTTTCCGACAGCCAATTTGAAGTGACATCGACGGCCCTTGCACAAGCCGCGACGAATTGCGAACTGCCGTTCCAGATCGGCGCGTCGCATCCACTTGCACCGGGCAGCCTAGTGCGTATTGGCATTGCCGCTCGACTGAACCCGGACGCTATCCAGGTTACGCTTCCCGACTGGACGCCGGTCGATCTTGAGACTGCGCGGCGGTTTCTTGAACGGTGTGCCGACGCCGCGCGTGGAATTCCGCTGTTGCTCTACAATCCACCCCAGGCGAAAACGCTCCTAGATGCACAATCCTTGGTGGCCCTCGCCGAGCAGGTGCCCGCGCTAGCGGGTCTGAAGTGTGGTGGGGGAAACAGCGCCTGGTACGCCGCAATGGCGCCAGTTTTTGATCGCCTGTCAGTTTTTATCCCCGGTCACCACTATCACAGCGGCACGGCGCAGGGCGCCCATGGCAGCTACTCCAACATGGCTTGCCTGTCTCCTGAAGGGGCTGTTCGTTGGGCCAAGCTCTCGCCCGACATGGCCGCCGACCTGGAGGTCCGTGTCGCCCTTTTCATCCAGGAAGCCATCACACCCCTTTTAGACCGCGGATTACCTGGCTTTGCCTGTGACAAGGCCATGGCCGCGGCCGGTGGATGGGCATCAATCACGCCAAGGCTTCTCTGGCCTTTCGAGGGCGCAAGCGACCGTGAGGTTCGCAGTATCGTCAAAGCCGCCGAGCGACATATCCCAGAATTCCTTGCCCCGACGAAAACCCATGTCTGATCACCAAGCAGCCAACCGCCCCAATGTTATGCTCGTGATGTCAGATCAACAACGGTTCGACACGCTGGGCTATCTCGGCAAGACCTTGTGCCAGACCCCACACATGGATCGACTTGCCACCGAGGGCGTCAGTTTTGAACGCGCCATGACGCCATGCCCCTTGTGCCTACCGTCCCGAGCGGCGCTCTTCACCGGACGTTATCCGCATGAAAATGACATGATGGATAACACGACCGGCTCTCTGGTCGAGTGTCAGCTTCTCGATACATTTCGCGCCGGTGGCTACAAGGTCAGCTACGCTGGCAAATGGCATCTCGGCCAAGACAATATCGGGCGCTTCACCGACCACTTTGCTGGTGACTCAACGGCTTTCTACTCGGCCTGGTGTGCAGATCAGGGCCTCGTAGATGGCTGGACCTTTAACGATGCGCGCGTGCGCACCCATCGGACGCCCTCTATGTCCACGCCGGTGGCCCTGCCGCTGGATATGCCGCCCGAGACCACGAATGACGCCTACATCGCAGACATTGCCATTGAGCACTTGCGCATGCGGGATCGTGATCGGCCATTTTTCCAGGTCTGTTCCTTCAACGGTCCGCATCCTCCGTTCGTGATCCCGGAACCGTACTTCTCCATGTATGACCCGGCCTTGGTCGAAGAACCACCCAACTTTGGCCCGCTAGATCATGAGCCTGAGGTTAATAGAACCAGCTACTATCGAAAGCTGTTCCTGGACCACGGCACGGATTTCGATGCCTGGCGCAAGAGCTATGCGGTCTATTGGGGGTTTACGTCACTGATCGACGACCAGCTCGGCCGGATCCTTGCTGAGCTTGAAACACAAGGCGTCCTCGAATCCACCATCGTGATTTACCTGTCCGACCATGGAGAAAACCTCGGTGCCCACGGCTTGTGGCACAAGATGGTGGCCTATGAGGAATCGATCCGCATTCCGCTAATCATTCGGTGGCCGGAACACTTGCAGTCTGGACTACGCAGCCATTTGCCGGTGAGTCTCATCGACGTGGCGCCGACGCTTGCCAGCCTGTGCAATCTACCACGTCATCCCAATTGGCGCGGCGAGGATCTCGGTGCTGAAGCCCGCGGAGACAATACCGTCCTTGAGGATCGTGCCTTGTTTGCTCTGCACAGGCCGCTCGGCGATTGGATGGGCACAGAGCCCTGGCGCATGATCCAGAAGGATGGCCATAAACTCATCTGGCACCTCGGCAACGGTCCTGAACTGTTCAACCTAGAATTCGATCCGTTCGAGATGAACAACTTGGCATTGCAAGCGGATGCCTCAACGACGGTTCAGTTGCTTCACCGCGAATTGATGAACGTGATGCGAGAAACCGGAGACCCTTTGGTTTCAATGGCCGAAAATGCTCTGGAAATCGTGAGCATCACGGCCAAATGAGGTCACGTTGCGGTCACACAGGAGCATCGGTTCTGTAACAACAGAAGTACAACTGAGGCTCTCCAGGTAAATTATCTGGAACGCCTTATCGATGGTTTCGCCGTTGACCCGGATTCACGACATATTCGCTGCGCCAGCGGTTTCGCCATCTACACGCAGGAAGGTCTTGGCCTGGTCTACGGGCCTGGCGGTTGGATGCCGGGCTATGTTTCAAACCTTTGGGGCAATGCCGAATTCTGCATCATAGTTGCCTTTCAAGGGAAAACATACATATCCGCCGCCGACGATGCCGCTGACTCTGTTCTGACGTTAGAAGTTGATCTTACGCCTCTAGTCTTTGAATCGTCCGGGGCTCGGGCGCTCCGATCGCCCGTGTGCAACGCTAGCTTCCGCTGCAAGCTGCCGTTCAAGGTTCGTCCATTGTCGGACCAAACCTAGTTTACTTGCACCAAGTCTGTGTTTGGCAATCCGAGATCGACCTAAGCAGCGGCGCCTGCTTCGATCAGTCCATCGATATCGGAGTCGGTGTAACCGGCCTCACGAAGAACATCGCGTGTGTGCTCTCCAATCATGGGCGCTGGCCGTTCGATCGAAGCTGGTGTTTCGCTGAACCTAACTGACGGTCCAACCGTCTTCACGGATCCCGCTTTTGGGTGTTCATAGCTCTGGATGAGACCCAGATGCCGGACCTGCTCATCCTCTGCCGCTTCCAAGTGGCTTTTGACCTCGCCACACCAGATGTCGACGCCGAGCATCGCCTCCATTAGGTCGGCCGTGCTCCATTTTGCGGTTTCAACGGCGATCTTGCGCCAGACCTCGTCGCGCTTGGCAAACAAGCTCTCGGGGTCGTCATAGGCGAGCAGATCGTCATTGCCCAGCACACCGACCAGCGTATTGAAGGGGCTCATGGCAATCGTCACCCAGCCATCCTTGGTTGGGTAGGTGCCGAAGGGTGCGTCCATGCCTGGGTGACCGATGCCCGAATTTGGGCGCTCAAAATCTTCGCCGAAATTCATCGCCATCACCATTTCCTGGTTCTGATGCGCGAGCATACCTGCGAGCAGGTTGATCTTCACCTCTTGGCCCTTGCCCGATTTCTCGCGCCAAAGGAGGGCGGTGAGGATGCCATAGACCATATTCATCGCGCCGATCTGGTCGGAGAAACCGGCACCGACCGGCGTTGGTGGTTGGTCGGCCTGGCCGGTTGCCGCCATGATACCCGTGAGGCCTTGAACGAGCATGTCCTGGCCCGGTCTGTTCACATAGGGCCCGTCTTCGCCATAGCCGGAACCGGAGCAGTAGACGATGCGCGGATTGACGGATTTGAAGTGCTCATAGCCATAGCCCAGACGCGCCATAACGCCGGGGCGGAAGTTCTGCACCACGACGTCTGCCGTTTCAGCCAGCTTCATGATGACGGCATGGGCCTCAGGCGATTTCAGGTTCAGGGCAAGCGAGCGCTTGTTGCGGTTCCAGGCGAGGAAATTGGGGCTTTCCGAACCGCCGACCCACTTGTTGCGAAACGTGAGCGACCGAAACATGTCACCGGAACCTGGACGCTCGATCTTGATCACGTCGGCCCCCGCATCAGCGAGCATCTGCGTCGCAAAGGGGCCCTGGAGCAGGTGGGAGAAGTCCAGAATTTTGATGTGGGAGAGGGCTTTGTCGGTCATAGAATTGTCCTAGGAGCTTTGAAGCGGCGAGCGGGCATTTGCTCGCGCGTCTCGCCACAGCTGGCGGAGCGCTGCCAGCGTGGGGTTTTCGTTTTCCTGTGCTTCAAGGGCGTGTCGCAGCCGCTCTGAGGCCTGGGCCTGGAAGGCGATGTAGCCATCAAACCGGGGCCGCAGCAGCGCGTTCTCCGCTGTTGCAAGGCATCCCTGATAGAAGCCGCCCCAGGCCTCATTGACGTCGTCGTCCTGCCAGGCCGCCCGCGCCGAGGGTTGGCCGCCGAACGAGGGGATGAATTGGCGCTGGGTGTCTGGCCGCATCAGCCAGACGATATGATCCAGGAGATCTGGGCTCGGCGTGCTGTGCTTGGCAAACCCGACCCCCGTGCCGCCGATGACGCCACCCGTCCCCGGTGTGCTGACGCCAATCGTGTCGCTGAAGCTCAATTGGCCAGCCATGCCGGTCTGCGCATAGTTCACATAGCCAAACAGGAGCGGGACGAGCGCGATGTCGCCACCAACCATCGCTTCAGACAGGGCAATGGGGTTTAGCCTTTCGCTGAATTTAGGGCGAAATGCATAGAGGCGATGCATCGTCGTCAGCGCTTCTTCGGCTTCCTCGCCTGGAAGCAGGATTTCCTCGCCGACAGTGCCGCCCATGCCAGCGACTATGGAGAAAAGGGTCAGAACCGCATGCGGACCGGCCAGTGATTGGGCGACCGGTACGTAAGCCGCAATGTCCAGGACAGCCTCCCATCTGTCGGGCGGTGTTGCGACCTTGTCGGCCCTTCTGGCCATCACCTGGGTGGCGACATCGAGTGGCAGGGCCCAGGTTTTGCCTTCCCAGGCATAGGAAGCCAGAGACGGTCCAACGCTCTGCGCCTTCCATTCGGCAATCTGAGTGCTTGAGAAGAGGTCTTCCAGCGGATGGAGGCAATCGCTAGCAACGGCTTCGCCGATATGGGGATGGTCGAGAACCAGAAGATCGTAGCGGGCGGCAAGGTCAGCGACCGGCGCGGACTCAAAGCCTTCCAACGGCTGCTTGTCCCAAGTGATCAAAGGCGTGGCACGCCCTTGGTTCACGCGGCGGGCTGATTCGGCAAGCGCGTCATATCCGCGTGGATGATCCCAGGTAAGGCCGCGAAAGGTCATCTGACGACTCTCCACAGCGGCGGCGCGCCGAAGTCCATGGCAATCTTTGTCAAATGCCAGCGGCCGAGATTGGCGGTGTAGAGGATGTCGCCATCAAAAGCGATGTTGGTGGGATGGCAGAGCGTGTGGGCGGTGACATCCTCCAAGAGCAGATCGGTCTGCGTCCCGTCGGGACTGATCCGCAAGAGCCTTGAAGGCTCGTAGCACCCCACCACCATGTTGCCATCGCGGTCAAAGGCTATGCCGTCGGGGAGGCCGGGAAGGTCGGTCGCAAAACCTGTCGCGTCTCCCGCCGTGCCATCTTCGTCGATGGTAATGCGTGTGACCGAGGTGGCAAAAGTCTCACAGACATAAAGGGCGTCCTCGCCTGGGCGCATGGCCAGTCCGTTGGCAAAGTTCAGCTGTTGGTCGAACCAAAGATGCCCATCGCCCGTTTCAAGATCATAGGCCCAGATACCGGGACCCGGCTTCCCAGAGGCATGGCTGTCGGAGACGAAAAGTTGGCCACGCGCGCGATCAACGAGCGGGAAGTTGGGGATCTTGATGCCGGGCGTGGTGAAACGTGAGAGCGCCTTGGCTACCAAATCCAGCCTGAAGACGGCGGCATGTTTCAGATCGCAGACAAAGAGCGCTCGATCGCCGTCAAAAGCGAGACCGAGCGCGAACCCGCCCGTGGAAGCGACCTTTTCCATTGTGCTGCCATCGGGTGCAACGCGGACAATGTCGCCATCGTGATTGCCGGCCCAAATCCAGCCATCGGGGCCCACTGCCACACATTCGGGATGACTCAGTTTGGGTTCGGAAAAAGTTCCATCAAACAAGACCGATGCACGTTCGATGGGCAGGATCGGTGTCTGTCCACGATGGAAGTCAAACGCGGCCACGGCTGTCAGCCCAGCCGCTCGCCGGAGTGGGCATCGAACAGGTGAAGCTTGTCATGATTGATGCCTAGAGTGATTTCGCTATCCATCACACGGCCGTCGCCGGGACCAACCTTGGCAGCAACAAGTGCCTCGCCGACATGGACGTTGAGAAGCGTGGAGTCACCCAGAAGCTCGCTGGAGTAGACCGTGCCCTGAAGGTCGCTGGACCCTCCTGCGACCGTCACATCCTCTGGCCGGATGCCGAGGTACATCTCCCCGTCCGGGCCATTGAGTTGGAGGGTGCCCCCTGAATGCGTGAAGGTACCGCCTTTCAAGATACCTCGGATCAGATTCATGGGCGGTGAGCCAATGAACCCGGCAACGAAGGTGTTGGCCGGGCGGGCGTATATCTCCGCCGGCGTTCCAACCTGCTGGATGCAGGCATCGTTGAGGATCACGATACGGTCGGCGAGCGTCATCGCCTCAACCTGATCGTGGGTCACATAGATGGTGGTGGTCGCCAGCTCTTTCTGCAGGTGCTTCAGTTCGGCGCGCATAACGGTGCGCAGCTTGGCATCCAGATTGGAGAGTGGTTCATCCATCAGGAAAAGGCGGGGGGTCCTGACAATGGCCCGGGCGAGCGCTACGCGTTGGCGTTGACCACCAGATAGCTCTGCCGGACGACGCGTCAGAAGCTGATCCATCTCCACCTTGGCGGCAGCAGCACGCACGCGCTCCTGTCGGTCCGATTTGCTGAGGCCGGCGATTTTGAGCGGATAGCCGATGTTCTCGCCCACCGTCATATGGGGATAGAGAGCGTAGTTCTGGAAAACCATCGCGAGATCGCGGTCGCGCGCCGGCTTGTCGTTCACCCGCTCACCGCCGATCAGAATGTCGCCCTGGGTTGGCTCCTCAAGTCCTGCAACCATGCGCATGGTCGTCGATTTCCCGCAGCCGGACGGACCCAAAAGCACCAGAAATTCGCCATCATCGATGGCGAGGTCGAGGCTTTCCAGGGCGGTGAATTCGCCGAAGGTCTTGCCGAGATTTTGAAGTTCAACGGTCGCCATCTTTATTCTCCGCGCACCGCAAGGCCACCATCCACGCGGATGATCTCGCCAGTGATGAAGCTCGCCTTGTCGCTCGCTAGGTAGGCCACAAGGTCTGCGACCTCTTGGGCCTCCCCGAACCGGCCGATCGGGTGCGCCTTGTTCCAGGTCTCGATGAGCTCTGACGGGTCATCCATATCGTCGAAAAGCTTCTGGTTGAGCGGTGTCATGATCGTGCCCGGTGCAACAGCGTTCACGCGGATACCGTCTGGTGCAAGGTCAACGGCCGATTGTTTGGTGAGGGCGTTGATGCCGCCTTTGGCGGCGGCATAGGCCGGCCAGCCTTTGAAGCCGATGAGACCCTGAACGGACGACATGTTCACCACGGCCCCGCCACCGCGTTGGCGCATCTCCGGCACGCAGACACGCATGCCACGCCAGACGCTCGACAGGTTTGTGTCGATGACGTTCTGCCAGTCTTCTTCGTCGATCTCATCGACGACGCCTCCCAAGGCGCGCGCTGCGTTGTTGACGAGGATGTCGATGCCGCCAAAGGCTTGCACGGCAAGCGCCGCCATGGCGTGCATGTCGTCCATGCTGCGCACATCGGTCTTGATGAAACGCGCCGCATCGCCCAGCGCATCGGCCGCCTGTTGGCCGGCGTCGGCATCGATATCCGCCAGAACGACCTTGGCACCCTGGGCGGCCAACGTGTCGGCACAGGCCTTGCCGATTCCCATGGCGGCCCCGGTAACGATGGCGGTTTTTCCTTCAAATTCCATGCGTTACCGCCCTTTGAATTCGGGTTCTCGTTTGTCGAGAAAGGCGTTGATGCCCTCCTGACCGTCTTCGGTGGAGTAGAGCCGGAAGAGCACTTCCTGCTCATAGCTTTTAGCGGTTTCCGATGGCGCGTCGTGCCCTTCGCGGATCAGCCGCTTCATCTCTGCCTGGGCGAGCGGGGCAATTTTCAGGCAGGCACGAGCGCGCTTCAGAACAGCGTCGCTTAGCGCCTCCGGTGCCACCACTTCAGCCGCCAGCCCAAGCTCGTAGGTTCGCTGGCCGCTCATGCGCCAACCGGCCAGCATGAGATCGCTGGCGGCAAACTTGCCAACCGCACGAGTGAACCTCTGCGTTCCGCCACCGCCTGGAGATAGGCCCAACCTGCCTTCAGGAAGGCCCAGTTGGGCTTCGGTTGACACCAGAAGGATGTCGCAGCAAAGGGCAATCTCGAACCCGCCGCCCAGCGCGAAGCCATCGACGGCGCCGATGACTGGCTTGGGCAGGCGTTCAAGTTTGTCGAACAGGCGACGTGAGTTCATCTGGTAGGCAATGAACTCGGGCCGCTTGTCGCCCTGATATTCAGCGATGTCAGCGCCAGCGACGAAGGCTTTGCCGCCTGCGCCCCGCAACACGATGACGCGCACGTCCGGGTCGTTGGCTGCGTCGTCAATCGCTGTGTCGAACTCGGCCATCAGTTCGGTCGACAGGGCGTTCAGTTTGTCTGGGCGGTTGAAGAGGAGTTGCCTGACACCGGGATGAAGGTCGGAGACGTCTAACAGGGCCATGGATCAGCCTTTCACCGCGCCAGCAGTCAGCCCGGCGACAAAATAGCGTTGCAAGAAAAAGAAGACCGCGATGACCGGCAGAGACACCATGACCGACGAGGCCATCAACTCACCGTACCGGATGCCATACTGGCCGATGAAATCGTTGAGGCCCACCGGCAGCGTTCGCATTTCCCGCGTGGATGTGAAGGAGAGGGCAAAGAGGAACTCCTGCCAGGTGACGATCAGGACATAGACAGCTGTTGCGATGATGCCCGGCCGCGCGAGTGGGACCACGACATCAAAGAAGATGCGCAGCGGCCCGGCGCCATCAATCGCGGCAGCTTCTTCAAGCGAGACCGGCAGCTTCAAAAGGAAACCGCGCAGCATCCATACCGCGACCGGCAGCGTGACCGACACATAGGCGATGATGAGCGACCAGTAGGTGTTCAGAAGGTCTGCCGCGCGCATCATCTTGTAGATCGGGATGATGATCGCCGCATGTGGGAACATCTGCGCAAGCACGACGAGGCTCATGAGCGCGGTAATGATCAACAGCTGGGCGCGGCTGAAGCTGTAGGCTGCCAGGAGGCCAAGGGTGACGGTGATCACCACAGATGAACCAGACACGATCAGCGAGTTCAGGAAGTAGGTGCGGAACTCCGGCCGGAAGGCGGTGACATAATTTTCCAGAGTCGGGCTATCGGGCCACAAACGAGCGGGGATCGCGAAGGGCTCGGTCGTCGGCTTGAGGCTGACGGAAACCATCCAAAAGAACGGTAAGAGCACGAACAGCGCGACCAGGATCTGGAAGGCGATCAGCAGGGCGCGGGTCTTAGCGTCCTGCTTCATGCCGTCGCCCTCCGATTGGCAGCCGTTCGCTGGACGATGACGTAGATCGCCACCAGGACAGCGAGGACCAGGATAGAGAAGACGCCGTAGGCTGAGGCTTCGCCAAAGCGGAACTGTCCAAAGCCTGTCTCGAAGATCTGGGTTGGGAAGATGTGTGTGGCGTTTTGTGGGCCGCCGCGCGTCAGCACCCAGACGATGTCGAAGTAGTTGAAGGTGAGAATGAGCGTGAGGACGATGTTGACGACGACAACGTCCTTGATCGCCGGCAGCGTCACATCAACAAGCCGCCGCACCGGGCCAGCGCCATCGATTGTCGCGGCCTCGATCTGGCTGCGGTCAACATTCTGAAGCGCCGCCAGATAAATCAGCATCGAGAACGGGAAGCCCTTCCAGACGGCAACAAAGATGACCGCCATCATCGCTGTGTCAGATGAGGCGAGCCAGGCGGCGCTGTCGTCCATGATCCCAATCTGGATGAGCAGTGAGTTCACCAGCCCAAGCTGAGGGTCGTACATGAACCGCCAGAGGATTGCGGCGACGACGCCGGGTAGAACGAACGGCAGCATGACGATGGCGCGAAGCGCGCCCTGCGCCGGCAGTCCCTGGTTGAGCAGGAGGGCTACAAAGAAGCCGAGCACGTTTTGAAGGAGCACGACGCCCAGCGTCCAAGCGACGGAGTTCCAGACGATTTGAGAGAAGTCGCGGCTCGACAGCATTTTCTCATAGACTGCCCAGCCGACAAAGCGTGGCTCAGGGCTGATGAAGGATGTGTCGTAGAAGCTCTCCACGACCGTGCCGACCATCGGGTAGTAGAGAAACACCCCCAAGAGAAGGAGTGTCGGAGCCAGGAAGGCCCATATCAGCCAGCGGTCGGCGCGTTTGGCCATGGAGTTGAAGTCCAACAATCAGAAGGTGGTGACGGGCCGCGCCATGGCAATGCCGGACGCGACCCATGAACGTTCTTTGGGGGGACCGGATTAAAGCCGGATCAGTTCAGGGCGTCGATATCGGTGCAGGCCGCGTCTGCTGCTTCCTGAACATTGGCACCGGAGAACATGTCCTGGAAGAGCGTCATCTGGATGTCGGCGACTTCCAGATAGCGTGCCGACAAAGGACGGGCCTGAGCGTTGCCCAAATGCTCCATGATCGCCTCAGGGCCTTCGCGGTTTTCGGCGAGGAAAGCCTCAGCGGCTGCTATGTTGGCCGGGATCAGGTCGACCACATCGCCGTTCACGTCCTCACGGACCATGAACTCGATGAACTTCCAGGCTGCTTCCTGGTTCTCCGAGCTTTCAAAAACGGCCAGGTTCCAGCCGCCAAAGGTGCCGACTGCTGTCATGCCTTCCGGCGCTGTGCCGTTCACGAAGCCCCAGTTGATATCGGACGCCTGAAGGGTCGGCTGCTCAAGCGCTGGCCAGAACTCGATCGCCAGCGAACCGTTCAGGAAGAGCTCGCGCATGTTGCCGGAATTGGCGTTGAGGATGCCTTCGGGCGCAAACTGGGCGAGGTCCTGAAGATACTCCATGGCTTCAACAGCTGGCGCTTCGTTGAGAGCGCAGGAGCCATCCGCATGCAGAACCGAACCGCCATTGGAGAAGATGAAGGAGTTGACGACAACCACGGTGTCTTCACCGCGGTGGCCAAACAATCCGACGCCGAACTGCCCATCGCCGGAGAGAGCTTCAGCAGCAGCGCGCAGACCCTCGAACGTTGTCAGCGATGCTGGATCGATGCCAGCACCATCCAGAAGGTCCTGATTGTAGAAGGAGAACTGCCAGACATCGACGTTGAACGGGATGCCATAAAGACCATCATTGAAGACGGCGGAGTCCCAGGCGCCACCGAAGAACTGGTCGCGCGAGAGACCTGAGGCGGCAGCGCTGTCGGCGAGGTTGGCAACAGCACCGGCCTGGGCGAAGGCGCCGACCCAGATTTGATCGAGCGTTGCAATGTCAGGCGCGTTGCCGCCCTGAACGGCCGTCAGCAGTCGCTGTTGGTATTCAGGATAAGGAATGGTGGTCACTTCAATAGTGATGTCGGGGTTCTCTTCCATGAAGCGGTCCACGGCCGCCTGCTGAAACTGCGACAAGCCAGATTCTGTTTGCTGGTTGTCCCAGAACTGCAGGGTAACTTCCTGGGCGTGGGCTGCGCCGGTTGCCAACATGGTGCCGGCAGCAAGCGTTGCGATCAGTGAATGTCTCATAGGTTCCTCCCTAAGACAGTTGGGTGTTGGTGCCGTTAGGCGGTTTGTGATTGCGGGACTTCGGACCCGCTTTGATCTGAGGTCTCGTCGCCTGGTTCATCGGCAATTGAGACCTCCACGCCGACGGCGTGCAGCCTTTGTCGGTCGCTCGGAAGCGCGCCGTCGTCGGTAATCAGTTCATCGAGGGCGCCCACAGGGGCGATGCGGTGATTGGCGTCCGCGCCGATCAGTGTGTGATCTGCCAAGGCAATGGTTCGCTTGGATGCCTGGACGAACCGCGATGCTGCGAGCGCCAACCGCTCATCGACATTTGAAATGCCAAAGTCCGGAGAAACGCCACTCACAGAAAGAAACGCCAGATCGGCGCGCATGCGCTCAAACAAAGCGCCGAGACTGGGGCCAACCAGGCATCGATCGGCGGCTTGATACTCGCCGCCCGTCAAAATCACTTTGAGGTTGGGGGCGCCTTCAAGCTTGGCGAGAATGTCGAGCGAGTTGGTAATCACCGTCACGCCCCGGAGGCTCGATGGAGCATCGAAGGAGCGTATGCGTAAATGCTCGGCAAGCTTGAGGGTGGTTTCCCCCTCTCCAAGGACGATCGTCTGATCAGCCTTGATCCGCTCCAACGCTGCGGCCGCCACCAGTCGCCGCAACCGCGATACCTCCGCGGCGATACCTTGATGTGGCGGCTCCACCAACAATTCCAGCCCGTGCTCCGCGCAGCGCGTTTTCATGGACTGGATCATCGAACGGTACCAGTCATGTGCCGGGTAGTGCGGCATAAAGCCGACACGTCCCTTGACCTTGCCAGCAAGCACTGGCCGCAAAGGAACATCTGCAATCTGTTTGCGGTGATCAGGCCGCAAGACCCAATGGCCATCGCTGATGGTGTAGAAATCTCGAAGACTGTCTTTGGTGATCAGCTCGTGGGGCGTTAGCGCTTCGCCTGGCAAGCCGTTGCCGCGCAACGCGTGGGCGATAAGATCGACGGCATATTCTCCCACAATGGTCGGGAAGAAGGCCGCGACTGCCTTGAGCGCTCCGTTATCGGCAAGCCGGCCGACAAAATCGGGGTGTTCACCGCCACAGGCATAGACATCCAAAGTCCGACCGAGTTTGTCGGCCGCATTCAAAACGCCGAGCGCGGTATGATCGTTAACGCCAAATGCAATGGTCGCATGCTCATTGGCGTTCAGAGCGTCACTGGCAACACGATAGGAAGCTTTGTAGTTTCCTTTGCCATTGACCCGGAGGACCGTGATCTCACCAGCAAATGTCGACCGGAAACCTTCCAGGAAGCCCTCGGTGCGTGCTCGCGTGTTGGCAAGTTCGGGTTGGCAGACCACCAACACGGTCAAATGGTCACCGGTGGCACCGGAACCAGCGAGCGCGCCCAGTTCGTGCCCGGCAACGTGATTGCTGGGTCCGAGATAAACACCGCCTTCCTGGGCTGAGGATTCTGCCAGGAAGGGCATGTCACGTCGGATGATCTGGCGCCGGAGCGCCGCCCCGCCGCGTCCTTCAATCGGGGGCAGAATGATCGCGTCCAAGACGTCGATGTTGGTCTGAACGCTGTCGATCGCCACCAGATTGGGGCCAGTCGCGTTGGCTTGCAGGCGCTGCTCGTCACTCAAGACAGCGCCGCCATGCGTGCGCTTGAGTGCACCCGCATCGGCCAGATCAGCGATGTCGCGGCGCAACGTAACTCGCGAAACCTCCGGCATGATCCGCGTCAGCTCGTTGATGTCGACTGAGCCTTCCTGGTTCAGCGCGGCCAGTATTCTTTTTTGTCGCCGTTCTTTGAGCATGCGACCTCCCTACCCATAAGTACGTAGCGAGGCAGTTACATCCGCAATCGAAAAAAACCAAAGATCATCATTTTCGACCGTAAACGATCAAAAGCGATCAACTGTCGATTGCAAGCTGCCGCGACTGCCAGATCGCAGTCGCCTCTTTTTGCTGGGTGAAGGTGCTCTGGATTGGGGTGGGGCCGAGCTTTCCCCCGCAAGTGAACTTCGGAAGCCTCGGAAAGCGACGTCTGCAACCGGCGGCTAAGCTGTCCTCAGCCAACTTGCTCACCCTGTCCAAAGCCGACATTCAGGTTCATTGGCCAGAGCGGCGCCATAAGCGGTTCGCTAGGAGGGTAATCCCAACATCTCGCGCGCCTGCTGCCATGTGGCGACGGGGCGTTGATGGGCCTCGCAGATCTCTACTGTCCGTTTGACCAGCGCCGCGTTGGATGGCGCGAGGGTGTTTCGATCAAGGCGCACATTGTCCTCAAGTCCC
>JBCDHR010000004.1:0-380841 GCA_038749715.1 Pseudomonadota bacterium
CGCGGTTGGATGCGCCAAGCGCCCGCAGCACGTCTTTGAGCTCTTGTTCAACGGTCGCAATACCGGTCGCAACGTTCACAAGGATCGGAAAGAACGAGATCAGGAAGGCGGTGATGATGGCGGGCACCGTTCCAATGCCGAACCAGATCACCAGAATGGGGACCACAGCGACTTTCGGGATTGAGTTGAAGCCGATCAGAACCGGGTAAAATCCATTGTAAATCAGCGATGACGAGCCCACAAGAATGCCGGTCACCAGGCCGAAAACAATCGCAATCCCGAACCCGACCACAGTGGTCATCGCCGTTTGCGCGGCATTGTCGATGATCGGCACGCGCCACTGCCACATGGATTCAAAAATCACAGATGGCGCCGGCAGAATGAATTGGGGGAAGTCGAAGATGCGAACGGCCAGTTCCCAGACAAGGAACAGGCTAATCACGACTGCCCAGGGCATAATCCGTTCAATCGTCTTGGACGACAGTCCAAGCCCACCTTGCCGCTTGGCTGGCAACGCCACGGAAGCTTGGTCAGCTGCGGTATCAACCATCAGGCTGCCTCCTGCCGTGCAGAGTAGATATGGTGTCGCAGATCCTGCGCGATGGAGCCGAAATCGGGTCGGAACGTGATGTCCAGTTCGCGCGGCCGCGCGAACTCAATGTCGCGCTCATGGATGATCCGGCCTGGCCGGGCACTCATCACATAGACCTTGTCGGCCAGGAAAACGGCCTCGCGCAGATCGTGGGTGACCAGAATGACGGTCGGCTTTTTGGTCAGCCAAACATCCTGGAGCACGCCCCAAAGTTCTTCGCGGGTGAACATATCAAGCGCGGCAAACGGCTCGTCCAACATCAGGAGTGCCGGCTCGTGGATAAGAGCGCGACACAGCGAAACGCGTTGCTGCATGCCGCCCGACAGCTGCCATGGGTACTTCTCGTCGAACCCCTCCAGCCCAACCAGCTTCAAAAGTGCGCGCGCCTTATCGCGAAACTGGCTCCGCTTCTGCATGAACTGCGAGCGATAGGGCTGGGTGATCTCAAGCGGCAGCATCACATTGTCGAGGGTGGTGCGCCACGGTAGCAAGGTCGCGGCCTGAAAGGCCATGCCGACCATCGACAGGGGGCCGGACACGGTCTGCCCAGCGACGGACACGCCACCCGAAGTAACGGGCCATAGACCGGACATTGCTTTCATCAAGGTGGACTTGCCGCAGCCTGAAGGGCCAACGACGGCGATGAAGTCACCCTTCTCTACGGCCATCGACATGCCCGAAAGAGCAAGCGTTCCGGTCGCTTCGCCACCGTAGCGCAGCGAGACATTATCGATGTCAACGAAACCACCGGCCATTCTGCTACCCGCTCCTTGGTAAGTCATCGGGGGCACATCAAAGCGCCCCCGATCAGTAAACCTATCGAATGCGCGTTACATTCCAGGCATCATACGGTCTTCGGCCGGTGGCAGATAGGCATCGGTATAGATGTCTTCCATCGCCAGCGCATTGGGGATGCCATAGGCGTTTTCGACTTCCATGATGCCCAGATTGAACCGTTCAGGGTCAACGGCGGAAATACCATTGGCCACAACATTGTCGGTCAGGATCATCTCATCGATGGAAATCTGCCAGCGACGGCGCTCAATCGGCACATCCGTCAAAGGCTCGAATTCTGCCAAACCGGCAATCGCCGCATCGGGATCTTCAACGGCCATCTTCATGCCTTCGATCATGCAGCCCACGACAGTGGTAACAGCCTCTGGATTGGCTTCGGCAAAAGCACGCGAGGTCAAGATGGAGGTCGAGTAGAGCTCAACGCCATAATCCTTGTAACGGAACACGCGTTGTTCATCCTCGCTCATGCCCAATCGCTCAAGGTTCATGGTCGATGACGTGATGAAGCCGGTAACACCATCGGCCTCACCTTGCACCAGCATTGGCTCGCGCAGTTCCGGGCTCACCGAAATCCACTCGATGGTGGACTGATCAATGTCGTTGGCGCTCGCGAAGATCGGGAACAGCTGACGGCCAGCATCAAAATCGGGAGCAGCAAGCGTCGTGCCTTCAAAATCGGATGGTTCGACGATATCGCTGTCAGCGCTGACAACGGCAACCAGCGGCGAACCGTCAAAAAGAACGGCGACGGCAATCAAGTCGCTGTCGGGGTTTTCAGCGCGGAACTTGATGGTCGGGTTGATATCAGCGACGCCCATATCGTAGGTGCCGGCGGCCAGATCGACAGGCACGCGGCCCGAGCCAAACCCGCGGTCAAAGGAAATGTTGACCCCGCCATCATCAAAGCAGCCCGATTCTTGCGCCATAAGGGCGTAAGCCTGTGGACCCTGCCAAGCCCAGTCCATCGTAAAGCGAACATCGGTTGCAGCGGCGGTCGTTGCTCCGACCCCAACGCTCAGCAGCAGAGCAAGGGCGGATGTGGAGGTTAAGCGACCCATGGATTGTCTCCTTCAAAATCGTCTCGACGGATCCTATCCGTCGGACCAGGATGTGCGGCAAACCAAGGCGGACTGCCTCCAGTTTGCGCTGATCCCCAGTTTGGCGGAACGCAAACGAGGGAACCAGAGGGCAGGCGCACAATTCTTAGCCATGCCTGGTTTTTGTGCGATCTGCCTACGGTTATGCCAATCTGATAGGCGAACTCATGTTCGGACGGGGACGTAGCTCGGCATTTTTCCCGGGTTCAAAAGGCCGAACGGGTCGACTCGTGCCTTGAACGCCAGCTGATCACCTGGCACCCGCTTGTGGCGTGAACCATCTTCCACCGTGAAGACATGCGGATTAGCGACGGGGATGCCATGGTCCTCATGCAACGCGATGATTTCCGCCAGCCGCTGCTTGCTGGAGTAAGGCCAGAGCTGCGCGCCATTGGCCGCTAGCTCGCCTTCATACCGAATGAACTCCATGTGGAGCGGCAGTTCATCGCCTAACGCGCGATGCATTTGCGTTGCAGTCTCGATGATGCGGCCAGGCGGAAACAGTGTCTGGAGGTAGGAGATCGAACGATCCTGCTTGATCGCATGCAGCGTGGTGTGGCCCCAGCTCATCTCATAGATGGGAAGACGCGCCGAATCGGCTTCGCGGGCATCGCTCGCCTCTGAGAGAATGATCGAACCGGAACCTGCGTCCAAGCGATCCAGGTCCTTTTGATCGACCATCATGAGGACCGCGCACTGGCCCTCCTCCAAGCCTGGAATGAGCGGCCTTAAAAAATGCGCGCTCGCCGGCGCGTGAAACGACACAAGCCTCTTGGCAATGTCGTCGGCTGCTGCAACCTGATGGGCGAAGGCCAAAGCCTCATCGAAACCATCAAACGCCGCGACAACATCCTGCCAGAGCCGAGCAGTCTCCAACGGCGCAGACACCTCCACCACAATGCCAGTCGAGCCGAAGGTGCGGTTGACGAGGTTGGTATCAAGCCCCGTAAGTGCGATCTCCTCCGGTTCCTCTTCCAGCGTGATAACGCGGGCGCCATGGAGGTTGCCCTCCTCGCGCAGGCCACCCCAAGTGACCGATCCAATGCCGCCCGAGCCGCCGCAGAAGTAACCGCCGATGGTGGCCATCTTTTTCGTTGAGGGGTGCATGCGCAATTCCAGTCCTTGCGCGCGTGCAGCGTCCTCGACAGCGGCAACTTTGGCGCCCGCCTGGGCGGTGAACCCATCGGGTCCAACATAAAGAATGCCAGTGAGTTCGGTCGTATCGAGCACCACACCGCCATGCAGCGGCACCGCTTGGCCATAGGTGCCCGTACCCAGTCCGCGCATCGTAACGGGAATACGCAAGCGAGCAGCCGCCGATGCGATGACCTTCACCTCATCGACGGACCTTGGAACGGCGACCAGGTCCGCGATCTTGCCGTCAAGCGCCTCCTTGGCGATGGGGCTGAACCAGAAATAGTCACGCGAGCGGCGCTTCAGCGTCACTGGATCGTCGAGAAGCGTGACGCCTGAGACCAGTTTGCGGAACCCGTCCAAATCATACCGATCGCGATCAAAGTCGAGCGCCACACTCATGGTGCATCATCCTTGGTGCGCTCGCGCAGCGACACATGCGCGGCTACCACGCGCCACCCTTCCGGCATCTTCACCCAGGTCTGCGACTGCCGACCGATCTTATCCGTTCCCTCGCGGGTGAACTCCGTGTTGGCCGTCGCCATATCCGTGCCAAACGTCGTGATCACGGTACGCCGCAACGTTCGCGCCAGCCCCTTTGAGGGCCGCGCCTTGCGGAACGCCAATATGTCATCGCGCCCATAAAGGCTCTCGGCCGGCCCGTAGCGGATCGTGTGCTCACTGCACCAGAAGAGGGTATCCAGCACCTCAACGTCATTGGTCACGAGCGCGGTCTCATAGGCGGCAAAGGCCGCCTCCATCTCGCGCAATACGTCGGGATCATTGACCTTCATGGCCGAAGATCAGGCCGCCATCGGCATCTTGCGGCCGATGATGGAAAGATCGTCCTCGGTCAGCTCAACCGGAACACCGTTGTGGATCATCTCGGCGAAATCCTCATTGGGCACCATGGCGCAGAACGCATAGAGCTTGCCCTCACCGGTGTTCTCGATGATGTGCTCCTTGCCCGGCGGCAGAAGCAAAGAAGCACCAGGGGCTAGATCAACCTCAACGCCGTCACAGTACCCCTTGCCGGTCCCCTCCAGGATGAAGAAGAACTCGTAAGCGCCAGTATGGGTGTTCGGCGGCGTCGCCCCGCCGACATCGTAAATCTCGATGATGAAGGTGAAATTCACACCCTCGGCCACCGGGTCGGCAAGACAGGCGAAATAGTTGGTGTCATCGGCGGAAATCTTGAACGCTTTCACCTGGTCGAGTGCTTTGAAAACCGGCTGCGTGACCGGTGGCGTGGAAAGGGCCGCTTGGGGGGAACTCATACCGTCATCCTTTGATTTGGTCGTTGATGGCGTGGAGAAAGGCGTCCGAGGTCAGCGTGAAACCGAAGATTTGACGCACATTGTAAAGCGTCGCCTGCATGCAAAAATCAGGCGATGTGGTTGCCGAAGCGTCCTCGAACATCAGCGTGTCGTAGCCAAGGAAGTTGGCATCCGCGAGCGTGTGGAGCACGCACTGATCGGCGTTCACGCCGCCAAAGAACAACGTGTCGACCTTTAGATTGCGCAGGATCGCATCGAGCGGTGTGTCCCAGAACCCGGACATTCGGCACTTATCGACAAAGATGTCACCTGGCTCGGCGGCAAGTTCATCGACGATCGCCGCCGACCAAGACCCTTTCTCAAGCACTGGAGCACTGCGCGGGCCCATCGGCGCACCGAGACCCTTGTTCTCGCCGGCACCATCATAGACGTGCCGCAGCGCCGGAGAGATGTTGGCGAGATCGGCCCGGTTGCCCCAATTCACCCAGATGATTGGCACGCCCGCCTCTCGCATGACAGGAAGCAGCTTTTGCAGCGGCGAGACGGCACCCTGGGCGCCGGACACATCGACGCCGATACCCGCCAACCAACCGTCGGCATGACAGAAGTCGTTCTGCATATCGACGACAACAAGAGCCGAGCGCGCCAGATCGATCCGCACCGGCTTAGGTGAGGCATGTAGCGTCAGAGGTTGCGGTGGCGGCATATCGCGCACCAAATCGGCCTGGTCGGCGTTCACCTTCCATTGATTGCGTGGATTGGGCCCAAGCGGGTTGAGAACGCTCACGCTGTAAGCCTCGCCAGTTTCTCACCTACGGCGAGCAATTCTTCGTCGCAGCCTGGCCACCCTATGAGCCCCAAACCGACCGGGCCATCGGCCGTCGTGACAGCTGGAACAGCGAGTTGCGGCAGGCTCGCGAGCCCAGCCGGCGATAAAATATCGAGGGCGCGGGCACGGATGTCGTCAAGCTCAGGGCCTTCCAGGCCCCGCAGCGGCGCAACACCCGCTGCTCCTGGAACGAGTACAATCGTCCCAGGTGTGATCAGACCGATGAGATGCCGGCGGATGTCCATGCGCTGATCGCGCGCCTCGGCAATCGTATCCGCGCTCAGGCCCTTGGCAGAAGCGAACCGGTCGGCAATCCCAGGCCCGAGAGTAGGCTGCTCCGCCTCTACCCAAGCGCTGTGAACCTCCCAAGCTTCGGCAGACTGGCAGACCCGGAACACATTGCGCCAAAAGCTGAGACCGCCCTCCCCAACCAGAGTGACGGTCTCAGCATCCAGCCCCAAACGTTCCGCAACAAGATCAACCTTGGCCAAGAGAGGGTCACGCAACCCGGTATCCAGCCGCTGGAAAGCATCTTCAGCTACCAGCAGCCTTGTCACCGGATGGGAAACGCTTTCGTTGTCGAGAAGCACATCGCCCACTTTGGCCATCAACACAGGATCGCGGGCGAACCATCCGACGGTGTCGAAGCTCGGCGCCAACGCAACGGCACCTTCCAGCGAGATGCGCCCATGGGTCGGACGCAACCCCCATATCCCGCAATAGCTCGCTGGCAATCGTACAGAACCACCAGTGTCAGAGCCCAAGCCAATGTCTATCAGACCACCGGCAACCGCTGCAGCAGACCCGGCTGACGATCCGCCCGGAATCCGGCCCGGCGCCGCCGGATTGACCGGCGTGCCGTAATGCGCGTTCTCGCCATTGAGGCTCCAGGCAAGTTCGTCGGTCAGCGTCTTGCCCACAAAGCGAGCACCCGCATTGAAAAGGGCGGCGACAGCCGAAGCATGCCCGGATGCAGGTCCAGCGCCGTCGAACCAGACGGGCGATCCCGCACCTGTTTTGAGGCCGGCGACATCAAAAAGGTCCTTGATGCCAGCGGTGTAGCCTGCAAGCGGGCCATCGCCATCTGGGTCCATGTAGCCAGTCAGGCTGTAAGGCGCATGCGCCAAAAAGGCATCAAGCGGATCGGTATCGGTGGTGGTCGGAGCAGAAAAAGAGGGCATGAACGAACCTTTGTTTGGGAACAAAGCAAGTCGAATGCCAGATTGCGCCTTTCTGCAAGCCTTGCAGCCGCTCAGTCGATGGGCGACGAACCTTGCTTGACGTAGCGGGCTTTGCCACGGTGCGGCGCGCAGGGGGACAAGATGGCAGATGAAACCGACCCGCCACCAGATAAGGGAAACGACGCGCCACCGGCCGACGGTGACAGCGCGGACGATGGCAGTTCGCTTGGACGCGCGGCCAGCGCTGTGCATGGCGCGAGCAACACGCTCTACGGTTTGGCCTCGGCCCGTGCATCCACTTCCCTTGGCATTCTCCTTTTCACCTTTGGCGCCGCTGCCGGCTTCATGGTCGCCTTTTCCGGCCTCGGCATCATCAACGACGTCGCCGGCATCATATTGCTGTCGGGTTTGGTTGCGCTTCTTTTTATCGGGGCCTTCGCGTTGCTGGCGTTCGTGTTCCGCAAGCCCCTGTTGCGGCGACTGTTCGGCTTTGCCGAAACGCAGGTCGAAACCTTTGCCGGCCCGCTGGCGGAGGTAGCCCAGTCAGCGGTCAGGCGAGACCCACAGAAGGCGACAGATGCTGCCCGCGAGTTGGTGCAACTCTCGCTTGCCCGCTACGCATGGCTTTCCACACGACGATGGATAATCGGCTCAATGACGGCCCTTATCGCCGCCATCGCAGCTCTTGCCGGTACCTCGCTCCTTTATCGACAAAATCAACTTCTGGAAGCGCAGTCAGGTCTGCTGGCCCAGCAGAACGAAAGGCTTGCCGAACAATCCCTTTTGATCGAGCAGTCGGTCGAACTGGCCGAAGCGGCGCGCAATGCAGAACTTGCCGTTGAGATAACTGCCATCGCCAGTGCCCTTGGTGAAGTGGTCGACCGCGCAATTGCCGAGCAGCAGCAGGAGCTCAACGCGGATGGCAGTCTTTCCAGCTCACAAGAGTTCGCCGGACTGGCGCCCGACCTTCAAAGGTTGGCCCTGCGCCTTTCCATCCTCGACCCGATGGAAGACCTTGATCAGAGCCTCATCATGCGCATCGCCTCGGCAAGCCGCGCAGCCAAGCCATACCGCTTCCTCGACCCGGGCTTTGAAGTCCACAACAGCGATGATCGCGAACGGATCGCGGTCTTAAGCCGGAGGGAGGACCTGCCCCAGGCCTATGAACGGTTTGCGACCACCCGCAGTTGGGATGAACCACAGGACGGTTCCACGCTCATCGACAGGCCGGCAAGCCCTGAGCGAGGGCAATTGTTAGAGGTGCTGGCGCGATCTGGCGTGCAGAACTTCGACCCGCTCACCTTTTTCGGTCTCGACCTCTCCTTTGCCCACGCGCCTGGCCTCCAAATGGTGTTTCCAACCATTCAGCTTGGTCAGCTCAACTTCGCGGACCTTTCCTTCAGTTCCATCAATGACGGCAATTTCGCCGCCTCGTCCCTGGACAACATCCGCTTCCGGCATGCCGTTCTCCAAAGCATCAGTTTCGACAGCCCGACGATCAGCGGCGTCCAAGGCATCTTTGCGACGGCCGCCGGTAGCCACAGCCCAACCCGACTCTTTGGTGCCGACTTCTCTAACGCTGCCGTCTTCAACTCCAGCTTCGAGCGCGTGGCGGGCCTCGCCATGAACTGGGATCGCGCAGCCATCGACAATGTCCGCTTCTCCGACGCCGACATAGCAGGCTCCACGTTCCGCAACGCCGCCCTCATCGATGTCGACTTCTCCAAAGCCAATGTGCGCTCGGTCGACTTCGACGGCGCCTTTGTTTTTGGCGAGAACGCGCTTCAGGAGATTGCCGACACAGTCGCCGCGGGTGCGTTCGATATCTCCCGCTTCGCCTTGCAGCCAGCCGAGGCGTCTGACCTCTTCCTTCTAGAGAGCATTTTTCGCCATCACGACCATGCCCGCATCAACGCGCTGATCGAGTCCCAGGGTCTTTTTCGGGTCGAACGGCTGCGGGATTTTGACTGAAACGGCCAAGATCGGCGTCAACCATCGCGTCAATCAGACAGTTGCGCGTTCTCCTGCCACTCACTAAAGAAAAGTTACGGGCTTTTGCGGGGGCGGCACGCCACCCCAAGCTTTATCCCGGACTCATTTTAACAAGGCGCTGCAAAAGCGCCGAAGTGAGACACTCACAGGGAACAGAACAATCATGAAAAAGCTTCTTCTCGCCGGCCTCAGCACGGCAGCGCTCGCAGCAGCCACACCGGCACTGACCGCCGGCCACGGCGTGCACATCGGCGTTATTCTGGGCTTCTCCGGCCCGATTGAATCGCTCACACCGGCTATGGCTGGTGCGGCTGAGCTGGCCATGGCTGAAGTCACCGACTCCGGCGCCTTCCTTGACGGCACGCCGGTCGAGTCCGTTCGTGCTGACTCCACCTGCGTCGATGCCGCCGCTGCAACCGCGGCTGCTGAGCGTCTGATCTCCGCTGAAGGCGTTGCCGCCATCATGGGCGCTGACTGCTCTGGCGTGACAACCGCCATCATCAACAACGTCACCGTGCCGAACGGCATCGTCAACGTATCGCCGTCGGCCACCTCGCCGGCTCTGTCGTCGATCGAAGACAATGGCCTGTTCTTCCGCACGGCGCCCTCCGACGCTCGCCAAGGTGTTGTCCTGGCGCAGGTCGTCATGGACCGCGGCATCGAAGAAGTCGCTGTGACCTTCACCAACAACGACTATGGCCAAGGCTTCGCTGACGCCTTTGTCGCAGCCTATGAAGGCATGGGCGGCAGTGTCACGCTGACCGCTCCGCACGAAGATGGCCGCGGCGATTATTCCGCTGAAGTTGGCGCGCTTGCCGCTGCTGGCGGCGATGCCCTCGTCGTCCTCGGCTATGTCGACCAGGGCGGCCTCGGCATGATCCGCTCATCCATCGACACCGGCGCTTTTGAAACCTTCATCGGTGGCGACGGCATGTTCGGTGACTCGCTTCTGGAAAACCTCGGCGACGATCTGGAAACCTGGTTCGGCACAGTGCCAGGTGCTGCCATCGACGGTGAAGATCCGTTCCCTGCCTATGCGGCTGAAAACAATCTGGACGCCAACGGTCCGTTCGTTCGCGAAAGCTATGACGCTGCTGCGCTCATCCTGCTCGCCATGCAGGCTGGTGGCGAAGCAACGTCGGCTGCTGCCGCAGCCAACCTGATGGACGTTGCCAACGCGCCGGGCACGCCGATTGCTGCCGGTGAACTGGCACGCGGCCTTGAGCTGCTGGCTGCTGGCGAAGAGATCGACTATGTCGGCGCCACCGGCGTTGAGCTGATCGAGCCGGGCGAGTCCGCTGGTGCTTACCGTGAGTTCGAAGCCATGGACGGTTCGCTTGAAACCGTCCGGATGCGCTGATCGCAACGGCAACCCTTGACCATCGTGTGGCCGCTCCTTAACGGGAGCGGCCATATCTGTTCACGGGGCTGGCTTTCTTGTCGCTCAGCCCCGCTCGCGCGTATGGAGCAGCCATGATCCGCGTTACGGATCTGCACAAGCATTTTGGCGGCGTCCACGCCGTCGATGGCGCATCGATTGAGATTAAGGCCGGGACCATCACCGGACTTATCGGCCCCAACGGCGCTGGCAAAACCACCCTTTTTAACGTCATCGCAGGGGCGTTCCCTCCCACATCGGGCAAAGTTGAGCTCGACGGCGAAGACATTACCGGCCTGCCAGCTCACCAGCTTTTCCATAAGGGCCTGCTGCGCACGTTCCAAATCGCGCACGAATTCTCATCGCTGACGGTGCGGGACAATCTGATGATGGTGCCCGCTGAACAGCCCGGCGAATCCCTGCTTGGCGCGTGGTTCCGGCCCTCAGCGGTCCGCGAATCCGAACGCGAGATCGCCGAAAAGGTCGATGATGTTCTCGACTTTCTGCACCTCACCCATCTTACCAATGAGCGCGCCGGCAACCTTTCCGGTGGCCAGAAGAAGCTGCTTGAACTCGGCCGAACGATGATGGTCGACGCCAAGATCGTCTTCCTTGATGAAGTCGGCGCGGGCGTAAACCGCACGCTCCTCAACACCATTGGCGATGCCATCATCCGCCTCAACAAAGAGCGCGGCTACACCTTCTGCATGATCGAGCACGATATGGCCTTCATCTCCCGCCTCTGCGATCCGGTCATCGTTATGGCCGAAGGCAAGGTGCTGGTCGAAGGACCAGCCGACGTTGTGCGCAAAGATGAGCGCGTGATCGAGGCCTATCTTGGTGTTGGCCGCAAACAGGCCGCCCGCCATGAAGACGCAGCGCCGGCATCATCGGCCAATGGAGGCGCAGCATGAGCCTGCTGGCAGCCAACAATATGCGCGGCGGCTATGGCGCTGCCGACATCCTTCAGGATTGCACGATTTCCTGCGACCGTGGCGAGGTGGCGGTTATTGTGGGGCCGAACGGCGCCGGTAAGTCGACCGCCATCAAGGCCATCTTCGGCATGATGAATTTGCGCGAAGGCGAAGTCAGCTTTGGCGGCAAAACGCTCAATGGCATGCCGCCTCAAGCCCGCGTTGAAGCCGGCATGGGCATGGTGCCGCAAACCAACAATGTCTTCCCCGGCATGACGGTGGAAGAGAATTTGGAGATGGGCGCCTTCCTTCGAGATGATGGTGGGGCTGGCGTGATCGAGAAGGTCTACGAGTTGTTCCCCGCCGTCTACGAAAAGCGCAACCAGCATGCCGGGGAACTATCCGGCGGCCAGCGCCAACAGGTTGCGGTCGGTCGCGCGATGATGACGGAACCATCGCTCCTCATCCTTGATGAGCCCACCGCCGGCGTCTCGCCCATCGTGATGGACGAACTGTTCGATCGCATTCTGGAGATCGCGAAGACTGGCGTCGCCATCCTGATGGTTGAGCAGAACGCGCGGCAGGCACTGGAGATCGCCGACACCGGCTATGTGCTCGTTCAGGGCCAGAACCGCTACACGGACACAGGCGCAGCACTGCTGGCTGACCAGGAAGTGCGAGCGACGTTCCTGGGCGGAGATCAGTCATGATCGATATCGCTAACGCCTTCATCTTGCTGTCGAATTTCGTTCTGATCCCGGCCGTCACCTATGGCGCGCAGCTTGCCCTCGGCGCGCTCGGCATCACGCTGATCTATGCGATCCTGCGTTTTGCCAACTTCGCTCATGGCGACACAATGGCGTTCGGCACAATGGTCGCCATCTTCCTCACATGGGGCATGCAGGCCCTTGGCTGGTCTCTGGGCGGCTTGCCGGTCGCACTGCTTTCCCTGCCTTTTGCCATCCTGGCCACCGTGGCCCTGGTCATCGGCACCGATAAGTTGGTCTACAAATACTTCCGCGAAAAGCGCGTCGATCCGGTGATCTTCGTGATGGCGTCGGTCGGCGTCATGTTCATGATGAACGGGCTGGTGCGTATCTTCATCGGCACTGGCGACATCAACTTCGCCGACGGATCGCGCTTTCTCATTCGTGCCCGCGAGTTCCGCGATATGACCGGGCTTGATGAGGGTCTGGCGCTGCGCACCGCGCAGGTGATCACCATCGTCGTCGCCGTGGCTGTGATGGCCGGCCTGTTCTGGTTCCTGCAAAAGACCCGGACCGGCAAGTCCATGCGGGCCTTCTCCGACAATGAAGACCTTGCACTGCTTTCGGGCATCAAGCCGGAGCGAGTTGTGATGGTCACCTGGATCATCGCTGGCGCGCTCGCCACCATCGCCGGTGTCCTTTATGGCCTCGACAAGGGCTTTCGGCCCTTCACCTATTTTCAGCTGCTCTTGCCCATGTTTGCAGCGGCAATCCTGGGCGGCATCGGCCAACCAATCGGTGCTGTCGTCGGGGGGTTCGTCATCGCGTTTTCAGAGGTCGGCCTCACCTACGCCTACCGACGGGTGCTCGACTATCTGGGCCCAGAGGCCTGGGAACCCGATGGCCTCTACCAATTGCTTGAGACTGAGTACAAGTTCGCCGTCTCCTTCCTCCTGCTCGTAATCGTGCTTTTGGTCCGACCGACCGGCATCTTCCGAGGGAGGATCGTATGAGCGCGCCAACATCGACCCACGCACATGCGCCGGCCGCCTGGCAGAACCCTTGGCTTCTATTCGGTATTATGGCGGCGCTGCTGCTTCTCACCGGCTTTGGTCAAAGCTGGATTCTCGCGCTGACGATCCTCCAGCTCTGCATGATCTCAGCGATCATGACCCTCGGCGTGAACGTCCAATGGGGTTATGCGGGCCTGTTCAACGCCGGCACCATGGGTTTTGTCGCCCTGGGTGGCATGGCTGCCGTCCTGGCCGCCTACCCACCAGTGCCGGAAGCTTGGTCGGCGGGCGGCGCTGGTATCGCCCTTTCCGCCCTGGTGATTGTCGGCATTGTCGCCGGTGTGGTGATCGCACGCCGCCAACTGACCGGCCTTGCGCGCCTCCTCGCCACCCTTGCGGTGCTTGTCCTTGGCTATGTTCTGTTCGGCCAGGTCTTCGGTCCAGCGACTGACGCCATCGAGGCGGTGAACCCGGCACAGACCGGCTTTCTGGGTGGCGCCGGCGTCAGCATCCTTTTCGGCTGGGCGCTGGGTGGCGTGCTCGCCGCCGGAGCGGCCTGGATCATCGGCAAGATCGCCATCGGCCTGCGGTCGGACTATCTGGCCATTGCGACGCTTGGCATCGCGGAGATCATTCTGGCCGTCATCAAAAACGAGGACTGGCTGACCCGCGGCGTGAAGAACGTCACCGGCCTGCCTCGCCCCGTTCCCTATGAGGTCGATCTCCAAACCGATCCGGGCTTCATTGATCTTGCGGCTAGCTGGGGCGTGGAACCCAATTTCCTGGCTTCGGTGACGGTCAAGCTCGCCTTTATCGGCCTGTTCGCGATTGTCCTGTTCACGCTTGTCTACTTGGCCGAAAGGGCGCTCCATTCGCCATGGGGTCGCATGATGCGCGCCATTCGCGACCGGCCAGATGCCGCCGCAGCCATGGGCAAGGACGTCAAACGCCGGCACCTTCAGGCCTTCATCATCGGCTCTGCGATCTGCGGCATTGCTGGCGCTATGTTGGTCACCGTTGATGGCCAGTTCACGCCGGGCTCCTACCAGCCCCTGCGGTTTACGTTCCTGGTTCTGGTCATGGTCGTGGTCGGCGGATCTGGCAACAATTTTGGCTCGGTGCTCGGCGGCTTCCTGATCTGGTTCGTCTGGGTGCAGTCCGAAACGCTTGGCTTCGCCATCGCCGACCTTGCCTCAACCGTCCTTGCTGAAGAAAGCGCCTTGCGCTCCCATCTCAATGAGGCGGCCGTCCACCTGCGGCCCGTACTCATGGGGCTCATTTTGGTTCTGGCCCTGCGTTTCGCACCGCGCGGGCTGATCCCAGAGCGCTAGGCCGATAAGACTGTCAGCAGGCATCCGACAGAAGGGCGACGGAAACAAACCGTCGCCCTATCTTCTTGCCATGTCCGTTGCCGACCCTTCCAAACCCTTGCCTGCGCTCGCCCTGTCTGTTCGCCAGCCATGGGCCTGGGCGATCATCCACGGCGGCAAGGTGATCGAGAACCGCTCACTTGGTTCCATCAAATCCGGCGGCATGGACTGCAGGCGCATCGCGCTTCACGCTGCCATCGGGATGCGCGAGAACGAGTATCGATGGGGCCTGCACAAACTTCATGAGCACGGTGAGACCTGCCCCCTGCCCGCCGATCTCGTCCGTGGAGCGATCATTGGCACCGTTGATGTCGTTGACATCATCTCCGAGTGCGACAGCCCCTGGTTCAGCCAACGCCCTGGCAATCATGGCCTAGTTCTGGAAAACCCCTTGCCTTGCGATCCCGTTCCGGCGAAAGGCGCTCTTGGCTACTTCAGATGGGAACGATCAGACGCGGTGGCAGAACCCCTACCGTGGATGAAGCGCTACGGCTCATCGGACGATGCAGCCGGCCTGTTGTTCGACGACTTGCCGCCAAGCTTTAAGTCACCACCTGAAAAACCGTTCTGACGGTCTAAGGCGCACGCTCCTTCGCACGGAGAAACAGATCGACCAGGTGGGCAAGCAGAGCAACAAACAACACCAACGCCAGAACGGTCCAAGGCGCGTCGGTCACCGCCAGGCGAATGGCCAGCATCAGGATCGCGCCGGACAGCAAGGTTGGCCAAAGGCTGTTTAGGGAAGGAAGTCGAGCGGCCAAAGCAGGCGCAAGACGAGGAAGCAAAGCGAGCGCCAACGCTTCAAACACCACCAGGGCGATGATGATATCCATCATCCGCCCGCTGGTGATCAGCGCTTCCATCACACGGATGCTCTACCGATCAGGCGCACGGCAAGAAAGTTGCAGCCGCGCGCAGGCTAGCCTTGCGGCCTTGGACTGACATCACCGCTGCCCTTGGGCGCAGACGGCACCAAGCCCAATAGGTGCGCCAAATCCTTGAAAAAGATGCGCACATGCGCCATCGGATCAGCGCGAACAAGCTCCTTGTTCATATAGGCCTGCCAGGTCAGGCGTTGCACATCAGGGTCTTCGCAGATCGACACGAAACGCTCTCGCCGCTTGTCGGACGAGTACCAAAAGTGCTGCATCATACCGAGGATCCAGAACACCCGGCCATGGGCTTTCATGAACCGCTTGCGGGCACCAGCAAGAGCCCGCGCATCACCTGTTTCCAAGGCTTTGGCCGCCGCCAAAGCAGCCTGCCGCCCACCTTCCATCGCGTAGTAGATGCCCTCACCGGAGGCAGGCGCGACAATGCCGGCTGCATCGCCCGCCACAACCACATTGCGCCCATCATCCCAACGCTTGAGCGGTTTCAACGGAATGGGCGCCCCCTCCTTGCGGACTGTAATCGCTCCGTCAAGGCGAGCCGTTTTGCGCAAGGTTGCTGTCGCCCCGCGCAGCGAGAAGCCCTTATTGGCGCTTCCAACCCCGATGGAGGTGTGGGACCCATGCGGGAAAACCCAGCCGTAAAAGTCCGGCGAGACTTCACCCTGATAGTAGACATCGCAACGGTCCGGCTCATAGTCGGCATCGCTGTCGCCTTTCGGTGAGGCGACAATCTCATGATAGGCGAACACACACGGCACGCGTTCGGCATTGGGCAGTGCCTGCTTGGCCACGTCAGAACGCGCACCATCGGCGCCGATGATGATCTGCGCCTTGATACGTAGCGGCTCGGCGTCTGGCCCAGCGCCCTTGGGCTTGATCGTGACATCCACCGCACCATCGCTGCGTCGTTCAAAACAATCGAACAGGCCATAGGCACGGTCTGCGCCAGCGTCCGCCGCCCGCTGGCGCAGGAAGGCATCAAAATGCTCGCGATCAACCATGCCCACATAGCCGCCATCAATCGGCATCGGGACTTGTCGGCCTGAGGGCCCAACCATCAGAGCGGAGGCGATGCGCGCCACAAGCTGGCTGTCGGGAATATCAAAGTCGCGCACGCAACGCGGCGGTATCGCACCACCGCAAGGCTTGATCCGACCATCGCGATCGAGAAGCAGCACCTGATAGCCTTCGCGCGCCAGATCGTTTGCAGCGGTGGCACCACATGGCCCGCCGCCAACGACGATTACATCGTAGCTGTCACGCAGTTTCGCGTTTGCCTCCGCCGCCATCTCCGGCGTCAGAGCGTACGGGCTCTCATTGGGGTGCTTCTTATCGGTCGGAAGCAACGGCGGGATCGTGCCATCAGCAGCGGCAACCAGAGGATTGTACATGGCTTACGGCCCTCCCACGCCTGATAGATAGCCATCGCCAGCAACCGCCAGCCGGTTCTTGCGTTCCTGAAGTGCGTCCATCCCGATCCGCGCCGCCAGCACAGCGGCAACAAGGAACACCACACCTTCAAGTGTGAAGACGGTCGTGTAGGGCAGGCTGATGGAATCGGTGAGGCTGCGCGTAATGTCGATACCCATCGTGCCGACAAGCCCGCCAAGGCCAAAAGCGATGGCCTGGGCCGCGCCGAAGAGGCCCATGCGCACGCCCTCACGCTTCTTTCCGCCCTCTGAGGCAAGACCCATCATCGATCCAATGGCCGCAACAGCAAACGCGCCATTGGCCAAACCAAGCGCAAACACATTGGCCTCAAGCGGCCAGACCTCTGGATAGAAGCCCCCGACGGCCAACGCGAAGAGCGCAAGGCCCGAGGCAACACAGCCGCCCACCGTCCAATCACGCAGCGACCCGATCCGCCGGCCCCGAATGCCAATACCGGCAAGCGCCACGACGATCATGCCGACCAAAACACCGCTGTGTTGGACACCGGCCAATTGCGTCGACGCGCCTGGCGTAAATCCGAACACAGCCCCCGCAAAGGGCTCCAGGATCAGATCCTGCGTTGAGTAGGCGAGCATGGAAGCGAACACGAAGATCGCGAACTGGCGCGCTTTCGGCTCCTCCCAGACTTCCCGCATCACTTCGGCAAAGGGCGGTTTCTCATCCTCTTGTGCTGTCGCAGCATCCATGCGCCTGGACCGTCGTGTTTCAACACCCCACACGGCAACGACTGTCAGCGCGAAGGCAAGAGCGCAAACAATGCCGGTTACCGTCACAAGCCGTGTCAGCGTAAAGGGATCGAGCTGGCCGCCGGCTATGCCGGCCGTCAGGATGAAGCCGACAATCATCATCACCCAGACGATGGTGGCCGCCGGCGCGCGCCGTCCGGGCGCAACTTCAACAGCCAATAGGGTGAGGAGCGAAGTACCCGCCGCGCCGACACCGACGCCGATGGCAACGAAGGCAACCAGAGCCGCGGCAATGCCGGCCCATGTGTTGGCTGCCATCAAGGCAACCGAAAGCGCTGCCCCTACGCCGCCAAGCGCCAGGACCGCCATGCCGCCGATGATCCAGGGCGTTCTGCGACCGCCCATATCCGAGCCATAGCCCCAGCGCGGCCGTGACAGCTGAACAGCATAATGCAGACCGACAAGGATGCCCGGCAGCATCGCTGGCAACATCAACTCCACGACCATGACCCGGTTAAGCGTCGACGTTGTCAGCACAACAATGGCGCCGAGCGCGGTCTGAACAAGACCAAGTCGAATGATGCCGAACCAGGTCAAATGCCGCTGTGCGTCGGCTTCCGCCACGCCGCCATCCAATGATGAAGCACTCTCCATCACCGCCATCACATGCCTCCCATGATCAGCCCGCGCACCGCGAAAGCGCTCACCATCATCCCAGACACGTAGAGTGTTGTGCCGGTCGCGTTGTAGAGCGCAGCATTACGGTAAGGCGCGGCCATCAGCCGTTCGGTGTTGAGAAGAAAACGGGCCATCAGCCCAATCTGGGCAACCAGAAGTGCGGCCACCCCCGCCGCGAACATCGGTTTGTCCCAAGACCAAAGAAGTCCGACAACGACCACCTGCGGCAGGGCCATAACCAAGCAAGCAAGCCGTGCCGCACCGGTCTCGCCAAGCTGAACCGGCAAGGAGCGAACACCCATCTGGCGATCACCCTCCACGGCCTTGAAATCATTGAGAGTCATGATGCCGTGCGCTCCCAAGCTGTAGAGCACGGCCAGCGCCACGATGCGTCCATCGGGAAAGGCGGTCAGCACAGCCGCCGCACCGGTGAACCAAGCAAGACCTTCATAGGAAAAGCCGACGGCGGCGTTGCCCCACCAACCATTTTCCTTCAGCCGGAACGGCGGCGCGCTGTAGGCCCAGGCGAGCGTTAATCCGACAAGGGTCGCCACGACGACCCAGGTGCCAAGAAGCGACGCGACAGCCAGCGAAAGCGCCGACCATATGATGGCGATGTAAAGTCCCCACTGACCGGGAATGCGTCCCGAAGGGATCGGGCGATCAGGCTCGTTGATCGCGTCGACGTGCCTGTCATACCAGTCATTGATCGCCTGGCTCATGCCGCACACAAGCGGGCCGGCCAGAATCATGCCAAGAAGGATGAACGTCCAGGAGGAAGAGAAGGGAACGCCGGAGGAAATCACGCCGCAGGCAAAGGCCCACATGGGCGCAAACCAGGTGACCGGCTTCAGCAACTCCACAACCGCTGCTGGGTCCAAACGCACTGGAACAGGGGCAACGGCTGTCGATCGTCTCATGAAGCGGACGATAAGCTTGACAGAAAAAAGTGTCAAATAAATTTGACGGTCAGATCGCGTCAAACACGACTAAATCATACCGGTTTCAAGCCGATTAGACGAACGTCGACAGCCTAACTGTCATTATCCCCACTGGTGAGATCACCAAGGCTGAACCGATGCATCTTGGCGTAGAGGCTCTGTCGCGACACGCCCAACATTTGAGCGGCCGAAGCGCGATTATCTCCGGTCAGCTTCAAGGCGGCCTCAATGCACAACCGTTCAACGACATCCGTCGTCTCGCGCACCACTTCTTTCAGCGACATATGGCCGATGAGGTCAGTAAGTTGCTCAACTGATTGCGCCGGAAAGCCATTAATCGGCGTATCTTCGGCCGGCGTTCGCGTCGCCCGACGCAGCACCAGACCGTAGACCTGGCCATCGGCATCGGGAACCGAAACAGAGGTAATCTCAACCGGTTCGGATCCGCCAAGCTCGCCACGTAGAACGGTCGGGAAGCGCCGCACCTGCCCATGTTCGCGCGTGTTTTCCACCAGTACGGTCGCATCCACGCTGGAGCGCTCAAACCAGGTGTCTATGGGTTGATCTCGCACCTGCTCGAACGAGGCAGCCTGGACCAGCTCCAAAAACGCCGTGTTGACCTGTTTCAATCGCCGCTGCTGATCGATGATCACAAAGCCTTCCGGCAACCGTTCGATCACCTCCAGCACATCGCCGCCCTGTGAGGCGACACCAGGCAGCGCGCCTTCGCCTCGCGGCAAGAGCCGGATAAGGAAGTAGGCCACATCAGCCTGCCGGAACAACGATACCTTCGCGTCAAGCCCGGCTTCAAACCGGTCATGGGCAATGTCGTTGATCTCCGCCTTGCCCAGTGACTGCGCAGAACCAAGCACCGCGCGAACAGCATCGCGGTCCTTGGCGCCAAACACATGGGTGATACGCCGACCAACGATTTTCGCAACCGGCACGTCCAGAAGCTCGGCGGCAACCGGATTGGCATCATCCACCGTCATGGTGTTGGCATCGACGATCAGCACCGCCTCACCAACAAGCTGGAACAGAAGTCGGTAACAGGCCTCGGCCTGCCGCAGCTTGGTGTACTCCCGCTCCATGGAAATCTGCGTGTTCACCAGGCGCTGTTGAAGCTTGGCAAGACCGCGCATATCGCGCCCGAAAATGACCGAACGGCCATCTTCATCCAGGCGTACCGCAACGCAGTTCACCGGAAGAGAGTTGCCCTCATCGCCCAGAAAATTGATTTCACGGCGTCGCGACGACCCGCCATTGGCGGTTTCGCGAAACATCGCATCGACTTTACCAACACTGTCGTCGGTAACGACCACCCGCAACGATCGACCAATCCAGGCATCGACAGCCTCGCCGGCCAGATCGGTGTTGGAAAAAGCAAGATCGTGAACCTTGCCATCTTCATCGATGAGAAGCGTCAGATCGGCAGCAGCGGACGCCAGCGTGGCAACGCTGTCAGCGTCCATTCCTTTCAGAAAGCCATCTGCCTTTTGAAAGGTGCGTGCGACCGTGGGGCTAAGCAAGGCGACCACCTGATTTCGGTTCCGTCTAGTCGATCAAACGCCGCACGACGCTCAATTCAGTTGCTCACATTGCACCAGCTTGCTCACCATGCGTTCGAGTTGCTGCAGTCCCTCTCGACCGTCTCGAACGAGCAAATCCGCATTAAGGGCTCGTGTCGCCGGGCTGGGATTGAGTATCGCTGGCCCGCCAACGGCCACCAAAGGCGGTCTGGCACCTGACATGCCCCTGATCTCGCGGATCAGTGACTGACAGTCCGTCAAGGAATCGGTCGATCCGACGGACAATCCGATGACGGTAAAACCGCTATTGTGCGCTGCGTCAAGTAAGGCTTGCCGTCCGCTACCTTGTGCCGCGTGCACCTCCCACCCAGCTTGCAGGAACAGCGCTTTCATGGTCATCAGCCCGAAGACATGCTGTGTGGGGGCCACTTCCAACAGCAGCACACGCCGCACCCCGGTGGTATCGACCGTGCGCCGCGCCGACCCTTTGGCCACCATACGCTGCATAACGGTTTCAAGAACCGACAGCCCGATGGTGACCTCGCAAAAACTGCAATCATCGCGGCACCACATATCGCCGAGCTCGCGAGCCGCTGGTGCGCAAAGATCAAGCAAAATCTCGTCCTGGCCGACGCCACGCATCACCAACCCTTCGACAAATTCCAGCGCCAACCCGGCATCATCATGGCGCAGCAGCCGTACAAAGGATCGGTAGTCTCTTTCCTCAATTGCGACAGCTGGCGGTGGTGCATCAAGAATGGAGGGCACAGCAGGCGTCGGCAGCGACTTGGCGTCGACAGCCTCACTCGATGACGGCGCATCCGGCTCCGGACCATTAGCCGAGGGAGCCGCGTCAGACCGCGCAGTCAACGCGCTTGCGATATTGCCAACCCTTGCCGTCGGACCTCCAAGGCCCTTGGTCTGTTCGACGGTTCCTGAACCATTGACACCGGCCGGGCGCTTGTCATGCAGCGAGAGAAGGTGCGGGATGACCGTTGCTTCAATCGTCGCGACCAGCTTGGGGTCCACCGGCTTATCGTCGCGGGCCTTTTCTTGCCGTGCCTTGTCACGCCGCGCCGTCAGCAGAATAGGAAGCAGGCCTTCCACCACTTTGGCGCCATCAAGCAGACGGACGCCGCGAGCACGACTGAATGTCGATTGCTTGCCTTGATCAGTCATAGTCTCCTCCCCCGAAGACATCTGATTGCCGGCCCGCTCAAGCATAACGAACTCGCTGCGCGGTTGGCTGTGTGCCGTTCCTGGCGACCCCCGCGGACGCCAGATTCCTTCTTGTCAGGCATCGCGGACAAGCCGCAGAAAAACCCTCTGTAACGCGCGACCCCACTTTTTTGGGATCACCGGGCGAAGTCATTTGGCGGAAACCGCCGCGCGCCAAAACCAACCGCTTCTGTCGGAATGTGAAACCCACATTCCATCCGCTCCAACGGGTCGAAACACAACGGGTAACAGCGCACTTGCATCACCCCTCATTTTTTCTACGATGGCATGAATGATTGGTATTGTCACCAAGTTCGTCGAAGATCGACGCGGTCGTTCAGCACCATCTCATGAAACCATATACAACTTCCCTTAGCTCAAAGTGTCAAATCTTTTTGACGTTCAAAAGAATTGACATTCACGAGTTTGCCCTCCTACATTGGTCAAGGACCCAGCCGAATACGGTCAATGGTCAAGGCTGGTGGAGATCAAGAAGCACACGAAAAATGTGCGCCTTTTCAGGGAGTTGGCAAGCATTATGCTGTCGGGGAGACCAACCCTTAAAACTCATACAGGCGGCTCGGTCGAACATAGCGACACCGGCAAGCGTCCAATGCTTTATACACAAGAGCAGCGGGCACGCCGTGATGAGACGCGCTGGACACTTGTCCAAGCTATCCTGGCCCCACTTCAGTTTCTCGTTTTCTTAGTCAGCCTCGCGCTTGTTGCGCGCTACCTGATCACCGGCGAAGGATTCGCACTGGCAACCTGGTCGGTCGTGATCAAGACGCTGGTCCTTTACACCATCATGATCACCGGCGCGGTGTGGGAGAAGGTCGTCTTCGGGCAGTATCTGTTTGCCCCCGCCTTCTTCTGGGAAGACGTGTTTTCCATGCTCGTCCTGGCGCTGCACACGGCCTATTTGGTCGCCGTGTTCGCCGACCTGCTTGGCCCCTACGGGCAAATGATTCTCGCGCTGGCAGCCTACGCGGCCTACGTCATCAATGCCGCCCAGTTCGTCTGGAAGCTTCGGATGGCCCGGCTGCAAGGCAACCGCCATCTGGAACCCGGCCAACAGGTTGCCATGGAGGCAGCCCGATGAACGAGCTGTCACCCATCCAGACCGGACAGGCACCGGGCTGTCTTGAGCGACCGGTGCTGCGCGAGCGCGGCCAACGGGAAGTGTTCTGTGGGCTCACGGGAATCATCTGGCTGCACCGGAAGATCCAAGACGCGTTTTTTCTGATCGTCGGTTCGCGGACCTGTGCACACCTGATGCAGTCAGCTGCCGGCGTCATGATCTTTGCCGAGCCACGCTTCGGCACAGCCATCATGGAAGAAAAGGATTTGGCCGGCCTTGCCGACGCCAATGAAGAGCTCGACAAGGTTGTCGCCCGCCTTTTGGAGCGCCGGCCCGACATCAAGCTCCTGTTCCTGGTGGGTTCCTGCCCGTCCGAGGTCATCAAGCTCGATCTTGCCAGGGCCGCCCAGCGCCTGTCGGGCACCTACGCACCCGATGTGCGCATCCTCAACTATTCCGGCTCCGGGATCGAGACGACCTTCACCGAGGGCGAAGATGCCTGCTTGGCATCCTTGGTCCCCGACCTGCCAGAGGCCGATACGCCAACCGATGATCTGCTGATCGTCGGCGCCCTGGCCGACGTGGTGGAAGATCAATTCACCCGCCTATTCCATGCGCTCGGCATCAACAATGTGAGCTTTCTGCCGGCCAGGAATGCCGCAAGCATGCCGGCCGTTGGTCCAGGTACACGCTTTCTGCTGGCCCAGCCCTTTCTAACCGAAACATCGCGGGCGCTAGCCCGACGCGGCGCGGTGCATCTGCCCGCCACGTTCCCGCTTGGCGCGGAAGGCACCAACGCATGGCTGAAAACAGCCTCCGACAGTTTCGGTATCTCCTGCGACCATTTCCATGAGGTGACCGCAGCACCGGCAGCCCGCGCACGGCTTGCGCTTGATCGGTACCGCGAGCAGTTGGCCGGAAAGAGCCTTTTCTTCTTCCCCGACTCCCAGCTGGAAATCCCGCTTGCCCGCTTCCTGCATGCCGAGCTTGGCATGATGCCACTGGAAGTGGGCACCCCCTTCCTCAACAAGCAGTTGATGGCGCCGGAGCTCGATATGCTGCCCGAGAAGGTGCTGGTCAGCGAGGGACAGGACGTCGACAAACAGCTCGACCGGTGCCACGCGCAACGTCCTGATATCACCGTTTGCGGCCTTGGACTTGCCAATCCGCTCGAGGTGGAAGGGCTGACGACCAAGTGGTCGATCGAACTCGTCTTCACACCCATCCAAGGCTACGAGCAGGCCGGTGACCTCGCCGAATTGTTCGCCCGCCCGCTGGTGCGACGCACACGATTGGAGGTCTAAGGCGATGCAACTGACCGTCTGGACCTATGAGGGGCCGCCCCATGTCGGCGCGATGCGCATCGCCACCGCGATGAAAGGCCTGCACTATGTGCTGCACGCCCCGCAGGGCGATACCTATGCCGACCTTCTGTTCACGATGATCGAGCGGCGCAAGGAGCGCCCGCCGGTCACCTACACCACCTTTCAGGCCCGTGACCTTGGCAAGGACACCGCCGAACTCTTCCAGACCGCCGCACGCGACGCCTATGAGCGCTTCAAACCACAAGCGATGATCGTCGGCGCAAGCTGCACAGCCGAGCTCATTCAGGATGATCCAGGCGGCCTCTCCAAGGCGATGGACCTCCCCATCCCGGTCGTGCCTTTGGAACTGCCCTCCTACTCCAAGAAGGAGAACTGGGGCGCATCGGAAACCTTCTACCAGCTGGTGCGTGGTATCGCGGGAGCCTATGCGCCAGAGCCGGGCACCGAACGCGCTCCACGGCCCGAAGGTCAGCGCCCGTCCGCAAACTTGCTTGGCCCCACGGCGCTTGGCTTCCGCCATCGTGACGATGTCATTGAAATCACGCGTCTTCTGGGTCGTCTGGGCATCGACGTGAACGTTGTCGCACCGCTTGACTGTCAGCCTGCAGAACTCGCGAAGCTGGGCGATGCTGATTTCAACGTCGTCATGTACCCGGAAATCGCGCAGACGGCGGCCAACTGGTTGAAACGTGCGTTCAAGCAGCCAATGACGAAAACGGTGCCCATCGGCGTTGGCGCGACCAAGCAGTTCATCCGCGAGATTGCCGAAATCACAGGCGTTGACGGCGACGCACTGATCGAGGGCGAAGAAAGCCGCCTACCCTGGTACTCGCGCTCCATCGACTCGACCTATCTCACCGGCAAGCGCGTCTTTGTTTTTGGCGATGCCACCCACGCTTTGGCAGCTGCGAAAGCAGCCGAAACGGAGATGGGCTTCAAGGTCGTCGGCCTTGGCACCTATTCCCGAGAGTTCGCCCGTGATGTGCGCGCCGCAGCAAATGATTATGGCGTCGAGGCTCTCATTACCGACGATTATCTGGAGGTCGAACAGGCCATCATCGATGCTGCGCCCGAACTGGTGCTCGGCACCCAGATGGAGCGCCACATCGCCAAGCGCCTGGGCATTGGCTGCGCCGTCATCTCCGCACCCGTTCACGTACAGGACTACCCCGCCCGCTACTCACCCCAAATGGGCTTTGAGGGCGCGAACGTGCTCTTCGACACCTGGGTGCACCCGCTGGTGATGGGGCTCGAAGAACATCTGCTTGGCATGTTCCGCGATGACTTCGAGTTCTCCGACGAAGCAGGCCCCTCGCACCATGGCCATGCCGCCGCCAACCGGCCCGCCGCTCCGGCACAGGAAGCTGAACAAATCACCGTGCCCGAGCTGGTTCATGAGCCCGCCATCGCGGCTGCCGATAGCGCCTGCGCCTGGACCGTCGATGCGGAACAAGAGCTGAAGAAGATCCCCTTCTTCGTGCGCGGAAAGGCGCGCCGGAACACCGAATCCTACGCCGCCCAGAACGGGCTTGCCGAAATCACGCTGGAGACGCTCTACGATGCTAAAGCTCACTTCGGCCGCTGACGGCACATCGGTCAATGTCGTCATCGTCACGCTGGACAATCATCTGTCTGGGGCGGTGGACCGGGCGCGCAAGGAACTGGCCAAAGAGGTGCCTGGGCTGACGATCAGCCTGCATGCCGCCGCCGAGTGGGGTGAGGACCCAGCAGCGCTGGAACGCTGCCGCGATGACATCGCCACCGGCGACATCGTGATCGCCACCATGCTGTTCCTGGACGATCAGATCCGCGCAATCCTGCCGGCACTGGAGGCGCGCCGCGATCGCTGCGATGCCATGGTCGGCATGATGTCGGCCGGCGAGGTGATGAAGATCACCCGTCTTGGTCAGTTCCGCATGGACGGCAAGCAATCCACCGCGATGAAACTGCTGAAGCGCCTGCGCGGCTCAGCAAAAGATCGGCCCGGCCACAATGGTGGCTCATCGTCGAACAGCAGCGCTGGCGCCAAACAGCTCGCCATGCTGCGTCGGTTGCCGAAGATCCTGCGCTTCATCCCGGGCGCCGCCCAGGATGTGCGGGCCTACTTCCTGACGTTGCAATACTGGCTCTCCGGCTCTGACGAGAACGTCGCCAACATGGTGCGTTATCTGGTGAGCCGCTATGCCACCGGGCCGCGCGAGAATCTGCGCCAGGCTGTGAAAGCCGAGATGCCAGCTGAATACCCTGATGTCGGCATCTACCACCCAGACCTGCCGACCCGGATCACAGAGACAGATGCGGCTCTGCCGACGCCGGCCAAGAGCCACGGCACAGTGGGTCTGGTGCTCATGCGCTCCTACCTCCTGGCTGGCAACACCGCCCATTATGATGCCGTGATCCGCTCCATTGAGGCGCGCGGTCTGAAAGTCATCCCGGTGTTCGCCGCTGGCCTTGATGCCCGGCCTGCCGCCGAGCGTTACTTTATCAAGGATGGCCGGCCGATCATTGACGCGATGCTATCGCTCACCGGCTTCTCGCTTGTCGGCGGACCGGCCTACAACGATGCAAGGGCAGCTGAAGAGATGCTCGATGGGCTGGATGTGCCTTATCTTGCTGCCCACGCCATTGAGTTCCAGACTTTGCAGCAATGGGCCGCGTCCGAACGCGGGCTGATGCCGGTGGAATCGACCATTATGGTCGCCATTCCAGAGCTTGATGGCGCCACCGAGCCGACCGTGTTCGGCGGCCGCGTCGACCCAACAGCCGGCCCTTGCACCGGTTGTTCAATGGCCTGCAATTTCAATGATCCCGATCTGGCCCGGCTCATGCAGCCTTGCCAGGAACGCGCCGAACGTCTGGCCCAGCGGCTCGACCAACTGATCACCTTGCGCCGCTCCGATAGGGCAGACCGCAAGGTCGGCATGGTGCTCTTCAACTTCCCGCCCAACGGCGGCAACACAGGCACCGCCGCCTACCTGTCCGTCTTCCGCTCGCTCTACAACGTCCTGCAAGGCCTGCAGGATGAGGGTTACACGGTCGATATGCCGGAAAGCCCGGACGCTTTGCGCGAGGCCATCATCGCCGGCAATGCCGCCGAGTATGGCGCCCACGCCAATGTGCACGAGCTAATCTCGGCCGACGATCATGTGCGCCGCGAACCCTATCTCGATGAGTTGGAGAAGGTTTGGGGTCCGGCGCCGGGCCGCCAGCAGACCGACGGTCAATCAATCTTTGTGCTGGGTGCGGAGTTCGGCAACGTCTTCGTGGGCGTCCAGCCGGCCTTCGGTTATGAGGGCGACCCAATGCGGCTGCTCTTCGAGCATGGCTTCGCGCCCACGCACGCTTTCTCTGCCTTCTACCGCTGGCTGCGCGAAGATTTCGGAGCCGAGGCCCTTCTACACTTCGGCACCCATGGCGCACTGGAGTTCATGCCGGGTAAACAGACCGGTATGTCAGGCTCCTGCTGGCCCGACCGCCTGATTGGCGATGTGCCGAACTACTATCTCTACGCGGCCAACAATCCATCCGAGGGCATGATTGCCAAGCGCCGCTCGGCGGCCACGCTCTTGAGCTATCTCACCCCCCCGCTCGCACAGGCTGGCCTCTATAAGGGCCTGTCAGAACTCAAAGCCTCCATCGAGCGCTGGCGTGGGATGGAAAGCCTCAGCGGAGAAGAGGCCAAGAGCCTTGCCGCACTGATCCAGGCACAAGCCGCCGAACTCGATATGGCAGAGGCCGAGCCGGCCTGGACCAATCCGCAATCGCATATCCTGGCCTTGCAGGATGCCGTGCTTGAGCTCGAATACACCCTCATCCCGCACGGTTTGCATGTGGTTGGGGAAGCGCTGAGCGAAGCTGAACGCGCTGACATGCTGCAAGCGGTCGCCGAATCCTCCCATGGCGTCTCGCTTACTATCGATGATGCGCTCGCCATCAGCCTGGGCGAAAAACCGGCGGTCGAGTTGGAGCAGGAAACCCAGACCGCGCTTGAAGCGATCAACGCTCTGCTCCTTGATGACCACGAGGTGAAGGCCATCATCCATGCGCTGGATGGCGGCTTCGTTCATCCTGCGCCCGGCGGCGATGTGGTGCGCACGCCGGAGGTCCTGCCGACCGGCCGGAACCTGCACGGCTTCGACCCATTCCGCATTCCATCCGCCTTCGCCATGAAGGACGGGACTGCCCAGGCCGATCGGCTCCTGAAACGCTTCCAGGAAGAAAACGGCCGACTACCTGAGTCCATCGCTCTGGTGCTGTGGGGTACGGACAATCTGAAGACCGAGGGCGGCGCCATCGCCCAGGCCCTGTCCATGATGGGCACCAAACCACGCTTTGACAGTTATGGCCGCCTGTGTGGTGCCGAACTTGTGCCTCTGGAAGAACTGGGCCGCCCGCGCGTCGACGTGATGATGACGCTCTCCGGCATCTTCCGCGATCTGCTGCCGCTTCAGACAAAAATCCTGGCCGAGGCAGCTCTTCTCGCCGCCGAGGCCGACGAGCCACTCGATCAGAACCCCATTCGCCGCCACGCCCTTGCCTATGCTGAGACCCATGAGTGCGACATGGAAACCGCCGCTCTGCGTGTCTTCTCCAATGCCGATGGCGCCTATGGGTCCAACGTCAACAACCTGGTGGAGTCTGGCGCCTGGGACGATGATGGCGAACTCGCCGAGACATACACGCGCCGCAAAAGCTTCGCCTATGGTGCATCAGGTAAGCCGGTGCAGCAGGCTGAGCTCCTGCAATCCATGCTCGCCCATGTGGATGCCGCCTATCAGAACCTCGACTCCGTTGAGCTCGGCGTCACCACCATCGACCATTACTTCGATACGCTGGGCGGCATCAGCAAGGCTGCCTCGCGGGCCCGCGGCGAAGACCTACCGGTGTTCATCGGCGACCAGACGCGTGGCGAAGGCAAGGTGCGCTCCCTGACCGAGCAGGTCGCGCTGGAAACCCGCACCCGCATGCTCAATCCCAAATGGTACGAGGGCATGCTGGAGCACGGCTATGAAGGCGTGCGTCAGATCGAAGAGCATGTGACCAACACCATGGGCTGGTCGGCAACCACCGGCCAGGTCCAGCCCTGGGTCTATCGCGAACTGACAGAGACATTCGTTCTCGACCCTGAGATGCGTCGGCGTCTGGCCGAGCTCAACCCGACAGCATCGGCGCGCCTCGCTGGCCGCCTGATCGAAGCCCATGAGCGCGACTTCTGGCAGCCAGACGACGCCATGCTCGACGCCCTGCGCGATGCAGGCGACGAGTTGGAAGATCAGCTCGAAGGCGTCGGCACCGCATCCTCACTCACCCCAACGTCCGTTTCCGCCATTGGCATGGAGGCCGCAGAATGAACATCGTGACCCCACCGCCGACGGGCGTGAAGACCACGCTTCTCGACCGGTCGCCCAAAGGCTTTTCCACCGGCAAAGAGGACGGAGAAGGCTCCGTCCAGGTCAAGATGGACCCGGCCATGACCATCGACACCGCAAAGGTGTTCGCTGTCTATGGCAAGGGCGGGATCGGCAAATCGACCACCTCGTCCAACCTATCGGTTGCCTTCTCCAAGCTTGGTAAGCGTGTGCTTCAGATCGGTTGTGATCCTAAGCACGACTCAACGTTCACGCTCACCAAAAGCCTGTGCCCGACCGTGATCGATGTGCTCGAAAGCGTCGACTTCCATGCCGAGGAATTGCAGACCGACGACTTCGTCTTTGAAGGCTACAACGGCGTCATGTGCGTGGAAGCTGGCGGTCCGCCGGCTGGCACAGGCTGCGGCGGCTATGTCGTCGGCCAAACCGTAAAGCTCCTCAAAGAGCATCACCTGCTCGAAGACACGGATGTGGTCATCTTCGATGTGCTGGGCGATGTTGTGTGTGGCGGGTTCGCAGCCCCGCTGCAACATGCCGAGCGCGCGCTCATCGTCACCGCCAACGACTTTGACTCCATCTTCGCGATGAACCGCATCGTCGCGGCCATCAAAGCCAAGTCCAAGAACTACGATGTGCGCGTCGGCGGTGTGATCGCCAACCGATCCAAGGACACCGATGAGATCGACCGGTTCAACGAAGCTGTCGGCCTGGAGCGTGTCGCGCACCTGCCCGACCTCGATGAAATCCGCAAAAGCCGCCTGAAGAAGCGCACACTCTTCGAGATGGAACCAACTCCGGGCGTTGAGGCCGTGCAGAAAGAATATCTGCGGCTCGCCCAAAGCCTGTGGGACGGCACCGACATTCTGGAGCCATCGCCCATGAAGGATCGCGACATCTTTGACTTCCTGGGGTTTGACTGATGGCCAACGCAGCAAGCCAGACGCCAAGCGGCTATGAAGCGCGCCGTGGTGAAATCGAAGCCTATTTTGATCGCACGGCCGCCAAAACCTGGGAACGGCTAACCTCTGACGCACCGGTCTCCGGCATCCGCGCCACTGTGCGTGCCGGTCGCGATGCGATGCGCGCCAATCTCCTTTCCTGGCTTCCCTCGGACATGAGTGGTCAGCGCCTGCTCGACGCTGGTTGCGGAACAGGCGCCCTATCGGTCGAAGCTGCCAAACGCGGTGCCGAAGTGGTCGCCATCGACCTATCTCCAACCCTGGTGGACGTCGCCCGCGCGCGCTTGCCGGCCGAACTGTCCGACCGCATTACCTTCCTTTCCGGCGACATGCTCGACCCACGGTTGGACACGTTCGACCATGTGGTCGCGATGGACTCCGTCATCCATTACGAGGCGACAGACAAGATCGGCGCTGTTGCCCGCCTCGCCGAACGCGCCGAGAGCCAACTCCTTTTTACGTTTGCGCCCAAAACCCCTCTGCTGGGCGCCATGCACACCGTCGGCAAGCTGTTCCCACGCGGGGATCGCTCACCCGCCATCGTGCCGGTCGGCGAGCGCTATTTACGCCGAATGATCGACGTACACCCCATGCTGGCTGACTTCGGCATCGAAGCGATGCAGCGCATCAAATCCGGTTTTTACACCTCCCAAGCTGTCCGGCTCGTCCGGCAAAACAGGCTCACCTCGTGAAGCAAACGCGCGAACCCCTGTTTGTTGCCTGGAAGAAGGTCGGTCCGGCCTTCCTTCCCTTTGCCGATGCGGCCAGCGATCAGCTGCCGCTTCGTCGGCTGTTGCGCCTAGCCATGTTCCAGCTTTCGGTCGGTATGGCGGTCACGCTGCTGACCGGCACGCTGAACCGCGTGATGATTCTGGAGCTATCGGTTCCGGCTTGGCTTGTCTCGGTTATGGTCGCGCTGCCGCTCTTGTTTGCCCCATTCCGGGCGCTGGTCGGTCACCGGTCGGACACGCACCGCTCCTACCTTGGCTGGCGCCGTGTACCGTTCGTCTGGTTCGGCACACTGTTCCAGTTTGGCGGCCTGTCCTTCATGCCATTCGCCATCCTGTTAATGAGCGAGGGCGGCGGTCCATTCTTCCTTGGCCAGATGGCAACGGCCCTGGCCTTCCTGCTGACCGGCATCGGCTTGCACACCACGCAGACGGCTGGCCTCGCGCTTGCCACCGATCTGGCGCCCGAAGAAAGCCGCCCGCGTGTGGTCGCACTTTTGTACGTGATGCTGCTCGTCGGCATGGTCGCCAGCGCCCTCGCCTTTTCCTGGCTTCTGGGCAATTTCACCCACGGCCAACTTATCCGGGTCATCCAAGGGGCAGCGCTCGTCACATTGTTCCTGAACGTTATCGCATTGTGGAAGCAGGAAGCGCGCAACCCCGCTGCCACCGCACACGACATTCCGCAGCCAGCGTTCCGCGAAGCATGGCGCAGTTTTTCCGATGGCAAGCGCACCAGCCGCATGCTGCTCGCTGTCGGTCTTGGCACGCTCGCCTTCTCCATGCAGGACATCCTGCTTGAGCCCTATGGCGGCGAGGTTCTCGGGCTATCGGTCAGCGCGACGACCCTGCTGACTGCGATCTTCGCCACGGGCACGCTGCTCGGCTTTGCCGTCGCGGCCCAACGTCTGACATCCAATCGCGACCCGCATCGCTATGCGGCCATCGGCACGATTGTGGGTGTCATCGGCTTTTCGCTGGTCATCTTCGCCAACCCGCTATCTTCAGCGCTGGTCTTCCAGATCGCGACCTTCCTGGTCGGGATAGGCAGCGGACTGTTCGCGGTGTGTATGCTCACCGCCGTCATGCAATTGGGCGGCAGGCGTGAGGACGGATCGAGCACAAGCGGCATCGCCTTGGGCGCTTGGGGCGCTGTCAACGCGACAGCGGCCGGGCTTGGCTTGGCGGCCGGCGGCGCCTTGCGGGACCTATTCACCGTGCTTGGATCGTCAGGTCTTTTCGGCCGCACCATCACAGACCCAGCCTTCGGATATGGCGCGGTCTACCACTTAGAAATCCTGCTTCTATTCGCAACGCTCATCGTGCTGGGTCCGCTGGTCGGCGGGCGTCGCGACACAACTGAAACTTCCACCAAAAGCCAGTCATTCGGGCTGGCTCAGTTCCCGGGCTGATAGCTCAAGGACAGACGAGGAGAGACGCAATGCCCCTTTTGTTTGGTCCACGTAATACGTTCGACGTCGGCTGCACAGTCGATGTGCGCAACACCTTCGATAGCCTGCATGCCTATGTCGAACTGGATGGCGATGTCGCCATCGAGCCGGGCGATGAAGTGATCGTCCACGGCAAACCGGTCGAGGTGCCTTATGGCGAACATCAAGTGTTCCGCCGCAAGGCCACTGTGCGCCGCGCCGGTGCCATTGAGCGCCTTTGGACGCGCATGACCGGCGATTTCGAATTCATGGAACTGTGTGAGTTCAGCTTCTCAGAGGAGGCCGCACTATGAACGTCCATACACCGATCAAAGATGGCACACCGGTTTCTCCCGCCAGCCGCACATCGGCCCAGAAAAAGCTGGAGCCGGTCAATGAAACCACCCGCATGGCACAGGAGGACACCCTCCTTGCACCGCGCTTTTACACCACCGATTTCGACAAGCTTGACGCCATTGATGTCAGCCCGGTGCGCGAAGAGTGGGACGCTCTGATTGAGGAGATGCGTTCCGACCCCAACAAGGGTCACTTCAAGCGCAACGAGGAGTGGGACCTTATCGACATCGATGCGCTGACACCTGAACTGCGCAAGGAACTGGTCGACTTTCTGGTCTCCTCGCTCACAGCGGAGTTCTCCGGCTGCGTGCTCTACAAGGAGATGAAAAAGCGCGGCAACAACAAGGAAATCTGCGAGCTTTTCGCCCTGATGGCCCGCGATGAAAGCCGCCATGCCGGCTTCATCAATGATGCGCTGAAAGACTTCAACATCGGCGTCAATCTCGGCTTCCTGACGAAGGCAAAGAAGTACACCTACTTCCAGCCAAAGTTCATCTTCTACGCCACCTACCTGTCGGAGAAGATCGGCTACGCACGCTACATCACCATCTTCCGCCACCTGGAAAAGCATCCTGAAAAGCGCTTCCACCCGATTTTCAAATGGTTCGAAGAGTGGTGCAACGACGAGTTCCGGCACGGCGAAGCGTTCTCGCTTCTCATGCGCGCCGATCCCAAGCTTCTGTCGGGCGCCAACAAGCTCTGGATCCGCTTCTTCCTGCTGGCCGTCTTCGCGACCATGCATGTGCGTGATGAAGCACGGCCAGCGTTCCACGAAGCGCTCGGCGTTGATGTCGAAGAGTACGACATGCAGGTCTTCCGCACGACGACCGAGATCACCAAGCAGTGCTTCCCTGTACTTCTGGACATCGAAAATCCGAAGTTCATGGCCGGTCTGCGCAAGTTGAACCGCATCAACCAGGCGATGGGCAAAGCCGACCAAGCCGGCGGCATTGGTGGTCGCCTGCGCAAGATGGGCCTTGGCGCTCAGGCCGCCCTCACCTTCGCTGGGCTGTACCTGATGAAGCCGAAACCCAACACCATCCCGCCGACCAGCCGGCTGCAACCGGCCTGGTAAGGGGCCGCAAGTAAGGAACCCATGTGACCACGGCCCTCGCCCCAATCGGATTTGCCCTCTTTCTGTGGTGGTTCTCCACCGGGCTGATCCTCTTGGCTGATCGTCTGCCTCAGATAACGGTGCGGGCGGCGCTTTTGTCGTCGACCGCCCTGGCACTGGTGGCGATCGGAGGGCTTTGGTTCGTCAGCGATACGCTCACAGCCGGCACCGCGTTTGCCGGCTTTGCCGCTGGCGTGCTGCTGTGGGGTTGGCACGAGGTGAGCTTTCTGTCAGGCGTCCTCACCGGTCCACGCAAAACCGACTGCCCGGCCGATGCAAAGGGTTGGCGCCGCTTCACCTATGCGGCGCAGACCCTCATCTACCACGAGGTCGCGATCGCACTGACGGCTGTTGCCCTCATCATCTTCTCATGGGGTGCTGCCAATCAGGTCGGTCTTTGGACCTTCATGATCCTGTGGGGCATGCGGCTTTCAACCAAGTTTAACATCTTTCTCGGGGTACCGAACATCACCGAGGAGTTTCTGCCGGGCCACCTGGATCATTTGAAATCCTACTTCCGTAAGCGCCCGCTCAACCTGCTGTTTCCCCTCACCGTGACGGCGGGAACAGCCGTGACGCTGTGGCTAGGCCAAGCGGCATTGGATGCCCAAGGCTCTGGCGATGCCGCCGCCGCGACCGGACTTTGGCTGCTGGCGGCGATCGCCGCGCTCGGCGTCATTGAGCATTGGTTTCTGGTTCTTCCCTGGCGCGATGCCAAGCTGTGGCGCTGGTACCTAAAGCGTCGGCCAGGCGAGCAGAACGTCTCTGCCAATCAGGCAAGCGACAATCTCAGCCAAGACCAAACATCCGAACACCCGGCAGTGCTGCCTGCCGGTGAAACCCACTCACCCGTCGACCAAAGCCGGACCAACATGGCGAGCGTCGAACCCATCACCAATCATTCTCACCTTTCTAGCACCTTGCGCGTTGAACGGGGCGCGCCCAACGATCGGGGGCATTTGACCATGACCGACACCATCCAACCGACCATCACCGGATCCGGCCGTTGTCCGGCATCGACCCTGGTCCACCGCGACACATCCCATGCCACAGCGGCCAATGACGGGCTGATGGATTACGAAGCTTTTTTTCGCGGCCGCCTTGATGGGCTACGCGATGAAGGCCGCTACCGCGTGTTCGCCCATCTGGAACGCAAAATGGGCGCTTTCCCCCGCGCCGTGAGGCACACCGAGCATGGCACACATGACGTCACGGTCTGGTGCTCCAATGATTATCTCGGCATGGGTCAAAAGACGTCAGTCATCAACGCGATGCATGAAGCGATTGACCGCTGCGGCTCTGGAGCGGGTGGCACCCGCAACATCTCCGGCACCAATCATTTCCATGTTGTGCTCGAAGAGGAACTGGCCGATCTGCATGGCAAGGAATCGGCACTTATCTTCACCTCTGGCTATGTTTCCAACTGGGCCTCGCTGGGAACTTTGGGCTCCACGATCCCGGACTGCGTGATCCTGTCGGACGCGCTCAACCACGCCTCCATGATTGAGGGCATCCGCCACTCACGGGCCGACAAGGCGATCTGGAAGCACAACGATCCAGAAGATCTTGATCGCAAGCTCGCTGCGCTTGACCCATCCCGGCCAAAGATCGTTGCGTTTGAATCGGTCTACTCCATGGATGGCGACATCGCGCCCATCAAGGAAATCTGCGACGTCGCCGATGCCCACGGCGCGATGACCTATCTGGATGAAGTTCATGCCGTCGGCATGTACGGACCACGCGGTGCTGGCATCGCCGAACGCGACGGCGTTATGGACCGCCTGACGGTTATTGAAGGCACGCTCGGTAAAGCCTTCGGCGTCATGGGTGGTTACATCGCGGCCTCCGAAGCGCTGTGCGATTATGTACGCTCTTTCTCTTCCGGCTTCATCTTCACCACCGCGCTGCCGCCGGCCATCGCTGCAGGCGCAACAACGTCGATCAAGCATCTGAAGCAAAGTTCGGTTGAGCGTGACCGACAGAAGGAGCGGGTCGCCAAGGTCCGCGCCGCTCTCGACCGCGAGGGCATTCCGCACATGCCAAACCCCAGCCACATCATCCCGGTGATGGTCGGCGATGCGAAGAAGTGCAAATGGATTTCCGACGTGCTTCTCGATGAGTTCGGCATCTACATCCAGCCGATCAACTACCCGACGGTTCCCAAGGGGACCGAGCGGCTGCGGATCACGCCCGGGCCACTGCATTCGGATGCCGACATTGCCCATCTCGTCCGCGCGCTCAACACGCTCTGGTCGCAATGCGCCCTCAGCCGGGCGGTCGCCTGAGGCGCGAGCCTTGGCCAAAAGGCGAGCAATCCACCCGTGTCGGGTGGACGTATATCCCGACAACGCTAAGTGCGGTGTCGCGGCTCTGCCGCGCCCCGCGACCATCGGCCCCGGTGCCTTTTTGACCGGTCCGAAACCATAGTGGCGATGTTCAGCGCCGCGAACCTTGCCGGCGCTGGCCGGTGCCTTGACACGGCCTGATTGTCGGGATCAGGTTTTATACGGAGAGGCGTTCCAGGAAATGGGCCAAGCGCCCAAGGGAGAAGAACAATATGAAACGATCGATCGGGATCGCTGTGGCTGCTGCCACAATGATGATGGGCGGTGCCAGCATGGCATCCGCTCAGGATGCGGAAGTCTATATTGCAGCCGATGCCACCGCCGGCGCAGCGGTGTTCCGCCAATGCGGCGCCTGCCACATGGTTGGCCCGAATGCGATGCAACGCGTTGGCCCGCCCTTGAACGGCATCATCGGTCGCGAGTGGGCCTCTTTCGAGGGCTTCCGTTACTCCGACTCCCACATTGAAGCCGGCGAGACCCAGGGCGGCGTTTGGACCGTCTCCATCATGTCCGAATATCTGCAGAACCCGCGCGCCATGGTGCCACGGACCCGGATGGCCTTTGCAGGGCTACGTCAGGAACAGCAGATTCGCGATGTTATCAAATACCTGGCTGGCTTCGATGCTGACGGCAACGAAGTTGATCCAGCACCGGTGCTGACCGACAATTACGGCGGCATGTAACGCCGACCGAACACCGACCTAAGGTTTTTCAAAACCGGCGCTTTGAAAGCGCCGGTTTTTTTATGTCTGCGAGGATGCAAAGCAGCCAAAACCCTCAGGTTTCCTATCACCGCCTTGATAAGTGTCAACGTAATTGGACGTCCATTTTGTTGACATGACCTATTCGCGACCCTGTCACAAGGCGGACATCCCTCTTGCGGGAACTTCTTGGGAGAACTTGGCATGCGCATCCTGTTCATTCACCCAAACTACCACTCCGGCGGTGCTGAGATCGCCGGCAACTGGCCACCGGCCTGGGTCGCCTATCTCACTGGCGCATTGAAAAAGGCCGGCTACACCGATGTCGGCTTTATCGATGCGATGACCAACAAGATGAGCGACGCGGAACTGCGCGACGCCATCGCCGCTGAAAATCCCGATGTCATTGGCTGCACCGCCATCACGCCTTCGATCTACAAAGCCCAGGGAATCCTAAAAGCCGCGAAAGAAATCCATCCGAACGCCGTCACCGTGCTGGGCGGCATCCATGCAACCTTCATGTACCAGCAGGTGCTCGCCGAAGCCCCATGGATCGACTGCATCGTGCGCGGCGAAGGCGAGGAGATTTTCGTCGACCTCATCTCCACCATCCATGCCGGCAACTGGCCGGGTGCGCGAGAAGCCGTGCGCGGCATCGCCTATCTGGACGATGGGAAGGTGGTGGCAACGCCCGCCGCGCCGACGGTGAAGGACATTGATGGCCTGTCGCCCGATTGGTCGATCCTCAATTGGGACCAGTATATGTACATTCCCATGAACCGGCGGGTCGCGATCCCCAACATGGCGCGCGGCTGCCCGTTCACCTGCTCCTTCTGCTCGCAATGGAAGTTCTGGCGCGATTACCGCATCCGCGACCCCAAAAAGGTGGTCGATGAGATCGAAGTTCTGGTGAAGGAGCACGATATCGGCTTCTTCATCCTTGCCGACGAAGAGCCGACCATCAATCGCAAGAAGTTCATCCAGTTCTGCCAGGAGCTGATCGACCGCGATCTGGACGTTTTGTGGGGCATCAACACCCGCGTCACAGACATTTTGCGCGACGAGGAGTTGCTACCCTTCTACCGCAAGGCCGGCCTCGTCCACATCTCGCTTGGCACGGAGGCGGCGGCCCAGCTGAAGCTTGATCTCTTCAACAAGGAAACGACGATTGAGGAGAACAAGCGCGCCATCAAGCTCTTGCGCGATGCCGGTATCGTCACCGAGGCGCAGTTCATCGTCGGGCTCGAAAACGAGACCGTCGAGACGCTGGAAGAAACCTATCAGATGGCACGCGACTGGGAGCCGGATCTTGCCAACTGGGCGATGTACACGCCCTGGCCCTTCTCCGATCTCTTCCGCGAGCTGGGTGACAAGGTCGAGATTTTCGATTTCGACAAATACAATTTCGTCACGCCCATCATGAAGCCGGAGTCAATGGACCGCGCGACGCTCCTCGACCGCGTGATGCACAACTACCGCCGCTTCTACATGAACAAGGCGTTCTTCTCCTACCCGTGGAAGGGCACCGGCCAGCGGCGCAAATACCTGCTGGGCTGCTTGAAAGCCTTTCTGAAAGCCGGCTTTGAGCGCACCTTCTATGACCTTGGGCGCGTGGGCTATTGGGGCCCGCAATCCAAGGGCAATGTCGACTTCCACTTCGATGAAACCAAGGAACGCTTCGACGCCTCCAAGGTTGAGTGGCAGACCAACCACAACCGCCCGCCTTCCACCATGAAGCAGGCGGCCCGCGCCATGGCATGTGGAGGCGCCCCCATGCAGCTTTCCGATGATCAGATGGCCAAGGTCGAAGCCAAGGGCGGCATGGGAAATCGCAAGACGACCTTGATCGACACCCTGTCGGAGCGGGCGCCAGCTGAAACGCCATGAGCGGGCTGGCCACGCTGTCGGCCGACAAAGCCTCGTCGGTCGACGACCTGCAAGGAGGAAGCAGGCTGGCGACAGCGCGCATTGGCCCCAACGCGATCATCCAGGTGCTCGACGCCCTATCGGATCAAACAGATGAGGCCACGCGGCACGCCATCATCGCGGAAGCCGGCATGTCGCCTTACCTCAGCGAAACGCCAACCGACATGGTGGATGAACGCCAGGTTGTGCGCCTGCACCAAAGCGTCCGTGCGCATCTACCCGAATCGAGGGGCTTGGAGGTCCTACGCCAAGCCGGCGACCAAACAGCCCGCTATATCCTGGCCAACCGCATCCCCGCACCAGCGAAGGCAGTACTTCGTGCCCTACCCGCTCGTCTGGCCGCACCGGCGCTCTTGGCTGCCATCGGTAAACACGCCTGGACGTTTGTCGGCAGCGGGCGGTTCTCCTACCTGTCGGGCCGGCCTACCCACATCACACTGACCGACTGCCCTGCCTGCCAGGAGGTCTATGGCTCGCACGAACCGAGCACCTATTTCGAGGCGACCTTTGCCAGTCTTTTCAGGGCTCTGGTACACCCTGGCGCCCATATCGCCTCGGTCCAATCCGACAAGCAGAAGCAAGCGGTTCCGGATGGGCGCGCGCGCCACTTTGCTTTAGACTGGTGAGCCCCAGCCATCGCCGGAGCGATCACAAGCCATGACCGACATCATCATCCCGGCAATCGCCGAAGACGGCAGCCTGTTCCCGATCGAAAAGCTGGAAGCCCATGAGAAGGGGCAGTTCCATCTGGCGATCTCGGTTTTCGTGTTCAGTCCAGATGGCAAACTGCTTATCCAGCGCCGCGCCGATGGAAAGTACCATTGCGGCGGCCTATGGGCGAACACCTGCTGCAGCCATCCGCACTGGGAAGAGGACATCGCTGCGTGCGCGCATCGCCGATTGCAGGAAGAGCTTGGCTTCACCCGGCCTTTGCGGGCGATTGGGCAGGTCGACTATCGCGCAGATGTCGGCAATGGGCTGATTGAGCACGAACGGGTGCACATGTTCGCTGGCGAAGCCGACCCGGCAACGCTTTCTCCCGTTCTTGACCCTGAAGAAGTGGCCGAGCTCCGCTGGGTAGATCTGGCGGACCTGCGCCGTGAACTCGCTGAAAAACCTGAGAATTTCACCCCTTGGTTCTCGCTCTACATCGAGCGTTGGTCCGATCTTTGGGCGCCTGCCGCGTGATCGCAGCATTGGGCTTTGTGTAAATCAAACAAGACGTCCAATTTATTTGACATATAGCCGTTTCACGGACTAGTCTCACAGCTGTCTGAGAGGGCCAATCTGTCGGCTTGTGCGGTTACCAACACAGTCAGCGGAAAGCCTGATCGGGAAGGTCGGCCATGTTCTGGCGGCTGGAAGACCGGCGGGCTGCTCGCGCAGCCCCGCGCCTTTCGCCCACGTGCCGGCGTTAGCCAACGGCCGCGAGGCCAAACTAGCCACGCCGCAAGGGCGCATGGGAGGGCGCGATGGATTTTACCGCTTTCGATTTTGTCAATCTGACGACTCACCTCGATCTGGCGCAGGTGTTCCTGTACGTCTTCTGGCTCTTTTTTGCTTACCTCTTGTTTTACCTACAAAAAGAGACGCGCCGCGAAGGCTATCCGCTGGAGTCCGATGAAACTGGCCAGCTCTACAATCACGGCGTGGTTTACATGCCGGAGCCGAAGACTTTCCGCATGCCGCATGGCCATGGCGACGTCAGCGTGCCCAACGACAAGCGCGAAACACGCGAGTTGAAACTGACCCAGAAAGAACCCTGGTCAGGTGCGCCCAAGTACCCGTCGGGCGAGAATCCGATGCTGGATGGTATCGGCCCGGGTGCTTATGCCGAGCGCGCCGATGTGCCGGACTTGCTCAACAGCGGTGACGTCAAGATTCGCCCGATGCGTATGGCATCCGCCTTCAGCATTCCTGACAAGGATCCGAACCCGATCGGGTCGCCTGTTCGCGGTGTGGACAAGGAAGTCGGCGGAACCGTCGTCGATGTATGGGTCGATCAGGCAGAAAGCGTCATTCGCTACTATGAGATTGAGGTTGCAGGCGCCGTCGGTGAGGGCGAGGCCGCCCCACGCACGGTTCTCATGCCAGCCAACTTTGCCGTGGTGCGCAACCGGCCAGAGCAGCATCTTTATGTGCACGCCATCACCGGCGCGCAGTTCAAAGATGTACCGCTGACGTCCAAGCCAGACCAGATCACCCTTCTGGAAGAAGAGAAGGTAATGGGCTACTTTGGCGCTGGCTATCTCTACGCGACACCCAATCGCGCGGAACCACTGCTTTGAACTACATCCATAACCAGGATGATTACGCCACAGAGCCGGTCCGCGGGTTGCCTGCGGCCCTGCCGCCTGGCGAGTTTATGATCTGGCAGGGCACGCCGCGTTGGATGTGTTTCGCCCACCAGGTCTTCCACACTCGCGCGATAGCCACCGTCATTCTTCTGGGTGCCACTGTCCAAGCTGTCTTAGCCGTCCAGGCTGGTGGCGCGACCCTGGGCACCGCATTAGGAGAGGCCGGCGTTATTGTCGCGTTTGGCGCTGTCGGCATCGGCATTCTCTACCTGCTTGCCTGGCTGGTTGAACGCACGACCGTTTACACCATCACCAACAAGCGCGTGTTGATGCGCATTGGCGTTGCCATCCAAAAGACGTTCAATGTGCCGTTTGCCGTCACCGATGGCATTGCGATGAAACGCCATGGGGCCGAGAAGTCCGGCGGCTTCGGCAGCCTTTCCCTTCAATTGCAGCCCGGCGTTTCGCTCGCCTATCTCATCTTGTGGCCGCACGCGCGCCCCTGGAAGATGGGCAACACCCAGCCCACCCTGCGCGCAATTCCAAATGTCGACGAGGTCGCTCGGCGCCTGACGGATGCCTACACCAGCTTTGTGCGCACCCAAGAAGGTCTGGAGGCCGCGGCCAACCCAGCAGCGGCAGCGGTGCCAACAAATGCCGCCAAAGACGATGATTCGACCGAAAAACCGTACGACGCCCACAGCATTGCCAAGACACCCTTGGTTATGGCCGCCAGTCTTGTGCTGATCGCCGTCATCGGCGTCGGAGCATTCCAGCTCAACAAGCTGACAAACCCGGCAACGGTCGTTGCGACACCGATCTATGAGCAGGCCATCACCTTCACCCCGCTTGATGGCGACCGCATTGATGTACGCGATGCGCTCACCGGCGACCAAATCGCTATCGTCGAGGCTGGCACGGACGGGCTGTTGCGCGGTGCTTTGCGCGGCATGGGCGGGACACGGGCCGCATCGGACCTTGACCCGTCAGCGCCCTACCAACTGCAGCGGTTTGAAGGCGACGGCGTCTACCTGGCCGATGCCCTAACGGGTCGCAGTGTGCGGCTAAGCTCGTTCGGGCCAATCCATACCGGCGCGGTTCTCGTGCTGCTGGATCTCGCTGGCGACAAAAACCGGCCAACGGCTAGCATTAACTAGCTAACCGCGGGTAATCGGACGAAGCGAGCGGACCGGGTGCCGCCTAACCGGAAAACTTACCCTGCCCGCGCTCACAAGAAGAGCAGCTTGAAAGCAATCGCCCACATGGTGAGGCCGACCAGCACCTCAAGCAGTTGCCAACTGCGCGGGCTAGCAAAAACGCCAGCAAGCAAGCGAGCGCCGTACCCCAGAACAGCAAAGAACAAGGCACTGGCCAGCATGGCACCCAGCGCAAAACCCGCTGGTCTGTCATAGCCCTGGCTCAGACTGCCAAGCAGCAACACCGTGTCGACATAGACATGCGGATTGAGCCAGGTGAGTGCCAGACAGGTGATGAGGGCAGCGCGTAGCGGCACCGGCCTATCGGCGGACGGCATCAGCGCCTCCCCACCCTTGATGGCTGCGCGGAAACTGCGCGCGCCATAAACGACCAGAAACAACGCCCCGGCCACGGTGAAGAAGGACTCGACCCAGGGCGCGGCAAGCGCCAGAGCAGCGAAACCGCTTACACCAATAGAAATGAGAACGGCATCGGAGAGTGCGCAAATCGCCACCACTGGCAGCACATGCTCACGCCGTAACCCTTGGCGCAGAACAAAGGCGTTCTGGGCACCAATAGCAACAATGAGGGAAAGGCTGACTCCAAAGCCAGCCACAAAGGCGGTCATCATGGTGGCTTGACTAGAGTGCGTAGCAACATTAGCCCAATTCAATCATCTAATTTGAAATTAGTTTGACTAATGATTGATCGAGCGAGTCTAGAAGCCCTGGTGGCCGTCGCTGAAACGGGAAGCTTCGACGGGGCCGCTACACGCCTTTCGGTCACCCAATCGGCCATCTCCCAGCGCATCAAGGGCTTGGAGGATCGCATCGGCGCCCCGGTTCTCATACGCAGCCAACCCTGCGAACCGACAATCACCGGCGCGCGTCTTATCCGTCATGCCCAGGATGTTGCTGTATTGGAGAGTGCAACGCTCAAAGACTTGGGCAGGTCCGGCACGCCCTCCACCATCCGCCTCGCCCTCAATGCTGACAGCCTTGCAACCTGGGTGTTGCCTGCCCTCGCCGAAACGCCAGGCCGGCTCTTCGATCTGGTGATCGATGACCAGGACCATTCGGCCGGCTGGTTGCGTTCTGGCCAGGTGGCAGCCGCGATCACCAGCCGCGCCGAACCGATCCAGGGATGCGATGTCACACCGCTTGGTGCACTTGCTTACCTCGCAACTGCCAGCCCCAGCTTTGCCGAGACGTATTTTCCATATGGCATAACGGCAGAAGGGCTACGCCGCGCGCCTTCCCTGGCGTTCAACGCCAAGGACATGCTGCAGACCCAGTTTGTGGAGCATGCGCTGGGCGAGCGTATCCCGCTGCCCGTTCACCATCTGGCGAGCACCGAGGGATTTGTAACGGCCACGCGCCTTGGCCTTGGCTGGGGCATGAACCCGGAGATGCTGGTGCGCGACCTCATCACCTCCGGCGATCTTGAGCTTCTTTCCCCTGAACCCTTTCTCACCCCTCTCTACTGGCAGATCAGCCGGCTCGTTGCCGACCCACTGAAACCGCTGACCAAGGCCATGGCGGCAGCCGGCAAGGCCCAACTTCACCCGATCTAGATTCCGGTGCAGGCGTGAGAAGTGCTCAATTCGCTCTGGCAAAAGAAGACCCGGGCGCTAGGGTGCGCCCGGGTCAACTCCGACAGTCACATGACGACGCGCCTTATTGTGTGGAAGTCGCGTCATCCGTGGCAGGTGTTTCGGCGGCTGGCGCGGCATCAGCAGCGGGTGCAGCTTCCACCGCGACCGGCTCAACAACCGGCGGTGGCGCCGGCTCAACGCCCCATTGCGAGACCGTGGAGTCCGGCGTTATCGGCCACCAGGAAAGATCCACCGGCACCACGCCATGCTTCATGCCCCACAGCGTCCAGTCATCGACAACCGTGCCGGTGATGAGGATGCCGATACCGCCCGTCAGGGTCGTCAGCATGGCAAACCACCAGGCCCAGCGGTGGATGGATTCCATGGAGGCGTTGAAGCCCATGGTCCAGCGCCAGAAAAGGGCCGCACGTTCAGACGCCGTACCGCGATCGGTGATCTGCTCGATCTCCCGCTCACCGCCATAACGCGTCACTGCGAGAATGGTCGCACCATGCATGGCGAACAGCAGCGCCGAGCCATACAGGAACACGATCGAAAGCATGTGGAACGGGTTCCAGAACAGGTTGCCGTAGATCAGCGAGAAATTGTTCGTCCAATCCAGATGCGGGAACACACCCCACGGCACCGCTTCACTCCACGAGCCCATCATCACCGGGCGAATGAAGCCCAGCACCAGATAAAGCCAGATGGCAGCGGCAAAAGCCCAGCAGACATGAAGGCCAAGGCCAAGTGCAATGGCCCTGCGGTACATCCGGTACCACCACAACAGAATGGAAACGGTGATGAAGAAGCCAGCAATCAGGAACCAGCCACCCTCACGCAGCGGAGGTAAGACCTGAAGCCCATATTCAGGTCCTGGCGGATCAAGCGACAGCCAGAAAAACTCCCGCACGAACAAAACCGGGTTCCAGTTTACATCAGCGGCCATGTTAAGGCCGATAATGATGAAGCCGATTGAGAAGGTGATCAGCGAGGCAACGCCCAGGAAGCCCAGATAGATGGGCCCAAGCTGGGCATTCCCGATCTTGCCGATCAGATAGCTCAGCCGGCCGCCGGACCGCTCATAGGCAGTGTCCTCAAGCGGGATGTCGATGCCAGGCTCAACATGGCCCGCCACCTGAACGCGGGTGATGAGGTTTTGATAGTTGTTCATCGTCATGCCCTCCTACGCACCGGCCCAGGTGATCCATTCACGAATGAACTCCCACCAGTCGATCCAGGAGCCGGCGTAAATCGGCCCTGAGATGATGATGCAGATCGCGCTCCAGAAACCGGCATTCAGTGCCAGGAACAGGCCCAGACGGTGGATGCCAAGAGTACCGATGGAGTAGCCAATCGTGTCACGGAAATAGGTGTCTTCATGTTCCGGCGTCTTCACCTCGCCGCCCTTTTGCGGGTTGACCGCGGACAGGACCATGCCCCCATGAAGGGCAAGTGCGAACGTCGTCGTGAAGAAGAACGTGATCGCGACCATGTGCACCGGATTGTAGTGGAAGTTCCCGTACTGGTAGCCGGTGAACCACACCCAGTTGAGGTGGCTCATAATGCCATACGGAAAGCCGTGCCCCCATGCGCCCAGCATGAAGGGACGGATCACATTGAGCGCCACGACCGCGAAGATCGCGACGGAGAAGGCGAAGGGCACATGCAGCCCCATGCCAAGTTTGCGACAGATCTCAACCTCGCGCAGCGCCCAGGAGCCAAAGGCCCCCACCGCACAGATGGTGATGATTTGCCAAAGTCCGCCTTCCGCCATCGGCGCAAGCGCCAGACCGTAGTTCACATCCGGCGGATTGATGCTGATGAGCCAGATGTTCCAAGTCGGGCCCTGCGATGCACCGAAAATGATCAGCGCAGTACCCAAGATAGCGAAGAACAGCGCCGTTACGCCGAAGAAACCGACGTAGAAGGGGCCGACCCAGAAGTCGAACAAGTCGCCCCCGATCAGCGTACCGCCGCGAACACGGTACTTCCGCTCGAAACTGAGCAAAGCCATGGTATCCTCCTTAGCCGAGCATGGCGCAACGTCAGCTCAAGCTAGTCCTCTTAAACGGTGGGGAAGCGGGGGGAACGAGCACAGTGCGACGTTCCCTCCGCCACCATTTGCAGCGAAACGGACGAACCGCTAGCCGAGCATGTCGCGCTCGGTTGGGATCATCGTTTCGATCTGTGTGCTGCTGCTCATCGCAGCAGACCCTTCCAGCCAGTTGAACTTCTCGGTGCTGAGCAAAATGAAGTGGATCAGCAGAGCCAACGTGAACAGGAAAACCGCCATCGCAATAAGAATGCGACGCGGATCGAAAAGGAGCCAGATTCTCCACATGTTTTCAGATCCTTAGGTGGTTTGGCCCCTTAAAGCCAAGGATTGTAGAACCACATCGAAATGTGGGCGAGGAAGGGAAAGAGAGACAGCGCAAATGCGCTTTTCATCAAAATGCGATGAAACTCCTTTGCCTCCTCATGGGAGAGTCCCGAGAGGGACTGCTTGTCTGAAGCCATGCGCATGACCTCCATAGTGTGACCGAGGACGGCCGTTACCGCGCACCTCCCGCGCGGCGGGGATTGCCAAGCGAACCCTTGCTTGGCTTTGGTCAGGCGTGCCTGGCCAATTCTGTTGGGTTCGGCCAAACGGCCAAACCTGTTGGCAGTTGAGCTGGCGCCGACGCGTCAGCCCATGAAGGCGTAACCAGCTGCGGCGCTCGCCGCGGACCTGGCTTCCGCCAGAATGGACGGGCGCCAGCTGGCGCTTGTGCCGGCCGCTGGCCCTTTCAAAAGGCGAAGCAGCCGCGTCAACGCCACGACAGGCAGCGCGACCGCAAAAATGAACGAGAACAGCACCCAGAAGGCACGCCGCTCGCCGCTTCTGTGGCGGCTGGTGGAGATGGTGACATCGGTCATGGCCTAAGCTCCCTGATGCGGTGGCTTGAAAGAGGAGAGCGGTGATTCATCACGCAATCTCCGTTGTTCGTTGTCCGGAAATGCGCTCCACGAGCGCGCGGCTCACATGGCGCAGACCTTCAGCACGCGCGGCATTCTCTGCGCTGTCCCTCAGCCGCTTGGCAGCAGAGATGCGCACCAGAACCGGCTCGGCTTCCACAATCTTGTCGAGCGCCTGCTTGGCATCATCATCCCAGGCCAGAGCCTCCTGAACGCGGGTCGGCGTTGCCGGCGCGGCATCCATTTGGGTGGCAAGCGGCAGGATGTTGAACAGCGCATCGAACAGCCCGTTGCACACCTCCTGCACAAGGTAAGTCGCGCCCGCATATCCCATGAACGGTGTGCCGGTGGCCCGGCGGATGATAGCGCCGGGGAAGGAGGCCGGGATGAACTGGGCCTGCGGCCCGAACCCGCCAGCCGGCTTTTCGGCCAGATACATCCGCTCATTGTAGGAGCCGAACAAAACCAGCGGCGTCTTGGTCTGGACCATCTCGCGTACCGAGGCGTTGTCGGTCTTCTTACCGGTCTTGCGCGCCACCGCAAAATTGCAGGGCAGGCCCATTTCCTCCTCCAGGAAATGCCGCAGGCCACGAGCATAAGTCTCGCTCGCCACAACGCCGAAGCTCGCCGTGCCGAAAAAGTCCTGCGTCACCGACCGCCACAGATCCCACAAGGGCTTGATGGTCGTGTGCTTTTCGCGCTCGATGAAAGGCTCTGGATCAAGGTCCAGCAGTTCGCCCAACGTGCGCAGGAATTTGGTCGTGGAATGCAGGCCAATCGGCGCCTGCAGATAGGGCCGCTCCAGCACCTCGCAAAGAAGCCGGCCAAACTCGCGATACATGCAGACATTGACTTCCGCATCCGCCAGCTTCGGCACGTCGGCCAAATGGCTGCCGAGCGGGAAGGTAAGGTTCACCTCCGCCCCGATGCCTTCAATAAGCCGGCGGATCTCTGCCAGATCGGACGGGGAGTTAAAGGTGCCGTAGATAGGCCCGATGATGTTGACCTTCGGCTTCTGGCCCTCTTTGCGCGGACGCAGGGTCTTCACCTTTTTCGGGCCATACTCGGTCCAAAGCCATTTGATGGCGCGGTCGGCGCTCTGCCACTGATCCTCATCGATCGTGCGCGGCAGGAAACGCTGAATGTTGGTGCCTTCCGGCGTCACCCCGCCACCAATCATCTCCGCGATCGAGCCTGTCACCACAACAGCAGGCAGATCGGGGTCGAGCGTCGTGTGCGCCCGGCGCATGGCCTCTTCGGTGCCCTTCTGGCCAAGCTCTTCTTCAGCAAGGCCCGTCACCACGATGGGCAACTCATGCGGGGGGAGCGCATCGGTATAATGCAGGACGGAGGTCACCGGCAGGTTCTCGCAACCCACCGGCCCATCAATAACAACTTGCAGGCCCTTGATCGCCGTGAAAGCGTAAACCGAGCCCCAATAGCCACCTGCCCTGTCGTGATCGAGGATCAACATCCGGTCGAGCCCTCCACCACTTTCTTGGTTTTCGCGGCGAGCCGGGCGGCATACTTCTTCTTGAAATTCGGATTGTCCTTTGGCGTGTCTGCCCAAACGCCGGCAGCATGGCCGGTGCCAACGCCTTCGAAAAACGCCGTCATGGTGTCAAAGCGCGCCTTGTTGGCGAGCGCAGCATTGATCACCATCGCCAGCGAGCCAGCACCAGCCGGACCCATCAAGGGTCGCGCTGAGATAAGGTTGGTGAAGTAGAGCGATGGGATGGAAAGCTCTTTGGCCTTCTGCACCACCGGGGTGGTGCCGATGGCAAGGTCCGGCTCGAACTCGGCCATCGCCGCCAGATCCTGCTCCAATGAGGCCCGGAACTGGACATGCACGCCGCGCGCTTCGAGCCAATCGCGGTCGGTTTCAGCAAAGCGTGTTTTGGGAACGGCAGTGCCGACATAACGCACATCCGCGCCGCTCTCGATGAGAAGCCGGGCCACCAGCAGCTCCGAACCCTCATAGCCGGACATGGTGATGCGGCCTTTGATCGGCATCGCCGACAATGCGCCTTCAATCGCCGGCAAAATACCCTGCTTGGCTTGCTGCACTTTCTTGCGCGCGACGCCACATGTCTCGCCGATGGCTTCCAGCCAGTCCGCGGTGCCTTCACGACCAACCGGGGCGGAACCGATCACGGTGCGCCCGGCCGCTTCGAACTCGCGGAAGGTCGAGGTGTAGAACGGATGGATGCCGGCAACCGCCACGCTGTCGAGCGCAGCATAGAGCTCGCGCCATTCCCGGGTTGGCACCACAGGACCGGCGGCCAGTCCAAGCGGCGCTAGCATTTGATCAATACCGACCGGATCGGCCGGGAACATCTCTCCGACCAGGGCGATGGTGGGGCGCTCGGGGCGCGGGACATCGGGTGCCTGTACCGGCCCGCTCATCACCTCTTGGCGCGCATAGCCAAGCATCGCGCCGGCGAGCACATCTTTGGCCTCCGCATGGGTCGGCACACCAAAACCAGGAACATCGATCCCGATGATCCGAACGCCGTTGATCTCTTTGGGAAGCAGACGCAGCGGCACGCCCGAAGCGGTCGGCACGCACAGATTGGTGACGACGACCGCATCATAGTTTTCAGGATCGGCCAGCTCGAAGACGGCATCGCGAATGTCTTCAAACAGCTTGCCCGTCACCAGTGTTTCGGAGTTGAACGGCACATAGCCAACCGTCCGGCGGGCGCCATAAAAGTGCGATGTGAAGGTGAGGCCATAAACGCAGCAGGCTGAGCCGGAGAGCACCGTCGCCGTGCGCTTCATTCGCAGGCCTACGCGCAGCGACCCAAAGGCCGGGCACATGCTCTGTGGCTGATCGTGCGGTCCCTGCGGATAGTCCTGGGCGTAGCGATCAAGCACCTCGCTTTGGCCTGCCTCGCGCGCGGCAGCCGACATCTGCTCCTTGCCCGCATGGCAGCCCATGCCATCGCCGCTATCGGCATTTGGCACTGGCTGTTCGGCAGGTTGCGGAGCAGATTCCGGCTCAGATTTGGACGCGCTTTCGGCGAGCGGTGCACCGTTGATGAGCACCTTCCCGGCGTCATCATAGGTAACCTCATACACCTCCGTCCCGGCAGCGTCCGAGGCAGCGAGGCGATCCAGAGTTGTCACACGTCCGTCCATCGCCCGCTCACACCTCGTCGTAAATCACTTCAAGGGAGGGCTTTTCGACATAGTTCACGCCACACATGTCGGCGTAACTTGCCGGCTCCAGCTTGTAGCCGGTCTCGCTTTCCTTGCCCTTGAACAGGTCCAGAAGCTGTTCGTGGGTCAGCGGTGTGGGGTGCAGCGGCGGCGCCTCGGCAACATTGACGCCAAGCTCCTCAAAGAGCGCGCCCCATTGGCCGTCCGGCTTCCCGATAATCTCGTAATTGGCGCTCTTGCGGCGGATGTCCTCGTCCGCAGGGATGGAGGCGAGCACCGGAATCTGCACCGATTCGGCAAAGGCTTGCGCCTCGCCGGTGCCGTCATCCTTGTTGATGACCATGCCGGCCACGCCGACATTGCCACCCAGCTTGCGGAAGTATTCCACCGCTGAGCAGACATTGTTGGCCACATAAAGCGACTGAAGGTCGTTGGAGCCAACGACAATCACCTTCTGGCACATATCGCGGGCGATCGGCAGGCCGAACCCACCACAGACTACATCGCCTAGGAAATCGAGTAGGACATAGTCAAAGTCCCAATCGTGGAACCCAAGTTTTTCAAGGGTTTCGAACCCATGGATGATGCCGCGACCGCCACAGCCACGGCCGACTTCCGGGCCGCCAAGCTCCATGGCAAAAACGCCATCGCGTTTGAAACAAACATCGCCAACTTCGACTTCCTCGCCGGCTTCCTTTTTCTTCGAGGAGGTCTCGATGATGGTGGGCGTGGAGTGCCCGCCAAAGAGCAGCGAGGTCGTGTCGGACTTCGGATCGCAACCGATGAGCAGCGTCTTCTTGCCCTGCTGCGCCATCATGTAGGAGAGGTTGGCCAGCGTGAACGACTTGCCGATCCCGCCCTTGCCATAGATTGCGATGATTTGCGTTTCCTTGGTCACCGGCCCGGTATGAACAGGGTCCGGTTCCTGCGCTGCCTCAGCGCGCACCGCAGCCTGCGTGTCGATCAGCGTATGGCGGGCTTCGGTGTCTTCAACCGGCCTTGCATCATCCAACATCGGGGTCATGAAACGCTCCTCCAATCGAGCACCATTTTCAGGCAGGCCGGGTCCTCGAACGCGGTTCGATAGGCGCGGTCCGCTGAGACGGCAGGCACGGTGTGGGTGATGAGATCAGCGAGCGACAAACGTCCCTCGGCAACCAGTTGAAGAACGGCGGCCATGTCATCGGGCTGCCACTCGGCGGCGACACGCAGGCGCGCTTCGCACATGAAGGCGGGCGGGAAAGCAAACTTCAGCGGCGCATGATAGAAGCCGGCCAAAACGATCTCCCCGCCCTTGCCGAGCCGCGCAATCAGCGTGTCGAGCAGATCGGCATCGCCGCTAACATCATAGATGGCGCGATAGTCGGAACGTTCATCGGACTTGGGATCGATGACCTGATAGCCCGTCGCACCGGCTGACCGGACCGGGTTGGTTTCCCAAACCGTTGGCGCTTGGTCGCCGAGCGCGACGGCCAGGCGGGCCAGAAGGCGTCCAAGAACACCGTGGCCAACGATAAGGTCAGGAAGCTCGGCATTTGGCTGTTTGGTTTGGGAGGCTGCCAGCGCATGATAGGCAGTGGCAGCCAGCGCCAAGAGAACGGCATCTTCGCCCAGCCCATCGCCAATAGACGGCGCCCGTTTCGAGGGCACAACCACCTGGCTTGCTGCCCCACCGAAAAGCCCGCGTACATCGCCATAGCAACGCGCGCCGGGCACAAACACATGATCGCCAATTCTGTGAGAAGCATCCGCGCCGGCATCGACCACACGGCCCACCGACTCGTAGCCCGGGACAAGCGGATAACCCATGCCCGGGAAGGACGGCATCGTGCCGTTCCACAACAGCCGCTCTGTTCCAGTTGAGATTCCGCTCCACTCAATGTCGACAACCAAATCATCTGAAGCCGGCGCATCAAGGGGGAGCGGGCTCAGCCGAAGCTGCTCCGGGCCCTCCAAAACAATGGCTTGCGTGGTGCGTGGTTGCGGCACAGGCGACGGCCTCCCTCATTCGGCTAGCTGTTACCATTCAATGACACTCTAATTTGACACATTCTAATGTCAAGTTGGATTGACACTTAGAGTCGGATTTTCCCCTTACGTCTTTCAAGCTTTAGACAGGGCGTGCGATCAGAACCCGCACAAGAAGGGGAGTGGCCGTGCGCGGACGCGCATCCAGGCGAAAACCGGCCTGGGAAAGAAGCGAAGAAAGCTCCGCTTCGGTACGCGGCCGGCCCGACCGCATGGCGAGGAGGTAAAACCCGAAATAGGCATCGCCAGCACGTTCGGCGCCCGGCGTCGCGGCGAGCGGCTCGGCGATCAGAAGCCGGGCTTTGCTGTCCACAGCCTCACGAATGCGCCGCAGCAGATGCAGCACCTTGTCATCATCGTGATCGTGGAGGATGCGCACCAGCGAAATGAGGTCGCAGCCACGCGGCAGCTCGTCGGCAAAAAAGCTCCCGCCCACCGCATCGAATCGCGATTGAAGATCGCTATTGGCAAGGCGATTCTTGGCCCGCTCGGCGACGGCCGGCAGATCGAAGACGGTAGCCCGAAGGTTCGGCGCACGGCTCAGGGCGGCTTGCGCGAAGCGACCTTCACCGCCGCCAATGTCCAACAGATGCAAATGACGGCTGAGTGGATAGGCGTCGAGCACCTCATCGCAGATGAAGCTCTGTGAGGCCGCCATCAAGGCGCTGTAATCGCCGACGGCTTCGGCGGCGAGATCATCCGGCGCGCCAGCCTGGGCATAGGCCCAATATTGCGACAGGCGGGTGGGCGACTTCCGGTCTTTCAAGAGACCGACTGGGTCGCGCAGATCGTCGTAGAGAATCCGGTGATGCTGCACCATGGACGTGATACCGGGATTGCTGACGAGCGCAGCGCCGAGCTCGCCCAGAGCATAAAGATCATCTCCGACGCTTTCGACGAGGCCAAGCGCCACCGCCCCGCGCACCAGGCGCTGTGCTGCCTCCTCATCAAGCCCGGATGCGGATGATAGCTCAGCAAGGGATGCGGGTTTCGCCCGCATCGGATCGAGCAAGCCAACCTCAAGGCAGGCCGTTACAATCTGCGTGTGGACAAAGCCGGTGACCAGATCAAAAAGATCGGAGGTGCGCCGGCGCGCAAGCGGTCGTGTGAGAGGGAAGCGGGCGGCCCAGCGCAGAAAGGCCGGGGTCTGCAACAACTCGTTGCGCCACTGCACAAAGCGCGCCCGCCAACTCAGTTTACGATTGCCGTCATCACTCATGCTGCCCCTTAGCCCGCCCCGCATGCCGCCGCTAGCGGAAGGGTCGGGCGATTGGGAAGTAAGCAACGCCAAAACAGCAACTCCAGGCGTGGGTGGGGTATCGGTATCAGGCGGCAGCTTGGTCCAGGCTTTTGGGCTTCAGCCGCTTGGCTTCGCTCAGAATGAGCCCTTCAAGGTTCGCCGCACCTTCACAGTCCGGGATTGCAGCGATCGCTGCCCGCACATGACCTTCAACTCGCGCCGCGGTTTCTTGGATGCCGCAGCTGGTCACCAGGCTCGGCCGGTCATGGGCGGTGTCCTGATGCGCTGGCTTGCCGAGCTCCTCGCTCGACATCAACGCATCGCGCAGATCATCGGCCGCCTGATAGGCCGCGCCCAAGGAGTCGCCGAGCGCGCGCCAAGGGGTTGGATCGGCACCTGCGGAGACAGCACCGGCCATGGCCGAACCAACAAACAGCGCTCCGGTTTTGGCGCGGTGATAGGCTTCAACGGGCACATGGGTTTCGCTTTCCCAGCCCTGCCCGGCGACAATGCCATGTGGCATGCCGACAGCTCCAGCAACGGTCGTCACCAGACCAGCCAAGCGGCTTGGTTCGGCTGCGCCCGCACGCACGAGAATCTCAAACGAAAGAACGATCAAACCATCGCCGGCCAGAAGCGCCAGCGGCTCTCCAAAGGCAGCATGCACCGAAGGCAAGCCGCGCCGAGTCGTCGCATCGTCAAAGCACGGCATATCGTCATGCACCAAAGACGCGCAGTGAAGGAGCTCAACAGAGCAAGCAGCCGCCTGCGTGAGACCCGGCTGATCCATGCCGCAAGCATGCGCAACCGCCAAACAAAGCCGCGGGCGAACGCGCGCGCCGCCGGGAAAAACAGCATAGCGCATGGCTTCAGCGAGCTTGGGCGGTGCGTCCTTACCCTGGGTGCCGGCCAATGCGGCCCTCAGAGCGGTGTCGATCCGTGCGGTCACATCCATGCTCAACTCTCCCGGGTCCCGGCTGCCAACAAAGGGCAGGCTCATGGTTAGTCCAGGGCAACGCCTAGGGCGTTTCCCAGATGTGTCAGACTAACGCGACTTGACGAACTGTCAATATAATTTGACAGTCGTGCTCAGGCGGTCGTCGCATAGAAAGGCCGTGCCTTGCTCATCTGGCGCAAGGAAGGGAAAACAAACCGACCATGCACAAAGACAGCGTCCTCATCGTCGGCGGAGGTGTTGGCGGCCTTTCAGCCGCTCTGGCCCTGGCCGGCCAAGGTCTGGATGTCACGATTTTGGAAGCACAGCCGGAAATCGGCGGCAAAATGCGCGCCGTGCAGGTTGGTCAAGGCGACGATCAAGCCACGATGGATGGCGGCCCGACCGTTTTCACCATGAAATGGGTGTTCGACGAGCTGTTTGATGAAGCAGGTCTCAATTTCGACGAGGCCGTCGCGCTCACCAAGGCAGATCTCCTAGCCCGCCACGCCTGGGACGATACAGGTCATCTGGATCTGTTTGCCGATCTTGATCGCAGCGCAGATGCCATCGGCGCCTTTTGCGGGCCGCAGGATGCCAAAAACTTTCGGGACTTCGCCAAGGAAGCGGCAGAAATCTACCGCCTTCTGGAAAAACCCTTCCTGCGCTCCTCCAAACCATCCATGCTCGGTATGAGCATGGGGCTCGGCACCAAGGGTTTCGCCGTCAAACCCTTTTCCACGCTTTGGAAGTCGCTCTCTTCTCGCTTTCGCGATCCGCGCCTTGTTCAACTATTCGGGCGCTATTCCACCTACACTGGCGCGTCCCCGTTCCAGGCACCAGCCACGCTGATGCTGATCGCCCATGTCGAACTGGCCGGCGTCTGGCTGGTGCAAGGCGGCATGCGAGCGCTCGCGCAATCTTTGAAGACAGCCTGCCAGCAAAAAGGTGTCACCGTCCGCACCAACTGCCCGGTCGAGAGGATCGAAGTCGAAGGCGGACGCGCACGTGCCATCACCCTGCAAAGCGGCGAACGGCTGAGCGCCGATGCCATCATGGTCAATGCAGACGCATCAGCCCTTGGAGCAGGTCATTTCGGCCCCGATGTCGCCAGCGCGGCCCAAGCCGTGCCAACTGAAAAACGGTCGCTCGCCGCGATTGCTTGGACACTTAAAGCAAAAACCCATGGTTTTCCCCTGGTTCATCATAGCGTTTTCTTCGGTAGGGATTATCCTGAAGAATTCGAGGCGGTCTTCCGGCAGCATCGATATCCGAACGATCCCACCGTTTACATCTGTGCGCAGGATCGTTCGGCGGAGGGCACCGCCCCCTGGGCCAATGATGCCGAACGGATGTTGATGGTGATCAACGCGCCGCCAGTCGGCGATGGGCAAACACTGGATGACAGGGAGATGCATGCATGTCTGGAACGCAGCGTGAACCGCCTTCAGGCATGCGGCCTGTCAGTGACCGTCGATCCGGCGATGAGCCGGCCCACCGATCCGCGCGGGTTCAACCAGCTGTTCCCCGCGACGGGCGGAGCCCTTTATGGCCGCGCGAACCACGCACCCTTCGCCAGTTTTCAGCGCCCGGACAATCGGACGGCGATACCGGGACTTTACCTGGCCGGCGGCAGCGTACATCCGGGGCCGGGCGTGCCGATGGCAGCACTCTCGGGGCGGATCGCAGCAGCCCAACTCATCGCCGACCGCACTTCAATGCGCCCGTCGCGCCAGACGGTTACCATTGGTGGTACCTTGACGGCCTAAGCGATGACGGCCGCCATGGCATCACCGTCATCGCCTTTGTCGGCAGCGTGTTCTCGCCCTATTACGCCTGGGACGGTCGCAGCCAGCCCAGCGACCATGTTTCCATTAATGTCGCGCTGTACGGGCTGAAGCCGGGAGCCCCCAATCGCTGGGCGATGACCGAGCGGGGTGAAGCTGCGCTAGCGCGCACCGCCGACAGCTTCACCGTCGGACCGAGCCAACTTTCCTGGGAAGGCAGCACGCTCGTCGTCGATGTGGATGAAGTCACAGTGCCTTTCCCCCGCCGCCTGCGCGGGCAGATCAGGTTTACGCCGAGCATCTGGCAGCCGTCCAGCCTCGTCCTCGACAGCAAGGTCCGGCACCGCTGGTGGCCATATGCGCCAGCCGGCCATATGGAAGTGCGGTTTGAAAAACCCAAACTCGCCTGGACCGGCCATGGCTATGCCGACAGCAATTGGGGCAGCGCGGCCCTGGAAGCCGACTTCAAAGGCTGGAGCTGGGCGCGTGCCAAAACAGCAGACGGCACAGCTCTTCTCTACGATCCGCTGGAACGCTCGGGCCGGCACAAGCCGGTTGCTCTCCATGTCGGACGGGACGGGATCGCCATTCCCTTCGACCCCCCGCCAGACGTGGCGCTCGACAAGGGGTTCTGGGGCGTCGCCCGCAGCGTGCGGTCCGAAGAGCCCTCTCGGACCAAGCTGATCAAGACGCTGGAGGATGCGCCGTTCTACACGCGCAACGCCGTCGAAACGGTGCTGAATGGTGAGGTCTGCCCCGCCGTGCATGAGAGCCTCAACCTCGACCGGTTTAAGAATCCGGTCGTGAAACTCATGCTGCCCTTCCGGATGCCGCGACGTACCCGCTGGCCCTAATCAGCAGCTGACTGGGGGACCGCTTCCTAGGCTTTCGGGTCTTCTTCGGCTTTGCGCGCCTTGTCCTCGGCGATCGACTTGTCGACCGAGCGGATCTGCCAAAGACAGAACGCAAAAAATGCCCCGAAGAACAGGAACAACTCGATCAGTTTGAAGACATTGGCGCTCATGCCGATCTCTCAACGCTGTGGACGAGACCAGGCGCTTCAGACCTGACTCGCGTCAGGCCGCGCCCGCTTCTGGGTTCCGTTGAAGCAACGTCCAATTCAGGAACGCTGCGAAACTCACCCAAGCGAGATAGGGCAGCATCAGGGCGCCGGCGAGCGGCGTGATCATCCAGAACGCGATGATGGTCGCCAAAATCATGATCCAAAGAGCGGCAACATCATAAAGCGCAAGGTTCATGCGCCTCAGACCGAAAAAGAAATAGGACCACAAAGCATTGAAGATGAGCTGGATCGCCCAAAGGCTGAGCGCCACAGCACCGCCCGTAAGACCAGCGATTTCGTAGACCAACCAGGCCGCGACCGCCATCATGGCGTAGAGGATGAACCAGGCGATGGGGAACAAAAGGTCCGGCGGCGTCCAGGCCGGCTTATCAAGCTCGCGATACCAGGTCCCGGGACGGTAATAGCCGCCGGTCATCGCAGCCGCGAGCACCAAGACACAGAAGACGGCAAGGGACCAGGAAAGGCTCATGGCCGCTACACCGGCTGGGACGGCGACGGCGAACCATCCGCCTGCCGGCCCGCCATCTGCTGCGCGCGTTCCCGGTTGGCAAGCTCCTCCAAAAGTTCGAAGGCCCGCTCCACGGATTTCACATCGCCGCTGGTGCTGGGCGTCCCCGGTTGCGGCGCCGATGGCACCGCCTCCACCAGAAAACGCGTCTCGTCCAAGGGCGGAGCCACAAGCGTCGGCGCTGGCCAAACGGCGGCTTTCATCGCCTCACCAAGCAAGGCCAGCTTGCGGCCCTTGGAAACAACGGCGCGCTGATCCACCGAGTTGTACCCCTGCTGTGCCAGCTTGCGACCGATCTCGCGGTAGATTTTCCGCGCCGCGTGGATGGCCGGACGGCAATCAGCGGGCAGTTCGCCGATGCCGGCAAGCGAGCGGTCATAGAGACTTTCCGCCTCGCCCAGAAGACGCTCCACACAGGCCGCAATGCGCGCATCGAAGACGGGATTGGCGAGAAACGCTTCCGGATCGACACCCGCCTCGCGCAGCCATTGGCGCGGCAGATAGATCCGCCCATTGCGCGCATCCTCGCCCACATCGCGGGCAATATTGGTGAGCTGCATGGCAACGCCCAGATCACAGGCCCGCGCCAGCGTGCCGGGATCACGCACACCCATAATGACCGTCATCATCGCACCGACGGCAGACGCGACCCGCGCGCTGTAGGCACAGACATCGGAGAAAGTCTCAGGTCCCCAACCCTCGGAGTCCCATTCCAGCCCTTCCAATAGCGCCTCAGGCAGCGCCTTGGGCATGGCGTAGCTCTTGACCATGTCAGCGAAAGCCTGATCGGCCGGGATTGCCTTGGGTGTGTCGGCATAGGCAAGATCAAGCCGTTCGCGCAGCCGCGCCACGGCATCCGCCGGTGCGTCCTTGGCGTCCACGGCATCGTCGGACAGGCGGCAAAAGGCATAGAGCGCGTAGGCCGGCTTGCGCACCCGCTGCGGCAGCAAAAGCGAGGCAGCATAAAAGCTCTTCGAACCGCGCCGGATAAGCTCCCGGCAAGCGGTCTCGTTCCACCCCATCTGCAAGCTTTGTTTGAAGGCCGGTGTCGACATGCCTGCTTGCCTGTCTCCCTTTATGTCGCACCCAACGCTAGCAACGCGCCGCCGCCTTGTACACGGCGGCCATCATTCACCGATCAAGCCGGCGGTTCGTGCGACGGCGAGGATGGCCTCATTGGCTTTCTCCGGCGCTTCCTCATGTGCCAGATGACCAAGGCCCGCCCAGCGTTCCAACGTTGCGACCGCGACCCCATCGGCCACTTCCGCCGACACGTCTGCCGGAACAGCACGATCATTTTCCCCCACAATGAGATGCAGCGGCACATCAAGGGCGCGGATATCACGCATGAGCTGCTCCAAGTCCCAATGGGCCATCATCGACAAGACACCCGCGACATGCCCGGGTGAGGAAACCAGTGTCTGATAGTAGGTCAGACCCTCGTCACTGATCGTCGAACCCGTGCCCTCAATCAGACGAACGATCCGGCGCCTGTTGCGCCCGGTGAATGAGAAGAGGCGCGGCGTGAAAGGGTTCACCACCAACAGTTTCGCAAGCGCTGGGAAGAGCGTCCCGGCAACACCGTCGAACGGCTGAAAGGCTCCATTGAAGCTGACGATTGCCTTCGGCCGCAGTCGATGATCGAGCGCCATTTTCACGGCAATTGCCGCACCCGCCGAATGTCCGACCACAAGATCCGGCGTGATGCCCAGAACCAAAAGCAGCTCGGCGATCAGCGCCGAAACCCGCTGCAGTGTCGGCCGGTAGACCGGCGGTTGCTCGGTGAAGGCATGCCCCGGCAGATCAATCGCGATGACGCGAAACTGTTCGGCAAGTCCGGGCATCATATCCCGCCAGGAATGGGTGGAGGCACCTGACCCGTGAAGCAGAAGCAAGCAAGGTGCGTCCCTGGTTTTGGGGGCCATCTCCTGGACATGCCAACGGAACCCGGCCGCCTCAACGAACCGACTATGGGTGTGGTGCGGCCAGGCTCGAGCATGGGACGGCCAGGAAAGGGAGGTGGTCGGCATCAACATCAGCCGACCTTTCGTACGGGCGAGTCCGGATCGATCAACGCCTTCAGCCCAGCAGCGTTTGGATGCGGGAGCGGCAGATACGCCGCACCCATCGCCGTGGCGAACTCCTGCGCGCGTGGATTGCGGCGCGGGCTGGTGTCGATGAACAGGGCAGCAATGCCATACCCTGCGATGCGTTTGGCGGCCATCATGGCATCTTCTCGCGCTTGCGCCCTGCCGCCTTCCGGATTGTAGCCGACATTGGCCTGCCCGTCGGTGAGAACAACCAGACGCGGGGTGCGCGCAGCACGCCCACTGTCGATGGCAAGCGCCAAACCGGCATCAAGCGCCTGCGCCAACGGTGTCCCGCCCCCGCCGGGAAGTCCGGCAAGTAAGCGCTTGCCTCGAACCAGCGAACGTGTGGGTGGCAGAACCAACTCAGCGTCGGTGCCACGAAAGGCAATGAGCGCGACCAGATCACGGCGCGCATAGCTTTCCGCCAGCAGCAGCTCAATCGCGCCTTTGACTTCGGCAAGCCGATGCAGCGCCGCCGAGCCGGACGCGTCGACCACAAAGATGGTCACGCTTTCTTCGCGCTGTTTGAAGCGGCGAACCCGCACATCCTCATTGGTCACAACAAGGCCCTGTCGCCCATCGCGTCCACGACGAAGCGGCTGCCAGGGTGCGGCTGCACGCAGCGTATCAATCAGATGCAGGCGCGAGCGACCATCAAGCCGGCCTTGCCGCGAGCCGATGGGCCGGCCGCGCATCTTGTCGGCCCGCCGCGCACCCTGCCCACCCTGCGATCGGGCGCCGGCACGGCCAAGCGCTTCCTTGGCAACCAACCGCGCCAGAAGCTGCTCGGGGATGGCCGCCATTGTGGCCTCCACCACGCGGTCCTCCAGGGGGCCATCCGGAGCCGGCTGGTCTTCTGTGTCCTCTTCCTGCGCTTTTGCCTGGTCATCGCCCTCATCGGGCGGAGGCGGAGGCGGATCGGACTCCTCCGGCGGCATCTCATCGGGTGGAGGCGCTTCCTCTGCTGGCAGACGGGTTGCCCGTGGGGCGATCACCAAACGGGCGGCCGTCTCGATGGCCATGCCATCGGGCGCTTCAAGATCGGCAAGGGCCGCCACCGCCTTGGCCGTGCGGATGGCAAACAATAGGGACCGCACCGACGAGACGCCAAAGGCCGTTGCCAAGGTCGCAAGCGTGGCGACGAACTCATCATCTGTTTCCATCGCCTGATAAGCAGGCAAGGCCGCGATCAGATCGTCTTTCGATAAGACGGGCTCGGCCATGTCACGGATCGAAAGCGTGGTGAGATCACACCGGAAAGCGAGCCTGTCGGCAAGAGCAATTGGCAGAGCCTCTTCGGCGCCAATGCCCTCGTCCAGCGCGATCAGACCGACCTGGGCGTCGAGCAGAGCGGTGAGCCCATCGCGTTCCAGCGTTACCGTTCCCTGATCGAGCGCTTGCGTTAGTCGTGAGGCGGTCAGCGGCTCCAACCGCTCGGCCATCGGCACAATCAATACCCCGCCATCAGCCTCGGTCAGCAAACCCTTTTGGGTGATAGGACGACCGGCTTTCAGTGTGGCCGGCATATCCAGCCCGCCCAAAAGACGCTCATCGCCGATATGGCTCGGCATGCGTCGAACCGGCATGCCGTCCGGGACCACATCATGAAACGACTCCAACAGCCTGTCGCGCACCGGCCCGGCATGGGCGCGCACGCAAAGCCCGCCAAAGCTGGAAGGATCGAGCGCCACCAAGGCCGTCGCCAACAGAGCATCGGCCCATAGAGCGGAGGGGTCCGGCCGTGCCCGTGAAGCATCTGTTTCACCGGCAAGATCGGCGAGTGCCTCCATCAGGCCAACATCTCCTCGACAGCCCGCTCCACGCGGGTCGAGGCGCGGCTATCATCGAGCGGGTTCCGCCGCAGACGGTGGCTGAGCACCATCGGAGCGACCATCGTCAGTGCTTCGGTCGTCACAGAGTCCATGCCCTTCAGCGCAGCCTGAGCGCGGGCGGCACGCATGAGGGTAAGCTCACCGCGCAGACCATCGGTGCCGAGCGTCATGCACAGCTGTGCGGCTTGGGTGAGCACCTCATCGGGCACGGAGACATCCTCGAGCCGTTCGCGCGCCTTCACGATGCTTCTGCGCACCGTGCCGTCGCGACGTTTCCACTTGTCAACGAAGTCGGTCGGGTCGCGGTCATAGGCATCGCGCCGCTTCACGACCTCAATGCGCAGTGGCACCTCTTCCGGCGTTGCCACGTCCACCGACAGGCCGAAGCGGTCCAGGAGCTGCGGACGAAGCTCCCCCTCTTCCGGGTTGCCCGACCCTATGAGCACGAAGCGCGCCGGGTGGCGCACGCTCAAGCCCTCGCGCTCCACGACGTTCTCACCGGAGGCCGCCACGTCCAGAAGCAGGTCGACCAGATGGTCTTCCAGAAGGTTGATCTCATCAATGTAGAGAAAGCCGCGATTGGCCTGCGCCAACAGGCCAGGCTGAAACACCCGCTCGCCATCGCTCAGCGCTTTCTCAATATCGAGCGCACCGACGACACGGTCTTCGGTGGCACCGAGTGGCAAATCGACCACCGGCACGGGCACCTGCCGGGACTTCACATCCGGATCGTCCACCGTTGCCGGATCGGTGTTGTAAGGCGAACCCGGCACCACCTTCATTTTCGGCAACAGCTGTGCCAGCGCGCGCACCGCGGTCGATTTGCCCGTCCCTCGATCACCGAACACCAGAACCCCGCCGATCGTGGGATCGACGGCCGACAAAAGCAGCGCGGTTTTCATGGATTCCTGGCCGACAATAGCCGAAAAGGGGAAGGCAGGCCTTTGCGTCACAAGAAACTCACTATTCTTTCCACACTGTCAACAAAGCTTAACAGCCGCTATGCGTCATGCAAAGTTGACACTTGTTCGGATGGCACGTCGATTTCAACCATTCCATGGTCGAACCAACCAATGTCGACAATCGCCGCTTTGCCCAGCGGACGACCTTCAAAAATCGCCTGTTTGAGGATCGGCCAAGTTGCTGGTGTTTGGAGGATGAAAGGCAGAGGATCCCGCCAGGACCAGCTGACATCTGTCGCTGAAAACAAGGCTTTAGCAATCTGCCGGTAGCGCGGCCATGTGCCGAGCGACCCCCACCAAAGAGTGAGCGTCGGGTAGAGTTGCTGCAAGAGACGCTTGGGTTTGAACTGCGGCTGAAAATTGGGATCAAGCAAGGCCCTGGCGATGTCCGCCGTTTGCCAAAAATGCACCCCGCTGTTGACCCTCGGATTGCATTCAAAGGCTATAGCCCTGCCACCCTCTCCAATGATGAAGTCGAATCCGCAAAAGCCCCTACCGGAAAACACCTGCGAGAAAGTGCGTATGTAGTCGAGCACCGCTTGATGGTCCGGATCGCTGCCTTCCAGCCGCTCGAACACGGTTGATACCGTTCCGTCCCGGATTACCGGGCGATAGGACATCGTTTCCGATCCGTCGGACCGCTCCCGGACCGATCCGGACCCATGCCGGACCGCACCGTCCCGCGGTCGGATCATCGTAAGACTACTTACTTCCCGCCCATTGAGACGACGTTGAACGATCGCACCTGGCCTTGTCGGCAGCGCGCCGCCTTGCTCAACGAACTGCACATGGGCACCTGACGCGCCGAGTCGATCCTTCACTACCACCGAGCCGCCGGCGACCAATTCATCGGCTTCAGGCGTGCCGAGCAGAGCCGTCTCCGGAACCGGAAGACCAACGCTTTTGGCGACCTCGATGAATGTCCATTTGTCGTGCAACGCCAGCAGCTTATCCTGTGGTGGACAGAGCAGTGTCACCCCATCTGGCAACTGCTCATGCAGCCCGGCAACATGCATCGTCTCTTCTGAAATCGGAACGATAAGAGAGACGTTTTCAGCGATTATCAGATCCAGCAGCGCGCTGAGATAGGCCTCCGGCCCATCATTAGGCGCTGGCAAGGTGAAGCTTTTTGCCACAGCGCGCGACAGACCGGTGAGGTGCCAACCGAACGGCTCGGCGATGATCACCCGCCAGCCAGCAGCTTGAAAACTACGAGCAATATCAAGCGCTTTGGGCAATCGCCCGAGGGTGAGGAGAACCGTTTGCGCCATCAGCCGTACCATAGGGGACAACATTGCCGACCCATGCCCTAGCTGATAGCGTCAACTCCATTGGACACACAAGGCCCCCATCATGCTTGACACATCCAATGACCAAAGCCCCCGCGCCATCGTTATCGGCTCCGGCTTTGGCGGGCTCGCAGCAGCGGTGCGGCTGGGCGCCCGCGGTTACCGCGTAACAGTGCTGGAAAAGCTCGATAAGCCGGGCGGGCGCGCCTACACCTACCAGCAGGACGGCTTCACGTTCGACGCCGGACCGACGATCATCACCGCGCCCTATCTGCTTGATGAGCTTTGGGAATTGGCCGGCAAGCGCTTCGCTGACCACATCGACCTGCGTGCCTCCGACCCTTTCTACAAGATCCGCTTCGATGATGGCCGCGTCTTCACCTATTCCGGTGACACCGACGCGATGCGTTCCGAAGTCGCCAAGTTCAATCCTGACGATCTGGATGGTTTCGAGCGCTTCATGGAGGCGAGCGCAGACATCTACAAGACCGCGTTTGAGGACCTTGCCGATGTGCCGTTCCACTCACTCTGGTTCACGCTGAAATCAGCACCCGACCTCATCCGGCTGGGTGGCCACCGGTCGGTCTATTCAACGGTGTGCGACTACTTCACTGACCCGAGCCTGCGGATCGTCTTCTCATTCCACCCGCTTCTGATCGGCGGAAACCCCTTAACAACAACGGCTTACTACTGCCTGATCGCCAATCTGGAACGCAAGTTCGGCGTTCACTACGCAATGGGCGGCACCGGAGCGCTGGTGCGCGGACTGGTCGATCTCATTGAAGGTCAGGGCGGCGAGGTCATCTGCAACGCGGCGGTCGATCACATCCGCGTTGAAGACGGAACCGCCATCGGGGTGACGCTGGAATCGGGAGAAAAGCTCGACGCTGCCATCACCATCTCCAATGCCGATGCGGGCACGACGCACACCAAGCTGTTGCGCAACCATCCGCGCCGCAAATGGACCGATGCAGCGGTCGCTCGGCGCGATTTTTCGATGAGCCTGTTCGTCTGGTACTTCGGCACCAACCGTCGGTTTGAGGAATGCGGTCACCACACCATGGTGCTTGGGCCGCGCTATGAAGAACTCTTGAAGGACATCTTCACGCGCAAGAAGCTGGCCGACGATTTTTCGCTCTATCTCCACCGGCCCACGGCCAGCGATCCGTCCCTCGCACCGGAAGGCTGCGACAGTTTCTACGTCCTTTCGCCCGTCCCCAATCTTCAAAGCGGCGTGGATTGGGAGAAGCAGGCCGAGCCCTATCGGCAGGCCATCGAAAAGCGGCTGGAGGAGACGATGCTGCCTGGCCTGTCGGAAGCCATTGTGACGTCGCATATGCTAACGCCGCAAGACTTCCAAGATCGCCTGTCATCCTATCATGGGGCGGCCTTTTCTATCGAACCCAAGCTCTTCCAGAGCGCCTGGTTCCGTCCGCACAACATCAGCCAGGAGGTCAAGAACCTGTTCCTTGTGGGAGCCGGCACGCACCCTGGCGCTGGCGTTCCGGGCGTTATCTCATCGGCCAAAGTGCTGGATGAAGTGGCGCCCGATCCGGTGGTCTTTGCCACGCGCTAAGGCAGCTCGTTACTCAGCCGGTGCCGGCGGACGAGCGCGGCCAACAGGCCGGCGCGGCCTTAATTTGTACCACTGGTAGAAGATAATCGAGAGGCCGACGACCAACGGCACCGACCACAAGGCTGGCGTTAGGGCGGCTTCAGGCAAAAGCCGCACAGCACCGAAGGCAAAGAAGGCCGTGTAGACGGAAATGCCCGTCCCAACCAAGCCTTTCAGATGCTCTCGGATCCAATCCTTAGGGTCGACATTGGGCTTGTAGAGATACCAAAGGTTGGTGCCGACGGTTGCAAAGCCAATGGTCGAAATGCCCATCATCAGGGGCTGAAGATCAACGATGCCGTGATAGGCGCAGTTGATTGAGGCGACCAAGAGAATCGCCTGCGAGGCCAAGTTGAGCGGCGTGCGGTTGGCTACCCGATCGCGTTTGTGCATCACACAAAGCCAGCCATACCAAGTGAGATTGAGCGTAAGGATAGCGAGATAGATCATCAGCCAGCCGAAGATGGCACGGATCGTCACCTCATCGCCAAAGTCAGGATGGCTCATCAAATGCGGGTGCGTGCCGGCTGGATCGTAAAGGGTTGTTAGGCTGATCAAGGTGGCAAAGCCGCCGGTCAATAACATGGTGACCGTGAAGACCTTGCCGACATTGCGGTGGAGCGGCCCACCCTTTTTGCCAACCACTGGCACCCAGAAGGCAACAAGCCCAACGGCACCAAAGATGATGTGCCCCCACACAAAGGTGTGGAACACATCAATGGATGCAAGTCCCATGATCGTCAGGGGCTCAATCACCATTCCCGAGCTGGTGGTTGCCGTCGCCATGTCAACAGTATGCGACATGTTTGAGTGTCAAATCTAGACGATTTATGCTTAGCCCAGATGAGACACATCGCGCGATCAGCCTATGCTTCGAGTTCTTGATCCAAGTGAGGTGAAGGCCTCCGACCAATACAGACCGCCCCGTCCGGTCTCACTGCCAGCCATCGTGTCGCTGATCCGCGTGCTGCGTCAGGGTGATGGCGACCTCTTAAGCCTGCTCCCGATTACCGCGTACCGCGACGCCATTGGACCACTTGGCTATTCCCGCCGGTCGATTGTCATCGCCAATGCGCCGGAGCTGGTCCGGCAAGTTTTGGTGGAGGACACCGCAAGCTTTCCCAAAAGCGACCTGATGGTAAATGCGACTGAAGCGCTGATCGGCGATTCCATCTTTGTCTCGTCCGGCGACACCTGGAAGCGCCAGCGCGCCATGGTGGACCCGGCCTTCTCCGCCATGCGCATCAACCGTGCCTTCACCGCCATGAGCGCTGCCATGGATGATGCCGAGGCGCTCTACGACGAACACGCGGCCTCCGGAGAGGCGCTGTCGCTGGACAAGGCGATGGGCCACCTCGCCGCCGACATCATCTGTCGGACGGTGTTTTCCACTTCGTTGAAATCCGACATCGCGCATCAGGTGTTCGACGATTTTGCGATCTTCGAGCGCGCCGCAGCGCAGGTGAATGTCGTGCGGCTGATCTGGGACAAAGCCTGGACCAAGGTGCCCCAACCTGACGACGTCCTGGCCGCCTGCGCCCGTATTCGCGATTATCTGGGCCAGATGATCGACGGGCATCTGGGAGAGGATAGGGACACGTTCGATGACATCGCCTCTGCCGTCATCGCCGCCCGCGACCCGCTGACCGGCAAAGGCTTCACCCGCGAGGAACTGATCGATCAGCTCGGCGTGTTCTTCCTCGCCGGCCACGAAACCTCGGCCAGCGCGCTAACCTGGGCGGTCTACATTCTGGCCATGCACGGCCCGACGCGGGAGCGCGTGCGTGACGAGGTGGACAGCATCGTTGGCGATGACGCCTTGTCGATCGACCAGGTGAAAAAGCTCAGCGAAACCCGCAACATGTTCCGCGAGACGCTTCGCCTTTATCCGCCGATCACCTTCTTGCCACGTGTTGCGCTGAAAGAAACCCGCCTGGGCGACAAGCGCATCAAAAAGGGGGCGCTCTTGATGATCGCACCCTGGGTGCTCCACCGCCATCAGACCTATTGGAACGACCCAGATGTCTTCGATATGGACCGCTTCAAACCCGGCCGCGAGGCAGAGATAGTGCCTGGGTGCTATATCCCGTTCGGGCAGGGAGAGCGGCTATGCTCAGGCGCCGCCTTTGCCACCATTGAAGCCATGCTGGTGCTGGCACGGCTGATCCGCCGCTACGATATTGAGGTCATTGACCCAGACGCCGTGCGCCCCGTTGCCCGCATGACAACACGGCCGGCCAACCAGATCATGATCCGGCTGAAGCGACGCACCGGTTAAACCTCTTCAAACACCTGCGGCACCGCTTGAGGCTCACGGTCAAGCCAAGCCGGCACCGGTAGGTCTTTGGACCGCAAGAATTCCGGATCGAAGAGCTTGGATTGGTAGCGCGTGCCATAGTCACAAAGGATGGTGACGATGGTCTTGCCGGGACCCAGATCACCGGCAAGCCGCATCGCGCCGGCGACGTTGATGCCGGACGATCCCCCGAGGCAGAGCCCTTCCTTTTCCAAGAGGTCGAAGACGATGGGCAGCGCTTCTGTGTCCGGGATCGAATAGGCTTTGTCAGGCCGGAAACCCTGCAAGTTTGCCGTTTCGCGGCCTTGGCCGATGCCCTCGGTGATTGAGGTGCCTTCGGACTTGAATTCGCTTGAGGTGTAAAAGCTGTAGAGCGCCGCGCCCTTGGGGTCCGCAAGCCCGATGGTCACGCCTTTCGGCTGCAAGGCCGCACCAACGCCGGCGAGCGTGCCGCCCGTCCCCACCGCGCAGATGAACCCGTCGACCTTGCCATCCGTCTGCTCCCAGATTTCCGGGCCAGTGGTCGCGATGTGGCCATCGCGATTGGCGACATTGTCAAACTGGTTTGCCCAGATCGCGCCATTGGGTTCTGTCTTGGCAAGCTCATTGGCGAGACGTTCCGAGTACCGCACATAGTTGTTGGGGTTGCGGTAAGGCACCGCCGGCACCTGGATCAGCTCCGCCCCGGCCAGGCGCAGCATGTCCTTCTTTTCCTGGCTTTGCGTTTCCGGGATCACGATCACGGTCTTGAAGCCCATCGAGGCACCGACGAGCGCGAGGCCAATACCGGTGTTGCCCGCCGTGCCTTCCACAATGGTGCCACCAGGCTTCAAAGCGCCCTTGGCAATCGCGTCCTTGATGATGAAGAGCGCAGCCCGGTCCTTCACGGACTGGCCAGGGTTCATGAACTCGGCCTTGCCGAGGATTTCACAGCCCGTTGCTTCCGATGGCCCGTTCAGGCGGATCAAAGGCGTGTTGCCAATGGAGGCAGCAAGGTCAGCGTGAACGGTGGCAGGCATCAGATAATCTCCAAGATGAACGCCACAGATACGCCCGCCAGATGGCTATCTCAAGCATGACAATGGCGCTCCGCGCGTCATGCACAGAACGCCATTGCTAGCTTTTGTCGATTTTCGGACCAGACGAGCCCTTACGCGCTTTCCAACCCCATCTGCTTGCGGCCTAGCTCGGTGAGATCATCAAGCGTCGCGCGACCAACGAAATCAACCTCATAGTTTTCCGCCGCAAAATCCGGCGCGCTTTCGCCTTTCAGGAACTTCGCCGACTGCTTGCGGGCATAGGCCTCGTTTTTCGGGCATTTGGGCGAGGCAGCGATGTAGATCACGTTCGCATAGTCCTTGCCGTGATGTTCATCGCCCACGGCATGGACAACGTCCGGGTGCCACCAGACCGTATCGCCTGGCTCAACGAGCGGGATCGACACCAAGCCTTCAAGAATTTCGCCATGCCAGTCAGGATCACACGACAGTGCTCTGCCCGGCTGTGCGCCGCACAGATCGTCCTCCGGCACATCATCCTGAAGTGCGCGCAAGAGCATGTAGGCGATGCTCTTGGCCGACGGGATAACGCGCAAGGTGCCATCGGCAGGGCCTTGCGGGGTCAGGCATGTCCAGCCCTGGAAGGTGCGGAACATGGAACAGACCGCCGGCGAGGAGTATTCGCGCGTCTGGGTGCGGAAGGTCGCCTTCCACGGATCATAGTCTTGCCAGTGCCCCTCATAAATCGGGCCATAAATGCGCTGATAGGCCGGGTCCAACCAGCGCTCGTAAGACCCTGAATCCATGTGCGGTGAGAGGCCGAGTGTCGTATCGCCTGGCTCGCGCCGCCGTGTGCGATCCGCATAGGCGTAATCCATGTTCGGATCGAACTCATCGCCCATCGGCCCGGCGATATCCCATAGGCCATTGAGGAAGCGCTTGGTCGCTGCCATCTGCTCAGCCTGACGCGCCATCACCTGGGGTTTCGACCAGTAGAGGCCGAAAATCTGCGGCGCGCCGGCATCGAGCTGCGAGAAATATTTGTCGAGCCCGGCCTTCTCCTTGGCCTTGGTGAAATAGTCGTTCTGGTCGATGTAAGCGCCAAGCTCGTGGTTCCAGGATTCGGCCTGATCACGCGGGAACACGCCGCGCACAATCGCTGTCCCCGTCCTGCGGATCGCCTCAATGGTGGAGGCAGGCACGTACCCCGCTTCAACATCCTTGAAAGCAACTTCTGGAATGACGCTGTTGCCCTTTTCGGATGCCTCGCGAATGCCCTCCACTTCGCGCTTCATCGCCTCGCGCACGGAGGCAAAGGCAGCTGCCACATCTTGCTGCGCCCGCAAATGGGCTTTCGTTTCACGGATATAGTCCTTGAGCTCTGCGCTCATGCTCACACTCCCGGATAGCGGCCTTTTGGCCCGTTCTTGATGGCGCCGACTATGAAACCGGCAAACGAACCGATCAAGAGAACAATCCAGCGGCATTTGAAACCGGTTGCGAAAGCGCAATGACGCGCCCTTCTCTTGCTGCAACTTTGGTCGCGAATGGTGACAAAGTCACAGACCACGGCCACCTGGCGGACCTTAGTGCGGCCCAACGGACCACCGAAGCTTTGCCGATGAGCCAAGGCCGGCTGGCACAGAGCGCAGGACCGAACGCGCCGACCACCATCCAAGGATGAGGACCCTACCGTCGCCCACGGCAAGTTCCGCGACACGGCAGGGAACCATGCATACGGGAGACCCAACATGACGGATTTTTTGACCGACCGCCGCGCTTTTCTCAAAGCCAGCGCAGCGCTTCTAGCGGCAACCGCGGCCTTTGGCGGCGCCACGACACGGGTGCGCGCGCAAAAGGTTTCCACATCAGCACGCATCGTTATCCTGGGCGCCGGCGCCGCTGGTACCGCCCTTGCCAACCGGCTGAATGATCGCCTCGAGGGCGCGTCCATCACCATCATCGATGGCCGGTCCGAGCACTGGTATCAGCCGGGCTTCACACTCATTGCGGCGGGCCTGAAACCGGCCAACTACTCGGTATCGGAAACGACCGAGTGGCTGCCGCGCGACGTCGATCTAATCGCCGAGTATGCCGCCGACATCGATCCGGAAGCCAAAACGGTCACCACGACCTCGGGCACCAGCGTCCCGTATGACTATCTCATCGTTGCTCCGGGCCTGCGCCTCAACTGGGAGGGGATTGACGGTTTCTCGCTCGACATGGTCGGCGAGAAGGGCATTGGCGCGGTCTATGCCGGCCCTGAATACGCAGCACGCACCTGGGCGGCCATGGACCGCTTCACTTATGAAGGCGGGCAGGGTCTTTTCACCCGCCCGGCGACGGAAATGAAGTGCGCCGGCGCGCCGCTCAAATACGCCTTCCTCACCGACGACTATGCCCGCCGCAAAGGCTCGCGCGGCAATGTCGAGATCACCTATGCCGCCCATTCCGGGTCACTGTTCGGCGTGCCGATTGTGAACGAGAAGGTGCGCATGCTGTTTGAGGATCGCGGCTTTAACACCGTCCACAACCATGTGATGCGGGCCATCGACGCTGACCGCGGCATCGCCACCTTCAACACGCCAGACGGGCCGCAGGAACTGCCCTTCGACTTCGTCAACGTCATCCCGCCCATGACGGCACCCGATGTGGTGCGCAACTCCCCCCTCCCCTGGGCAGATCGCTGGGTCGGCCAGGGCTATGTCGAGGTAGATCCGCACACCCTCCGCCACACCCGCTATCCTGAGGTCTTCGCTGCCGGTGACGTTGCCGGCGTGCCCAAGGGCAAAACAGCGGCGAGCGCCAAATGGCAGGTACCGGTGGTGGAAGATCAGATCGTGTCGCAGATCGCGGGCTCTGAAGGCACCGAACGCTACAATGGCTACACCTCCTGCCCGCTCATCACCCGTATCGGCCGGGCGATGCTGATTGAGTTCGACTACAACAACAATCTCGTCCCCTCCTTCCCGGGCGTGATCGCACCGCTGGAAGAGCTGTGGATCTCCTGGCTGATGAAGGAAGTCGCGCTGAAGGCGACCTACAACGCCATGCTGCGCGGCGACGCGTAACCGCACACCGAAAGGAGAAAACCATGGAAGAACTCACCCTCACCACGCTCCTGGCGGTGTTTGAAGAAATGTTCGGCGCAGGCCTATTCTGGATCATGGTGGTGGCCGCTCTGGCGATCACCGTGGGCTACATCTACGTGCTGATCCGCGACCGTGCCGTCAGCTGGCGGAAATTCCTGCTCGCCCAGCTTTCCATGCCCATTGGTGCCATTGCAGCCGTTCTGTTCGTCCAGTTTGTGACCCACTCGGGCTTTGGCGATGTCGGCGGACCGGTCGACGTCATCGTGTTGCTCGGCATTGCGGTCGCTGGAGCCATTGGGGCGGCCATTCTGGTTTACACGGTCCAGTCATTGGTTTCCCGGCCAGCCTCCAGCTAAAAGAAACGCTGTGGTGGCTCGGGTGATTACTGGATTGATCAGTAAAAGAATGCCGCAATCAAGTTGATCGCAACAATGTCATGAAGCCGGCTTAAGGTCTATCCGCTCACAAGAGGGGAGTCTGAACCATGCCACGTGCCAACATGCGCGACTTAAGTTTCGCGACATTCAACCTGCTTAATCTGCAAGTACCCGGCGGCATCACCTATGACAGCCGCCGACCTGCTATTGAGGACAATGCCGAAGGCAGAGCCTTTTATGAGGCCAAGCTGCATTGGACCGCCGAGCAGCTAAAAAAGCTCGACGCGGAGATCATCGGCTTTCAGGAACTGTGGGCCCGCGAGGCACTAGAGGCTGCTTTCGCCAAGGCCGACATGCTGAATGAGTACGATCTGGTCGCCCGCGATGCGCCGGGGCGTGGACGACCGCAGGTGGCGCTCGCCGTGCGCAAGGACAGGCGCGGCGACCCGCAGCTTGAACCGGGCGCCGACTGGATTGCTGATTTTCCCGATAACTTCAGCTTCGACACGCTGCGTGAGACAACGGGCGCGAGCGAGGAAATCACCGTTACGATCAGCAAGTTCTCGCGGCCCGTTCTGGTGGCCACCATTCAGCCGGAGGGCACGGGTCCGAAGCCACCACCCGTTCGTGTCTATGTGGCGCATCTGAAGTCCAAAGGGCCGGCCCGCCTCAGCTTCCCCGAACAGAACCTGCCGGTCGCGTTGGAATTCCACGCTGGCATCACAAGGTCCGCCGTCTCTCACATTCGCCGCATCATGGAAGCGGGCGCGCTGCGGGCGCTCCTCAACGAGGTGATGGTGTCGGAGGAGGATGATTCCATCTCACCGGTCGTGGTGTTGGGCGATTTGAACGACGGCACAACCTCAGTGACCAATGAGCTGATTTCCGACCAGCCGACCTACCGCGTGGTGCAGAAAAGCCGAGCCGGCCTTACCTCGGATAAAGGGCTTTATTCCGCCGAACGGCTGCAACAGTACCGCTCCATGCGGCACGTCTATTACACCCATATCTTCAAGCATAAGATGGAGAGCCTGGACCACATTCTGGTGTCCGAGGAGTTCTACGATCACTCGCGCAAGCGCCATTGGTCGTTCCGTGAGCTTGAGGTCTACAACGACCATCTCAATCGCGAAGACTTTGAGGAGGAAGGTGCCTCCGACCATGGCCTTGTCCGCGCCATGTTCGACTGGAACCCGATGCCTGAAGAGATCGAGGTGGCGCGCGGATAGCGCATGGCCGAGACCATTCCCTCACAGCTTTGAACAGGGGAGAAATTGACTCTCAGCGCAGGCTGGCGATAATGAGAACAAAAGATGAACATAAACCGCCATGCAGCAGCAAATCGTCACCCAGAAACCCACATTGGAAGCTCTGAAACGCGTGTGCGCACAGGATCAGCCGGCGCCGCACGGCCATATCTCCATGGGCACTGAAGAGCTGGATCAAGCTGTCGGCGGGGGTTTGGCACGCGGCGCGCTGCATGACCTTTATACGCCACACACCACCAGCCTCGCGGCCATGGCGGGGTTCGCCTGTGGCATCTTACAGCGCAGCGGCAAACTGGAACCCAAGCCCAGCCTTTGGGTGCGCCAGCATATGGCGAGCTTTGAGGTTGGCCGGCTGCACGCGCCCGGCTTTACGCAGCTTGGGCCTGTTCTGGATACCTTGGTGCTGGTCAACACCCGCACCGTAGCCGACCTTCTGGCCGCCGGGCTTGAGGCCGCACGCTGCGCGGCGCTTGGCACCGTTGTTCTGGAGCTCTGGAACCGGGCCGGTGAGCTTGACCTTACCATCACTCGGCGCCTCGCCCTGGCGGCGGAACAGTCCGGCGTCACGGTGCTGATGCTTCAGGTTGCAGTACAGCCTTTACCCAGCGCCGCTTTAACCCGCTGGCAGGTTTCCCCCGCACCCTCACGTCCCATGGCCGCGAACGCCCCCGGTCATCCCAGCTTCGATCTCACCTTATTGCGCAACCGCGCCGGCAAGACCGGTCAGCGCTGGCGCGTGGAGTGGCAGCATGAAACAGGCCAGTTCCAGTCCATCCCGTCATCCTCCCGCACGGCGCTATCTGGCCGTCTGGTTTCCCTATCTGGCAGCCGACCGGTTGGCTCGCCAGACGGGAAGGCAAGCAGCTACCAGCAAGCAGATTACGCACAGGCCCTCGCGCGCACCGGTTAAGGGTCCGACCGTCTTCATTGAAAAGCAACGCAGCGCCATGCGGCTGGTCGCGCTGAGCCGCGAGGCGGTGGCGCAAAATCTGGAGCATGGGCTGACCCTGGCTGATGCCCGCGCCCGCGTGCCGAACCTTGTCGCTATGGAGCGCGACATGGTGGCCGACGCCGACTGGCTGGAACGGTTGGCTGACTTCTGCGACCGCTACACGCCGCTCGTCGCGCTGGATGAGGAGGACGGCCTCATCATGGACATCACCGGCTGCGCCCATCTGTTCGGTGGCGAGGCGGCCTTACGCGATGACCTCACCCAGCGCCTGACCCATGCCGGCATGAGCCTGGTCAGCGCCCTTGCTGGCACGCCGGATGCCGCCCGCGCGCTTGCCCGCTTTGGCGGCGGGGCGATTGTGACCGCTGGCGAGGAGCCGGATGCTGTCGCGCCCTTATCGGTCGATGCACTCGACATGGGCCATGAGACCGCTCGCGCCCTCAGCCGCGCTGGCCTTGCGACCATCGGCGATCTGGCTGCCCGTCCGCGTGCGCCATTGGCAGCCCGCTTTGGTCAGGCGCTGCCTGCCAAGCTGGCCCGTCTTCTGGGCGAAGAGGATATCTCCATCACCCCGCGCCGGCCTTTGCCGCCCTGCACGGTGGAACGGCGCTTTGGCGAGCCCATCGGCCGCGAGGAAGACGTCATGGCAACCCTTGCCCATCTCATGGGTGAGGCCGGCACCATGCTGGAAGCACGCGGCGAAGGTGGGCGGGCGTTCGAGCTCAGCCTGTTCCGCACCGATGGCGCGGTGCGCCGCTTGCGAGTGGAAACCTCGCTCGCCCTGCGTCAGGCAGGTCCGATTGTCCGCCTGTTCCAGGACCGCATCGACACGCTGGCCGATCCGCTGGACCCCGGCTTTGGCTATGATCTCATCCGCCTGGCCGTCCTTGTCTCCGCCCCGTTCGAGCAGCCGCAAGTGAGCCTGGACGGCCATCAGGCAGCGCTTGCCGACATCGCCGCTCTGATCGACCGGCTGACGACCCGATTGGGGCGCGAAGCGGTGCTGCGCTTCGTGGCGTCCGACACCCACATCCCAGAGCGCGCAGTCTACATGGTCCCGGCCAAGGACTATGAGGACGCCCGCAAAGCACAAGGGGATGATGCAGAGGAGAAGAGCTGGCCCGCGCCCCTACCCGGCGATCCGCCAAGCCGCCCCATTCATCTGTTCGAGCATCCTCAGCCCATCGAGGCGGTGGCCGAAATTCCCGATGGCCCGCCGCTGAAATTCCGCTGGCGGCGGGTGCTGCATGAGGTTGCTCGCGCCGAAGGACCGGAGCGCATCGCGCCGGAATGGTGGCAACAGGACACGCCCCTGCCGACCCGCGACTATTACCGCGTGGAAGATGCCGATGGCCGCCGCTTCTGGCTGTTCCGCGAGGGGCTCTATCAGCGCGAAACCAATCAGCCCAGCTGGTTTGTCCATGGGGTGTTCGCATGACGGACACCCTTACCTATGCCGAGCTTGCGACAACGACTAATTTCTCGTTTCTTCGTGGTGCCTCGCAGCCCGGTGATCTGGTCACCCAAGCGCTGATCCTTGGCCATCAGGGCATCGGCATTGCCGACCGCAACTCGGTCGCCGGCACCGCCCGTGCCTACCGCGCCTTGAAAGAATTACGCGCCTCCGAGGATGAGGTCGTGCGCGCGCAGGCCGAGGCCTTTCAGCTGGTGGTCGGCGCGCGGCTGGTCTTTGCCGATGACACGCCGGACATCCTCGCCTATCCCGAAAACAAGGAAGGCTGGGGCAGGCTCTGCCGGCTTCTCACCCTCGGCAAGCGCCGCGCCGAAAAGGGCGACTGCATCCTCACCCGGCAGGACCTCATCAAGCATGCGCGCGGGCTTCTGCTCATCCTCATGCCGGACGAGGATAGGACCGCGCTGGAGGACACCCTGGCCACCCTCACCAAAACGGTGGGCGATACGCTGTGGCTCGGCACCAGCATGGGCCGTAAGGGCAAGGACCGGCGTCATCTCCTCACCCTGAAAGACTGTGCGGACCGCCATGGCGTGCCGCTTCTGGCAACCAATGACGTGCTCTATCACGAGCCCGAGCAGCGCCCCTTACAGGATGTCGTCACCTGCATCCGCGAGGGCGTGACGCTGGAGATGGCCGGCACGCTGCTGGAAGCCAATGCCGAGCGCCACCTGAAAGAGCCTGAGGAAATGGCCCGCCTGTTCAAGGACGCGCCGGAGGCTCTCGCCGAGATTGAGACCATCCTCACCCGCATCGATTTCACGCTCGACCAGCTCGCTTACACCTATCCCGACGAGCCGATCCCGCCCGGCCGCACGGCGCAGAGCTGGCTGGAAGAGCTGGTGTGGAAGCACGCGCCTTATCGCTACTATCAGAACGGCGTGCCGGAGAAGGTGAAGCAGCTACTGCGCGATGAGTTGAAGCTGATCGATGAGCTTGATTACGCGCCCTACTTCCTCACCATCCACGACATTGTGCGCGTCGCCAACGATAAGGGCATTCTGTGCCAGGGCCGCGGATCAGCCGCGAACTCCGCTGTCTGCTATGTGCTCGGCATCACCGCCGTCGATCCTGCCGAACATGATCTCCTGTTCGCTCGCTTCATCTCTTCGGAACGCAAGGAACCGCCTGATATCGATGTCGATTTCGAGCATGAGCGGCGCGAAGAAATCATCCAACACATCTATGAGCGCTATGGCCGCGATCGGGCAGGTATCGCCGCCACCGTGATTTCCTACCGCCCCCGCAGCGCGCTGCGTGAAGTCGGCAAGGTCATGGGCCTGACGGAGGATGTCACCGCCCGCATGGCGGGCACGGTTTGGGGTTCCTTCGGCACCGAGGTCTACAACAAGCACATCCGTCAGGCGGGCCTTGATCCGGACAACCCGGTTATCAAGCGCGTGCTTGATCTTGCCCATCAGATCATGGGTTTTCCGCGTCACCTCTCGCAGCATGTGGGTGGCTTTGTGCTGACGCGCGGCCGGCTGGATGAGCTCGTGCCCGTCGGCAACGCCGCAATGGACGACCGCACCTTCATTGAGTGGGACAAGGACGATATCGACGCGCTCGGCCTGATGAAGGTCGATGTGCTCGGCCTCGGCATGCTCTCCTGCATCCGCAAGGGCCTTGATCTCCTGCGTGACCATGAAGGCATCGACTATGCCCTCGCCGACGTGCCGCAGGAGGACCAAGAGGTCTACGGCATGCTGCAAAAAGGCGATTCCGTGGGCGTGTTCCAGGTGGAAAGCCGGGCACAGATGAACATGCTGCCACGCCTGCGCCCGAAGGAGTTTTATGACCTTGTCATTCAGGTCGCGATCGTGCGGCCCGGACCGATCCAGGGCGACATGGTCCACCCCTACCTGCGCCGCCGCAACGGTGAGGAGGGCGTGGATTTTCCAGCTCCCTCACCAGATCACGGCCCCAAAAACGAGCTAGAGCAGGTTCTTGGCCGCACGCTCGGCGTGCCCCTGTTTCAGGAGCAGGCGATGAAGATCGCCATGGTGGCCGCCCAGTTCACGCCGGAACAGGCGAACGGGTTGCGCCGTGCGATGGCAACTTTTCGCCATGTCGGCACCATCGGCAAGTTCGAGGAAATGATGGTCGAAGGCATGGTGAAACGCGGCTATGAGCGCGACTTTGCCGAGCGCTGCTTCAACCAGATCAAGGGCTTCGGCGAGTACGGTTTCCCCGAGAGCCATGCGGCAAGCTTCGCCAAGCTGGTCTACATCTCCTCCTGGATCAAACACTACCATCCGGCGATCTTCGCTTGCGCGCTTTTGAACGCTCAACCCATGGGCTTTTACGCCCCGGCTCAGATCGTGCGCGATGCATGCGAACACGGCGTGACGGTCCTCCCCGCCGACATCAATCACAGCCGCTGGGACAACACGCTGGAACGCACGCAAGAGGGTGCACTGGCCCTACGCATAGGCTTCCGCCAGATCGATGGCGTGCATGAAGACTGGGCCGAACAGCTAACCGAAGAGAGGAGCCTGGGCTATGATAGCGTTGAGGATTTGTGGCGTCGCGCTCACCTACCTCACCGCGCCTTGAAGCTCCTCGCCGATGCCGATGCGTTCCGCTCCGTCGGCATGGATCGACGCGAGGCGCTCTGGGCCGTGCGCCGGCTGCCTGATGACACACCCTTGCCCCTGTTCGAAGCCGCCCAGCGCCATGAGCTCAGCCCCGAGCCTGCGGCCAACCTTCCATCCATGCATATGGCTGAGCATGTGGTGGCTGACTACCAGACCACTCGGCTTTCCCTCAAAGAACACCCGATGACTTTGCTGCGCCCCGGCTTTGATGCCGAACAGGTGCTGACGTGTCAACAAGTGAACGAAGCTCGCGATGGACTATGGGTACGCACGGCCGGCGTGGTGCTCATCCGCCAGCGCCCAGGCAAGGGCAACGCCATCTTCATAACGCTGGAAGACGAAACCAGCGTTGTGAACATCGTGCTGTGGGCGAGCAAGTTGGAAAACTTCCGCCCTGTGGTGATGGCCTCAAAACTCATGCTCGCCTGCGGTCACGTTCAGCGCAGCAAGGAGGGAGTCATCCACTTGATGGCGACATCCCTTGTCGACCGCACCGATAGGTTGGCCAACCTTTCCACCCTGCACACCGCGCCAGCCAGCCTTGCCCGTGCCGATGAAGTCATCCGCCCCATCCTCTCACGCGGCGACAGCGTCAAGGGTGGCTTGGTCAAAGAACCGCGCACGATCAGCACAAAACCAAGCACGCTGCGAACCAGCGAGGCGCGCCACCCACGCAATGTGCGCATCATCCCCAAATCGCGAGACTTCCACTAAACGGCTGGCAAATTCTCGCGCAGGATCAGGCGAAGCTGCGTCGGCTCAGGCATATAATCATGACCCTGAGATGCCGCGCTTAGAACCTGATAAATCTGCCGGATCTGAGCACGAGCATTCTGGTCGATCACAGCATCCACAGTCCCCGATAAAAGGTAAGGCTTGTTTTCTGCCGTCACTTCATGGGCGATAAAAGCGATGCGCCCCGCTGCGCCGCTATCCTCCAAGGCGGCGGCGATACCCACCGTTGCCCCACCGGCATTGTAAATACCCACCAGATCAGGGTGGTCTTCCATCAAGCGCAGTGTCTCACCATGAGCTTTGGCGCGATCCTCCCGGCTTTCACGCAGTTCCAGAACCTCAAGCTGCGGATAGTCCTCCGTCATCACCTGCCGGAAGCCCATCTCGCGTTCCTGATGACCTCGATAGCCAAGCGACCCGGCAAACAAGGCGACCGTCCCTCGCGGGGATCGGCCCAGAAAGCGTCCCAGCGTGTAGCCAGCCAAACGCCCGGCTTGACCATTGTCGATCCCAACAAACGCATCTCGCGGCGCATCGGAAATGTCGGACGCAAGCGTAAGGACCATGACACTAGTACCCGCTAAGGCACGCATCGCCTCGCGAACCGACGGATGGTTGAGCGCAACCATAACAATGGCATCCGCACCTTCAGCACACCGCACAAGCGCGTCCGCCAGGCCCTGTGGATCAAGCGCGCGGGGCCGTTCGATCGACACCTCAATGCCCCGTTGAAACTGCGCTTGCTCGCGCGCCTGACGGGCAAGGTCGGCGATGTAGGCGTTCGTGCCCTGAGGCAGCAGGAAAGTGACACGAAGCGCCGCTGATATCGGCACATCACTATCTGAAAGATAGCCAAGCCGGCGCGCTGCTTCGAGAACCTGAGCCCTGGTGCGTGCAGACGCACCCGGACGGTCATTGATCACCCGGTCCACTGTTGCCGGCGACACGCTCGCCGCCTTTGCCACATCAACAAGTGTCGGTCGCATACCACCGCTCATCGTCACATTTGATGAGGTAAAATGAGGTGCTTTGACGCAAAAGGCCACCATCAAGGGCCAATCAACGTCATATTACCTCACATGGCGATTGACGGTGACGCCCGCCCGATCAAGGCTGGTCGTTAATCGGCGCTCCAAGACGCCGCCTTTGATCGGGAGCATGAACAGACCATGGCTTTGGCCGAGGCGACCTACGCCAAACGCGACTATTCGCTCACCGGACCGGAACGCCAGCACGCCATTGAGCGCGGGCTGGTTTCAGCGCAGTGGTACCACAGCGACGTGCCGCGCGACGTCATGAAGGCGCTTATGCAGCGCAGCGATCAACCGGCCATTCGCGACACCATCATCTGGATCGGCCTGATGATCGTGACCGCCATCGGAGGAATCGTGACCTGGGGAACCTGGTGGGCCGTTCCGTTCTTCTTCGTCTATGGCGTTCTTTACGGCTCAGCCTGCGATTCTCGCTGGCACGAATGCGGCCACAACAGCGCGTTCAAAACGCCTTGGATGAACAAATGGGTCTACATCATCGCCAGTTTCATGGTGATGCGTAATCCGGTCTCTTGGCGGTGGAGCCATATGCGCCACCACACCGACACCATCATTGTAGGTGCGGACCCTGAGATCGGCTTCATGCGTCCCGACAACATTGCGCGCAAGGCGCTGATGTTCATCGGCCTACCTGACGTCTTCCAGCACTTTGCGATCCTGTGGCGCAACGCGCTTGGTCAGTTCTCCCCCGACGAGCGCGACTACATCCCGGAAATTCAATTGCCCAAGGCTGTGTTCTGGGCACGGATCTTTGTTGGCATTCACCTTGCAGCCGTCGCACTGGCGCTGGTGACCTGGTCGCTTCTGCCGCTCATGATCATCGGGGGCCCGCGCATCTATGGCACCTGGCACATGGTGATGACCGGCCTGTTGCAGCATGGTGGTCTGGCCGAGGATGTTCTCGATCACCGGCTGAACTCCCGAACGGTCCACATGAACCCGATCAGCCGCTGGATTTACTGGAACATGAACTACCATGTGGAACACCACATGTTCCCGATGATCCCGTACCATGCGCTGCCAAAGCTGCATGCGCTGATCAAGGATGATCTGCCGCCCGCCAACCCCTCCATTGTCGATGGCTATCGCGAGCTGATCGATGCACTGAAGCGCCAGCAAACCGACAAAACGTTCAACATCCGCAAAGAGTTGCCGCCAACCGCAAGGGCCTACCGCGAAGACCTTCACGGTGAGGACAGCGTGCCCCAGATCAACGCTGCCTAGGGACGCTGGAAAATGGATAGAAAGCTTCCAACGGTCGCCGACCTTCGTGCCGCCAAAGGCAAGCGGCAAATGACCATGCTGCGCTATTTCTCGCTCGATGAAGCTGCCGCCGCAGAAGCAGCCGGCATCGATATCGCCTCCGTTCCCCCCGAGCTTGTGACCCACCCGCACTATCGCGAGGTGGCCCCTACGGTCTTCTCCATGACCGGGAAGACCCATCTGGAATATGGCAACGTCGAGGAGTATCTGCTCTACAGCGGTGAGATGCTGGATGCTGGTGCCGACGCGCTCTACTGCTCGGGCTCCAAACAGACCGTTGAACGCCTTGCCCGCGAATACATCCCCATCGTGGGCCATGTTGGCATTGTGCCAGCCCGCGCGACTTGGACCGGCGGCTTCCGCGCTGTCGGTCGCGACGCCGAAACCGCCGTTGCACTGTTCGAGGAATGCCGCGCTTATCAGAACGCCGGAGCCATCGCGGTAGAAATCGAGGTCGTGCCTGAAGAGGTGGCCACCGCGATCAGCCAGCGGCTTGACCTGCTCTTGTGGTCCATGGGCTCCGGCCCCGGCTGCGATGCCCAATACCTCTTCGCCGAAGACATATTAGGCGAAGGCAGAACCCGCGTCCCCCGCCATGCCAAGATCTATCGCGACTTCGCTTCCGAGTACGCCCGGCTGCAGGCTGAACGCATCGCCGCCTTCAAGGAATATGTCGACGACGTAGAAACCGGCGCCTTCCCGGAAGCTGACCACCTCGTGCGGATGAGGGACGGCGAGTTTGAGAAATTCATGGACGGGATCGGGGGATGAACACCGACCTCGCCGGCAAGGTCATCATCATCACCGGCGCGGCGCGCGGCATCGGCGCTGCCATCGCCCATCATGCCGCAGAATGCGGTGTTGAGGCTCTCATCCTTACCGACCGCGACCCGGTCATCCACATGCTACCCTGTCCGGTGGAGGCCGTGAGCACAGACCTCACCAACCCTGATGCGCCTTCCCTGATTGCCGAAGCCGCTAAGGACCGATTTCAACGCATCGATGGACTCGTGAACGCAGCGGGTGTGACCACGCGCGGCGACTTTTCCAATGCCGACCCGGCCATGTGGGATCAGACGATCGCGATCAACGCGCGCGCGCCGTTCTTCCTGATGAGCGAGGCGATTGCCGATATGCGGGCACGCGGCGAGGCAGGCGCCATTGTAAACATTCAATCCATGAACGCCCATGCTGGCGCGCCCGACCTTGCGGTTTATGCAGCCTCCAAGGGGGCGCTTCAAACGCTCACCAAGAATGCAGCCAACACCTACATGGCCGACCGCATCCGGGTGAATGGCATCAATCTGGGGTGGGTGGCGACGGAGACCGAGCGGGTTTTGCACGAAGAAACATTCGGCAAGGGCAAGGGCTGGCTCGCCAAAGAAGGCGCCAAACAACCGCTAGGCCGATTGGTGAGCGAGGCCGAAGCCGCCCGCCTGGCTACTTTCCTCCTGTCGGATGCATCCGCCCCGCTAACCGGCCAATCGATCGATCTGGAGCAATGGATTGTTGGGGCGCCGCCGAGATGAGCGGGTCAATCGCCCGTTTTGAGCAGCGCTGCGCTGTTGCGCACCACAAGCTCCACATCAATGAGATCGCCCGCTTCGCCGTCTGTACTGGCGGCCGAAGGGCCAAGTCGCTCCATAAGACGGGCAGCAGCGCGACGCCCAAGCTGGTGCCGGTCTTGGTAGATCGTCGTCAGGGCCGGGATGTAATATTGCGACATGTCGATGTCGTCGAAACCGACAACAGAAATGTCGCCGGGCACCGACAATCCCGCCTCCAAAAGCCCCGATATCAGGCCGAAAGCCACCGTATCAGCCGAACAGAACACCGCAGTCGGGCGCTCAGCCATCTCGACGATCCGACGCGCGGCCTGATGACCCGATTCCACCGAAAAGTCCCCGCGGATAATCCACTCATCACGGGCCGGAAGATCAAGTCTGGCACGTTCCTCCAGCATGGCATCGCGGCGGGCGATGGTCAGCACATTGCCCTCTGGTCCCGTGGCATGGGCGATGCGCCGGTGGCCAAGATCGTGCAGATGGCGAATGGCAAGCCGAGCACCATGCGCATTGTCGCTGCGAATGGCCGGAAACGAGGTGCCCTCCACCCATTCGCAAAGAAACACGATGCGCTCGCCAACGCCTTGCCGCTCACAATTCTCCAGCGACTCGCGCGAAAGCCGGCCATCAAGCGAAATAACGCCGTCGATGCGCCCATCGGTGAAGTAACCCGCAAGCTCAGTGTCCTGCAGCGGACGCCCTTTGGTGTCGGCAATCAGCACTGCATAGTCGGTAGCCGAGAACCCATCGCTGATGCCCGACAAGATCTTCGAATAAAACGGAATTCCAAGATCAGGGACCAGCACCAGTACCGCGCCGGCGCGTTGCATACGCAGGTTCCGCGCCGCTTGATTGACGCGGTATCCGGTGCGCTGAACAGCCTTGAAAACGACCTCGCGGGTCTTGCCGGCAACCAGGTCAGGATTACTCAACGCACGGCTGACCGTTGCCGTCGAAACGCCCGCTGCGCGGGCAACATCCTGGATGGTGGCGGGCTTGCGAACCATGGTCGAATAAGCCGGAATCGAAAGTGGTGGGTTGACTCCCATCTCACATCCAGACGAGAATGCAAAGGATTACATTTGCAGAAAAATGCCTCTTGAGGTGTTCTGCAATCGATTACAAGACCCCATAGGGGGCGACGGGGAGGAAGGCGAAATGCCTGCAGCGTTGCGCATCAACGCCATACGGACGATCTCGGGAGCGGTCTGTGTTTGACACCGACCGCCAGAGCTTTTCCGGCGCCAAAGTGCTGGTGATTGGCGCAAGCCGGGGCGGCATCGGCGCGGCCATAGCCCATGCTTTCCAGGATGCTGGCGCCGACGTTGAGATCACCGGCGTGGAACCAGCACCTTCTGCAACCGATCATGGCCACTTTCCCTACACCCAGCTTGACGTGACCGACACGAAGGCCGTGCGCGCCTTTGCCAAAGCCCATGCGCATGTCGATGTACTCATCAACTGTGCCGCCATCACTAAGCGCGGCGAGGAAATGGCCCCTGAGTTTTTCTCCCACGTGCTGGATGTGAACCTCACCGGTTCCTTCCGTTGCGCCGAGGCCCTGCATGCCGGACTGAAGGCCGCCAAGGGCAGCGTCATCAATATCGCATCCATGTATGCGCGCTTCGGCAGCCCCAAGAACCCGGCCTATGGCGCATCCAAGGCCGGCGTTGAGCAGCTCACCAAATCGCTGGCCATCGCGTGGGCCGAAGACGGCATCCGGGTGAACGCCATCGCACCAGGCTTCATCGTCACCGAGCAGTCCGCCAGAGCGCGGCAAAACCCCGATTTCGTGAAAGCCATCGAGGCCCGCACACCGCTCAATCGATGGGGCGAGCCGGGTGACATAGCCGGCGCCGCCCTCTTTCTCGCCTCTCCGGCAGCCGGCTTCATGACCGGCGCCTGCCTTCCGGTCGATGGAGGCTATTCCATTGTTTGATCAGGTCTCGTCATGACGGATTTCTCCAAGATTGGCACAGCCGTCATCGGCACCGGTTTCATCGGCACCGTGCACACGCAGGCTCTGCGTCGCCTGGGCGTGGATGTACGTGGTGTTTTGGGCTCCTCCCAGGAGCGTGGCAGGGCACGGGCCGCGGAAATTGGCGTCGCCCATGCCTATGCCACGCTCGAGGATTTATTGGCGGATGACACGGTCGATGTCGTCCATGTGACATCGCCAAACCATGCCCATTACAGCCAGGTGAAGGCCATTCTGGCGACTGGCAAGCACGTGATCTGCGAGAAACCTCTGGCGATGACGTCTCAGGAATCCGCTGAAATGGTCACCCTCGCCAAAGCCTCCGGCAAGGTCGCGGCGGTTTGCTACAACATACGCTTCTATCCGCTCAACCAGCAGGCCCATGGCATGGTGAAAGCCGGCGATATTGGGGATGTGCGCTTTTTGACCGGCCATTACCATCAGGATTGGCTCGCCAAGGCCACCGACTGGAACTGGCGCCTTCAGTCGGAGATCGGCGGTGAGCTGCGCTCTGTCGGCGATATCGGTACACACTGGCTCGATCTCACCAGCTTCATCACGGGGCTGAAGGCAGCGTCGGTCTTCGCGGAACTGACCACCTTCCTGCCGGAACGACAAAAGCCGGTTGGCCCCGTCGAGACCTTCTCCAGCGCTGCCGGCCAGACCGAAACCGTGAAGGTCGATACCGACGACGCCTCCATGATCATGATCCGTTACGCCAACGGCGCACGCGGCCTGATGTCGACCAGCCAGGTGAACGTCGGTCGCAAGAACTCTCTCACCTGGGATATCGCTGGTTCGACTGCCAGCATCGCCTGGGACAATGAAACCCCAGACCACCTGTTCATTGGCCACCGCGACGCGCCGAACCAAACGCTGATGCGCGACTTTGGACTGATGAACCCGGTCGGCACAGCCGCTGCAACGCTGCCCCCAGGCCATGTGGAAGGCTTTGCGGACAGCTTCTTCAGCCTGTTTCGCGCCGTCTACACAGACGTCGCTGCCGGCGGCCGTCAGGACAATTCGACCTGGGCCACCTTCGAGGATGGACATTACGAAATGCAGTTCTGCGATGCCGTCCTGCGGTCGGCGCGAGAAGGCCGCTGGGTCGATTTGAGCGAGTTTTAGGAGGACGATTGGGCATGAAACTCGGGCTTCTCACAGCACCGTTTGAAGATAGCGGCCTGATGGACGTGGCAAGCTGGGCCGGAGCCAATGGCTTTTCGGCCTTTGAAGTCGCTTGCTGGCCAGCATCCGGCGGCGAACGGCGGCGCTATGCCGGCACCTCCCACATCGACGTTGATGGGCTGACGGCGGGCCAGGGCGCAGACATCATGAATGGGCTGGCTGAAAACGGCATCACCATCTCCGGCCTTGGCTACTACCCCAATCCACTGCACGCCGACGCTGACCATCGGGCCGAAGTCATTGGACACCTGAAGAAGGTGATCTCGGCGGCCGGCACCATGGGCGTAGGCGTGGTCAACACCTTCATAGGCGGCGACCGCACCTTGAACATTGATGAGAACTGGGAGCGGGCCGTCGATGTCTTCACGCCCATCGTCCAGCACGCCAAGGATAGCGGCGTCACACTGGCGTTCGAAAACTGCCCCATGATCTTCAGCTATGATGAATGGCCAGGCGGTCACAACATCGCCTACAGCCCCAAGATCTGGCGGCGCATTTTCGCCGAATGGGGCGATGCTGTGGGCATGAATTTCGATCCCTCGCATCTGATCTGGCAGATGATCGACCAGACCCGCTTCATCAAAGAGTTTGGCCCGCAGATGGCACACGTCCACGCCAAGGACGTGATGATTGACCGCGACGGCCTTTACGAAAACGGCGTCATGAGCGTTGGCATGGGCTGGCAGGTGCCACGCCTCTGCGGCCTCGGCGACGTTGATTGGTCGGACTTCTTCTCCGGCCTTTACCGTGTCGGCTATGACGGCCCGATCATCATCGAACATGAAGATCGGCTGTTTGAAGGCACCGATGAAAAGGTCAAACGCGGCTTCCTGTTGGCCCGCGATGTCCTGGCTCCATACATCAAGTAATCTCGGGCTCCCCAGGCCCTTGTGATGCTGCAACTGAACCAAAATGGGAGGACTGAAAATGAAGAAACTTCTTTCGAGTGCAGCTGCTGCTGCCATTGTCGCCAGCACGGGCGCTGCCGCCTTCGCTGCCGACTACACCATCGGCGTGTCCAACACGGTGCAGGGCAATGGCTGGCGCGAGCAGATGATCTGCGCCATGCGTGCCCAGGCTGCCGTTGAAGGCGATGTGACAGGCCTGATCGTTGCCCACCGCAACACCGACAGTGCCGGTCAGCTGGAAGACCTCAACAACCTCATCGAAGCCGGTGTTGACGCCATCGTGCTAAACCCCTCCAACCCGGACGCGCTGAACTCCGCCATCGACACCGCCATCGAGCAGGGCATCGTTGTGGTTGCCGTTGATGCGGGTGTGACGGCGGAAGGCGCTTACATCCTTTCCAACAATCAGGAAGAGTATGCCTATCTCGGTGCCAAGTGGCTGTTCGAGCAGCTCGGCGGCTCTGGCGATGTTGTCTATATGCGCGGCATTGCCGGTGTTTCGGCTGACACCGATCGCCACAACGGCTTCCAGCGCGCACTGGCAGAGTTCTCCGACATCAATGTGATCCACGAAGTGTTCACCGGCTGGCAGCAGGACCAGGGCAAGCAGCAGATGTTTGACTTCCTGGCCACAGGCATCCCATTCGACGGTGTTTGGACGTCCGGCATCGACAATGTGATTGTCGACGCTTTCACCGAGTCCGGTGCACCGCTGGTGCCGATCGTTGGCGCCGACAATGCCGGTTTCGTGCAGTACCTGTCTGAGGTCGATGGCCTTGAAGGAGCGGCCGTAACCAATCCAGGTTCCGTCGGTGGCGCAGGCATCGCGCTTGCTGTCGATATCCTGAACGGCGAAGCACCGGGCGACACCACCGTTCTGGTTGACCCCGTGCTCTGGGAAAACACCACCGATGATGGCCGCGCCACCATCGCTGCTGCACAGAACCCGAACCTTGATCCCGAATGGCCGGTTTCGGTGACCATTCCAGGTTGGACAGACTACTCGATGGATCAGATCATCGCCTGCGAAGGTCCCGGCCAGTAATCTGGCCTGACCACAAGAACCACCCTCGCCCATTCGGGCGGGGGATCCCATCTCTCCCCCCGACAACGTGACGAAACAGCATGTCTGACCAGGTCTCTCTGGACGCCCAAGCCCTGCTGGACGCGTCGGGCGTCGCCAAGAGCTTCGGTGCCGTGCGCGCCCTGACCGATGCCAGCCTGCATGTGGCACCTGGCGAGATCGTGGCGCTTATGGGCGCCAACGGCGCCGGCAAGTCCACCTTTGTGAAGATCATCACCGGAGCCTTGCATGCCGATCGCGGCCAGGTGCTGATTCGCGGCCAGAAGGCGCGCGTTGGATCGCCGGCCGAAGCGCAGGCATCGGGGCTCGTCCCCGTCTATCAGGAACCCTCGCTTATCCCCGACCTTGATGTCGCCGACAATCTTCGTCTCGGCGACACGCCTGCCGAAGCTTTCCAGCACTGGGTCAGCGAACTCGGTATTGAGGGCTTGCGCCTCGATTCCATGATTCGAGACCTGCCGCTCGCAACGTTACGCATTCTGGACCTTGCGCGTGCGCTGGCTAAAAAGCCTGATGTTCTGCTGCTCGATGAGATGACAGCTGCCCTGCCCACAGACCTCGTCGAGCGCGTGCTTCGTGTGGTGCGCAAGCAGGCCGATGATGGGCGCGGCGTGATCTACATCTCGCACCGCTTTACCGAAATCTCCGAACTCTGCGACAGCGCGACCGTGCTGCGCGACGGGCGCACCGTCGGCGACCTCAAGATCGAACCTGGCGTTGAGGAAAAGGTCGTCGAACTGATGCTTGGCGCTAACATCGACCTGAGCAAACGCGAGGCCGGTAGCATCAAGAAAACCCAGAACGGAACGCCGCGTCTGAGCGCCAAAAACCTTGGCGCAGCCCCGAAGCTCCGTGACGTTTCCTTCGACCTTTATCCAGGCGAGGTGCTGGGCGTTGTCGCCCTTGAAGGTCAGGGGCAGGATGAGCTGTTCGACGTTCTTGCCGGCTTCACCAAGCCAACTTCGGGAACGTTGGAGGTTGATGGTACGGCCAAGAGCTTTACCCATCCGGCCGACGCGATTGCTGCCGGACTTACCTTAGTGCCGGGAGACCGAGCCGAAGCCCTGCTTTCGGAGCGTTCCGTGCGCGAGAACATTGCCCTGCCCTTCGCGGCCCGCATGCGCTCCTGGGGACCCTTGAGAATGCGTCATGAGCGCGACCGGGTTGGTCTTGCCATCGACCGGCTTCAGATCGACACCCGCGCTCAGGGCGAGGTGCGCCGGCTTTCCGGCGGCAACCAGCAAAAGGTCACGATAGGCCGTTGGCTGGCCACCGGCGTTGAAACCCTACTTCTCTTCGATCCCACGCGCGGTATCGATGTGCGCACCAAACGCCAGATCTACCCGCTTGTCCGCGAGCTCGCCGAACAAGGCGCGGCCATCCTCTATTACACCTCCGAATTGGACGAAGTGCCGCTCGCCTGCGACCGGGTGGTCGTCATCTTCAACGGCAAGGTGGTCGATATCATCGACGCATCAGATGCAGACGAACAAACCCTGATGCGGGCGGCCTATGGGCTCAAGGATGGGGCAGACGCCGCATGAGTTTCGCGCAAAAGCATGCCTGGACGCTGGGCCTCGTGGCTCTGTTCCTCGTCCTCCTTGGCATCACCAAGCTGGTGCAGCCGACCTTTGGCGCATCCGGCCTTGAGAGCCTCGCTCGCGCCGCCCTGCCCTTTGCATTTGCCACAGCCGCTATGGCTGTCGTTGTCATCGTTGGCGGCATCGACCTGTCTGTCGCCTCCATCATGGCGGTCTGCGCGGTGACGGCCGCCGTGCTGATGGAGAGCATGGGCGCTGTACCCGCCGTTCTGATCACCCTCGCCATGGGGCTCGGCATGGGCATGATCAACGGCGCGCTCATCGTCCTCACCAAGGTACCCGACATCGTCGTGACCCTGGCCATGCTTTTCGTTTGGGAAGGCACAGCGCTCCTCATCCTCAACGCGCCGGGCGGCACGGTGGCCGATGGGCTTCAAAGCGCCATTGCAGGCTCGTTTCTGGTTGATGGCCTGCCCAATGCGCTCATCGTCATGGCGGTCGCCATCGCCATTGTCTGGATACCGCTTAAACGCTCCAAGCTCGGCCTCTCCATCTATGCCGTTGGATCAAGCGAGCTAGCCGCCTTCCGTTCCGGCGTTGCTGTCGGGCGCACCAAGATCGCCGCCTACGGAATTTGCGGCCTATTTTGCGCCATGGGCGGTCTCAGCCTCATTATGCTGACCGGCATCGGTGAACCGGTGCCCGGGCCCTACCTTCTGGCTTCGGTCGCGGCCGTGGTGCTTGGCGGCGTGGTCCTCGGCGGTGGCATTGGTGGACTGCTCGGGCCGATCATCGCCGTCTTCATCCTGCGGATCATCCGCACCATCCTGACGCTCGCTGCCGTTGATCCAAACGTGACGACCATCATCGAAGGCACCATCATGGTCGGCGTGGTGATGTTCGGCGCCGTCCTGATGATGCGAAGGAGATCGACATGAGCATGATCGATCAAACCGACCAGGCAGAGGTGGAAACCACGCCACTGCATGTGCGCATCGGACGCTTCATGGGCGACTATCCGGTTATCCCGCTGATCATTCTTCTGGGCTGCCTCGTTGGCGTTCTGGAGTTCATGCGGCCGGGCATCATCTCCCCCTTCTGGCTCGGCAACACGATCAAGTTTGCAATCCCGCTGGCTATGCTCGCCGCCTGTCAGATGCTGACCATGCTGACCGCCGGCATCGACCTGTCCGCTGCCGTCGTCGCGACGGTGTCTGCGTTCGTGGTGGCCTCCGTCACTCCGCTCTACGGCCCCTTTGCGGGCGTCATGATCGCGCTTGGGGCGGCGGTTCTTGTCGGGCTTGTCAATGGCTTCGGCGTCGGTGTTGCACGGGTCCATCCACTGATCATGACGCTCGGCACCGGCCTCATTGCAACCGGGTGCCTGCAGGTCTATCAGCGCTTTGTCATCAACACCGGCGCTGACATCCCTGATTTTCTGGAGTGGCTTGGCACCGGCCGCACAGCCGGCATGCCCAATGGCCTGTTCCTCTTTGTGCCCTTCGCCGCCGCGATCCTGCTAGGGCTGCGTTACACAGGCTTCGGACGCCTGCTCTTTGCCCTTGGCTCCAACGAGCACGCAGCCAAGCTTTCGGGCGTGAGAAGCTGGCAGGTCTTTATGGCGCTTTATGCACTTGTCGGCCTCATCGCCGGGATCACCGGCCTCTTGTATGTCGGGATGATCCGGGCGCCATCGCTGTCGCTGGCCAATCCGCTGTTGCTGCCATCCGTAGCAGCTGCCGTAATCGGCGGGACCTCCATTTTCGGCGGTCGTGGCAGCTATGCGGGCACCATTGTCGGCGCGCTTATTCTGACTGTCATCGGAACGCTGTTGACGCTGTTGCAAATGCCACAAGGCGCGCGCGTCGTCTTCTTCGGTTTGATCATTTTGGGAGTGACCGCGCTTTATGTGCGCCTGACCGAAAACCGCTAAAATCAAACATCAAGGGAGCTCATCATGGCCAAGTTTCGCATCGTCGGCATCAGCTTCGACCACATGCATATGGGCGACCTGTTGCGCCTGGTCCACGAGCACCCCGATGCTAAGATCGCCGGTCTTTTCGATCCCAAGCGCGAGGCGATGCAGCACGCGGTCGAAACCTTTGACGTCCCCGAGACCCGTGTCTTCACAGACTTTGATGCCTGTATGGCCGCAGGCCCCTATGACATGGCCATCCTGTGCGCGGCGACTGCCGATCACGCCGACTATACAGAGCGCCTTGCGCCCCATGGGTTGCATGTTTTCGTCGAGAAGCCCTTTGCAGCGTCTGTCGCCGATGCCCGCCGCATGATGGCGGCCATGGAAGGCACCGGCAAACAGCTCATCGTCAACTGGCCGCTGCGCTGGGTGGAAAGCCATGTCACCGCCAAGCGCCTGATTGATGACGGCCTGATCGGCGAGCTTCGCGAAGTGCATTTCTATGATGGCAATCGCGGCCCGCTCTATCACTTGGCCGACAAGGTCGAGGTAACGCCGGAAGAGGTCGAGCGACAGAAGCCTGACAGTTGGTGGTACAAGAAAGCGTCCGGTGGCGGCTCGCTGCTTGACTATCTCGGTTACGGCGCAACGCTCGGCACCTGGTACATGGATGGCAAAGCGCCGCTGGAGGTTACCTGCACGGTGGATGAAACCGCCGGCATAGAGGTTGACCAGCACGCCATCACGGTGTGCCGCTACGCCCAAGGCCTCTCCAAGATGGAGACGCGTTGGGGCACCTTCACCGATCCGTGGACCATCCAACCACAGCCGACCTGCGGCTTCACCTTTGTCGGCACTGACGGCACCATCGCCAGCCCCGACTACGCAACGCACGTCACGGTGCAGACGCGCGCCAACCCGCAGCGCCATGACATACCGGCCAATCCCCTGGCCGAAGGGGAGCGTAACGCGATCGAGTATGTGTTGGGTTGCCTGGAACGTGGCAAGCCGGTCGCCGGGCCGCTTGACGCCCAGCTTTGCCTGACCGCCCAGCGCATCGTCGACACGGCTGCCCAGTCTGCGCAGGAAAAACGTACGTTGGACCTCGTCCCATGAACGACAACGAAATCACAGAAGATGCGGGCGATACCGACACCTACGCGCTGAAATCCGCCGATCTGCCGGAGATCGACGCACCGAATGTGGCCTACCAGCCGCCCAAGTCTGAGACCTATCGACCCAAGATCGGCATGATCGGCACTGGCGGCATCTCTTCCAGCCACCTTGATGCCTATCGCACCGCCGGGTGGGAGGTGGCCGCCCTATGGAACCGCACGCGTTCCAAAGCCGAAGAGAAGGCAGCCGAGTTCTGTCCGAGCGCCCGCATCGAAGACGACTGGCAGGCGATCCTCGCCAACCCCGATATCGACGTTGTCGATGTTACGCTCCATCCCGAGCACCGCACGCCGATCGTCAAAGCTGCACTAGAGGCTGGCAAACATGTGCTCAGCCAGAAGCCCTTCGTGACCGACCTCGATGTGGGCGAGGACTTGGTGAAGCTTGCCGACGACAAGGGCGTGAAACTCGCCGTCAACCAGAATGGTCGCTGGGCACCGCACAAGGCTTTCATGCGCGAGACTGTCCGCGCCGGGCTCATCGGCGACGTGATCTCAGCCCATGTTGCGGTCCATTGGGATCATGGTTGGACGGCCGGCACGCCCTTCGATGAGATCGAAGATCTCATCCTCTATGATTTCGGCGTTCATTGGTTTGACTTCGTCGCGTCGCTCATTGGCGACCGCGCGCAAAGTGTCTTTGCATCCGCCACCCGCGGTGCGGGCCAAGCCAACAAGGTTCCACTCTTTGCCCAGGCTCTGGTTCGCTTTAAAGGCGGGCAAGCGAGCCTCGTCTTCGATGGTGGCGTGGCTCATGGTCCCCGCGACACCAGCTTTGTCGGCGGAACACTTGGCAGCCTCACGTCGGACGGGCCAGACCTTGGCACGCAGACTGTGACATTGACGACCAAAGAGGGCATCGCTCGCCCCAAGCTCACAGGCCAGTGGTTCAATGACGGGTTTGGCGGGACGATGGGCGAGCTTCTCTGCGCGATCGAAGAAGACCGCGAACCGTCCAACGGCGCGCGAGAGAACCTGAAGAGTCTAGCCATGGCTTTCGCCGCCGTGCGCTCGCGCATCACCGGCAAAGAGGTCACCATCGGTGACGCGAGACAGCTAGAAAGCTAATTGGAACGCATGAACACAACGCCAATAAAGGTTCTAGTGGTCGGTATGGGGCAGATGGGTCAAAGCCATGCCCTGGCCCATCACTCCCTGCCGGGGTCACAGATTGTTGGCCTCGTCAATCGCTCACCAAAGGATCTGCCGGAATCCTTGCAAGCTTATCACTGGTTCGACCACTTTGAGGATGGGCTTGCCCTCGGCCCCGATCTGGTGGTCGTCGCCACCTATTCCGACAGCCATGCCGATCTGGCCATTCGCGCCATGGAGGCCGGCGCCCATGTGTTCGTGGAAAAACCACTGGCGACCAGTGTCGCAGATGCCGAGCGCGTTGTGGCAACCGCCAAAGCCAACAACCGCAAGCTGGTTGTCGGCTACATTCTGCGTCACCATCCATCCTGGACGCGGCTCATCGAAGAAGCGCGCAATCTTGGCGGGCCCTATGTGTTCCGCATGAACCTCAACCAGCAGTCCAGCGGCGAGCAATGGGGCATCCACAAAGCCCTGATGCAGGACACCTCACCGCTGGTGGACTGTGGCGTCCACTATGTTGATGTCATGTGCCAGGTCACCGATGCCAAGCCGGTACGCGTGCAGGGCATGGGTCTGCGGCTGAGCGATGAAATCGCCGACGACATGTACAATTACGGCCAGCTTCAGGTGATCTTCGAAGACGGCTCAGTAGGCTGGTACGAGGCAGGCTGGGGTCCGATGATGTCGGAAACCGCGTTCTTCGTGAAAGACATAGTCTCGCCCAATGGCGCCGTCTCGATCACCGACGCAGACAAGGGCGCGTCAGCCGACATTGACGGTCATACCAAGGTGGGCGGTCTGCTGGTTCACCGCCCTGATGGCGACCGATGGATCGATATGCCGGGTGAACCAGGTCACCAAGAGCTATGCGATGCTGAGCAGCGTTTCGTGCTTGATGCCATTTCCAAGGACACCGATCTCACCCGGCACATGCAGGATGCAGTGACCTCACTGCACATCTGCCTGGCTGCGGACGAGAGCATCCGCACCGGCAAACCGGTGACGCTGTAGTGCAAGGAAGACGGGTCTAGCCGTCCTTGCCCTCTGGGCAGTTCTCCACGGGTCCGCCCTGCTCAACCCAGGAGGAGAACCCGTCTTTGAGATGCGCGGCCTCGAACCCCATATCCTGCAAGGTCGCCACGGTGAGTGCTGAACGCCACCCCGACGCACAGTGGAAAACGTACCGTTTGCCCTCCTGGGCGAACAACTGCTTGTGGTACGGGCTCTCCGGATCGACCCAGAACTCGACCATACCGCGGGGCGCATGCACGCTGCCTGGGATGAAGCCCGTTCGTTGGCGCTCGCGCACGTCGCGAATGTCAACAATCACCAAACCCGGATCATCAGCTGCGGCAATCAGATCGGCGGTTCCGACTTCAGCGATCCGGGCCCGGGCCTCGGCCACCATTTGCGCAGACGACTTTTTAAGTTTCATCACAACAAGGCTCTCAATCGGAGACACGACGCGGTGATGACAACGCTCGTTGCGCCCGATTGCAAGCGCAAGAACTGCGAAACCGAACGTCTGCCGCTCGTAAGGTCACGTCAGCCATAGTCACAAAGGTCGTCCACAGGCGCTTCATTTCCAGGCGCCAATCAGGAGAAACCAACGGTGTAGATGTTCAGCTCACCGGCGAGGCCAATGTCCATATCGACCTTGGCAATACGATCTTTGCAGATGCGCGGCGTTACGCTTTTGACGATGCAGGTTTGTGGTCGCCCCGGCGGGCAATACCATCCAGTTACCCAAGCTGACGCCACAAACCGCTCCCCAGGGATCTCAATCCCCGTGTCGATGGATATGCGATACGAAACGGTGTCAGAAACGCCTTCAGGTTGACTATGGTTCAACCCTGGCTCCAGCTTTGCGATCCCTGCAAAATTGCGCCACGCACCCCGATCCAGACAGTTTTCCACTGACTGTTCAACGACTTGTGCCTTATACTCTTTCATGGCCTTCCCCAACCAAACTGAAGCAAACCGCCGTCAACACGCCGGCCAGACTTGCTTCCAGCTCTCATGCCGCCATCCTTTTTCGCGCAGCAATCAGCCCGTTACACATCGATGGTCGGCATGACGTTTGACCCATTGATTGCGGATCAGACGTGACCATCAAGGGCATCTACGAATCATAAGAAACGCTTGGCATCACCCAATTGGGGGACAAACATGGCCGAGCGACAGGGTGCCCCCGACAGAGGTTCCCCGAGCGGCTTTCACCGCACGCGTCGGCCTAAACACTGAATACTGTCAGCAGCGCCTGCCCTAACGTTAAGGCCAGTCGGCTGAGGTTGGGGATAAGTCACTGGAATCTAGTATCAATCAATAAAAAACGCAGCCGCCCCAAACTCCCGTAGCAAGAAAAATTTTTATCAGTAAAATCAGAATTACTCAGCAGTCACATGAAATATTAGATGGGATTTGTGAAGTTACGACTTGAGTAAAAAAATCGATCAATAGTTTGCAAGGCTCAGGGAAATACACCTATTTCCGCTCGCAAGGGATGCATTCTTTGCAAAATTGCTATGTGGTTGATAACGTTTGCCACCTACGTCGATCGACGAAACCAAGCCAACCATTTTCCGCACCACGGTCAGGCACCTTCGCCAAGGCCGGCATCCCCATGAGGTTTTATGCCCATCCAACCGCCCATTACAGAACTTCCCATCCGCGTGGCCAAGTCTGGCTTTTATCGTGGCTTCACCAAGGACGTTACGATATCTGCCAAAATCCTCGTCGGGGGGTTGATCCTCTGGGCGATTGCCTTTCCAGCGCAGGCTGCGGGCGTTTTGGGTGCTTTAAACAGCATCATCCTGGCCTCGTTCAGCTACTGGTACGTCTATTCGGTCGCCTTCTTCCTCATTCTCTGCTTCGCGCTCGCCCTATGGCCAACGGCTGGGCGAATGAAGCTTGGAACTGACGAAGACGAGCCGGAATTTTCCAACTTCTCATGGTTTTCCATGATGTTCGGGGCTGGCATCGGCATCGGTATGCTCACCTTTGCAACCGCTGAACCCATGTATCACTTTGCTGCTAACCCGGCGACGATACAGGGCCTCACCGAGGGGAGCACCGCCGGCAATGTGCGTGACGCGTACATTTGGTCCTTCACCCATTGGGGTCTGGCGGCCTGGGCCTGCTACGCGATTGTTGGCCTGGCGCTGGCCTTTTTCTCCTATCGCCGTGGCCTACCGCTTACGATTCGCTCGGCCCTGACCCCGATCTTTGGCCAGAAGCTTTCCGGTCCGGTCGGGCACCTTGTTGACGTCGTTGCTGTCGTCGCAACCGTCCTGGGCGTTGCACAGACACTCGGCTTTGGTGTGGAGCAGTTCATCTCTGGCCTGTCGCGCATCGGTGTCGGTGATTGGCTCTACTCGGTCAACGAGGCCGGCGAGCGTTCGTCTTCGACATTGGGCATCATTTTTGCGCTTTTGATCATCATGGGTGCGTCGACACTGTCTGCTCTTTCCGGTGTCGGAAAAGGCATCAAATGGCTGTCCAACATCAATATGGGGCTTAGCTTCTTCCTGCTCGCCTTCTTCCTGCTGTTCGGCTCCACCTTCTTCGGCGCCCAAGCGCTCATCGTCGGCATCTTCGACTACCTTGTGTCGATCCCCGGTAATATCTTCACCGTCTGGTCTGCCGACGGCACAGAGACCGGTGATGCCCTTGCCGGCTGGCAAGGTGGCTGGACCATCTTCTACTGGGCCTGGTGGATCGCATTCGCGCCGTTTGTCGGCGTGTTCCTTGCCCGCATTTCCAAGGGACGAAGCATCCGTGAGTATGTGCTCGGCGCAATGATGATCCCCGCCGTCATGTGCTTCGTCTGGTTCGCTCTGGTTGGTGGCACAGCCATCGATCTTGAACTGACAGGCGTTGCCGACGGCGCCATCGCAGGGGCCGGTCAGTCTGATCAGCTGTTTGCGATGCTCTCCGTCATCCTCAGCGACGGCATGGCCTATGCGATGTCGGTCATCGTGGTGATCCTGCTCCTGACCTACCTTGTCACTTCGGCAGATAGCGCGGTGCTGATCATCAACACCATCAACGCTGCTGGAGATGAGGGCCCCAAGGCTCGTCCACACATCTTGTTCTGGGGCGCAGCACTGGCGCTGGTTGTGGGTGGTCTCATCATCGCAGGCGGCCTTGGTGCCATCCAAACCGCGATGGTGATCGGCGCCCTGCCCTTCAGCCTTGTCATGGTGCTGATGGGCTTGTCGCTGTTGCGCGCGATCTACCGCGACAGCCAGCGTGAGAAGCACGGCCTACCCACCACCTTCATAGACGAAGACGAAGGATCAGCGGCCACAACACCTGCCGAATAGACCGGCAGAGCCAGATTGCGGATCGGGCCTGAAGGGTTCCCGGTCCGCAAGCAAGGTCGGCAAAAAGAGAAAGCGGCGCGCCGGCCACCAGAGGCCTGCGCGCCGCTTTTTTGTTGGGCAACAAAGACATCTAGCCGTTCCTGGCTTTCGGTCTCATGCCGGTATGGGAGTCATGATAGCGCCAGTTGAAAACACTAGACTTTACTCAGCTGCCGCCTTGGCCTCCATCGCCGTTCCATACTGTGGCAGGTCAGCTGTGGTCTTTCCGTGGGCTGCAAGGAGAGTATCTCGCACGAAGGCAATATGCGCAGTCTCTTCAATAATCTCCGCCAGATACTGTGCAGCCATCAACGTTTTGCCAACGCCGATTGTCCCGTGATTGGCGAGCACGGCCGCCCGCACCGACGTGTCCTGAAACACCGGGGAAATCTCCACATCCGTCTGCGGCCCGCCGTTCTTTGAAAGCGGGATAAGCGGCATGCGCCCAATCTTCTCGATGGTCTGGACCGTCAAGCAGGGTATCTCGATACCGGCAGAGGCATAGCCGGTTGCCCAGGGGCTATGACAATGCACGATGGCGTTGATATCGCGGCGGATGCGATAGAGATCGGCGTGGAAGTCCAGGTCCTTGGACGGCTTGAATGGGGACGGCTCAAGCGTGCCGTCCAGATAAGCAACTTGTAGATTGTCAGGCGTACATTCGGCGAACCCCACGCCCGACGGTTTGATGACAATCGCATCAGCCGATGTCAGTCGAACCGAAAGATTACCCCCCGCATTGGTCTGAAGCCCTCTTTCGAAGCAGCGGCGGGCGGTTGCGATCAGCGCATCCTTCTTGGCCTCCAACTCGCTGGGGTCAGGTTTCTTCGTGTCAGAGGGAGGCGCGGACATTGTCGTTTCCTTGCAGGCTCGGTAGGTGCGGGCGAACATGGGCCATGATTGCATCGACCGTTGCCGGGTCGCAGATATGGCTCTCCAAACGTTCAAGCGTGATGTGATCGGCCAGCTTGGCGCTCATCGTTTCCCAGAAGACATTGCGCAGGAGCGGCGACTCGATGGCGCCGCCGGGCGCATCCTGGTGCGAGAAACCGCCCATGGGCACCAGCATCTTCACCGGCGCTTCAGAGGGGTTGACCGCTTCGGCAAGCTTGCCCGCCACAAGCGCCATCTCTTCGGCTGTCACTTGGACGTGCGTGAAGTAACCAGAATGCTGGTAGTGCGGTCGGGCGCGATAATGCTCTGGGATCAGCCCCAACTCACCCAGACCGATGAAGTTAAGCGCGCCGGGAAGAATGATCTGCGGCACATGGCAGTCCCTGGCGGCCGTGAAACGATCAGGCATTTCAACGTGTGCGCCGGCCAGATGGATGCGCGTCAGCTCATGACAGGTCATGTCCACCACAGTGTGAAACGTTCCACACCGGGCAAAGCGCGCATAGGCCGCGCCGCCAAACCCGTTCGCATGAAAAACCGTTGCCTCCTGGCCGATGGACGCCAAACGTCCAGCGAGGCTTTCAGCGGCTGTGCCAGTCGCGCCGAGCGCCGTAATGCCGACGGACGGAATGTCCGAAACATGGGGCAATTCGATCGCTGTGTTGCAAAGCCCGGCCAGCATGGAAGCTGCATTTTCCAGAACCTGCCGAAGGGGCTGGTTCATGCCGCAGATGTCGGCAAGTGTCGGCACGATGGTGATTGCGTTGTCCGCCACGGCGTAGCGCGGATCGAACGGCAGTGTGGTGATCAGCATCTTGGGGAAGGCGAAAGGCAGTTCGCGCATGACCTGAAGAGCGATTTCTCCCCCGGTACCGCCGCCAATCGAAACGGCGGCGCGTGCCCCAGCCGCGATGGCCTCTCGCGCACCAACCGTCACGGTCCGCGCCACTTCGGCCATCGATTCCAGCTTGCGGGCGCCTGACAGCACCTCGCCGCGCGCGTTCAACGACAGATCGAGCACATGGCAGTGGACGCCATGCTTCTCCATCGCGGCGGTAAAGTAGGTGATCGCTTCTTGCTTGGTCTCAACGGTCGCAAGAAGCAGCACCGAACACTGCATCGACATCAACCTTTCACAGCGCCAGCCGTCATGCCGGTGATGATCTGTCGAGAGGCAAAGAATGTGAAGAGGATGGGTGGAATGGCCAACAACATGCCCGTGGCCATGATGACCCCCCAATCGATATTGTACTCGGTAATCGAGTTCACAATCGTCACCGGAACCGTTCGGGAGTTGCGATCCGACAGGGCGTTGGCCAGCAGAAACTCGTTCCACGCAATGCGGAAGGTGAAGATCGCGGCGGCCGCAAGTCCAGGCTGAATAAGCGGCAGAACAACCAGGAAGAAGACCCGGAACGGGCCGGCGCCATCAATGCGTGCCGCTTCCTCAAGCTGGATAGGAACCTGGACGATAAAGCTCTGCAGTATCCAGATCACAAAGGGCAGGTTCATCGCCACATAGACCAGGATGATGCCCGACCGGGTTCCATCGAGCCCAAACTGTTCATTCCAAATGCCAAACACAGGAACAAGCAGAACCGCAGGAGGGACCATGCGCATGATGAGCGTCGTGAAGCTGGCCGCATCGCGGCCCATGAACCGAAAGCGTACAATAGCGTAGGCAGCCATGCAGCCGAGGACCAAGGTGAGCCCGGTGGCCACCAGGGAAATAATCAGCGAGTTGACCAGCGCACGCCCGAACGTCGGGTCGCAGCGGCGCAGGTGTTCAGGGTCATAAGGCAGGAACTCGCACAAAGCTGTCTCATAGTTCTGAAGCGTTGGCATGAACAACAGGCCAGCGGTCGGTGAGGTGATGTCGACGTTCAGTTTGAACGAGTTCATCAACATCAGCGCGATCGGCCCGGCAGACATGAAAACCAGGCAGATCAGGAGAACATAAAAGCCGGGATGGGGGCGATCATCGGGACGAATGGCCATCGCTCACGCCTCCTCTTCTTCCTGGGTGGCCTTCGCGCCCGCGGCGCGTATACGAGCAAGGCGAGCATCGTTGACCCGCGTGTAGATGAACATGATCGCGGTGATGATCATCAACAGGATCAGGAGGTAATTGGACATGGCCGCCGCCTCGCCCAATTGCCTGAACTCCGAGGCCGTTCGGGATATGCGCAGTGCCAGGATTTCCGTCGAAAGGCCCGGCCCACCATTGGTCATGACCAGGATGACCTCCAGCACCTTGAATGCATCGATCAGGCGCAACAGGCAGGTCACAATCAGAACCGGCATCATCAGCGGCAGTTTGATGTAAAGGATCTGCTGCATCGATGTCGCACCATCAACGCGTGAGGCCTCAATGGCCGACGGTGGCAGCGACTGCAGGGCAGCCAGTGCAAGAATGAAGATAAAAGGCGTCCATTGCCAAATGTCGGCAATCACCACCGATGTGAAGGCCCAGCCAGAATCGGACAGAAACGGGATAGTTGGCAGGCCGAGATCGGAGAGCCAGCGGTTAAAAACGCCAACCTGAGGGTGGTACATGTAGCGCCACATGAGACCGACCACGATGGGCGCGATCATCATGGGCAGGATGAAGATCGTCCGCAGAACGGACATGCCCTTCAACTGACGGTCCAGAAGCAACGCCAGCCCGACGCCAATCACCATCTCTACGCTGACAACAACGACTGCGAAGCGAATGGTGACCCAGAAACTTTCCCAAAAGCTGTCAGAACCCCAGAGGTTTATGTAGTTCTGAAAGCCGACAAAATCGGCCTCGCCTATGCGCTGCGATGGGTTCCAATCAAGGAAGCTTGCCCAAACCATGTACCCGATCGGATACAAAAGAGCGATCGCCATCACCGCCGCCGCTGGAGCGAGGAACATGTAGGGCGTCAGCCGATTGGCCGCCTGGATGTTGCTCATGGGAAGCGCGTCCGTCGATCAGGCTTGGGTTGCAAAAAAACGTGTGTGGCGGGCGATACCCATCGCCCGCCACAGTCAGGTTTGGATCAGTTCCAGCTGTAGTAGCCAGCTTCGTCCATGATGGCGCGTGCCCGCTCGGCAACGCCGTCTAATCCTTCCTGGATGTCCAGATCTTCGGTCAGGATCTGAGACAGCGTCGTTCCAAGGTCAGCGTTGATTTCACCCCAGGTTGGGATGATGGGACGCCAGTCTGGATCGGCAAACTGGAGTGCCTCGCCGAAGGTGGCCGAGTAAGGGAAACGCTCGTTCAGCTCAGCGTCCTGATAGGTCGAGAAACGAGAGGGATTCCCGCCTTCCAGCGCGATAAGCCGATCGATACGAGCCGATGTCAGCCACTGCATCAGCAGGAATGCAGCTTCCGGGTTTTGTGCGTTGCGCGGAATGGCAAGGCCAAAACCACCGGTCTGGGAGGCGCGCTCCACACCCATCGGATGCATCGCCCAACCAACATTACCAGCGACGGTCGACCGCGAAGGGTCTTCGAAGGTTGCAGCGAAAGCAATGGAGTCCAGGAACATCGCATACTGGCCTTGTGAGAAGGCGGCAGCAGCTTCTGACGGTCCAAAGGTTGTTGACCCTTCAATGCCGCAATCGACGATGGTTTTCAGCGCTTCAGCAGCCTGGACGCCCACCTCGTTGTTGACGATCGGCTCCCAGCTGTCATCGAAGATGCCGCCGCCCAACGGATTGAGGTGCAGAAGATAGGCATGGCTTGCTTGGTGACCAGAGGCAGCACGCGATGCCAGACCACCCATGCCTGGCTCCAGCTCGGGGATGAGACAAGCCAATTCCAAGAGCTCTTCGTAAGTCTCGGGGACTTCGAGGCCGTGCTCCTCAAAGACGTCCGTGCGGTAACCTAGGACTGACGTTTCCGATCCAAACGGAATGCCAAAGAGGGAACCCGTTGGGCCGGGCAAATAGCCTTTGAAACCACCTGCAACGCCAATGTTCTGCACATAGCCATCAATCAGATCGGCGGCGTTGTAGTTCGGATCGGCCAGTGCCGGATCCATGAAGAAGCGCGCCAGGTTGTGCAACTGGTCGGCAAACACATAGTCAGCCTTGGAGAACACGACATAGGCAATCAGATCGTAATCGCCTTCATCCTGCGTCAGCTCAAGTGTTTGACGCTCGCGCATACGCAGATACTGAAGCTGATCGACCTCAACCTCGATGCCGGTTTCTTCGGTGAAGAGAGGCAGGACTTCCAGCACCGCATCATAGTGCGGGTGGGCTGGGAAGTTCACGACAAGCGTCGATCCTTCATAGGGCTCATAGGGGTTTGCAAGCGCCGTTGCTCCGGACAAAGCTGTCCCAACCAACGCCGCTGCCACGGTGAGTTTGAGTGTTCTCATGTATCCCTCCCAGGATATTCATTGGCCGTTTCGGCCGGTTTGCGCGGCCGTTACAGCGCCGCTTCAGTGGATGGATCAAACAGATGGATTTCATCGGATTTGATCCGGAACAAACGCTCTGTCCCCGCTGCAATCGGCGCGGGGGTTGATACTTCGATCTGAATAGACTGGCCGCCAACCTCAGACATCAGCACGCTCTGCGCGCCAATATACTCTGACAAGATGATCGGCAGCGACATGCCGTCGGACTCGCCAGATTGTTCAAACGATGATGGACGCACGCCAAGGACCGCCTTGGGGTCAGCTCGCTCCGACAATTTGGCTTTGCGCTCCTCAGACAGGGCGATGCGCACGCCCGATGCGTTGGCAAACAGCGTGTCGCCTTCAGAGACCAGGTCGACATCAAGGAAATTCATGGTCGGCGAGCCGATGAAGCCAGCGACGAAACGGTTCTGCGGCCGCCGATACAATTCCTCAGGCGTACCAGCCTGCATGATTTCACCGCCGCGCATGACCACGATCTTGTCGCCAAGCGTCATTGCTTCGATCTGATCATGGGTCACATAGATCATGTTCTTCTGGATACGGCTGCTCATCATGGCGAGCTCGGCGCGCATCTGGCCGCGCAGTTTGGCATCGAGATTGGACAGCGGTTCATCGAACAAAAAGGTCGACGCATCACGCACCAGAGCCCGGCCCATGGCGACGCGCTGACGCTGCCCGCCGGATAGCGCGCCGGGCTTGCGGTCCAGATACTCTGTTAGTCCGAGGGTCGCAGCGACCTCTTTCACGCGCTTGTCGATGTCGGCCTTTGGATAGCGCGCCAAACGCAAGGCGAACGACATGTTCTTCGCCACGTTCATGTGCGGATAGAGCGCGTAATCTTGGAAGACCATGGCCAGATCCCGATCCTTGGGATCAAGATAGGTGACATCCTTCTCGCCAATCTGGATCGACCCGTCGGTCACGCTCTCCAGACCTGCAATCATCCGCAACGTCGTCGACTTGCCGCACCCAGATGGACCAACAAGAACGGTGAACTCACCATCCTCCATGGTCAGATCGAGATCCTCGATAACGGTGACGTTGCCGTAGGCCTTTTTCAGACCGGCCAAGTTAATCTGGGGCATTGCAGCTCTTCTTATCGCTCCCGTCAGATCAGGAGGACATATTTTGTATACAAAGGCAAGACCAAACATACATTAGAGCAATCTGTTTGTCTTTTCGGTCAGCGTCCGCTAGCGTTAGCCCAGGACTTATCGGGAGTTTTCTGCATGCCAGCGGCCACGGGCAGGGCGCGCGTAAGCGTTGCGCAACGCATCGAAACGCAATTGATGGACGAGATTGCCGCCGGGCAGATCAACCCGGGCGAGCGCCTTGATGAAACCCGCCTGGCTGAACGTTTCGGCGCCTCACGCACGCCTGTGCGCGAGGCTCTCAGCAGGCTTTCGGCACTGGGCGTTCTAGAGGTAAGTGAGGGGCGCGGCCTGCGCGTCGCCCAGTATAATCGCGAAGAACTGGCACAGATGTTCGAAGCGATGCACGAGATCGAAGCTTTGTGTGCAAGACTGGTTGCTCAGCGCCTGACTTTGTTGGCAAAAGCCCGGCTGGAGGCCGCTCAGGCGGCCTGCCATGAGGCGGCCAATCAAGGTGATCGCACGGCCTATCTTCGCGCCAACGAAGCGCTTCACTTTGCGATCTATGAAGCCACGGGCAATCCTTATATTCAGCAGATGGCCTCAGATTTTCGCCGCCGGACCGGCCCTTTTCGCGCCAAGAAGTTTGCGACCAAGGCAGACCTTGTTGCCTCGGCAGAAAGCCACGACCTGCTGCTGGAAAAGATATTCTCAGCCGACTCCAATGAGGCGTTTGATTATATGCGCAAGCACATGGAAGAGAGCTTCATGCGCGTCCTGGCGGTCAATTAGGCGAGCGCCATCGATCAGCACCTTTTTTTGTAGACATAATTCAAGTTCTGTATACAAATGACCCAAAACAACACTTTGGGGAGCGCGCCTGCCGTCATGGGTATCAACGAAACCAAGATCTATCCGATCAACACCGGCTGGCTGGAAGCCGACCTTGGCACCTACATTTTCTGGAAAGGTCCGGCGGGCAAAAAGATCTGGAACCCGGTCTATTGCCACTATGTCGACACCGGCGAACACAAGATCCTGATTGACACCGGGCTTTGCGACGAAGAACGCGCGACCAAGTACCATCACAAATGCGACAAGCGCGGCTGCCTTCAGGTGCATGAGCATCTGGAACAGAAGCTTGGCGTCCACCCGGACGAGATTGACGCGATCGTGTTCACCCATCTGCACTGGGACCACGTGCAAAACATGAAGGAATTCAAGAACGCGCGGTACATTGCCCCCAAGGCCGAAATTGAAATGGCCTACAATCCGCTCCCGCTTTACTACCGCACCTATGAGTCGGGCTATCTTGGCATTGAGCACGCCTACGCCGGCTGCGTGTTTGAAGCGGTCGAGGATGAGTGCGAGGTGCTGCCCGGCATCACCATGTTCCACACGCCGGGCCATTCAGTAGGCCACATGGCTGTGACGGTCGCAACTTCCATGGGCGACATCGTCGTTGCTGGCGATGCGATTTTCCAGGAGCGCAACATGGAGCCCAATCCTGCCGAAGGGTGGCGCTACTGGGTACCGGCCCGTTTCGTGAACTCCTATGAGGGCTGGAAGTCGGTCGAAGAACTCGACAAGCGGGCCGATTACATCCTCGCCTGCCACGACAAGATCGCCAACGCACGGTCCGACGTCTTCCCCTATGAAGGAATGCCGCTGCGCAAGCGCCGTCAGTTCATTCCGGGTTTCCAGTTCTACTTTGGCGACATGCCCGAGGGCACGGCGCACAAGGCAGCTCCCGCCATGCCAAAGGACGAGGTCGAGGCCTACCTGGCAAGTCTAGTGCCGCCCACGCCCGACCCCGTCTGACCCGCAAGGACGTGGCCGATCCTACCAGCCTGCTTGAGGTTGCTGATCCCTATGAGGTGATCGTCCTGGATCAATGGGGCGTGCTGCACAACGGCTCCACGCCCTACCCAGGCGCGGCCTTGGCCCTCAGCGCACTGGCATCTTCCGGCAAACGACTGGCGGTTCTTTCCAACTCAGGAAAGCGCGCTGCGCCGAATGCAAAGCGCATTGCGGATATTGGCCTACCGATCGAGGAAATCGAGCTGACCATGACATCGGGCGAAGCCTGCTGGCAGGACTATCGCGATGGCAACCGCAAGGGCAGGAATCTCCTCGCTATAACGGGGCGTCCCAATGATGCTCTGGTTTGGGCCGATGGGCTGGACCTTTCCGTCGTTGATACGTTGGACGCGGCTGACGTGGTGCTCTTGATGGGCATCCCGGAAGGATCCAAGGCGGAAGCCGAAAAACAAGTGCTGGATGACGCCTTTCAACGAGGTCTCCCGGTGGTTTGCACCAATCCTGACCGTGCCTCCCCCCGCGCGGACGGCGTTCTGCAAGTCTCGCCTGGCACCCTGGCACATGCCTATGAAGACAGAGGCGGCGACGTGATCTTTTATGGCAAGCCCCACAGGCCGGTTTTTGAACGGCTTTTGCAATCGCTGGGAGCGCGTGCCGAACACTGTCTCATGGTCGGGGACTCCATGGAGCACGACATTGCCGGCGCTCAAGGTATTGGCATGGCCTCAGCCTTCGTGACGAGCGGGCTGCATGCGAGCGAATTCGAAGGGATAACTGACGCAAGCGCGCTCGCGGGAGCCATTGCGTCGGCGCAAGGGCTGCTCCCGCCAGATCACGTGATCAATCGCCTTGGCTAACTGCCTGCTAAACAGGGGATAGAGATGAGTTTCCAGCTTGCCGACGCCTATCCAGGCACGATGCCAGCCGATTTTGATGCGTTCTGCACGCTGTCAGCCAAACTCGGGCAAGACCCCATGCGTGTTCAGGGACCAGGTGGAAACACGTCCATCAAGGACGGCAACACTTTGTGGATCAAAGCGTCGGGAACAGAGCTTGCGGACGCGGAGCGCAAACCGATCTTTCTGGCTGTTAACCGGGAAGCAGCGCGGGCTGAAGCCCTTGGTGCCGGGGACGGCACGTGCCAATCGACAGTCCTTGATACCGCAGCAGGCTTACGCCCCTCGATCGAAACGACCTTCCACGCTCTGATCGATTGGCCAGTCGTCGCACACACTCATTCGGTCGCGACAATCGTCCATGCGATCAGCGACGATGGCCTTGCCGTGGCACGCGGCAAGCTGGCCGGGCTTCCCATAGCCACTGTGCCCTATCGTAAGCCAGGCCGTCCGTTGACCCAGGCAATCGCCGATGCGATCTTCTCCAACACCCAAGTGGTGTTGCTCGGCAATCATGGGTTGATCATCGCTGGACCAAGTGTGGCCGATGTCGCTGAGCTCACCGAAGAGGTTGAGCGGCGGCTTCACATGCCTGTTCTCCACGATCTATCGCCAACCGCGCCACCTCCTGATGGCTGGGCCTATCTTAGCAATGCAGCTCTCGCCATCGATGCCAGGCTCTCATCGCTGGCCGCGCCAGGAAGCTACTACCCTGACCATGTCGTCTTTCTCGGACCGGGGCTGCCAACCAAACCGGCCGATACGTCACAGGCTTTCTTGGACGTCGGAAAGGGATTGGCGGTGCGCGAGGGTGCCACCCCCGCCCAACGCGCTATGGCCAATTGCGTCAGCGACGTTTTGATCCGACTGCCTGAGGACTGGACGCCCAATCCCATCGGTTCGCATGCAGAGGCAGAGCTCCTCAACTGGGACGCGGAGAAGTATCGCCAGGCTTTGGCGGCACGCGAGGCGGGCTCCGCCTAACATGCTGGTTCTGGGGATCGACATCGGCACGTCCGGGGTGCGCACGGCGGTGCTCAACGCAGCCGGCGAGCCCATTGCTTCCCTTGCCCGCGCATCACATGAGGCGGATGCTGGTTCCAACGCCAATGCGTGGTGGCAAGCGGTACAACAGGCCGTTCGAGACCAGATAACACTGGTCAAACAGGCCGGATACGACCCCCGCGAGATCAGCGGCTTGGCCGTGGATGGAACATCTGGATCGATGGTCCTAGCGGACGCAGACCTGAAACCTGTCACGCCTGCCCTGCTGTACAACACAGCCGGCTTCATCGCTGAAGCCCAGCGCATCGCCGCCTTCGCACCCGATCCATCCATCACGCGCGGACAATCGTCGGCGCTGGCAAGGATGCTCCATCTCCAGGCGCTCGATCAGGAAAGCAAGGCGGTTCACCTGCTGCATCAGGCTGATTTCATTGTCGCCAAGTTTGCAGGCCAAAGCCTTGGCTCGGACGACAACAATGCGCTGAAGACCGGGTGGGATCCAGAAGCGCGATCCTGGCCCGACTGGTTGTCGGCGGCCGGCGTGAACACGGCACTTTTGCCGAAGGTCAGCCTCGTTGGAGAAGTGATTGGGAAGATCGAACCAGCCATCGCAGACCAGTTCGACCTCTCGTCTACACTTGGGCTGCACGCCGGGACAACCGACAGCATTGCAGCGTTCTTGGCGTCAGGTGCCAACCAGGTCGGTGACGCGGTGACCTCGCTTGGAACGACGCTGGCGATCAAGCTGCTCAGCGACACGCGGGTCGATGACCCCGCAAGCGGCGTCTACAGCCACCGTCTTGGCGACAACTGGCTGGCAGGCGGCGCGTCCAACACGGGCGGCGGTGTTTTGGCGCATTTCTTTTCGACCGACCAGTTGAAGGATTTGAGCAGGCTCATCAATCCCAAGATACCGTCGGAGCTGTGCTACTACCCGCTACTGAAACCGGGCGAGCGCTTCCCCATCAACGATCCACATCTGCAACCCCGGTTGGAACCGCGACCGACCGACGACGCCCTGTTCTTGCACGGACTATTGGAGAGCATGGCACGCATCGAAGAGACCGCCTATGCGCGCCTTCAAGCACTCGGTGCGCCGAGACCAGCGCGCTTGTTCACAGCAGGCGGCGGGGCCAAGAACGACATCTGGACAGCTATTCGTGCGCGGCGCATCGCCAGTAAGTTCAAGGTGCCACACCACGCCGAAGCCGCCGTCGGTGTCGCACGGCTTTGCCTGGATGGTTAGGTTTAGCAGGTCTCAGAAGGTCATTGGTGCCGGCGGACCGGTAGCCAAGTTTGGTCAGAGGCTCAAACGCGTGGGCAAAAACCCCCGTGACCTCAACGCTGAATTCCAGGGTGCCTGGGTGAAGAGCGGCAACGCCACCACATTCAGCCATGCGCTCTCAGAGCGCAGCTTCATCCTCGCCAAGGGAGACAGGCGCGGCCATGTCGCCGTCAGTCATCAGGGCGAAGTGCTCTCGATCGCCCGCACTATCAGGAAGAAGGCCAAAGATGTGCGCGCCAAGCTGGGGTGCGTCCGCGCCGATCGGCGCCAATATATGAAGAGTGAAGCATCGGGGATTTCGCCACCGCCGACAAAACGGCAAAAGAAGCCGTCGCGCCAACGAACAGTCTTCACTGCTGCGCGCGTTGGATGGACCTCACAAGAAGATCGGCTCGCTAAACTGTGGCAATGCCAAAGGTCCGGGACAAGACGCCCAGATCGTGGTCCAAATGCTGGGCGATGAAACGAGGGCTGAATGTCAGCCCTGCACTCCTAGTTCCTTTGGAACGGTGAGCGCCTTCGTCACCTAAAACACACATTTGACTTAAGGCAATTCCTTGGTGGAATCAGCAACTGGCGGCAAAACGGGCGTTAATCGACCGAGCATTAAGGGCCCATACTAGCCCGTCGCGAACGGCTCATCTGCCAAGGTGCATGTTCTGCATCGCAGTTATCTTGCTTCTCTAAATCTCGGCCAAGCCGATGGATTTGTGGTCAAGTGCTGGTTGAACTGCGCAATTCTGCAGAGATCCTGTACCGCGACTGGAACAGCTTTCCACCTCTGAAACTGAAGCATGTTCGAGTTCCCTGGGAGGCAATCGGATTGCTCACCGACGCGATGCCCGCACCAAGATCAAACGCCGAGCAGATTGGCTCCAGCCCAAGCGCTGTATGACGTCCGTTCCAGGGCTCGTGCTGCCGCCCGCGATTGCTGTACCAAATGAGAAGACTAGGAAAGTGCTCAGCATTCCAAGTCAGGGTCACGTGATAACCACCACCTTGATTGTCGAGCGCTGCAAACCCCTCGGCAATGTCAATGAGTTGAAGCAGGTCCTCGCCTGGTGAGCCGAAGGGGACACGACTGGCATCGATAGTTCCACCCTTGTTAGCAGGGGCTTCAACCAGATCATTGAACACGGAATCGGCTTCAAAAATATCCGCGCCCGGTTCAAGGGAACCGGGATAGCTCCGCACATGCTTGGCGCTTGGCGTGATGATCCGTGCTGACCCCACATCGGTTGGCAGTGCAAAGGTTGGGTGAAGGCCAATCGGCAAGCAACAATCAGCGCGCGGCATCACCCTAAGAACACAGTCGATGGCGGGCGCGTTAGGATCAGGAATGATCTCGCGTTCAACCCAGGCGATGGGGTGATTGGCCGGATAGTCGAGGTGAAGCGTGAGACGGTCTCCGCCAGCGTCCTTCCAATCCCACAAACAGTTCGAGCTTTCACCATGTGGGGGAGCATTAGATGGCAAAATTGACGGTTGCCCCATCGATGAGTGCCAATCGGCCGACAGGCTCTCAGGCTCATCAGCACCAAAGGGAACGCAGGGCCACTCGCCGCGCAAGCCATTGAGAATTGGAGGAAGGTCAGGGAACAAGTTCTCATCGGCCCAAGGCGGAATGTGCAGCGGCTCCACCGACTTGCCATTGGGCAGATCAAACCGAACCGGTGCCAGCATTGCACCGAGCTGTTGGACGGTGAGCGAACCATGCGCCCAATGAAGGGTTCGGCCATCCAAGGTTTGGGTGGCCTCAGAACTTCCCATAGGCCTTGTAGGCGTCAACCGGATCGGTGCCAGCGAGAATGGCCGCACGCACCTTGTCCTCCGCGCTCATCACCTCTTCGACCTCGGTGATAACCTCTTCGGCAATAGCTTTGGGGATGATCACCACCCCATCGAAATCGGCAATCACGAAGTCGCCTGCCTCTATCAAAACGTCGCCAATGGTGATCGGGTCGTCCACGCCCTGCGGCACCCATTTGGCGACAATGTCGCGCGGCGTTCGGAAGCGGCAAAACACCGGAAATCCGATGGAGCGGATGAAGCTGTTGTCACGCGACCCACCATCGACAATGTAGCCGCGCACGCCGCGCACCTTCAGTGTCTCCGCCGAGAGCTCACCCATCAGCGCCAGCCGGTCGGAGTTGGGTTGGCACAGCACCACATGGCCGGCAGGCGCGCGGGACAGGAACTCCACCCAAGGCAGAAGGTAATCCACCTCTTCATCATGCCGGTTGGCATCGAAGGCGACACCGTGAAGGGTCGAGATCGGGCCAGCCACTCGGGTCTCATTGTCCAGCCCCACGATGGCGTGCGGCAACACGCAGTTTTCCAATCCGCGCGCGCGCATGACGTCGTAAACGGCGCCTGAGTAGCAAGCGTCCAAGCGCTCGGTGAGTTTGGCGATGTCCATGACTAATCCTCAGAGCGCAAATCGGTTTTCTTGCAGGCCATGTGTGCCCGTTTGGATGGCAAACAGGCTGCCGGCCAGTCGGTCGCTGTCATCCTTCATGGCGCTGGCGGTGGTGATGTAGAGCGTGGCAAGGTCCGGCCCACCGAAACAGCAGGTCGTGATGTTCTTCACCGGCATTTCGATGATGCAGTCAACGCTGCCGTCTGGCGCAACGCGCACAACGCACCCACCGCCAAAGCGGCAGTTCCAGATGTAGCCATCGCGGTCGATGGTGGAGCCATCGGGCAGCCCGCGGTCAAAGCCGGAAAAATGAGACTTCCCGGAGCCGATGGTGCTGGTGGACGCATCAAACGGGTAGGCACGGATCTCGTTCTTCAGCGTGTCGCCGAAATAGAAGGTGGATCGGTCAGGCGACCAGCACAGCGTGTTGGCGATACCGATGCCCGCCTCCACCTCTTCCAGCACACCGCCGACCTTGTAGCGAAAGAGCTTGCCCAGCCCGTCGGTGACATCGAGACCCTCGCCGTTTGGACCGACATTGTTGCCCATGGAGCCAATCCAGAACACGCCATTGGGGTCGGTGCGGCCATCATTGAAGCGAGCAGCCGGGCTTTCCGGCAGCGTGACACCCAGATCCTCACGCCTGTCAGCCTCAACCTCAAGCAGGATCAGTTTCGCCCCGAGCGCCACCAGAAGCGTGCCCTCGCGCGTTGTCAGCGACGAGGCGACCACCGGTTCATCGAACAAATGGCTGGTGACCGCGCCAGTCGACAGATCAAGGTGGTGAACAAGGAACCGGTTGATATCGACCCAGTAAACCCGGTTCTCATCGGCCGACCATGTGGCGGCCTCGCCGCAAATGTCGCCGGTCGGCGCAACGCATTGGACCTCGCCGATCATGTCAGTTCCCACGGCCCCATCTCCTAGTGCTTCTTCGCAGTGTCATCGAGCGCATGGTTGAGCAGCACAGCACCGATGATCAACAGCCCACGCACGACAAGCTGCCAGTACTCCGAAACGTTCAACAACGTCATCCCATTGACGATGATACCGAGGAACAAAACGCCGATCAGCGTGCCACGCACGGTTCCCTTGCCGCCGAATAAGCTGGTGCCGCCAATGATGACGGCTGAAATCACATCAAGTTCCCAGCCACGCGCCGCGCTGGCACTGCCAGACAGGATCTGAGAGGCGATCAGCACGCCCGCCATGGCAGTGAAAACACCCGTGATGCCGAGCGCCAGCGTTTTGGTCTTCCACACATCGATGCCGGAAAGACGCGCCGCTTCCAGATTACCACCCACGGCATAAAGCGCGCGGCCAAAGCTGGTGTAATTCATCAGGAAGTACACAAAGCCGAACACGGCAGCGAAGATGTAAACCGGAAAGGGGATGCCGAACAAAATCCCGGCACCCAGAAAGTTGAACTGGAATGGGAAACTGGTGATGGGGAACCCGCCGGTGATGAGGTTCGCCGCGCCCGATAGGACCGTTAAGAGCCCAAGGGTGGTGATGAAAGTCGGCATGTTGAAATGTCGACGCAGCTTGCCGGTGAACACCCCAACAAAGAACAGGATGGTCATAGCGCAAAGGGCACCAATGGTGATGGCCGCCCAGGGCCCGATCGCGTCCGATAGCGCACCTGTCACCCATGCCGTCACACAACCTGAGAACGCCACGCCGGATCCGACCGATAGATCAATCTCGCCGGACACGATCACCATCGTCATGCCGAACGCGATGATGCCCTGCATGGTGATGTTCCGCAGCACATTCATCTGATTATCGAGCGTGGCAAAGCCTGGCGCTGCGAAGCTCAGATAGAGGTACATCAGCACCAAGATGATCTCCATCGGATAGCGACGGAAGAGGTTCAGCGCCATCAAAGGCCCTCCATGCAAGCAGTGTAGAGTTCGGCAAGCGTCGTTTCGGCGGGGTCCAGCTCACCGAGCAATTGGCCCTCTTTCATCACCAGAATGCGGTCGCAAACTTCCAGCATCTCCTCCAACTCGGTGGAAACGAAGATGGAGGAAAGGCCAGAGGCCGCCTGTTCCCAGATGATCTGGAAGATCTGCTGTTTGGCGTTGACGTCGACGCCGCGGCTCGGCTCGTCGAAGAACATCACCTTCGGGTCCGTGTTAAGCCAATTGCCGATCACGACCTTCTGCTGGTTGCCTCCTGAAAGGGAGGAGACCGGCAGAGCTGGGCTGTCCACCTTGATGTGCAACTGATCGATCTGCTTGGCGACGCCCGGCGCTTCGGCGGCCTTGCTGATAAGGCCCCTGGGCGCCAGCCTGAAGAGGCTCGCCATAGAAAGATTGTTATGGATCGAGTGCTCCTGAACGAGCCCGACCTCTTTGCGATTTTCCGGCGTGTAGCCGAGCCCGAGTTGGACCATGGATTGAGGCGACGGGCTGGCGATGGCCTTGCCATCAAGCACGATCTCACCGGCATCCAACCGATCAGCGCCGAATATGGAGCGCATCACCTCCGTGCGCCCGGCGCCGAGCATGCCGGCAAGACCAAGAACTTCTCCGCGCCGCACATCGAAGGACACATCGCGGAAGTGAGGTTCGTGCGTCAGGCCCCGCACCTGTAAGATAGGGTTCTCAACCGGTATCGCCGTGGTGCGCGTTGGCCGCGTTGCCCGCGCAACATCGCCGAACATCATGTCCACCACGGTCCCAAGCGAGGAGGCCGCCATCTCAATGGAGCCGACATGCTGGCCGTCGCGCAACACGGTCACTGTGTCGGCGATTTCTGAAAGCTCCGACATGCGGTGCGAAATGTACATCATCGTCACGCCCTGATCCTTCAGGGTGCGCAGCAGCCCAAACAGCATCTCCACCTCTTTGGTGGCAAGGGCTGAAGTTGGCTCATCCAGCAGCAGCAAGGTCGGGTCGAAAGACATCGCCTTGGCGATTTCCACCGTTTGCTGCTGACCGACACTGAGGCTGGATATGGTCGCCTTGGGATTGAGCGTCAGCCCCATGCGGGCGAACAGCTCTTCGGTCTGGCGATGGGCCTTGCCCCAATCAATGGAACTGACACCAAGAACGCGTGAGCGCGGCAGACGACCCAGAAAGATGTTCTCGGTAACCGAGAGTTCGGGCACCAGCGAAAGCTCCTGGTGCACGGTGACGATGTTGGCGTTGAACGCGTCCTGCGGAGACCTGAAGCTCACAGCCTGGCCGTCCAGCGCCATCGATCCCTTGGTTGGCCGCGTCACACCGGAGAGCATCTTGACCAGGGTCGACTTGCCGGAACCGTTCTTGCCCATCAGGGCATGGATACGCGAGCGCTCGAAGGTGTGGCTGAAATCGTCCAGTGCGACGACATTGCCATACACCTTGGTCAGAGACTGGGTTTCAATCGATGCGGACATGCCAGCTGTTGGACTGTGGATTGGGCTGCGTGTTGGGCAAAGGCCAGACGGCAACGGTATGCGGCGAGCGCTCTTTAAAAAAGGGCGGGGCAACCCCTGCCGCCCCGCCAGTCGGTTCAGGGAGGGAACCTAGTTCAGTGACTGCAGATAGTCCTGGAACTCTTCCACCGCCGGGCGGTCTGTGCGGGTTAATCCGAGCACGGGAACAATAACCGCTTCTTCGGTCGTCTCGCCACCGATTGCAGCAATGGCCGCCTCAACTGCCATCTGGCCCATCACATAGGGCTGCTGGGCCGTGACGGCCTGCAACACATTGTCATCATCAAGCAGGAAGCCGACCAGCTGTTCGGTGCCATCAACACCGAAGACGAAGATTTCACCTTCCTTACCGGCATTGCGCACCGCCTGCACCGCGCCAACCGTGCCACCTTCATTGGCCGCGTAGATGATGTTGAGGTCGGGGTTGGCGGTGATGATGTCGCCTGCCACCCGCAGCGCATCCTCAGCCAGCCACGCATCCTGCTGAGATACGATGTTGAGCGTACCGGCCTCTTCGGCCTTCTCAATGAAGCCATCCACGCGATCAGCTGAGATTTCCGGTAACAGTGCACGGAAGCCGAGCGTGGCAATGTTGGCCTCGCCACCCAGCTCACCGGAGATGAATTCGGCGGCCATCATGCCGGTCGAGTTGCCGAGATCGCGCTGCGCCGAGTTGAGGTATGAGACCGGGATCGATGTGTCATCAACATTGGAGTTATAGGTGACGATGTGGATGCCGCGATCGCGGGCACGCATCAAAGCCGGGATCGACGCAACAGCAGAAACCGGCGAGATCACGATCGCATCCACACCGCGGGCGATGTAGGTGTCGATTAGGCTGATTTCCTGTTGTGGCTCACTGTTGGAATTGCCTTCCAAAAGCTCAACGCCGGCTGCGTCGGCAGCGGCGTTCATGCCGAGCTGAATGGTACGGAAAAACTGATCCTGCTGGAACACGACGGCCGCGATAGTGACATCGCTTTGGGCAATCGATGGTGTGGCAGCCCCGGTGGCCACCATGGCGCCGAGCGCAAGGCCGGCGAGCGTCTTTTTGAGTGACATATCTTCCTCCTGTTCGGTCCGCCTGTTGGGTCGGCGGGTTGCTTGCCGGTCATGCGGAGCAGAACCGGCGGTTTGTTGGGGCCGCTAGGCGTCGCCCGTTTGCCGGCTCCGGCTCTCTCCTTCCGCCGGCATGGTCTGCTCAATGAAGTTGAGGCCGTGATCCAGATGGCTCGACATCCAGTACTGAAAGGCGAGCCTGTCCCGGTTTTCCAAGGCCTTCAGAATGTGGGTATGGCTGTCATGCGTGCCCTGGAGGCCGTGCGTTTCCTTGCCGGTCTCCATCAGCTTCACGATGATGGGTTTCATTGTCGTGTAGACGTTGAGCACGGTTTGATTGTCCGCCAACTCCAAGAGGGCAGCGTGAAAAGAAAAATCGCGCTCCGCCGCCTCGACCGCTGAACTGGCCTCAATGATGGAATCGTTGAGCGCATGAAACCGCGCGATATTGGCATCGGTCAGAACGGCCAGAATGGCATCCGCCGACCCGACTTCGATCAACCGGCGAAACCCTTGAATATCGAGAAAGGTTTCGCGCGAGATCGAGAGCTGAAATGAGAACAGGTCAAGCACGGCATCCATGTGCCGGTTGACGATCACCGCTCCGATCTTCGGCCGCACATCGACCACGCCATAAGCTTTGAGGATGCGTACCGCCTCGCGAACCGTGTTGCGTGCTGCCGCGAACTTTTCACCAAGCTCACGCTCGGAGGGCAGCGTGTCGCCAACCGTCAGACCGTTGGTCTGAATGTAGCTTTTGATCTGATCGACAAGCGTATCCACAGCGCTGCGATCACTCGCATCACGCATGTCGGTGACTTGCTGGTCAGATGTTTCGATGGGCACGGAAACGCCTTATTTGTTGGTCCAGATTATGGTTGCGTGCTTTCAGGCAATTGGCAAGCCCACGATTGAAATTAATTTTTTCTAATAAAAACAGTGATAAACGAGAGTTTTGTTAGATCATGCATTCCGGAGATATCAAAAATGGATGACAACAGTCTTTTCAGACTTGATATTGTTGGACCAGATTGAAAGGATGTGGGTCCAGCATGAGGGAAAGGGGCCATATGCCGGAGGGAATGAAATTGCCTGCCGAGATGCCAGACAGCACCGCTGACGCTTCGCCGCATGTTGTGAAGGACATCGGGTTGGAGCAGGCATGGCGTTGGTATGGTCCGTCCGATCCGGTCACCCTGGCAGACATCCGCCAGGCGGGCGCGCAGGCCGTGGTGACCGCGCTGCACGAGACCTACGACGGCCGCCCCTGGGCAAGCGATGCCATCGCTACGCGCAAGAGCTTGATCGAACAGGCTGGTCTCACTTGGGGCGTGGTGGAAAGCATTCCAATCCACCCATCAATCAAACTTGGAACAGACGAGGCTGCGACCTACACCGACCATTTTGCCGTTACGATGGAGCGTCTGGCTGAGCAGGGCATTCAGACGATCTGTTACAACTTCATGCCTGTGGTCGATTGGACGCGGACTAATCTTCGCTACCCCATGCGCAATGGTGGGTTGACGCTGCGCTTCGATGCCGTCGACTTTGCCGCCTATGATCTCTTCATCCTGCAACGCGCAGGCAGCCAGGCCGACTACAGCCCCGCAATGGTGAAAAAGGCGAAGGTCCGGGCAGCTGTCCTGTCGGACGATGCCATCGCCACGCTGGAAACGACCATTATCGCTGGACTTCCAGGTTCTGAGCTCTCGCACAGCCGCGAGAGCATTCGGCAGAAGATTGCCGACTTTGCCGCCATCGATGATGCTGCCATATTCGCCAATCTGACCAACTTTTTAAGAGAAGTTGTTCCGCGAGCCGAAGCCTGCGGCGCCCGCCTCTGCCTACACCCTGACGACCCACCTTTTTCGCTGTTCGGCTTGCCACGCGTGGTGAGCACAGAGGCCGACTACCGAGCGATTCTGGACAGCGTGCCATCACCGGCCAACGGTATGACGCTGTGCGCCGGCTCGCTGGGCTCGCGGCCAGACAATGATCTACCGGCGATGGTGCGGACGTTTGGTGATCGCATCCACTTTGTCCATCTGCGCAATGTGGCGCGCGAGCCCGACGGGTCGTTTATCGAAAGCGATCATCTGGGCGGCGATGTGGATATGGTCGCGGTCCTTGCTGCCTTGTTGGTTGAACAGAGTAAACGCCGCTCGGCCGGCCGTGCCGATTGGCGCATTCCCATGCGCCCGGACCATGGTCCGCTGCTCCTCGATGATCAGACCAAGACCACCAATCCGGGATACTCCGCCATCGGTCGCCTGAAAGGCCTGGCAGAATTGCGCGGCATCATGACGACCCTAACCCATCCTTCACTGGGGCAAGAGCATGCCTGAAACACTCATCGATCTGAGCGGAAAGACCATCCTATGCACCGCTGCCGGCGCAGGTATCGGTCGCGCCATTGCGCTTCGCCTTCTTGCTGGGGGCGCAGATGTTGTCGCCACCGATCTAGATGGCGATGCACTTGCCGCCCTCAGTAGGGATGCCGGCGATCAAGCGAGCCAACTCACAACACTCGCTGGCGACGCCACCAGCACCGACCATCTCCAGGCATGTCTTGCCACCAGCAGCGAATGGCATGGGCTCTACAATGGGGTGGGCTGGGTGCATGAGGGAACACTGGCAACCACCGACCAAGCAGCTTGGGACCGGTCCTGGCACATCAATGTCACCACTATGTTTCTGGCAAGCCAGCTGTTCTTACCGGCCATGATTGCCAGCGGTGGCGGGTCGATTGTCAACATGGCCTCGGTCGCCTCCTCACTGAAAGGCATACCCAACCGCCTGGCCTACTCGGCCACCAAGGCCGCCGTCCTTGGGCTCACCAAGTCGATTGCCGCCGACTATGTCGGCCAGGGCATCCGCGCCAACGCAATTTGCCCAGGAACGGTGGAAAGTCCGTCGCTCCATGCTCGCATTGAAGGCGCGCCGGACCCCAAGGCGGCGCTTGCCAATTTCATCGCCCGCCAGCCTGTCGGGCGGCTGGGCCAACCCAATGAGATTGCCGAAATCGCGGCGTTTCTCCTGTCCGATGCCGCCGCCTATGTCACCGGAACGCAGTTCGTCCTGGATGGCGGCATAACCCTTTAGGAGGCCTGCATGAAAATCGGCCTTGGCCTCTACCGCCAGATGCTGAATGAGCGGCATTACCGCTACGCACAACAGCTCGGTGTCTCACACGTCGTTGCGCATCTGGAAGACTATTTTTCCGCCGATCCTAAGCTTGCCGACAATGCCCACGACAGCACGCTGACCAGTGGCTCCTGGGGGATGGGACAGATCGATGACTGGACCGAAGAAACCTTCGCCACCCTGATTGACGATCTCTCACGCTTCGATCTGAAGCTGGCTGCGATCGAGAACTTCGCTGTGCGCCATTGGCATGATGTGCTGCTGGATGGCCCCAAGCGCGATGAGCAGATGGCGCACCTTAAGCGCATTGTTCGCGCCGCCGGCGCAGCTGGCGTGCCATGCATAGGCTACAACTTTTCCGTCACGGGCGTGTGGGGCTGGACCCGTGGGCCCTATGCGCGTGGCGGCGCCCACTCGGTCCGCTTTGATGTACGTGACATTGATCCCAACAAGCCAATCCCGGAAGGCATGGTCTGGAACATGGCATACCGGGAGAAGGTCGGCCCAAGTCATCAGCCGGAAACCAGTTCCGACCAGATATGGGACCGATATCGGCGCTTTCTGAACGAAATGCTTCCCGTCGCCGAGGAGTCCGGCGTGACCCTTGCCGCCCATCCTGACGATCCGCCCGTCGAGGCGTTGCGGATGAACGCCAAACTCATCAATTCCCACGACGCCTATCGCAGAGCGTTCGCCGCGAACCCGTCAGCCCACAACCGGGCTGAACTGTGCTTGGGCTGCCTGCAAGAGATGGCGGACGGTGACATCTACCAAACGGTTCAAGAGTTCGCACAGACCGACCGCATTGGGTACATCCATTTCCGCAATGTGCGCGGAAAGGTGCCCAACTATCGGGAGGTGTTTATCGATGAGGGTGACATCGATATGGCACGTATCATCGCCATTCTTAAAGAGGCTGGCTATGACGGCGTTCTGATCCCCGATCACACGCCCGAGCTTGACTGCGACGCGCCGTGGCACGCCGGTAAGGCCTTTGCCATCGGCTACATGAAAGCGCTCATTGCCGCTGCCGACTAAGGAGAACCCGCATGGATCAGGATTTTGAAGGCAAGGTCGCCTTGGTTACCGGATCAAGCGGCATCGGTTTGGGCGCTGCCCTTCGCTTGGCACGTGGCGGTGCTAGGGTTTTTCTGTGCGGCAATGATGAGGCCCACAATCAACGAGCCATTGCGGCCGCCCAAGGGCTTGATGTCGCGCTGGCCCATGTCGACATCTCCAATGAGGCCGATGTGCGTGGCTGGATCGCTCCCATTGGCGAGGCTGAAGGGCGCATCGATGTGCTGGTCAACGCTGCCGCCATCCAGACCTATGGCAACATCACCACAACCGACAGCGCACACTGGGATAAGGTGATGGCGATCAATCTGCGCTCATGCTTTCTCACCAGCCACCATGCCTACCCTTTTTTGAAAGCCGGTGGTGGGGCGATTGTCCATGTCTCCTCGGTGCAGGGGCATGGCAACCAGAACAGTGTCCTGGCCTATGCGACCACCAAGGGCGCTATCCATGCCATGACACGCGCCATGGCGGTGGACTGTGCGAAGGACAAGGTGCGGGTGAACTCCATCAGCCCTGGATCGGTGCGCACGCCTTTGTTGGAGTTTGCCGCCCAGCAGGTTGTTGGGGCAGGCAATGACATAGAGCCGGCCATTGCTGAGTTCGGCAATGCTCACCCAATTGGCCGGGTGGGCACAGTAGAAGAAACCAGTGAGCTAATTGCCTTTCTTTGCAGCGAGAAATCCGGCTTCTGCACAGGCGGCGACTATCTGGTGGACGGTGGCCTTCTGGCCCACCTTGGAGTCTAGAAATTCTGGCTTTCCGATTTAGGCGAGATGATACCCCAAGCCAAGGAGAAGGCCCTGCTGCGCCATTGTCCGCGGTAGACGGTGCCTATACTGTTCAACAACCGGGTCGATAGCGCAAACTAGTCCGAACGGCCGCTTTGCCGATAACAACGGGCCAGCGCCCTAAGCTCAAAGTCCTGTGCAAACACTGCACCCAATTCTACTTTGCCAATGAAGCGTTCTGCGGCGCTATACGGCGCTGCCTCAGCAAGAGCTGCTTCAACATGGTGAGGTGCGGGATTTCTACGAGCATCCCCATCACGATGGCGGCCAAAATCAAGGGTTGATCAGGGATGGCGGCCGACGTGATGACCAGCATCAAGGGTGCGTTTCGCGCGGCCATTGTCATGGAGAGCAAGGCGCGTTGTTCATAGGCAAACTTGCCCAGCCGCGACAGCGCTTCGCCAAGCATGAATGTTGCGGTGAAGAACAGGAATACCGCCACTGCGATGAGGAACACCATTTCGAGGTTCTCGGTGAGCGAACCAACATGCGTTGCGAACAATTGCAGGATGAGCGCAGCAATCACAATCGGGACAAGCTGCCCTGTCCAATCGAGCAAACGCGCAAAGCTCTGGCCAGACATTCCCTTTTTGAGGGCCGCACGGAGCACTTGGGCGAGAAAAAGCGGCACCAAAAACCACTGAGCGAGGATGCCGGGGATGGCAGCAAAGTCGACCAGACCGGTATGTTGCATCAGCATCCATATCCATACCGGAAACAGCAAGAGTTGGCTGATCAAGTTGATGGGGATGAGCGCAGCGCCAAGCCCGGTATCGCCTCGCGCCATGCGTGTGAAGCCAAGGAACCAATCGGTGCATGGCGCAAGGAAGTAGATCATCAATCCGGTGAAGACGAGCGGATGGGAAGGTAACACCAGACTTGCAATGGCCAATCCAATCACTGGCACAATGAGGAAGTTGGCGACCCAAGCAACGGATAAGAATTTCAAGTTGGAGAAGGCGCGGGCAAGCGATCCTAGGTTTAGCTCGAAAAACAGCAGTCCAATCATCACGGTAAGGGTCGCATCCACGCTGTAGGACATGAGTGCGCCCGTCTGCGGCAAGAGCAATCCAAGAACCGATCCAACCAGGATAGCGCCGATGATAAGCGCAGCTGTCCAGCCTGCGGCAGGAGCTGGGTTAGTAGCAGACGCCTGGAGTTTGAAGGTCGGATCGCCCGCACCGGCGGGGGAAGGATTTAGCTCTTTGGCCATTGGTTCAGGTGCAAACTCAGCAAACGCACCTGTCGTCGTCGCAACAGGTCAAATCGTCGAGGAACATGTTGTTGTAATAGTAGGCCTCGAGCGGCGTTGTATCGACGTCCATCCGGGCCGCGATGGTGCGCGCGACAACGGCGAAACGCTGGCGAAACTTGTAGATGAAACAGAAGAGGTGCCCGTTGTGGGACACCTCCGGCCCAACAAGGAAGAGACCTGGCATGGATGTGGATTCGTCCTGAGCCGTCAGTGCTGGCCGGCCATCAGCACTATACTCAAACCATTCTGAGACAAGCGCAGTGCCGGAGCCGAACCCGGTGGCCAAGATCGGTGGCTCATCGCACATCCATGATCGGCCGTCGCCAGAAAGGATGTGAATGCCCTCAGGTTCCTTTTCCAACGCGATGATATCGGCGTCTGGTACCAGCGTAATGGGCCGCTCGCTGCGGACGGCCTCAAGGCGCTGCAACGTGTAAGGCGACAGGTTGCGGCTGGGGTCTTTGTCACCATCGAGCCACGGTGCACCGCGATCGAAGACGAAGACGTCTTTGCCCGCTTGGGCAAGCCCAGCGGCAGCATCAATGCCACTTTCATAACCGCCGATGATGAAGGCTTGCTCGCCTGGTATGTCCTCCCAGCTGGCCACGGTGCTGTAGTGCCGTCCGAGTTCGGCGCCCGGCAGCCCGTCGTCGGACGGGTCGCCAAAGTGACCGCAGGCCCAAATAACAAAATCGGCAGTGAAGGTGCCGAGATTGGTTTCAAGAGCAAATCCAACGTCTTCGGGCCGGATCGACCTTACGTCGACGCCGCATTGAACATTGAGGCCGAATGCATCGGCGGCTTGTTCCAGATAGCGCGAATAGGACTTGCCATCCGGGTGCTCGCTTCGAAGTGACCATCCCGGTGCGCTGTCGTAACTGATCGCGTTGAGGTCGGTTACGCCAAAGGCATTGCCTGGAAATGACGGCGTCAGAAGGCGGGTCTCTGACGGCCAGTTCAAAAAGCTCTGCCCAATCTTACCGCGTTCCAAAACCCAAACATCAGGAATAGCAAGGTCCCGCAATACTCTCGCCACGCCAAGACCGGCTGGCCCTCCGCCCACAATGGCGACCCGGACATGCTCGGGAAAATGGGCGCCATCTTTCCAGATCACTGGCCTGCTCCCAAAACATCACCCTTTGATGCAACAGTGTGATGGATGCGCCAGGCAATCGCAGGCCGTGCCGACACGACTGCACGGGCTTCGTCCATTCTCATACTGCTGTCCATGTCGTCATTTGTCTGTTGGGGAGTACCGAAACGGGAGCCTTCAAAACGCAGTGCGGAAAGCGTTATGATATAAAATAACGTTAGACAATCGTCATCCTGCTACAACCGTGAGTCATGCACCATGAAAGTTCGCCCACTCCTGCTCCTCGCTGCCATAATCTTGGCGCCGTCGGCAGCTCAGGCCCATCCAGGCCATGTTTCTGAAGCTTCAGGCCATTCGAATTGGATCGCCGTCGCTGCCTTGGCAGCAATCGCCTTTGTCGGCGCATGGAGCCTTCTAAGAAAGCTCTGCCAGAAAGAGACCGACCAACGAGAGATTGCCGCTGTACAGACAAGCGTGGGGGATCAAGAGCCCGCGTGAGCAAGGGGTTCGGCCAATAAATCTATCGGGACAGATCGGGCGCTTTTTTAAAGTACAACAAACGGACGTTTCCCATGAAGAAGATCCCCGTCACTGTTTTGAGTGGCTTCCTCGGCGGCGGCAAAACGACGACCATCAACCACATCATCGAGACCAAGAGGGCTCAGAGCGTCGCCATCATTGTCAATGACATTGCCGAGGTGAACATCGACGGCAAGCAGATCGGCGACAAGATACTGCAGACTGAAGAGAAGCTCGTTGAACTGCAAAATGGCTGTCTGTGCTGCACACTGCGCGGCGATCTGTTTGATGAAACGCGCAAGCTCGCGCTGGAAGGGAAATACGATTACCTGATCATCGAAGCGAGTGGTGTCTCCGAGCCACTGCCGATAGCAGCTACCTTCACGTTCCCTATGGATGACGGCAACTCTCTGAAGGACGTTGCACACCTGGACACCATGGTAACGGTGGTGGATGCCGTCAATTTCATCGAACAGTACCAGTCCGATGAGATGGAGATCCAGGAGCGCAAGACGCGGTTGCAGACCCATGACCAAACGTCAGTCGTTGAGTTGATGATTGATCAGCTGGAGTTTGCCAATGTCATCCTGGTCAACAAGTCGGACATGGTGAGCCCGGAAAGGCTTGCAAAGATTCACCAGATGGTCCGGGCCATCAACGCTGAAGCCAAGATCATCGATACCAACTACGGCAAGGTCGACCTCGCCGAGATCATGAACACCAATTCCTTCGACTTTGAGCGGGCTGAAGAATACCCAACCTGGTTCAAAGAGATGGAAAAGGGCGATGAGCAGCCCTCGTCAGAGGGTCATGATCACGCCCACGAGAACGGCGAAGGCCATGGACATAATGGTCAGGGACAGGGCAACGGCCAACACCTCATTCACAGCCACAGTCACGAATTCGGCCTGACCGCTTTCGTCTACCGAGCACGAAAACCATTTGTTCCCGAGAGATTTATGGAGTTCACCGAAACCTCGGTCGCCGGTCTTATTCGCTCAAAAGGCTTCTTTTGGCTGTGTACGCGCATGGACAATGCCGGAGATTTTCAGCTCGCCGGAAAACTGAAGGATTATGGCCTAGCGGGGAAATGGTACTCCAGCATTCCCAAGGATGATTGGACGCCCGCCATGCGAGAATTCATTGAACAGGAGTGGGTGGAACCCTTTGGCGATAGGCGCCAAGAAATAGTCTTTATCGGCAGCGATGATGAGATCGATCAGGCCGATATCGTCAGCAAATTGGATGCTTGCCTGATCACCGACGATGAACTGAAAGAGGACTACAGCACGTTCCCCGATCCATTCCCAAGGTGGTAGGAGCCAATCTGAGAGGGCGTAAACTGCACTTCGCTTCTCTGACTTATTGAAGCGCTCAACGAGATAACCTCACGCAGTGGTCGACTAAGGCAATGTCGGCCACTGCCCGAGCACTACCTTTGTGGCAGGCTGAGCTTTAGCCGCGTTGATCGAATTGGATGGCGCCGGCGGTGCTCCGACCGATAGTGCACCCCGCCTGTGCCGACGACTCGATGCGCTCCGTCAATTTTCGCTTGTTCCAAGGCTCATTCGGGACGACATCCGCCAGCACGATAGACATAGCTGATTTCGCTTTGAAGAAAGATCAGCATTGAAACACGGTCCCATCGCAAGTCTGTTTTGACGCGACCTGTGCTCATAGCTGAACGCCAGCTCTGAGCCGTTACCTGGCACCATTTGCATCGTCGCGTCGGGCCGTCCTGCCTCGCCAACGCCAAAACAGCGCCGCGGAGCCGACAAAGATAACGGCCAGGCAAGCCAAGCTCACTGGATCGGTCAGAAAGACAGTCATATCGCCGCGTGAGAACAGAAGCGTTCGCCGTAGATACTCTTCAAATGCCGGGCCGAGAATGAACCCCAGGACAATCGGCGTGGGCTCCAGCTTTAGTCTTACCAGCGCCCAGCCAAAGACCCCAAACGCCAGCATCAGCCAGACGTCGAACACAGACCGGTTGACCGAGTAAACACCGATCACCGCAAACACGATGATCAATGGAACGAGCTTGCGAAAGGGTATCCGCAGAAGCGAAGCCCAAACCCCGGCAAGTGGCAGGTTCAAGATCACCAGAATGATGTTGCCAACCACCAGGCTGATGATGAGAGCTCCGAACAGATCGGGATTGGAAGAAATGAAGCTTGGCCCGGGTGCGATGCCCTGGATCATGAGGGCGCCTGCAAGCACAGCGATCACTGGATTGCCTGGTATCCCAAGCGTGAGCAGCGGGATCAGCGCGCTTTGAGCCGACGCATTGTTGGCCGCTTCTGGTGCCGCCACCCCGGCCATGGAGCCTTCACCCAGGGGAGCGTCCTTGGGCGTGAAGGCTTTTTCTGCGCCTCTGGCCGCAAGCGCTGACATCACCGTTGAGACGCCAGGGATAACGCCGAGCAGCGACCCGATGGTCGTACCGCGAATGGTCGGTGCCCAGCTGGCTTTGAAATCAGCGAGCGTCGGCCAGGGCCAACGGACGGGTGCGATTTTCTCAGGCCTGCCGCCGGTCTCAAGCGAACGGATGAGCTCGGCAATGGCGAACAATCCCATCACGAGAGGCATAAAGCCTATCCCGTCGCGCAGTTCCGTCAGCCCCAGCGTGAAGCGCGGCATACCGCCTCCCGAGTCGGTGCCAACCAGCCCAAGACAGGCGCCAAGCAGGATCAACGTGATGGCTGCCAGTGGCTTGCCCGGGGCGATGACTGCAGCCGCAAAAAGCCCGACCGCTATGAGCCCAGCAAGCCCAGCGGGAGAGATGAGCAGAGATATCTCGGCGATTGGTCCAGCGGCGAACGCAATGAAAACCGCGCAGGCAAGCCCGGCAAACAAAGAGGCGAGCGCGGCAATCGCGATCGCTGCGCCCGCGCGGCCCGAAAGAGCAAGCTTATGGCCGTCGAGTGCAGTTACGATGCCAGAGGTTTCACCTGGCAGATTGAGCAAAATGGCAGTGGTGGAGCTGCCATACTGGGCGCCGTAATAGATGGCGGCCAACATGATGAGGGCGCCGGCAGGTTCAAGCGTGAACGTTAGTGGAAGAAGCAGGGCAAGTGTCGCGGCAGGTCCGATCCCCGGCAGCACGCCGGTGATGGTGCCAACCAAGGCTCCCATGAAGCAAAGCCACAGGTTTTGCAGCGTGAAAATCGAGCTAAGCTCGCCAATCCATTCGGTCATTGTGGCGTGCGCAAACTCAAGATTTTCAGAACGCCAAGGGCAGCAGGTCCTACGGCCATAGCTGCGTCCCCGGTGGCATCAGGGTCATCCCGACAACCAAGGCAGCGGTCGCACCGGCAAGTGCGGAAAAGGCAAATGCGCTGACAGTGCGTTCACCAGCGCCCCAACTGGCAACAGCCGCGGTCAGGCCGCACCCCGCGACAAGACCAACGACCGGGAATGCCAGGGCAAATGTCATGACGCCTGCAAGCAGACCGACACCGGAACGTATGGTGGGCAAACTGGCTTCGCTGATTTTTCTCGATTGATCATGGACCTCTGCATCCAGGGCCGAGCGTTCAGGCAGGAGAACCTCCGATAGCAACCAGATGGCCGACATAAGGATCACGGCTGCCGATAGCCAACGCGCGAAAAGGCCTGGGCCGATGGTATTGCCGAGCCAGGCGGGCTGAGTCAGCGCCAACCCGAACATGGCTACACCAAGGGCGCCAACAAAGATCGGGGCTGCCCACCGCAGTGAGGACATCAATAAAAATCTCCATGGGCGCATAGACGAGTTCGCCGCCCTTCAGCCTTCATAGTGCGTAGAATAACGGATGCAAGCTCTTGCGCTCAAGAAAAGTTGCAAATAAAGATCAGCTATTGCGTATGTATCTTTACGCATGGGTCAGGCACCCGCTTTGCTGACCCTTTTTTCAGTTGGCCGCGAGAACGCGGCCGCCAAACTTGAACAGGAGTTTTATCAATGATCACCCGTCGTACACTTGTGCAGACCGCGCTTGCGACACCTTTTATCAGCATGGTGCCAAAGATGGCCGGTGCAATGGATTGGCCGACCGCTGGCCCCATCCGCCTGGTTGTCGCATCTGGCGCGGGCGGGAATGCTGACACCGTGGCGCGCCTCGTTGCTGCCGAGCTGGAAAACACCCTCGGTCAGACGTTTGTTGTCGAAAACCTCTCCTCGGCATCAGGCATGCAGGGAACGGAAGCCGTCAGCAACGCAGACCCCGACGGATACACGCTGTTGGTAGGAACCTCCTCGCAACTGGTACACAATATCGCACTGTTCGAGCCGCTCCCGGTCGACATCACCAACACGCTTCGCGGCGTCGCCATGATGAACGAGGTGCCAATGGTGATGCTGGTCAACAATGACGAAGAGTCAGAAAACCTGGAGCAGTTCATCGAGAAGATCTCGGCCAATCCCGATGCTTACCAGTATGGCTCCGGCCCGGCTGGAACCACCACTCACATCACCGGTGCGCTTTTCCTCGACCGTCTGGGCCTCGACATTACCCATGTGCCCTACCCACGCAGTGGCGAAGCGCTTCGCGACACCATCGCTGGCCGTTTGACCTTCCAGTTCATTCCCGCGCTTAGCGGTGTGCCACAGATCCGCGATGGCGCAGTTAAGAGCCTCGGGGTTGCTGCGCCGGAACGCCTGGCTGCCATGCCGGATCTGCCCACCATTTCTGAAGCTGGCCTGGATGGCTTTGTCTCCCAGACGTGGAACAGCTTTGCCGCTCCGGCCGGTACGCCGGACAACATTGTCAATCAACTGAACGAAGCTGTGAACGCGATCGTCCAATCCGATGCTGTGAAAAGCCAGCTGACGGATCTGGGTGCATTGGTTCCCGCTGCGATGACCCCTGCGGAGGTTGACGCCTACTACACGGCACAGCGCGAAACCTGGATTCCGGTTGTTCGGGAAACCGGTGTCCGCCGTAACGCTGGATAAGAGCTGGAAGAAGCGCCGGGCAATCAGATGTTGATTGCCCGGTTTGCCGTGGCGACGTGCGACCAACGTACGTCTGGACATTTGATACATGCGGTGAGTCTTCGCAGGCCTCGATGCTTTTTGTGGTCACCCGCCCTGGGCCAACGACAGTGGTGACCCGAATGCCAGCTTTGCCGCATTTGCTTTCACCGTTGCTGCACCTGACGTCCGACCTTGTTCCGAGAGCCATGACCATCCCTTGGAAGCTCAATTCTGATTGTCCCAAGGTGATCGCTTTCCAATCTTCTCGACCAGAAAGTCCATGAGCACACGCACCTTAGCCGAAAGAACGTTGGCTTTGGGGTAGATCATCCAGAGGACTGCTTTCTCGGCATCGACATAGTCAGGAAGCACCCGAACAAGATGTCCTTGTCGTAGGTTCTCGTGAACGCTCCAGAGCGAGTTGATGGAGATCCCAGCGCCTGCGAGAGTCGCGAGCCTATGGCTTGTTCCATCGTCAATTACCACCTTCGATGCGGCGGTCGATGGGTCGAAGATACTGAGCTCCCCGGCCCCGGTTGTCAGCTGCTTGGGATCGCTCGACTGAAAGCCAATCAGTCGATGATGCAACAAATCCTGTGGCTCGGTGGGCGTCCCGTACCGCGCAAGGTAAGCTGGAGATGCGCAAAGTACTCTGAGGTCATCAGCCAGCTTTCTGCCCTTCAAACTCGTGTCTTCAAGCGGAGCGTTACGAAGAGCCAGATCGAAGCTTCCCCCGATCAGATCATAGCGTGTGTCTGACAGCTGTAGATCAAGATCGATGTCCGGGTAGAGTTCCAGGAACTCTGGAACTATCGGGGCGATGTAAAGCTGCGCAAAAGAGCTTGGTGCCGTAAAGCGCAATGTTCCGGAGATAGTCTGAGTGCCGAGCCCAAGAGCACCAAGAGCTGCATCTTCCTGCGCTAGGATCTCTCGCGCGTAGGGTAGAAAAGCCATTCCCTCCTGAGAAAGCGCGACCTTCCGGGTCGAGCGGTGCAACAGGTCCGTTCCAAGAGATCGCTCAAGTTTGGCCAGTTTGGCGCTCGAGACCGCTGGCGCCATCCCCAGCGATCGACCAGCCCCGCTGATGTTGAGCTTCTCGACAGCCCGAACGAAAAGGCGAAGCGCTTCGGTATCCATGATTATATCGATATCACGAATTCTGCATCATCAAAGAAGGCATTTATACGGGAATTGGAGATCTCTATTCTACCTGTGAAGGGAAAATGCCTTCGACCGATGCTGGAGATAAAGACATGACCTACTATTCGGTTCTCGCCGTCACCCCAAAAACCGACGAATGGATTCCAGACTACCTGCCAACGGCAACTGCGCTCGTCGCAAAGCATGGCGGCAGATACCTTGCTCGCACCGCAAGTCACGAACAAGTCGAGGGCCGCGAGGATACAGCCGCACTCCGCATCGTCCTTGAGTGGCCCTCCAAGGAAGCGGCGATGAACTTCATGAACGATCCGGACTACAAGCCGCATCTGGAAGCCCGGACCAATGGCTCGACGAGCTGCCGCTACCTCATCGAGGCGAAGGATGATCTGTCTTAGGGCGGCAACCGAAACGCTGAGCAATAGAGACAAAGCGCATGGCTGATACGGCATTGATGGAGCGGGGGCAGTCGGCCGATGCACCGAGATACCAACCCCTGAACAAAGCCTACAACCAAGTCTTTGTTCCCGGAGAGTTGAGCATCGGCTTGGTAGTGCCAATCGAGCGGTATGATCGCGCCGCCGTACCAACCATGGCCGATCACATTGAGCGTGCGCAAATGGCCGAGCGCTTCGGATTCGCGGCGCTCTGGCTGCGCGATGTGCCGTTCAATGTGCCCTCGTTTGGTGACGCCGGACAGATGTTCGACCCCTTCGTCTACCTGGGGCTCTTGTCCCGCGTTACAGACCAGATCGCGCTTGGAACGGGCAGCATTGTTCTTCCCCTGCGCCATCCCGCCCATGTAGCCAAGGCAGCAGCGAGCGCAGACCTCTTGTCCGGCGGTCGGGTGATCATGGGTATCGCCTCTGGCGACCGGCCCGACGAATACCCCGCGCTTAACATGAGTTTCCCGGACCGGGGCGAACGCTTCCGCGAAAGCCTAGCCTACATTGAGGCCATGGCAGAGAGCTATCCAGAAATCGATAATGGGCATGGTCTGCTTCGCGGCGACATCGACATGTTGCCAAAGCCAACGGCATCGCGAGTTCCCATGCTCATTACCGGCGGTAGTCAGCAATCACCGGACTGGGTAGCTAAAAGCGCCGATGGCTGGATGACGTATCCGCGAAGTGTACCAGATCAGAAGCGCGTGATTGATGCCTACCGCGAACGGATCGCCGCCGCTGGCTGTCCCGATAAACCGGTCATGCAGTCGCTGTACGTTGATTTGGAAACAGGTCCTGCTGCGGCGCCAAGCCCTATCCATTTGGGATTTCGATCTGGCGTCGACTTCCTTCGAGGGTACCTTGATGAGGTGCGTACTGCTGGCGTGAATCACGTCGCATTGAACTTGCGCTTCAACCAAGCAGATGTTCCGCAGAGCATGGAACGGCTGGCTGATGCACTCTTTCCCCATTTTCATCGTCAACCACCAAACAGCCGGTAGCAAACATGCCCAAGACGATCCTCATCACAGGCGCAACGGACGGGATTGGCCTCCTGACCGCCAAGTTGCTTCACCAAGCTGGTCACAACGTACTGCTGCACGGTAGGAGCCAAGCCAAACTAGCCGCAGCCGCCTGTGACGTCGCCGGTTCAGGGGCTGGCAACCTAGAAACCTACTTGTGCGACCTGAGCGATCTTGGAGCAATTGGTGGATTGGCCGATGCGGTCAGGTCCAAAAACAACCAGCTCGATGTTTTGATCAACAATGCCGGTGTCTTCAAAACGCCCCATCCGCGAACCGCTGACGGCTTGGATGTGCGCTTTGTTGTGAACACGCTGGCGCCGTACAAGCTCACCCGGCGGCTCTTGCCGATCATTCCAACTGATGGGCGGATCATCAACCTGTCTTCTGCGGCACAGGCGTCAGTGGACCTACAAGCCATGCGCGGCGCCCGACCGTTGGGCGACATGGATGCTTATGCGCAGAGCAAGCGGGCCATCACGCTTTGGTCCATGGCACTGGCAGAGGAACTGACGGACGGACCATCGGTCTTGGCGGTCAATCCAGGCTCGCTTCTTGCCTCTAAGATGGTGCGCGAGGGGTTTGGTGTGGTTGGCAATGACTTGCACATTGGCGCCGATCTCTTAGTCGACATGGCCATCTCTGATCGCTTCAGGAAAGAGACCGGTCGATACTTCGACAATGATGCCGGACGCTTCGCAGACGTTGGATGCGAGCAAAGCCAAGAACTCGTTGATATCCAGAACGAGTTAACCCGTTAGACTAGATATGGCAGGAATTCACGATCGGATGTGATTGACCACGCTGATGACCGCTTTGATGTCGCGAATCGTGACCCACTCGACTACAGGTCGATGATCTCCGCCGACTCCAAAAAGTCTTCCAGCGCAAGGCACAAGTATCGAACCCTACTGTCGATCTTTGTTTGGCTGAGCAATAACGGAACTGCCGTTAGATAGCCTGTCTTCCTCTGAATTGTCTTTGTTCGGCTGCGGATATCGCCACAGATTCGGTCGTCGGAGACTTTCGAGCGCAACGGATCGAAGCCGAGCAGCTTGCTGTCGAGAGATAGATTGGAAAGCGCCAGATCATGCTTCTTGTTGGCGATCTGAACCCGGACGCGGATCGTCCAAACTTCTCAGGGGTTTGACAGGTGATCTCAGACCGACGACTCCCCCTTTGTTCCAAGGGCTGTGCAAGGTGGCGTATTGCGATGGCAACGAAAACTGATCTCCTTTCCTATAAAGATCAGCATTGAGCCTCAGGCCCATCGCTAGTCTGCTTCGTCGCCAACACCGTGGGCAGCCTAGGAGGGAAGCCTAATCCCCATAGCGACTGTTAGCGATGCTACCGCCGTGTATCACGTTGTGAAGACTGCAAGGACTTGCTGGGTAATCATACCAAACCTGCCCCCTCATTCCCATGCCTAAGGTAGGGTCACCGATACAGCCAAGGAGCCCATACCGGGGACCATTTTCCACAATTCAATCCAAGCCCCGGCCATCGTTTGGGTCTTGGTTGCGGCCCCGTTTTCCTTTCGGACCCCGGTGGCGATGCTGTAACGTCGGAAAACTAGGCTATCACCACTTCGCCGGACTCTGACGGGCGCCTGCGAATCCCGCTGCACTAGACATCCGTACAGGAATTCGGCCAACGGCCCACTTTCCTATGCGTCATACCCACATGTGGGGATGCGGCGCGCCGGCAGCCTTCCTAACAAAACCTTACTTTGGTTTGGTAAGGCTGGGCTTCCAAGAATGACGAGTATGGGTGTTGGCGGGGCGGCAGGTCGCGCCCGGCATTTGATGACGGGCGTTTCGGCGTTGGCGATTGTTCTTGCCATGGGGGTCGCTGATCCGCAGGAGGCTTTGGCGCAGCTTGAGCTCGATGGCCCGGAAACGGCAGCGGTCGATATCGGTGACGGCCAAATTGTGGTCAACGATGTTGACGATGGCGCGGGCGGTACAGACGGCGACTTTGGCGCCATCGACACCAATGATGGTGGTACCAATCCAGCATCCGTGTCGCTTGCCAATGATGGAACCATCACGGTCAGCGACAGCGATGGCGGCAATGCCGAAACGGCTACAGTTGCGGGCAGTTTCGTCATCAACACCGGCGTTGCTGGAACCATTATCTTCATGCAAGCTGATACCGGCGCGGCCGCCATTGACGGCAACGCTGCGGGGCTTGCCGTTACAGGGAATTTGGATGGCGGCGACGGCCTGCCGGGCGGCAGCCTTAACGTCACAGCGCGGGAAGGTATCGCGCAGGATGACAGCGTCTTCAGCGTCGCAGGCGATACGAGTCTCGGCAAAGTCACCGTTCAGGCAGGCAACTCCGGAACCGCCGACGGCGGCAATCTGAGGGTCACCTTTGGCGACGACAGCACCACCGACACTTTCGCGGCCGGTTCCCTTTCAGTGGATGGCGGAACGAGCACCGGAGAACTTTCTGGTGGTGATGTAAGCACGACATTGCATTCAACGACAGCAACAGTGACCGGATTAACGCAGGTTCAAGGCGCGAATGGCGGGGACGGACAGGCAGTGGCCATGCCGGGCGCCATTGGGGGAGGTTCCACTCTTATCCTCAACATTGGTGATACCGGTGCCCTGCACGCGATCGAGGTCAACGGTGGCCGTGGCGGCACCGGTGCCAGTGATGACCCGATCGGTCCAGGGGGCGATGGTGGGGCGGCTTCCCTGACATTGAATGGCGGAACCACGACGGCTACCACGATGACAGTCGCTGCCGGTAATGGCGGCAATGGTGGTCTTGCTGGCATGGGTGGCATAAGCGGCTCAGATGGTGGCAATGGCGGTGCCGCGATGGCAACGATTGCCGCTGGTACAAGTCTAACACTCAGCGGTGATGCCGGAGCGGGTGTTGGATTGGCTGTCAATGCTGGGTCGCAGGGCGTTGATGGAACAGCCCTTCCACCCAACTTGCCCGGCTTTGGCGGTGCTGGTGGAAAGGCAACCCTGACGCTTGAAGGTGCGCTGAGCGTTCTTGATGACATTGGCATAAATGGCGGCCGGATCGCTATCACCGAAGGTGGCTCGCTTGAAACCACCGGCGATGTGAATGGGACAGAGGCCGCAATCGAGCTGGGGGCAGGCGGTAGCTTCGCTTTCACCAATGACGCGGCCAACCAGAGTGTTACCGACACGAGTTTCAACGGTGGCGGCACGTTGCGGTTCACCGGCGATAACCGCACGGTGAGCTTCGATACGGCGATCGGCGAATCTGAGCGTCTCGGCGCCCTGGAGTTCACCGATGGTGCCGATGCCACGTTCCAGGACATGGTCGACGTAATCGCAATGACCATCGGCGAGGACAGCGAGGCGACATTCCAGACCGAATCCAGCATCAGCGGTTCGGCTACAGGCGATGGTCTTATCCGCTTTGACGCCCAAGCAAACGACGTGCTGACATTTGGCACTCCCGTTGCGATGGGCGGCTCGCAGACCGAGGCACATTCGATTGCTACCGATGTTCTCATCGGCACGGCCAATCAGGGCATCTTTCAGATCAACAACACCGGCGGCTTGACCTTTGAGGGGCTGCTTGGTGGTGAGAATCGCGCTGAAGGCGTGCAGATCGGTGAGAACAGCGTGGTTGCCTTCAACAACACCGTCACAACCGATGACTTCACAGTGCAGGGTGCCGGCACTGACCTAACTTTCAATGCCGATAGCCAAAGCCAGGTTATCATCGGTGACGGCGATGCGGGCGGGCTGACGCTGGACGACGGCACCATCACACTCGGTAATTCCGTGGGTAACGGCGACACCGTGTTCAACATCAATGCGGGCGACAGTTCAGCTTTGCCGATCAACAATGCCGATCCCGACGGAATCGCGTTGAACTTGGCTGTTGGTTTTACTGAAGGCTCGATCGCGCTGATCGACACCAATGGCCTCGACTTTAGCGCAGGCGGTGCGGCTGACGCGCTGATCAACGCCTTCACCGTCACCAACACGACGTTTGCCGACTATACCATCCAGGCCCGCGAAGGTGCAGCCGATATCCTGGAGGTCACCGCTTCTGCCAACAGCACCGAAGAGGTTGGCGCTGATATCGGTGTCAACACTGAGCAGGCCAGCGCGCTTACAAACTTTATTGAAATCTCACCGCCACCAATCACCGAAACGGTTGATCGCTGCGATCAGCCCGACGCGGCATTTGACTTGGTTTGCATGATTCAAATCCTCGTCGCGAATCTACAGCAAATGGCGATGAACGCTCATACCCTAGGAATGCAAACGGCCGCCCAAACGGTCGGTACTCAGAGTTCTACAAGCGGCGGCGGCACAAGCAGTGCTCAGAGTGATTTCAACGCTGTTTCAGGGGTGACATCATCGCGCGGCGCAGGGACTTCAGATGGACAATCGGGCCTTTCTGCTGGTGATGGATATGCCGATGGCCAGGCCGTTGACTTGCCCCCGATGCATCTTTGGATTGAAGGCTATGGCGGTATTGCTGGCGCGGATGGAGACGCCAACGGGGCCGGCTATGATTCCAGCTTTGGCGGTTTGGTCCTCGGACTTGAAGGCGACCTCACTGAGGATCTCACAGTGGGTCTTTTTGGGTCCTACAGCCAATCCAGCGTTGACGGCGATGGACCAGCAAACGCATCCATTGATGCGACAAGCTTCGGGTTTGGCGCCTATGCCAATTACCGCATGGATGCCTTCTACCTCAGCGGCACGGCCCGTTTCGCGATCATAGACAATGATCTTGTTCGAACCGCCACTGTGGGTGCAACAACAACAACCGTCACCGCCGACTACCAAGCGCGCCAATACGGCGTGTCACTTTCGGGCGGTTACGATGTTGAAATTGCACCATCTTTTATTCTTACCCCCCATGCCGAGTTGGCGTGGACGCACTATGACGCTGATAGCTACACCGAAACTGGCGTGGCTGTTACCCAACGTGTGAACCCTGACAGCGTGAGCGAACTGACCGGCACCATTGGCGCCCGTATCAGCCGGGCCTACGCCAACTTTGATGGAGCAGGAACGACCTTCACCCCAGAGCTGAGTCTAGCCGTGAAGGCAGAGCTCATGGGTGACGACTCAGTCAGTACGGTGGCTTTCACCAATGGTGGGTCGAGCTATCAGGTCACCGGTACAGACACCGCTGACATCGGTGCACTTGTTGGCTTTGGCGCGACATTCGAAAATGACAATTGGACTGCGACGCTTGGCTACGATGCTGAACTGCGCAGCGATTTCCAGAGCCATACCGGCAGCGCCCGACTGAGCTTGAGTTTCTAGCCGACCATCTCCCTCACGTCTCTGTTCCTTGCGGAGGCCAGGCTAGAATCTGTCCCCGGCGGAGAAAGGTGGTCCTTCTCTTTGCCGGGGCTTTTTTTCGGCAAACCAAGGTCCTTCATGCGCTTCCAGTTCCCAAAAGAAACGGGCCGCTTGGACGGCCCGTTATGCTCGATCAAGGCCAGAGGCCAAAGTTCCTTAAGGGTTGGAGCAAGGTGAAATGGCCGCTCTTCCTCGTCCAATGTCAGAGCCGGCTTGCACGACCTGAACGATGCCGAAACCGCCAAAGGCGGCCATCTGCTGTTCATTGACCACATGGCAAATGTCATTGCCCATGTTTGGCAGTCCATTGTCGCCACTCAGGCGGTAGACCTCCGGACGGTCTTCAGCGCGGTAAAAACCGTTGGGCCAACCGCAGCCACCGGTGAACTGTCCGGCCATGCCTACCTCAGCGACGATCGTGACCTGGTCGAAACCGCCGAAAGCTGCCATCTGCCCCTCATTTTGAACATGGCAATGCATGTCGGATCGAAACTGGTAATAGACCTCAGGCTGGTCAGCCTGTCGGTAGAACTTGGGTGGAAGACAGACCGCCACGCTGGCGCGGGAGGTTCCCTGGCACCAGCCAGCAGAACTGCATGTGCGCTCGCCATCGCAATCGCTGTTTGACGAACACTGGTTTTCGCCTTGCACATTGTAGGCTTCGTTGTGGCACCACTGCGGCCCATCGCCCGCCACGGCTTCCGGGCCGCCGAACAACAGCGTGGCCGCAAAAATCAGTGTCGCAGCAACAGCTAGTATCGTGTTTTTTCTCATTGGTGGGGTCCTTCGCTGGCTTGATTCGTGCCGATTGGATCGACACTGGTGATCCAGCTGGCGTTCATCAGCTGGGTTCTCTTTGGCCTGCAGAGGGAAGACTTATATGTTAATCAATTGCATTATGGATATTTGATTAACTGTTGTTTTCAAAAATAAAATTTCAGTAAATCAATCTGCTTAGCCTCTTTTGGGCAAAGTATAGTTGGCAATATGACGCGGCATCACCAAATCTGGGTATGCCGAGATGTGAATTTTGTATTGACTTGATTAATCAAAGGAAAATCAGAAGATTTATTTTATTTTGACTGAATCAGAAGTGTATCGAGTATGCACTGCCAATGACTGTGGAACAGGCAGTGGCCAGCATCATTGATGATCTGGAGTTTTGTCTGCGGAACTGCGTCGGCAAACTGCCGCGAGAAATCTGGTACAAGCACTCGATCTTCAGCTCCATGCAACAGGTGCATGGTGTGCGGCAACAGCTTTGCTTGCTGCGATAAGTCAGCAGCTAGGAGACCCCATTCTCGCGCCAATGTCCTTGGGTCGCTCTTGAGCGCGATTTTGATCTCGTGGTCCATCAGAGCCGTCAACTCTGCATCGTCCAAGGTTTGAAGATCAGAAGGCGAGCCATTGCAGGCTTCTTTGGCAAACGTCCTGTGATCATGTCTGCTGATGGACGCAAGTATGGCTCCGGCCACAACATTGGCGAGTTCCGGCATGTGCCTCGTCAATTGCACCAAGAGCCGCAGATAGGCCGGCATACGGTCCAATCGCTCCGGTCTCCACATCGGGGCGTGCCCCACCATGACGATGCCCGACATCTTGTCGGGAAATCGTGCAGCAAAACAGGTCGCAAAGGTTGCGCCACTGCCAACGCCAAGCAGCTTGGCCTGGTTGATGGCCAGTGCTTCGCAAAGATCGAACGTGTCGCTTACCACCTGGTGGAGATAGGCCGCATCCGAACAGTCCGGCAGTGGAACAGATCCGCCGAAGCCAGGTCGGATGGGTGCCACCAGTTTGAGTTTATGGCGCCGGGCATATCGAATGGCCGCTCGCGGCAATTGCAGGCCGTGCGGCAAGTCATGAAACAACAGAACAGGTCTGCCGTCGGGGTCGCCTTGAATCAGATAGTTCAAGCTGCGGCCATCCGGCAGATGCAAGACATGAAGCGACGGCTCCGCCGGTCGGCCCTCAGCGGTTTGTTCCTTCTGCGGCGTCGGCATAGCGATGCTAAGCGAGAACCCACACAGAAGGCGCACCAGATCGGGAAGGTCGCGCACATGGGTTTTGCTCTTGATCGCTTTTATCTGCGAGCGGACCGTTTGTTGAGAGACCCCGCGCAAGTCGGCAATCTCGTCGACAATGGTGCCGCTAGACAGAAGAACCGCGACTGCCGTTTCAGCGTCCGTTAGGCGATACACGTCCTTGAAACTCTCTCGTATCGCCTCATCGAACGAGAAGTGCGCCAGGTTCAACATAAAGAGCCGGTCATTGCCCCCGGTTCCGCCATTGATCTGAACCCGTTTGATGATCGCACAATCGTTGACGCCGCTGTCGCAGCTCAGGTTAAGCGGGACCGCGGCGAAAGTTCGGCCATTATCAAGCGTGCGAATGGCCTTTCGGATTTCGGTGATCTGATCGGTACTCCGAAACAAACCTGCCAGGTTTGGACTCGCGCCACACTCCAGAGCTCGGGCGCGAACGTTCTTTCGCAAGATACGTTCATCGCGGTCAAAAACGACAGCCGGATTGGGAATGAGACCAAGAAGCACGTCGATCTTGTCGGGCTCGTCGGCATGAAACCCCATCTGCGACTGGATGCGCTGCGCGGTTTCAATGTGGTTGGCCAGATCAGCCATCTGGGCACTGTTGATCGCTGCAGCAAAACTTCCCTCAACCTGATGGCCAACATCAGGCACCCCTGTTTTCTCCGCCAGAATTCGGGTTATCTCGGCGTCTATGCGATCGACGGTTTTTTTGAAATCATGCGGCGCCAACGTAGCCGCGTAAATCGAGCTGATCAGATTCTGGTGACCGGCATCCGATAGTCCCCCAGGCGTATAAAGCGGACCATCTCCCAGCTCTCCTGACGACAGCTGATCGTCTGGTCGAGTTGTCCCGCGGTCGAGCGCGGGTGCTGGAGAAGAAACACTGGAAAGCACGGTGGTGCAGCTGTGCAGTCTTGAGACCTGTGAATGCTGCCCCAACGTCGATCAAATGCTGATGCTTCGGAAGTGTCCAGGCGGACGGTCATCGCTGTACAGGTGTACAGTTTCGGGCTCTTTGCCGGCTTTATTCGTCCAGTCAAAACTTGCATGTTTAGCTGGATCACTTCATAATGTTACGTGGCGGTAACCTCTCCCGACGCATGGCGATTGGCTCACATATGGAGCCAAAAAATCGCCAGCAAGCGTCTGACATCTAAAAGTAATTTGAGTAGTGATGTTGAGTGTTTTTCGCCGCCGTTCAAAGCCGCTTCATGCGTTTTTGTACTGGATCGTACTTTCTTCGTTCGTTTCTGAAACTGCTGTTATTGGTACTGGCTCGGCGTCTGCTGGGAGTTGGGCAACAGACACCCAGCCGCATGCACAAGGGCACGCTTCTCGGTTGCATGATGGCAATGATAGTTCGCCCTGCACAGCGACCTTTCTCTCAGCCCTTTGCGGTTTGGTCAGCGATGGCTATCTGGCAGCGCCTATCCGGCCTGGTGATGAAGCCGAACATGGTCAGACAACCGACACAAGCGCTTTTCTAAACGGATACGCGCCGGCGGATGACGCAGCCGGAGTTGTGCCGGTCGCTGACTTTCGCTTCGAAGGTCGCCTCAAAAGCGAGTATGTTCACTACGAGGCAGACACGTATTCAGGGGGCATCTGGACCCACGAAGCTGGCATCGACTACATTTGGAACGAGCAGTTGCTGATCGGTATTGTTGGTCGTTACGACACCGGCGAGGTCGATATTACGACACCTATCAATACCCCTGGCACCTTCCTTGGTGAAGGCGTGACCCTTGGATTGCGCGCTGGCACGCTGTTGGGCTTTGGCATGACACTAGATGGCAATATCAGCCACACGTGGCTGGAGTATGAGAGCGTCGCAGGCCTCTTTTCCGGTGCAACGCAGGCAAGCCGTTTGGATGCATCAATCAATCTGGCTGGCGCCTACGACATCGGCGATCAGGTCAGCATTGAGCCGAATGTACGCTATTCCTACACCCGTGAGGCACAAGACGCCTTTCGCTTTCTAAGCGGCGTCCCCGTTGCTCGCAGCGTTACAAGCGCTGGCGCGATTGGTGCCGGGACGCTGCTACGCTACACTTCCGAACAAACTGATGGTTCATCCTGGTCAGTCTATGCTTCAGCCCATGCCGATTATGACTTCGCCTTGATGAAGGGAACATCCTCAACGCCGTTCCAGTCCCTGGATGATATCTGGTCAGCGCGACTGGGCCTTGGCGGCTATGGCAGCTTTGCCAATGGCATAACAGTCTATCTAGAAGGCGAAGCTGACAGGTTGGGGGCTGATGCCTACACGCGATACACTGGCACGGCGCGGGTGAGCGTACCGCTCAATTGATGGCAAGTCGGTTCTTGGTCCGTCCATCTTTCGCCGTCTTCGGCCTTGGTGCAGGCTGACGCCCTCAATTTCTGTTCGTGATCAGGACGAGCCGCCGTCGACATGCCAACGCTTTATTGGGATCCACTCGCGGTTAGCATTCTGGTCACGATTATCTTTCTTTGGTCGCTACTGGGCTACTTTATCACACAGCTTTTTGCGCAGGCCAAAGAAGGTCGTCTGGATCGTGAAACCGTCATCATCACGATCCTCATACTGGCGGCGAGTCTAGGTCTTCCGGTACAGTTCTTCGCCGACTACCTCCATCCAGATGTCGGAAACTACGCGCTGCCTTGGGCCGGTCCACTGGGTGCAGCAATCATGTGTGCTCATCTTGCTTTTTCTTTTTATTTCAAGCGGAATTCGCAATCTGGGCACCTAATCGAACTGTTGTTGGCTGGCCTATTTGTCGCTGTAATCGCATTGGAAGTGGCTATCGCAGTTCAACGACACAGGCTGCTGGGTGAAGGCCTGGTCGAATATCGCGAACACTTTGTAGGTGTCTCATTCACGCTCGGATACTTCGTAACCTACATCGTCTTTGTATGGCGACTAACAGCGCTTCTGGCCCGAGATGAGGGCCTAAACGCGACTTCCGCATTACGCCTGGCCCTGCGGGCCATTGTCTGGCCCTGGACACGCCTGTCGTACGATGCCGCTTCTGTCAGGGCATTCCTCTACGCATCGTGCCTACCGCTGCTGGCGGGCGTTATCCATCTGCTGGTTTCTGCTGGGATCGTAGACTGGCCGCTGGCAGTCATACTGATTGGCTGGATTGCACTCCTGACCTTTGCCGCATTGACTCTCGCTTACCTCAACTATGTGCCCGACCGGTCCTCCTTTCGCATCAAACTGATCGGTATAACGCTCGCGACTGTCTTATGCCTCTTGAGCGGCGTGTCCTGGCTAACCGGCTCCGTCTATGTCGAGTCCTACCGCAGCCCGCATTACATGTCGGATCAGTCCGCCATATTATTCGAACCGACGGATAACGGCGGATACATCGCAGGCTCCTCAGCGTACGCACCAAATGGGGAGTTGGGATTGCCGATTGACGACATCACCCAACCGGTCGCGTTGCCCTTCGGATTTTCCTTCTATGGCGAGACCTATGAGCAACTCTTCGTGCGGGCGTCCGGACAGGTTGGTTTTGAAAGTCTGCCGGAGTGGCGCCACGTTCAGTTCCGCTTTGGGCCGCAGCCGGCCATTTTTGTGCTGGCGCTTGAACTGGAAGAGAGCCGATTGGCTGAACCTGGGAGGAGCGGACTTTTTGTCAACGTCACCAGCGAGCAAGCGACCTTCACGTGGAACCGGCTGGTGTCCGCCTACCATCCCGAGGAGGAGTACAGCTTCCAGTTGAAACTTTTCCCCAGCGGGGCGATCGAGATGCTGTTTATCGATCTGCCCGAAACCATCCGGTCTGACATCTTCGTCCCGGAAGCCTCACCGACAATGACCGGCATTGTGCCTGCCTTTGAGGATCGCCACGTTTCGCCGGCGCGCTTCGCCTCTGCCTTGCCTCACCTTGGCGCGCCAGGTGAAGGGATCATGGAGGTGTATGAGCGCGACTTCCAAATCTATCTCAACCGTATCTATCAGCCGATTGCGGTCTTCGCTCTGAGCGCCAGCTTGCTGATCTTATTGGTGTTTCCGCAGTTCTTCAGGGTCAATCTTGATGAACCATTGAAAGATTTGCTGCATGGCGTGCGCAGCATCATGAACGGCAAGCTGACCACGTCTATCGACGTGCGACATCGTGATGAAATCGGTTATCTGGCGAGCTCGTTTAATGAGATGGCAAAGGCACAGCATGAGCTTGTTCAAGGCCTTGAGGACAAGGTTGCCGAACGAACATCGGAAGCGACGGAGTACGCGGCGCGCAACGCGCGGCTGGAAGAGCGCAACCACTTAGCCCGTGAACTCCATGATGCAGTCAGCCAGACACTGTTCTCAGCCAATCTCATTGCCGATACCCTGCCAGACCTGCAAAAGGGTGGGGTCACTCCAGTGCAAGATGCGGTCTCAGAAATCAGACGGCTCAACAAGGATGCGCTGGGTGAGATGCGCAACCTGCTTCTGGAGCTTCAACCGGAGAAACTCACAGCCCACCCTTTTGGGCAGCTGCTCAGAAGCATTGTGAAGTCGGTCGAGCGCAACTTCACGGTCCAAATCAACTGCACAGTAGAAAGCGATACTGCTCTGCCGCGCGCCGTGCAGCTCGCCTTCTACCGGATAGCTCAGGAAAGCCTTACCAATGCAGCCAAGCACGCCGACGCCCGGTCCATCAGCGTCTACTTCGATGGTTTGGACAGTCAGGCACTTCTTGTGATCAAGGACGATGGGTGCGGCTTCGACCGGGCCAATGTTCCTCTTGGACATATGGGACTACACTTCATGAAAGAGCGCATGGCCGACATCGGTGGCACCCTGACGCTGGACACATCGCCTGGAAAGGGCACCTCGATCGAAGCGGTATGGTTTGATGGCGACAACTGATCCTATCCGGGTTCTTCTTGTCGATGATCATATGGTCGTTCGCAAAGGCTTGGTTCACGTGCTCAACAGCGCTGATGCCATTGAAGTCATTGGGGAGGCGGAGAATGGCGAGGAGGCGCTTTACCTGTGCCAGAAGCTGAGACCCGATGTGGTAGTCATGGACGTCAAGATGGATGGTATAGGCGGTTTGGAAGCCGCCCGGCTCATTACCGAGCACCACCCATCCTCGAGGATTTTGGCTCTGAGCACTTTTGCCGATCCGCAGATCGTCGGCGCCATGATGGACGCTGGCGCCAAAGGGTATCTTCTCAAGGACGTGTCCGCAGCCGAACTGTCTGATGCAGTCATGCGCGTGCACGACGGTGAGGTCCTGTTGCCGGACCTTTCATCTTTTGACAGCGCAGGGGAGGTTGAACCCTCCGAACAGGCCAGTCTTGGGGACCTCCAGTCGAGCCTTGGTGGGCAGCAAAAAAAGGTGTTGGCCCTGATGACCAAGGGTTTCACAAACCCTGAAATTGCTGAACAACTTGGGATCTCCACGACCACGGCACGCTATCACGTAAGCGCGATATTGCGGAAGCTGGATGTGTCCAATCGATCCGAAGCAGTCGCTGTAGCGATCCGGTCTGATCTGGTTAGCTCATCAGATTTCTGAGGTATTGGCACACGCTGGATGCGGTCGCCAACGGTTTCGGCAGGTCGCTGCAGTAACTTAGGCAGTCGCAGCGCCGTTTAGAATAGCCATTGCAATCCAACCGCGCGGTTAAGGGCTCCAAACCTAATCTATCTAGGACCGCTTTGCGGTCATAGAGGACATTTGGATTGCCGGCGCTTTCAGCAAGAGCGATGTTGGCAACTTGGTAGCTGGTGTTTCCCGAGACGCTCACGAGCGTAAGTCAGCTTGCCATGAGGTTTTCATTCCTTCCTCCTACCTAAAGAACCCGCCGCGCATTCTGGGCATATGTGAGGGCGCTGAAGCGCTGGATGTGCTTGTCACCGCGATGCCGCTTTGCTAGCAGTCAGAAGACGATGCCTTTCGGCTGAGCGGGAAGTCTAACCCCTTCGATCCAATTCGGAGAATGGGGCGACTATCGTCATACACATGGTGGCTGTGCCCGCCTGGATGTCGTTCGCGAAAGAACTTGTCGCTGAGCAAAATTCAGGGATCACGTGCTATGAAATCACCCGCCTTCTTTCTTACCACATGCTTGGTCATTGCACCTAAGTTTGCCCATGCTCACCCAGGCCACGTCGCGGAGGCCGCCGGGCATTCACACTGGATCGCAATTGCCGCTCTTGCCGTCTCGGCGATGGTCATTGTCTGGGCCCTCGTGCGAAAGTTCCGACTGAAGGACGCTGGGCGCGAGAATGTGACAACCGCTGAAGCGAACGAAACAACCGAACAGGCTACATGAGCAAGATTGGCGTCATGGTCTGCGGTCATGGCTCACGGAGCCAGGCTGCGGTCGATGAGTTCGCTGTGCTCGCACAGCGGCTGCCTTCCTATCTGCCTAATTGGCCGGTCGAGTACGGCTATCTGGAGTTCGCAAACCCCGTTATTCGTGACGGGCTCGATAACCTGCGCGAGCAAGGTTGCGACACCATTTTGGCTGTGCCCGGCATGTTGTTTGCGGCGATGCACGCCAAGAACGATATTCCAAGTGTCCTCAACACCTACGCGGCCAAACACGACCTGACCGTGCATTACGGTCGGGAGCTTGGTGTTGATCCCAAGATGATCCGGGCCGCATCGCAACGCGTGCAAGCAGCAATGGACAAGGCGGATGCTGAAGACGGGGTTGTGGCGCCGCAAGACACATGTCTGGTGGTCATTGGGCGAGGCGCCAGCGATCCAGACGCCAACTCAAATGTCTCGAAAATCGCGCGCATACTCTGGGAAGGCATGGGATTCGGATGGTGTGAGGTTGGCTATTCAGGCGTGACCTTTCCCCTCGTTCAGCCGTGTCTCGAACATGTCGCCAAGCTTGGCTACAAACGTGTGGTGGTCTTTCCCTACTTTCTGTTCACCGGTATTTTGATTGATCGCATCTACGGCTTCACCGACATGGTCGCGAAGGCCTATCCAGACATAACATTCGTAAAAGCGCCCTATCTGAACGACCATCCGCTGGTGATCGAAACCTTCGCAGAGCGCGTGACAGAGATCCTCGAGGGGCAGAACGCGATGAACTGCTCGATGTGCAAATATCGCGCGCAGGTTCTCGGGTTTGAATCAGAAGTTGGGATGCCTCAAGAGAGCCATCACCACCATGTTGAAGGGCAAGGCGCATCTGCCCCCGGGTCAAATGTTGAGGATTGCATCGTCTGCGATACCTTCTGCACCGGCGCGTGCCGCCTCGATCACGGTTCCGCAGGCCATCACCATCATCACCATGATGACGGCGTTCACCACCATCATCATCACCATGGCCATGGTCACTCCCATGATCACGACCACCATCATCCGCCCTATCCGCATGCCGAGCACCCACATGGACCGGAAAGTGTGCGCAAGCTCCTGAAAGACGGCGCTTGAACTACGAGCGCGACCCAAAACAGATTTATCGTTTGAGTTTTGAACGCGTCCGGGCCGAAGCCGACCTAGGGCATTTCCCAAGCGACGTGGCGGAACTCGCTGTCCGGTTGATTCATGCCTGCGGCATGCCGGAGATCGCGCACGACGTTGCCTATTCACCGGACTGCGTCTCGTCTGGCGAGCGAGCTCTTCGCAGCGGCGCACCCATTTTATGCGATAGCATGATGGTCGCGCACGGCGTCATTCGCAAAGGCTTGGCGGAAAGTGCCAACGTCCGCTCCACGATCAAAGCCGACGTTGTCGCCGAGCTCGCCCATAGACTTGGGACGACCCGCTCAGCGGCTGCTGTCGAACTCTGGAAGGAGGACCTTGGGGGAGCGATCGTGGCGATTGGAAATGCACCAACGGCGCTCTTCCATCTTCTGGAGAGACTGGATGAAGGCTGGCCCAGACCGGCCCTCATCTTGGGCTTTCCGGTTGGTTTTGTTGGCGCGGCGGAGAGCAAGGCTGAACTCTGCGCCAACCCGCGTGGTGTTCCCTTCATAACGCTTCAAGGTCGGCGCGGCGGCTCGGCCATGGCAGCTGCTGCGGTCAATGCCCTTTCCCTTGGCCTTGATGGGGACGGACGATGAGCGAGCCGTGGCTTTCCATTGTTGGCATTGGCGAAGAGGGGCTGGAAGGTCTGAGCCCATCAGCGCAGAAGTCTGTTACGGCTGCGGAGGTCATTGTTGGCGGCAAGCGCCACCACGCGCTCACTCAGACCTTGAACGCTGAACGGATCACCTGGCCCAGCCCTTTCAACCACATGCTGGAAGCGCTTGAGGGCCTGAAGGGACGCCCGACCTGCGTCTTGGTCACCGGTGATCCGGTCTGGTACTCAGCCGGCACAAAGATCTCCGACCATTTCGGCGCGGACGCCATTCGCATTCATCCCCATGTCTCAGCTTTTCAATTGGCCTGCGTGCGAATGGGCTGGGCTTTGCAAGACGTTGAAACGCTAACGGTTCATGGTCGGGCAGTCGGCGACATCCACTCCTTCATAGCACCGCGTGCGAAACTCGTGATGCTCACCCAGGACGGCGATACCCCAACCCAAGTTGCCGCCCTTCTTTCAGGGGCTGGTTATGGCGATAGCCGCATGACTGTTCTCGCCGATATGGGCGGCGCCAATGAAACACGTCTGGATGGCGTGGCAAGCAGCTGGAGCGAGAGCGTCCCATCGCTCCACACGCTGTGTGTGGCGTGCAACAGCAAGCCTGACACCGCGCCTCTGCCACGCGGGCCAGGCCTGCCCGATGACGCTTTTGAGCACGATGGCAAGATGACCAAGCGCGACATCCGCGCGATCACCCTCGCCAAGCTCGCTCCTCGGCCAGATGAACTTTTGTGGGATGTCGGCGCCGGATGCGGGTCCGTTGGGATCGAGTGGATGCGCAGCGCACGCGGCGCCCGTTCTATTGGGCTTGAACCCCATGCCGAACGGCGTGCGATGGCGGGGCGCAATGCGCAGAAACTGGGAACCAGTCGGTTCGTGCTGGTAAATGGAACGGCGCCCGACGCATTGTCGGGTCTGGATAAGCCGGATGCGGTTTTCATCGGCGGCGGTCTAAGCCAAGAGACTGTCGATGCTTCTCTTGCTGCCTTGAAGAACCATGGTCGGCTTGTGGCCAACGCCGTCACGCTGGAAAGCGAGCAGTTGCTGATCCAGCTTCACCAACACTTTGGTGGCGAGTTAACCCGCATTTCCATTGCTCATGCTGATGTCGTTGGCCGTTATCGAGGATGGCGATCTGCGATGCCTATCACCCAGTGGAGCCTGGTCACATGACCGGCACACTGTATGGCATTGGCCTTGGCCCTGGCGACCCGGAGCTCCTCACCTTAAAGGCGCACCGGCTAATCAACTCAGCCAAGGTCATTGCTTACCCAGCACCGGACAATGGTGAGAGTTTTGCTCGCTCCATCGCAGCGCCTTACATCGCACCAGAGGTAGAAGAGATCCCGATTGTCATCCCGATGCGGGTCGAACGGTTTCCGGCGCAAGACGTTTATGATGCCGCCGCAGCAACCTTGGGCGCGAGGCTCTCAAACGGAGAGGATGTTGTCGTCCTATGTGAAGGCGACCCGTTCTTCTACGGCTCGTTCATGTACCTCTTTCAAAGGCTTGCTGATCGCTTCCCAGTGGAGTGCGTTCCTGGCGTAACGTCAATGACGGCGTGTTCTGCCGTCATCCAGCAGCCCCTTTGCGCGCGCAACGAGGCACTAAGCGTGGTTCCTGCACCGCTGTCTGAAGAAGAGCTGACCTCGCGGCTCAGCTCAGGCGGCGCGTTTGCAATCATCAAGGTGGGACGGCACATCGACAAAGTGCGCCATGTGATTGCAGGTCTTCAGTTGATGGATCGGTCGATGTATGTCGGCCACGCATCTTTGCCGAACCAGGTTGTGTGCCCTCTTCACGAAGCGCCGGACAAAGCGCCTTACTTTTCGATGGTCATTATCAGTGGGACCGACCCCTATGCCGTCTCCTGATCCGATCACACTCTTTTTGGCGCCTACTGGCGAGAACACCGCGCGACGGATCTGCGAACATCTTGGCGGCGCTTTGCATGGCTACAAGCCAAAGGCAAAGGTCGACGTGGCCATCGACGACGTCACGAGCCATTTTCGAGCTTTGTTTTCCGCAGGTCACCCAATCATCGCCGTATGTGCAACGGGGATCGTTATCCGCGCGCTTGCGCCTTTGATCCTGGATAAGCGCCGCGAGTCGTCGATCATTGCCGTTTCCGATGATGGTGCGTCTGTGGTGCCCCTTCTGGGTGGGCACCGTGGAGCCAACGCGATGGCCAAATCCATCGCCGAAGTGATGGGCGCGCACGCTGCTATCACGACGGCTGGCGACCTCTCATTGGGCGTTGCTTTGGATGCGCCGCCCGAGGGCTGGCGACTGGAGAACCCAGAGGCTGCAAAACCGGTCATGGCCGCGTTGCTAGCTGGAACGCCCGCGCGGCTTTCTGGTCCAACAGATTGGCTCAACCCGCTGACGAAACGTGAAAACGTGCATGTTCAACCGAAGGGTGATGCCCATGCCCCAACCGTCTTGAGTGTTGATGGCTTGGAGCCGCTTGTCTTTCGCCAACAGAACCTGGCTCTCGGCGTTGGCTGTTCTCGAGGGTGTTCTCCCGACGAACTGATCGCGCTGGTGCTCAAGACGCTTGCCGATCACGGCCGCTCGCATTTTGAGATTGCCGGCATTTACTCCATCGACGTAAAGGCAGACGAAGCAGCGATCCATGCCCTTGGGCGCAAGTTGAACGTGCCAGTCGGCTTCTTTCCCGCCGACATCTTGGAAGCGCAGACGCCCAGATTGGCTAACCCATCGCCGATTGTGTTCGCGGAGGTTGGCAGTCACGGCGTGGCCGAAGCTGCTGCCTTGGCGGCCGCCGGACCGTCAGCGACACTGGAGATCGAGAAACACAAGTCGAAGAATGCAACCTGTGCTGCCAGCGAACTCAAAGACGGTGGTGAGCAGCCGCAAAGTCGTGGATGCTTAAGCGTCATTGGCATTGGGCCAGGCCAGTCGGATTGGCGGACGCCGGAAGCCTCCAAACTCGTTGCCGAGGCGGATGAGTTGGTCGGCTACGGATTATACATCGATCTTCTTGGACCTCTTGCGGCCGGAAAGCCTCGCCATGATTTTCCCCTTGGCGGTGAAGAGGATCGTTGCCGGTTTGCGCTGGAGCGCGCAGGTGAAGGGCGGAAGGTTGCGCTGATCTGCTCTGGTGACGCCGGCATTTATGCCATGGGCGCGCTGGTGATGGAGCTTCTTGATCGCGATGAGGCCGAAGGAGGCGTCTCGCAGGCAGCGCGCAGGGTCGAGATCATTCATGCCCCTGGTGTTTCGGCGTTTCAGGCCGCATCGGCACGCGTTGGGGCGCTGATCGGCCACGACTTTTGTGCCATTTCGCTCTCTGATCTGCTGACCCCGAGAGACACGATCCTCCAGCGCATACAGGGCGCAGCCCTGGGCGACTTTGTCATTGCTTTCTATAACCCCGTGTCGAAGCGTCGCCGAACCTTGCTTGCCGAGGCGCGCGATACACTTCTGGAACATCGTCCGGTCGACACGCCCGTCATTCTGGCCAGTAATCTTGGTCGGCCTGATGAGAACCTACGCTTTCGAAAGCTCAGTGACCTCCAAGTTGATGAGGTCGATATGCTCACCGTTGTGCTGGTCGGTTCATCACAGAGTCGGGCCTTCAAGCGCGGTGACATCGCCTCCGGTGCTGAAGGTTGGTCGACTTACACGCCCCGCGGCTATGCCGCAAAAATCGACAAAGACATCCGACCATGACCGTTTACTTCATAGGCGCCGGTCCGGGCGACCCAGACCTGATCACTGTGAAAGGCAAGCGGATCATCGAGCGCTGCCAGGTGTGCCTTTATGCCGGCAGCCTGGTTCCTGAGGCCGTGGTGGACTGTGCACCATCAACCGCTGTTGTTCGAGACACTGCACCCATGCATCTCGACGAGATCATCGAGGCCGTGAAGAAGGCGCATGATGAAGGCAACGACATCGCCCGCGTGCATTCTGGCGATCCCTCGCTCTATGGCGCCATCGCTGAGCAAATCCGAAGACTGGTAGCGCTTGGCATCGACTACGAAATCGTACCTGGCGTGCCCGCCTTCGCTGCTGCTGCCGCCGCGATGGGGCGGGAGCTGACAATCCCCGAAGTGGCCCAGTCACTGATAATCACCCGCACGGCCATGAAATCATCTTTAATGCCCAAAGGCGAGGAATTGGAAACGCTCGGACACAGCGGCGCGACCCTGGCAATCCACCTTTCCATTCGAAACTTGCAGGACATCGAGCGCAAGCTCACGCCGATCTACGGCGCAGATTGCCCGGTTGTCGTTGCCTATCGTGTTGGCTGGCCGGATCAGCAGTTCACTCACGGAACTCTGGAGACCATTCGTGACAAGGTGAGAAAGCAGAAGATCACCCGCACGGCGCTGATCTTCGTAGGCCGTGCTTTGGGTGAAACCGACTTTCGGGACAGCGTTCTTTATGATGCTGACCACGCTCACATTCTCCGGCCCATAAAAGCGAAGTCGGCGTAGGCTGCGAAAACCTAAACTGGGAAAGGGCCGATGATGTGGGCGAAGGAGCCTAACGTGCGGCCGTTACGATGGCCCATGGCCGGGAGGATCTCGCCGAAAGCATCCTCAACCTCAAAGAGTCTATTCTCTTCAGCCTCGCTTGTGATCGAGGCATAGTGAAATTCGTGGCCAGCAAGCGGCTCCTGGAACAGCGAGCCTTCAACAGGCCTGAGTAACCGGTAGCCAAGGTGCAGTTTGCGGCGAGCGAACGACGTTGCCACAGGCAGCAGCCCGAGCATGTTGTGGGTTGCGCCGTCAGCATCGGTCAGTGTCTGGCCGAGCACCATGTAACCGCCACACTCACCGTAGATCGTTTTGCCCTCGCTGGCGGCGTTCTGCACGCCACGCTTAAATGTGCTTGCATGCGCAAGCTGCTCTGCGTGCAGCTCTGGATAGCCGCCGGGTAAGAAGATTGCGTCGCAGTTCTCCGGCGGTGATTCATCTGCAAGCGGCGAGAAGAACACCACCTCAGCACCCTGCGCCCGCCAGTCATGAAGCATGTGCGGATAGCTGAAAGCAAAGGCAACATCGCGCGCGACGGCGATGCGTTGTCCGATGGGAGCAAACCGTTGAGCATCCGCTTTCCGGCCAAATGAGCGGGACGCATCCAGCAACTGGTCGAGGTCGACCCGCTCCTCGACCAAGCGCGCAACGCGTTCGAGCGTTGCGCCTAGCCCGTCGGACTCCATAGCCTGAACAAGACCCAGATGGCGTTCGGGCAGAACCAAATCAGCCATCCTAGGAAGAACCCCAAGGACAGGCAGTTCTGCCTTGTCAAAAGCATGTCGAAGCGCTGCTGCATGGCGCGGCGAGCCAACCCTGTTCAGGATAATGCCGGCGAGGAGCAACTCCGGCTTCATGGTCCGAAGGCCGATCGCGGAAAGCACAGCGGACTGGGCGGTCTTTGAAGCATCCACGACTAGAACGACGGGAAGTCCCAGGATGTTTGCGAGCTCCGCAACCGAGCCATGACCTTCAACGCCAGCCCCATCCAAAACGCCCATCGCCCCTTCAACGAGCAAAACATCCCCGGGCTGGTTGGCTGCTCGCGATTGTATGGTGTCCGCCGTCATCGCCCATGCATCAAGATTGACCGAAGGATGGCCAGTCGCTGCCTGGTGGAACTGTGGATCGATGTAGTCAGGTCCGCTCTTTGTCGCCGCAACGTCGTAACCCCGACGCCTAAGGGCACCGAGCAGCCCAAGCGTTACAAGCGTTTTTCCCGCTCCTGAGGTTGGCGCGGCGACAACGAAGCCGCGTTTTGCACTCAAGAGGCGTCTTCCAGGTCGATCCTGCGGTTGCCCAGTGGATCGAGCGAGCGGGGCGCCACTCCATTCAGCTGAGAGGCCCAGTCCAGCACTTGGCGCATCAACACAACCTTGCCAACGCAAACGATGGCCGGCGCTTTGACCTGTGCTTCCTTTGTATCGGCGGCTGCACGCCCCAGGATCGTCTCAAGAACCTGCATATCCGCTCGCGTCGCGTTGGATACCAGAGCGACTGGGTCTTCGGGATCGCGTCCTGCCTTAAGAAGCGAGTTGCAGATTTCTTCAATGTGTTTGATCGCCATGTACATGACGATCACCGGCGAGCCTTCGGAAATCGCCGGCCAATTGATGGCGGACGGCGTCATCCCCGTCTGATCGTGCCCGGTGAGGAAGGTCACGGTCTGGTTCACATCGCGGTGGGTCAAGGGAATGCCTGCGTGTGCCAGCCCGCCTATCCCGGCCGAAACGCCTGGCGTGACACGAAACGGCACCCCTTCTTGAACAAGCGTTTGCGCTTCTTCACCACCGCGGCCAAAAACGAATGGGTCCCCGCCCTTTAGCCGAACCACGCGCTTGCCCTGTCGAGACAGTTCGACCAGCTTCAGCGAAATGTCGCGCTGCTTGGGGGATGGCTTGCCGCCGCGCTTTCCCGCTTGGATCACATCGGCACCTGGGCGCCGCCATTCCAAGACACGTTCATCCACCAGAGCATCGCGCACAACGACGTCGGCACGGCGCAGCGCCGACAAGCCCTCCAACGTCATCAAGCCGGGATCACCCGGCCCAGCACCCACCAGCCAAACCATGCCCGGAGGAAAGTCCGGCCAGTCGCTCTTTGGTATCGCTAGGTGGTCGAAATCCATCATCTTTTGAGAGGTTTAGCGTTTGTGCTGAGATTTTGCGAGCACCGAATCTCATTCTTCTGGATCTGGCACCTCATCCTATATGCCGATAATCTAAACTCATGGGGAAGACGGAATCCGCCACAGATTTGCGCTTCGGCTATACGACAGGGGCCTGCGCGACGGCCGCCACCAAGGCTGCGCTGACGGCGCTCCTGGGGCTTGGCTGGAAAAGCCCTGTGGAGATTACCCTCCCAAAGGGTCAGAAAGCTCAGTTTGATCTGGTTGACACTGCCTCAGGACAGGGCTGGGCCCGTGCGTCGGTCAAGAAGGATGCTGGCGATGATCCAGATGTGACGCATGGCTCGCTTATCATATCCACGGTGAAGAAGGGTCAGCCAAGTAAGGGTGTCGTCTTCATAGGTGGCGATGGCGTTGGAACAGTGACACTGCCCGGCCTGCCAATCGAGCCAGGCGAGCCAGCCATAAATCCTGTCCCTCGGAAGATGATGGAGGATGTCGTCAACGAGATCACCAATTCTGCTGGCAAATCCTCCGATTTCCAGATCGAGATTTCAGTGCCCGGCGGCGAGGAAATTGCGCGAAGGACCTGGAACCCAAGGCTTGGCATTGAAGGCGGTATCTCCATTCTGGGAACGACTGGAATCGTACGTCCCTTTTCGTGCGCCGCATGGATCGCGTCGATCCACCGAGGGGTTGATGTTGCCCGGGCCAATGGCGCGGTTCATGCCGTTGGCAGCACCGGCGCGACATCGGAAAGCACCGCGCAAGCTATGTTTGGCCTGCCCGATTGGGCGATGTTGGACATGGGTGATTTCGCCGGTGGCCTTCTGAAATATGTCAGGCGCCATCCGGTCTCCCGGCTGACGATTGCAGGTGGTTTCGGCAAACTGACCAAACTTGCGCAAGGCGCCATGGATCTGCATTCAGCAAGGTCAAAAGTGGACTTTGCGTTCTTGGCATCTCTGGCGAACGATCGAGGCATCGACCCAGAACCAGTCAAAGGTGCCAACACAGCTATGGAAGCACTGTCTGTAGGCGGCCCGCTCTTGGCTGAAGCCGTGGCGCAGAAAGCCCGGCATGCAGCCATTGACGTGCTCAGCACGGGTGAAACACAGGTGGATGTATTGGTGGTCGCGCGCGACGGAACGGCGATTGCCATGGCTGATCAATCAGGTAGCAGGGTGCTGTGACAGCCCAGCCTAGGGTTCTCATTCTGGCGGGCACCGCCGAAGCAAGAGAACTGGCGTCGCGCTTGGCCGACCTCGGTTCGGTTGACGTCATTGCCTCTCTTGCAGGCGCGACGGCGGATCCAAAGGCTTACCGTGTACGGACCAAAGTTGGAGGGTTTGGTGGTATTGAGGGCCTGACCGCTTGGCTCAACGCCGAGCACGTAAGCGTCGTGATCGACGCAACTCATCCCTTTGCTTCAACGATGTCCCGCAACGCAGCGATGGCGTCTGCGAGCCTTCAGATGCCCCTCATTCGCCTCGAACGCCCTGCCTGGGAACCGGGACCGGACGACAACTGGTCTGCCGCCGAAAGTCTATCTGACGCGTTGGAGCAACTACCACCGGGCGCGCGGGCCCTTTTTGCGACCGGAAAAGGAACGATTGAACATTTGGCGCAAGTCGGCGTCCCTCGCCGCGATGTTTGGTGTGCGATTCGTGTGATTGATCGTCCTGAGCGTTCCTTTCCGTTGCCATCAGGCACGTATATTGCGGCTCGCCCGCCTTTTACGCTTGCCGATGAAATCGGAACTTTAAGAGAGCTGGAAGCAAGTCACCTTGTTGCCAAAAACGCAGGCGGTGCCTCTGGACGCGGCAAACTCTTTGCAGCGCGCCAACTTGGCTTGCCGGTCATTATGGTCAAACGACCCGCCCCGCCTCCAGCGATTGGGTACTGTCACCACACGATTGAGGACGTGATCGAGCAACTGGTAGCGCTCATTTAACGTCTTAAAAGAACAGCGCCCATTTCGGTTTACTGGTGGCCAATAAGTCTTTTCAAGCGGGAAAGGTGAGCGTGAGCTTTCCACCCAACTCGATCATATGTCGAGCGCGGCTGACGTCCAAATTGAGGATAAAAGAGATTTATCGTCAGTAATCGTTGATGTGAGCTCTCGCTCGTTTCGGCCTTCATCCCATATCATTGGCTAACCATTATCGGGCGGTTTATCGTTATCGACCGGTTTAGGGTTTCCATTTCTGACGCCGCTGCAGTTCCCTTTATTGAACTGCATACTTTTCCAGTATCAGGTCAGGCTGGGCAGCCTTTTTTGCTGGTCCCGCATGCCTGCGGACCGGCATGCTGCAGACACACACAGGCGAAGACGTCCCGCACCCGCTGCGAGAGATTTAGCTGAAGCTTTCTGATTGCAGTGATGTGATTTCAGCCCGCCGACGCGTCGGGATCAACGACGCAACGTACTAAAATTAGCGTAAGAGTTTTGGTGGGATGGGTCATCCCCAAATCTAGCAGATGAAGGGCCGGAAGCGGGAGAACGCTCGTATCAAGATTTGGAGGTATAGGCAGATTGTCCCGGGGATGATTTGCTCTAAGCGGCCAAAGAACAAGACCCTTTGATCTGGATTTGACAAGACAGGAACTCCGTCAGGCCGTTATTCATATACCTCAGAAATTGGCAACGTTTGCGCGGCGCACGTACCAGGAGTTTGGTCTGGCGCGGAGCTCCCTGCAGTATCGAATAGCCCGGCAAAACGATGATGAATTGCGGCCCGCTGTGATCTGCTTGAGACCGACGCATGCAGGCAACGACCGGGCGATCCAATTCCCGGCAGGATACTGCGAAGCTCAAGCTGCGGGAGGGCTTCGTGCACGGCAATCTCAGCAACGGTCGGAACTACAAGATGCTGACGGTTCTTGATCAGTTCACGCGGCAAGCGCTGGCGGTGACCGTCCGAGCAACGACGGGAGCCAGCAAGGTCCTGGAAGCGCTTTATTAACTGCTCCTCAGGTGCGTCGCTCCGGCTAAATACGCTTGGACAACCGGCCTGAGCTCGCAGCAGAGACAACGCACGACGGGCTAAAACGCATTGGCATCAAGCCAATGCTCACTCGCCCCAAATCACCCTCGCAGACGACTACGACGGGTCGCGCAACGGCAGGCCGCGCCATGAAATTCTCAACGCGGCGGTTCGCGACAGCCGACCGGGCTCAAATCGCCATAAAAAGCTGGCTCACACAGTACGATCGAGCACCACCGCATCAGGCCCTCAACATGCGTCCCCCTGTGCCCGAAACCACGTCACATAAACCGCCAGTCAGCAGCCCGCAGAAAGGAGGTAGACACGTCATTGGTAGTCTGTTTCGCCATACAACTACCGAACCTGTTCGGGTGGCAGGGACTGGTTGCCAAGACGCTGAACTTGGCGACGGCGGGTTGGTGGTGGTCACTACATCAGGGCCGAAAACACTCGTCATTGATCAATTCGCTCACGGGCTAGCTGAGGTGAGTCTGGACCTTGGCGACCTGGCCCAAGCGTCGTTCGCTCAAACGACTCTGCCAGCTCAACAGTAAACAGTAGTGCCTTGACCCGATACTGATATTCGCCCTTGGAGCGTTCAATCAGTTCTTGATCTTCGAGACCATATCGTTCATCTTTTGGCTGCGGCTAAATTGGAGTTGACCGCGTTATGGTCGAGATTCGGGCGAGATTTTTCTCGCTGGGTTCGAATGCCGTTGGACCGCTAACCAAATATCTCAGATTTAGTGCTTCTGCTTTCATTGCTTCGGTTCTGTTGATCAGCGCGGTGCAGGCCGGCACAGCGGAGTCGATCCCTCGTACCGTGCTCGCACTGTATGACGGTGCCGCAGAAGCAGAACCCTCCCTCACCGTCATTCACCAACGCGCGCAAATGCCGCTGGAGCATCTTGGCTATAGGCTCCGCTACATTGATGTGTCTGGGCCGTTGCCCGATCTCAACAATATTGATGAGACCGCAGCAGTCTTGACGTGGTTTGGTCCAAACTTGGCAGAGCCGATAGCTGTTTGGCGTTGGCTAGTCGCTGCATCCCAGCGCGACATTCCAGTTGTTAGTCTTGGAACATTTGGTTCAGACATCAACCGACAGTCAGCGCCTTTGATCAATCGCGTTCTTGGGACCATTGGGCTTCAACTGGGCAATGGCTCGGTCACCCGAACGCATGCAACCCACATTGTTCAGGCCGATAGCGAGCTGATTGGCTTTGAACGCAATGTCGATCCCGTTCCGCCGGCACACCCGGTGGTTTTGCCGCGGGGTCAAAACGCGCGCATCGCCCTTGAGTTGGAGACCACCACCACTCTGGGTACGGCGAGCAGCATTGTTGTTGCCACAGGACCGGGAGGAGGTTTCGCCGCACCGGGTTATGGGCTGCACTATGATGAGCAGCTTGAGAAGGTGCAGTGGATCATTGATCCTTTTGAGTTTTTTCGTCGCGCGATCGGAGAACGCGTCTTCCCGGTGCCTGATGTGACAACCCTGTCGGGCCAGCGGCTTTACTTCAGCCATGTTGATGGAGACGGCTGGAACAACAGGGTTCTTCTGGAAGGCCTCCGCGAGGAAGGCGTCATTGCGGCGCAAGTCATGCTCGATGAACTCATCGCGCCCTATCCTGACTTGCCAGTTGCAGTTGGCCTTGTTGCGGACGATCTGCTGGAAAGCCATGGGGGAGGGTTGCCAGCACTGGAAGCGGCCACCCAGATCTATGCCCTTCCACAAGTCGAGACCGCCAGCCATACCTGCTCACACCCCTTTTTCTGGTCATTTTACGAGCAATACAATCGCGAAGAAGAGCTCGAGATCTTCGATCGGCTACAGCCCAAACCGACATTGGGAATGCTGGCACAAGCGGCAAGACTATTGCGACGCGGCGAGCAGGCTACGGACCCATCAGAGTTGCTGATTGCGCGCCAAACGGGCATCCCACGCGCTTATCTGCGCCGCCCATTCGATCTGGACACAGAAGTCAACGAGGCCATCGCACGCACAAACGCAATAGCTCCACCTGAAAGGCCCGTTTCAATCTACCTATGGAGCGGCGACACACGGCCCTTCGAAGACGCTATCCGGACCACGCGGCAAGCAGGTGTGGCGAACATGAATGGTGGAGACAGCAGGCTCGACGCTCAGTATCCGTCGGTAGGCTACGTTTCGCCCATCAGCAGGCCCGTTGGGGCAGAGCGCCAGATCTACGCAGTCAACAGCAACGAGAACACTTACACCAACCTTTGGACAGACCACTTCCACGGTTATCTGCAGGTCCGTGAAACCTGGGCAAACACCGATTGGCCAAGGCGATTAAAGGGCGTCAATCTCTACTACCACGCCTACTCTGCAGAGCGCCTTGCCTCGTTAGAAGCCATTCGGACGCTTTTGGATTGGGCTCGCGACGCGGACATTATTCCAATTGAGGCTGCCCGCTATGCTGCTATTGCCGAGGGCTTCTACTCAACGCAGCTGGAACAGGTTGGGCCGAACAGTTGGTCTATTCACAACCGCGGCGCCCTACAAACTGTGCGCTTTGATGCTGCCGATGACCTCGTGCCCAAGATAGCAAGTAGTACAGGTGTCTTGGGATGGTCTCGTCACGCGGGGTCGCTCTATGTTGCGCTGGACGAAGCTGTCGAGACAGCAGTGATAAGCCTGCAACCCGTGACTAGTCAGATCAATGAAACCACCGGGCTTCACGATGAGCCAGAACCCTGGTTGCGCTCGTCACGTTGGCACGTTTTCAACATGGCACGCACACGCTGTGGGCTAAGTTTTGAAGCCCAGGGGTACGGCGCAGGACGTTTGGAACTGGCGGGCTTGGAACCTGGCGCATACCAAGTTCAGGCGACAACGCAAAACGGTGACGTCGTCCAAATGCGCTCGGATGCAGATGTCGACGGAATCCTGCAACTCCCCCTCAATCTCGATGCACTTGATAGCATTGAGATCGAGATATCATGCGTGCTGCAGTAATGGCCGGCTTTTCACTTAGAAGGCCCGGCCTTCTCATTGGCATGCTTGCCATTGCGAGCCTGGCTGGCGGCTTCCTCGCAATTCCGCAAGATGTCGAGCGCATTGAGATGCTCGCACGTGATGGGAATCTCATCGAAGCTGTTGAGTTGGCAGATGAAGGGTTTGCGTCCGGGTCGCGGGATCCCAGGCTGGTGGAACTAGTTTTCTCTCTCAACAATCAAGCTGGTCGGGTTGAGCCAGCGACTATAGCGCTGGACGAGCTATTGGAACGTTCGCCTGAAGACCTTGATCTATGGCGCCGAGCCCTCAACTTTTTCACGCTACAACAAAACCTTGAGCGAAAGATCGAGGCCTCGGTCAAGGTTGCGCAGCTTTCACAAGAACCGCGGGACATAGCTGCCGCTGCCAGCCTGCTCAGCCTGCATGGCCGGTTCGAGGAAGAAATTGGTCTCTTGCGCGACCAAGCTGACCACCTATCAACGGCCCTTGGGGTGCGTCTGGCGTCTCGTGAGGTTGCCCTCGGCAATACCGATGCCGCTGCTGAAGCGGCGATGGAGGTTCTAGAGCAAGAGCAATTCGACCCACGCTCTGCGCCCGTGCTGGCGGAGGTGCTGCTCTTAGCCAACGAAACTGAGAAGATTGAGACGCTTGCTGACGTTCTAAGCAATTCAGAAAACGTCACCGCTTATATCATCGAAGAGACGGTGGTCGTGCTCGCAATGGCCAATGAAGTGGACGCAGCTGCAAAGCTCGCTTCGGCGGCGGCGCCTGCCTCGGGCGTTCGTCCCCAGCTCATCTGGCAGTTGGCAGAAGCAGGTCGTCTCGACGTTGCCGCGAATGTGCTTTCGGCACTTCCCGCCGATGCAACAAGCCGCGCATTGGCCCGCGCATTTGTCGATGCATCGATCGCTGGCGGTCAGGGTGCGCGTGCGTTGGCGACAGCTAGTGGGTGGCTCTCGACGACACAAAGCGAGCAGAACGTTTTAACTGGTCTTGCTTTGACCGCTCGCCTCTACGAGCAATTCGGCTATGAAACCATAGCGCCGCTGCGCGGTCTGATCGGCGTACATGCCGACGCTGCCAGTATCCACGAGCCAGTCCTGTTGGCATCTATCCTTGCCGATGAAGGCAATCCGCTTGGTGCAGCGCGTGTCCTCAGTCAATCCGATCCAGATGGTTCTCTTGCGACTGACGCTGCCGCCCGACTTTTGCTTCAAGGACGATTGGCTGCTCCACCCACTGGGGAGCAAAGGCGATGAAAACCGGACCAGATGAGCAAGCGCACTTTCTTGAGCCGCCCACAGACAGAGTAAGTATATTCGGCCCCTACATCGAAGCTGCGCTTCTGGTCGGGATTTTGGGGTTATTCGTTGCTGCACTTGGCTCCCAGACGCCCAACGGCCTACCAAGCCCATTCTGGATTCCTGTTCTAACGATGGCAGCATTACGGGGAACCGGCCCTGCAGCCTTTGCTGCATTGCTCAGCATAACACTTAGCGCCCATATGGGTTGGCTTTTGTTGGAGACTGAAGCCGGTTTCTACGAAGACCTTATAGCGATGTTTGACGAACCGGCACTTTGGCTGCTGGCGACCCTAGTCATCGGCGAACCGACACGCTTGCGCCTACAGCGTCAACGCGCGTTGCAGAAGGAGCTTGCACTGGAAGCAGAACGACAGCGGGTCGTATCTCTGTACGCAGACTCCTTGCGCCAAAAAATATCTGACCTCGAGCACCAAATAGCGACTTCACCAGGAGAAAAAATCCCGGTGGCCTCCCCCCTGGCTCGCTTGAACTTGGAGGACATGACTGACCAGGAAACTCTTCAACATGTCATTGTCTCTTTGTTCGGTTCGGGGTCGGGCGATATCCTCCTATCTGGCACAATCGTTGATGTTGCCCAGACAAAACAACGCATAATGAGCGCTGAACGCCCAAAGGATCGGAAGCATCTGCGCGGTTTTGACCTTGCCGTTCCTCTATTCGATGGCAAAGGCAAGCGCGTGCTTGCGGTGCTTGCGCTTCGTGACCTACCATCAGGGACGCGCGGGATGATGGGTGAGGCCTGTGCCATGCTGCTGGCCTATGTTGGCCAAAATGCGCTTAGCCAGAACGCTGTTGAAACCAGCAAGTTTAGCGCTGAACCGGCACAAACATCATGACGCGGTCGTCGAACCATTTCCAAGCAATGGTGTTTGCAGCCATTGTTGCAGCGGCGTTGGACACTTTTGTGATCTTCAGCTTGCTCAACACCGCTGCCGTGTTGATGATTCTGGGAATTGGATGCTTGCATCTGCTTCTGAGTATTCTGTTTGGGCTCGTTATCGCTCGTCTGGATGGAGAGGCCGGTGCTGGCATTCTGGGTGCGCTCTATCTTGCAGTTATGGGGCCTCTTGGAGCCCTCTTAACTATGCTCACGCCGATCTTCCGGCGTCGCGAAGGCAAGCGTCCAAGCCGTGCAACAGCTGTGCGCCAGGCTGTCATCGAGGAAGCCCGTCCTCAGGCCAGTGACAATCTGGCATTCAAAATTCTGACCGGTCGAGCATACGATCCGAGCCGCAGCGAGGTCGAGCCATTCAAGCCGATTCTGTCGCGCGGAAGCACTTCAAAACGTCAGGATGTACTAGCAACTATAGCTCGTGACTTCCGCCCATCCATGTTGCCTCTGTTGGCCAACAGCCTTCGCAGCAACGATGTCGGCACCCGGACAACCGCGGCTACCGTTGTGCGGGCCTTGGTTGACCGTGGCCTAGTTGAGCAAGAAACGCTCACCACTTCACTGGCAACATACGGCGGCGAAGGGTCATGACCGGCATACCCGCTTTTGATCGCACCAATGGCGAGGCTGTTGATGTTTGCCTTGTTGTCGAGGGTTGCTACCCACACGTGGCAGGCGGGGTCTCGTCTTGGGTGGATTGGCTAATGCGATCGCAACCCGATCGCACTTTCGCGATCTTGTCAGTTGTGGCCGGTCCTGGCCCGCGTAAGCCATTGTACGATTATCCCCGCAATCTCTTGCGCCTCGACGAGATTGTTCTTGACCCAGCGCCACCCAAAGGGCGCTCCAAAGTACCTGATCAGACCGACGCAGACGTCCTGATTTCAGCGTTTTGTGATGTGCTCAGCAAGGGCAACGGTGATGCTCTCGACAGAGTTGTAGAGTTTACATCCCGCAAACACAGACCGTTGCGGCCATGGCATGTTGGCGACACGTCGCTGATGTGGGCCGTCGCCTGCGGAGTGTATGAGCGGGTTACGCCGCAAGCCGGATTCTCCGATTTCTTTTGGGCCTTCCAAGCGCTCGCCGGCGGCCTTGTCGCGATTTTGTCAGCCGAGTTGCCCCGTGCGCGGATCTATCATGCGGCATGCACTGGATTTGCAGGCCTTGTTGCGGCACGTGCCTCGCGGCAACACGGTCAAAGTTGTATCCTGACAGAGCACGGCATCTATACCAATGAGCGACGTATCGAAATTGCAATGGCGGAGTGGATCGTAGATTCCATCGACTATGGTTTGTCACCGGACGATGACCGCATCGACGTTCGCCGCTTCTGGATCAACAGCTTCGAAAGCTTTGCGCGGATTTGCTATGAAGCGTGCTCCCAGATCACCACACTGTTCACCGATAACCAAACCTTGCAGCAAGCGCTGGGCGCAGCGCCAGAGCGCCTTCGACTGATCCCAAACGGCGTGGACCTAGATAGGTTTACCCCTCTTGTGGCGTCCCCGCCCAATGGGCCGCCAACCGTGACGCTGCTTGGGCGCTTGGTTCCAATCAAAGACATCGAGACTTTCTTGGAAGCGGTCGTTCTTGCGCGACGTGAAGTGCCAGAGCTTCAAGCCATCGTGGCCGGGCCGTGTGACGAAGATGAGGACTACGCGCAAAGATGCCGTGCCCTGGCCAGGAAACGTGGGATTGATGACATCGTCAGTTTTCCAGGACGCATCAAGGCCGAAGATGCATTTGCAAGGACGCATATCGTTGTGCTCACAAGCCTAAGCGAAGGGCAGCCGCTTAGCGTTCTGGAAGCCGGTGCGGCTGGTCGCCCTTGCGTCACAACAAACGCTGGTGCCTGCCGTGAGATCTTGGAACACCCTCTTGATGCTTTGCCTGATGTCGGGCCCGGCGGAATCGTGGTCGATATCCTCGCGCCAAACCAAGTAGCGGATGCGATCATAGCGCTCTTCAAAGACCCATCGCGCAGAAAGCGCATGGGCCACTCTCTGCGCACACGCATAGAGAATGGCTATACCAGTGAGCAGGCAGCAGCTGGTTACAGCGCCCTTTATGCGCAAGCCATGAATTCATCGGTTTCTGTGGAACCCGCCGCACCCGAGCGCGAACGCCCGGGTGACACAATCACCCAAGAAAGAATGGCGTGATGGCAGGCCTCGGCATCCCTGAAGGGTCACTGCGGCGCCCCGGCGTCCAAAGAGGCGATGCTGGATACATTGCCGCTTCGGCTGTTACGCCCTGGTTGCTGGCAATCATCGCGGTTGCTCTTGCACAAGTTCTTCGCTTTGGACCAGTGGAAAACGCATTGGCGTTTCAAGCCTACATTGTTTACGCGTTTGCGCTCTCAGCGCTTGCCTCGGGGCCGGTAGCCTTGGTTGCGGTGCGTACCACTAATGAGTTGGTGTTTCTGGGCCAGCTTGAGAAGGTGCCGACTCTGATTGTGGCATCGGTGGTTACCGGCGCTGGGCTCTGCTGGCTTTTAACGGCCTGCATCGGGCTCATTGCAGGCTTTAGCGCATCGCAACTGTTTTGGACCAGTTTGGGTACAGCAGCGCTCGCAACGATCTGGCCCATCTCCGCCTTTGCTGGCTCGATACGCGAATACTCGTGGATAGTCTGGTCTTTTGTCTTGGGCTTCACGCTGGCGGTCATCTTAAGTGTCATCGTGTCGACCTTTGAGGCGGACCCCGCAGTAGAGTTTGCTGCCTTTGCAGCTGGGTTGGCAGCTTGCGGCGCCCTGCTCATTGCACGCATTTTGTCCGTGTTTCATGCCCCGGCCCGTGCTCCTCAGGCAGCGCTTCACGCTCTTTGGAACGCAATCCTTGATCGCAAAGTCCTGCTCGCAGGCAGCGCGCTGGCGATAGCTGTGTTGTGGGCTGATAAGTGGGTGATGTGGTTTGGACCACTCTCAATCCAGCTTCGCAATGGGCTGGTTTCTGCACCCATGTATGACAGCACGATGTTCCTGGCTGCGCTTGCGATGGTCCCGGCTTTAGCCATGCTTGCTGTTGCAGTGGAAGGCCCGATCCGCCAATCGTTGAAGGGCTTTATTGCAGCCATGCGAACTCAGGGAACACTCAGCACACTTCAGGGCGAGGCAAAAACGTTGCGCCAGCAGGTCTACGCCACCCTCATTCGGCTGCTGGTTGTTCAAGCCTGCGCAAGCTTGCTTTTGGCCTTCTCCAGCCCTGCCATGGCAGATGCCCTCGGTTTTCGTTGGCAACAGGTTGGTATCTTGAGGTTAGGTGCCTTGGGATCCTTTTTTCAATTTATCTTTGTGAGCGTAGGCGTGCTGCTTTTGTTTTTACAGCGTACGCAAGAATTTTTCTGGATTGCGGCGTTCACATTGATTGCAGTCATAGCATGCACGGTCGCAACAATCGTCTTAGGGCCACAGTATTATGGCTACGGTTATTTAGCTGCAATGGCGATTGCAGCGGCTGTTGCAGTGATGACACTTGACCATACACTGACAAATCTAGAGCGCCTGGTCTTTCAAGATGCTGTCCGTGAGGCGCGTAGATGATCCCAAAATTTAGTGAGTACTGGGAGTACAAGCCATGACAATAACACGCAGCAAAGAGGCTATTGCACTTGCCTGTTTGGCCTTGCTCGCAGTGCTGACCCTGGCGCCCGCGGCTAACGCACAGGTAGAGCAGCAGTTTCAAGCCAGCGCTTACACTATTGGTGATCGCTTACGCGTTCAGGTTTATGAGGAGACGCAGGGCGGCTTCGGCGGACAAGCCTTGTTCCCACGCGCCGATTTAGGCGGCGATTTTATTGTTGACGAAGCGGGCCAAATCGCGTTGCCGCGCATTGGTCGCTTCTCCATCGCCGGCCTTGATTACGAGCGTGCGCGCGAGCAACTCATAGTTTCCTTGCAGGAGTTGAACCCAGCACTCTCAGAAGTACATTTTGAGCTCGCAGAGCGCGAACCGGTTTATGTTGTAGGCTTGGTTCGCGAACCAGGCTCATTCCGCTATGCTCCAGGCATGCTCGCCATTCAGGCCATCGCGTTGGCCGGTGGTTATGAACGGCCAGCTGACCGCGTTGCCCGGCTCGTTGATGGTCGTCGTGAACGCGAGCGCCTGGAACAGGCAATCGAAAGACGCGTTCGCTTGGTTGCCCGCAGGGACGCCCTGCTGGCGTCTCGTGATGGAGTTCAACCATCGCCATCTTCGCTCATACTAAGCCTAACGAGCGCCCCGGAAGCTTCTCGGTTGCTAGCCGATGAAGCTGATCGAGTGGCCATTGCCACCATGACTAGCGAGACACGCATTGAGGAAGCCCTAGCCAATGCGCGAACAGCGCGAACCGAACTGGCCGCGCTGCAAAACTCCACCAGCGATATTGATGCGCGTATCTCAGAACTGGATGCTTTAGCGCAGTCCATTCGGCAACCGGATATGCGACTTGCCAATCAATCTCTGGTCGTTGCAACGCGCCAGGAACTTGCCTCCCTAGCGCAACGGAAAATCGTCATGACAACGGCTGCCTTGGAGGCGCAACGCCGATTGACTGAAGCAGAGGCTGCTCAATCCAACTTCCGACTGCAACGGGACGCCCTAATCGCCGAAACCCTGATCAAGACCGAGGAAGAGTTGGAGCAGCTGGAAGGAACCGTTACCAATGCGAGCATTGCCGCAGATGCCTTGGACGCTTCCATATCCAGCCTATCGCAGGGGTCAACTCCCCTCATCAGCGTGGTCCGTCGAACGCTTGATGGGCCAACGACATTGACTGCAAGCGACCTTACACAGCTCGCTCCTGGCGACGTGGTGAACATCCGCGCGCAGCCCAGCGTCAGCCAATGAGACAGATCGACCTTCTACGCCGAGCACTTGTAGGTTCTGCGCTGTCTGCTCCGTTCCTTGCTAGATGGGCGAATGCAGAGGCAGACGGCGACCGCCTTTCGAGCATCCAAGCACGGAAGCTCCTGCACGACGCTAGATTTTGGGGATGCCAGTACCAGAATGTCGATGTCGATGCGATCATTGCGAGCGACCTTGACCTGATTGTTCTTGATCCAAGCCTTGCCGATTGGCTGGATAGGTTCATCACCCCAAAGGAAATGCAGGCTCTAAAACGCAAGCCAGATGGCAGTCGGCGGCTTGTCCTAGGGTATCTTCCGGTCGGCGAAGCAGACATCAATCGCTGGTATTGGCCACAGGCCTGGCGGGAAAACTCACCGGATTGGGTTGGTCATCCCAACCCCAATTGGCCAGGCTCTGTGAATGTCCACTACTGGCGAGCAGAGTGGCAAGCCGTGGTCGCAAATGCCGGAGATTCGCTTCTCAAACGCATCCTAAGGATGGGTTTCGATGGCGCACTTCTTGATCGCGTGGACGCCTATGACGACTGGGCGACTGAACGCTCTACTGGAATCCTCGACATGGTGGAGTTTGTCCAACAGATTGCAAACATTGCCAGAAGTGAACATCCAGGCTTCCTTCTTTTGCCGCAAAATGCAGAGCTGCTTATCGAGGTGCCGGAGTATCTTGCCCTCATTGATGCCCACAACAAAGAGAGCCTTCTGACGGGTCTGGACGGGCACAATGTGCCCAACGATCCCATCGACATAGAGTGGAGCCACTCGAGGCTACGCATCGCGCAAGCTGCCGGCGTGCGCATGCTTGCAATAGAATATGTATCAGATGCTCAGATAGCGCTGGAAGCGACGCACAGGTTGCGAGAGCTGGACATATTGCCCTTCATTGCTGACCGCGAACTTGGTGATCTCCCGCTCCGTGCACCTGGCTAGCTTTAACGTCGATTCCACTGCATTGGCAGATAAGAGATTGTCCAATGAGATCGAAGTGAGGACACGTACAATTGGCGATCTCGATCTAACTAATGTCATTTTCGGCACGTCTTTAAAAGTTTCAAACGCAGCCGAGCATCGCCGCACGGTTCTGCGAAGCTCTTGCGCGTGACGCTTAGGCCGCCAATTACAGTCAAGGACAGAGCTGTTGCATCTTGTGCTTCGCAGACGTTAGACGCACCGCGAGATCCGAAGTCAAAGCGAGCGACGCAGTCCCTTGGCTGTGCTTGGCATGAACGGGCCACCAACTGGTCATATGAGCCACCCTGGCCGAATTAGCGGGCCATTGCTGGCTGTCAATCGGCTCCTCCCGAACAGATCAATCACTATCCGATGTCGCCGAATACAGAGACTTCAAAACCGCGATTAATCCAAAGCGAGTCCCGCTTCTGTCCATCCACTTGCCGTCATGGTTGAAGAACACAGGATCCTTGCTCTCCGGTTCGCGCTTGAACTCAAGCTGGAAGAGGTTCCTCAGCAGATTGAGGTGTGTGAGCACCTCCGGCAGTGGCACCATCTCTCTTTCTTTGCCTTTGCCGCGCACCTGAAGAACGATCGCTGGGTACTTCACGCCGGGCTCGACCTCGACTGTGCGTTCACCAATGTCGCCCCAATTGAGGTTCTTCAGCTCAGTCGATCGCATGCCAGTAAAGCCAGCGATCATGATGTAGGCGTGCAGCTTGACACGATCGATATGCAGTCGCGCGAAAGGTTTTTGTTCCTCTGCCTCGGCGATCCGTTCCATGCTCATGTCCGTAAGGTGCAAAAACTCCTGGAGGGTGAAGTCGGGCATCTCTTTGCGAGCACGCTTCTCGGACTTCTGAAGTTTGATGGGAGGAAGTTCGAGGACATACTTCCTGTCCAGCGCAAACTCCCAAAGCTGCTTCAACAACATCCTCTCTTTGTTGAGTGTGCTTTGTGAGGGTGCGGTCTCTTTGGCAGGTCGCCTGATGCTGATCTTCGAGGGACCAGTATCCTTCATCACTTCGCGCTCATACCGAATGTAGGTTGGTGCCTGCCCGGACCCTTGGTCCAGTAGTCGTAGCGCCAGCGCCAATAGGCTTCGATGTCCTCGCCAGTGATGGCGCTCATGGACTGTTTCTTGAGCTTCTCGCCAAAATACCCAACGAAGTAGCGGCGGATAATGGGTGGGAACTGCTTGAGCTGGTAAGGCTCCTTGTCGCCACGCTCGACAGCGAACGCGAGCTCTTCGATGAACTCCTCAGCAATCGCTGCAAAGCTCTTGCGCGTCACACTTAAGCCCGCAGCAGCGATCCCAACCGTCTCATGGTACTTCGCTAAAGCGAGGCGTTCGGCTTCCGCCTCATCGTACGTGCCCAGCGCGATGCGCTGTTGCCCCTGCCCTTTAACGGAAAAGCGCACCCACCATTTTTTGCTGCCGTTGGGCTGATAAATTGCATAGGGTGGTTTGTGTGGATCGCTGGCCATACGCGCAATGTAGTGCCGCGTCCCGCGATGGACAAAGCCAGCCACCAGAAATTTGCACAGATATTCACGTTCAAATTCAACGCACTAGCGGCTTCATCCTACGAAAAACGAGCACAGCTGCGTCCAAGCAGGGCGCGCGAACCGCATTTTCTGCGTTTCGCTGCTAACTTTGCTAGCACTGTGCTAGGCGCGTTTTGCTGGACGGGTTATCCACTTGGGAAAAAGGCGCACTGGCTGCGCTATGCTAGCCACTTTCGACACCGCCTAATTGAGCATATGATAAATAATATAGTGAAATCAGTAAGATGTTGGTAGCGGAGGAGGGACTTGAACCCCCGACACGCGGATTATGATGACATGCGGCGCAACCGAAAGCTGCAATACGTCAATGTTCTCAATGCTTTAGAGCGCAGGTGAAGACGCCATAAGTCGGTGCGCTACAGAATGCGCTACAAACCAACAGACTGCGCCACCAGTTATTTGCACTCACCTGCCCCGTTTCCAAGCACAAGCTAAGGACCTTTTCCTACCCCTCACATCGCCAGCCTAAACCCTCGTTTTTCGCGCGGGTTGATAAATACACTTGGGCAGTGCGCCGACGTGCGCGCTACCACGCGACGAGGACTTGGAACGAGGTGGCAAGCGAGTATGAACAGGTTAGCAAGTGCCGGAATGCTGGAGCTTTGTGGACGCTAACGCAGCGGTTTTGGCTGTTTGGGACGGCAACGTACTCGCAAGGCGACATGGTGACGTTGGAGCAAGCCGAACGCAACGCACGACGCTTTTTCAATGCGCTGGACTTGGCGATATTGCGCAGACGCAAGGTGCATGAGGGCGTGCGCTTGCAACGGCACGTGTTTGCAGAAGAAGGACGCTTGCGAGCAAACACGCACATCCATTTCTTCATTAAAGGTCGAGCCTGGCACCATTACCGAGAGATAAAGCGTCATGCGGAACCGCTTTGGCTTAGGCTTACGGTAGGTGCACGCGACTTGGTGTTGTTGGACAATATGGGGCTCAACAGGCGGCGCGCGGGATACGGGTGGAAGGAACTGCGCTGCTACGACGCGCTGACGCCGCTCTACACCTGCTTCGTTGCGTGATGGATGGACTGGACTAAGCGCTGTTTAAGACGAGCGATGCTCATAGCTAGCGGCGTGCGAGGATGCAAAAAGACGCCGTGCTTTGCAGGATGGCGTTGTTCTTCGCATGCGTGAAAGCATCGTTTTGCAAGCTGCACAACGCTACACACAAGCGTTCAAAGCAGTTCAAACGAAACGAACGAAAACACTAATCACGTAGGAAACGACATATATGACAGGCACACGGACGTGTGTTTGAGCGATTGTATATGTCGGCTGATGGCAAGCGCTTAAGGGCGACGACAGCTTTGCGACTGCACGACCGAAGCACGCTTGCACAGATGGAGTACGTGATGCGCGAGAAGGCTTGATGGCTTTGATCGATGCACGTGCTGATTAGAAGCACTTGCGGGACTGACAACACCAATAAGTTGAGGCGATACAAGCTGCTCAAACGAGCGGCTTTTTATGTGCGCGGGTTTAGGGGCATTGCTGTGTTGGACACAGTGATTGGGAACGCTGTGGCGACCCTATTCCTCCCTATCGCTGTGGTCACCACAGTCGGAAAAATCACGCTGTCCACAGTGCGATTCAGCGCTCTTTTTTTCGCGTTTTGCCACTACCGTTCGACGCATTCATAAAATTTTTTTGGTGTCAATCGACCCACTCCAGGCATGATTTACGGTCGACAATAATCTCGTAAAAACAATGGCTTTGCGAGCAGCTCAGTTTGCCAAAGCTGCCGTGTAATGGGCCATCCCGAACCTCTCCCAAAACATTTTTGTTGCAAATCTGGAAATCCGTGAGACCATTTTGTTGTGTTCGCAATCCAGCGCGCACTCCAATGCTGCAAAGCGTTACCTCAATGCTGCAACACGTCGTTGCAGCAAACCCTTACTCTATGGAGAAACAACATTATGACTAACATCACCCCCACCACTACTTATGAAGCTGAGTTTGACCAACTTTGCCTCAAAGGCTCTGCTTGGATCGAGGGCACACGCCTTCAATCCGACAATGAGCTTTACCTGCTGCTGGGCGACTGCAACGACCTGCTTGCGAAGCTGCGCAAAGGCACGTCGGAAGAGCGCAGCGCATTCACCGAGATGCTCAAAGAAAAGGGCCACAGCTTCAACGCCAGTGCCAGTCTAGAGCGGAAGGTGCTCACCGCTGTCTTGGGAAAGATAGATCAGCTCGACACCTATGTGGCCGTGCTGACCTACGCGAAGAAGGCATTCAACGGCGACACGTCTTTTGCAGAGTTCGTGCGCAAGGAAGGCGGCGTAGATGAAATCCGGCGCAACGCGAAGAATGGCAAGTCCCGGAAACAGGAGATCGAGGAAAACAAGGCGATCGCCAAGCAAGCGCTTTCGACAGCCACGGCTATCGGCGCATCCTTCGCGGCGACTGGTGATCTGCAGCCAAGCACAGATGGCGATCACAACTACACGCTCGCCGTTGTGCGTGTTGATGCGGGCAACCAAGCGAGCATCGTAGCTGGCCTGAAAGATGAGACGCTCATCTCAGCTGCACTGGCCAAAGTCGGCAAGCGTATCGTCGATCAGAACGAGCAAGAAGCGCTCGAAGCCCTGAAAGCGATGTCCAAAGAGGACCGTTTGAAGCTGGTGCAAGCTACGCAATCGGTGCCGTCGCCAGATAGCAGCAACGACACCGAAAGCGATCCAGAAACCCAAGCTGCCTAAACCATCCAAAGCAAGACACGATTGGGGGTCGCTAGTTGCCGCTAGCGGCCCCTATTATTGAGACATTCCTTCCCTCTTGCAACCGCCATTTGGTCACCATTTTCGGTCGTCCAAACAGAAGTCTGACCATACGCTGCCAGCATCAACAGTGATGCAGGAGGCAGACATGGCGCATTTATCCAAACTGGCATTCAAGACGGTGCAGCGGGCAGGACCGCAGCGCGATCCGGCAATGGAGCGGCGCGAGAAGTTGGCAGCCGCCATTGAGGAGCAGATGCTGGTGCATGCAGCGCGACTGAAAGGCGAGGACTACACGGTCGAACGCGCCAAGTGGCAGACCAACGAGGAAGGCGAACGGGTCGAGGTCAAGACCCAGCGCCGCATCAACCCATGGTTCTTCGAGCAGGAAGGCAGATGGTACGTACAGTGCCGCTATGGCGCGCGTGTGGTTCTTATAAACGGCACTGACAACGCTGTGGGCGTCAGCAAGCTCGAAGACGTTTTAGCGGTGCTCAAAGCTCTAAAAGCCGCTGTAGGGGCGGGAGAGTTGGACGACGCCCTCGCCCAAGCGACGGCGCGCAAATCCACACACAGCCCAAGCAAAGCGGCCTAGTAGATCAGCGGACGTGACGGATCAGGGAACTGAACGATCACGTCCGCACCACTCCTCAAGGACTGTCGCCTGCTCATCACACCCGGTGTGCAGGCGATGGATAACCTCGACACGGTCCTTGCAAAGGTCCGCGCCTTCGACAGCTTCACCCCCGCCAATGACCCGTACGGCGAGCATGACTTTGGTGCGTTCTATCACGCCGGTCATACAGTTTTCTGGAAGATCGACGCCTACGATGTCGATCTCACCATGCACTCACCAGACCCAAGCGACCCAGCCGTTACAGCAAGGATGCTGACGATCATGCTAGCGGAGGAGTATTGAAGGTCGTCATCGCTGCTTTATCCCCAAAGCGGACGTCCGGCGACACCGCAACGCAACATGGCACTACGTCGAAGAGGACTTTCGCAAAGTAACCGCTTTGGTCGTCCGTTGAGGCATCAGCCCGGGCAACCAAGACGAGCGTGATCAAGGCGATAAGCAGAAAGCCAACGACATCGCTCCACAAACTTGGCGCCTTTGAACGCTGCTTCGCTTTTGCGGACCTTGTGGGCTTTTCGCGTCTTTGGTGAGGGCGATTCCAGGGCTTGGAAGCGCCTTGCGGGGTCGGTAGGGATGTCGGCATGTTTGACCATCTCTAAGGTCCGCACTCCGCTGCATCAAAAGTTGCAACTGAAAGGCAGGTTATAGGAAGCCAACTGTTAGCCGTGACACATCAACCGCGCACGCCCCATCAAATACGTAGGGATGTTTCCTAGGAAGGGCCGCCCGATTGAGCCATCGGATCAAGCGACTTTGCTGCACTCTGCCGTAAGCGTTCGCCGATAACGCAGACAATGGCTGCAAGGAAAAGCATCGCCATCGCGTACCAGGTGATCGCGTAGGCCAGATGATTGTTACGGAAGACAAGCTTGGTCAGGCCGCCGCGCGGCCAGGACGCATCGGCCCCCACATGATCGGCGTCTATGAAGTAACCTTCCGCCGGTTCGATACCGACAGCATCCGAAAGCTCCGCTAGATCGCGGGAAAACCAACGCCCATGTACGGGATCGTTTTTTTCAAGAAGCGTTCCGTTTGGTTCGCTCGCCCTAAGCAGGCCGCTGATGGAAAGGTTGCCAGCTGGACGATCGATCTCGGACGCCGTCAAGCCGGTTGGAGCGAATCCACGGTTAATCCAGAATGTGCCGTTGTCCGTCATCAGAGGTGTCATAATCCAGCTGCCAGGACCAAGTTCGGTTACCGCCTTCACGCGCTGTGTCAGATCGTGGCTGAATGTGCCGGAGAGCACGACCCTTTGGTAGATATGCTCCTGCGCGTCTGAAACATAGCGAGGCGGCATAACAGGAGGTCCAAAGGCCCGAGCCTCCACCGTTTCGATCAGCTCAAGCTTCCACGACAAGCGCTGGACTTGCCACGTGCCAAGGCCAAGCAGCGTGATAAAAATGATCGCAGCAAACCCCAAAATCACCATGTCCAGCCAGAATGGCCTTTGGGTTTGCTCCACCTCGATCATGGAAGATTGCGGACCCGTTCAATCTGCTCATGGGCCGGCATCATGTTCTCCTGCAAGTGGAACATGACCCAGATTGAGCCTGCCAAAACGATCACGACCAGCATGAAGGTGAAGCCCAATGACATGGCCTGCCAGCCATCCTCGGCTTTCACGGTGACATGCAGGAAGTAGTAGATGTGCACCATGATCTGAATGGCGCCGAACACGAAGATGATGCCGATGGCGAGCGTTGTGTTGTCGAGCGGTTCGCCAAGCACCAACCAGAACGGGATGACAGTGAGGAAAACAGAGAGCGCAAACCCAATGAAGTAGGAACGATAGGAGGCGTGCATCCCGCCATGGTCATGGTCGTCATTCGGACCCTGTCCACCATGATCATCGACCGTCGTCGTTTGGCTGCTCACAGGAGAACTCCCGTCAAATAGACAAAGGAAAAAACGCCGATCCAGATCAGATCGAGGAAATGCCAGAACAGGCTGAGACACATGACACGGCGTACATTTTCCGGCGTCAGTCCGTGCATCTGGATTTGCGCCAACAACACAAAAAGCCAGATGCAGCCGGCCGTGACGTGCAACCCATGTGTTCCGACAAGCGTCCAGAACGCAGACAGGAAGCCGCTTGCCATCGGTGTGGCGCCGACATGCCAGAGGTGGCTGAATTCTTTGAGCTCCAGCGCCAGGAAGGCCAGACCGAAAAGTCCGGTTATGACCAACCAGATCTCCGTTGCCAATTGCCGACGAGCCTGCATCTGGATGACTGCGATGCCGTAGGTGATGGAAGAGAACAAGAGCGCGAAGGTCGAGATCAGGATCAGCTCGATTTCGAACAGATCCCTTGGTGCTGGGCCGGCTGCATAATTCTGTCCGATGACGGCATAGACCGCGAACAAGACCCCAAAGATGAGGCAGTCGCTCATGAGGTAGATCCAGAAACCGAGCATGGTGCCAGTTTCATGCTGATGGTCATCGCCGTGATGCGGATCTTCGCGCTCGTAGAAGGCGATCGGGGCTTGCGTGTGCATGGTGGTCACCCCTACTCCGCCGGCTCTGGCATGGGTGTTTTGGGTAGGCCAAGGCGCGCGCGTTCGGTGTCGCGCACCTCGTCAGATGGGATGTAGTAATCGCGGTTGTAATTGAAGGTATGGCTGATGCTGTAGAGCAGCGACGCAACGAAGGTCAGACCGGCAAGCCACCAAATGTTCCAGACCATCGCGAAGCCGAATGCGGTGAGAATGCCAGCGATGACGATCCCGCTCGATGTGTTCTTCGGCATATGGATCGGCACGAAGTCATCCTCTGGCGGTCTGTAGCCGCAGGCTTTCATGTGGTGCCAAGCGTCAAGTTCGTGGACCCGAGGAGAGAAGGCGAAATTGTAGGCTGGCGGCGGTGACGAGGTGGACCATTCGAGCGTCCGCCCGTCCCAGATGTCGCCGGTGGTGTCGCGCAGCTTTTCCCTGTTGAGGATAGAGACCGCCATCTGGATCAGGAAGGCGACAATGCCGGCGGCGACGAACAGGGCGCCGATGAGCGCAATCACGAAGTAGATGGAATAGGCGGTGTCCTCAAACTGGCTGAGCCGCCGCGTAACGCCCATGAGACCAAGAACGTAAAGCGGCATGAACGCCAGCCAGAATCCGGTGACCCAGCACCAGAAGCTGACCTTCCCCCAGAATGGTGCCAAGCGGAAACCGAAGGCTTTCGGCCACCAATAGACGATGCCTGCGAAGACACCGAAAACGACGCCGCCGATAATAACGTTGTGGAAGTGTGCCACCAAGAACAGCGAATTGTGCAGCACATAGTCTGCCGGCGGGACGGCCAAAAGGACGCCCGTCATGCCGCCAACCACAAAGGTCAGCATGAAGGCAACCGTCCACATCATGGGCTCTTCGAAGCGGATTCGCCCCTTGTACATTGTGAAGAGCCAATTGAAGATCTTGGCGCCCGTCGGGATCGAAATGATCATCGTCGTGATCCCGAAGAACGAGTTCACGTTGGCGCCCGCGCCCATGGTGAAGAAGTGGTGCAGCCAGACGATATAGGACAGCACCATGATCACACAGGTGGCGTAGACCATCGAGGTGTAGCCAAACAGGCGCTTGCTGGTGAACGTCGGAACGATCTCCGAATAGATCCCGAAGATCGGTAAGATCAGAATGTAGACCTCGGGGTGACCCCATATCCAAATGAGGTTCACGTACATCATCGGGTTGCCGCCGAGCTCCGCATTGAAAAACTGCGTGCCGAAATAACGGTCTGCGGTCAGAAGAGCATACGTCGCGCTCAGGACCGGGAACGACGCCACGATCAGAACGTTGGCGCACAGCGAGGTCCAGCAGAACACCGGCAGTTTCATCCACGTCATGCCGGGCGCGCGCATCTTCACCAATGTGACAATGAGATTGATGCCAGAAAGCGTCGTTCCAATGCCAGCGATGTTGAGCGACCACAGATAGTAATCGACACCAACGCCTGGACTGAACTCGCCGTTTGAAAGAGGTGGGTAGGCAAGCCAACCGGTGGCGGCAAACTCGCCAACGAACAGCGAGATCATGACCAGGACGGCACCTGATGTGGTCAGCCAGAAGCTCAGATTGTTGAGGAAGGGAAACGCAACGTCTCGCGCGCCGATTTGAAGCGGCATGACATAGTTCATGAACCCCGTAACGAACGGCATCGCCACGAAGAAGATCATGATCGTCCCGTGCGCGGTAAAGATCTGATCGTAGTGGTGGCTGTCCAAATAACCGGTGCCGCCAGAGGCTGCCATGGCTTGGTGCAGACGCATCAACACAGCGTCCGCAAAGCCTCGAACCAGCATCACCAGACCCAGGATCATGTACATGATCCCGATCTTTTTATGGTCCACCGATGTGAGCCATTCCTTCCAGAGGTAGCCCCATAGTCGGAAGTAGGTCAGCGCCGCCAGAACGCCGACACCAACAATGACGACAACGATAAACGTGCCGAAAATGATGGGGTCATAGAACGGAAAGGCTTGCAGCGTCAGCTTGCCAAAGATCGGGTCCACCTCGGTGACGAGGCGATATCCATAACCAGTCGTGTCGGCCAAAATTATCGCCTTCGCTTAAAGGGGTTCAATGTCTTGAAGCTGGCCGCCGGGGTCACTGGCGAGCGATGCTTGTGTGTTCAGTTCCTCGACCAGCGTCTGAAGCTCAGGCCGGATGATGGCGAGGAGTGCTCCGGGATCGTCGACAGAGCAAATGCCGCGGAAGAGATCGCGATAGATCAAGCCGGCAACACCGCCACCGCCCAAAGCGTCGACCATCATCATGTCATCGCGGCATAGATCATTGGGATCGACACACATGTTGACGATGCGGTCCCACATGTTGTCGGCGATTCTGGAAAATTCGCTTTCGGCAATAACAACGCTTGGCGGCTGCAACGCCATGTAGGCGTCGCGATCTAATGAGGCATCGGAGGCTTTGATGCCTTCAACCCAAGCGTCGAACCCAGCTGCATCGACTCCGAGAAAGTCGAAACGCATATCGTTGAAGCCGAAGCCGTTGTAGTTGGCTGAAAAGCCTTCGTATGTGCCCTGCTGGTTGATCACCGCGTTGAGTTCGGTCTGCATGCCGGCCATCGCATAGATCTGCCCCGCAAGCGCAGGCACGTAGAACGAGTTCATCACCGTGTCGGAGGTGAGCTGAAACTCGATTGGACGATCAACAATGGCTGCCGCCTGGTTGACGGTTGCAATGCCCTGCTCGGGATAGAGAAACAGCCACTTCCAATCCATCGCCACGACCTGCACGATCAGTGGCTCGACGGTCGGATCGACTGGCTGTTCTGCGGAGATTCGGCGCAGCGGGTCATAGGGATTGAGGCGGTGGGTCGCGACCCACGTCAGGCCAGCAAGACAAATGATGATGGCAAGCGGCACAGACCAGACGACGATTTCCAGACTGATCGAATGATCCCAATCGGGCTCGTACGAGGCTTCTTTGTTTGACTCACGGTAGCGCCAGGCAAAGAAAACCGTCAGGGCCATCACCGGAAGGATGATGATCAACATCAGGACCGTGGAGTAGATGATCAACTCGGCTTGCTGCTGCGCAACGTCGCCTGATGGGTTCATCACCACCAGGTTGCAACCGCTCAAGGCCAAGGCTGCCAAGGCGCAAAAAAAGACTCGGGTCCGCTTCATCGACTATCTCAATCAGTCAGCGCATGGACCCGATTCCCACGCAGCTTCTTCGTATTGTTGGTACAGACCGTAGCAAAAAGGACGGCGTCGGCTAATCTGTGCATCTGCGTATGACGGCAGCATCGAAGTGTGCATTATGGCCGGGTTGCAAGCCCGATTTGTCGGAGCTTATTTCTTATGATTCATCTGCACTTAGAACGATAAGGTTGGCATTGATGAGCCAGCAAACTGCCAACCCGGCCCATCATTCCTCACACACCGTGACCATCGACGAAGTTGTCACGACGGTGATCATGGCGCGTGTGACCGATTACTTCGGCTTTTTCGTCTATGCGATTGCATCGGCCATCGTTTTTCCGACGCTGTTTTTTCCGACCTACGATCCCGTGACCGGGACGATGCTGTCTTTCGCGATCTTCTCGCTCGCCTTCCTGGCGCGGCCGATCGCCAGCATCATTGGTCGGCAATTGCAGAACCGAATCGGCCAGGCGGGGAAAATCGCGCTCGCTTTGATGATTTATGGCAGCGCGACCGTCGCTATTGGTCTGCTGCCTGGCTATGAGACCCTGGGTTGGGTGGCTCCCGCGCTGCTAGCTGGCCTACGGATCGCGCAAGGTTTGGGCCTTGGCGGCGCATGGGACGGCATAACGCTTCAGCTTCAAAATGCGGCGCCGGATGGCCGCAAGGGCCTCTACGGAATGGTTCCCCAACTCGGTGGGCCAATCGGCTTTTGCGTCGCTGCTTCGTTGTTTTTCGTGCTGCATGGCTTCCTGACGACCGAAGAGTTTTTACAGTTCGGTTGGCGCTTTGCCTTCTTCGGCGTCATGGCCGTCAATGTTGTGTCATTGTTCGCCCGACTGCGCTTGCTGACGGCAGACTTCGGCGTTGATCGGATACCAGTGAAGCCAGCTCCCATCTTGCCGCTGTTCCGCGACCAATGGCGTCCGATTTTCATTTCAACCATGATGCCCTTGGCGAGCTATGCGCTGCTGCACATGGTCACCGTTTTCCCGCTCGCCTACGTGCTGCTTTACGGCGACGGCGACATCACCAACATCCTGATGTTGCAACTGATCGGGGGCGCATTGTCCGTCTGCACGGTCGTGGCATCTGGCGTTCTTTCCGACCGTTATGGACGACCAAGAGTGCTTGGCGTTTGTACAGCGTTGATCGCGCTCCTCTGCCTTACGGTTCCGACCCTCGACAGCTACCCGTCGATCTACATCCTGCTAGGGTTCTTGCTGCTGGGTCTCGCCCATGGTCAATCCAGCGCGATTGCTCCGACCAGGTTCAAACCAGGGTACCGATACTCGGGCGCGGCGATGTCCACCAATCTCTCGTGGATCGTCGGGGCGGCTTTCGCGCCGCTTGTCGGCATCGCTCTTACTGCCGCCTTTGGGCTGTGGGCGTCAGCCCTTTATCTGTTGTCAGGTGCGGTTGTGACAGCCAGCGTTCTCTACTTCCGTTATAGCCGTGGACTGAAAGCCGCCTAGCGCTCACGGTGATCAACAATCCGGAGTGCTCTGTCGTCTACCGAGCCAAAATCGTGATGCGTCAGACCTTGATGTCGTTCACTCTCAACTGGCAGATGCCGACGGCAGCTCGATTGGAAACCCTTCACGCTGCATTGCCGCGATGATGGTTTTCGCAATCATCGGCCGGCGCTTGAGGCATCGCGACAAAGGTCCCGCCACCACGATGGACAAGCGCCGCGAGCCAAGTGGCAGAGGCATCGCAACACCAACCAGATCGGTGATGTATTCAGAATCGCTCTGGTGGTAGCCGCGCTTTTCTGCCTCGCGCAGATCGTCCTCAATGCGCGCCACACTCATCGGCGTCGTGTCGGAATACTTTTCAAAACTGAGTTTTCGGTAAAACGCTTCACGCTCCTTGAGCGACATTTGCGAGAGAATTGCCCGTCCGGCCGAACTGGCGTGCAGCGGCACGGTCGTGCCGATCTCGGCGTTGTAGCGGATCGGCTGGCGAGATTCGCGTACATGGATGAACATGATTGATTGGCTTGACATAGACCCGATCGCGGTCGTCTCACCAGTCTCGCGACCGATCGTGTCAGCCAGTTGCCGAACGGAATCTGGGAGGGGGTCATTCTCCGCCAAGGTGACCGCCACCGAATGCCATCGCGGACTTGGATAATAACCACCACGATAGCGCGGTTCATAAAGATAGCCCTTGCTGACCAACGTACCGACCAGATTGAAGGTGCTGGACCGCGGCCATTCCAGACCATCGGCGATTTCCGCCAACGTGGCGGGGTGGCCGCGCGCGGCAAAAAACTCCAACAGATCGATCACATTCGCCGCTTGCCGTACCTGCACGCTCGCCTCCAGTCGTCTCGAACAATCATCCTTATCCAGGGTTCGAAATATTGCAAGAAAAAGTCACATACATGAATAGTTCCGCTAGCGTCATGCACCCACACGCGTGATCGAGTCACAAGATACAGAAATAATTTATATAAATCATATGGTTAAAGAGACAGTCAATCAGAGTTAACATTCAGATCGCGCCGTTGACAAATTCACATTTGTGATCAAAAAATTCAAAAATAAGAATTTTGGGAGGTAAAGGGTGAGCATTCCAGCCCTAGATGCGACGCATCAAACGCGCGCGGAACACGAAGACTATCCGATGCTCTTCATCGGTGGCGCATGGGTCCCATCCGAAGATGGCGGCATGATCGACAGCGTTGATCCGGCGACCGGTCAAGTCTGGGCGAAGGTCGCCTATGGCGGTAAGCGCGATATCGACCGCGCCGTGGCTGCGGCCCACGAGGCTCTGGAAGGACCCTGGGGCAAGATGGCAGGCTGGGAGCGGGCAGCTATCCTTCGCCGCTTCGCCGATCTTTATAAGGAAAATGCCTCGCGTCTGGCCGAGATCGAAACCCGCGATTCCGGCCGTGCACTGCGCGAGACCCGCGTCGACATCGGCGCGCACGCAAACTACTATCATTGGTTCGCATCGCTTGCCGACAAGAACCACGGCGCGACGATCCCGATGGACGACAGCGTCCATGCCTTCACAACACGCGTGCCTTTGGGCGTGGTGGGTGCCATCTGCCCCTGGAACGTGCCCCTCATGTCGGCATGTTGGAAGCTTGGCCCTGCGCTCGCGGCCGGTTGCACGGTGGTTCTCAAACCGGCCGAGCAGACACCGGTGACAGCGCTGGAACTGGCGCGCATTTTTGAAGAAGCCGGTTTCCCCCCGGGCGTCTTGAACGTCGTGCCTGGTTATGGCGCCGGCGGTGCCGGCGAAGCGCTCGCAGCCCATGAGGGTGTTGATAAGATTGCCTTTACCGGCGAGGGCAACACCGCCCGTGCGATCCTGAAAAAGGGTGCCGACAGCCTCAAAAAGTATACATTCGAGCTGGGCGGAAAGTCCCCGCACATTCTGTTTGCTGACGCTGACATCGAGCAAGCACTAAACGCAGCAACCAACTCTGCCTGGACTTTGTGCGGCCAAAGCTGTGCACTCGGCTCACGCGTGTTGGTACAACGCCCCATTTATGATCGTGTGGTCGAGGCGTTCACCCAAAGGGCTGCCAAAGTGCGGGTTGGCATGCCGCTCGATGAGACCACCCATATGGGTCCACAATCGAGCGCCGACCAGCTTACCAAAACACTGAAATACATTGGCATTGGCCGCGATGAAGGCGCTGAACTCGTCACCGGCGGCAGCCGCGTGGAGACCGCCGGACTGGGCGACGGGTACTTTGTCCAACCAACCGTGTTCGCCGGCGTCAACAATGATATGCGCATCGCCCGCGAGGAAATATTCGGCCCCGTTGCCGCGCTTATTCCTTTCGATGATGAAGATGAAGCGATCGCGGTGGCCAACGATACGGCGTACGGGCTGACAGCAGGCCTTTGGACCTCTGATGTAGGTCGCGCTCATAGAGTGTCATCGAAAATCCAGGCCGGCATCGTCTGGGTGAACACCTATCGCTACATCCGCTGGTCCACCCCTTATGGCGGCTTCAAGGCGTCCGGCTGGGGCCGCGAGAACGGGCTGGAGGCCCTCGACGATTATCTTCAAACACGCTGCACCGTGATCAGCACCACCGGCACCTTCCCCGATGCCTACGCCAGTTAGAAGGGAAGGCGCGCGATGAGACTGACCAACAAGCTCGCTGTTATCACCGCCGCTGCTTCGGGCATGGGGCGGGCGGGCGTCGAACTGTTCCTAAGCGAGGGCGCAAAAGTATGCGCCATCGACCTGAATGCAGATGGCCTCGCCAAGCTCAAGGCCGATCTGGCGCCCAGTGATGATCGTCTCATGACGGTCACCGCTGATCTCAGCCAGCCCGAACCGACGCGCAGCTCGATCCACGAGGCAGCAGATTTGCTGGGTGGAATCGACATTCTGTGGGCCCATGCTGGCATTCCCGGACCCGGCGGCATCGAGGGGCTCGATGTCGAGGACTATCAGCAAGCGCTGGCGCTGAACATGCAATCAGCCACGCTCGGTGCCGGCGAGGTGATTGGTCATATGCGCAAACGCGGCAGCGGATCGATCATCTTCACCGCTTCGGTATCCGGTATGGTCGGCTCGATGTGGTCACCAGTCTATTCCAGCTGCAAGTTCGGCGTGGTCGGCCTGACCAAATCGCTGGCTCAAACCTTCGCACCCGACAATGTAAGGGTGAACGTTGTCTGCCCCGGCCTTGCCGAAACGCCGATGAAGACCGGCTTCACCGGACGCGGTGCATCGGCACAAGCAGCCAAGGCTGCCGAAGACAAATACACATCGGCCGTGCCGCTTGGTCGGCTGGTCCAGCCACACGAGGTCGCTCACGCGGTCCTTTGGCTTGCATCCGATGACGCCGGCTTCGTGACCGGCATCGAATTGCCGGTGGACGGAGGGTTCACCTGCAAGTGACGCACCAAACATGTGCGCAAAATCCAATCAACCAGAGGCCGAACGGGCCCGATGACAGGGAGGAAAACAATGACCTTATCAAGACAAGCAGTATTTGCGAGCGTTGCTTTAGCGCTGACGACCGGATTGGGTTTCGGCGAGGTGTGGGCTCAAGAAACCTATGAAATGCGCATCGTGCACGCCTATCCTGAGCACACCCAGCACGGTCGCAACATGACGTTCTTTAAAGAGAAGGTTGAAGAATACTCCGACGGACGTTTGGAGGTCACCATTTTCCCCAACGCCCAGCTTGGCCCTATCACTCAGGAGTTTTCCATGGTGCTCTCGGGCACCGTTGAGGCATCCTATAATCTGGGCGGGATCCTTGAAGGCGTCGACCCGGCAGAAGCCATATGGAACATTCCGTTCCTGATCAAAGTGGCACCCGGTCAGGGCGAGCATATGCGCCGGGTCATGGAAAGCGACACTGTCGAGGACATCCTGTCACGCCGACTTGCCGAGCGCGGATTGATGCGCCTTGGCCATATCCCAACGCTGACCGGCTTCATGCTGGTGGGCAACAATGTCCGTCCCGTGGAACGGCTGGAAGACCTTGAAGGTCTGCGCATCCGACATCCCGGCGGGCTGATGGGCGAACTTTATATCGACGAACTGGGCGGCTCGCCCATGACCATCGCTGGCGCCGAAGTGCCGGTGGCTCTGCAACAAGGTGTCGTTGACGGGCTTGTGACAACACCGGTGCATTATCACGATGCGCGCTGGCACACCGAATATATGACGCTACCCTTCTATGCGAGCTATGGGCTTCCCTTCGTCGCCAATCTGCAATGGTGGGAAACGCTGCCCGAGGATCTTCAACAGATCATCGTCGAACAAGTCATCCCCGAAACCCAGGAATTCGCCTATGCCGAGGTGATCGAACTGGAGAACCGTTACATCGAAGAGATGCAAGAAGAACCCTACAATGTCACCATAAGCTGGGTCAGCACCCAGGAGATGGACCGCTTCACCGACCAGGTTCGCGACCGGGCGATCGAGCGCTTCGTCGAAGTGGTCGGCGATGACGGTCAGGCACTCGTCGATGAGGTTTTGGACCTGGGTCAAGGCGTGACGCTCGAACAATAGGTCCACCTCCGGTACGAGGTGACAAACCGGCACCTCGTACCGGATACGCATAGGACAGGTAGCAAAAATTCGCGTTAGAATTCCCAGTTCGCCCGCAAAAGAATGCACATCGATTTGCAAAACTCGTTGAAAAGACTGGAAAGCTTTCTGTTCCTCCTGTCGGGGGCCAGCCTTTTGTCCAGTGTCGGGCTTGCCTTTGCGGCGGTCGTTATGCGCTATGGGTTCAGCTTTTCACTCGAATGGGTCGAGGAAGCAGCACGCTATCTTGCGATCCTGGCAGCGCTCCTCGTCGCCGGCCCCGTCTTACGCAACAATGGTCATATCGCGCTCGACTTATTGCCATCGGCACTGCATGGCCGGCGGTTGGCCATACATAAGCTCGCACTCGGAAGCCTCACTTTGCTGGTCAGCACGGCGACTTGCATCTGGGGGTATCAATTGACCGCGCAGACGTTCCGCTTCGGCATGCGCACCGGCTCTCTCCAGTTTCCCCAATGGCTGCCCTACAGCATCCTGCCGCTTTCCATGGCCATTCTCGCCCTGTTCAGCCTCGTGATCATGATCGAGGCCGTTCAAAACTTTCTCAAAGCGGGCACCCGCGAGCGCGATGGCGAAGAAAGCAACCAAATCCATCCCACCGATCTGGATGACACGCCATGATCAGTGTCGGCGTTGCCATACTGATCGGCCTTGTCATTGTCGGGCTGCCAATCTGGATTGCTCTGACATTCAGCGCGATCTTCCTGATGCACATTTCCATGGGCATGCCGGCAGTCAGCGTGCCGCTGGCCATGTTCGGCAGCATAGACAGCTTCGTGCTTTTGGCCGTGCCGTTCTTTCTGCTGGCCGGCAACGTCATGGCCTATTGCGGGCCCGCCAAATACATCTACCAGCTCGTGGACAGCTATGTCGGGCACATGAAAGGCGGCATGGCCTTCACCACGGTGGTCACCTGCATGATCTACGCGGCGATCACAGGCTCCACCACAGCAACCCTTGCCGGCGTATCCGCCCTTGCCACGCCGCCCATGGAACGCGCCGGCTACAGCCGCGAATTCGTCGCCGGGCTCCTGGCGGTCAGCAGCACGCTCGGCCAGATGATCCCGCCCAGCATCCTCATGGTTCTTTATGGAGCGCTGGCGCAACAAAATGCCGGTGTGCTCTTCATGGCTGGTATCGTACCCGGCACGCTTATCGGCCTCGCCCTGGGCATCACTGGTGTGCTGCTGAGCCGCAAACAGCAGCGCGAACTGCAACCGCGCCAAGACTGGCGCGAACGCGGCCATGCAACGCTAAAGGCTGCCCCGGCGATCATCATGCCGATCATCGTGCTTGGCGGCATTTACGGCGGTGTGTTCACCCCGACAGAAGCGGCAGCCGTCGCCTGTGTGTATGGCGTCCTTGTCTCGCTCTTTGTTTACCGCGAGATGACCTGGCACAACTTCTATCGTCAGGCGGTGCGCGGCGCGGTCAGCAACAGTTCCATGATCTTTCTCCTGATCGCTGCGGCGCTCTTGTTTTCCTCACCGCTCGCCTTTGCCCAATTGCCGCAGCAGATCGCCGCCTGGACCGTTGAAGCCGAACTCACCCAGCTTCAACTGATCCTGATCGTCGTGCTGCTCTGGCTAGTGATGGGGATGTTCCTCGACACCTTGCCGATCATGTATCTGACGCTGCCGGTCGTGCTGCCCGCTTTACAGGCCGCCGAAGTCAATCTGATCTACATGAACGTGGTTTTGGTGATCACCATGCAGATCGCGCAGGTCACCCCGCCCTTTGGCCTGTCGCTCTACGTCGCAAGCGGTGTGCTGAACGTGCCGATCACCCGCGTGGTTGGTGCGTCCTTTCCCTTCCTGCTCGTCCTCCTTGTCGCGCTTGCCGTCCTGATCCTGGTGCCGGAGATCAGCTTGTTCCTGCCGGACCTTCTGGCGCGCTAGACCGCAGGAGCCCACGGAGAAAGCCATGTACGATTGTCTCAAAGGTGTCCGTGTTCTGGACCTGACTGCGGTCGTTCTCGGTCCTTTCGCCACCCAATATCTGGGCGACTTTGGTGCCGATGTGATCAAGGTCGAACCACCTTCAGGCGACATCTTCCGCCATGTCGGACCGAACCGTTCGCCGGCTATGGGAGCGGGCTATCTGAACCTTAACCGCAACAAACGTTCTGTGTGTCTGGATCTCAAAGACAAATCCGATCGCGACCGTCTCTCGGGCCTGCTCGATGAGGCGGACGTGCTGGTTCACAACATGCGGCCCGCGGCCGCCAAGCGGCTTGGGCTTGACCCAGACGACATCGCAAAAAGCCATCCGCACCTCGTCTACTGCATCGCCACAGGCTATGGCAGCCGTGGTCGCAACGCCGACCTGCCCGCCTATGACGACATCATTCAGGCAGCGTCCGGCATCGCAGCTTTGAACGGCAACGAAAAGGGCGAGCCGCGCTTCCTGCCGACAATCCTCTGCGACAAGATCGGCGGGCTTCATCTGGCGCTTGCGGTGCTTGCGGGCGTCATCGGGCAGGCCAAGACCGGCAAGGGTTGCACCATCGAAGCGCCGATGTTCGAGGGGCTGGCGTCGTTCCTGATGGCCGAGCATCTCAGTGGCGAAACCTTCCGGCCCGCGCTGGGACAAACCGGCTATGACCGCATCACCTCGCCTTTGCGCAAACCCTTCGCCACCAAGGACGGGCATATCAGCGTGCTGCCCTACAACGGCCGGCACTGGGCGGGCTTTCTGACCTTCATCGGACATTCGGATCTGGCAGAAGCAGACTGGGTCCAGGACGCCGCCAAACGCGGTCGGCGCATCGATGAACTCTACGCAGTCGTCGCGCAGGCCATGCCCGAACGCACCAGCGCCGAATGGCTCACCGTGTTGCGCGCACTCGACATTCCCTGTTCGCCGGTCAACACGCTCGACGATCTTCTGGGCGACCCGCATTTACGGGATGTCGGCCTTTTCGAGGAGATCGATCATCCCAGCGAAGGCGCGTTGCGCGCGGTTCGGGCGCCATTTTGGGTGAACGGGATCGATCAGGAGCCCGACACACCGGCACCGGCTAAACCCGCGACCGGTGAGGGCATTGCATGGCGGGCGCGGCCGTGAAGGAGCTTGTTCGCATCTTTGAGGTCTCTCCTCGAGACGGGCTTCAGAACGAGAAAGGGTTCGTGTCGACTGAGGACAAGATCGAGTTGGTGGATCTCCTGTCCCGCGCCGGCTTTCCGTCGATCGAAGTCACAAGTTTCGTCAGCCCAAAATGGGTGCCGCAGATGCGCGACGCTGCTGAAGTCTTCGCCGGCATCACGAAAGCCAGTGGCATCAGCTACGCGGCGCTGGCGCCGAACGAGAAGGGCGCAGAACGCGCCGTTCTGGGCGGTGCCGACGAGATTGCAGTCTTCGTCTCGGCCTCCGAAACCTTCAGCCGGAAGAACACCAACTGCACCATCGACGAGGGGCTGGCCCGCGCGGGTACCGTCGTGCGTTTGGCCCAGCGAAGCGGTCTCAAGGTGCGCGGCTATGTTTCCTGCGTCATCGATTGCCCTTATGAGGGCGTCATCGCGCCACAGATGGTGCGGCCGCAGGTCGAACGCCTTTTGGAGACAGGCTGTTATGAAGTCTCATTGGGCGACACCATCGGCCGGGGAACGCAGGAACAGGTTGCAAACCTCCTCGATTTTCTGGCCGCCAAGATACCGGCGCGGCACTTGGCCGGCCATTTTCACGATACTGGCGGCCATGCGGTCGGCAATGTCGAATGCGCCCTTGGTTATGGCTTAAGATGTTTCGACAGCGCCATGGCAGGGCTTGGCGGCTGCCCTTATGCGCCGGGCGCCGCGGGCAATCTCGATACCAAGCATCTTGTCGACGCACTCGACCGGCTGGGATACGGCCATGGCATCGACCGTTCATCCCTGGAGGCCGCTTACGCTACCGCGCGCAGGATCAAGCAAAGGGCGAGTGAGCATGTTTGAGACGATCAAGCTGAAAACCGATGCGAACGGCGTTTGCCGTTTAAAGCTCGACCGACCGGACAAGCACAATGCGCTTTCGGCACGCATGATCGCGGAACTGACCGAGGCCATTGCGATCCTTGAGCAGGACCCTAAGGTCCGCGTCATTGTTCTGACCGGAGAGGGCAAGTCCTTCTGCTCCGGCGCCGATCTGGGCTGGATGCAGGCGCAATTTTCCGCAAGCCGGGACGACCGGATCGCCGAAGCCATGAAACTCTCCACAATGCTGGCGACGCTCAATACGCTCTCAAAGCCGGTAATCGCCTGCGTCAACGGCCATGCTTTCGGCGGCGCGCTCGGTCTTATTGCCTGCGCTGATATCGCAATTGCCGTAGACACGGCGCAATTCGCCTTCACGGAGACGCGGCTTGGTCTGATCCCGGCCACGATCAGCCCCTTTGTCCTTGCGAAAATCGGCGAATCTCAAGCCCGCGCCAGCTTCCTGTCGGCGCATCGGTTCGATGCCGGTGAAGCTTTACGGATCGGGCTCGTGCACCATCCTACACCCGCCGAAACGCTGAACGCGAAGCTGGAGACCATCACCGCCGACTTGCTATCGGCAAGTCCAGAGGCTGTTCGACGTGCCAAATCGCTTATTCGGTCGCGTCTGCCGGCAATTGATGCGGCCGTCTTGCGTGCTACCGCCGAGCAACTCGCCGCCTGCTGGGAAACCGACCAAGCGCAGGTGCGGGTCAGTTCGTTCTTGACGAATTAAGCATAGGCAACTCTTTGGCCACGTGGCTTCGACGCCAAAAAGGCTCCCTGTGAACACTCTCTGCTCACCTATCAGTCACTTGCAGCAGCAAGCATTTCAAGAATGCCGGCGCACCGTTGGACCACATCGTGTATTCAGGCTAGGAGCCTTCATCAGCGCGGACTCGGTTTTTGTGGTAAACGTCATCTTCCGCACAGTTGCCTTGCAGCATCGAGTTGATCCGCGAACGGCAGCAAAGCGCCGGACCTGTTCAATCAGCTAACGGCTGCTCCGCCGCCGCCATGAGCAGGATTGCCGCGCGACTACAACTCGATGCTCTCTGCCAGTTCCAATGCGTCCTCTACCTCAACGCCGAGATAACGAAACGTGCTATCAATCTTGGTATGGCCGAGAAGTAGCTGGACTGCCCTCAGATTGCCGGTCTTGCGATAGATCAGCGTCGCCTTAGTGCGGCGCATCGAATGGGTTCCGTAGGCTGAACGGCGCAGGCCGATGGATTGAACCCAATCGTCGACCAAGCGGGCATATTGGCGTGTCGAAAGATGATGGTTGCGATCCTTCCGGCTTGGGAACAGCCAGTCATATTGCTCCAGCCTATTGAACTCACACCAATCGCGGATCGCATCACGGGATTGATCCATGATCTCGAATTGGACCGGATTGCCAGTCTTCTTCTGAATGATCTTGGTTCGGCTTCGAACTTCACCTCCAGTGCGAACATCTGAGACCTTCAAGCTCAATAAGTCGCAACCGCGCAGTTTACTGTCCAGCGACAGATTGAAGAGCGCCAAATCGTGCTTTCTATTGGCGATTTGAAGCCTGACGCGGATAGCCCAGACCTCCCGCGGCTTGAGGGGTGGTTTCTGACCGATCAGTTTGCCCTTATTCCAAGGACGATTTGGGGCGGCATATCTAAGTATGACAGCCATACTGATCTCCTTTCCAATGAAGATCAGCATTGAAACATGGGTCAGCGCTTATGGCTGCTTTGCCGCCACAAGCTGACGATACGTGCTCGTATTGTCGGCATTCGTTGGAGCTTTACGCGCCGTCGCGCTATGCCAATCGCCCTCTCTGTCAACTGTTTGTCGCGGGCTAAGCAGTTCCCTCAAAACCGCCAATAACGGCCCGCATTCGACGGTCGCGCCTACGAAACGTTGGGACGGCAACGGCTGCATCCAGTCTGCTGCATGAAATGAAGCTTGGACCATGTGATTTTCTGCGCACTTTATGCGCTCACTAGAGGCAGCATGATCCTGGCGATTGCCGGATTGGGTGATGCAAAATCACCACCTTGAAACGGTAAGTACTCCATCGCGAGAAACCGTGACCTGAGATCTTCTAGGCCGCAGAACCGATTTCGAGCGCTGTGATCCACTTCGCTCGTGCGCGCTCTTCGATTTGATCACGGCACGATTGGCTAAGTTCGAGTAGCCGGTCCGACAACACGCTGTGGCCACCCTTGCGCTGCAACCTCGCCCCGTAGTGTTCCAACTTGCTGGCACAGACAGCGATGGTCATCACGCTTGGCAGCTTGTCGCAAAAACGCAGCCCGCGCATGTAGCTACCATCGCAGCACAGCCAGTCTCTGCTGAACTCGCTTTCGCTGGCGACGAGCTCGCGTTCAATGAGAAACTCACAGACCTCGTTGAGAACCGTTTTTCGCATGGTTTTGGCCTCCGTTGGATAAATAGCTGCAGATGCTGAGCGCCCGACTAGCAGGGCGCTTGGTATTTATCCGCGCAAAGCGCTCCACGAACGACATTGAGCTTGCCAACCAATGTGTTGTCGCCAGCAGATCTTGTCAGCGCAGGGAGGTCCAAAGCGGAGGCCGACCAACAAGCAAAGCCGCAAAGGGCTTGGAAAAGATTATGTGGCAGGAATGAGATAGGAGGCCGAGTGCTACTCGGTACCTCATATGTGCCGCAGCGCAGGTGTTCGTGTGCTGCGGCGCTGCGTTGCGAACAACTCTACGCACCTAAAGCTGACAGCGTAACCCCAGCTACCAGATCACACTGGTTGTGCGCGAACACTGGCGGAGGGACTCACAGAGAGGCCACAGTCAATGAGAGGCAAGATGCCTCTCTATGACATCAGGATCTACAGAGATCGCCCATTCCGTAGAGGCTGACGTCATATCCCATGCACGACCAACCAGTTGAGCTTCGCTTTCTGTCGCAAGGCTAACATCAACGAGAAACAGATCCTGCGTTGAAGCACAATGTCCGATGAGCGCGAGCGAAGAGGACGTTGAGCTGAAAACGCACTGGCGCTGCGAAGCAGAGACAGGCAAACGATAAAACCTCATAGAAATAACAATCTATGAGATTATCGCTTAAACCATTGATATCATTAATGGATTGCCATGACGTGATTTCGGTCGACCAACCAAAACCTCAGACTTTACAGTCGTTTGTAGTGAAGTTCGTTGTTTTGGAGGGGATCAATGCGCCAAGCGCAGACGCTCAATGAAGCCCAGCTTCGACGTGTTTTACACTACTGCAGGACCAGACGTCATCCAGCGCGGGACGAAGCGATCATCATGGTCAGCTTCTACGCCGGGCTCCGTGCCAAGGAGATCGCAGGGCTGCGGGTGCACGACGTGTTCGACGAACGCGGTGGCGTGCGCGAGGCATTCGTACTGCGAGGCGAGCAAGCAAAGGGCGGCAAAGCTCGAACTGTTTATCTGAGCCAGCGTCTGCGGCGAGCGCTGTCAAGCTACGGCCAGACGATTAAGCTGGACACACCCCAAGACCCACTGTTCGGCAGCCAAAAGGGCGGGCACTTCTCCAGCAACACCATGTGCCAGCTGTTCCTCGATATGTATCGTGCTTGCGGGCTGAAAGATGCCAGCAGCCACTCAGGACGCAGGACCTACATCACACGCCTTGCCAACCGCGGTGTTGGGGTGCGCTTGCTAGCTGAACTTGCGGGCCACCGCCACATCTCCACCACCCAGCGCTACATTGACGTGAATGCGGACCAACTGCGCAATGCGGTGGAGATGCTCTGAGTTGAGGAAGAGGCTGACCAAAATGACTTGTCTACGTCTAAACGGACTACTGACGTTAAGCGCGCTAGCGTGGATGCTGTACGTCGTAAGCGGCTACACCGCCAGCGCGCAAGAATGGATGATTGAACAGCGAAGCGGGACGGCCAACTGCACAGTTGTTCCGAGAAGTGGAGCGTTTCCAGAGAGCGGAGAAGCTTATCTTGTCGGTCCGTGTGATGTTCACTTCGAGCAATCATTCGGGAGTGTGGAGCTACACCTTTCGGCACTCGACTACTACAGCTATCGAGATGAAGGCTCCGTCTACTACCGGCCTCAACGAACGGTTCGCATGTATGCGGTGTCCGATAGGGCTGGGTTGGAAGATGGTGAGTTCGGTGCCGATGCTATCAGCTTCATCAGCGAGGGCATGTCGAGATGGGGTGACATCTTCGTCGAAGTGGATCGAAGGCCTGCGGTTTTCCAGAATGGCTGCATCAACATTCCCAGGGCTCTCATTTGTATTGAGGGCTTCCAAGCAGGTGCATACGAAAACGCTGAGCGCGTTTTCCGCTCAGTGACTGACGATCAGAGACGAGCATTCCAGCATTACCTTTCAACGACTCGACATTATGAGGGCGACATCGATGGTTTATGGGGACCAATGATGGAGCAAGCCGTTCGCACGTTCACGCAAGTCAGCATGTTTTTCGCGCAAGTGGATAACAACCGCGGAGAGTATTTTGACCTGCGATCGACGGCACAGAATTTTCGACTTCACAATATGCTGACGCGCGGCGACGTGAATGAAATCTACTACAAGCAGGACGTCTTGAATCCCGATTTGGCCGGTTTTTGCGAGTACTGGCGGTCTTACACGCAGCAGTGGCCTAGTCTGCAGTTCGATCCAGAACGAGCGACAGCGCTTACCGAACAGCATGGCCAACTGAGCGCCGAAATCTGTGCGTCGCCTCAAGTCGTCTCACTTGGGGCGCAGGAGCGCTATGAGGGCGACGGCTTCGTTTGGAGCACCGACCCAGCTCAATGCAGGCCAGATGAGATCGACCTAGGGTCCGACAGTCGCCCTAGGTTTTTGACCGCAGATGCCGCTGAGTTCACAGATTGGAGCTCCTTCACAGTAGATGGCTATGAGAGCTATTGCGAGGCGGCAATAAGCTACGTCGACCCCGATGGGCGCTTTGCCACCGGTACCGCGCAGTGCTCAGCAGAGGGTGACGAGTTTGATATCGGATTCAGACTGGAACGCGCTTCTGAGCGGTCTCTTTTCATGGACTGGCGTTCAGTGTTTTCCAGCCATGAGATCCACTCATGCAACTAGCCCAGGCAACAGGGCTAATCTCCACGACCCAGCGCGACGGCGACGTCAGCGCGGATCAGCTGAGGAATGCGGTCGAGATGCTTTGATGCCGTCGTGCGGGATGGCTCGGCAAGCGACCGATCACGCTCAAGTACGCGCAACTTACAGGTTTACAGGCGCAGGATCGGGATCGGGATCGGGATCTAAGGATGTCGGTGGGAACTATCTGAACGACCCCCACCGACATCGGTGATTTAGATTTCAAAGCCCAATGCCCTAAGCATATCAAGGTTCACGGGTCTGCACTCCTCGTCGTTTTCCGTGCGCCAAGGCAGATCCTCGCCGTTGAAGACCGAAAGGTCTACGCCTGGAGCCCAGAAAGCATCTCGAGCCTCGTCGCCACACTTGTCGAAGAAGACTGCCATCTTTTGCAGCATCCCAGCTGCATCCAACCGATCTAGGGCGTCGGCGAACGAACCATGGACGATGTTCCATTGGATGCGCGAAGACTCGCCATCCTCATCGAGATAGTCGCGAAGGGCGTCATCCCGGTAAAGGTCAGCGAGGGCCCGTATGGCCGCTCTGACTGCGCGAACCTCAAGCAAGATTTCGGCAGCGAGGAGCACGTCGGTGTAGTACTTGCCGTTCGGATCGCGCGCGGAATCGTATATCGTAGTCATAGATAAGAATCCTTGTTCAAGGCACAGTTGTGCGCGTCGCCCAGTCGCGAGCGACAAAGCGTTGGAGCGCACTATGTGCGGGTTTACTAAGTGGTTGGCAGGCTTGGCTGGCAGCTACGGCACAAAGAGTTGCTGCTCGAAACGCGGTGCGTTTTGAGTTTAGTATGTGCGGTAGGGCTTGGCGTTGACCGTGCTGCCCGAACAATCCCGCAGGTTGGCGGATATGCACACCTTCAGGTAAGGCCAAAAGCCTATCCCCTGTGCCAAACTGCCCTTATTGGAGCCTAAGCGGAGCATGGGTCACAGACGGATCGGCGATACCCTCGCCGCCCAAGTGGACTTGGGAACGATCACCACAAATGCGTTCTACAGGCACGTCAAAGAGCCCGTACGATACGCACTGTGGTTTGAGTTTCTTGCCATCAGCCCCAGCTACGAACTTGCGCGGCGTCATGCGGCTGGTGAAAGCAATTTGGGTCCTTTGCCGGCAGACTTTGAGTTGGTTCAAGACGTGTTCGACGACCTTGGAGATGTTCGATCCATCTCCTTCGCCGCGTGGTGGGATAAAAACTGGGAGGAGTATTTCGGATTTGAGTGCGGTCGTCCCGATGTTTATGAGATCGGGCGCACCCCTATGCTCGATGAACCTGCGGAAGCGGTTCAAGACTTTTACGACAATGAGTGGGAAGACATAGGCAGCCAACCAACCCTAATCGTTGGCATCCCGCTTGGGCTCGAAAAGACCAAGGTCTTAGAGCAAGTCGAGGCGATACTGGAAGCGGTCCCGGGTCATGAGAAGACCATCAACTACCCACCGCCGCGGTACCCTTTCGCAAGCGACCGCCTCAGAGCGGGCGAGCTTGAAAAGTGCTTACACGCCGTCAAACTCGTCGCCGACAACCCCAACAAAGAGTACTGGAGACTGTGGTCGCAGCTGACAGACAAAGATCTTCGCGAGGATCTTCAGGGTGGCGAAACGCTCAACAATCCTGGAGACGTCTTGAGAGGTAACTGGGGCGAAAGCGTTGGCTATCGCTTACGTCGAGCCCGAAACATCGCTGAAAACGCCGCGCGCAAAAACTTCCCGAACGACCAAAAATGCGAGCATGGACTTAAGCTCGACTTTGACGATTTGCGGAAAGCATTCTTCACCGAGAGTTCGATGAAGTAGCCGTCGGACGGTTGCTACCGACTGGTCAGCGGCGCACAATGTTTGACCCGTCCAACTAGTGCAGTGACGCCTCATGGGAGCTTCATAGCCCTTTCGGCATTCCAACCAATTTGCGTCCACACACTAGCTTCTAATCTGCAAACGACGCCAACCCCTTACTTCTTGCTGGTGAACGGCCTGCTTTTGAGCCAATCGGGCGTGAGCTTGCCAATCTCCTCGGTCGGCAGAATTTTGTTGTAGTGTTTGATCACCATCTGATCGGATGTGCCCGTGTTGCGGATCAGCATGAACGGGTTCACCCCCTCGCGGATTTGCTGGGAGATGTAGAACGGACGGAATGAACGGCTATCACGCAGCCGACCGTCAGGGTGTTCACGCAAGTCAGCCGCTTCAAGCAGTGATGCCAAGCCCTTCTTGAAGCTGTCCATGCGTTTTCCATTATGGTTGAAGAACACAGGATCCTTGCTCTCCGGTTCGCGCTTGAACTCAAGCTGGAAGAGGTTCCTCAACATGTTGAGATGGGTCATCACCTCAGGCAGCGGCACCATCTCACGCTCTTTACCCTTGCCCCACGCTTGGATCACGGTTGCTGGGTATTTCAGGCCGGGCTCAACCTCGACGGTGCGCTCGCCAATATCGCCCCAATTGAGATTCTTCAGCTCCGTCGATCGCATGCCAGTAAAGCCAGCGATCATGATGTAGGCGTGCAGCTTGACGCGATCGATGTGCAGACGCGCGAATGGCTTCTGCTCCTCCGCCTCCGCTATCCGCTTCACGCTCACATCCCGCAGGTGCAAAAACTCTTGAAGGGTGAAGCCGGGCATTTCCTTACGGGCGCGCTTCTTGGACTTCTGAAGCTTGATAGGCGGAAGCTCCAGGACATACTTCCGGTCGAGCGCAAACTCCCAAAGCTGCTTCAGCAGCATCTTCTCCTTGTTGAGTGTGCTCTGTGAGGGCGCTTTCTCTTTGACAGGGCGTCGGATGCTGATCGTAGAGGGACCAGCATCCTTCATCACTGTTTTTTCATAGCGGATGTAGGGTTCATGCCTGCCCGGACCTTTGGTCCAATAATCATACCGCCAGCGCCAATAGGCTTCGATGTCCTCGCTCGAAATGGCGCTCATGGACTTCTGTTTGAGCTTTTCACCAAAATACCCAACGAAGTAGCGGCGGATGATGGGTGGGAACTGTTTGAGCTGGTAAGGCTCCTTATCGCCCCGCGCCACCTCAAGCTGCATTTGCTCTATGAACTCCTCAGCGATCGCCGCAAAACTCTTGCGCTTTACGCTTAACCCCTCTTCAGCCTTTCCGATGGTCGCGTAGTACGTGGCAACCGCCAACTGGTCGGCCTCCGCTTCGTCATAGGTTCCCAAAGGTATGCGTTGCTGTCCCTGCCCTTTAACAGAGAAGCGCACCCACCACTTCTTGCTGTTTGCGGGACGGTAGGTTTGCCACCGCTTTTTATTCGGATCGCTGGACATACGCGCAATGTAGTGTCGCACCGTGCCATGGGCAAAGCCTGCCCGCAAAATTAGCACAGATAATCACGTGCAAATTCAACGCGCTAACGCCGAATCCCTACGAAAAACGAGCATAGTTGCAGGCAAGCAGTGTGCGCGAACCGCGTTTTCTGCGTTTCGCTGCTAACTTTGCTAGCACTATGCTAGGCGCGTTAAGCTGTACTGGCTAGATATTTGAACAAAAAGGCGCACTGGGTGCGCTATGCTAGCACTATGCTAGCCGATTTGCGAAATACTCAAATCGCACGCCGCAAAAAATATCCAACAATACCAATAAGAAGATGGTAGCGGAGGAGGGACTTGAACCCCCGACACGCGGATTATGATTCCGCTGCTCTAACCAGCTGAGCTACTCCGCCCCAAAAAAGGCGCCTGGCCTGTTGTCCAAGCCCGCAAGAAGGGCCGTATAGGGTCGCTGCCGGTCGCCTGTCAACAAGCCTCACGCGTTATGCAGCCGCCTGTTCAAAAGCCTGGACTGTCCGCGCGATAAACCCGCCACCCAGGACGCGTGCGCCTGGTCCATCATGGGCATAGAGAACGCAGGCCTGCCCTGGCGCGACACCAGTCTCGCCCTCTGTCAGATCAACCACGGCCTGTCCGTCCTCAAGGCGCACGACCGCTGGCTTGGGTGGGCGCGTCGAACGGACCCGTGCAGCCACTTCAATGCCCTCGCCAAGAACAGCAGCATCACCGCCGATCCAGTTGAAATCGCGCAGCGCAACACGCGCCACGCCGAGCGCCTCGCGCGGTCCGACGATCACCTTTCGGCCGGGCGCATCGATCTTCACCACGTAGAGGGGAGCGCCAGAGGCAATGCCAAGGCCACGCCGCTGACCAACGGTGTAATGCACAATGCCGTTGTGGGAACCAAGAACGGAGCCATCAACATGGACGATGTCGCCAGGCTCCGCGGCCTCGGGACGAAGCTTGGCGATGATATCGGCGTAGGATCCGTTGGGCACGAAACATATGTCCTGGCTGTCGGGCTTCGATGCGATATCGAAGCCCATGCGCTCGGCATGCGCGCGTGTTTCCGCCTTGGTGAGGTGACCAAGCGGGAAGCGCACGAAGTCGAGCTGCTCCTGGGTTGTGGCAAACAGGAAATAACTCTGGTCACGGTCAAGATCGGCAGGGCGGAACATCGCCATGTGGCCGCTAGAGGTATCCAGGCGCGTGTCGGCGTAGTGACCGGTCACCAGCGCCGCCGCGCCCAGCTCTCTGGCCGTCTTTAAAAGATCAACGAATTTCACGCTCTGATTGCATGACACGCAAGGGATAGGCGTTTCACCGGCAAGATAGCTATCGGCAAACGTATCGATCACCTGCTCGCGAAAGCGGCTTTCATAATCGAGCACATAATGCGGGATGCCCAAACGGTCAGCGACATTGCGCGCGTCATGGATGTCCTGCCCAGCGCAGCAGGCGCCCTTCTTTTGCAGGGCCTGGCCATGATCGTAGAGCTGAAGGGTAATTCCGACCACATCGTAACCGGCCTCTTTGACGAGGCCAGCGGTTACGGAGGAGTCAACGCCCCCGGACATGGCAACGACCACACGCGTTGCAGCCGGCTCCGGGTTGCCGGGCAGAAAGAGATCCATCGATTTGCCTTCATCGGACAGGGGTCAAGGGCCTGGGATGAGAGCGCTCTCATACCGACTATCGGTGAAAAGAGGAACCCAGAGGCCACCAGGGCTCGGCAAATTCGGCCTTCCACCTACGATCAGGCGGCAAGTCTTGCCGGGTCAGGAGCGCACACAAGAAGGCTAAGTATCTGAAAAAAATACACTTATGAGACTGGCACAGCATTTGAAGAGAAAGATCGACTGACAACCCTTTGCGCAACGGACAAGAGACTGCCTCGTGTCGACCCTGGCCAATCCCGCCCAGCCCCCGGTGCCCACAACGCCGATGGACCTTTTGCAGCCATCGCGGGCGTCAACAGCGCGCAGCGATGCCGATCGCGCCGCTGATGCCGGACGGTCGGACTTTTCCGACCGCCTGGACCGGGAACGCGCTAGTGACCGCGGCGATAAAGCAGACAGCCGCACTGAAAGCCGAGCCAACGACCGGGCAGAGCGCTCAGACCGGTCGGATCGTCCTGAGCGTCAGGATCAGAGCCAGCACGCGTCAGACAGCAAGGCAAATGCAAGCGCGGGCGCCGACGATGCCAATGACGCATCAGCACCTGCAACGGAAACGGACCGCGATGCAGCATCATCGCAGGATAGTGAGGGCACCGCGCAGCAGGACAGTGCATCTATCGACAGCGGCGCAGAAGAAGATGTCGCTGAGGAGAGCCAAGCAACGATCCTTGAGCTCGTCGAAGCTTTGCGGGCTGAAACCGAAAGCCAACCTGGCGGGCTGACTCTCGTCGGCTTGTCCGGCGAAACCATTGAGCTTACCCAGCCGACCACGCCGCTTGCTGGCGCCGCCAACCCAGGCGAACTGGGCCGTTGGTTCATGGAGGCGTCCGGCCCGGTTGTGCAGTCTGCACAGGCTGGTCCTGCCGCTCAGCAGGCTGGCCTTCTGAACGCGCTCCAAAACGGTCAACTGACCAATTTGGCATCCACTGGAAGCAATGGCGTGCCGAGCGGCCTCCTTGGGCCTGATGGTCAGCCACTACAGGCCGGAACAAACGGCCAGGCTAATGGTACAACTGGCGACGGCACATTGATGCAAGCTGGTCAGTCATCAGACTTTGCCGACGTTCTGGCCCAATCCAATGCGCAAACCGACACGCTCGATCAGTTCCTGGGTCAGGCAATGGCCAAAACCTCTGCCGCTGATCTGGCAGCTCAGCCCACCCAAACCGTGATGACCGGTCAGTCGATGGCGGCATCTGCCCAGCCAATGGCGAGCGCCGCGCCGACTGCCTCAACCGGCCAGGCTGTGCCGGTAACAGCGCTTGCTGTGGAAATCACCCGTCAGGCGGTGAACGGGAAAACCCAGTTCGATATCCGCCTCGATCCGCCAGAGCTTGGCCGACTGAACGTTCGACTTGAGATGGACGCCAGCGGTCAAACCCGCACCCATTTGGTGGTGGAGCGCTCCGAAACGCTCGAAATGCTGATGACCGATGCGCGCAATCTTGAGCGCGCGCTACAGCAAGCTGGCCTCAAAGCCGATCCCGGCTCAGTGAGCTTCGAACTGGCCCAGGATAGCAATGATGGCCTTGGGCAAAATGGCGATCAGGCCAGTAACGGCGATGGCACACAGCCCGACACGAATGAGACGCTTCTAGGCGAGGAGGCTGGCGCAGATGACACGTTGCCCGTTTCGCCCGAGGCGATGCGCTACCAGGTTAATGTCACCGGCCACTTGGATGTCCGCGTCTGACGACAGATCTGAAAGGATCCCCCCGCGATGATTGATCAACTCGCCGCCGCCAGCACAGCTCAGGCTGACCAGGCCCGTTCTGACCGTGACCAGCAGATGCTGGCCGATGACTTCGACGCTTTTCTGCAGCTTCTGACCACGCAGCTGAGGAACCAGGACCCAACAGACCCGTTGGACACCAACGAGTTCACCAATCAGCTGGTACAGTTCTCCGGTATTGAGCAACAGATTCAGACCAACTCCTACATGGAGTCACTGATCCAATCGACCGAGGCGCAGGCCGTGAATGCGGTCGTCGGCTATCTCGGCGCTATCGTTCAGGCCAATGGCACGACCACCGGCTTGGTCAACGGTACGGCAAGCTGGACGTTCGATAGCCCGGTGGCCGCAGAGAACTCCACCGTCACGGTTCTCGATGAGAACGGTAAGGAAGTGTTCTCCGGCCTCTATTCCATTCCTGCCGGCGAAAGCGTCTTCAGCTGGGATGGCCTGGACAGCGATGGTGAACAGCTTGAAGACGGCACCTACACCATCCGGGTGGCTGGAAACACAGCCAATGGCGACCCTGTTTCGGTTCAAACCGGCATTGTGGGCCGCGTCAGCAGCATTGAATTCCAGAACGGCCAACCGGTGCTTAAACTGGGCGATATCGAAGTCCAACTCAGCGCCATTAAGACGGTTGCCGCCGGCTAGAGAGCACCTTTTCCAAGCTCTTCCCACTTCCTAACGATGTGTAACCAACGCTTTAGGGTGTTTTTAAGCTCCGTCTTCTAATCTCTGCTCGTGTTATCGAGTGTTGAGTGAGAGTACGATGACCGAGTTCAAGCGTCCGCGCGTCAAATATGTGATCGGGCCGGACGGCAGCCCATTGACCATTGCGGATCTGCCGCCAACATCCACGCGCCGCTGGGTCATTCGCCGCAAGGCCGAAGTTGTCGCCGCTGTTCGCGGTGGCCTTCTGTCGCTGGAAGAAGCCTGTGAGCGTTACCGTCTGACGGTCGAAGAGTTTCTGTCCTGGCAGATGTCAATCGATCGCCATGGACTGGCCGGTTTGCGCACTACGCGCATACAGCAGTATCGCGCTTAGGGCTTCCGCCCCTTTCTACCGCATTTTTTGGTGATCAGCCGGCCGGGCACTGCCTCGGGCCGGCTTTTTGCGTTGGTCTATCGCTAACCAAAAAACATCGTCGTCATCATCGGTTAACGGGCTGTTTACCATCAGCTGGGCAAATCTTGCCTATCGGCGGTGCGTGAAGCGATTCCACGCCCTGCCTCGCAGTGAACAGATCAGGGCGACCCGGCGACAATGCTAGCCTTCATTCAGAATCTCGGCCCGGCCCGCTTGGGCGCGATGGGTGTTGTGGCCGCCCTTCTCATCGGGTTTTTCGCCTTCATAACGTTTCGCGTGACCGCGCCTGTCATGGTGCCCCTGTTCACCGAACTCACCTTTGAGGACTCTTCCGAAGTCATTCGCCAGTTGGACGCGGCCGCCGTCAATTACGAGTTGCGCAACGATGGCACCACGATTCTCGTCCCGCAGGAGCGGGTGTTGCGCCTGCGCATGGACATGGCCGAGCAAGGCCTGCCATCGGGTGGCACGGTGGGCTACGAGCTGTTCGACAACTCCTCCACGCTTGGCGCGACGAGCTTCGTCCAGAACGTCAACCAGCTGCGCGCCCTGGAAGGTGAGCTGGCGCGCACCATTCGCTCGATCAACCGCGTCTCGGCCGCCAGGGTGCATCTGGTTCTCCCCGAGCGTGAGCTGTTCCAGCGCGATGAGCGCGAGGCAACGGCCTCCATCGTTCTGCGGGTTCGTGGCGAGCTTGAAACCGGTCAGATCCGTGCGATCCAACACCTTGCGGCCTCAGCGGTCGATGGCCTGTCGGCCAACCGGGTGTCCATCGTCGATGAAACCGGTCAGTTGCTGGCCTCCGGCGCTGGCGATGACGAGCACACCATGCTTGCCAACTCGCTCGATGAGCGCTCGGTTGCCATGGAGAACCGCCTGCGGACCCAGATTGAGGACATTCTTTCAGAGGTCGTGGGTGCCGGACGGGCACGAGTGAGCGTCGCCATCGAACTCAATCACAACCGTATTTCTGAGATTTCCGAAATTTTCGATCCGGACGGCCAGGTTGTCCGCTCCACCCAAAGTCGCGAGGAGATCGGTTCCACCAACGACACCACCGCCGGTGAGGTCACGGTCGGCAACGAATTGCCCGGCGCCGATGCCGGAGCCGCGGCAGGTGGGATTCAGGAAGCGCGAGAGGCGACCGAAGAACTCATCAACTTTGAAATCTCGTCCACCAGCCGCACCGAGACCGTTGAGGTCGGTCGCCTGCAGCGCCTGTCCGTCGCCGTGCTGGTCGATGGCATCTACACCCAGGATGAAAACGGCGTTCCGGTTTACGAGCCACGCACCCAGGAGCAGATCGACCAGATCGCTGCGCTCGTGCGCTCTGCTGTTGGTTTTGACCAGACGCGTGGTGACGTGGTGGAAGTGGTCAACCTGCAGTTTGCCGCTCGCCCGGACCTCACCATCGCGGATGAAGGCGGCATGTTCTCCTTCACCCGCGATGATATCTACCGGGTTGCCGAGCTGGCGGTCATGGCTGTGCTGACACTGATCGTTTTGTTCTTCGTCGTCCGTCCGCTGCTCGCCCGCGTGTTTGAGGCAGATGAGGAACCGGTTGCAGCGCTCCCGGCAGGTGGCCCGGAAGCCGAAGGCGCGATCATCGGACCCAATGGCGAGATTCTGGAATCGCCCATGCCCGGCGTTCCGGCCATCGCGCTTGAAAACACAACCGTGAAGGCTCTGGAAAACGCCATGGCACTTGGCGCAGTGCAGAAGCGGTCGCTGGATCAGGTCGGTCAGATGATCCAAGAAAAACCCGACGAAGCTCTTGGCGTCTTGCGCGGCTGGCTTTCTGAGCCGGCACGCGGTTAGGGAGAGCCTTCCATGTCGACGTCCACCGCACTCGCCAAAGCCATCAACGCCAGCAATCAAGCCGGCGTGAGCGTACCGGTTGAGCTCGACGACCTATCTGGCTCAGAAAAGGCAGCCGTTCTGCTGCTCGCCTTGGGCGATACCCATGGTCAACCGCTTTGGCAGGGTCTTGATGAGCTGGAACTGCGCGATGTTTCCCAGGCCATGGCCGTTGTCGGGCACCTTTCTGCAGATGTCATTGAAGGCGTGCTGATCGAGTTCATCGACAGTGTCACCACCAACAAAGCGCTTTCAGGTGGTTACGAGGCAACCGAGCGGCTGCTGGGCTCTTTCATGGAGGCCGATAAGGTCGCCTCCATCATGGAAGAAATCCGCGGCCCGGCTGGCCGCAACATGTGGGAGAAGCTGTCGAACGTTCAGGAGAACGTGCTGGCGAGCTACCTGAAGAACGAATACCCGCAGACCACCGCCGTCGTCCTGTCAAAAATCAGGCCCGACCACGCTGCAAAAGTTCTCTCACTGCTGCCCGAAGAGCTCGCGCTGGAGATCATTCAGCGCATGCTGAAAATGCAAAGCGTTCAGAAAGACATTCTCGACAAGGTCGAAGAGACGCTGCGTGTGGAGTTCATGTCGAACCTTTCCACCACCCGCCGCCGCGACAGCCACGAGACGATGGCGGAAATCTTCAACAATTTTGACCGCCAGACAGAGGCCAAGTTCCTGGCCACGCTGGAAGAGGACAACCGCGACTCGGCTGAGAAAATCAAAGCCCTCATGTTCACCTTTGAGGATCTTGGTCGGGTCGACGCTTCCTCCATTCAGGTTCTGCTGCGCGGTGCCGACACTGCCAAACTGCCCATTGCCCTCAAAGGTGCCAACGAAACGCTCCGCGACTTCTTCTTGGCCAACATGTCGTCTCGTCAGGCCGACAACATCCGCGAAGAGATGGAAATCCTCGGACCGGTTCGCTTGCGCGATGTGGATGAAGCGCAGATGGAGCTTGTTAATCTGGCCAAGGACCTGGCGGCCAAGGGCGAGATCGTCATTTCCAAGAACTCCGGTGACGATGAGGTGGTGTACTGATGGTCCACGCCTCGATCCCTTACGCATTTGATCTGGACTTCAACGCCGAGGCGAAAGCTGAGGAAGAAGTCGAGCTGGAACCGACCATCACGGTCTTCGAACACGAAGCCAAGATGGCCGAACTGGAGCGCCGTATTCGCGCCGAGGCCCATGCAACGGGTCGGCAAGAGGCGATGGATGAGGGCGCCAACCAGCTGGCAGAGGAAACCCAAAGCCTCACCGCCGTGGCTCAACGTTTGCTCACTCAGTTGGACGATGAAATCGGCCGGCGCGAGGAGCGCGGTGTGCGCATCGCCATTGCAGCCGCCCGCAAGCTTGCGCGACGTCTCCTCGACAAGGAGCCGCTAGGCGAGGTGGAAACGCTGTTCCGCGCCTGCCTCGCGCCCATGTTCGATGCCAGCCACCTGGTGGTGCGCATCCGCCCGGAGCATTTGGACGCCATCCATGACCGGCTTCAAGCCATCGCCGCCGCACAGGGCTTTGAAGGCCGGCTAGTGTTTTTAGGCGATGAAGAGATGGCGCCCGGCGATGCCCGCATCGAATGGGCCGACGGCGGCGTGGCCCGCTCGCAGGCAGATCTGGAAGCATCACTGGACGGTCTGATCGAAGACTATCTGGCAGCCAAACACCACCCGCCGACTGTGGCTCCGACCCAGCAAGCACCGGCAGCTGTCGTTGCACCACCTGAAGAGCCCGAAGCCCAGTTGCCGATTGAAACAGCCCAAACAAATGCGACACCCCTAGCAAGCCCCATGGAGGGCGCCTTCGATGAGTGAAACAACAGATGACGACATCGGCGAAAAGAAAGATGTGCCGCTGGACCAGCTTGAGGGACCGGACGCACACAGCGATACCGACGAACCGGAAGCCGCTCGGGACGCCAGCGACCTTGAAGCCGTCTTTGACGTGCCTGTTCGTGTGTCGGCCATTTTGGGCCGCTCCGGCATGAAGGTTTCCGATCTTCTGAACCTCGGGCCCGGCACTGTCGTCGAATTGGACAGGCGCGTCGGCGAGGCGATCGACATCTTCGTCAACGACCGGTTGGTCGCTCGCGGCGAGGTTGTGCTCGTCGAGGACAAGCTGGGCGTGACCATGACTGAAATCATCAAAAGCGACAAATAGACCGCAGGCAGGACACTCAGATGCGACTTCTCATTTTCGGCAATCTCGGTGGGCAAATGGCAAGCGCCACGCGCATGGCGATGGATCGCGGCGCCAAGGTGATTCACGCCGACGACCAGATGACCGCCCTCGACGCGCTGCGCGGTGGGCAGGCCATTGATCTGGTGATGGTGGATGTCGCCGAGGACATCAAAGCCCTGATCCAGGCCATGGAGCGCGAGCACATCTCAGCGCCGGTTGTCGCCTGCGGGATCAAGAACGATGCTGACGCGGCTGTGCGCGCCATCAAGGCCGGGGCGAAAGAGTACATCCCACTCCCGCCCGATCCAGCATTGATCGCTGCTGTTCTGTCTGCTGTCACGACCGATGATCTCGACCTTGTGTCCACCGATCCGGCGATGACCAAGGTCATCCGCCTGGCCGAACAGATCGCCAAATCCGACGCGTCAGTGCTCATCACCGGCGAGTCTGGCACCGGCAAAGAGGTGATGGCGCGTTATGTCCACGCCAAGTCGAACCGTGCCTCGATGCCGTTCGTGTCCGTCAACTGCGCGGCTATTCCTGAAAACCTTCTGGAATCAGAACTCTTCGGTCACGAAAAGGGGGCGTTTACTGGTGCCCTCGCCCGCCGCATCGGCAAGTTCGAGGAAGCCTCGGGCGGCACGCTTCTTCTTGATGAAATCTCCGAAATGGATGTGCGCCTTCAGGCCAAGCTCCTGCGCGCACTTCAGGAACGGGTGATCGATCGCGTTGGCGGTTCCAAGCCTGTTCCGGTCGATTTGCGCATCCTGGCGACATCCAACCGCAACCTTGCTGAGGCTGTGCAGGAAGGGGCCTTCCGCGAGGACCTTTTGTTCCGCCTGAACGTTGTCAATCTCGCGCTTCCGGCCCTGCGCGAACGTCCCGCGGACATTCTGGCGCTCTCCGATCACTTCGCCAAGAAGTACGCCAAGGCCAACGGTTTCCCGCTGCGCCCAGTCTCTGAACCGGCCCGCCAGCGCCTGATGGCCGCACCTTGGACAGGCAATGTGCGCGAGTTGGAAAACACCATTCACCGCGCGGTCCTGTTGGCAAGCGGCCCAGACATCGGCCCGGACGCGCTTATCACGCCGGACGGATCGGATTTTGCCGCCCAAACCACGACCACATCGTCAAGCGCCGCGCAAAAGGCCGCCATGACGGCGGAAACGGTCACCCGCGCGCTTGTCGGCCGGACGGTAGCAGAGGTCGAGCAAGAGCTAATCCTCGATACGCTCGATCACTGCCTGGGCAACCGCACACATGCGGCGAACATTTTGGGCATCTCCATCCGGACCCTGCGCAACAAACTCAACGAGTACAACGCCAAGGGAGTGCATGTGCCGCAGCCCGGTCAGGCACGGGTTATGCAAGCGGGGTAGCACGCCAGCACACCGTGTTCCTGGCTGACTTCCGCCTGACTGAAACGTGAAAAGACGCCATTTGACCGTGGCGAAACAGGCTTCCTACGCTTTGACCCACAAAGCTAGGAGCTTCCGCGATGCGCACACGCCTCTCTTTTGCCCTGTCCGCCCTTTTGGCGTCTGCCGTCACGATCGCCCTACCTGTTGGGGGGCACGCCCAGACCGAAGAGGGAACCGAGCAGGTAGCTGACCCGCGCATCGTCGAATCCAATCTGCCCACGGCGGCGTTTGGCTTCTTCTTCGCTTCCCGCTCCCCCGAAGAGCTGGAACGCGCCCTCACCGACCTCGATGAAAACTGGAGCGACGGCTACTATGCCCCGCTGATCGAGATCACCGCCCTTACACCCAACACCGCCGCCCGCACGGCCATTTTCGAGTTTCTAGGTCGTCGAACTGGCGAAGAGTTCGGGCAGGATTTTCAAGCCTGGTTCCAATGGCTCTGGAACCGACCAGAGCGCAACACCCGCGACTATGCCGACTTCAAAGCGCTAATTTACCAACAGATCGACCCCCGCTTTGGCACCTATTTTGCCGGCCGGCAGGCAACAGCTCAGATCCGTCTTGATGAAATCCGCTGGGGCGGCGTTGTCCAGGATGGCATCCCACCTCTGCGCCAGCCGGAGATGATCACACCGGACGAAGCAACCTATCTGGGCGACGACAACATTGTCTTCGGGATAGAGATCAACGGCGATGCGCACGCTTACCCGCAGCGCATTCTCGCCTGGCATGAGATGTTCGTCGACACGATTGGCGGCGTGGAAATCGCCGGCGTCTACTGCACGCTCTGCGGTACCGTCATCCCCTACCGGACCAATGTGGATGGCACCAACCATTCCATGGGCACGTCCGGATTTCTCTATCGCTCCAACAAGCTGATGTACGATCAGGCAACCCAGTCGCTGTGGAGCACGATGCGCGGTGAGCCAGTTGTCGGACCTTTGGTCGGTCAGGGCATCCGCATGGATTTTGAGCCGATCATCACAACAACCTGGGGTGAATGGAAACGCCGCCACCCTGACACCACGGTCCTGTCGCTCAACACCGGGCACACGCGCGATTATGGCGAAGGCATCGCTTATCAGACTTACTTCGCGACCGACGAGCTGATGTTCAACACGCCCTTCAACAATGACGACCTCGACAACAAGCGCGAAGTGCTGGGCCTGCGCTTCGCGGGCGGACCGGGCGACCAGCTTGCCGTCGACACCGTCTTTCTGGCGGGGACACCGGTCTACACCGACACAGTCGGCTTTCAGGACATTGTTGTCTTTACAGACCAGAGTGGTGCCAACCGTGTCTACGACCCGCAAGGGATCACTTTCGCTTCCTACGATGGCGACCACACGGTAACCGATGATGAAGGCGTGGAGTGGTCGCTTGATGAGGATGGCCTTACGGCCTCTGATGGACGCACCCTCACCCGCCTGCCGGCTCACCGGGCTTTCTGGTTCGGCTGGTTTGCCGCCTTCCCGGAAACGCGTCTGGTGCAATGAAGAAAACGACCGGCTAGCTCTTCATCCTGTGAACCTATTAACCACCTGTTTACCGTAAAAGCGGCAAAAACTGCCTAGCATGTCATGCCCCCCGCACGGGGCACATCGAGGCAGTTAATGGCCGATACCACGGTTACCCCGCCTTCAGAGGCACCCGCCGGGAAATCCGCGTCCGGCGCCGGCTTTTCTCTGCCGTCATTGGAGAGCCTCAAGGGCGCTCTGATGCGCGGCGATCTGGCGCTCGCCTTCGGCGTGATGACGATCCTCGTCGTCCTCATCATGCCGATGCCACCAATGATGCTGGATCTGTTCCTTGCAGTCTCCATCATCTTCGCCGTGCTTGTTCTGATGACGGCGCTGTTCATCCACAAACCGCTGGAATTTTCTGCCTTTCCGACCGTTCTTCTGATCGCGACGATGATGCGGCTGGCGCTCAACCTTGCCTCAACCCGCCTCATCCTGTCGGACGGTCACACTGGCCCCGATGCCGCCGGCGAAGTGATCGAAGCCTTCGGCTCTTTCGTCATGGGCGGCAACTTCGTTATCGGCCTTATTGTCTTTGGCATCCTGGTGATCGTGAACTTCGTCGTCATCACCAAAGGTTCCGGCCGCATCGCGGAAGTCGCCGCGCGCTTCACCCTCGATGCCATGCCCGGCAAGCAGATGGCCATCGACGCTGACCTGTCTGCCGGCCTTATCGACGAGGCAACAGCCAAGGAACGCCGCAAGGAGCTGGAAGACGAAAGCTCCTTCTTCGGTGCCATGGACGGTGCCTCTAAATTCGTTCGCGGCGATGCCATTGACGGCCTGCTCATTACGTTCATCAACATCATCGGTGGCATCGTTATCGGCGTCGCGCAGATGGAGTTGTCGTTCAGTGAGGCCGGTCATGCCTACACACTTCTAACGGTTGGCGACGGTCTGGTTAGCCAGATCCCGGCTCTCATCGTCTCGACCGCTGCCGGTCTTTTGGTCTCGAAAGCAGGCGTTACGGGTGCTGCCGACCAAGCACTGATGAAGCAGCTTTCTGGCTACCCCAAAGCGCTGGGCATGTCGTCATTCGTGATGGTCGTGCTTGCTATGCTGCCAGGCATCCCCGTCGTTCCGTTCCTCGCGCTGGCAGGAGGGGCCGGGTATCTGGCCTGGAAGGCCGACAGGCGATCCAAACAGGAAACCATCGAAGAACAAGCGCGCGAGGTCATGGAGAAGGCAGCTGAGGCCGCACCGCCGCCCGAGGAGCCAATTTCCAAGGTGCTAAAGATCGACGATCTACGCATCGAGCTTGGCTATGCGCTTCTCAGCCTTATCGAAGATGGCGACGGCGCCGATCGCTTGACCGAACAGATAAAGGCCCTGCGCCGTTCGCTCGCAGGCGATCTTGGCTTCGTCATGCCGTCGGTGCGCCTACTCGACAACATGCAGATCGGCGCCAACACCTATGTCATCAAGGTCAAGGAAGTGGACAGCGGCACCGGCGAGGTCTTTGCCGGGCAATTCATGACCATGAATCCAACCGGCGGCGCGGTGGACCTCCCGGGCCGCGAAACAACCGAACCGACGTTCGGTCTGCCAGCAACATGGATTGACTCCAAGCACCGCGATCAGGCCGAGATCAAAGGCTACACGGTCGTCGATCCGGCAACGGTGATCTCCACCCACCTCACCGAGATCATCAAATCGTCCACTGCCGATCTGCTGTCTTATGCCGATACGCAGAAGCTCCTGAACGAGCTTTCCGGCGAACAGCAAAAACTCGTCGACGATATTGTGCCGAACCAGGTCTCTGTGTCCGGTATCCAGCGTGTCCTGCAAAGCCTGCTGGCCGAGCGCGTCTCGATCCGCGATCTGCCTACTATTCTCGAAGGCATTGCTGAAGCGACCGCCTTTGCCCGCACGCCGCAGACAATCGCCGAGCATGTGCGCACGCGGCTCGCCTTGCAGATCTGTGCTGCCAACCAGTCGCCGGCTGGCTATCTGCCGTTGCTTCCGCTCACCCCGCAATGGGAGCAGGCCTTTGCTGACGCGCTGGTCGGCGAAGGTGATGAAAAACATCTCGCCATGGCACCGACCAAGCTGCAGGAATTCATTGGTTCGGTGAACACCGCCTACAACGCAGCAGCCGAGCAGGGCGAAGTGCCGATCATGCTCGTCTCACCCGGCATTCGCCGCCATATCCGCGCCATCGTGGAGCGTTTTCGACCGCAGACCACCATCCTCAGTCAGGCGGAAATTCATCCCCGCGCTAAGCTCAAAACGTTCGGACAGATCGCCTGATGACACAGCCAGATGTCTTGCAATTCACCTTGCCCGACCTGCCGGATGGCACGCCCTATGGCCATGCAGAGGTCCCAGCCGGGCTGCTTGCAACCGTTGAAACCAGCCTTGAAAGGAGTGCACCACCCAACCCAACAGACTACCCTTTTCCTGCCGGGTTCTCTCTCGTTCATCCCAACCCGGTGGATCTTGATGCCTTCAAAAAGCTCTACCATGCCGTGGGCGACCCCTGGCTCTGGTTTGGCAGGCTTGCACGCAGCGATGAGTATGTTCGTTCCATCCTCACCGCACCCACCACAACGCTGCGCTATCTCATAGACCCGGCCCGCACACCCATCGGTCTGTTCGAAACGCAGCAACAAGGAGACGACACGCTTGAGGTCAGTTACTTCGGTCTCGTTCCCGAAGCGACAGGCAAGGGCCTCGGCCCGGCCATGATGGAAAACGGCCTTGCAGAGGCCTGGCAGCCCACGATCACACGCACGTGGCTTCACACCTGCACCTTCGACAGCCCGGCCGCTCTCTCGTTCTATCGGCGGCAAGGCTTTCGACCTTTCAGGCAGGCAATCGAAATCGGCCGCGATCCACGCCTCACCGGGGGTTTGCCTCGGCACGCTGCGCCCCATATCCCCTTGGCCGACTTCTCCGACCCCTAGAGAACCCTCCCCAAGGATACCGCCCAATGGAAAAGCCATCACCGCCGATGACGATCGCCCACACTGAAGAGGGATCGAAGGGCGCCTACACGGCCAAGATCGAAGGCAAGCCTGATGCTGAGCTGACCTACAGCCGGGCCAGCCCAACACTGATCATCATCGACCATACTGGCGTGCCCGATGAGCTGCGCGGCATGGGCGTGGGTGTGAAACTCGTCGAACGCGCCGTCTTGGATGCCCGGGAATCCGGCACCAAGATTATGCCACTCTGTCCCTTCGCCAAGGCGCAGATTCAGCGTCACAAAGAGTGGCAGGACGTCCTGAACGGCTAACGGCCGCCTGCGGCGCAGTGACGACAAAACGCAGGCCGCCACTCCATTCGCATAGACTGCGAGACTTGCCCCCTAGCCCTAATGGGAGGCAGAAGGGTTCTGCTTTGGCATGGTGCTGCGTTTGGTGAGCGCCAGCGAATTTGGAGCAGGACACAACACATGACACGCGTTCTTATCCCTTCCGGCGCCTTGGGGCTCGGGTTTGACAGCCAGGCTCTGATGCGCGGCGTTGAGAACAAGCCCGACATCATCGCCATCGACGGCGGATCGACCGACAGCGGCCCTGCCTATCTCGGGAAGGGCGTTTCGAAATACTCCGCCGCTTCCACAAAAATGGAATGGCGCGAGTTGCTGTTGGCACGCGACAAGGCGGGCGTTCCCCTGGTGATTGGCACGGCCGGCACCTGCGGAACGGACTCCACCGTCGATTGGCTGTTCGATCTCACAAAGGAGATCGCCGAAGAGGAGAACCTCTCCTTCAAGGTCGCGCTCCTCTATTCAAGCCAACCGGTCGACGACATCGCCTCGGTCTTTCGCGCTGGCAATCTGCGCGCCCTGCCTGCCGCCCCGGACATTGACGAGGCGACCATCAAACAGTGTACCAACATCGTCGCCCTGGCAGGTGCTGAGCAGATACAGGAGGCTTTGCGCACGGGTGCCGACGTGATCATCGCTGGACGCACCACAGACACGGCCACCATCGCCGCACTGCCTCTCCTGCGAGGCGACAATGCTGGCGCAGCTTGGCACGGCGCGAAGGTGGGCGAGTGCGGCGCGCTCGCAACGAGCCAACCCAACACCGGCGTGATCCAGATCGATTTTGACGCCGCCGGGTTCACAATCACCCCGCTCGCCAAAGACACCTACGCCACGCCGCAAAGTGTCTCCGCGCACATGCTCTATGAGAACTCCGACCCCTACATTTTGCACGAACCGGGCGGCTATCTGGACGTGACCAACGCAAAGTACGCCGCCATCGGCGATGGTTCCGTGCGGGTCGAAGGGTCCACTTGGGAAACGGCGCCCTACACGGTGAAACTGGAAGGCGCTTACAATTCTGGCTTTCAGACCGTCAGCATGGTGATGGTGCGCGAACGGCGCTACGTGGAGAACATTGAAAGCTGGGTGCGAGACATTGCCACCAAGTGCCGCGCCAAGGTCATTGATCGCCTCCAACTGGCGGAGGACGATTTTTCCATCGAGCTGCGGATCATCGGCATGAACTCAGTGCTCGGCGATCTGGAGGTTGACGCCAGCCCGCCACGCGAAGTCGGCGTTATGGGCATCGTCACGGCCAAAACTGCCAAGCTTGCCGAAGAGATCGGCAAGACGCTCAACCCCTATCTGTTGCACCACCCGCTAACCGAAGAAGAGCCAATGCCCACCTTTGCCTTCCCGTTTTCGCCGGCGGAAATGGCGCGTGGCGCCACCTATGCGTTCTGCCTCCACCATGTGATGCCACTAAACGACCCTATGGACGCCTTCCGCCTAGAGACGAGGGAATTCGCACGTGCCTGAAGTGGGAGATATCGCCGAGAAGGTGCGCTCCAAGAACGCCGGGCCGTTCTGGCTAACCATCGATATCTTTTGCGGGTCAAAGGAGAGTTTTGAGTATCTGCGTACGCATCTCTCAAGTGAGAGCGTGGCTCATCGCCTGGGCGGCAAAACGTCTGAACTCAAGCGCTTTGACATGCCTGAACTTGACGTGATCAAGTTCTCGCTCCCCCGGCCATCAATTCAGGGGTCAGGCACCGATCGGGATATGCATGGCGCCCAATGGGCCAACGTTATCGCCGAGATCGAGCTTCCCTGACAGCCCGCAATGAACCCGGCGCCAGCCAAGGCGGCGGTTGAAAGGGAAATGGTTGGCCGGTCGGCGGTAAGTTGGGCGGCTGTTAGCCGATCATACCACCGCGCATACGGCGGCCCTGGCTCATTTCATCAAGCTCAGCCTGCTCACGGCTTGCCATGCTGGCACGAGCTGCTTCCTGATCACGCTCCTCAAGAAGCTCGACCTTCTTCAGCTCTTCGACCGCTTCGGCAAGCGCATCCTGCGCTGCTTCAAGCTGGCCACGCAGATTGTCCGCTGACTCTCGCAGATTATCCCGGCGCTGGGCAGCCGCCTTGGCATAGGTTGGATAGGCATAATGGCCCATATCGTTGATGCCGGCCTTTTCCTGCTCAATCACAACTTCCCGATCGAGCTCCGATGCCATGCGCTCAAAATCGGCCATCATGGCTTCGATCTGCGTTACCTGGCGGCGCTTCTCGTCCACCTGATACCGTTTCAGCCGAATAAGGCTCTCACGCGATTTCATAACGCACTACTCCTGATCACGCGGTGGCGCCGCCTCCAACAGGGCCGACAGCGCCTGATACCCTTCCTCCAGCGACGTCGACTCCCCTTTGCGCTGACCGAGAAAGGCTTCCAACGCGGGATTGAGGCGAATGGCCTCATCAACATCGCTATCCGACCCTTTGCGGTAAGCGCCAAGCCGGATCAGTTCTTCCATATCGCCGAAAGTGCTTAACAAAGCGCGAGCACGCAGAACAATTTCTCGCGCGTACTCCGGCACACAAGCCGGCATGGTGCGGGAAACTGATTTAAGAATGTTGATGGCGGGATAGCGTCCGCGTTCCGCAATGGCACGTTCCATGACGATGTGCCCATCCAAAATGGACCTCACGGCATCCGCGACTGGCTCATTGTGATCGTCACCCTCAACGAGCACGGTAAAGAGACCGGTTGTGGTTCCCTCGCCTTTCAGGCCAGGCCCTGCACGCTCCAAAAGGCGTGGCAATTCGGTGAAGACGGTCGGCGTGTAACCCTTGGTGGTTGGTGGTTCACCGCCCGCAAGGCCGATCTCACGCTGCGCCATGGCAAAGCGGGTGACGGAATCCATCATCAAGAGGACATTCTTGCCCTCGCCACGGAAGTATTCCGACATCGTCATTGCCATATAGGCGGCCTGCCGGCGCATCAGCGCGCTTTCATCAGATGTGGCGACCACCACGACGGCGCGTTTCAGCCCTTCTGGGCCCAGATCATCCTCAATGAACTCCTGGAGCTCACGACCACGCTCACCGATCAGGCCGATAACGATGACATCGGCGGTCGAATTGCGCGCCAGCATCGACATCAACACCGACTTACCGACACCCGAACCGGCAAAGATACCCAGCCGCTGGCCGACGCAGCAGGTCACAAAGGTGTTGAGCGCCCGCACGCCCAGATCAAGTGGACTGCCAACCCGCGCACGATTGGCCGGCGGTGGTGGCGCGGCGCGCAGATCGAAGGCATTGGGCCCAGGCGGCAGCAGCCCCTTGCCATCAATGGGCCGCCCCAGCGCGTCAATCACCCGGCCGAGCCACCCGTCCGACGGCTTCGCCATCGCTTCACTGGCAATGAGCACCGCCCGACAGCCAAGCCGCATGCCGTCCAGCGGGTCATAGGGAAGACACAGCGCCCTCTCCGGCCGAAAACCGACAATCTCCACCAAGACGGTGCGATTAGCATCGATCTCCACCTCAAGACGCGAGCCGACCGCCATCAGATGGAGGGGACCGGCGATCTCAACCAGCAGACCTTGGATGCCGGTGACGCGCCCAAAGACCTCTCGCTCCAGAAGGTCATCGATCTGATCGGCCAGATTGTGCATGCCACCTCCGTTCACGAACCTTTGCGAATTAACGACGATTTGGATGGCAGATTTCATCCAAAGCCGACGCCAAACCGGTTGCACCGGTGATTCGCGGTCTGATAAATCTTAACGCAAAGCGGGCGAATCACCCCGGATGCTTTCCAAAGTGTTGCGTAAAACCGTCTGACGGAAGGTCTGGTTAACCTTTCGCTTACAACTGAGGGTTAGCGTTAACACGGGGCAGAACGAGGCCCTTCGTTGTTTCGTGTGCGTTTGAGCAGCGAAAACCCAGGATAGGGCAAAGGGGATTAGCATGCGTGTATTGCTGATCGAGGATGACATAGCGACCGCCGAGAGCATCGAACTGATGCTCAAGTCGGAGGCGTTCAACGTCTACACGACCGACCTTGGAGAAGAAGGCGTCGACCTCGGCAAACTCTACGATTACGATATTATTCTTCTCGATCTGAACCTCCCGGACATGTCCGGTTATGAGGTTCTTCGCACGTTGAGGCTCTCAAAGGTCAAGACACCGATCTTGATCCTGTCGGGCCTTGCCGGCATCGAGGATAAGGTTCGCGGTCTCGGCTTCGGTGCCGACGACTATCTGACCAAACCCTTCCACAAGGATGAGTTGGTTGCCCGCATCCATGCGATCGTGCGCCGCTCCAAGGGTCACGCCCAGTCGGTCATCACGACCGGCGATGTGACGGTAAACCTTGATACCAAAACGGTGGAAGTTGACGGCCAGCGTGTGCATCTGACCGGTAAGGAATATCAGATGCTTGAGCTGCTCTCGCTGCGCAAGGGCACCACGCTGACCAAGGAAATGTTCCTCAACCACCTTTATGGTGGCATGGACGAGCCGGAATTGAAGATCATCGACGTCTTCATCTGCAAGCTGCGCAAAAAGCTCGCGGCTGCAACCGGCGGATCCAACTACATCGAAACCGTCTGGGGCCGTGGCTATGTGCTGCGCGATCCTGATGAATCGACCATGAAGCAGAGCGCTTAAGACCTAAGCGCTCCTTCTGCGATCCCCTTTCAAGCCAAAACGCCGCCCTCAACGGGCGGCGTTTTTGCATGGCGGTAGCGGGCTTGGCGTGACCTTCGGTCCGGCTCCAGATTTGGGCGCCTTTAAAAGAGTGACAAACCCAACAAAAAAGCCGGCCACTTTGGGCCGGTTTTTTGTTCAGTTCTGAAAAATTGGAATTCGCTAGGCTGATTTGCGGATCGCTGAGAGGCCCGAGAGACCAGAGCCGGACATAGAAACCGACGAGGACTGAGCAGATTTAGGCTGGTAAAGGCCGCGATGCCCTTGCACCGCTACAAAAGCATCCGTCAGACCAACCACGGTTTCAGCCGCGCCCAGAACCATGTAGCCGTCGGGGGCCATCTGCTTGGCCACACGCTCCAGAATATCCACCTTCGCCGATTGCTCGAAGTAAATCAGCACGTTGCGGATGAAAACGATGTCGAACTTGCCGAGCGACGTGAAAGCATCAAACAGATTGAGTTGACGCAGTTGCACCATCTGCCGGATGGCCTGGGAGATGATCCAAGTGTCGCCTTCCTGCTTGAAGTACTCAAGCAGCATCTGGATCGGCAGACCGCGTTGCACTTCAAACTGCGAATAGGTGCCAGCCTTGGCCCGATCCAGGACCTCGCGGGAAATGTCGGTGCCGATGATATCGAACCGAAAGGCTGATGCCTTTAGACCCATGTCCTTGAGGATCATCGCGATGGAGTAAGGCTCCTGGCCGGTCGAGGCCGCTGCACACCAAATCCGGATGGAACGCTGCGTGCGCCGCGCCTCCATCATGTTCGGCAACATCACTTCTTTGAAATTCTCGAACGGCGTTTTATCGCGGAAAAAGAAGCTCTCATTGGTGGTCATCGCTTCGACGACCTTTTCGCCCACCGATCGCCCAAGCGGCGTTTTCAGCTTGGCAACCAACTCGCTGATGGAGGACAGGCCAGCATCGCGGGCAACCGGCATCAGACGGCTGTCAATCAGATACTGCTTGTCGTTGGAAAGGACGAGCCCGGAGTTGTCTTTCAGATACTGGCGCAGAAAGTCGTAATCGGCCGGCGTCATGGACGTCCTCCCTTCAGAACACGCGCCAAGGTTTGGCCAAGCGTGTCGAGCGGCAAGATGGCCGCACATGCATTGTTTTGAACCACGGCCTGCGGCATGCCCCAAACGACGGAGCTTGCTTCATCCTGCGCGACAACACTGCCGCCAGCATCGCTGATCGTCACAGCACCCTTGCCACCGTCATGACCCATGCCGGTGAGGACAGCAGCCAGAACGGCAGAGCCGAAATGCTCCGCCACAGAGTCGAACAACGGATCGACGGCAGGCTTACAGAAATTCACAGGTGGCCCATCTTCGAGCGCAATCACATGATTGCCGCCTTCATTGCGGATCACCATGTGCTTGCCGCCTGGTGCCACATAGATGCGGCCCGGCTTTAGGGGCTCGCCATGCTCACCTTCTGCTGACGGCAAGTCAGCAGCGCGACCCAGATTTTCCGCCAGGATCGCGGTAAAAGTCGACGGCATGTGCTGGGTGATAACGATCGGCACCTTATGGGCTGCCGGACCAACGACACTCATGACCTTGCTCAGCGCCTGCGGACCGCCGGTCGAAGAACCAATGGCCAGAATGCGCGGCATGGAGGAAGACCAGCGACGCAGGTTCGCCTTCTCGGCCAATCCATCAAGCGCTGTCTTGCCGGTCTCCGCTGGCTGCCGGGCCTTACCGTCAGTCGACGGGGACGCGGGAACAGCCCGCAACGTCCGCCGGCCAGAACTTCGCTTGGCACCGAGCGCCTTGACCTTCTCCACCAACTCACGGCGGAACTCCGTGCTGGTCGATACGCCAGCATTGCTTTCCGGCTTGGGCAGATAGTCCGTCGCGCCGAGCGACAAGGCCTTCAAAGAGATTTCAGCATTGCGCCGGGTCAGGGTCGAAGCCATCACCACCCGAACACCAGGCTTGGCTTTCAAAAGCAGTGGCAGGGCTGTCAGCCCGTCCATATCCGGCATTTCAATATCAAGCACCACAACATCAGGATTGGCGCCCAGAATGCCCTCAACGGCCAGCTTGCCGGTCCGGAAGGTGCCGACCACCGCCAGAGCGGGATCCTCATCGATCCACCGCGCCATCAACCCACGGGCAACAACAGAGTCGTCCACAACCATAACGCGAACTGGATCGGTGACGGTCTTGGATTGAGATTGCGCGGCAAGGCTCATCACAAACGTGTCCTAGATGCTGGGAGGAACGTCCGACCGCTCGGATGCGCGGCCGGTAGGCTTGTCGTTCTGGCCAATTTTAGGCCAGGCCGACCTCGGCAAACTTGGCTTCAACGATCTCGCGGTCAAAAGGCTTCATGATGTACTCATTGGCCCCTGCGCGCATCGCCTTGGCAATGTGAGCGACGTCGTTCTCGGTGGTACAAAACACAACCTTAGGATCAGCGCCGCCCTTTTCGGAGCGCAACGCCTTCAGAAACTCCAGACCGTCCATGACCGGCATGTTCCAGTCCAGAAAGATGGAGTCGGGCATCGCTGCACGGCACTTTTCAAGCGCCTCTTGACCATCGGCCGCCTCTTCGACGGTGAAGTTCATATCTTCGAGAATGCGACGCGCAACCTTTCGGATCACGCTGGAATCATCAACAACCAGGCAGGTCTTCATGACACTTAAGTCCTTGTCCAAAAGGGGTCACATCAGCAGGAGGCCCGAACACAATCTAAGACTTAAGCTGCGATTGCTTCGCTCATAGATTGCAGAACTCGGTCGACGTCGAGGATTACCATCAAGGTTCCTTCCAAACGATGAACACCTGCTGAGATGGTCGACCAACGCGGATCAAGGTTGACCGGGTTGGGTTCACGCTCGCTCATCGGAAGGTTCAGGACTTCGCCGACCCGATCGATGATGAGGCCGTAGCTCTCGCCCTTGTAGTCGATACCGACCGCCATACGCTTGGTTGCGTCATCTGGTTCCGGCAGACCAAGCATGCAGCGCATATCGACTGCGGTGACGATCCGGCCACGCAAGTTCAAAACACCTGCGATCTCGCTCTTTGACAGAGGAACCGGGGTCATCGCATCAGGCGTGAACACGTCGTGTACACGGCTGATCGGCAGCCCGAAAAGCTGGCTGGCGATGTAAACGGTGACATATTGCGTCACATCCTTTGCGAGCACATCAAGCCCGGATGCGATGCGGTTCTGGTCTTGCTCTGGGTCACGAATGGCGCTCATGCCGCCAACTCCACTTCACTCGTTTGCTCTTTGATGGCCGCGATGAGGCCGGTACGATCGAACTTTGCAACATAGTCGGAGAAGCCAGCTTCCCGGCCGCGCCGCACCGCCGACGGCGAAGCATGTGCCGACATGGCGATGATCGGCATATTGGCGAACCGCTTGTCTTTGCGCAGCTGGGCGGTGAACTCGTAGCCAGACAGGCCTGGCATCTCGATGTCGCTGACAACGGCATCGAAGCTTGAGCCATCATCCAGAAGATCCAGAGCTTCCTGGGCGTTGTTGCAGGTGGTCACCGAATAGCCCGCCGAGCGAAGCACCGGCGCAAGCATGTTGCGGAAGAAGGAGCTGTCATCGACAAGGAGAACTTCGAATTCCTCTTTCGCCGAGCCAACGTCCTTCATCATGAACCAGTCATCGAAGGCGAGCGGCATGTAATAGCCGACATCGACAATCTCCGTGGCCTTGCCCTTGATGACGGCCGAACCCAGAAGACCTGGCTTCTCGGAGGTCACCTCAATGTCGAGCACCTCATCGACGATGTCGACGATCTCATCGACCACCAGACCCATAGAACGATGCTCATCGGCAAACACCAGCATCGGCTGGGTACCGCCGGTGCGCAGTTCCATGTCGTCATTGACCTTCACCAGCGGCATCAGATGGCCGCGATACTGGACAAGATAACGGTCATTGGCCTGCTCGATTGACTCAGACTGAATGTCCTCAAGGCGCGTGACCAGCGAGAGCATGACAGCCTTCGGCTCCTCGCCTCCAGCACGGAACACCAACATCGAGGACGTCTGCTTGTCTTCGTCGAGCTGGATTTCCTCAGCCGCATTCGCCTCTTCGGCCACTTCTCCGTCGATGGCAGAACCAATGGCATTCGCGATGCCGTTCGGATCGAGGATCATGATCACCGAGCCGTCACCCAAAATGGTGTTGCCGGAGAACATGGTCAGGTGACGCAGCATCGTCGACATCGGTTTGACGACGATTTCCTCGGTGTGGAACACCGCATCGACAACCAGGCCGAACGTCTGATTACCGACCTGCATGACGACGATAAAGCCTTCTTCGCCAATCGTTTCCTGCGGATCGGGTGTATCGACGCCCAAAAGCTGCGACAGCGGTGACAGAGGCAGAAGCTTGTTGCGCAAGCGCAGCACCGGCGTATTGCGGATCGTTTCGATCTTGTGCTCGGAATCTTTCTGTGCCCGCACAAGTTCGATGACCGCCAGTTGCGGAATAGCGAACCGCTCGCCGGCCGATTCCACAATCAGCGTGGACACGATAGCAAGCGTCAGTGGGATCTTGATCATCACCACTGTGCCGCGACCTTCCTGGCTCTTCAGGTCGATCGTGCCGCCAATGGCTTCGATGTTGGTGCGCACCACATCCATGCCGACACCGCGACCGGAGACGTTCGTCACCTGCTCGGCGGTTGAAAGACCGGGATGGAAGATCAGCTTGTGGATCTGCGTTTCCGACATGCGATCGATTTCGGCTTCGGTGTAAAGCTCGTTGGCGATCGCCTTCTGCTTCAGCTTCTCAGTCGGCAGACCCTTACCATCATCGGCAATCTCGATGATGATGTGACCACCTTCATGATAAGCTGAAAGCTTGATGGTGCCCTTCTCCGGCTTGCCCAGAGAGGCGCGAACATCCGGCATCTCCAAGCCGTGGTCAGCGGAGTTGCGGACCATGTGGGTGAGAGGGTCTTTGATGAGATCAAGAACCTGCCGGTCAAGCTCGGTCTCCGCACCGACCATGTCCAGCTCAATGTCTTTGCCAAGCTCGCCTGCAAGATCACGAACGATGCGTGGCAGCTTCTGCCAGGCATTGCCGATCGGCTGCATGCGGGTCTGCATGACGCCTTCTTGCAACTCAGCCGTCACATTGGACAGGCGTTGCAGCGGCACCTTGAACTCGGAGTCTTCGTGGCGACGGACGATCTCAAGCAACTGGTTGCGGGTCAGCACCAGTTCGGAGACCATCGTCATCAGGTTTTCCAGCGTATCGACGGACACGCGGATCGACTGTGAGGCCAGTGATTTCTCACCAGATGGCTTGCCTTCGGCCGCAGCGCCTGGCGCTGGCTTGGCCTCCGGCTTCTTGGCCGGTGCCGGCTTGGCCTCAGCCTTCGGAGCGTCGACCTTGGCGGGCTCCGGCGCTGCCTCATCACCATCCGAACTGGCTTTCACTTCGGCAAGCGCGTCTTCCATCTGCTGTTTGGCAGCAGCTTCAGCGTCGAAATCGCTCTCCGTCTCCTGGAAGATGCGCTCAAGCTCATCAAGCGGAACTTCGCCAATGCGCACTTCGCGCTCTTCTTCAGGCTCAGGCTCAGGTTCGGGCTCCGGCGCGGCTTCTTCTGCCGCAGCTTCAGCAGCCTCGCCACCGCCGGCCATGATCGCATCGCTTTCAAGCGCCATGCGCTCCAGCTCACCAATCAGGTCCTGATCATCACCGGAAGGTTCCGATCCGTTGGCTTCCAGATCGGCCAGAATGGCCTTCAGGCGGTCAATCGACATAAGGATCAGGCTTACGCCATCCTTGGTAACCGGAGCACCGTCCCGGTATTTGCCCATCAATGTCTCGCCAGCGTGCGCCAGGCTTTCCAGCCGCGGCAGACCAAGGAACCCGCAGGTGCCCTTAATCGTGTGGACGAGCCTAAAGATATTGTCGAGAATTTCGGCGTTGTTTGGGTCTTGTTCGAACTTCACAAGTTCGACGTCGACAACGTCCAGGCTTTCATTGGTTTCAGTAAGAAACTCAAGAAGAAGGTCGTCCATACTTCCATCCCGTTCATTGGACCATGGCGTTCGAACCATTGGTCATTCAGGCTAACTCCAGACGCGTGGGAGTCGCGCTCTGGTTCTTGAACATTGGGAAGAAGTTTGAATATGAAGGGTTAATTTAAGCTGAAACACGTACTGGCGGTCGAGCCAGCCAGTGTCCAAGGCCAGACATCTCCACTTGGAGCACTCTCCAAGCTCTTCTGATTGTGTGGATCAGAGGTATTGGACGTAGCGTCAACCAACGCTAGGCGGGGATTGTCCGCAGCGTCAAAGCATCGTCACTCATATCAGGCTCAATGCGAACGCCAACGGCTTCAGCAGTCTTCACCAGGTGATAGAGATGCACATTGCGGGCATGGACGCCGTCACCGAAGCGCAGGGACAGTGCATCTTCGGCGCCATTGGGAATGATCACCTTGGCCCCTTCGGCGCGAATGGCGAGCTTGGCCGCACCGGTCAAATCCTGGCCCTCGATGGAAAGCACACCACCGCGCGGAATGGCTTCTTTGCCGAGCGCCAACAGTCCAAGCACCAGCCTGGCAACCGTTTTGGGCACAATCATGCGCTCCAGCGACCAGGTGAATGTCGTCCGGTCATCGGTCAGATAAGGCTCGGCAGCATCCTTCGCTTCGCCCAGATCAACATCACCGCCCACATCGCCATAGGCTCCGTAGGCTATGCGAACAAAGGCAAGCTTGTGCACGGCATGGGAGCTTGATTTCTGCATCAGCGTCTGGGCGACCTCGCGCGTGCTCTCATCGCTCGATTCAGTCCACATCTCCATGGCGCTCGAAGCGGCACCGACCGGCGAAATGATGTCGTGGCAGGTCTTGCTGACAATGAGCGAAGCCAGTTCCATTGCCGTCGGCTCGGTAAACGATGACATACCCATGGTCCTTTGTACGAATGCGACAGGAGGTGCGGCACATGCCGCCCGGGATGGATGAAAAAAGCAGGTCGGCAAAGAAAGCGCCGCACGAATCGCCGGCAGTTTATCAAGCCTGCATGTCAGCGAAACCAAACAATAGCGATTGGGCTTGCTCTTGCTGAACCGTCATCCCAGTTCCCGACCAAAGATCGATACCGACCGATCAGGGTGCCAGCGTTCGGCGCACATCCGGCCAATTCTGTTCAGCTTCGATAAGATGGAAATCCGCCTCCATCAGGAAGGCAATGAGATTGGCGCGCGAATGAAAAAGAAAAATGCGACCGCCGATTTCCACATAGGTCTCCGGATGACCGACAAGCGCTGACCCGCGCGTGATGGCATAAGGATCATGCCCCCCATAGGCGGGGATATAGCGCTCAGGGTCCTCGGCGAAGGCATCGTGATTGCCCTGGTTGGCAAACCGCCAAACGAGGCGCTGATAGATCAGCTCATGCTCCTCACCGCCCACGCGCGGCTCGCCATCAGCCTGATAAGCAACCGGATCATAGCCATACAAAGCAAGGCGCTGATCGGGATCAGAAACGATCCGTTCCGTTGCAAGCGCTGGCGCCAACATTGCCGTCAGCGTGAGAAGTGCAACCAGTGCCAAGCCCAACGCAGACACCGCAAACCCATGCTGCGTGCCGCTTTGGAACAAATCTCTTGTCAGCGTAACCGCTTTGGGAACCATTCGTTCACCTTGTTTGCACACTATAGGCCAAAATTCGGCCTGGCCTTCCCGGCCTTGCCGCCCGACGGCGCAACCGATGAAGCCAGCCGGCGTCACACTGTTGCCCAAACTCGTTGCACAAGACTAACGGTGACCACTCACCGGATGGTTAAGAGGCAAGCGGCCCATCAAGGACCAACATCACACCTCGCCCGCTCGCCAGACACGCAAACACCGGAGATGCCGCAATGCGCACCCCGTTCCGCTCTGACCACACCGCAACCGGTATCTGGTCCACCAAGGCCGGCCGCTTGGTTTTGGCTCTCATCATGGCCATCGGCCTTTTGTCCGCCATGCCCGGCACCTCAAAAGCCCAAGGAACCCAGGGCGGGTTCACAAGCCAGGAACTGGTGGACTCCGGTCACGTCTTCTTTGGCACCATGGCGCAAGGGCTGGCACAAGTTGTCGAGCAGCTCACCGCGCAGTATGGCCAGCCGAACGGCTACATTCTGGGCGAAGAGGCAAGCGCTGCTTTCTTCGGCGGCCTACGCTATGGCGAGGGCATTTTGTACACCCGCAACGCCGGCAATCACCGGGTGTACTGGCAGGGCCCATCCATCGGCTTTGACGTTGGCGGCGACGGCACGCGCACCATGGTCTTAGTCTACAATTTGCCAACGTTGGACACCATGTATCAGCGCTTCCCAGGTGTCAGTGGGTCGGCCTTCCTGGTTGGTGGTCTGTCGGTATCGGCCAACCAGTCCGCCCAAGTGGTGGTCGCACCAATCCGTGCCGGCATCGGCGCGCGCCTTGGCGTGAATGTCGGCTACCTGAAGTTCACCCGCAATCCGACGTGGAACCCGTTCTAAGAGGCAAACGGGTTTCACCGGATCGGTCCGGCAGCGAGACGACGTCTCTCAATCGTTTCAAAACCGTCTCACAATCGTTCCGGTTTCAGCACGATCCGGACCCTGATGTCCTGCGCTTCGCAACCGCTATGGACATCACGTGATATCTGTCACATCACGATCTGCAAACCGCGTTAAGCTTTAATCAACCATGCCCTTGCGTCACTGCGCATGATGCATGACAGTGGGCCTATTGCGGTCCTGAGGTATTGTGTCGTGACAGTAGCAGACTCGTTCGTCTTCGCCCTCGGTTTCTTCCTTGCGAGCTTGGTGGGTATGATTGCCTGCCGGCTGGTCTGGGTTCGAGCAGTCCGGTTGACACGGGCGAGGATGGAACGTGATCGGCCCGAAACCCTGCGCGCTTTCGAGGCACGTATCGCCGGCGCCCAGGCGCGCGCCGCTGTCAGCATCCGAGAGTTGGAACGCGCGCTGGAGCGAGAGCGCCAAATGTCGGCCCAAGCCCGCTTGATGGCTGACCAGATGTCATCTTCTTCGGCGATTGCCTTGTCGGAGCGCAATGACACCGAGGCGTCTCTTCTGGAGCTGTCAGATACGCTCAACACCACCCGCGAGCGCCTGCGTGAGCAGGAAGATGTCCTGGCACGAAGGCTCAATGAGCTGGGCGATATGCGCCAGGACCTCAACGATGCCCGCCAAGACCTGACGATGCGCGAGGATGATGTGCATCGCCTGACGCGGGAAAATGAAGATTTGCGGTCCGAACTTGCCGCCTCCATGGCCGGCGAGCATGACCCTGCGCTGGTGGAAGAACTGGCCCAGACCGGCGGTGCCGCTGCCATGGCGCGCGCGCAGATCGAAAATCTGCGCGACACCGTGCGCCAGCTGCGCTCAGACAAAAATGCTGCGGAGGCCTCAGCCGCCCGCGCCCGCTTGCTTCTGGAGGCGCGCGACGACAATGAAGCGGTTGCCGCCGCCAAGGCCGATTTCAATGCCGAGCGCGATTCACTGCAAGGCCGCATCGCTGAACTTGAAGCTGCTCTGCAAGGCGACCGCGCCATGGTCGCGCCGCCAGCACCGCATCTGGTCGCCGTGACCGATGATGACCGCCTTGTTTCCGATCCTGACACCAACATGCCGGCCGGCGCCAATGACGATAAGGCAGCGTTTGATCCGGTCGCCAATGCTGATCAGCTTGAAACCCTGCGCGCCTCCATCGACGCCATGACCGCCTCTCTGACGGCGACCGCCAGTATCGACAAGGACCGAGAGGGCCGCATCAATGCGCTGCTCGACGAAGCCGCCGAGGAAGGCAAAGATAGCAGCCTTGTGACCTCACTGGTTGAAGCGCGTGAACGCCTGCGCAGCCGCAAGCAAACCGGCACGACCACACGGACCGCCAAGACCGCCGCCAAGCCAGCTCCCAAGTCGCGCGCCAAGACGACCAAGACCGCAACCACGGCCGACAACAAGACAAGCCCCAGCAAGCGCGCCGCGACCGCGGCTGCAAAAGCTTCGAAGGCGGAGACCGAGGGCACAGCGCCGAAAAAGGTGGCTGTCAGCGGTCAACGTGCCAAAGCCGCCGCAACAGATGCCAAACTAAGCGCGGCAACGGCCTCCGGCAAACCGGCAGCCAACAAGGCAAAAAAGGCCACCAGGACAGAAGCCGAGAAGGCACCTGTTGATGCACCCGTTGCAGCCGAAAAAAGCCGCAGCTCTGGCATGGGGATGCCACGCGCCAGCGAAAACGACCTCAAAGTCATCTAAGCTCACAGGCTGTCACGATTGGCTGTCGGTGAACACCGCCAGGTTCGCGGTTGCCGGCCCGGTCAAAAGCCCAACACCTTTGCAACCTTTGTCCCCACCGTTTAGTCGTAAGGCCTTCGGCGGTTCGCAGCGCTACGGATCGCACTCTTCCGACTGCAAATCTGTCTCTTTCTGTGGGACTATGCTGTTGTTGATCGGCAACCGCTGATCAACGGAGCGATGATCGCTCACTCCTCCCTTGGATCCTGTAAGGTGCCGTAACGGCACCTTTTTTTTGATCGAACCACATCGGTCGTTAACAGGCAAAACACCTTTAGAGTGTAATCAATGCAATTGCCCTAATAACGAGTGTTTGAAGGTGAGGCATGCCACTCCATACGCGTGTATTTGATCAGGATCTGGAAGCGCAACTGCCGCGCGGACGGGTTCACACCTTCTTCTCTCGCTACGAAACATTGCGCCAAGAGAGCGGAACACGCCCGCCACAGGTCAGCGAACTATGCGCAGACCGGACCATGGGCCTTGATGCGTGGTCCAGCCGTTTGCTCGCCCTGCCCGATGGAGACTTTCTTTACACCCATTACGGTGCGGAGATCGAAAGCATGGTTGGCTTCACCATGACCGGTCGTCGTGTTTCGGAAAATCGCGGGCTCGCCTTTTCGTTTTTTCGTGAGTGCTATGAGCGGGTTTTCAACACGCAAAAACCACTTCTGACCTTCTCATCGGCTCTGGCCACGACGGCGGTGGCAAGCTGGCGACGCCTAATCTTGCCGGCCATTGACGATGCCGAGCAGATCAACCTCATCACCGTTCTTGAAGCCATCGATATGCGCGACTCCCTGGTCGGAGCCATGCTGCAAAGCATTGATGACCCGGTGATCGTTATCCGCATGATCCGGGGACAGAACAATGACCCGACCGACGCCCAATTGCTGCGCACCAACGAGGCGGCAACCGCGCTGTTCAAATTCCGATCGCTGCGCCATCTGCAACTGTCGGACTGCGCACCCCAACTCCTTGAACCGCCATTCTGCGATACGCTCAAAGAGGCTTACTCCAAGGGGGTGCGAGCAGAGCTTGCGCATGGGCTGACCATTGAGGGTGAGACCTTCCAAGGACTTACCGCTTGCGCCAATGGCGATGGAGCGCTTGTCATCCTGCGTCGGTGACAGTGCAAAGGCTTGCGGCCTTCGGATCGTAAGCGAATTGGAACGGACAGGTCGGCAAGACAGTTAGGCCGGCCGCAGGGCTGGTCGTCAGACCATGGCCTCCGCACCATCATCATCATCCAGCAGCACGCCCAACATAGGCCGTGTGTTGGCATGGTCGGTCTCGCGCGGCTCCGGTCCGAAATAGTCTTCGGTGCGGATGAATTTACGCGGATGGAGAATGCAATCGGCCATACGCAGATAAAGCGACTTGGCAGAAACCGGCTTTGAAAGAAAATGGTTCACGCCGATCTTTGAAGCCGACAGAACTCGACTGCGCTCGGTATGGCCCGAAAGCATGATGATCGGGATGTAAGCGCACATATGGTCCGGATTGCGGATCAGTTTCACAAGTTCCGCCCCATCCAGCACCGGCATGACCCAATCCAAGATCAGAAGGTCCGGCGGCTGAATCTCGATTTTCTCAAGCGCATCGGCGCCATCCTCAGCCTCATGGATGCGGCGCGCGCCAAAGCCGCGCAGCATCGCAGAGACGATCCTTCGCATGTAAGCGGAATCGTCCACGACCATTATATCGAGGGGCGCGCAATCGATTTGCATGTCCGGGGCAGTTAAACGGCATCGGCTAAACCTTTAGTAAACACGCGTAGATTGGCTTCAACCTCCGTTACGGAACCATGAGCATAGGCACCTAAAATCGGCACTTACCCGGCTAATTGAAACCTCAAAGACTGAAAGAGTGGAGAGAACCGCGCGGATTGATGACGCAATGGAAAAGGTGAAAGATCGCCAAGCCACATTGACCGGTCGCCGGCTGGCTTTAAGTTCCCGGTCACAATCCCCAAAAGTGCCAATCACGGAGTTTCGACCATGGCCGATGTCAGCGCATCTTTCTCCTACGCCGAACGAGCCGGCCTGAAGGTCGAAAACACCCTATGCGCCCTGATCGAAGAGGATGCTCTACCGGGAACCGGCGTAACGGCAGATGGCTTCTGGCAAGCGCTCGCCGATTTGCTGCGCGACTACGCCCCGCGCAACAAAGCCTTGCTGGCAAAGCGCGAGGATATCCAGGCCAAGATCGATGCTTGGCACAAAGAGAGCCGCGGCCAGGCGATCGACATGGCCGCCTACAAGGCGTTCCTGTCTGAGATTGGCTATCTGGTGCCTGAGGGGCCGGACTTTTCGGTTGAAACAAGCAATGTCGATCCGGAGATCGCCTCTATCGCCGGACCACAGCTCGTCGTTCCCATCATGAACGCGCGCTATGCCCTCAACGCCGCCAACGCGCGCTGGGGCAACCTTTACGACGCGCTGTACGGCACTGATGCCATGGGCGACCTGCCGAGCGGCAAGGGGTACGACGAAGCGCGCGGCGCGCGTGTCATCGCCTGGGGCCGTGAGTTCCTCGACAAGGTGATCCCGCTGGAAGTGGGCAGCCACGCCGATGTCGCAACCTATGTCGTCGCCCATGATCGTTTGGTGCCAACGCTGGAAGACGGCACGGTGACGGAGATGAAGGAGCCTGAGAAATTCAAAGGCTTCCACGGCGACCCGATGGCACCGTCCATGCTGCTGTTCCAAAACAACAATCTCTATTTCGAGATCATCTTCGACGCCGAAAACCCGATCGGCAAGGCTGACAAGGCCAACATCGCCACCATCAATCTGGAAGCCGCCGTTTCCACCATCATGGACTGCGAGGATTCCGTCGCTGCCGTCGATGGTGAGGACAAGGCGCTTGCCTACCGCAACTGGCTCGGCCTGATGAAGGGCGATCTGGAAGAGACGCTGGAAAAGGGCGGCAAAACCGTCACCCGCAAGCTCTATGGCGACTTTGAATACAAAGGGCCCGATGGCTCTCCCTTCATGGTCAAGACCCGCTCGTTGATGCTGATCCGCAATGTCGGCCACCTGATGACCACGCCCGCCGTGCTCGACGGTGAAGGTAACGAGATTCCCGAAGGCATTTTGGACGGACTTTGCACCTCCATGATCGCCATGCACGACCTCGCCAAGGATGACACGCACAAGAGGCGCAACTCCGCCGCCGGCTCGGTTTACATCGTGAAGCCGAAGATGCACGGGCCGGAGGAAGTCGCCTTCGCCAACGATTTGTTCGGAGCGGTGGAAGAAAAGCTCGGCCTGCCGCCCTACACACTGAAGATGGGCATCATGGATGAGGAACGCCGCACGACGGTGAACCTCAAAGAGTGCATCCGCGCCGCCAAGCACCGCGTTGTGTTTATCAATACCGGGTTCCTCGATCGCACCGGCGATGAGATGCACACCTCAATGCAAGCAGGTGCCATGCGCCGCAAAGGTGACATGAAGGCGACTGAGTGGATCAGCGCCTATGAGGACCGTAACGTGGATGTGGGCCTTGCCTGCGGCCTGCCCGGCAAAGCGCAGATCGGCAAGGGCATGTGGGCGATGCCCGACCTGATGAACGCCATGCTCGACCAGAAGATCGGCCACCCCAAGGCCGGCGCCAACTGCGCCTGGGTCCCCTCACCCACCGCCGCGACGCTGCACGCCACCCACTATCATGAGGTCGATGTGCAGGCCCGCCAGGCCGAGCTGAAGGGCCGTGGCATGGCTTCGCTGGATGACATTCTCACCATCCCGCTTGCCGACCGTCCGAACTGGCAGCCCGATGAGATCAAGGCCGAGCTGGAAAACAACGCCCAGGGCATCCTCGGCTACGTTGTCCGCTGGGTGGATCAGGGCGTCGGCTGCTCCAAGGTGCCCGACATCAACAATGTCGGTCTGATGGAAGACCGCGCGACGCTGCGCATCTCCTCCCAGCACATGGCCAATTGGCTGACCCATGGCGTCGTCACCGAGGATGAGGTGATGGACGTCATGAAGCGCATGGCCGCCGTGGTGGACGAGCAGAACGCCGGCGACCCGCTCTACCGGCCGATGGCGCCCGGCTATGACGGCATCGCCTTCAAGGCCGCCTGCGACCTGGTTTTCAAGGGCGTGGAACAGCCATCGGGCTACACCGAGCCACTGCTGCATCAGGCCCGTCTGGCGCTGAAGGCGTCGGCTTAGACAGAACCAAAAGGCGGCGGGGTGCCTACCCCGCCTCCGCGCCGTTGCGCGCCCAGGGCAGACGGCCCTCGATTTCCACCTGTAGGGCAAAGCTGAGGAAGGTGCGGATCAACACGATCCCGCCAAGCAGCAGCACGTTCTCCAGCGTCAGCTCGAACGCCACCGTCTTGATGATGTCAGCGGCGACGAGAAACTCCAGTCCGAGCAAAATTGAGCGGCCGAGATTGGCCCGTAGCGCCTTGAAGCAATCGTCATGCGGCAGCTTGGCGAGCCAGTCGCGCGCATAAATTACCACCGACACCGTCGCGCCGATGACGATGGCGGCGATGCCGACGATCTCCAGCGCCAGAACGATGGTCTCAAGGGCGTGCTCGAACATGGGTGCCTCACGGGTTTTCCGGTTCCCCAAAGCACGAGCCACCCACACCCGTCACCCCCCAATCCTTCGCCCTTATGGGTTTGCGCTTCCCCCCGCGGTTGTTCCGAAGGAACAGAGCCAGGAAAAACGATGCGGTTGGGCCGCAGGCCCAGAGCGACGAAAAGACAACTGCCGCCGTGGACGGGCAACAAGCCGGCGTAAGGCCCGAGGATGGGGTTGGTAGCAAATGCCCCTGCACCGTTGCGAAGCAACGGATAGCGCACACCATACCCCAAACTGCCGCCCCAAGGGGTGGGCGATACGCCCCTATCGTGATCTGGGCTTCGGCCCAACTGCGCCTCACCCTCGGGCCGGGCGCTATCCTTTCGGTGAGCAAGTGGGCCCTACTTCAGCCTGAACCTGTTGCGCAGACCGAGGAGCAGGAAGAAGAAAAAGATGAGGCTCAGGATCGCCTGGCCAGTCCCAAGAACGGTCAGCCAATCAAGGCCGGGTTGAACGCCCTCGAACTTGCCAAGCTGCTTGGCGAACCAGCTTGTATGGCCATCCAGCGACGGCACGGAACGGGTAATGGTGCCGAGGAATGGTAAGCTGTTCTTGAATGAGTAGGTGGTGCCGAACCACAGGCTGTTCCATCCACCAATGGGTAGCACCGCCATCAACGTGTAAAGCGCTGCAAAGAACCCGAAGTTACCAAACATCCACGCCAACGGGCGCAGATAGCTCTGCCCGTAGAACGATACTTTCCAATAAATCGTGTTGGCTAGAAGCTGCCAGAACGTGGTGTGCTCCGTACCCCGTTTCGCCATCATCTCGTAAGCAAAGAACTCCCCATCCTTTTCATGGTCATTGGCCGCGATAGCCATGGCCTTGAGCTTGCGGAGCTTGAGAACATCCTGTCCATCAGCAGCAACAAGTTGCCAAAAATCGCGCTTGGGCAGGGCACGCTTCTTCTGCTCAATTTCACTGATGATGTGCACCAAATCAGGTTCAGGAACCCGCATCCGTGCAACTTCGGGGGCGCGGTCCAGCTTCATCTGGCGGAAGTCGGGGATGGACCCGAACTTCGCATCCGTCCAGTCGGCAACGTCATCAACGACCAATTCTGAAAAATCAGCGGTACCAACCGTTAGCCAGCGGCAATCAAGTCGACCACGTACATGAAGCGATCGAAAAAGTAAGGCACCTGCTTCAATCTGCGATCCCTCAAACCTGACGTGTCCTTGACCAAACTTTGCTCCGTAAAAGCGCACAAATGCACTCCGCAACTTTGCATCTACGAAATGAAAATCACCGGAGCCGAACTCCGTCAGAGGGAAATCAAAATAGCCATCTTGCAGTTTCACCCCGCTAAATGTCCGAACGCCCTTCCCGAAAGTCGATCGGTAAAAGCTTACGCTTTGGCTGCCAAAATCGGTCCCAATACAAAAAAAGCCGCCATCTCCAAAAGATATATGACTGAGGATGACCGCCCCCTCGCCAAAGGTCGCCCAACTCAGGTCAACATCCCCATCAGCAAACGTTGAGCTTCGAAAATCCACATCTCCGTCGCCGAAATGGCAACCATGGAAGCTCACCGAACAGGGAAACTCAAACCTAGTGAAGTCCTTGTCGCCGTCGTCAAAGATGTGGCGATCAAAGCGTATGCAATAGCCATTGCGAAGTTTTTCAAACCGCCGGTCGTCTTCAAGCGCAGCAAGCGCGGAGTTGAACCGAGAGACCTTTGCTGTCCAGGCGTCCCTGTCCAACAACAGCCGTGCATTTCCAGAAACGATCTGAAGTTGCCCATCATTGAGGGGTTCGTCAGGATCCTCCGGCCAATGGCCAAAAGGACTAGGATGCAGCCAATCATTGAAGTCCTCAAGAGCAGGATGGGGGTACATCAACCGATCACCGCTGCAAAATATCCCGTATCTCACTCATATTCGTCCGGGCGCGCAGGATGTTCTCGCTCATGATGCTCAAATGATCGGGCATCAGCACGCCATCTTCGCGGCCGTTGGAGATGATGAGCGGGGAGAGGGCCGCGGCTTCGGCGATGTGCTGCTCCATCCGGTCCCACACACTTTCCAGGTTGCGCTGGTCGACCACATCGGCAAAGTCCACGCGCGCGGCCTGCAACAGCCCGTGATAGGCAAACATCTGCCCCTTGGCCTGCATGAAGAGGTTGTCGGCGCGGAAGTCGAACCAGCCACGATCATTGCCATCGCCTGGCACAAACTGTTCAAGCTGCGCATCATATTGCCGACCCGTTGAACGTCGGGAGAGCTGGTCCACCGACGAGCCGATATCCCTCGCCACACGGTCCAAAAATTGGATCAAATTGTCCGCCCGCGCGTCAAACAGCGCCTCGCAGGCTTCCAGACGGTCATTGTAGCGCGCGTAAAGGGGGATCGCGTTGGCGTAGAGCCGGCTTGAGGGCTGGACCGGGCCAAACGGGCGCTGATCGTCAAACGGGTTAAACCACCAGGTGCGCTCATCGAACTGAAGCCGCCCGCGCGCCGTCTCAAGGTCACTGTCCGCTGCCGAGGTACCACGTTCACGGCCGAGCACATCCACCAGTTCCACCGCCGTACGGCGCAGGGCCGTCAACACACCGATCTGGAAGGATGCCTTGTTGTCAAAATAGGGCGTTGCCTCCCACTCCACGACGCCAAGCAGCCCGATTTTGTATTGCGGCATGGAGGGTATCCAGGCGTTCTGGTTCACCATCACATCGAGCAGATGCACCTGCATATCTACAATCTGCGAGCGGGCGCAGGTGCGCGTCGCGTCATTGCCGCCATCGGGCGACACCGTCTCGCTGGAGACGACAGGATCGGTCTGCGACAGCACCGTCTGCGGATAGGAGAGGCTGTCGCCGCGCGTCCAAAGCACGTTCCAGAAGAAGTGCACGTTCCAGATGACGAACAGGATGATGAAGATCAGCAGGCCGCCGCGCCAGAAGATGCGGCCTGTGGCGCGCATGCCGCGCATCTTCTCAGGGCCGCCCTCTTCGGGCTTGGGCAGGCGCAGCTTGAACAGCGCGATGAACCCCCGCCACATGGCTCTGATCCAGTCGATGATGGGGTCTAACACAGCCCTGATCCTTGCTTTTTGTGGTCGCAGGCCCGGACGGAAAACCGGTTCCCACTTTTCCTGGTCCTGCTCCAGATCCAGTCGATAATGGGGTCGAGCATGGGTCTCGTCCTTCTTGCGCGGGCTAGTGTAGCCCGAAAAACGCCTCGCGCACCTTGGCACGCATGCGCCAGCGGTCATGCGTGTTGGGCGCATAATGGGTGGTCAGATAGTCCACCGCAAAGGCCTTTTGCCGTTCGGTGTAGGTCTCGTAGATGTCGTAAAAGCGACGCTTGTTGAGAATGAAGGTGGAGAGGAGGTCAAACGGCAGATGCTCCACGATGATGCGGTTGATGTCGCCGGCGCCCGGCACATCCGGCATGGCGCGGCGGAAGTAGAACCGCTGTTCGGGCGTCAGCCGCCGTTCATAGGCTTCGGCTTCCGCCGGCGTGTCGAGCAGCGAGCGCATCTGGCTGATCACGCGGAACCGGCGGTCCGGGTTGAGTTTCACCATATTGTCGGCGATCCAGCGCGAGAGATACTGGTCCTCGATCATGGGCGTGGCATCGAAACTGTGATCGCCGAGCATGAGAAGCTCGGCCACCAGCAGCTTCAAGCGGTGGTCCAGAATGCCCGACTCTTTCAGCCAGCGGGCGTTGAACGGCTCCATCAGCCGCTGTTCTTCCAGGAAGGAGAAGAGCACCGGCGTTTCGTGCAGCGCGATGATCGACGCGCCGAAGGGCTTGGGCTGAAGCTGGTCGGGGTCGCCGATCATCACCGAGCCATTGTCATTGGCGACCACATAGGCGCCGCCGAAATGCGAGGTCCAGAACACCTCCGGCCAGCGGAAGGTAAGGTCACGCGGCAGGAAGCCATTGCGGCGCACATCGCCGACGCGCGACGCCCCTTCCACTATGGCGTCGAGCAGGCCGGCATCCTGCCAACTGTCGGGCTCATCCAGAAACCGATCGATCTTCACCTTCAGCGCCTGCGCCTGCTCCAGAAGGCCCGACGGCGTGCGCACGATGAACCGCACATCGCGGATGCCAAGCACATCGGCGGGACGGTCGACATCGAACACGAGGTTCTCGATCTCGCCGTAAAGCGCATCCTTCAGCGTCACCGCGCGCACCATGCGGTCATTGGCGGCGAAAAAGGAGCGCACCACCTGCCCGTCGGCGGAAAAGCTGGTGCGGATCAGCGGCAGATCGGCCTGGTCCGGCGACAGGATGATGAAGCGCCGGTTGATGCCCTTCGGATCGAGATAGGCAGCGTTGCCCATCTCCAGCGCCACCTCATAGGAGTAGCCGGAGGCATCGATGTAAAAGTCTGTGAGCTTAGTCGCCGGCAGGCCGAAGGCGGTGAGCGCCGCATTGTAACGCTCCACCAGATGGGCCGCATCAATGTGCAGCAGCCCGCCAAACCTGAGGCCTTCTTCGATCAGTCTTTGCATTGAGACGTCTCTGGCATCAATCGTCCTCAAGATCGTCGAGGCGTTCGGCCGCCTTCTGCCGCACCCGGTGGTCGCGGATGAGGGCGTTGATCGCAGCCTCATCGGACTTGTCTGAGTAGCGGAACTCACTGTCAGCGTAGCGGTTGATCTCCTGCAGGATGAAGTCCATCGAGATCGGCTTTTGCAGCGCCTCAATCATGGCGAGCTTGGTGTCGTAGCCCTGCTGCAGGAAGGTTTCGGGGTTCTCGAACCAATCGTCCGGCAGTTCCACATCCATCACGCGGTACTTGATGGCATCGGTCACGTTCCTGATCGCCCGGCCCGTGAAACGCGGCTCGGCTTCCTTGATGGCGTGCAGATAGAGGCCGACATCGCGGATGCTCTTCGGCTCGCCATGCTCCTTCACATGGTCGTCCCACACCGCCACCAGCCCGGCCTCCTGCGGGCGATTGTGCTGGGCATAGCTCTTGGCGACGGCCTTCTTTAGCGCCTGATCGGCGAAGAAGTCTTCCTGTCCCAAAGGTACGTCGTGCTTGGAGCCAAGCAGCAGATGGAAGATGTCGATATAGTCGTTCTCGGTCTGCGGCCCGTCGACCAACCAACGCGCGCCAGCGCGCTGCCGTAGCGCGTCATCCACCTTTTCCGGATAGTTGGAAAACATGCCGAAACTGGCGTTACCCCGCACCACGGTTTCCGCCCCGGAGAATGCGCCCATCAGAACACCCGTCACTTCCTGCTGCCCGGACGAGGATTGGCGGTCGTCACGCTTGCCGGCGACCTGGTCGATATCGTCGATGGTGCCGAAACCGATGGCCTGCGGGTCCAGAACGCGATCAATGAAGGCGCGGCAGTTCTGGCCGGACTTGCCCTGATACTCGGAGATCTGGTCGATGCCGAAATTCTCGTAGACGAACGGGTAGCCGGCGATGTCGCAATACTCTTTCACCAGCCCGGCGGTCATCTGAATGAGCGTCGTCTTGCCGGTGCCGGGAAAACCGTCGCCAATGAAGGTGAAAAGGAACCCGCCAAGTTCCACAAACGGGTTCTTCTGGCGCTCAAAATCATAGGCAACTAGCATTTTGGCGAGCTTGATCGCCTGCGCTTTGGCGATGTGGTTGCCGACCACCTCATGCACTTGCTTGAACTGCATGACGAGCGGCTTGCGGCCCTTCGTCGAGGCCGAGCGCTCAAAGCCATGCACATGGAAATCATCGGCCTCCACGGCATAGGTCCGGGCGAGAAACGCCTGCAGCGTGTCGCCCATGATGCGGTGGGCATCGCCTTCCACGCGCTCAATGACATCGGCCATGGCGCGGGCGATACGGGGACCAAGATCCTCGTCATCCACCGCATCGGTCGCCGCCTTGGCGACCTGTGCTACGACAAAGGAAAGCGCATCGTTGGCGGTGTCATAGCCAGGCTCAGACAGAGCCGTCGGCTCGCCCACCGGCGTGTCACCGAGCCCATGGAGAAAGTGCGAGGCGGTGGCAAACGCCGCGACCAAAGCGCGGGCACGCACGAGCGCACGGAACTGCGCTTCATCGGCCGCCGACAGACCGGACGAGCGTTTCTTCCCGCCCAGATCGAGATAGCCAAGCGGCTCGACGAAAAACTCCGAGACCGTCATGCCGACAGCGAGCGCACGACGCAGCGCGACCAGAATGCCATGCTCTCGGGTGGTGAGCAGCGGATCATCACCGCCGGACTTGCGCAGCGCCGCCTCAAGGTTCGCCCGCACCTTGCGCGTCGGCGCCGCGGCACCAGCAATGGGTGAGACAAAACGCGTGCGGCCGAGTTGATCTGGCGGGCGCGGCAGCGCCTCCTCGACTTGAGCGTTCTCCATCAAACCGAGGGCAGCCGGATAGGCTTCCAGGATACGAGCCTCGGGGATGCGAACGGAGGCAGCATTCACACTCATGACTTTTCTATCCTTGTCGCTATGTCGCGAGCGCAAAGGTCTGCAACTTTTACTGACATAGCTCAGACATCCTCAAACAGCTTGCCGTCCGGCGACAGGGAATGGATGCGCATACCGCGTGTGATGGTGTCGGCCGCGCCGCCAATCGCCATCAGCTTTTGGTGCGCACGATGGGACAAAAGCGCATGCCCGCGCGAGGCACTGGCGCCGCGCTCGGTGGAAAGCACGTCGGTGGTGTCGACGGCATAGGTCTCGCGGTAGCGCTTGGGCCCAATCATCATCATGCGCGAGACTTCGGTGCCTGCCGAGATCACCTCATCGACATGCCAGACGAACATCCAGGCATCGTCGATGGGAAGATCGGCAAACAAGGGTTCGAACGTTGCCGGCAGGTCCATGAAGATCGGTGAGTAGAACGGCCCCAGCGTCCAGCGCTTCAGCCGTTTCAGGGCGATGACCTCCACCGCATCATCGAACTCGATAGCGGCTGCCAGTGGCGTGAAACCGGAGCCGGAGAACTTCCGTGCCGTTTCCTGATAGACCTTCAGCGCGAAGGGTCGCTGCTCGTGATAGTGCAGCCAGGCCTGGGTGAAGATGGGCCGGTTGGTGCCGCCATCCCAATGGTCCCAGGAAATGCGCTGCAAAGCCCCCTCATCCTGTGGGCTGAGCGAGCGCCCCTCCGGCCAGAAGATCGGCAAGGCATGCTGTGCAGCTTCCTCATAAAGCGCCCGCCCAATCTGTTGCAGCTGAAGCGGTCGCGGCACGCGCCGCCGCTCAAGCATCTCATCCAGCACTTCTTCCCGCAGGCTTTGGGAGGACTGTTCCGGCGCTTTTCGCGCTTCAACGTCACGCGCCAGAGCGATCACATCGGCCAGTATGGGCAAGCCGGAATCGTTGCGATCCACGCGCACCGGCAGGCCACCGGCATCGCGCTTGTCGAGTAGGGCAAAGGAGGCATCCATCCGCGCTGCTATATCCACCAGTTCACGGTCGGAGGATTGCAGCAGCCCGGCAGTTACGCGCGCCAAAGCCTTGAAATAGACCCGGCGAATGTCTGGAACGGGGGAGGACATCGCAGACGTAAGAGCCGTCAAAGCGGCAATCCGCTACTCGACATATTTGCCCGATTCCACCTGCTCGACGATCTTGCCGAACCGGCGGGCGAACTCGGCATTGGCAAGGTCGGCCTTGTTGCGAATATCCGCCGTGCGCTTCATGTAAATCTCATGCGCCTCCATCATGGAGACGATGCGGTTCTCCGAGGAGATACCGATCTGCGTGATCATGGCTTCTGCCTGCGCATCGGTCTCACGGCCGACATCATCGATCCGATGGCCGATATTCTGCTGTGCTGAGGTGCGCAGAGATTCCACCAGCGCGTCGTACATGATCGTGCGTTGCTCGGTGTCGATGGAAAGCTTGGAAATCAGCGTCTGCTGTGCCGCTTTCTGCTTGGCAAGGCTCTCCACATAGTTGGCGTAGATCGCGCCATAGCGCTCAAAGCTCTGCTGTGTGGCGACCAGTTCTTGCTTCTTCGCCGTTGCCTCATTGTAGGTGTTGGCCAGCTGCGCCCGGTCGGCCTGAAGCGCCTTCAACTCCTCGCCGGTCGCATCGGCAATCTTGGAGTCCAAAGCCGAAATCTGCGGCGCCAGCTCATCAAGCTGAGCGTCGGTTTCCTCAATCTGCCGCGCCGTCGTCTGCGCGCGCTCCAGAACGTCGGCCTGGGCGACCTTCGACTTATCAAGACGATCGTCAATCACGGCGAGCTGCTCTTCCAGGAGCCCGCGAATGACTTCGGATTTCTCGATCAGATTGTTGAGGTTGGAGCGAATATCGGCATTGCGAATGCGCGAGGTCTTCATCTCCTCAGCACGGCGCTTGGAGAAGATTGCCGTGAACTTCTCGCCAAAGGTCGACTCGCTCATTGACTTGAACTCAGAGCCGAACGTCTGGGTAATCTCATCCAGCCCATAGACCAGCGAGGCGATGTTGCCCTGCAGCTTGTCCTCATTCTCCACCACAGCTTTGAAATCTTGGTCGGAAATGTCGACGTCGATGGTCTGCATCTGGCTCTCGCCGAGCACGGTCCCAAGCCGGTCATCGATCTTCGCCTGGGTGGAATTGATCTCCTGGATCTGGCTGCGGGTTTCGCTAATACCGCGCTCCAGTTCCTCAAACTTTGCCCGTGCCATGCTGAACTCCCTCGTGAAACTACCAGCCGGTCGACCAATAATGCCGGTCAATGACATATTGTCTGTTTTCAGTGCCGTTTCATCCAATTAAGACGAAAGTAGACACGCCTAAGCCATGTTGAAACTGTCCTAGGGACCAACTCCATGTCCGCCCCCAAGCCCACCGAACAGCCCACAGCCGCCGTGGATGTATGCGTAATCGGAGGTGGTATCAATGGCGCAGGTATCGCCCGTGATGCCGTTGGCCGTGGCTACTCGGTTCTATTGGTGGAAAAGGGCGACATCGCCAGCGCGACATCCAGTTGGTCGACCAAGCTGATCCATGGCGGCCTGCGCTATCTGGAACACAATGAGTTTGCGCTGGTTCGCGCCTCACTGATTGAGCGCGCCCGCTTGTTACAGGTCGCCTCGCATCTGGTGGAACCGCTGCGCTTCGTCCTGCCGCACGGCAGCGGCATGCGCCCCGCCTGGCTGATCCGGCTTGGCCTGTTTTTGTATGACAATCTAAGCCTGTCGCGCCGAGTGCCAGGCTCCAAGGGCATCAACCTGTCGCGTGACAAGGCCGGTGAGGTTTTGAAACCGGACCTGCGCACCCGCGGCTTCACCTACTATGACTGCCAGGTGGACGATGTGCGGCTTACCCTCGCCAATCTGGTCGATGCCGCTGCGCGCGGCGCCACCATCAAGCCGCAGACAAAGCTGGTCGGCGCCTCTGTTCAGGAGGGGCTCTGGCGGCTGACCCTTGAACGGCAGGTGGACGGCACCCGCTACGAGATCCATGCCCGCCATGTGGTCAATGCCACCGGCCCATGGGCCGACAAGGTGGCCCATCTCCTCACCGGCACAAACTCACCGATTGGCCTGCGCTTGGTACGTGGCTCTCACCTTGTGGTGAAACGCCCAGCTGGCCTGGACGACGCCTATCTGATGCAGCAGCCAGATGGACGTGTTGTTTTCATAATCCCCTATGAGGGTCAGTACGCCCTGCTTGGCACCACCGATGAAGACCACACCGATCCCGATGCGGTCGCGATCTCCGATGTCGAGACCGACTATCTGCTCGATGCAGCCAACCGTTACCTCGCCGAGCCGCTGACCAACGATAGCATCGCCTGGACCTTTGCCGGCGTTCGCCCGCTCCTTGATGACGGGACCGACGATGCTCAGGAAGTCACCCGCGATTACAAAATCCTGACAAGCAGGCACATGATGGCCGGGGTGACCAATGTGTTTGGCGGAAAGCTGACCACCTTCCGCACACTCTCTCAGAAGGTGGTGGACGATGTCGCCAAGATCACCAGCGCCACAAGTTCGGGCCTAGAACATGGTTGGACGGGTTACACGGCCTTCGATGACGCCTTTGTCGATGATGTCGCACGCGCCAAGGTTCTCGACGAAGTGCGCAGCGTGCTTTCTGCTCCACTCGGTGCCGTCGATGCAGGAGAAGTCGCTGAGAGGCTGGTGAAGATGTACGGCCGCTCGGCCCAATCGCTTGCCGGCGTCATTGCAGCGGGCAAGGAAACCGCGCTAATGTGCGGTCTCTTCCCCACTGAAATCACGCACATGGTGCAGAACGAATGGGCCCGCACGGCCGAGGACATTCTGTTCCGACGCAGCAAAATGGGCATTGACCAGCCGCCAGAAGCCTTTGACGAGGTCACCGCCGCCATCCAGGCACTGGATCAGGCGCGCAATGCCGCGTAGCTGTGCAGCCTAGTTCGATCATCACGTCAGTTCCGGAACGGGGTCGCCAGAGCTCCGGCCGTCCATCAAGGGGGAACCATCCATGAGCTTCATCCTCGCCATCGACCAAGGCACGACGTCGACGCGCAGCATCATCTATGATGACAGCCTGACGCCCATTGCCAGCGCGCAGGAAGAGTTCCCGCAGATCTACCCCGCCGATGGCTGGGTTGAGCACGATGCCGAGGTGATCTGGCAGACGGTGGATCGCACCATCAAAGCAGCGCTCGACAAAGCCGGAAAGACGGCCGGTGATCTCGCCGCCATCGGCATCACCAATCAGCGCGAAACGGTGGTCGTTTGGGACAAAGCCACCGGCAAGCCGGTTGGCCATGCCATCGTCTGGCAGGACCGCCGAACCGCCTCCATGTGCCAAAAGCTGAAGGCCGATGGTCACGAAGCGATGGTGCAGGACAAAACCGGTCTGCTGCTCGACCCCTATTTCTCGGGCACCAAGCTCGCCTGGATGCTGGATCAGGACGCTAGCCTGCGCGCTCGCGCCGAAGCCGGTGAGGTACTTTTCGGTACCGTCGACAGCTTCCTCATCCACCGTCTGACAGCCGGTAAAGCGCATGTTACCGACGCGACCAATGCCTGCCGCACGCTGCTGTTCGACATCAACACGCAGAGCTGGTCGGACGATCTGCTCGGGCTCCTCAACGTGCCAAAGGCCATGCTGCCTGAAGTTCTGGACTGCGCCGATGATTTCGGCACCACCGACCCGTCCGTGTTCGGCGCATCGGTGCCCATCTATGCCTGCGCCGGCGACCAACATGCCGCCACCATCGGCCAGGCCTGCTTTACGCCGGGCATGGTGAAGGCGACCTACGGCACGGGCCTGTTTGCGGTGCTCAACACCGGCGACACCAAGGTGCCGTCGAAAAACCGGCTCTTGACCACTCTTGCTTACCGCCTGAACGGCAAACCCACCTTCGCGCTGGAAGGCTCCGTCTTCATCGCTGGGGCGGCGGTGCAATGGCTGCGCGACGGCATGAAGATCATCGAGAGCGCGCCAGACATCAATGGCCTTGCCGGCGGAGCCAAGCGTGGCAGCCTGACGCTCGTGCCGGCCTTTGTTGGCCTGGGCGCCCCCTATTGGGACCCGGACGCCCGCGGCGCCGTCTATGGCATCACCCGCGACACCGGGCCGGCGGATTTCGCGCTGGCCGTTCTGGAAAGCGTCGCCTTCCAGACCCGCGATCTTCTCGATGCCATGGCCCGCGATTGGCCCGATGGCGAGCGCTCCGTGCTGCGCGTCGATGGCGGCATGACCCATTCCGATCTGACGCTGCAACTCTTGGCCGACACGCTCGATGCGCCGGTCGAACGACCCGACGATCTGGAAACAACCGCGCGCGGTGTGGCTTATCTCGCCGGTATGAAGGCAGGCCTTTGTCCCGACCTCGACACCTTCGCTGCGAACTGGAAACGCGAGTCGGTGTTTGAGCCACAGATGAGCGAGGCCGAACGCGCGCCGCACCTGGCCCGCTGGCAGGATGCAATTAAGCGCACTTTGTCAGGAAGCTAGGAATCACTGCGCAAATCGGATGGTGCCGACAACCTGCCAGCTGGCTCGGTCGATCTCCACGACAATTGGACCATCGGCGTCGGTCAGTCCGACAAAGATCGACCGTTCATCCCCGTTCACGCTCTCAATCGTCGCGCCAACGTACCCGGACGCAACCAGCATACGCACTTGATCGGCTGGAATCGGCTCGGCGTAGCCGCTCGACCCGCCACCAAGAGACCGGTAAAGGATGACGCCCAAGACGGCGAAGATACCAATAAACATGATCAGCGATGAGACCAGCGACAGCCGGCGCATCTTGACGGCAACCGCTTCAAGACGCGGATCAAGCGGCTCCTCCTCGTCAGGCCGGGGGGGCTGAGACGGCGCGGACGATGACATGACAGATGAGCCCCTTAACGACAGCAACGGCGAGAACATGCTGCGCCTTCAAGCATCTCCCTCGCTGCGCGGCAAGCGGCTGGATGCCGCGCTCGCCTCGCTGGAGGTGCCGGGCCTGTCGCGCAGCCGCATCACATCGCTGATCAAGGCCGGCCATGCCACACTCAATGGCAAACCGTTCGCCAATCCAGCGCAGAAGCTGCGCGGCGAAGAGGCGATCACGCTCACCGTTCCAGAGGCCGAGGAACCCGAACCGCAGCCCGAAGACATCCCGCTCGATATCCTGCACGAAGACGCCGACCTCATCGTCATCAACAAACCGGCGGGTCTGGTCGTGCACCCCGGGGCCGGCAACCCCACCGGCACGCTGGTCAACGCGCTGCTTTTCCATTGCGGCGACAGCCTATCCGGCATTGGCGGCGTGAAGCGGCCGGGCATCGTCCATCGTCTGGATAAGGACACATCTGGCGTCATGGTCGTCGCGAAGACCGATGCAGCGCACCAGCACCTGTCGGCCCAGTTCGCCGATCACGGCAAGACCAACGATCTGGAACGGCTCTACACCGCCTTTGTGTGGGGCAAGCCCCGAACGCAGTTTACCGTCGATGCTGCCCTCGCCCGCGATCCGCACAATCGGCTGAAGATGGCCGTTTCCAAAAAGGCGGATGCTCGCCATGCGGTGACCCATGTGCAACGGCTTGAAAGCTTCGGTCCGCAGGATCGCCCGGCCATCTCCAAAGTCGAATGCCAGCTTGAAACTGGTCGAACCCACCAGATTAGGGTTCACATGGCCCATTCAGGGCATGGCCTTGTGGGCGATGGCGAATACGGCCGCGAGGGTCGCACCCGCGCCAATCTGCTACCAGATGAGGTACGGGAAGCCGTCCTTGCCTTCCCTCGTCAGGCCCTTCAAGCGCGCACGCTCCAGTTTACGCATCCGTCAACGGGCGGGGTTTTGCGGTTTGAAACGCCCCTGGACAGCGACTTGGAAGCGCTTGAAAGCGCACTCAGTGCGCAAATCTCACAAGCGTGAACAGATTGTAATGAATGTGGCCCCTGTTTTGGCCAAATCCATACCTATATGACGTTCTCAAGTAAGGGCCGCTTCCATGTGAAGGGCTCGCCATCTCCCGCCTTATCAGGGGGAGAAAGAAAAGGGAGTGCACACCCATCATGGCACAATCAGTGTCCACCCTGCCCTCCATTGATGGGGGGCTGTCAAACTATCTGAGCGAAATCCGCAAGTTCCCAATGCTGGAACCGGATGAAGAGTTCATGCTGGCCAAGCGTTTCACCGAACACAGTGACGCTGAGGCCGCCCACAAGCTCGTAACAAGCCATCTGCGGCTCGTGGCGAAAATCGCCATGGGCTATCGCGGCTATGGTCTGCCGATCGGTGAAGTCGTGTCGGAAGGCAATGTCGGCCTCATGCAAGCCGTCAAGCGCTTCGATCCCGATAAGGGCTTCCGTCTTGCCACCTACGCGATGTGGTGGATCAAGGCTGCGATCCAGGAGTACATCCTGCGGTCTTGGAGCCTTGTGAAAATGGGCACGACCGCCAACCAGAAGCGTCTGTTCTTCAACCTGCGTAAGGTGAAGGGCAAAATCTCTGCGCTTGAAGATGGCGATCTGAAGCCCGACCAGGTGACGGAAATCGCCAACCGGCTCAACGTGTCCGAAGACGAAGTTGTCTCGATGAACCGCCGCTTGGGTGGTGATACATCGCTCAACGCGACTGTTCGTCAGGACTCAGAGAGCTTGGAATGGCAGGACTGGCTGGTGGATGATTCCGACAGCCAGGAAACCACGCTGATCGACAGCGAAGAGAAGGACAATCGCCGCGGTATGCTGCGCGAGTCCCTTGATGTGCTTAACGATCGCGAGCGCCGCATCTTCGAGGCCCGCCGCCTGTCGGACGACCCGCTTACGCTGGAAGAACTTTCCCAGGAGTTCGGTGTCAGCCGCGAGCGTGTTCGCCAGATCGAGGTTCGCGCGTTCGAGAAGGTGCAGCAGGCTGTGGTTGCCGCCGCCAGCGCCATGGAAGCTGGCGCCCGCGTCGAGCTCTAAAAAGCAAACGCCAAGCCAAACGCAAAAGGCCGGTGGTTCAGCCACCGGCCTTTTTTGTTTGGCCATCGAGATCAGCTAGATTCGACAGCTAGGTACTGCCGCCGGTCCCACCGCCGCCGACGGCGCAGGGATCAACGGGAGCGCCTTTGGCAAACGGTTTGCCCATCACGTCGTCAGCCTTCTCGCACGGGTTGAATCCAGGCCCTGTCAGTTCCGGATTGAGACCGCCAGGGTTTGGGAAAAGCGACCCATTGCCAAACGGATCAATCGGCGGAACCTCTGTGATATCGACGCCACCAATCGTCTGGCTCGTACCCGCGTCCGGCAACTCAATCGACGACACAACTCGGCTGTTGAGCGAATGCGGTACGTTGAACGGGCCCTGTGGCGGCGCCCCGGCAAAGGGCACAAACACGCCGAACCCTTCCGTTCTGACCTCGACTGACCCGGCCGGCGTTTCGACGATGATGCGTCCACGCTGGGTGATCCCACCGTAAGACACCGACGGACCGCGCAGGATGACGAACACCGCAGTCCGAGGGTCCACCGTCATTCCCGGAAGGATCAGCCCCAGAGCCGTTGCGAGATCAACCGCCGCCTGACCGACGACCACATCGACCGATGTGCCGCGCACACCGATGGTCGCCGAGGGCGTGCCAAGCTCAATGTTCTGCGGTGCGATGGCACCAACGCCACCGGAAACGAACCGGAAGAAGCCTTGCGTTGCGCGTGCGGCGATCTCGCCAGTAGAGCGATCTGGGTCATAGACGAACCGGTCGATGACCAGATCATTGCCCTCTCCGATGGTAAAAACGCTCTCATCGAGGAGCAGGATCTGCATGCCGGATTGCGCGCGCGTGCGCACCCGATCGCCAAGCAACATGCTTTCGCCGCCAATTGGTGTGCGAACCACGCCAGCCGATTGGACTTCAACCGCACCGCGAACGGCGGCGGCTACACCAACTTGGTTCTGGCTCTGGCTGAGCGCCGGCGCCATGACCATTGAAAGCGTAAGCCAAGCACTTAAGGCCCACACAAAGCCGCGAGACAGGGTCGTTTGCAGCCTAGTCATCTCCATACCCTCCCTCACATCGCAAACCGGCGCGCAACCGACACGCCAATGGTGACATTGGAACTGTCATAAGACCCGACATTGGAATCCACGACCGAATAGGTCGCAAAGCTCTCCACCGACCAGCCTTGGGTCCATCCGGTGTCCTGGCCGTCCATCGACAGCGCCGAGACAATCCCTACAAGCGGCGCGGCAACTGACGCACGCACCTGGTAACGGGTTTCGTCCCTCGCCGGCGATCCTGCAGCAAGGTTCGGGTCCACCGCATCATATTCAACGTCTTGGGCAGCGACTGACAAGCGAGCGCTGTAGCCGGAAACACTGCGATAGCTGATCGCAGCACCGCCGCCCCATCCATCATAGCTGTACCAGGCACTGTCGGCGTCTTTCGTGATGTAGAGCACGTGCCCGTCGAGCGACCAGACATTGTTGATCTTGAAGGTCGCGCTCGGCCGCAACGACAGTTCCAGCCCGTCCGCATCGCCAATGTTGCCCGGCCGATACAGATCAATGTCCAGCGCTTCATGGGCAACATCAGCACGAAAACCCAGGGCCAGACGGTCGCTTACATCAACCGTCAGCGCAGCACGGCCACCAAACCGCGTTGCATAAAGATCGCCGCCCGAAAGCTGCAAGCTTCCCGTGGCCTGAAGATCAAGAAGCGCGAAGCCAAGATCGATGCGTGGACCGGTGGCCAGACGCGCAAAGGAATGCTCGCGGCCGCCGTCAAAGTGCACCCGCCCCAACGCATGAAGATGCGTGCGCCAGCTATGACCAGCACCATCGCCGAACGGCACTTCGCCAAGGAGTTGGAGTTCGCCGAACGCCCCGAAACTGCTGTCCTTGTCGAAAGACACCACATTGTTGTTGGGCAGCGTCACCGAACCAGGCGAGAGTTCAGGGTTGCTCTCATAAAGCGTACCGAACCGGATGACGCCAGACAGCCGAGGGTCGGTGCTGGACTCACGCACCAAAGTGGCCAGACGGTCCGCCTCAGCGCGGTCCTCTTCGGAAAGAGGGCGGGTAGCCAGATACTCAAGATCGGACGCAGCACCAGCGTGATCGCCAAGCTGTATCGAAACAGCAACCCGCGCCAGGCGTGCCTGATCGAAGAGCGGCGCAAGAAGCAGAATGCGTTGCAGCGTTACCGATGCGCCTGGCAGATCGCCTTCTGCCAACTGCACTTCAAGCAGCGTGACATTGGTCTGCAGATTGTCCGGATTGGCCAGAACCGCTTGATAGGCAGTTGTTTGCGCAGCGCTGGCTGCCGACGCTGGTGCTACACCAAGTGTCAGGCTGCCGAGAAGGGCCAGACCAAGGGCGAGAGCGCGGGAGGACGTTGCGGTCTTGCACTTGCTTTGGCGCTTTCCACGCAGAGCGACAGGCCGGTCACGGCCTCGCATACTCATGGCCCCACTCCTTTTTACGCACAGCACACTCCACGACGGGGCCGCCATGAATCCCAGCATTAATGTTTAAGTAAGAATTGGACGTTGGCTCAACCAGAACGAGAGAATGCACCAGGCAGACCCACGATTCTCATTGTCGATGTTGCCCTAAGGGCACAATGTTGGCAGACGCTCCTGCAAACCGGCTCCCAATGATGACGTTTCACCGCCCATGACGCGCCTGTCCCGCCTGCTTCTTCCGCTCTTGCTAGGATTGACCGTCCTTGCCGGTGCGCTTGTGGTGCGAGCAGCCGATCCCGGCGCGGTCCAGATTGTCCGCGAGCGGATGTTCGACCTTTATCAGCGTGTCGATCCTCCACCCGTTTCGGCAGACATCCCGGTGCGCATCATCGATATCGATGACGCCTCGCTTGCCATGCACGGCCAATGGCCCTGGCCACGCACGTTGATGGCCGACCTTGTAAACACTCTGGCGCAGGCGGGGGCTGCGACCGTCGCGCTCGATATGATCTTTCCCGAGCCCGACCGCTCAAGCCCGGCAGCCATGATTGAGGGGCTGCCCCTTGACCCAGAGGCCAGACGCTCACTCGTCGCATCTTTTGCCGCGCTGCCCACCAATGATGAGGTGTTTGCGCAGGCTCTGGCGGCATCGCCCTCCGTGCTCGGCGTCGCGGTCACACAGGAGGGCACGCCCTACCAACCGCTTGCCGGATTCTCCACAATAGGCCCTGCACCGACCGGCCATCTGATGCAATCACCGGCGAGCATTGCCAGCCTGCCGGTGCTGCGCGACGCGGCGCACGGATCGGGCGGTATTCATGTATCCGCCCGCGATGATGATGCCGTCGTCCGTCGCATCCCGGCACTCACCTTCGTTGGCGATGCGACTATGCCCAGCCTCTTCATCGAAGCCTTGCGGGTGGCACAGGGCGCACAAAGTCTGATCCTACGCACCAACCCTTCACCTGAGGACCCCGACAACGGCATTCCGGCGGATCTTCGTGTCGGTGCCTTCTCGGTACCTCTGACAGCACGCGGCGAACATCGCATCCGCTATGGTGTGATGGACGATGCCATGACCATTCCAGCCGCCACCATTTTGGCAGACACGGACGCACCGCAAGAATTGGCTCCGCTAGTCGAGGGCACCATCGTGCTGGTCGGCACATCAGCTCCGGGACTATTCGACCTGCGCGCAACCCCGCTCGGCACGATCGTGCCAGGCGTCACCATGCACGCACAGGCGCTGGCGAATGTCCTGTCCGGAACCCATCTCACGCGCCCGGATTGGACAGCCGGTCTGGAACTCACCGCCATGGCGGTCGCTGGCGTGATTGTGCTCGTCTTGGCGCTAGCCGTCCGTCCGGCTATCGCGGCGTTCGGAGCCGCCGCCGTGGTAACAGCCTTAGGCGTGGCGGCCTGGTTTGCTTTCCGCGATCATCTGCTGCTGCTGGATGCAAGCTTCCCAACTGTCTCCACACTCGCCGTTTACGGCGCCGTGACAGTGCCGATCCTCATCGGAACAGACCGGCAGCAGCGCTTCATCCGGTCAGCCTTTGCCCACTATCTCGCTGAGCCAGTGCTTGCCCGTCTGGAAGAGAACCCTGGCGCGCTCTCGCTTGAGGGCGAGCGGCGGACCATCACTATTCTGTTCATGGATGTGCGCGGCTTCACGACGCGCTCCGAGCATATGGAGCCAACAGCGGCGGTCGATCTTCTGAACACACTTCTTGAACCGCTGTCAGAGGCCGTGCTTGCCGAAGAAGGCACCATCGACAAATTCATGGGCGACGGCATGATGGCATTCTGGAACGCCCCCCTCGACCAGCCCGACCATGCCGCGCGCGCTGTCCGGGCGGCCCTTGCGATGAAGGCAGCCATTGACGCCTACAATGCCGGCCAACCGAAGGGAACAGAACCGCTTGCGATCGGGGTGGGCCTCCACACGGGCGAGGCCTTCGTTGGAAACATGGGGTCGAAACGACGCTTTGCATATTCAGCCATTGGCGACAGCGTGAACCTTGCCGCCCGCGTGGAAGCCATGACGGCAACGCTGGCCGAGCCTGTGCTGGTTACCGGGGAGACGCTATCTGCCGCCAAACCCCATGACACCACGCTTGAAGGGGGGTTCACCTCGGCAGGCGATCACAGCGTGAAGGGCCGCCGACAGCCCGTCACCGTTTTCCGATTGATATCGAACGACTAGCTCGACCCAGCCTTAGTACGACCAAGCCTTAGTTCGACCAAGCGTTAAGCGCCTGCGCGAACACTGCTTCACCGTCAGCACCCTTTTCAAAGGTAACGATGGCCCGACGGTTGTCGTCATAAAGGACCGGCAAATCGAACCAGGCACCATCGCGCAACAACGGTACGTTGACGGCCTGATCGGCTTCACCGGAGGCCAATGCCTGCCAGAAAACGCCTTCGCCCAGATCGACAATCGCCCCACGCAGTGGATCGCCGCCTGACTGCTCCTGCGGTTTCACAACCACGCCGACAAGTTCGGCCACCGAGGAGGCCGGAAACGCTTCGGACAGCTGGAAGGTGAACTCGATCAAATGGGTCGCAGGCAACTGCGCATCTGTGTTGCGGCTAATGCGCATACCAATCGTGATCCCACGCGCGGGAACCTCGATGGTGCCGTCGATCACCGGATCGGGTCCGGACTGGTCAAGCCGCCAAACGGTTCGTCCTGGAGCGGTGAACCCATCGGCATCCGGCGTCAGACCTTCCTCATAAAGAATAGCCGTTTGTGCGACCGGCAGGCCGGATGGTTCAGGCACGGATGCCTGTTCCGTCGGCTGTGGATCGGCCGCTGGTGTTTCAATCACCGGAGTTTCCGGCTCCTCGACGATGGTGCCCTGATTGTCCGGCAACAAACGTTCAGCCGAGCGCGTCGGATCCGTGCCGACGGTGCGCACTTCAGGCGCCTCTTCCAGCGCAGGTTCAGCAGGTGTTTCGATCACAGCGGTCTGCTGTTGATTGAGGTAGGGGTCAAGCAGGCCGAGCTGCCAGGCGATAAACCCGCCCGTACCAGCCAGGATAAGCGCAAGCACGCCAACGATCAGGCCAGCCATTCCACTGCGTTTGCGCGGCGCGGGCGTGTCTGGCTGGCTGCGTGTGGGCTCAAAGTCCGGCAGGTCGGCCGATGCCGGATCGGCGACCAGCGTCGCCTCGGAGGCCGGACCATCGGGGCTCGGCTCGAAGGTCGGAGGCGGATCGAACACGGGGCCGCCCGGCGTGGGAGCGTCCACACGCGGCATAGGGGCAGCCGCCGGCGGAGGTGGAGCCGGTTGGGCCGGCGCTGGCGCAGTAGGTGCAGCTGGCGGCGGAGCTGGTTGAGCAGCAGGCGGTGGCGGCGGTGCCGGTGCCGGTTGAGGGGCAACCGGCGCAGGAGCCGCAGGCGCGGCCGGTTGTGCAGGCGCTTGCCCAGCGGCAGCGGCCGCCGCTTCCAGGCCGGGCAGAATACCACCATTGGCGGCAACGTCCGCTTCCACCTTACGGATAGCAGACTCCAACGCTAGACGTTGACGTGAAATGTCTTCAGGTGGGAGCGGCGGTTCAAAGCTTGTCAACTGGCGGACGAGTGCCTGCCGTGCCCGCTCATAAATCTTGCGACGCTCATCGCCAGGCGCGCCTGGCCGACTGGCCAGCGCCTTGCGCAAGATTGCATCGAAATCCGCCATACTCACACCAATCCTGAAAACGCCGCATGGTGAAGCATCGTCATGCCCTACCTTTGACGTCTCTAATGCCCAAATTCCCAGCGCAGGGTCAATGGTCGGCTACCAATCAGGCGACACATCAAGGGCTTGGCGTCCACGCCAATCCCATAACCCCCACAATCATCCCTCACAATCGCACGTAGCCATTGCTTGATTCCTAATCATGGAATGGATCGTGGACCAAAATTGTGTCATCGCGCTGCGGACTGGTCGACAGAAGTGCCACCGGCGCGCCGATCAGCTCTTCTACATGGCGTACATACTTTACCGCTTGGGCTGGTAGCTCCGCCCAACTGCGCGCGCCGGCGGTCGTTTCTGACCAGCCTTCCACCCGCGTATAAATCGGCTTGGCCCTTGCCTGCTGACCTTGACTGGCGGGCAGGTAGTCAATGACCTGACCATCCACCTCATAGCTGGTGCAGATCATCAACTCATCCATGCCGTCGAGCACATCAAGCTTGGTAAGCGCAATGCCATCGATGCCCGATGTTTTCACCGTCTGTCGAACCAGCACCGCATCGAACCAGCCACAGCGACGCTTACGCCCGGTGACCACACCAAACTCATGGCCCTTCTGGCCGAGATGTTCCCCGATCTCATTGCGCTGCTCGGTCGGAAATGGCCCTTCGCCGACGCGCGTCGTGTAGGCCTTGGTGATGCCAAGCACATAGTCGATGCCGCCCGGCCCGATGCCAGAGCCGGTCGCCGCCTGTCCCGACACAGTGTTGGAGGAGGTCACGAATGGATAGGTTCCGTGGTCGATGTCCAGGAGCGCGCCCTGGGCGCCTTCAAACAGAATGCGAGAGCCGCGCGCGCGGTGATCGTCGAGCACCTGCCAGACACGATCAATGAACGGCGCGATCGCATCGGCGACCGCCAACAGTTCATCAAGAATGGTTTGAGCCTGAACTTCTGGCGCCTCAAGGCCGCGTCGCAGCGCATTGTGGTGAGCAAGCAGTCGATCCACCTTCGCCGGCAAAGTGGCCGGATTGGCCAGATCCATCACCCGGATGGCACGGCGGCCGACCTTGTCCTCATAGGCCGGGCCAATGCCCCGGCCCGTCGTGCCGATCTTGGTGCCAGTCTGGGTGGCCGCGCTTTCGCGCATTCCATCAAGTTCGCGATGAAGCGAGAGGATCAACGTTGCATTGTCTGCAACCCGAAGCCGTTCGGGCGTAATGTCCACGCCCTGCCCGCGCAGCGTTTCGATTTCCGCCACCAGCGCATGGGGGTCAACCACCACGCCATTGCCGATCAACGACAGCGTGCCATCGCGCACGATCCCCGACGGTAGCAGGCTAAGCTTGTAGACTGTCTCACCGACAACCAGCGTATGGCCGGCATTGTGGCCGCCCTGATAGCGCACAACGACATCGGCGCGCTCCGACAACCAATCGACAATCTTGCCCTTACCCTCGTCGCCCCATTGCGAGCCGACCACCACCACATTTGCCATGAAATGCCTGTCCCAAAATACTAAGTCGTCGCACCAAAAAGCCCGGCGTAACGGATCGCAGGGAACCGTGCACCGGGCGTGCGGCACTCCTTAGCACATCTGCACACAATGCAAGCCCCTGGGGCGCATACCCTTGCGACCATTCACAAGACGCTATGAGCCTTCGGTCGTCTTGCAAGGTGCAGGCAAACAGTGTTGGTGCGGACCATGAACCTCTACAATCGCCCTTACCTGCTGTTGATTCTGACCAACCTGTTCTGGGCGGGCAACACCATTGCCGGCAAGCTTGCATCGGGTGTCATTCCACCGTTCACGCTGACCTTCATGCGCTGGCTGATCGTCGCCATCATTGCCTACATCATCGCCCGGCCGCATCTGGAAGAGCATAGAGAGACGATCAAACGCCATTGGCCGATCCTTTTCCTGATGGGCCTGCTCGGCTTTTCGCTGTTCAACACATCGCTCTACACGGCGCTGACCTACACGACGGCTCTCAACGTTGCGATCGTTCAGTCCGCCTTCCCGGCAGTGATCATCTTCTTGATGTTTTCCGTCTACCGCGAGCGCATCACCGCCGTTCAGGGCCTGGGCGTCTTGATCGCATCCATCGGTGTTGTTTTCACCGCTGCGCAAGGCTCGCTCGACCGGTTGATTGCCCTAGAGTTCAACCGCGGCGACATCATCATGGTCCTCGGCGTCTTCCTGTTTTCGATCTATTCGATCCTGTTGCGCAAAAAGCCCAAGCTGCCCTGGCAGGTGTTCCTGTTGATGCTGGCCATCGGCGCCATGCTCGGTTCGATTCCCTTGCTCGTCATTGACTTGGCCGCTGGTCGCTACCCGGCAGCCGATTGGCGCACGGTCGCCCTTATGACGTACGTCGTCCTGTTCCCAAGCTTCGTCAGCCAGGTCTTCTGGGTCCGCGGCGTGGAACTCATCGGCGCTGGGCGGGCCAGCCTGTTCATCAACCTCATTCCGGTGTTCGGCGCGCTCTTGGCGGTTGTCATTCTCGGCGAGGTCTTCCAGACCTACCATGCCGTCGGACTGGTCTGCGTGGTCGGCGGCATCTTCCTGGCAGAGTGGGCCGGTCGCCGCCGCGCGCAGCAAGCGACCCAGTCCGGCTGACGGCAAAACGAACTCTCATGGCCAAGCTCTATTTCCACTACTCGACGATGAACGCCGGCAAGTCGACCATGCTTCTGCAGGCCGCCTACAACTATGCCGAACGCGGCATGTCGACCTTGCTGATGACCGCACAGCTGGATGATCGTGCAGGCGAAGGTGTTGTCGGCTCGCGCATCGGCATCAAGGCAAGCGCCAAGACCTATTCAACCGAGACCGATCTATACGCCTTCATCGTCACCGACCTTGCCGAGCGCACCAAGACCGGTCAGGACAAGCCAGCCTGCATCCTGATCGACGAGGCGCAGTTCCTCACCGAACCACAGGTCTGGCAGTTGGCGCGCATTGTCGACGATATCGGCATTCCGGTGATGACCTACGGCCTGCGCGTTGATTTCGCTGGCCAGCTCTTCCCTGGTTCCAAGACGTTGCTCGCGCTGGCCGACGAAATCCGCGAAGTTCGGACCATCTGTTGGTGCGGATCAAAGGCCACGATGGTCGTGCGTGTGGGCGAGGATGGTAAGGCCGTAACCGGTGGCGCTCAGATCGAGATAGGCGGCAATGACCGCTACATCTCGCTGTGTCGCAAGCATTGGCGCCACGCGATCAACGAGGCGCAGGGCGGGTCGATCAAGCCAATCGACCCGATCCACGGCACCCAGCGGCCCGAAGAAAAAGAAAGTGGATAGGCAGGCACTCAGCCGCCCCACACGTCACTCCATCCCACACCTTTCCTGAGCCTCCAATGCCCGCCGCCGACCAGAAAAAAATGTCCTCACTCGCATGGCTGCTGCTCCTCGCCATGGCTGCACTGTGGGGAATCTCGTTTGTTTTCAGCAAGATCGCCGTGGTGGAAATCCAGCCCATGACGCTGGTCTTTCTACGCACACTTCTGGCCGCATTCGTGCTTCTGGCTGTTTGCTGGATCACAGGCGTGCGCATGCCCACCGATTGGAAGTCTTGGTGGGACTACTCGGTCCTCGGCTTTTTCAGCAGCAGCTCCGCCTTTTCGCTCATCTTCTGGGCGCAGCAATTCATCGACGCTTCCCTGTCGGCGATCCTCATTGCGGCCACGCCCTTCTTCACTGTCATTGTTGCCGGCCTGTTGCTCGCCGATGAGCGTTTCACACCGCAGAAAATCGCCGGTGTGATCATCGGTTTCATTGGCGTTGTTCTCGTGGTCGGTCCAAGGCATCTGATGGGGCTGGGCGATCACCTCATTGCCGAGCTTGCGGTGCTCCTCGCGGCCGCGGCCTATGCGACCGCCAGCATTTGGGGCCGTCGTTTTTCCGGCGAGCCACCTCTGGCCACTGCAACAGGCCAGATAACCGCCAGTGCTGTCATGATGCTGCCCATGGCCCTCATCTTTGAGGAGCCGTTGCAGATGGCCATGCCCTCCTGGCCGGTCATCGGCGCCGTCATCACGCTGGCGGTTTTCTGTACTGCACTGACCTATCTGATCTTTTTCCGGGTCTTGAAGATGGCCGGAGCCAGCAATGCCACCCTTGTTGGTCTGGTGATCCCTGTTTTCACCATGCTGTTCGCCGTTCCCATGCTCGGCGAAGAAGTCACCCTTCTCAAGGTCGCCGGCATGGTGGTGATCGCCTTCGGCATGATGGTGCTCGACGGTCGTCCGCTTGCCGCCTTGCGAGCTCGTCTTGTTAGCGCGTGACGCGGTTCGATTTCGGGTCGCGGGCAAAAGCCCAGGAATCTAGGTTCCGCGCATGACAGTTACACAAAAATCCATGTCCACGGTTGCCTGGGCGCTGCTCCTCTTCCTCGCCTCCATCTGGGGCGGGTCGTTCGTCTTCGCCAAGATTGCGGTCGCGGAGATACCGCCCTTCACGCTGGTTTTGCTGCGCGTCAGCCTCGCCGCCGCAACCTTATGGCTTGTTTGCCTGGCCACCGGCGTGGTCATGCCGCGAACCCTGGAAGCGTGGCGCAACTATCTGGTGATGGGCCTGCTCAACAACGTCATCGCTTTCTCGCTGATCTTCAGCGGCCAGATCCACATTGGCGCATCACTTGCCTCGATCTTGAACGCGGCAACGCCCTTCTTCACCGTCCTCATTGCCGGACTGTTGCTCGCCGATGAGCGCTTCACAACGCAAAAAGCAGCAGGCATCGCCCTGGGGTTTGTCGGCGTTGTGCTGGTGATTGGCCCGCGCCACCTGATTGGTCTGGGAGAACATCTGTTGTCTGAACTGATGTTGATCGGCGCAGCCATATCCTATGCATTTGCCAGTGTCTGGGGCCGGCGTTTTGCTGGCGAAAACCCCATGGCGACCGCCACCGGCCAGCTCACCATGTCGACAATGATGATGATCCCTGTCGCATCGATCATCGATCGGCCCTGGGCCTTGCCCATGCCATCGCTCACGACGATCAGCTCTGTGCTCGCGCTGGCGATTGTCTGCACGGCGTTCGCCTATGTGCTGTTTTTCCGCATCTTGAAGATGGCCGGTGCAACCAACGTTTCGTTGGTGACCATGCTGGTGCCCGTTTCAGCGACATTGATCGCCGTACCATTGCTCGGCGAACGTTTGGAATTTCTGACGATCATCGGCTTCGCCGTCATTTCGCTCGGTCTCATGGTACTCGACGGGCGACCCGTGAAGGCCGCCCGTCGCGTGTTTCAAAAAGCCTAGAAGCTCAGGCGCTTGGCCTGAACAACGTTTTCCAGGCCTTCAATCTTCGTCAAAACATCATCGCTCACAGGCTCATCGACTTGAACCAGCGCGATGGCATCGTCGCCCTTCTCGGCGCGCCCAAGATTGAAAGTAGCGATGTTGATGTTTTCCGACCCCAGGAGTGTGCCCAACCGGCCAATGAAACCCGGCTTGTCATTGTTGGTGACGTAGAGCATGTGCGTACCGAATTCGCCTTCCATATCAATGCCTTTGATCTGGATAAGGCGCGGCTTGCCATCGGCAAAAACGGTGCCGGCAACAGACCTTGTTTGGCGTTCGGTCTTCACCGTGAGACGCATATACGTCTCATAGGCACCTTCCTGGCCGCGCTTAGTCTCTTCCAGCGCGATACCCCGCTCCTTGGCCATAGTCGGTGCGGATACCACGTTCACGGTCGAAAGAAGCGGGCGCAGCACACCAGCCAAAGCCGCCGACGACAGCGCCTGGGTGTTCAGTTCGGCGATGTCGCCTGCATACTCAATCGAGATGCCTTCAATCGCCGTCTCGGTGAGCTGGCCAGCAAAGGAACCGATCAGCTCCGCCAGCTTCACAAACGGCGCCAGACGCGGCGCTTCTTCGGCCGAAATCGAAGGCGAGTTGAGTGCGTTGGTCACCGCACCCGTCGTAAGGTAATCAGCCATCTGCTCGGCCACCTGAAGCGCAACATTCTCCTGCGCTTCGGTTGTAGCGGCACCAAGGTGCGGCGTGCAGATGAGGTTCGGTGCGCCGAACAAGACATTGTCCTTGGCCGGTTCTTCAGAGAACACATCGAACGCAGCACCAGCCACATGACCAGAATCAAGCGCAGCGCGCAAAGCCGCCTCATCGACCAGGCCGCCACGCGCACAGTTGATGATGCGCACGCCCTTTTTCATCTTGTTGATCGCATCAGCCGACAGGATATTGGCGGTCTTGTCGGTCTTTGGAACGTGCAAGGTGATGAAGTCGGCGCGGGCCAACAGCTCATCAAGCTCGACCTTATCGACACCCAGCTCAATCGCGCGTTCTTCGGTGAGGAATGGGTCATAAGCGACCACACGCATCTTCAGGCCGATGGCGCGGTCGGCGACGATGGAGCCGATGTTGCCGCAACCGATGAGGCCCAGCGTCTTGCCGGTGACCTCAACACCCATGAACTTGGACTTCTCCCATTTGCCGGCCTGGGTGGAGGTATCGGCAGCCGGAATCTGGCGGGCGCAGGCGAGCATCATCGACACGGCATGCTCGGCGGTGGTGATCGAGTTGCCGAAAGGCGTGTTCATCACGATGATGCCGCGTGACGTCGCCGCCGGGATGTCGACATTGTCGACGCCGATGCCGGCGCGTCCAATGACCTTCAGATTGCCGGCAGCGGCAATCAGCTTCTCGGTCGCCTTGGTGGCCGAGCGGATGGCCAGGCCATCATAGTCGCCGATCATGGACTGGAGCTTCTCCTTGTCCTTGCCAAGACCTGGCTCAAAGGTGACGTCAACACCACGGGATTTGAAGATATCGACAGCGGTGGGTGAAAGGCTGTCAGAGATAAGAACGCGAGGGGCCATCTTGGGCACTCCTGAGTTTCATGAATTGCAGAGAAGGATGGTGGCCAGAACGGGCACCAGAACACGGGTGGGCGGCGCCTAAGCGCCGACCAGAGAAACAAGAACGGTGATCAGGCGGCAGCTTGAAGGGCGGCCTTCTCGGAGGCGAACGCCCAATCGAGCCACGGCATGAGGGCTTCCATGTCGGACGCCTCAACCGTTCCGCCAGCCCAGATGCGAAGACCAGCAGGCGCATCGCGGTAGCCCGCAATATCCAGCGCCACGCCTTCAGCCTCCAGCCGCTTGGCAATGGCCTTGGCGAAAGCTGTCTGCGCGTCGGCATCAAGCGCTGCGACATCCGGGTCGACGATCTTCAAGCAAACCGACGTGTTCGACCGCGTTTCAGGCACCTCGGCCAGATAGTCGATCCAATCGGTCGCTTGCACGAAAGTGTCGATGACATCGGCGTTTCTATCGGCGCGGGCGATGAGGCCCTTCAACCCGCCGATGCTTTCTGCCCAGGCGAGCGCGTCCAGATAGTCTTCCACGCACAGCATGGAGGGCGTGTTGATCGTCTCGCCCTTGAAGACGCCTTCGATCAGCTTGCCGCCCTTGGTGAGGCGAAAAATCTTCGGCAGCGGCCAGGCCGGCGTGTAGGTCTCAAGCCGCTCCACGGCCCTGGGCGACAGGATCAGCATGCCATGCGCGGCTTCCCCACCTAGCACCTTCTGCCAGGAGAATGTCACCACGTCGAGCTTGTCGTAGGGCAAGTCCATCGCGAAGGCCGCAGATGTCGCATCGCAAATGGTGAGGCCTTGACGGTCAGCCGGGATCGCATCGCCATTGGGCATACGCACACCGGATGTCGTGCCATTCCAGGTGAAAACGACGTCGCTGTCATAGTCGACAGCCGCCATATCCGGCAGCTGGCCGTAGGGCGCTTCAACGAGCGCCGCGTCCAGCTTCAACTGTTTGACAGCGTCGGTCACCCAGCCTTTGCCGAAGCTTTCCCAGGCAACCATGGTCACCGGACGGGCGCCGAGCAGGCTCCACATGGCCATCTCCACAGCGCCAGTGTCCGACGCCGGTACGATGCCGATGCGATAGTCGTCGGGCACACCAAGGATGGCCCGCGTCTTGCCGATCGCGAGCTTCAGTTTGGATTTGCCGATGGAGGAACGGTGGGAACGTCCTAGGGCTGCGTCTGTGAGCCCATCAAGGGTCCAGTCGGGGCGCTTAGCGCATGGGCCGGACGAAAAACGCGGATTAGCCGGCCGCGTGCCGGGCAGTGAGATGCTCATAATGGCTATCCTTCCAGATAGAAGCCCCTCGTTGGGGAGGGGTGTCCCACCGCGAGCATTAGGCGATCAGGCATGCGCCGTCAATTGCGAGCTTTTCCCGATCAGTGTTTGACGGGAGCCTGATGCAGAAAAGCCGCCGGCAGTTGCCAGCGGCTTGATGTCTGTCTGGAAGAAGCAGTTGAGCTTAGTAGCTGATGTGGCCGTAGCTGGCGTGGCCACCATGGCCATAACCAGAGCTGGAATGGCCAAACTCACCAAAGTTCCAACGCAAGCCGAGGGTGAAGTCGTGGGAACTTAGGCCATTAAACTCCAGCGGGTTAAAACTGAGGTTCGTACCATCATAATCGATAAGATCACCCGATTCTGCATCTCCCAGATGCAGATAGCGATAGCCGAAGTCCAACGTCAGATTCTCGCTCACCTCATAACCAAGACCGGCATAGAGCGCCCAAGCGAAAGCCCATTCTCCATTGTCGGAAGCATAGGCAACGCCAGGATTGGCTGGGTTGCTGTCAACAAACTCCGTGATCATTGTGTAGCTTGCGCCTATCCCGGCGCCGACATATGGCGAGATGCCATGGTAGCTCGGCGCGTCAAGAAAGGCGTTGGCAAGAAACACATATTCGGATTTGTTGGCATCATACTGGTTGGTCCGATCCCAAGTAGTCGGAGTGTCGCCAATGCGATCTAGACCATGAAAGCCAGTGCGCATGCGATACTCGGCGGTTATGTCGGCGCGGAAATACTCATTTACCCGATAGCCAATGCCAAGACCGGCAATGCCGCCTGATTCAAAACTTTGGTTGAGAACCTCATAACGACCGGTGCCGGCGAGAGCGCGGTAAGTAGGGCTATCGAGTTCATCGACATGCTGATTGCTGAAACCGACAAAGCCGCGCAGATAGAGGTTTCCGCCCACTTCATACTCTGGTTCGAATTCTACCACCGGCGGTGGGATCAGGTCGGCGGAATAGGCCGTGCTCGCCATCAGGGCAGAAGCGATCGCGCCGATGAACAGAGATTTGGATGACTTACCCATCACATCATTTCCTTCTTCGCTGTCGAACGGGCGCGCGCCGCACACCGGCGGTGGGCCGTTAACGAGAGGAAAGATGAGCCTAAGTAGTTAAAACCCACTTAACCTTGATTTTTAACGTTAAAAAAGACGGTTAACTACAATTTACTTCAGTAAAAAATTGGTAAATATTAATGGATCATTAAGTCATATTTCAGCACAACCAAACACTGGGTTGGACGGATCAGATGGCAACCGCAGAAGCCGTAAAATAGGCCAAACCTTTGGTTGCATTGCCGTTTTATGAAACACGTGAGTGGTCTGACGCACCGCGGCCCGGATCGCGTCAAACCGGCTATATGCGCCGCAGGACGCTAGGCTTTCGTTGCGTCATGTACATCCGCGCAAAAGAAAAAAGTTGCAGTCTACGCCGCTTTGCGCAGCGTATCGCAGAGCTCGTCAACCAAGGTTTCCACCAAATCAGGGTCATCGCCCTCGGCCATAACCCGGATCAGCGGCTCAGTTCCCGACGGACGGATAACCAGCCGACCCTGATTGCCAAGGCGCTTTTCAGCAGCCTCAACGGCCGCCTGCACGTCATCCTGTTGCAGCGGATTGGCGCCCTCGAAAGCAACATTCTTCAAGATCTGCGGCACGGGCTCAAAACGGCTGCACACCTCAGAGACCGCCTTCTCCTGCTCGGCAACAACAGCGAGAATCTGCAAAGCCGAGACCAGCCCGTCGCCGGTTGTGACATAGTCCGACAGAATGATGTGGCCGGACTGCTCACCGCCGACATTGTAGCCATCAGAGCGCATACGCTCCACGACGTACCGGTCACCCACCTTGGTGCGCACCAAACCAAGTCCGATGCCTTCCAGATAGCGTTCCAGTCCAAGGTTCGACATCACGGTCGCGACCACACCAGGCTGGCTTAGACGCTGCCCGGCGCGCCAGCTATCGGCCACGACTGCCATCAACTGATCGCCCTGGACGATCGCGCCCTTCTCGTTGACCAGCACCACGCGGTCGGCATCGCCATCAAGCGCGATGCCAACATCAGCGCGAAACTCCTTTACCTTGTCACATAGCGCCTGTGGCTTGGTAGAGCCACAATCGGCATTGATGTTGAAGCCGTTGGGCTCGTCACCAATCGTGATCACCTCAGCGCCCAGTTCCCAAAGCACGGCCGGCGCGACCTTGTAGGCAGCGCCATTGGCGCAATCGAGCACCACGCGCATGCCAGAAAGGCTCATGGAACGCGGCAAGGTGCGCTTGGCAAATTCGATGTAGCGCGCCTGCTCGCCATCCACCCGCTTGGCCCGGCCGAGATCCGATGGACCGACCAGCAGCGTCTCTGGCGCGGCGTCCATCAGCCTCTCAATTTCAAGCTCGATTTCATCGGAGAGCTTGTAGCCATCCGGTCCAAACAGCTTGATGCCATTATCGTGGAAAGCGTTGTGGGAGGCCGAGATCATGACACCCAGATCGCAGCGCAGTGACCGGGTCAGCATAGCAATCGCTGGTGTGGGCATTGGTCCGACCAGAAAAACGTCGATGCCGACCGAGGTAAAACCGGCCATCATCGCGCTTTCGATCATGTAGCCTGAAAGCCGCGTGTCCTTGCCGATGATCACGCGGTGCCGTCGCTCGCCGCCATTGCTAAAATAACGACCCGCCGCCATGCCAACACGCATGGCAACATCCGCCGTCATGTTGCCGGCATTGGCTTTGCCACGAATACCATCAGTGCCGAAAAAACGCCGAACCACGGGCCTCACCCCATAACCACCTGGACCTTGAATCCGTCCTTGAGACTACCGTGTGTCGGAAAAGGCCCGGTTAGCGCAAGCGTCAGCCGCTTCACAGATCGTGACCAAGCTTTACAAAAGGCAAACAAAAACCCCGGTTGGCATGGCCAACCGGGGCTCAATTTTGCTTTGTTGGAAGCCGCTAACTTGGTTGTGGTTCCATATCGCCAACGCCGGGCTCATCGCCCTTGTCCTTCTTGTCGTCGGCAGGTTTGGAGCCCGCACTCGGGACAGCAGACCCACGTGAGCGCGTCGGCGTATCGTCAACGTCCTCGCGCACCGGCTGCTTGCCATCGAGCAGAGCGCGGATCTCATCGCCCGACAGCGTCTCATACTCCAGCAAGCCGTTCGCGATGGTATGCAACTGATCAATATGATCGGTCAGGATCTTCTTTGCCGTCTGGTAGCCCTGCTCGACAAAGGCCTTCACCTCCTCATCCACCGTCTGCTGCGTCGCTTCTGAAACGTTCTGCGATTGAGCAACCGAATGGCCGAGGAACACCTCTTGCTGGTTCTCGCCATAGAGCAGCGGCCCAAGCTTGTCGGACATGCCGAACTGCGTCGCCATTGCCTTGGCAAGCTTTGTTGCCATCTGGATGTCGCCAGAGGCGCCTGAGGTCACCTTCTCATAGCCAAAGATTTCCTCTTCCGCGACGCGGCCACCCATGGCCACGGCCAAATCGGCATAGCATTTGGCGCGGGTGAGCGAGACCTGGTCCTTCTCCGGCAGGCGCATCACCATGCCCAGCGCACGACCGCGCGGGATAATCGTTGCCTTGTGGATCGGATCAGACGCCGGCATGTGCAGTGCTACCAAAGCGTGGCCTGCCTCATGGTAGGCCGTCAGCTTCTTCTCTTCCTCGGACATGACGAGCGTACGGCGCTCCGCGCCCATCATCACCTTGTCCTTGGCGTCCTCGAACTCGTTCATCGTGACGAGCCGCTTGGAACGCCGCGCGGCCAAAAGGGCAGCCTCGTTGACGAGGTTCATCAGGTCAGCACCGGAGAAGCCCGGCGTACCGCGCGCGAGGGTCTTCAGGTTGACGTCCGGTGCCAGCGGCACGTTGCGGACATGAACCTTCAGTATCTTCTCGCGGCCAACAATATCCGGGTTCGGCACAACGATCTGGCGGTCAAAACGACCTGGACGAAGCAGCGCAGGGTCCAGAACATCAGGACGGTTGGTCGCCGCGATGATGATGACGCCTTCATTGGCCTCAAAACCATCCATCTCGACCAGCAACTGGTTCAGCGTTTGCTCACGCTCGTCATTGCCACCGCCGAGACCAGCACCACGATGACGACCGACCGCGTCGATCTCGTCGATAAAGATGATGCAGGGCGAGTTTTTCTTCGCCTGCTCGAACATGTCGCGGACACGGCTTGCACCCACACCGACGAACATCTCCACGAAGTCAGAACCAGAAATGGTGAAGAACGGCACATTGGCTTCGCCTGCCACGGCGCGTGCAGTCAGCGTCTTACCAGTGCCCGGAGGGCCAACCAGAAGCACGCCACGCGGGATACGACCGCCCAAACGCTGGAACTTTTGCGGGTCCTTCAGGAACTCGACAATCTCTTCGAGATCTTCCTTGGCTTCGTCGATCCCGGCGACATCGTCAAAGGTTACCTTGCCATGCGCTTCGGTCAAAAGCTTGGCTTTGGACTTGCCAAAGCCCATGGCCTTGCCGCCAGCGCCACCCTGCATCTGCCGCATGAAGTAGATCCACACCGCGATCAAGAGCAGCATCGGGCCGAAGGAAATCAGGACCGAGAACAGCGAGAAGCTCTCATCGGGCGGCTGGGCAGTGATGCGCACACCGGAGTCCGACAGATTTTGGACCAGAGCAGGATCATCAGGCGCAAAAGTCTGGAACTGGCCACCATCGGTGTAAACACCAGAAATCTGCTGGCCCATGATCGTCACATCGCGCACACGGCCATTATCGACTTCGGCAAGAAACTGCGAATAGGCGATATCCGTGCCGCCACGTTGCTGGGCCGGACCAGAAAACATGTTGAACAGCGCCACCAGCAAAAGACCGATGACGACCCAAAGAGCAAAATTACGGAAGTTGGAGTTCATGAACTGACCCAAGTTTTTGCCGGAAGAACCAGCCAAACGCACGCGCAGAGCCGGTCGGTTACAGTCAAGATAGGTTGCACGACACCGGTTGCCAACCGATCAACCGCCATAAGACGGCAGAATTCGGCGCAATCGTTAAGGCTCGCCCTGCGGCATGGTGCCACCATCATCCAGTCTGCCAGCCTTTCGCAAGGCCGGTTCCAGCCATCGCAAGACCACTGACGACGATGGTTGGGGCACGGACGCAACCACCTCATCGCCATCCGTGACCACCGGAAGGCTTTGCCAGGTTACGGCGGGAAACCCGTCAACGTCAGAGTGGCTATCACCAGGCGCCGCCGCGCGAATGGACAAGGCGATGTCGGTGTTGTTGGTTACGGCAAACCGCTCATCCCAAACAGAACTCTCGCCAGGTGCGAGGGTGAGGCTCGGAAAGCCAATGCGCCCGGCTTCCGCGTAGGCGCAAATCGAGGCGCTGCCGGCTCTCTCATCCCATTGCAGCACGGCGCCAGCACAGACGACCTTGCCAGAGCCTTGAGATTGCAGGTCCGCTGACCAGCCAATCATCCGTGCCAGATCGAGCCGTTGCCAGGCGTCCGGCTGCCGACTGACCGATGCCATGGCAAGACGCATAAGCCGAGCAAGAACGGCGAGCGGCACAGCCTTTACATCCACCTTGCCGGCACGCAGGCCATCTGGCGCTGCCCCAAGATCGACAAAGAGCCGCTCGGCCCAAATATCCAGCGCTTGGCTTTCAAGCTGTGCGATGCGCGCACTTTCTTCAAATCCCAGAGCGATCGATCTGCTGTTGTCAGGCGTCGGTCCATTGGCAAGCCAGTCGCGATAGCGCACCCGCGTGAAAGAGGGATCGGCATTGCTCGGATCAAACACCGGTTTCAGCCCCGTTCCCGCCAGCGCCAGATGCAAACGTCCGCGCGGCCAAGCCAAAAACGGCCGAATGACATCCACACCTTCCAGCCGGACGGCCGGTCGAATTCCGGCCAGACCGTCCGATCCAGTTCCACGCGACGCCCGCATAAGAAAGGTTTCCGCCTGATCTTCGGCCATGTGAGCGGTCACGATGGCGCCACTCTCGCCGGCCCGACTACCAGCTTTTTCACGCAACAGATCGGCCATCACCCGGTAGCGCTCACCGCGCGCCCATCCCTGAAGATTGACACCAACTGGACGCGCAGCAAGCCGGATGGTGTGGTGAGCTAAGCCAACCGCGTTACACGCGTCGGCCACTGACTGTGCCTCCGCGCTGCTTTCAGGTCGCAACGCGTGGTCAACTGTGACCGCAAAAACCTCCGCCGTCAGGAGGCCAGCAGCGCGAAGACGCGCCATCCCGACCAACATCGCCAGCGAATCCGGACCTCCGGAAACGGCAAGAAGCAGGTGATCGAAGCCCGAAAATTCACCCGCCAGACCACGCCAGGCCTGTTCAGGCTCAGGCAGCGCATCTGGCGAGCGCATTAGCATCCAGCGAGACCTTGCTCGGTGCGTGCGGTGTCCAGAACGATCTGGGGCGCGCGCGGATAATCGGTCAAGAGCTTGGTGAAAGTCGCGCACGCCTGCTCCTGGGCGCCAAGCCGCTCCAGGCTCATGGCGAGCTTCAAAAGCGCATCGGGCACCTTCACATCCTCAGGATAGGTGTTGAACACCGCCAGGAACTGTTCAGCAGCTGGCGTGTAGGATCCCATCGCGAAATGCGCCTCACCAAGCCAGAAATGCGCGTTGGGGCGCAGACGATGACCATCATAAACGTCCAGAAAATCACCAAACGTTGCCACCGCCTGCGTATAATCACCCCGCAGAACATGGTCATAACCGAGTTCGTAAACGTCCTCAGGTGCCAGATTGGCCAGAGGATCAAGGCTCGCCACCGTAGTACCGAGCGATGGCTGCGGGCGCACCTCAGGTTCAGCGTTCAAGGTAAGGCGAGAGAGATCCAGCGGTCCGCCATCACTGGCGCTTAGGGTCGCGCCAACGGGCTGTCCATCGGCATCGACCTGTAAGGTCCCCAGGTCCCTGGCAGGTTCGCCTTGCAAACCGGCAACCAAAGCTTCGCGCAGCCGCTCTTCTTCAACCGTCACATCGCTGCGCTCCAAAGGCTGACCGCCCTCCAGCTCGCGCAGGCGAAACTCGGTATCTTCACGCGACCGCATCAGCTCATCCTGGAGCTGCCGCATCTGGAACATGAGCTGCTCCATCTGCCCGGTGATGGACCGAAGTTCACCCTCCAGCCTCTCAATGCGGATGTTGGTCTCGGCGATTGATGCGGGATTACCCTGGGCGACCACCGGATTGGACTGGACGATCACGGGTACAGGCGCCTGGGACGAAGTCGCCCCACCACCACCCACAGACCCAGGAGGAACGGGAATCGGTTGCCCAGGCAAAGCCTGCGACCAAGCCATGGTCGACCCGCAGACGAGGCCAAACAAGGCCAACGAGCCGGCTAGGCCCCTGCAAGCAAGGAAAGGGCGAGGAAGCACAGGGGAAAGGCGGAATGATCGAAACATGAGGGCCACACAGAAGGCAGATAGCAGTCGGGTACCAAGCACCACGACAAAGACTAAGCAACGTTCGAGTTACAGCCAAAGGCGGCAATTGTAAGGACCACGGCAATGGCGATCCTGGATGCCGGCACCTGTCATGACATGTTCACACAGACGTCACATAGCCTGCGAACCGATCCGGCATACGCTGCACACCGCAAGAGGCGCCCATGGCCAGATACCTCACTATCCTCATCGATGGCCGTACCGGCGGCGAAGGACGCTACTCCTTTAGTGCCGATGAAGGGCTGATGGATCGCACACCGGTTCGCGCCATGCGGGCCTTCATGGAATCGGTCGAAGCCAAGGAGCTTCTTCATGGCCATCAGGACTATGAGATCAACGCCGCCATGAAGAGCACGCAGCATGAAATCATCACGACCTTAGGCATCTTGCACCTGACCAACGGGGACGAAGCGCCCTTCATGGCGATGATTTCCCGCCATCCCGACGAAGCGTAGGAAGTTCAGCCAACACCACCAACAAAAAAGCCGGGCGCATGGCCCGGCTCAATCATCGATTGGATGGTATCAGCGACTAGCTACCGCCTTGGAGGGCCGTGACCGCGCGGCGGTTCTGCGACCAGCAGGTGATGTCGTTGCACGTCGCAACCGGGCGTTCCTTACCGTAGGAAATCGTGTTGAGACGGGTCGGCGTGATGCCGCGTGAAATCAGATAGTCGCGTGTCGCGGCAGCGCGGCGAGCACCCAGAGCGAGGTTGTACTCGCGTGTGCCGCGCTCATCGGCATGGCCTTCGATTTGAATGGCATACTGCGCATACTGGGTCAGCCAAGCTGCCTGACGATCCAGCGTCAGCCGGCCCTCGGCCGTCAGAACAGAAGAATCGGTTTCAAAGAAAACCCGGTCGCCGACGTTGACCGTGAAGTCCTGCGCGCTGCCTGGAGGCGCAGCCTGCTGCGACACCGGCAGATTATCCGGTGTGGTCGAGGCGCAAGCGGCCATAAACAAGGCGGCAAACACAGCCAAAGCGATACGAGAGATGAGGGATGAGGAAACGCGAGCCATGGCGTTCTGTCTTTCTTCAGGGCCTGCGACGCATGCCGTCGCTGGAAAAAATCAAATGCTCAGAGCCGCGGTCATAAACTGGCAACCTTAAGCGCGGCTTGCTGGTCATGGTAAACGGGGGCTTTTTTGTGGCAACCGCCACCTTCGGCGCTAGCACCTGAACCTAGGGTGAATGGAAGGTTAAAGGTCGCCGCCAAGGTCAAAACGACCAGCCTCAATGTTCTTGGAAAGCTCGCCTGCTGAAAAGGCCCGGCCATTCATCACCCCATAAACGCCCGCCGGCAAAATCTGTGCCGCGATGATCGCACCACCCATATTAAACGATGCGTCCGAACGGCCAAACGAGTAGGGCCGCATTGCGCCGGTCAAAACCACGGTCTTGTCGCTGACCTGTTCGGCCAGAAAGCGCGCGGTCTCAGCCATTGTTCCTGTTCCGTGACTAACGACGATGCTTTCTTCTGAAGCTTCCTGAACGGCCGTCAGGATCACCATCCGATCATCGTCGGTGAAATCCAGGCTGTCCTTCATCATCAGTTCGCGAAGCCCCGCATGGAAGCATCGGGAATGGTGCAGAAGATCGGCGATCTGTGCTTTCCCACCCATCTCAAAGCCAAGGCCCTCCGACTTCCAGTCATGCACCTTTTCGATGGTGCCGCCGGTCGTCAGAACGAGAACATCACGCATGAGAGTGAGGCGGTGCGACTAGTTAAGGAGCGGCGACCAGGCCGGATCAGAGCCAAAAGACGGTGTGGCCACACGCAGCTCGTTGAAGCCCGTCAAATCAATGGTCCAAAGCTGCGGACCGCCATTGGCACCCGGCGTATCGCGGAAAAACATCAGAACGCGGCCATTAGGCGCCCAGGTTGGCCCCTCATTGTGGAACCCTTCGGTGAGTATGCGCTCTCCGGTTCCATCGGGGTTCATCACGCCGATCAAGAAGCGACCGCCCTGCTGCTTGGTGAAGGCGATAAGGTCGCCGCGCGGCGACCAGACCGGCGTTGAGTAGACGCCAGACCCGAAGGAAATCCGGTTCTGGCCGGTACCATCAGCGTTCATCACATAGAGTTGCCCCTGGCCGGAACGGTCGGAGGCAAACACGATTTGCCGACCATCCGGCGAATAGCTCGGCGAAGTATCGATGGAGGCTGAGCTGGTCAGACGCGTCGTTGTCTGTGCCGACAGGTCGAACCGATAGACGTCGGAATAGCCATCATTCTGCAACAGGCTCATCACCAACTGCCCGCCATCTGGCGAGAAGCGCGGTGCGAAGGTCATTCCGGGGAAGTTGCCGACCAGGCGGCGCTGCCCGGTCTCAATACTCAGCAGATAAACGCGCGGAGCACCGCCCTCATAGGACATGTAAGTGATTTCCTGCCGGCCCGGTGAAAAGCGTGGCGTGAGAACCAGATCGCCGCCGGTGGTCAGGAACTGAATGTTAGCGCCGTCCTGATCCATGATCGCCAGCCGTTTGATGCGCGCTTCCTTCGGGCCGGTTTCATCAACAAAGACGATGCGAGAATCGAAATAGCCGTTTTCGCCCGTCAGGCGCTGATAGATGGCATCGGAGATGATGTGCGCCACGCGGCGCCAATTGTCGGGTGTCGTGAAATACTGCTGGCCGATCATCTGCTCGGCACCGAAAACATCCCAAAGTCGGAAGTCCACGCGTAGCCGGCCATCAGTCTGTCGCTCCACCTGTCCGACAACCAAAGCCTGTGCGTTGATGACCCGCCATTCGGCAAAGTTCGGCGCAGAGGCAGCATCAAGGCCCTGCTGAATGAACGAAGCCGGATCCAGCGGCCGGAACAGACCGGATCGTTCCAGATTACCGGTGATCACCGTGCTCATATCAAAGGCAATCTGATCATCACCGGTGGTGGACACGAAAGCCGGGATGGCAATCGGTAGAGGCTCAAGCGTGCCTTGCGTGATATCGATCTCCAGCACCGCATGGGCGGGCCGCGCAACCGTAAGCAGCATGGCGATAGCCAGGCTGGCCATCAGGCCAAGAGTCAGGGCGGCACGCGCCATCGGGCGATCCGTCACACCATATTGGGTCATCATTGCATTCACTCCTGGACCCGCACGCCCCATCCTGCGCTTGCCTAGCGCAACATCTCACGCGGATCGAAATTGACTATCACATCTGCCCAGGCAGCGTACTTCTCAAAAGGAAGAGAATAAGGCGCGCAGCGTCGCACCGCTCGCAAGGCGCTATCGGCTGCCGCCTGGAAGGCAGGGTTTCCTGAACTGTTGATGACACGCGCCGCCCCCTGCAGCGCGCCGTTCTCAGCCAGATTCATCTGCACCCGAACCACAAGGTCCGATGCACCAGCCGCACCAATAGGCGGGTTCCAGCACCGGGCGATCTGGCGACGCAGAGCGTCCATTTCGCTTTCCGAAAGCTGTGAGTCCTGGCCGAGGGCATCGCCGCGCGTCGCAGGGCTCTGATCCGATGCACCGCCGCCGCCCTGATTCTCATCGCGGTTGATGAGTGCGGCGATTTCATCAGGATTGAACTGGTCTTCCTGCGGTTGTTGCTGCGCGGCTTGCACAGGCTGCACGGGCACATCCGGCCGCACCAGCGGGTTGGGCGCGGAAAAGCGTGACTGCGGTCCAGTCTCGGCAGGCGCTAACGGTTCCGCAATGGGCTCCGGTTCCGGTTCACTCACCGGCTCCGGCTCAGCCTCTACTGGCGTTGGTGGCGGCGCTGCCGACGTATCAGGCGTTGCCAGCGCGTTGTCAGCAGCGGTCGCCGCATCCTGGCGACCCTCGCCTTCTGTTGCCGTGCCGCGATCAACCTGCGACTGGCCCGCAGATGGCGGCGTGTCTTCGGTTGGCAGGGGTTCGGCGGTGCGCATGCCACGGGTAATCTGGCTGAACTGTTCGCTCGATAGAATCTCGACCGGCACGGCCTGTGCCGTGACGACATCGAACGGGTCGGGCTGCGACAGGTTGATCACCATCGCCCCGAACAAACCTGCATGCAGCAGGAAGGACATGGGAACGCCAAGTGGTAGCGGCGATCCGCCTGCAACGCTGTTAAGAGCCATCCTCTTCCGCCGTCACAAGCCCCAGCCGTTGGTACCCGGCCCCTGAAATGCGTGCCATCACCTGCATGATGGTGCCGTAATTTGCTGTGGTATCGCCGCGCACGAAAATGCGCGTATCAACGCCTTCGGATGCAATGGCCTCCAGCGTGGAGACCAATTGCTCCAATGACACTTCGGTATCTTGCAGAAAAACCTGGCCATCAGCCGTCACCGACACGGTAATCGGCTCTTCTTCGCTTTCCAGCGCGTTGGCAGACGTTTCAGGCAGATCGATCGGCACGCCGACAACCAAAAGCGGTGCGGCAACCATGAAGATGATCAAAAGCACCAGCATCACATCCACAAACGGTGTGACGTTGATCTCGCTCATCGCCCGCGGACGCGCGCGGCGCCGGCGACGCGATCCGCCTGATCCCGATGCGGCAACACCCATTCCCATCGAACCGGTCCCTTGCCTATCCGCTACTGTGCTGCCTGACGGACTGACGAGGCACGCTCATCAATCTGCCGCGAAAGGATCGCCGAAAACTCGTCGGCAAATCCTTCAAGCCGCGTCGTCTGGCGACCAACATCATTGACGAATTTGTTGTAAAAAATCGTCGCGGGAATGGCGGCAACAAGGCCAAGTGCTGTCGCAAAAAGGGCCTCGGCGATACCTGGTGCCACAACCGCAAGGTTGGCGTTTTCGGTTGCCGCAATGGCCTGGAAGGCGGTCATGATGCCCCAGACGGTACCGAACAGGCCGATGAAGGGTCCCGCCGAACCAACGGACGCCAACACCAAAAGGCTGCGTTCCATCCGCTCGGATTCTCGGGCGATGGTCACATCCATCACTTTGTCGATGCGCGTTTGAAGGCCGATCATGGAGCTCGCATTGCGCTCATGGCTGCGCTTCCATTCGCGCATCGCTGCAACAAACACCGACGCCGTCGTCGTGTTCGAACGCTGCTGCGTGGCGTGATAAAGCTCTTCCAGCGACTGGCCGGACCAGAAGACGCGCTCAAAGCGATCCATCGCCTTCTTGTTGCGGGCAAACATCAGCCACTTGTCGATCACAATGCCCCAGCACCAAACCGAAGCGACGATGAGCCCGATCATAACGATCTTCACGACGATATGGGCCTGCAGGAAAAGCCCATAAAGCGACAGGTCGTGCGCCTGCGCATTCAATGCCGTGGTCAGGACATCCGTTCCGTCCATGCAAAATCCTCAAATCCTTGTCGCCACACGGCTGTGTGGCCTTTGCACGCTTCCGACTTTTCATTCTGCCAGAGCTGAGCGAACGGCGGCGGCACCTGCGCTGCGATTGTGTCAGCATAAGGACGGCGTGCTGCACCGCACCTTTAGTCAAGCACCCCTAAGACAGGGTTAATCAACCGTTATCGGACGCTTCCCGCGCCATCATGGCATGCATGGATTGCGGCATGCGTGCGGGACGGCCGGACCGTGTGACGCAGGCAACCGTCACCCGCGCTGTGGCCAGAACTGTGTCATCGCGCACAATACGCTGATCCATCACAGCCCGCGCGCCACCGACCGAGATCGGCATGCACTCCACGGTGATGACGTCATCAAACACAGCCGGCCGGACGAAGTTTATGTCCATATGCCGGATAGCAAAGAACAGACCTTCACCATCTGGTCCGTCGCTCGCCATCACCGTCTGGTCAATACCGTTCTCGCGAAGATAGTCGGTACGCGCCCGCTCAAAAAACTTCAGATAGTTAGCATGATAGACGATCCCGGCCAGATCGGTGTCTTCGTAATAGACGCGAAAATCGACCTGAAAATGCGGGACAAAAGGGTCGGCTATGGCCATGCATGCTCCACAAACAAGAAGCGCCCCTCGGTAAGAGGCGCTTCCTTGTGGCGATACAAGACTGACCTGTCAAAACCAGCCTATCAGAGATCGAACTGGTAGCTCTCCGGCACATAGCGGAACCCGTCGCCACGGGCGGCGACATAGCCAAGCGCAGGGAACGGCATGTGATAACCAACAAACGGAATCCGGTCGGCGGCGAGCATGCCCAGCACCTCACGGCGCGCAGCGGCGGCGGCCGCTTTGTCGGCATCAAAGCGCACTTCCCAATCCGGATAGGCCAGCGACCAGACGTAATGGTTGGCAAGGTCAGCGACCAAAACCAGCTGCTGACCGTCACTTTCAATCCTGTAGACCATGTGACCAGGCGTGTGGCCGAAAGCCGCCATGGCGGTGACACCACCGGTCACCGAACCACCATCGTCCAGAAAGGTCATCTGTTCGGCAAACGGCACAACCATGTTGGCCACCATGCCGGCAAGCTGTTCCGGTGCGTTGCCGCCAGTCCAGAAATTGTATTCTGCCGATCCGGTGACATAGCGCGCATTGGGAAAACTCGCCGCGCCGCTCGTCATCATCCCGCCAATATGATCCGGGTGCATATGGGTGATGACGACGATTGTCACGTCCTCTGGCGCGTAGCCGGCATCGGCAAGCGCTGCCGGAAGATTGCCATTGTCACCACCATTGCCGGTATCAAACAACACCACCTCGGAGCCTGTGTTGACCAGGGTCGGCGTGAAAAAGAAACGCGCCTGGTCGACGGGTAGGAAATTTTCTTCCGAAACGGCCGCGAACTCTTCGGCACCGACATTCATACCGAAGATGCTTTGCGGCTCAGGGACGTTGCGCGCGCCATCAAGTAGGGTGACGACTTCAAAGCTGCCGACCCCAATAGTTCGCGAAAGGCGGTGCGCGCCGCCGTGACCCATCGCGTGCGCTGAAACCGACGGCAGGACCGCAGCACCAAGGGTTAGGCCGCCTGCGCCAGCAAGCACTGCACGGCGGGAAAGGGAAGTCTGGTCGAGGTTTGTCATGACAAAGCTCCAAATGAGAATGGGGTGTCCTGTCCGAAGCACTTGGAGCGCCGGACCCGAAGGACCAGCCTGGCGCAACAGGATGGCAGACGAACGACACTGTTCTGCCGGCCTTTGCCGCCCATAGTCACATTTACGTTATGGGACAGGCCAAGGGGCTGTGCTAACCCGTTCAAGCGCTCGCTATTGTGTGGGCGAGAAGGCACCCATCCATGCAGTCCCCCACCCAACCTGGCCGCGGCGAGTTCGTGGTTCTTGCGGCATCCTTGATGTCGACGATCGCCTTGTCGATTGATCTCATGCTGCCGGCCTTTCAGGAAATGAGCGATCATTTCGCGCTGGCCCAGCCCAATGACCGGCAGGCTATCATCACCATGGTGTTCGTTGGCCTGATGATCGGCCAGCTCTTCTTCGGCCCTCTGTCGGACTATATCGGCCGCAAACCAGCCATCCTCGCCGGCATTGCTCTCCACACGGTCGGATCGGTTCTTTGCATCTTTGCCGATGACTACACGGTTCTTCTCATCGGTCGCTTCCTTCAAGGCATGGGCGGGGCAGCCGCGCGGATCGTCATAGTCGCCATGGTGCGCGATCGGTTCGTTGGCCAAAACATGGCCAAGGTGATGTCGATTGTACTGACCGTGTTCATTCTGGTGCCGGTGTTCGCGCCGGCGCTCGGCGAGGTGCTGCTCCTATTCGGGCCCTGGCAGTTTCTGTTCGTGGTCTTATCGTTGGTGGCCATTACGAGCTGCGCATGGCTCTACATCCGCCAACCCGAAACCCATACCGACCGTGCACCCTTTGAAGCCGGTCAGTTGATCGGTGCGGTCAAAACCGTGCTGACGACGCCGGTCTCGATCATCTATGCGCTGGCAGCAGGGTGCGGCTTCGGCACCCTTCTTGGTTACATTGTCTCCGCCCAACAAATACTCCAGGACCTCTACCAAACAGGCAGTGCCTTCGCGATTTACTTTGGTGTCTCGGCCGGCTTTGTCGCGCTGTCGACCATCGTCAACGCCTGGCTTCTCAATCGCTACACGATGGAAGCAATCACCTTTGCTGCCATAGTCGCTAAGGGCCTTTGGGCGGCCTTGTTCCTTGCCTATTTTTGGCTGGTGGAACCCGTACCGCCGCTCTGGCTTTGGATGGTGTTCATCACGACCGCGCTGTTTTTGGTCGGCATCACTTTCGGCAATTACAACGCAATTTCCCTGCGCCCGCTTGGCCATATTGCCGGCATTGCATCGTCGGTGACCGCCTCCATCCAGACGCTTGTCAGCGTGGTGGTCGCTGGGCTTACCGGCGCAGCCTTTGCGATGAACATCACACCGGTGGCTGTTACAGCTTTGTTGATGAGCGTGTTATCGATCCTGCTGATGATGGTGGGCTGGCGACTTTCGCCACCACCAACGGCTCAGTCGCTTAAAGAAGAGCTGGCCGAGGGCGCTGCGATGTCGTCGAAGGACGTTGAGCCAGGCGCAAGTTCCGCCGGTTCATAGCGGAACCCATCGCCCTCACGGAACACCCGCCCAACAGCGGGAAACGGCATGTGGTAGGGTGCAAACGGTACCGCTTCATCAGCGGCCCAGCCGAGCATGCTGTGCCGGCGGGCTGCCGCTTTGGCGGGATCGGCATCAAGGCACATATGCCAGTCGGTCCGCGCCATGGAGAGGACGGGATGATTGGCAAGGTCGCCGGCAATGAACAGTCGGTCACCGCCATCTTCAATCATCACGCCCACATGGCCCGGCGTGTGACCGGAGCAGTCGACCAGTCGGACACCAGCCACGATCTGCGCTTCTAGATCGACCGCTGTCAGGCTGGAACCTAGCGCCGCCATCACGCGATGCGGCAGGTTGGCAAAATCGCCTTTCTCCGCCGCCCAGAAGGCACGCTCAGCCTCGGCGACAAAGTGCGTCGCCTTTGAAAAGACGGGCGCACCATCACCGCTCAAAAGCCCGCCAATATGGTCGACATGCAAATGGCTGATGATGACATGGGTGACGTCCTGCGGTGCCAAGCCGACATCATGCAACGCATCCAGAAGTCGCCCGGCCTTGGGAGAGGCCTCTCCGCCAAAACCGGCATCGATGAGAATGCGGCAATCGCCCACCTCCACCAGCGTTGCGGTTGCCGGGAAATCGAACTGGTCGGTCGCAATATGATGCTGTCCGACCAAGCGGCGCACATCGTCAGCGCTCGCGTTAATCGCGAAGGTTCCACGCACATCCTGCTTGCTGATAGCGCCATCATAGAGCCGCGTAACGGTGAGAGCGCCAACATTGATGCGCGCAAACCGAGGGAGGACAGCCTGCAGCATGGGCGCACCCTACGCCTGCCGTTCGACAATCCCAACTCGACAATCGGCTAGAGGTTAACCTTCGTCTGGCTCCTCACCAGCAAACAGGCCCATCTGCGCCGCATTGAGCCCCTGTGGAGCGGCGATACCAAGATGGGTTAAGGCTGCCGGTGTCATCAGCCGGCCACGCGGCGTACGCTGAATGAAGCCCTGCTGAAGCAGGAAAGGCTCGACGATTTCTTCCAGCGCGTCGCGCGGCTCTGAAAGCGCGGCAGCCAGTGTCTCGATTCCAACCGGGCCGCCGCCGAACTTGGAGGCAATGAGATCAAGATAGCGCCGGTCAAGCGTATCAAGGCCGATCGAATCGACATCAAGGCGCCCAAGCGATGCATCGGCCATCGCCCGGTCGATGGCGCCGGACCCATCGACAAGCGCGAAATCGCGCACCCGTCGCAGCAGCCGACCGGCGATGCGCGGCGTGCCGCGCGAGCGTCGGGCAATTTCCCGCGCCCCATCATCGGACATTGGGACACCCAACAGCCGAGCCCCGCGGCGAACAATCAGCTCCAGTTCCTCAGGTGTGTAAAACTGCAACCGGATAGGAATACCAAACCGATCCCGCAGCGGGGTCGTCAACAGACCAAGACGGGTTGTTGCCGCCACTAGCGTGAAACGAGACAGGTCGATCTTCACCGACCGGGCCGCCGGCCCCTCCCCGATGATGAGGTCAAGCTGGAAATCCTCCATCGCCGGATAGAGCACCTCCTCAACGGCTGGATTCAGCCGATGAATCTCATCGATGAAGAGGACGTCACGATCTTCCAGATTGGTCAGGATCGCGGCGAGATCGCCAGCTTTTGCGATCACCGGCCCGGACGTGGCGCGGAAATTGACGCCAAGTTCACGGGCGACAATCTGCGCCAAGGTCGTCTTGCCAAGCCCAGGTGGGCCGACAAAAAGCACATGGTCAAGCGCTTCGGAGCGGGTTCGCGCTGCTTCGATGAAGACCTTCAAATTGGCGCGCGCATCCGCCTGGCCGGTAAAATCGTCAAGCGCTTGTGGCCGCAGGGAGACCTCGTCTGTTTCGCGGGTCTCCGCATCCAACAGCGGCGAGCGCTCGCTCATCAGCTTGCGACCTCGGCGACCGGATCATTACGACCCCAAAAGCGGGCCACGCGCGACAAAAGATAGGTCGGAACCAGGCAGACGATCACGGCAAAGGAGGCGCCATAGCGCCCACCTTCAAGCGCCATGAACTCGCTGACCATGAAGTAGATGGCCCCAATGCCCGACCCGAGGAGAAGTGCGCTCCACCCGGTCACCGGCCCACGCCAACCCTCATGCCAGGCCACCACGGTGCCGGCAACAACGGCAGGCACCACACCCAGCCAATAACCAAACAGGGCGCCATACACGCTCAGCAAGGTCGCCACAGGGAAGAAAGCCGCAAGGGCCTCGCCGACAGTGGCATCGCTGCCGATGACCATAAAACTCGCCAGGAGAAGTCCGCCTATCAATCCGCCAAGCGCGGGGCCTACAAGAGCGAACAGCACGACGATGGCCGCAGCGCGCGGCCATGGGCGCTCGGGCAACGTGGTTTCAGGCAATGGGTCGGTCACTGGCAACGGATCAGGGGACAAGGACAAGAATCCCGACAAACATAATAAAAAGAACACACAGAAGAAGCGTCATCCGACGACGCAAGCGGGCATAGGCCTGTTTGACAGCCGAATCCTGTGTCACGAGCACCCAAGGCTTATCCCAGACATAGATGCGACCGAAGACTTCATCGTCAAACTGACGTTTGAAACCAAGGCCCAACATAACGCCAGCCGGCACAAGGCCGAACAAAGCCACCAGCACCACGATCAGGGCCTTCATGCGTTACCTGCTTGTGTCACCTGTCCCCCCAAGGCATAGCGCGGTTCTTCGTTCCAGCGCGCAAGGCGATGGCTTATGCCGCGAGGTTTTTCAAGCCCAGCCGGATAAGTGTCGCAGTCGGCGCATCATCACCAGCTTCCGAAACCGCCTTCGATACCGCACTTGATGCGGCCTGGGCTGAGTAGCCAAGATTGGTGAGCGCTGAGACCGCATCCACCACAGCGGAGGCAGCAACGCCCTCACCCAGTTCCTGCTGCAGGCCCAGCGCGCCGCTTGTGTCGCTGGAAAGCGTGGGCGCTTTGTCTTTCAATTCAGCGACAATACGCTGCGCGACCTTAGGCCCAACACCGGGCGCCCGCGCGACCATCGCTTTGTCCTGCAACGCGATCGCCGAGGCCAGATCACCGGTTGAAAGCGTCCCGAGGATAGCCAAGGCCACCTTGGCGCCCACCCCTTGAACCGACTGCAACAGGCGGAACCAGGACCGTTCCGATTGGCTTTCAAACCCGTTGAGGCGGATCATGTCCTCTCGTACCAGTGTGTCGATCCAAAGCTCAACAGCCTCTTCACCACCCTTGTAGCGGCCCAACAGTTTGGACGAGCCATAGATCTCATAGCCAACGCCGCCGACATCGAGGATCAGGCTATCCTCCATCACCGCATCCACGCGGCCGCGCAGTTTTCCGATCATGAGGCCTTCTCCCGCAACTGCCGCATCGGGCGGTGATGGGCATGGCAGATCGCAATCGCCAGAGCATCGGCCTCGTCGGCCGACGATATCTCCGCGCGCGGCAACAGTGTCTTCACCATTGCCTGAACCTGTCTCTTGTCAGCATGGCCAACGCCAACGACCGTTTTCTTCACTTGATTGGCGGCATATTCGCCGACCGACAAACCAAGCCTTGCCGGCACCAGCATGGCAACGCCGCGCGCCTGACCAAGCTTGAGCGTTGAAACCGGGTCCTTGTTGACGAAGGTTTCTTCCACGGCCGCTTCCACCGGGTTGTGCGTGTTCAGCACGCTCTCCAGTCCCTCATAAAGAGCAGCCAAACGATCCGCCAAATCCTTCTTAGCAGAGGGAGAAACAGCGCCACTTGCAATATAGACAAGCCGCGTGCCGACGCTGTCGACCACGCCCCACCCCATGCGGCGCAGACCCGGATCTATGCCAATGATGCGAATCGCTTGTCGTTCCATACCAATTGGCGTAACGCACTCCGCTTCGCCCCCCAAACAGGCTTTGCCATGCAGGCTCTTTTGGACGCCTTTCAATCGTCTTTCTTCGCGTTCTGGGACCATCCGGCGCTTATCCCGGTGCTGATGGCGGTATCGCTCGCAGGCATTGTGCGGGGCTTTGCCGGCTTTGGCGGGGCCATGGTCTTCATGCCCTTTGCCACCTTCCTCTTTGAACCACGCTTGGTGGTGGTCGCCTTTTTCATGATCGACACCAGCGTCACGATACCGCTTCTGCGTAGCGGCTTCCGACACTGGGATTGGCGCACGGTTATCCCGTGCGCCCTCGGATCCTGGCTCAGCGTCGGCCTTGGTGCCTACCTTCTGGCCAACACCGATACGCAGGTGCTGCGCTGGGTGATCTGCGGCATCATTATTGTGCTGGTCGCTTTTATGATGTCAGGCTGGCGCTACACCGCCCGCCCGCGCCCACCGGTTTCTCTTGCGGTCGGTTCGGTATCGGGAATCCTTGGCGGCATTTCGCAGGTCTCCGCGCCGCCGCTCGTTGCCTACTGGTCAGCCGGTCCCTTCCCGGCCGAGACGATCCGCGCCAACCTGATCTGCTTTTTCTTCTTCGCAACGCTGGGATCACTGGTCGCGTTCAGCGCCAATGGCGTGTTTTCAGCGCAGTCGGTCGCCCTGGCATTCTGGCTGGCACCGGCCTACGGGCTGGCGATTTTCATCGGCGCAAGGCTGTTCAAGGGCACAGATGACAGCTTGTTTCGAAAGGTCGCCTTCGGCCTGATCCTGATTGCAGCCGTCACCAGCCTGCCGGCCTTGGACTCCATCCTACGGAGCTAAGCGTCGGCGAGCGCCGCCATCACATCGTCAGACATTTCGAAGTTGGCGTAGACGGTCTGAACGTCGTCATCATCTTCGAGCATGTCGATGAGACGCAAGAGTGATGCCCCTCTGTCAGCATCCACTTCAATCGTGTTCTGCGGCTTCCAGATCGGGTTCACCGATTCCGGCTCGCCAAGCGCGGCGGTAAGGGCGGTGGACACGTCGTTGATGTCCTCAAAAGCGCAATAGATCGTGTGACCATTCTCGTCAGACACCACATCTTCAGCGCCCGCCTCGATGGCCGCTTCCATCACCGTGTCCGCATCGCCGGCATCGGCAGGAAAAACGATCTCACCGACGCGGTCGAACATGAAGGAGACCGAACCCGTCTCGCCAAGTGATCCGCCACTTTTGGTGAAGTAAGAGCGAACGGCGCTGGCCGTGCGGTTTCGATTGTCCGTCATCGCCTCGACAACGACGGCAATGCCGCCAGGACCATAGCCCTCATAGCGGATTTCCTCGTATTCCTCGCCATCCCCGGCTTGGCTCTTCTTGATCGCGCGTTCGATATTGTCCTTGGGCATCGATTGCGAGCGCGCGTTCTGCACTGCCAGACGAAGACGCGGGTTCATGTCCGGGTCCGGCATCCCCATTTTGGCGGCCACAGTGATTTCCTTGGCCAGCTTGGAGAAGAGCTTGGAGCGGGCTTTGTCCTGCCGCCCCTTGCGATGCATGATGTTTTTAAACTGACTATGTCCGGCCATAGCGCTTCAACACTTCCGATGGGTCATTTCACGTGAACGGGAATGGCGGCAGTGGCTGCCCAACCATCAGACCCCGCTTTTGCCGCACATAGGCCGAAAGACCTTGCAAATCCAGCCCTGCGCCTCCCAGCGACGCCAGCGGCAGGCCATTCTGGCTATCATCAACAGCTTTCAATCTAGCAGTGTCTGTCCTGCCAAAAGGACGGGATGGCCGGCGCCACATCACCACCTATGCGTACCGGTGCGCACTTCGAGGCCAATCCCGTTGCTGGATCGGCCAGAACCGCCAACCCGCATAGACTGCCTTCGCCATCAGCGGGCGAGAAACGCGCTTGCGGCACCTTGGTCACAAACCGCTGAACCGGTTCCACCTTGTCCATGCCGATGATGGAGTCATAGGCACCCGTCATACCGGCATCGGTCTGGAAGGCCGTACCGTCCGGCAGGATGCGATGGTCGGCCGTTGGCACATGCGTGTGGGTCCCGACCACCAACGTCGCCCGCCCATCCACATGCACGCCCAGCGCCTGTTTCTCACTTGTCGCTTCAGCGTGAAAATCGACAACAGCGAAATCGGAGACTTGGCCAAGCGGACAGGCCGCCAGTTCCCGGTCAACGGCGGCGAAAGGGTCCTCCATGGCATCCATAAAGAGGCGGCCCATCGCGTTGACCACCAGCACCTGCTCGCCGGTTCGCGCCTTGAAGAGCCCAGCACCCCTGCCCGGTGTCCCGGCTGGATAGGTGACAGGGCGCAAGAGATTCGGGATGCGTTCGATGAACACCAAAGCATCACGCTGATCCCAGCTGTGATTGCCAAGCGTGATCACATCCGCGCCCAGATCGAAGAACTGCTCACAGATCGCTTCAGTTATACCGAAACCATGCGCTGCATTTTCGCCGTTCAAGACGACAAAATGAACGTCGTAACGATCAATCAATCCGGGCAGATGATCGGCGACGGCGTCCCGCCCCGCTCTGCCGACGACGTCCCCAATGAAAAGAAGGTTGAAGCTCATCGTCGGTCGGTAGCAGCCGAGCCAACGCGAAGGAAGGGCTCCATCCGTTCACGGCCATGGTCGAAGATCCGAACACCGCTGGGCGTCAGCACGGCATCCAGCATGACGTCATGCGGCTCGGCGTCGAAGGCCGGCACCTCTTGCTCCTCGAAGGCCAGACCGACATAGGCCGGGCGATGGCCAAGACGGTACATCTTTGCCACCGCCCTGTCATAGTGGCCCTTGCCATAGCCGATACGCTGCCCGGCCGATGAAAACGCGGCCAGAGGAGCGAAGATGAGTTCGGGCAAAATCTGTGGCTGATCGGCATCGGGCCCCAGTGTACCAAAGCCAACAGAGACCAGCTCTTTGTGTCGGTTCCATTGCCTAAAGACCATGGTCTCATTGTCCAGCAGAACCGGGAGAGCAAGCAGGGCACCTTGATCGGCCAGAGTGTCGACAAGGCGCGCGGGATCAAGCTCATGGTCGATGGCGTGATAGGCCGAAACCACACGAGCCCCCACATCGAGCACGGCATGTCCAGCCACCGCCTGTGCCGCTCTAGAGCGAAGCGAGGCATCCATGCCGCCGCGCATATCAAGGACGCGCTGGCGCAGGTCAGCTTTGTTGGTAGGAAGCATAAGAGACAGAGACGCGGCCAAACCGCACTGAGGGAGGAAAAGTGAAGCCACAACGGCCGTGTCGGCGTCGATCCTGGGAACCTACAAAGTAGGTGGGCGCCGTGTAGTCCGGTCCACGGACCGGTCCAGGGACAGCTCCCTTAAGGATCGGTAAGGCCCCAGGAATATTGCCAATGCACGAGAAGCGCAGCTTCCCAGTCGATATAAGCGTCGCCGACCCCGCGATCAATGCGACATCGTCGTTTATGTGGAGGGTGTGCCTTGATTGGATACCGGCGCGCTTGCTGGCCGCTGCACGGTTCGCTCAAGGCGGTCCGCCAGGGCATCGATACGCTCGCGCAGCTGATCGTTGCTGCCCACATTGGTTGACTGCATCAGCGTCATCGCTGACTGAAGTTCGGCAACCTTGGCCGTCAACGTATCGAGCTGTGCCTGCGCATCATTGAGCTTGTCGGTCATCACCAGCCCGGCCATCACAGCAAGGCGTGTGTCACCAACTTCGCCAAACGATGTGCGAAGCTCGCTAACCGTTGCATCAAAGGTCTGAGCAAGCGATGCCAAACGAGGCTCGTCTCCATCCTCGCACGCAAGACGGAAAGATCGGCCAGCAATGGTAACAACAACTTGGCCCAAAGCGCTCCCCTAACGATCCGCTCAACCAGGAACTGCCGGCGACGGCGGTGGCGTTTCACCGGCCAACACCGACTGCACGGTCTCCATCACATCTGAAAGGCGCTGCGCCACGGCCACATTGGCTTCTTCGAGCGTCTTAGCCTCAGCGCGGGCAACATCCAGAAGCTGAGCGAGTTGGGCACGGTCAGTGCTCAGGCGCGCAACTTCCGCATAAAGCCGCTCGCGTTCTTCCAACAGCGCAACCCGCTGACCGGAATCAGCTTCTATTGTCCGGATCGCATGATCCAGCCGGTCAAACGCTGACTCCAAATCCTGTGCCATGCCGCCAAGCCACCGAGAAAACAAGCTATCGAGAAAAACCTGAGCCGTCCCAACGATGCACCACGCATCATCGGCAGGTCGTTACAATATGACACTCTAAAAACCGGCGCCTGGCCCCGTCAACGCCCGGCTTGGGTCGACTTAACCTTTTCAATCCCGGCCGCGTCCGTTAAGACGCGCCCGAACATCCTGGCCCTCAGTGATGCGACCGCCACAAGCGACGATGCATCGCCAACGTCCGGCCCCGGCCGACAAGGCTTAAATGGGGCCTTCACCGTCGACCCCGCCCTTCTGTAACCAACAGTGTAGTCCCCTGATGACCGAGACCGACCGCCATACGCCGATGGCCAATGCCATCCGCTTCTTGTCCATGGACGCCGTGCAGAAGGCCAACTCCGGCCACCCGGGCCTGCCCATGGGTGCCGCCGATATCGCGACGGTCCTGTTTTCCAAGTTCATGAAATTCGATCCGACCGACCCGTCATGGCCCGATCGCGATCGCTTCGTCCTGTCGGCCGGTCACGGTTCGATGCTGCTCTACTCTCTGCTTTATCTTCTGGGCGTCGAGGACATGACGCTGGACGACCTGAAAGACTTTCGCCAGCTCGGCTCCAAGACGGCCGGCCACCCTGAGTATGGCTATGCCGGTGGCATCGAAACCACGACGGGCCCGCTCGGTCAGGGCCTCGCCAACGCGGTGGGCATGGCGCTGGCAGAACGCATGCTGGCCGCCGATTTCGGTGAAGAACTGATTGACCACCACACCTATGTGCTCGCCTCCGACGGCGATCTGATGGAAGGCATCAGCCATGAAGCCATCTCCATTGCTGGCCATCTCAAGCTCAACAAGCTGATCGTCCTGTTTGACGACAACAACATCTCCATTGACGGCCCGGTTACCCTATCGGAGACCGGTGACATGCTCGGTCGCTTTGAGGCGGCCAACTGGGACACCGTGCGCATCGACGGGCACAACCCGGCCGATATCGAAGCCGCCATTGAACGCGCACGCCGCACCGACAAGCCAAGCCTCATCGCCTGCAAAACCAAGATTGGCTTCGGGTCTCCCAATAAGGAAGACTCCTCCAAAGCTCATGGGTCACCGCTGGGTGAGGAAGAAATCGCCGCAACCCGGGAAGCGCTTGGCTGGCCGCACCCGGCCTTTGAGGTCCCCACCGACATTCTGGATGCCTGGCGCATCGTTGGCGTGAAGGGCGTGCACGAGCGCTCCGAATGGACCAAGCGACACGACGCGTCAGACGTGAATGTGCGCGCCGAGTTCGACCGTCGCATGCGTGGCGATCTACCCACCGGCCTGGACGATGCTGTCGCGGCGTACTGCCAGCAGATGACCGAAGAAGCACCCAAGGTCGCAACACGCAAAGCCTCGGAGATGGCGCTGGAAGTCATCATCCCGCACTTGCCTGAAGCGGTCTCAGGTTCCGCCGACCTTACCGGATCGAACAACACCCGCACCAAGGCCATGACGCCCGTCGCGCCTGGCGACTACGCCGGTAATTATGTCCATTGGGGCATTCGCGAACACGGGATGGCATCGGCGATGAACGGCATGGCCCTGCATGGCGGCGTCATTCCCATGTCCGGCACGTTCTTGGTCTTCTCTGACTATTCCCGCCCGGCCATCCGCCTAGCAGCTCTCATGCATCAACGCGTCATTCACGTGCTAACGCACGATTCCATCGGTCTTGGCGAAGACGGGCCGACGCACCAACCGGTCGAGCACATGGCCGCGCTGCGTGCCATCCCCAACCTTCAGGTCTTCAGACCAGCCGACGTGGTCGAAACCGCGGAATGCTGGATGCTAGCGCTACAAAAAGACGATGGACCAAGCGTCCTGGCGCTCACCCGCCAAGGTCTGCCGACACTGCGCGAAGAAAATGGCGGCAAGAACCGCTCCGCCAAAGGCGCTTATGAACTCGCCGCTGCCCAGGGCGAAGCGCAGGTTTCGTTGTTTGCGTCTGGCTCGGAAGTCGAAATCGCCATGGCCGCCCGCGACCTTTTGCAGGCCGAAGGCATCGGCGCCCGCGTGGTGTCCGTTCCCTCCTTCGAACGGTTTGAAGCGCAGGACGAGGACTACAAGGCCACGACCATCGGCACCGCACCGGTCAAGATCGCCATTGAAGCCGCTATCCGCATGGGATGGGACCGATTCATTGGCAGCGATGGCCTGTTTGTCGGCATGAATTCCTTTGGCGCCTCCGGCCCCTACAAGGAAGTCTATGAGCATTTCGGCATCACCGCCGAGGCCGCAGCCGAGAAGGCAAAAGAAGCACTGGCGTAACAAAGACGCATGGCGCCCCTGCTGGGGGCGCATAGCTTGCGTGACGATCCTATCTTTATTGTCACGAAAAGCCGGCATAGTGTGCCGCCGAAAGTCTAAGAGGCTCCGCATACGGAAAGCTCCCGAAAGCGGTTTTGCCTTCACAACACGTAAGTCTGGGTCAAGGAGACACATTCATGGCAGTTAAGGTCGCAATCAACGGCTTCGGTCGCATCGGGCGCAATGTCGTTCGCGCTATTTTGGAATCCGGCCGCAAGGACGTGGATGTTGTCGCGATCAACGATCTCGGCCCGGTTGAAACCAACGCTCACCTGATGCGCTATGACTCTGTGCATGGTCGTTTCCCACGCGGCGTGGAAGTGGATGGCGACACCATCCGCATCGAAGGCGGCGACAGCTTCAAGGTGCTCTCCGAACGCGATCCCAAGAACCTGCCTTGGGGCGAGATGGGCATCGACATCGTGATGGAGTGCACTGGCATCTTCACCGCGCGTGACAAGGCTGCCCTGCATTTGGAAGCTGGAGCGAAGCGCGTGCTGGTTTCTGCGCCTGCTTCGGGCGCCGACAAGACGATTGTTTACGGCGTCAACCATGACGTTCTGACAGCGGACGATCTAGTCGTCTCCAACGCCTCCTGCACCACCAACTGCCTGACGCCGGTTGCCAAGGTGCTGCACGATACGATCGGTATCGAAAAAGGCATGATGACCACCATCCACTCCTACACCGGTGACCAGCCGACGTTGGACACGATGCACAAGGATCTTTACCGCGCACGCGCCGCTGCGATGTCGATCATCCCGACGTCGACCGGTGCTGCCAAAGCCGTTGGCCTGGTGATGCCGGAGCTTGCTGGAAAGCTGGACGGTTTTGCCATGCGTGTGCCGACGCCGAACGTTTCAGTGGTCGACCTGAAGTTCATTGCCAAACGCGACACCTCGGTTGATGAGATCAACGGCGCGATCAAGGCAGCCGCCGCGTCTGGTCCGCTCAAAGGCATTCTGGGCTACACCGACGAGAAGCTGGTTTCCATGGACTTCAACCATGATCCGCACTCTTCGATCTTCCATACTGAGAAAACCAACGTCATGGACGGCACGCTGGTGCAGGTTCTGACCTGGTATGACAATGAGTGGGGCTTCTCTTGCCGCATGGCCGACACGGCCGTGCACATGGCCACACTGATCTAGCAACGATTGAAAAGCGCGGCTCAGGCCGCGCTTTTTTTGTGCCGGCCAGATTGCCGGACACTTTCTCGACCGGGGGCGAGCATGATCTTCAAAACACTCGATGATCTTTCTGCACAGGGCCAGCGCGTCTTGGTGCGCACCGATTTAAACGTGCCGATGAAAGATGGTGTTGTGACCGACGGTACCCGCATCAGGGCGGCCTCGCGCACGTTGAGCGAGCTTTCCGACAAGGGCGCAAAGGTCATCATCCTCGCCCATTTCGGCCGCCCCAAGGGTGAAGTGGTTCCTTCCATGTCGCTTGAACCCCTGACCGGCCCACTGTCCGAGGCGCTGGGTCGTCCGGTCAGCTTTGCCGCGGACTGCTGCGGTGCCCGCGCCATCGACGCCATTGCCGCCATGAAAGATGGCGATGTGCTCCTGATGGAGAACACGCGCTTTCATCCCTGCGAGGAAAAAAACAATCCTCCCTTTGGCAAGGAACTGGCCGACCTTGGCGATGCTTTCGTCAACGACGCCTTTTCCGCGGCTCACCGTGCCCATGCCTCCACTGAGGGCATCACGCACCATCTGCCTTCCTTTGCCGGCCGGCTCATGGAAGCTGAGTTGACCGCTCTTGGTAAAGCACTCTCCCAACCAGATCATCCGGTGGTTGCTGTGGTTGGCGGAGCGAAGGTCTCCACCAAGCTAGACCTTCTCTCCAACCTCCTGGCCAAGGTCGATCATTTGGTGATCGGTGGTGGCATGGCCAACACGTTCCTGGCGGCCAAGGGAATTGAGGTCGGCAAGTCACTCGCCGAGCATGATCTGGCCGAAACGGCACGCGCCATCATGGACAAGGCGGCCAGCCAGAATTGCACCATTCATCTGCCGGTGGACATTGTGGTCGCCCGCGAGTTTGCCGCCAACGCGGCCAACGAGACGCTGCCGGTCGATCAGTGTCCGGAAGACGCCATGATCCTCGATGCCGGTCCGCAAACTGTGGCCGAAGTCATTGAGACCATCCGGGCGGCCAAGACACTGGTCTGGAATGGGCCGCTTGGCGCCTTTGAGATTCCACCTTTCGATGCCGCCACGGTTGCCGCCGCTCAAGGCGCGGCAGAGGCAACCAGAGCCGGCACCCTGCTCTCGGTCGCCGGTGGCGGCGACACCGTGGCAGCGCTCAACCACGCCAGCGCGTCAAACGACTTTACCTATGTTTCCACGGCCGGTGGAGCCTTCCTGGAATGGCTTGAGGGCAAAACGTTGCCCGGAGTCGCCGCGCTGGAAGCAGCCGCCTAAACCGGTCCAGACAATCAACACACGGGGGAACCAATGCCCAACGAACAGCAAACCCAACAGATGACCAGCGGCAAAGGATTCATCGCCGCACTGGACCAGAGCGGGGGATCGACGCCCAAAGCGCTCAAGCTCTACGGGGTCAATGAGGACGCCTATTCATCCGAGGCCGAGATGTTCGACCTCGTCCATGCCATGCGCACCCGGATCGCCAGTGCCCCAGCCTTTACCGGCGACAAGGTGATCGGCGCGATCCTTTTCGAGATGACGATGGATCGCCCGATGGGCGGCAAACCCTCAGCCCAGTATCTGTGGGAAGATCGCCGCGTGGTGCCGTTCCTGAAGATCGACAAGGGTCTGGCGGATGAGGCGGACGGCGTCCAACTCTTAAAACCAATCCCGGGCCTCGACGACCTGCTGTCACGCGCGGTCGATCATGGCATCTTCGGTACCAAGGAGCGGTCGGTCATCAACAAGGCGTCGGCAAGCGGCATCGACGCTGTCGTTGCGCAACAGTTCGAGCTGGGTGCTCAAGTTCTTTCCCACGGTTTGATGCCGATCATCGAGCCGGAAGTCACGATCTCCATCGCCGACAAGGCTGAGGCCGAAGACCTGCTCCTGGCCTCGATCACCAAGCACCTCGACGGGGTGCCGGATGGTCAGAAGGTGATGCTGAAGCTGAGCCTGCCAACAAGGGCCAACCTCTACAAACCGCTGGTTGATCACCCCAAGGTGATGCGGGTTGTGGCGCTTTCCGGCGGATATGAACGCGACGAGGCCAATGCCATTCTTGCGCAGAACACTGGCGTGATTGCGAGCTTCTCACGCGCGCTCAGCGAAGGGCTTTCGGCACAGCAGAGCGACGCCGAGTTCAACAGCACTATCGCCGCAACAATTGACTCGATCTACGCCGCATCGGTGGCTGGCTAGATCAGAAAGGCTTCCAGCCAAGCTGAGCTATGGCTTGGCGCCGTCCGGGGTCACCGACCTGCCCAGACAGAATAGAAGATCCCGGATAGCGCTATTGGCTTCCGGGATCATCACCGTTGGGCCTATCCACAATATCGCCCTCATTTGCAGGAAGACGGGCGAACCTCCCACTGAGTTTCGCCATGGCATTCCAAGATTTCCGCACCCGTCTGTTTCTGATTACGCCGCGCGTTCTTCCTGAGAACTTCGCCGAGAGGTTCGCTAGCGCGCTTTCCGGCGGCGATATCGGGTGCGTGCTGATCGATCTTGAGCCGGAAGCCATCGTTCAGACCGACGATCTGGCGCCACTGGTAAAGGCAGCCCAGGACAAGGACGTGGCCGTTCTTGTTGCAGGTGACACCCAGTTGGCCGGGCACCTGAGTGCCGACGGCGTGCATGTATCATCACCAAAGTCCTTGGATCGGGATGACCAGGATCGCTTGCAGAAAGGCGGCATGATCATCGGCTCCGCCGGGATCAACAGCCGCCATCTTGCTCTGGAAACCGGCGAGCGCGGCTTCGACTACCTCTTCTTCGGCCGCACGGACCGTACCCAGGAGACGGACAATCACCCAAAGACGGAGACACTGTCGCTATGGTGGGCTCAGATGATGGCCGTGCCCTGTGTCGCTTTTGCCGGCACTGGCGATGAGGCGTTTCAGACCCTGGCACGCGGTGGCGTGGAGTTTATTGCCGTGCGCGATGAGGTTTGGGAGGCGGACGATCTCGCTGCGAAAATCGCCGAGTTCAACACAACTTTGGATACCATCGCTCGGCAGCGCATGGCGGAGGTTGCCTGATGCTGCGCCACATACAGACACTGGTTCTGGCGGCCGTCCTGGGCCTCGCAATGCCATCCTTTGCGCAGGATACCGAAGCAACCGAGACAACGACGCCCGAAGAAGGCAGTTCCTCCCCAGCCGAAACGGTGGAAGATCGCTTCGCGTTGGATCCCGCTGTCGCATTCGAGGCCTTCGCTGCCGGCAACTATCCGCGTGCCTTTGATCTTGCCATTACCTTTGCCAATCGCGGTCACGCGCCATCGATGCGCCTGATGGGCCAGATGTACGCCACCGGCCTCGGCGTCGACGCGGACGCTGCCGAGGCAGCAGAGTGGTATCGGGTAGCCGCCGAGGCCGGCGATGCCGAGGCAGCCTTTTTGCTGGCCACCATGATCATGGATGGCGCCATCGTTGAACGTGATGAAGCAGCGGCAGCTGAGCTACTCCAGTCGGCACACGACGCCGGCTTCGCACCGGCCCTGCAGATGCTCGCTATGATGACGCTGGAAGGGCGCGGTGTTGAACGCGACCTTATCGGCGGCGCAGAGATGATGCGCGAAGCCGCTGTAGCCGGTGACACCACAGCACAATATACGCTCGGCATCCTCTACGCTGAAGGTGCCGGCGTGCGCCAGGACACCGAAGAATCCTATCGATGGTTCGAACGGGCGGCACGGCGCGGCAATGTCGAAGCACAAATTGAGTTTGGCCTTGGGCTCATGACCGGTGCAGCCGGTGAAACTGACCTCAGCGAAGAACGCCGGATCGAAGATGGCATCTTCTGGCTGCGGCGCGCTGCTGAATCCGGCAATCCCTTGGCCCACAACCGCCTCGCCCACGCTTACACGCAAGGCTATGGCGTACCGCTCGATCCGGTCATGGCCGCCTACCATCATTCCAGCGCCGTGGCCGGCGGCTTGCCTGATGCACGTCTGGATGCTTTCGTCTCCACGCTATCGGACGAGCAGCGCCGCGCGGCACAAGATCGGGTCGCCCTGGATACGCTGCCGCCCAATCCCTTCAACTGACCGCGCGTCCCGCAAACGTAAGCACCTTGCCTTGCGGGCGTGAGTGTGGTCCACACCGCCACGAAACCAACACTATGGCGCGAGGGCACACGCCCCGCTGTAACGAGCAAACCTCTCATGAAAATCAACGGCAACGAAATCCGACCGGGCATGGTCATCGAGTATGAAAATGGCCTTTGGGCGGTGGTCAAAACCGGCGCCGTGAAGCCCGGCAAAGGCCCGGCCTACAATCAGGTCGAACTGAAAAACCTGCTTGATGGCCGTAAGCTAAACAACCGCTTCGGTTCCGATGAACGCGTGGAACGCGCGCGCATCGACACCAAGGACTTTCAGTATCTTTATGAAGAGGGCGATATGCTCGTCTTCATGGATACCGAGACCTATGAGCAGATCAATCTGTCCAAGGACTTCGTGGGTGATCGCGCCGCCTTCCTGCAGGACGGTATGCAGGTCATGGTGGAGTTGCACGATGAAACTCCCATCGGCTTCCAGCTTCCCACCCAAGTGACGCTGGAGATCGTCGAAGCCGACGCGGTGGTGAAGGGTCAGACACAGTCCTCCTCCTACAAGCCTGCCGTCCTTGAGAACGGCCTGCGCGTGATGGTTCCGCCCTTCATCAAAACCGGTGAGCGGATCATCGTCGACACGTCCGAAATCACCTATGTGAAGCGCGCCGACTGATGGCAAAATCTGCAATCCTCACCATCATGGAGCGCGCGGCCATCAAGGCCGGCCGCGGCCTTGCGCGTGATTTTGGTGAGGTCGAGAAGCTCCAAGTCTCTACAAAGGGCCCGTCGGATTTCGTCTCCGATGCCGACCGTCGCGCTGAAGAACGCCTGTACGAGTCGCTGCGTGAGGCACGTCCTACCTGGGGTTTCCTGGGCGAGGAAGGCGGAACCGTCGAAGGTTCCGATCGGCAACACCGCTGGATCGTTGATCCCTTGGACGGCACAACCAACTTCCTACACTCCCTGCCGCACTTTGCCGTGTCCATCGGTTTGGAGCGCGATGGCGAGATTGTCGCCGGCCTAATCTACAACCCGATCACCGATGACATGTTCACCGCTGAAAAGGGTAAGGGCGCATTCCTCAACGATTCCCGACTGCGCGTGGCTGGCAGACGGCGGCTCGCTGACTGCGTTTTGGTCAACGGCATGCCGCATCTGGGTCGTGGCGATCACGGACTTTTCCTGCGCGAAGCCGCGCTGATGATGCGCAAGGTCGCCGGCATGCGCCGCATGGGGGCGGCCAGTCTCGACCTCGCCTGGGTCGCCGCCGGACGCCTGGATGGATATTGGGAGGTCGGACTCTCGCCGTGGGACATGGCCGCGGGCCTCATACTGGTGCGCGAAGCCGGCGGAATTGTTCGCGATATGCAAGGCGGATCGTCGATCTTCGACACGCAAAGTGTCATTGCCGGCAATGACCTGGTGGTCGGGCAAATGCTAAAGGTCCTGCAAGAAGCGCGCGAGGCGCAAGCAAAGCTCGCCAACGCTCGGGCCAGTGCCTAGACGCCGCCAGATCGCCGAACGCATAAAACGGGCCATCCAAGGATGGTCACATTTGCCGGTTCTGTCTTTATCAAGAACACGCTATGAAAACATTCGTCGCTTCAGTTCTGGGGCGGCACCCCCCCGCATTCGGTCCCTCCGACCAAGCATGAGGCATGCCCATGGCTGATAGTGATAGTCCCCACAGCCTATCCCGCCCGACGATCTATCTGGCGCTGATGGCGGTGTTTGTTGGCCTTGTTGGCTTTCTGGTTCTCATCCTCTATCGCCCCATAGCAACGGCCTTCGTGGCCAACCCCGGCCTCAACGGTCTTATCATCGGCGTCCTGCTTCTCGGCATTATCCTGGCCGTTTTTCAGGTGGTGCGTTTGCTCCCGGAGATACGCTGGGTCAACGGGTTCAGGCTGGTGGACTATGGCGCCGGTGCCGGCCTTGATCAGCCAAGCCCGCGTCTTCTGTCACCGCTCGCAGCCTATTTGCGTGATTCCCAATCAGCAGCCGGACCGCAATCCACTGGTCCGACCATGTCGGCACAGACGGTGCGGTCGATCTTGGAATCAGTCGGAACTCGTCTTGATGAAGGCCGAGAGATCAGCCGCTATATGATCGGCCTTCTGGTCTTTCTGGGTCTTCTGGGCACCTTTTGGGGCCTCACCCAGACCATCTCATCAGTTGGCGACACCATCGATGGGCTGGATGTCACATCCGGCGATTTCGGCACCATCTTCGAGAACCTCAAAACCGGCCTCTCCGCCCCGCTTGATGGCATGGGCACCGCTTTTTCGTCCTCGCTCTTTGGTCTCGCCGGCTCGCTTGTGCTGGGGTTCCTCGATCTTCAGGCCGGACAGGCACAGAACCGTTTCTACACCGAGCTTGAAGACTGGATGTCGACGATGATCGGCATCGACGTGCGAGATGGCGCAGGCGAGTCCGGAGACGTTTTGGTATCGCTGGAGCGTTCGGTGGATCGTTTGGCCCGCCAGATCGCCGCGCAAAATCAGCTTGCCTCTGCTCAAAGTGGACGAGCCTCAGCCGGTGACGGTGGCGGCGATTCCGCTGTCGTCAAACAATCCATCGACAATCTGGCAACCGGTGTTCAGTCCCTGGTCCAGCACATGCGCACCGAGCAGCAGCTTTTGCGCGATTGGGTCGAAAACCAAGGCGAACAGAACCGTCGCTTGGCCGATGCGATGGAAGAGATGAGCCAGGTCCTACAGAACGGGCAGGCCGACCTGTTCACCTCACGCTCGACCGATCCCAACCCAGGGGAGTAACCAGCGATGGCGCTCTCCCGGGCACGCAGACGCTCTGGCGCGGTCGATTATTGGCCAGGCTTTGTCGATGCAATGGCGACACTGCTGCTCGTCATCATCTTCCTTCTATCGATCTTCATGTTGGCGCAGTTCTTCCTCAGTCAGGAGATCACAGGACGCGACACAGTCCTCAATCGCCTGAATGCCCAGATCGCCGAACTAACGGAGCTCCTCGCCCTTGAACGTGCCACTGGTCAAGAATTGGAAGCCCGGCTTGCCACCCTTACAACCAGTCTTGAAAACGCACGTGCCGAGCAAGACCGGCTCCAGGGCATCCTCGCCACGCCGGAGGTTGAGGACACCAGCGGCTCGGTGATTGCTGGCCTTGAGCAGCAGGTGGATGAAGAGCAGGCTATTTCCCGCGAGGCCCTCAATCAGGTGGAACTGCTGAACCAGCAGATTTCCGCCCTTCGCCGGCAGATCGGTGCATTGGAAGACGCGCTTGACGCCTCGGAGAACCGAGATCGTGAAAGCCAGGCTCGGATCGCCGATCTCGGCCGCCGGCTGAACGTCGCGCTCGCCCAGCGCGTGCAGGAACTTTCTCAGTTCCGCTCCGACTTTTTCGGTCGCCTAAGGCAAATCCTGTCGCAACGCTCCGATATCCGCGTCGTCGGCGACCGGTTCGTGTTTCAGTCGGAGGTTCTGTTTGAAACCGGGTCGGACGAGATCAACCCAGGCGGCAGCGACGAACTCTCACGACTGGCCGAGGCAGTTCTGGAGCTGGAAGCGGCCATCCCCAGTGAAATCGACTGGGTGCTTCGGGTCGACGGCCATACCGACTCTCAACCCATGGCCGGCACTGGCCGCTTCGTCACCAACTGGGAACTTTCAACGGCGCGTGCCACATCTGTGGTTCGCTTTCTGATCAGCGAGGGCGTCGCGCCAGAACATTTGATGGCCGCCGGCTTTGGCGAGTTCCAGCCCATTGCCGAAGGCGAAGACCCCGAAACACTGGCCCGCAATCGCCGCATCGAGTTCAAGCTCACTCAGCGTTAAAATCACCTCAACGGGAATAAACCCGCACCTCACCGTGTAGTCTTCATGCTTACCAGCTGGTCCGCATCGCTTTGCGGCCTCGGCGCCTGTAAACGGCATGCACGGTGAAATTGACGAGAAGCGCTCTGCCATGGCCAGCTTCAATGCCAATATCGAAGAGGCTCTGCCGGCGCTTTGGCGCTTTGCTCTGTCGCTGACAGGCAACAGAGCCGAGGCAGACGATCTGGTTCAAGACTGTGTCGAACGCGCGTTGACCCGCCGCATGCTCTTCATTCCAGGACGGCCAATTCGGCCCTGGCTTATGAAGATCATGGTCAACATACACCGCAACAACCGCCGGTCGACCAGGCAAACCGTTGACGACGAAGCCCTAGGCGGGCTGCTTGACCCGCTGGCCCATGCCCGCATGGAGGACCGTATGCACCTTGCCGACACCTTCAATGCACTACGCACCCTGCCAGACGAACAACGAGAAGCTTTGCTGGCTGTCGTCGTCGGTGGACTGGACTACCAGGACGCCGCACGCACGCTGGACATTCCAATCGGCACCTTGATGTCACGCCTGCACCGCGCCCGCGCCAAACTGAAGGAACAGCAGGGATCAGGCGCCACCATTGTTTCTATCGCAGGGGGCTCGTCATGACCCAGAACGAAGCCAACACGATCGGCACCGATCTGCTCCACGCCTATGTGGACAATCAGCTTGATCGCAAAGACCGCACCCGCGTGGAAACCCATCTGCGCGACAATCCAGAGGCGGCTGCGGATGTCGCAGCTTGGCAGCGCCAGAACGAGTCCATGCGCGAATTGTTTGCCGATGCCCCCTCGCAAGAGGGCATCGCTGCTGCTCGGGCGGCGCTTTCAGCACCTGATAAGGCAGGCATGGTTTCTCTTAGCCCGCACCCGGCCTGGCGCATGGCGGCCGCCGTTACGCTGTTCATTGCCGGCGCAGCTCTCGGGTTTGGGTTGCGGCCAACTGTTCTTCCGTCCCAGGAGATGCCGCTTCTTCAACTCGCCATCAATGATGCCTTCAGCGCGCACCGCGTTTACGCCGCCGATCCGCACAGGCCGGTGGAATTGCGGGCCAATGAGGAAGAGCTTCTGGTCAACTGGCTCTCACGGCGTATCGGCACGCCGCTCGCAGCACCCAACCTTTCCGGTCAGGGCTATGATCTTGTGGGTGGACGTCTGTTGTCAGGTGACGACGGACCAGCGGCGCTCTTCATGTATGAAGGCGCTGCAGGCGATAGGGTCACCGTTTTCGTCTCCACCGATCGGATTGAGGAGTTCGCATCCTTCCGTTTTGAAGCCCGTGATGACGGACTTCAAGCGGCACATTGGACGGAAGATGAGCTTCAGTTCGCGGTGGTCGGGCCGGTCGACAGGGATACCATTCGCGCCATGGCTATCGCGGTTTACGAGCAGATCATCTAGGCGTCTGCCGGCTCGCGTTCATCGACTGGTGCGCTGGCTGGTGGTGCTTGGCGTTGGGTCACAGGCCCTTCAGTGAATTGCAAACTTGCCAACCTCGCATAAAGGCCACCAGCTGTGACCAATTGCTCATGCGTGCCGCGCTCAACCACCGATCCCTGGTCAAGAACAACGATCAGATCAGCACCGCGTACCGTCGCGAGGCGATGGGCAATAACGACAACCGTACGCCCTGCCATCAGACGCTCAAGCGCGTCTTGAACAAGGTGCTCACTCTCTGCGTCTAAAGCGCTCGTTGCTTCATCAAGCAGGAGGATTGGCGCGTCCTGAAGCACAGCCCGGGCAATGGCCAGGCGCTGCCGCTGACCACCGGAAAGCGTTACCCCGCGCTCCCCGATAACCGTATCAAGACCGTCAGGCATGGCCTCCACAAAGGTGAGCGCATTGGCTGCCTTGAGCGCATCGCGGACAGCGTCGTCGTCGGCTCCTGGCCGCGCAAAGGCGACATTCTCGCGGATCGATGCAGCAAACAGAGCGACGTCCTGCGGCACCAGAGCGATGGCGCTGCGGAGCCGTACCGGGTCCATGTCGGCAACATTCTCGCCATCGATGAGAACCTTGCCAGACGTCGCATCGTAGAACCGCATCAGGAGCTGCAGGATAGTGGTCTTGCCCGCACCCGACGGTCCGACGACCGCGACGGTGCTGCCAGACTTTACATCCAGTGAAACCCCGTCGAGCACCGGCGTGCCAATCGACGTCATGCCATCGGCACCGTATTGGAAACTCACCGCATCGAAGGCGATTTTGCCCTTTGGACGCCATGGCTCTTGCACTTGATCAACTTGCTGAACGGCGGGCAGGATTCTGCTTTCTACTTTGAGGAGACCGCATAGACGGTCCGCCGCGCCCACCGCTTGTGCCACTTCACCGACAACCTGGCTGACCTCACCCAAAGCACCGGCCGCAAAAACAGCGTAGAGAAGGAACTGACCAAGTTCACCCGCTGTCATCCGCCCATCGATAACCGAGTTGGCGCCGTACCAGAGCACCAACACGACACTGGCAAAGATGACGAAGATGGCGAACGCGGTTAGAAGCGCGCGCGCAATGATCGACTGACGCGCTGCCTCAAAAGCTGCTTCGGCCGCGTTCCGGAATTGAACCGCCAACCGATCCTGGCCGGTATGGGCCTGAACTGTCCGAACCGCGCCTATTGCCTCGCTCGCCATGGCTGACGCATCGGCCAAAACATCTTGGGCGAGGCGCGAACGCTCGCGCACACGGCGCCCGAACACAATAAGGGGCAAAACCACGCAAGGAATGGCCAGCAGAACCGCCGAGGAAAGCGCCGGGCTGGTGACGACCATCATGATAGACGCGCCGACAAACATAAAAGCGTTGCGCAAGGCGACCGAAACACTCGACCCAACCGCAGACTTCATCTGCGTCGCATCGCTCGTCAGCCGGGAAACCAGCTCACCGGTGCGGGAACGATCATGGAAGGCCAGATCAAACCGCATGATGCGGGCAAAAACGGCTGAGCGCAGATCGGCCACAACCCGCTCACCGAGCCAAGTGACGAGGTAGTAGCGCAGCGCACTCATCATCGCGAGAATTGTGACGACAGCAATCAGTCCCACAAACACGCCGCCAAGCGGCACGCCGTCTTCGCCGGTGAACCCGCGATCGATGACCAGGCGCACGGAAACAGGCACGGTGAGTGTTGCCACCGTCGCCCCCACCAGCGCGAAAAACGCACCAGCGATCCGGCCCTTGTAAGGCGCGATGAACGGCCAAAGGGCTGCCAGTGTCCGACGCGCTGTTTTGCGGTCAAAGCGGGCGCGACCGCCAGCGGACGTTTCGTCGTTTGCCATGAACTCTCCCAATGGGGTTCACTAGCGAGCCAAACCGTTTTCTGGCAAGTCCTACAAACTGTGGCTACCGGTCGCGCCGATGTGCAAATCCTCAACTGGCGCGCCTGAGCTTGCGCATCGAAGCGGCTTGGTGTAACGACCCGCGCTGAACCGTTGGAGTGCTTTTGGGCGTTCCGGCCAGACATTTCACCGATGGCCAGTATATGTGATGGTCCGGCAGCCAGTGCCGGCCGCGACTTGCATCGGCAGGCAAGCTTAAGGAACGCGCGATGAAACAGGACATTCATCCCGACTATCACACCATCAAAGTCGTCATGACCGATGGCACCGAGTACGAAACCCGCTCGACCTACGGCAAAGAAGGCGACACGCTGCGCCTCGACATCGACCCAACGACCCACCCGGCCTGGACCGGTGGTCAGCAGACGCTGCTCGACCGTGGCGGTCGACTGTCGAAGTTCAAGAACAAGTTCGACGGTTTCCTGGGCTCCAACTAAGAGCCAGGCACCAGCGACAAAACGGAAAAGGCACCCAACTGGGTGCCTTTTTTGTTGTGCTTCGTTCTAAGTGGGAATCGTCGGCTGGCAGCCTGCCGGCTCAGCCGGTCCCAAAGGCATCGGACAGGCGCGCCATCTGCGCTGCCACCGGGTTCTCAGGCGCCTCCTCATCGGCTTCTTCGACGCCTGCCTGGTAGAAGATGCCATCAAGACGCTGAACGCGCTCCTGCAGCTCCAAGGAAGCTTCAACAAGGCCACGCAGGGTCTCAGGAAGATCATCCCAACCGGCACCGCGGGTCGGGCTTGAAAGTCCGTGAATGCGCACCTTTGCCTTTTCTTGGGCGGCCTGCTCAAACGTCATTTCGCCTTCATGCACAGCGCGCTGCAAAAGAAGCCAGGACGCCAACTGCATGAGACGCGTCGTTAAACGCATGGATTCGGTTGCATAGGCCATCGCGCCAGCACGCGGCAGCTCCTTGGCCGCCTCGCGACCTTCCTGGTCGAGATAGGCCGCGGTCGTTTCCACCAAGTGCATGCCTTGCTCGAACAGCATCTGAAATGCGTCGGAGCCAACCAGCCGATCGGCAAACGACACCGTGTCAGTGGCGCCTGCAAAGCCTGCTTGATCCTTTTCGCCTGTGCGATCGGCCATCGTGCGATGCTCTCCCATCAATCAACATAACCCAAACATACCGTGCTGAACCTTACCGTCCAGCTTAACGGCCCTGCGGGGGCGAGACTTCTTCAGTCTCGGTTAACGATGCTCGGACACGAATGCGGCCAAGAGCGGGCCAAAAAAAGAGCCGCAGCGTGAGCTGCGGCCAAAGCATCAGTTTCAAACAGGGAGGCGTCAATGAGCAACCATGCACTCAACAACGTCGAGAAAATCTCGATGCTTTAACCTTAACTGGAAAAGGTTGATCAAATCTTAACAAGTCCAAATGACAGCAATTTCTTTAATCATGCTTGGTCATGAACGTTTGAATACGCCCAAGAACCCAACCAAGCATGGCCCCTCGCTGATCGCGTCGATGGTAGGCAAGCTGCAAGGGAAAGGACCTAATCTCCAACGGCGGCGGCGCGTAGGAAAGCCCAAAGCGATCAGCATGTCGCTCAACCATTTGTGCCGGCATGGTCACAAGCAGATCGCTTCGCGACGCAAGGAACAAGGCAGGGAAGAAAGAGGGGAGAGAAACCCGGACCCGACGTTGCTTACCCAACCCGGCAAGCGCTTGGTCGACAATCCCGCGCATCGTTCGATCCTGAGACACCAGTGCGTGATCGGCCGCCACATAAGCCTCAAGCGACAATTGGCCGGACAAGGCTGGATGGTTTTTGCGACCGGCAACCAGATAACGCTCCCAAATCAATTGATGGGTGAGGAGACGCTCATCGGCGTTGGGAAAATAGCCAAAGGCCATGTCCAACGCACCATCCATGAGGGCTTGAACCGCGCTCTGCCGGTCCAGGCTCAGAATGGAAACGTCCAATCCCGGAGCCTTGGCAGTGAGGTCGGCCAACAGGTCCGGCACCAGTGTCCCGACCTCATAATCATAGGCCGAAACGCGCAAGTGCGCGCTTGCTGACGCTGGATCAAACCCTTTTGGCCCAGCCAGCGCCTCCTGCATTTGCAACAAGGACCGTGTGATTGCCGGCTCGACTTCCAGCGCGAACGCCGTTGGTTCCAGCCCATGCGGCCTGCGCAGAAAAAGCTCGTCACCAAACACATCGCGTAGCCGTCTTAGCGCGTGGCTGATGGCCGAGTTGGTAAGACCAAGCGAGACGGCAACGTCGGATGCCTTGCGCAGCCGCATCAGTTCGCTGAACACCAGCAAGACGGTGCCGTCCAGGCGTCTGATTTTATTGAAATCGAAATCAGTCATGATTTCATTTCAGTTTCATTGCAATAAGTCGAGGCGTACTCCTGCTGATCGAACAAGGCAAGCACCCATCAGGTGCGGCCACATCCAACAGGAGATCAATTATGGCCACGTCCAAACCACACATCTTGATGATCGTATCGAACCCCGCCACCTCGCCAGTCACCAGCTGGCCCATCGGCTTCTGGTGGGCTGAGCTGACCCACGCTTACAAGGTTTTCGAGGAGGCTGGTTATGCCATCACCATCGCCTCGCCAAAAGGTGGCGCGCTGCAAGCCGATGGCTATTCCGACCCTGAAGACCCAAGCGGTTACTCCGCTGAAGACACAATCTCTCTCACCTTCAAGCAGACCCCCGACAAGATGGCGCTGTTGCAGCAAACGCCTGCGCTGTCGTCACTCAAGACGAGCGATTTTGACGCCGTTTTTGTCGTTGGCGGACAAGGTCCCATGGTCACCATGGTTGATGATGTGGACACGCAGAACGTCTTTGCCGGTTTCTATGAGGGCGGAAAACCAAGCGCAGCCGTCTGCCACGGAACGGCGATCCTTTTGAAAACAAAGCTGTCGAACGGCGATCTTCTCGTGAAAGGCAAACGCTGGACCGGCTTTGCCAACTCCGAAGAAGAATATGCGGAAAGCGCCGTCGGTCAGAAAATCCAGCCGTTCTGGATCGAAACCGAGGCGAAGAAAATCGCGGACACCGAGTTCGTGGTCGCCGGCCCGATGGAGGAGTTTGCGGTGCGCGACGGCAACCTCATCACCGGTCAGCAGCAGATGTCCGCAGCGGCTGCCGCAGCCCATGTGGTCGAAGCGCTGTCGAGCTGACCGATGCTTCAATCGATCTTGCTAGCAGGTGCTGTGCTCACTGGCGCGCTTGTGCCGCTCCAACTGGCCTTCAATGGCCAGTTGGGCATCGCGCTGAAGGGGCCTTTTGTGGCGTCCTTCTTCGTTTTTCTAACCGGCCTTGTCGCAACCGGTCTTGTTCTTCTCGCCACGCGAATGCCCTTTCCGGCGCTCTCTGATCTGCGCGCGGTGCCAATGACGGCATGGCTCGGTGGGCTGATCGCGACGATCTACATCGTGGCGATTGTGTTCCTGGTACCTCGGCTGGGCGTAGGAACGTCAGCCGTGTTGATCATCGCCGGGCAGCTCATGACGGCCCTGTTGCTCGATCATCTGGGCGCGTTCGGCGCGCAGCAGGTAACGATCTCTATTGGGCGTCTTGCGGGTGCGGGTCTGGTGATTGCTGGAGCGGTTCTCATTCGGTCCACCTAAGCGTCACCTCCAAGCTCAACCGCCCGGTTTGCCGAACACCGCATCGGCCGCTGACCGGGCAGCATCCTTGGCCTTCATCGCCTCTTCACAGCGGGCGATCTCGCCGCGTAGCGCTTCAATACGCTCAGCCAGCTCGTCCACGGACGCGTCCGACAAATCTTCACCCACCGTGATCACCGGTTTCGGTCGGGGTTCCAGATCAAGGTCCATCATCGCTCTCCATGCTCGCCCAGTGTTGCATTGACACTGGCAGCCCCATCAGGCGCATAGCCTAATGCCAGAACGGTGCCGCCAACAATCCGGAACGCTCACCATGTCCGATCTTCCCGAAACGATCCGTGCCATCGCCATTGACCGCGCCGGCGGCCCCGATGTCCTGGTTCCAACAACAAGGCCCATGCCGAAGGACCTGAACGGCCATCAGATCCTGATCAAGGTCGAGGCGGCAGGGGTCAATCGCCCCGATGTCCTGCAACGCGTCGGCGCCTATCTGCCACCGAAGGGCGCAACAGACATTCCAGGTCTGGAAGTTGCCGGCACGATCGTCGCAACAGCGCCTGGAGCCAAACGCTATACGGTAGGCAACAAGGTGACCGCGCTCGTTGTCGGTGGTGGTTATGCCGATTACTGCGTTGCCGATGAACGACATGCCTTGCCCGTTCCCGCTGGGCTTTCCATAGACGAGGCAGCTGGCATTCCTGAAACCGCCTTCACAGTCTGGTCCAACGTTGTCGACCGGGGGGGCTTATCGGCCGGTGAAACGTTCCTTGTTCATGGCGGAACGTCGGGCATCGGCACCATGGCCATCCAAATCGGCAAAGCCATCGGCGCGTCCGTCATCGCTACAGCGGGGTCCGATACCAAGTGCGACGCCGCCAAGGAACTCGGAGCCGATCACGCGATCAACTACCAAAGCGAGGACTACGTTACCCGCGTCAAAGACATCACCGCTGACGAAGGCGCCCATGTGATCCTGGACATGGTCGGTGGCGACTATATCGAGCGCAACTGGAAAGCAGCTGCCGTCGAAGGGCGGATTGTCCAGATCGCGTTCCTCAACGGTGCGCGCGTTGATGCCGACTTTTCTCGCTTGATGTTGAAACGTCTGACCCACACAGGATCCACCCTGCGTGCACGTTCCGATGATTTCAAGGCAGCCCTTGCCGAACGCGTGCACACCCATGTCTGGCCGCTGATCGAAGCCGGGAAGGTCAAGATCCCGCTGGATTCCACCTTTCCACTGGCTGAAGCAGGCGCTGCCCATCGGCGCATGGAAAGCTCTGGTCACGTTGGAAAAATCATCCTCAAACCTTGAGCTGTCCAGCATCGTACACGGTTCATTTCACCAAAACCGTTGCAACCGAACCCGCTTGCACGTACTTTAGAGGCTGATTTTCCGAACATTGTTGTGTGTTCGCCCCGACCGGCCCGACTTTCGGACCTGGGAGGGAACCGGGAAGCTGTATCTGCTTTCCGCACCTGAGCGCATGGCCAGACCAAGAGAGACCGATCCATGGCTGACACCCTGTTAATGCCGAAAGCGACCGCCGTCTGGCTGGTCGACAACACCGCCCTCACCTTCGATCAGATCGCCAAATTCTGCGCTCTGCATCCGCTAGAAGTGAAAGCCATCGCCGATGGGGAAGCCGCACAGGGAATCAAAGGCCTTGATCCGATCCAAACAGGGCAGTTGACCCGTGAACAGATCACCGAGGCGGAAAACAACCCGGCAATCGACCTGAAGCTTCAGCCGCCCAAGACGCATGTGGCGACATCCACCAAGAAGCGCGGTCCGCGCTACACGCCGGTATCGCGCCGTCATGATCGCCCGAACGCCATCCTGTGGCTCCTGCGGAACCACAAGGAGTTGAAGGACGCGCAGATCATGCGCCTGGTCGGCACGACCAAAAACACAATTGAATCGATCCGCTCCGGCGCGCACTGGAATTCGGCCAACCTCACGCCGATGGACCCGGTGACGCTTGGCCTGTGTAAGCAGATCGAGCTTGATCTTGAGGTTCAAAAGGCATCACGCAACGCACCACCCTCCGTGGAGGCGGCCGGTCCGGTTCTTCTGTCGCCCGAGGAGGCTTTGGAGGCCTTGCGCGGCCCTGAAGATGGACCGTCCGACGAAGAGGTGGCGATTGAATCGGTGTTCGGAACCTCCGAACCCACCGAAGAGCCAGCACCTGCCGAGGATGATCTGGATGCTGATTCTGTGTTCGCCAAGCTGAAGGAACTGACCATCAGTGATTCAGATAGCGCTGGTGAAGCCGAAGAGCCGGCATCCGACGACGAAAAGCAGGACTGACGGAAACCCCGTCAGTCGTCCTTTCTGGGCGTCACAGTATAGTTGAGACCAAGACGCCCACCATCGACATAAAGCGTCTGTCCGGTCATGTAGCTGGATTGATCGCTGGCCAGAAATGTCGCGATTGAAGCGATCTCAGCTGGCTCTCCGATACGCCCCATAGGTGTGCGCGAGAGCACCTTGTCGCGCGCGACATCGTCCTCGATAACGGTTTGCACCATGTCCGTCATGATCGACCCTGGTCCGATGGCATTCACGCGAATGCCGTGATCGGCGAGCGACAGCGCCATCACCTTGGTCAGTTGCCGCACACCGCCTTTTGAAGCGCAGTACGGCACCTGATTGGGAATTGCGACTTCAGCGTTGATGCTGGACATGGTGATGATCGTCCCTGGCTTCTGCCCAGCCTCGACCTGCTCGACCATGTGGCGGGCCACCTGCTGACTGATCAGGAAGACGCCCTTCAGGTTGACGGCGACGACCCGGTCAAAGTCGGCCTCATCGATCTCCAAAAAGTCAGCGGTGTGCACGATGCCCGCATTGGCGACCAGAACATCGATTTCGCCAAACGCTTCGACGGTCTTGGCGACCAGGTTGCGCACATCCAGCCGGTCGGAAACGTCGCAGTGGACATAAAGGGCGGTACCGATGCGCCCCAACTGTTCTTCCGCTTCATGGCCGCGCGTGTCGTCGATATCGGCCAGAACGACCTTCATGCCTTCTTCGACAAAACGCTCTGCGATGGCGTAGCCGATCCCTCGGGCACCTCCGGTGACAATGGCTGTCTTGCGTTCCAGTCCAAAGCCTTCTGCCATTGTCCGCCTCCGGTTCTCACGACGCGACCGCGTTTACACGAGCAGGTCGTCACCGCACAACCATGCGACGGCCCGCTCGCGGACTGGTCCTCTTTCAGTTAGGCGCTTGCATACCCCTTTTGCTGAAGGGCGCCTTTGATCTCTTCCAGGATGACAGGATCATCGATGGTCGCGGGCATTTTGTAGGTCTCGCCGTCGGCGATCTGGCGCATTGTCCCGCGCAAGATCTTGCCAGACCGGGTCTTCGGCAACCGGTCGACCACCATCACGGTCTTGAACGCAGCAACAGGCCCGATCTTCTCGCGCACCAGAGCGATCATCTCTTTCTCAAGCACCTCAGACGGTGTATCGACCCCGGCTTTGATAACAACGAAGCCCGCGGGCAGTTGCCCTTTCAAGGCGTCGCCGACGCCGATAACAGCCGCCTCGGCAACCGCCGGATGGCTCGCCAGTACTTCTTCCATGCCGCCGGTCGACAGGCGATGGCCGGCGACATTGATGATGTCGTCGGTGCGCGCCATGATGAAGAGATAGCCATCCTCATCCACCATTCCGGCGTCTGCGGTTTTGTAATAGCCGGGGAACTCTTCCAGATAGGACGCTTTGAAGCGCTCATCATTGTTCCAAAGCGTCGGCAGACATCCCGGGGGAAGCGGCAGCTTCACGACGATGTTGCCCAATGTCCCGGCCGGCACCGGATGGCCGGCATCGTCGATAACCTGAACGTCGTAGCCCGGCATCGCCACCGTCGGTGAACCGTGCTTGATCGGCAAAAGGCCAAGGCCAGCCGTGTTCCCGGCAATCGCCCAGCCGGTTTCGGTTTGCCACCAATGGTCAACGACCGGCACGCCGAGTTGATCCTCGGCCCACTGGATGGTGTCGGGGTCGGCGCGCTCACCCGCCAGGAACAGGGTTTTCAAGCCACTTAGGTCGTACTGGCGCATGAAGGCTCCCTCAGGATCTTCCTTCTTGATCGCCCGGAACGCCGTCGGCGCGGTGAACAGAACCCGCACCTTGTGTTCTTCAATCACCCGCCAGAATGCGCCCGGATCAGGCGTTCCCACCGGCTTGCCCTCGTACAGAACCGTCGCGCAGCCGGCCAGAAGCGGTCCGTAGACAATGTATGAGTGGCCAACGACCCAGCCGACATCGGACGCCGCCCAATAAACGTCGCCCGGGTTGACGCCATAGATCGCATTCATCGTCCAATTGAGCGCAACCATGTGACCGCCATGATCGCGCACAACGCCTTTGGGCACACCTGTCGTGCCTGAGGTGTAGAGAATGTAAAGCGGATCGGTCGCCGCCATCGGCTCCGGCGCACTGTCGATCCCCCGCGCATTGGCATCGGCCATCAGCGCATCATAGTCATGGTCGCGGCCACCGATCAGGTCGCATGGATTTTGGTCACGCTGCTTGATGACGGTGAAGTCCGGCTTGTGCGTGGAGAACGCGATCGCTTCATCCAAAAGCGGCTTATAGGCGACCACCCGATTGGGCTCGATGCCGCACGATGCGGAGATCACCGCCTTTGGCCTTGCATCATCAATGCGCGTTGCCAGTTCCTTGGCGGCGAACCCACCGAACACCACCGAGTGCACCGCGCCAATACGAGCGCAGGCCAGCATCCCGATCACCGCTTCGGGGATCATCGGCATGTAGACGATCACCCGGTCGCCCTTGCCGACCCCAAGGTTCTTCAAGACCGCCCCAAACGCGCTCACTTCGTCGCGCAGATCCTCGAATGTGTAGGTCTTTTTGGTACCAGTAACGGGGCTGTCGTAGATCAGCGCCGCCTGCCCTTTGCGGCCGCGTTCCACATGGCGGTCAAGGCAATTGTATGCGGTGTTGCAAACAGCGCCGGGAAACCAACGGCCATAGACACCATCATCGGGTTCGAAAACCTTGTCGAACGGCGTCATCCAGTCGATCTGCTGCGCGCAACGCGCCCAGAACGCCAGGGGGTCCTCTTGCCAACCGGCATAGATATCGCGGTAGCCGCTATGATGGGCGTTGGTGGCCATGCTTGTCTCCTCCCGTACCCGCGCCTCACAACGCGAATGCCTCACTGCCTGATCCTCGGACCTGCTTTGCCAAGCCACAAGCCTGCCGGCAAGTTGGGCAAAAGGTGATGCGCTCGATCAATCTGCATAAAAAAAGCCGCCTAACCTTTTGGCTAGGCGGCTTGGCCATCAATCACGTGGGGCAGAATGCCTAATTCGGGCGCCCTCTCACGGATTCCTTACGCAAACGCTCAATCTCATCCTTCAAACTCAGTTTTTGACGCTTCATTGCTGCAATGTTCGTCTGATCTTTCGCTGGTCGCCGTTCCTCATCGGCAATGCGCAGATCCATCGCCTGGTGCCGCTTTTGCAACTCGGCAAGGTGAGATTCAACCGTCATGCAAACCTCCTTTTTTCAAACCTCATGAGGCTGCCATAGGGTTGAAGGCGCGTACAGGTCGCCAAAGACAAATTCGCTGTCCTAACCTTCAAAAGTCGTTAGGAAACCGTTTCGCAGGCCCAAAGGACCGTCTTGGACCGGCCTGCTGCCCATGCTAGGGAGGCTTTTCCTCGTCGCCCATCGCCGATTCCTGCGTCCCCTTGCCGGTTTTCCCTGATGAACCCAACGCCTTCCAATGATGATGAGGACATCCGCAAGCAGTTGGCCAAACTGCGCCAGGAACACCGCGATCTGGATACCGCAATCGAAGCCTTATTTGACACAGGGCGCGCCGATCACTTGCAGATTCAGCGGCTGAAGAAGAAAAAACTCGCCCTGAAAGACCGTATCAGCACTCTGGAAGACCAGATGCTTCCCGACATTATTGCCTGATTTCATCATGACCGATTCAGCATCCTTAGCAGCCGTTGCCGTCATAATGGGAAGCCAGTCCGACTGGCCAACCATGCGCCATGCCACCGACCGGTTGGAGGAATTGAGCGTAGGGTATGAGGCGAAGATTGTGTCCGCCCATCGCACGCCAGACCGCATGGTGGCATTTGCAAAGGGAGCGGCCGATGCTGGCTTCAAGGTCATTATCGCCGGCGCCGGTGGGGCAGCGCATTTGCCTGGCATGGTCGCATCCATGACCCATCTTCCAGTGCTCGGCGTGCCCGTCGGTGCGACGGCACTGCAAGGCGAGGACAGCCTGCTCTCTATTGTCCAGATGCCGGCAGGTGTGCCGGTTGGCACGCTTGCGATCGGCAAGGCCGGAGCCAGCAATGCCGGCCTGATGGCCGCAAGCATTCTGGCGCTTTCCGACCCCGAGCTGTCGGAACGTCTGCAGGCTTGGCGGCAGGCACGAACGGAAGCCGTCGGCGACATACCGGTCGACACGCCGGCCTGATGGAGCCTCTGCGACCCGGCGACACAATAGGCATTTTGGGAGGGGGGCAACTCGGTCGCATGCTGGCGATGGCAGCTGCGGACCTTGGCATAAGGACCCATATCTACGCGCCAGAAGCCAACCAACCAGCTGCCGAGGTAGCGGCCTTCTCCACCGTGGCCGATTACACCGACACCACGCCGCTGGACGCTTTCGCTGGCAGGTGCCAGGTCGTCACCTTCGAGTTTGAGAACATACCGACTGCCAGTCTGGAGCGGTTGGCTGGCGTCGTACCACTGCGCCCGGGCCTGAGGTCGCTGGAGGTCAGCCAAGACCGTCTGGTCGAAAAACAGTTCATTGAAACTCTGGGAGTCAAAGTCGCGCCCTTCGCACCCATCGATAGACCTGATGATCTAGCCCAGGCCCATGCCGCGCTTGGTGGCGACACAATCCTCAAAACGCGCAGGTTCGGTTACGATGGCAAAGGGCAGGTATCACTGCGCTCTGGCGACGTTCTTCGTGCAACAGAGATTTGGCAAACCGTTGGCGCGGTTCCGGCCGTGCTTGAGGCCCGCATTCCGTTTGTTGCGGAAATCTCCTGCCTGCTGGTGCGCGACGCAGATGGAACAATCGCGGCCTATGATGTTCCGCACAATGTTCACCAACGCGGCATTCTTCACACCTCCTCAGTCGGCAGTCTCGCGGCCTTCCGGCCGACACCGGCCATAGCGAGCGCTGCACGCAGCGTCACGCAGAAGATCGCCAAGGCGTTGGACCACATTGGCCTTCTGACGGTGGAGTTCTTTGTCACTGAGGCTGGCGATCTTCTGGTCAACGAAATCGCGCCACGCGTCCACAACTCCGGTCATTGGACCATGGATGCTTGCCTTAACAGCCAGTTTGACAATCACATAAGGGCCGTCGCCGGTTGGCCACTCGCCACGACGGAACGCCATAGCGATGCCCAGATGCATAACCTGCTTGGCGAGGACATGAACGGCCCAGACGCTGGCCTTGACCAGCCGGAATGGAAACGCCATCTCTATGGAAAGGTCGACGCTCGGCCAGGTCGCAAAATGGGGCATCGCACCCGGCTTGTTCCCAAAGAGGCGAACCCTTAGGCGCGGCCAACATCGTGCGTGATGCTTGGTGGACAAACCAGGTATGATCTGGTATCCGCCGAGCTTCAATCCGCAGTGCTGGTTTGACATGGCGCTCCGATAGGCCCGATCGGCCTTTGCGGCGCATAGATTTCGTCAGATCATTTCGCCGCAGACAACCAGTTTTACCCTTCGCCCTCTGGCACCGATCCATGGCGACAACGACAGGACGACACGTGCAGGTACTCGTACGGGACAACAACGTTGATCAGGCCCTTAAGGCGCTGAAGAAAAAGATGCAGCGCGAAGGCATCTTCCGCGAGATGAAGCTCCGCGGTCACTACGAAAAGCCCAGCGAAAAGAAGGCACGCGAAAAGGCCGAAGCCATTCGCCGCGCTCGCAAGCTTGCGCGCAAACGTGCCCAGCGCGAAGGCCTGCTGCCGGGCAAGGGTCGCCGATAACACCGGTTTTTTCGGAAGGCCTTGGGGAACCGGGGCCTTCTTTCTGCCTGCTTATGCAAGCAGCATTTTGGCGTCCCAATGATTGCCGTTCGGGTCACCCCACAAGCAGTCCGCTCCCAGGTGCGTAAGATCGGCTGATTTTTCCGTTTGCTGTTTTTTGTCGGGTTCAGCCATGCTCTCCACCCTGTCTATCCGCACCAACCCTTTGACGGCGCGAGCGATTAATCGCCTCGGCGCGCTCGGGTTGGCAGCGTTGATTCTTGCAGGGTGTCAGACAGCCGGGCTCAATCAAACAACCGGAACGCTTCGCGCCAGCCAAGCAGTGAACATTGCCTCGCTAACGGAGGTCATATCCTCCAATCCGCAAGACCCGGGCGCCTATAACATGCGCGGCACGGCCTATGGTCGCGAACAGCGCTATCAGGATGCGCTTGCCGATTTCAATCAGGCCCTGGCGCTCAACCCCAGCTTCTACCAAGCACTTGCCAACCGCGCTTTGGTCCATCGCGAACTCGGCAATGACACCCAGGCTTTGGCCGACTATTCAGCCGCCATCGCAGCCAATCCAGCTTATGATGCCGCTTATCTCGGCCGCGGGAACATCTACCGCGAGCAGGGTCAGATTGCGCTGGCGCTTGCCGACTATGAGCGGGCCATTCTGCTCAACTCGTCAGACGCGCGGATCTACTACAACCGCGCCCTCATCTTCCAAGCACAAAACAATCACATCCTCGCCATTGAGGATTTCACCACGGCCATCGGCTTCAACCCCAACGCGATCGAACCCTATATGGCGCGTGGCCTTTCCTATCTGGCTGTCCGCGACTTTGGAGCAGCAGTCGAAGACTTTGATTCTGTTCTCGGCCGCGATTCCCGCAACATTGATGGCTGGATCAATCGCGGCATTGCCTATGAAGCCGCTGGCGACTTGGAAAACGCGCGGGTCTCCTACCAGCGCGCGCTCTCGATCAATGAAGGCAACCGCATTGCCCTTCAGGGCCTGCGGCGCGCTAACTGAACCAAGCTCCTAGCCTAGCCCTTCAAAGCCTGCGTGGTCCGCGCCCGCAGGTTAGCATCGCGCGCCAAAGCGATAGCAAAAGCCTCAAGCGGCTCCATCCAACCAACACGACCGGCGGCATAGGCCAGCGCACGACGCTGCGAGCCGAGCGGAAGTGGGCCGTTGGCGGTTTTCACCGGTCCATGCCTTGATTGATAAACCCAAACATGTGCGAGCCGGACTTGAAGCCGTGTGAGAGCAACGCGCATCGCAAGCCCTCGACGCTCATAGTTCACTCCAACCGCCTCCGATCGATCAAGCCGCGAAACCAGGTTCAGGGGAATGAGCTGCACATGGACGATGGGTTGTTGCCCAGCAGCGGCGGTTAGTGTCGCTGGCATAGCGCCGTAACGGGCTATATGGGCCGAATGCGCCACCTGGTGATCGGAAATCCGAACAGTGTCTTGGACAATACATGTCGGTCGATCACCAAACTTGCGCCGCAAGACAGAAAGCGCCGCATTTGAACCAAGAGCGAGCATTGGCAGACAGAGGGTGGCTGGGCCGCTACCACCCAACTCGACCTCCACAAGACCGTCTCGCCGTGCACGCGCCTTGATTAAAGGCAGAGGACGAAACTGGCCACGATCAAACAGTACAGGCGACTGACAACGGATGTAGGGATAATCAAAAGCCCGCGCGAGCAAGCTCGCGCGGGCTGGATCATTCACCGACATCAAAGGCGGCCTACATCGACTTGACGATGTCCTCCACCATCTTCTTGGCGTCAGAGAACAGCATCATTGTGTTGTCGCGGAAGAACAGCTCGTTCTGCACACCAGCATAGCCTGACGCCATACCGCGCTTAACGAATAGAACGGTGCCCGAATCGGCAACATTCAAGATCGGCATGCCGTAAATGGCCGACTGCGGATCGGTTTTGGCCGCCGGGTTGGTCACATCGTTAGCGCCGATCACGAAGGCAACATCAGCGGTTGAGAACTCAGAGTTGATATCCTCAAGTTCGAACACCTCGTCATAGGGCACCTGCGCTTCGGCAAGCAGCACGTTCATGTGGCCCGGCATACGTCCAGCGACGGGGTGGATGGCATACTTCACCTCCACGCCCTCTTCCTTCAGCTTGTCGGCCATCTCGCGCAGTGCGTGCTGAGCTTGAGCAACCGCCATGCCGTAGCCCGGCACGATGATCACCTTACCAGCATTCTTCATCATGAATGCGGCGTCGTCGGCCGAGCCTTGCTTGACCGGACGGGTCTCTTCCTCGCCAGCCCCGGCAACAGCATCCTCGCCACCGAAGCCGCCAAGGATCACCGAGATGAAGGAGCGGTTCATGCCCTTACACATGATGTAGGACAGGATCGCACCGGACGAACCAACAAGAGCACCGGTGATGATCAACGCCGTGTTGCCCAGCGTGAAGCCGATGCCGGCCGCCGCCCAACCTGAATAAGAGTTGAGCATCGACACGACCACCGGCATGTCAGCGCCGCCGATGGGAATGATGATCAGGATGCCAAGCGCCAGCGCTGCAAGCACAATCAGCCAGAACACAAAGTGGCTTTCCGTCATCACCAGAACGATGGTGAGAACCACCAACGCCACCGCCAAGGCGATGTTGATGATATGGCGAGCCGGCAGAAGGATAGGCTTGCCCGACATACGCCCGTCTAGCTTGGCAAACGCAATCACCGAACCTGTGAACGTTATGGCGCCAATGCCAGCCCCAAGTGCCATTTCGATGAGGGCGGCGACTTTGATCGTGCCGACCTCCCCAAGACCGAAAGCCTGGGGCGCGTAAAGCGCTGCTGCTGCAACCAAAACGGCTGCCATACCAACGAGCGAGTGGAACGCCGCCACAAGCTGCGGCATCGCTGTCATAGGAATGCGTTGCGCGATGACAGCGCCAAGACCACCACCAATGGCAATGGCGAGCACAATCAAAGCGGCCGAGCCAAGGGTCAGGTCGGCAAGAAGCAGGGTCGTGACCACCGCAATGGCCATGCCGACCATGCCGTAAAGATTGCCCTGACGAGAGCTTTCCGGGCTGGAAAGCCCGCGCAAGCTCATGATGAAAAGAACGCCCGCGATCAGGTAGAAAAGGGCTGCAAAATTAGCACTCATAGTCGCTGCCCCGCCTTACCGCTGTTTCTTCTTGTACATGCCGAGCATCCTCTGTGTGACGAGGAAGCCGCCAAAGATGTTCACCGAGGCCAGGATCAACGCCACGAACCCAAAGGCGCGTGCCAGACCGGAACCCTCACCGCTCATCGTATCAACGCCAACTGCCAGAAGCGCACCAACCACGATCACCGAGGAGATCGCGTTGGTCACCGACATCAGCGGCGTGTGGAGAGCCGGCGTCACCGACCAGACCACGTAGTAGCCAACGAAGATCGCCAGCACGAAGATCGAGAGCCGGAAAATGAACGGGTCGATGGCGCCGCCGGAGGCACTTTGCGCCGCAGCCGCCATCGCGTCGCTGACACCGCCCTCTATGGCGGCGGCCGTCAGCCTTTCCACAATGCTTGTTGCTTCAGCGGCAGCTTCGGCAGCCTCCGCTGCTGCTTCAGCAGCTTCCGCGGCAGCTTCGCGTGCTGCTTCCAGCGCGTCGTTTGTCACTTCGCTCATGAGCTTGCCTCCTCATCGGGAGTATCGTCAGAAGGTTCAGCCGCTTCCGGTTCGGGAGCTGGTTCATCAGCCTTCGCTGCAAAATTGGGATGCACCACGGCGCCATCACGGGTGAGAACGGTGGCTGAGACCAATTCATCCTCCCAGTCGATCTTGAGCGCTTTGGTTTCCTTATCGATCAAGGTCTCGATGAAGGCATAGAGGTTCTTAGCGTAGAGGACGGACGCGGTCGCGGATATCCGACCTGGCACGTTGAGGTAGCCAACAATGGTCGCTGGCCCAACCTCAGCCAACGCGCCCGGTACCGCACCTTCAACATTGCCGCCGCGCTCGACCGCAAGGTCCACCAGGACCGAACCCGGCTTCATGCTGTCGATCATCTCACGCGTTACCAAACGCGGCGCAGGCCGGCCCGGAATAAGAGCGGTCGTGATGACGATGTCCTGCTTGGCGATATGGCCGGCGACGAGCTCAGCCTGCGAGGCTTTCTCATCATCAGTCAGCTCGCGGGCATAACCACCCTCGCCAGAGGCATCTTTGAGCGCCTCGGTCATGATGAACTTCGCGCCGAGCGATTCAACCTGCTCGCCGGCTGCGGCGCGCACATCCGTCGCCGTCACCACGGCACCAAGGCGCCGTGCTGTGGCAATCGCCTGCAATCCAGCAACGCCTGCACCCATGACGAACACCTTGGCCGCTGGCACGGTGCCAGCCGCCGTCATCATCATTGGCAGAGCCCGGTCATAAACCTCAGCCGCGTCGATCACCGACTGATAGCCGGCAAGGTTGGCCTGGGAGGACAGAACATCCATCACCTGGGCGCGGGTAATCCGCGGCATGAACTCCATGGCGACCGCCGTTAGGCCCGCATCGCCCATGGCGTTCACCACGTCTTCGTGGCCGTAAGGGTCCATCGTTCCGACCACCATCGCGCCTTTGCGATAGGTCTTGATCTCACCGGTTTCCGGCCGGCGGACCTTTAGAACGATATCAGCGTCTTTGACTGTCGCCTTGGCGTCTTTGGCGATCGTCGCACCCTCGGCGGTGAAGGCATCGTCGGGGATGCGCGATGCTTCACCAGCACCGCTTTGAACGACAACCTCAGCGCCGAGCGCGACAAAGCGCTTGACGGTATCAGGCGTGGCGGCGACCCGACCCTCATTGGGATCGGCTTCTTTCGGAACCGCAATTTTGACCATGAAACTATGCCCTTGAGAGGAGGACGAAAGGAAACCCGTCTGGAAGGGTCGCGGACACGATCAGCCCAGCCGGAGGAAGGTAACGCTAACGCAGTTTGCGTCTAAAGCAAGAAAATCGCCATGAGGATGAGGACGACGGCCGTCGCGATGGTGCCCCATTTCACCAGCGTGATGAACACCTCGAAGGTGCGATTATGCTCAACATAATCGTTGGAAACGGGAAGGTCTTTCTCGGCCGCATCAGCCATCGGCGCACTCCTTGCGAAATAGGGGATAAAGCGTCTGACGTCAGCGCTTACACCATTCAGCCAAGGAAAAACAATCGGCGATCCGGGAAAACCGGTACGCTGCGGCCGGTTACTGAGCGGCAACCTGTGTTTGAAGATCAAACAGGCCGTGGTCCTCGCTGGTGATTGGATCAAGCCCGGCAGCTTTCATTGCCTGCGTCTGCCGCTCCACGAGCACGACCGGATCGAAGTTCTCGATCTCTTTCTGGAACAGTTGGAAAAAGTTCAGCTCCGCGCGCAAGTGCAAGAATACACCGCCAAGACCAATCGCTGCCCGGTCCATGAACACGAACTCGCGCGGTATCTTCACAGGACCAAGACGCTGGAGCTCTTGGCGCACCTTGATGGCCTGTTCGCGACCATACTCTGTCGGGTTCACGCCATCAGCCACGGCGCGCACCTTGTCCTCAAGCAGCGGCCCATTGATGAACCGCGCCCAGATATTGAGAACGTCCCGCACCTCTTTGGACAGATCGTCAAAGCCCCAAAGCTCGTAGGCATGAACGATCTGGTCCTCATCATCGCGCATCAGCCCTTCATTGAGATCAAGGACACCCCGCACGAACCGGGCCGGAAACTTTCGAATGCAGCCATAGTCCAGGAGGTTGATGCCCGATGGCGCACCATCCTCCTTGAACACCATGTAGTTGCCCAAATGCGGGTCGCCGTGGATGACGCCGATATGCGCGAAGGGCCGCCACCAGGCATGGAAGATCGCCTTTGAAAGACGGTTGCGGACCTCCTGGCTTTCTTCTTTGAAGGCGAGGATTTTCTCGCCGTTTAGCCACTCAAGGGTCAAAAGCCGATTGGTCGACAGATCGTCGATCACATCGGGCACGCGCACGAGTTCATCGTCTGTGCCGAAGAAGTCGCGGTAGAGCTTGGCATGCTTGGCTTCCAGATTGTAGTCGAGCTCTTCCTGGAGCCGCTCAGCGATTTCCGCCTTCATCTCCGATGGATCGATGGCCCCGCTAACGCGGCGGATGATGCTAAACACGAAATCAAGCTGCTGCAGATCGGCGGCAACCGCTGACGCCATATCCGGATATTGCAGCTTCACCGCCAGATCGCCGCCATCGAGCGAGCGGGCTTTGTGCACCTGCCCAAGCGAGGCCGCCGCCGTCGGCGCGTGGTCAAAGCTTTCAAAACGAGACTGCCAATCGGCACCCAGTTCGGCACGCATACGGCGCTTCACAAACGCCCACCCCATCGGTGGAGCTTCAGACTGCAGCTTTTGCAGTTCGGCGGCATATTCGGCCGGCACCGCATCGGGTATCGTGGAGATAAGTTGGGCCACCTTCATGAGGGGGCCTTTAAGCCCGCCCAAGACCTCCGCCAGCGCTTCGGCGTCGGCAGGGTTCACCTTTTCCCCGCCGAGCAGCCGCCGGCGGGCCATGGTGGTTGCGACCCCGCCCATGGAGGCGCCAACGCGCGCATAGCGTCCAAGCCGCCCGGTTAAGCGATTGCGTTCAGAATCACGAGTTTCGTCTGCCATGACCGATCATGTAGTGCGTCGCGGGGAGATTACTTCCCCTACGCACAAGAAGGCGCTAAGGTTCACCGGCTGATTATTTATCGAGCGTTTCAAGCTCGTCGATAAAGCCTTCAATGACCCCAAGACCCGCCTGCCAGAACTGCGGATCACGCGCATCGAGCCCAAACGGCGTCAGAAGCTCGTTGTAAGGCTTGGACCCGCCGGCCTTCAGAAGGTTGAGATAATGCTCGGTGAAGCCCTCATGGGCATCCTCGTAGCGCGCATAAAGCGCGTTCACCAGACAGTCACCAAAGGCATAGGCGTAAACATAAAAGGGCGAGTGGATGAAGTGGCCGATATAGGTCCAGTACGGACGATAAGCATCGTCGAACCGCACAGCATCGCCCAGACTTTCATGCTGAACGGACAGCCAGAGGTCGCAAAGCTCCTCAGACGTCAGCTCGCCACTGCGCCGCGCCTCATGGACCTTGCGCTCAAAACTGTAGAACGCGATCTGACGGATCACGGTGTTGATCATGTCCTCGACCTTGCCGGCGAGCAGCGATTGCCGCTGAACGGGATCACTGGTGGCCGCCAGCACGGAGCGGAAGGTCAGCATCTCACCGAAAACACTGGCCGTTTCGGCCAGCGTCAGAGGCGTTTGCGCCATCAGTGCGCCCTGCGCACCAGCCAGTACCTGATGAACGCCGTGGCCGAGTTCGTGGGCAAGCGTCATCACGTCACGCGTGCGGCCTTGATAGTTGAGCAAAATGTAGGGATGCGCGCTCGGCACGGTCGGGTGCGAGAAGGCGCCCGGCGATTTGCCCTCGCGCGGTGGTGCATCGATCCAGTTTTCATCAAAAAAGCGCTGACCGATGGAGGCCATATCGGGTGAAAAGTGCTGATAGGCATCAAGCACCAGCCCCTTGGCCTCATCCCAGCCGATGAGGCGCTTGTCCGCATTGGGCAGCGGCGCGTTGCGATCCCAATAGTCGAGCGCATCGACGCCCATCCATTTGGCTTTCAGCGCATAATAGCGATGCGAAAGGCGCGGAAAGCTTGCCTGCACGGCCGAGACCAGGGCTTCGACGACTTCGCCTTCCACCCGGTTGGCCAGGTGGCGGCTGTCGGCAACATCGCCAAATCCGCGCCAACGGTCTGAGATTTCCTTGTCTTTGGCGAGCACGTTGGTGATCAACGTGAAGGTGCGCAGCTCAACCTCAAGCGTCGCCCCAAGGGCTTTGGCAGCCGCCTTGCGTTTTGCGCCATCAGGATCCTGAAGCAACGAAAGCGTCGGCTCGAGCGTAAGGTTCTCACCATCAACATCGAACCGCAGGCTGGCGATCGTCTCATCAAACAGCCGGTTCCAGGCCGCCCGGCCGGTGACAGACTTCTCGTGGAAGAGCTGCTCCAGCTTGTCATCAAGCTGGTAGGGCTTTTCGCGCAGCGTGTCGTCGATCCAGGGCTTGTAGTAGGCGAGCGCGGGATCGCCGTACCCAGTCTCAAGCGCAGCATCGTCAAGCTTGGTGAGTTCCAGTGAGAAAAAGACCAGATGCGTGGACGCGGTGGTCAGCTTCTCCTGAACGTCGCCGAAGAACTTTGCCCGCTGCGGGTCAGTCGTGTTTTCCGAGTAAACCAGGCCGGCGAACGAATAGAGCCGGCCCATCAATTCATCGAGCTTTTCGTAAGCGGCAATCGCCTCGGCAAGAGCAGCACCACCTTGCGCCAAAAGCTCGGCAAGTTTGCCCTTGTAACGATCCTCGAACGCTTGCGATTCCTGCAACGCACGATCGAGATCGCCGGTCACCACGTCACTATCGATGGCCGGATAAAGCGCGGTTAAATCCCAAAGGGGAAGCGTGCCCAGATCGGACTTGGCGGCGGATGTCGGCATTGGGGGGGCACCTTCTTGGACGTCTCTTTGACCGATGGGTACGCCCGGCAGAGGCAGCGCGCAAGGCCACAGGGATGCGCCCCTTCACCTCACCATGATCACAGCCTGCACGATTCGATCACGGAAAAAATCATGCTTAATCGCCCGTTTACCCTATGCGGGCATTCTGACCCAGTTCGATACAGGCTGCGTGCGCAAATGCGTCTGCCTGCCAATTCAATGCCTTTGTATGGAGAAGTGCGCGTGTCCTTGCGGTCCTCGGTTCTTGTTGTTGACGATGACCCCGTACAAAGGAGGCTGCTGGAAGCGGCCTTGACGCGACTGGGACATTCCCCGGTGTGCGTTGAAAGCGGGGAAGGTGCGCTGGCCTACATGGCCTCGCCCGACGGTCCAGCGATCCGAGTCATCCTTCTTGACCTTTTGATGCCGGATCTCGACGGTATGGGCGTGCTGGAACAGCTTCAAAAGCGCGGCAACACAGTCCCGGTTATTGTTCAAACCTCGCAAGGCTCCATCGACACCGTTGTGACGGCGATGCGGCAAGGCGCGAGCGATTTCGTCGTCAAGCCCGTCTCACCGGAGCGCCTGCGTGTCTCGCTGGGCAATGCGCTTAAGATGAGCGCACTGGAAGACACAGTCAGCCAGATCAAGCGGACCGAGGAAGGTCGCCTGACCGTCACCGACATCGTGACAAGATCACCGGCCATGGCTCGCGTCGTGCAGTTGGCAGAGCGCGCCGCCAAATCACAAATTCCCATTCTTATTGAAGGCGAGTCGGGCGTCGGCAAGGAACGCATCGCCCGTGCGATCAAAGGCTCCAGCCCGCGCCGCAACAAACCGTTGGTGACCGTCAACTGCGGCGCGATCCCAGAGAAGCTGGTCGAATCGGTGCTCTTTGGACACGAGAAGGGCGCTTTCACCGGCGCCAACGACAAGCATGTCGGCAAGTTTGCTGAGGCCCATGGCGGGACGCTGTTCCTCGACGAGATCGGCGAACTGACCCCAGACATCCAGGTCAAGCTACTTCGCGCCCTACAAAACGGCGAGATCGACCCGATTGGGGCCAAAACATCGGCGCGCTCTGACTTTCGCCTGATCTCAGCGACCAATCGCCCGCTCATCGACCTCACCCGCAACGGCGAGTTCCGGGAAGACCTTTACTACCGCCTCAACGTGTTCCCCATCTGGGTACCTCCGCTGCGCGATCGCATGGATGACTTGCCGCATCTGATCCAGCATTTCATCGTTCGCTTCGCTGCCGAGGAAGGCAAACGCCAGATCAAAGGCATTTCATCGGCAGCGCTCGATCTGGTCAGCCGGTATGACTGGCCAGGCAACATCCGTCAGTTGGAGAACGCCGTTTTCCGGGCGATTGTTCTGTGTGACGGCGACTACCTGACGCCCGCCGAGTTCCCCCAAATCGCTGTTCGGGAAGGCCTCGACGTCAGCGAAACGGTGGCGGCGATACCGGCGGCAAACGCCAACGCAGCGCCAATGCCTCCCACGCGCGGCCTATCCGACATCATCCCCGCGCCCGCCGACACCGCGATGCGCTACGGCATGGTCGATCTAACCGACGGAAGGGGCCAGCCGCGCGCGCTTGCTGATCTTGAGGAAAAGGCCATCCGCTTTGCCATTGGCCACCTTGGCGGCCACATGAGCGATGTGGCGCGCGCGCTAAAAATTGGCCGCTCAACGCTTTACCGCAAGCTCGCCGATTACGAGATTGACCCTGCAGATCCTGAACCCGCATCGGGTGAGGCTGTTGCAGATGCGCAACCCTCAAGGCTGTCAGCCTAGATCGCACCCCTTTTTCCTTGGCCGTTGCAGGGCCGCGCTTGTGGAAGAAGAACCCGTCTGGCACCTGTGGGAGATGCACAAAATGGTGTCGAATCGCCTGGTGCGCTCTGGGGCAAACGACAAAGCAAGGTGCGGCGGATTGCACCTGGAGGTATGGCGTTCATGAAACTTTCAATTGGCGCACGCACAGGCACTCTTGCTGCGGCCCTTCTCTCGACAACGGCCATTCTCGCCGCAGCCCCTTCCAGCGCGTGGGCCCAGTACGGGTCGACAATCGCGCAGATAGATGCCGCACCGGTTCAAGCTATCGAGCAAGTGATTGAAACGTCCACGCAAGGCAGCACCGCGGCCGCCAACTATGTGCGTCCGGTCTTCCAAGCCGAACCCAATGTCACCGCCCGAGAGCTCGCACCCTTAGAACCAGTTGCCGAAACGACCACCGTTCCGATGGTTGACGAAGCCGCCATCGCTGCGCGCGACGGCCGGATGCTCGACACGCTGACCCGCCAAGCCATTGCCGCCATGATCGATGCCGGCCTCGACAATGACGGTGAGACGACGAGCTCCGAGCGTGAAGCGATCGAAGCATTCTATGTGAGCCGTGAGCACAAGCCGGTCTTTACCAGCGCTAGCGCACCAAACGGTCTGGCTGATGTGATCACCCATCTGTTTGAAACGGCAGACGGCTATGGCCTCAATCCTGAGGACTATGCGCACAGCGCCTTCCTCTCAGACGGGCCTGCAACCGACGCGCGTGCGGCTGCCGAAGCCGACATTGCCATGGCCCTGTGGACGGTTCGCTACGCTCGCCATGCGCAGACTGGACGCATCAATCCAGCAAGCATCTCCGATGATATCACGCTGGAGCGCAACTTCGTTGATCCAGCCACCGTCCTGCCGGCGCTGATCGCCGCCAGCGATCCGGCTGCCGCGCTTCTGGCCTACCACCCGCCGCACGCCCAGTTTCATGCCTTGCGCGAGGAACTTGAACGGCTGCGCAATCAGTCATCTGACGAGTTGATCGTGGCCATCGACGAGAACGGCACCATTCGTCTGGGTGACCGGGATGAACGGGTACCACAGTTGCGCGCCCGTTTGGGTCTGCCGGAAGTCGCCGATGACGATTTGGTCACCGCCAGCATTGGCACCTATGATGGTCCTTCCGAAAATCCAGCCGCACGTCAGGCCGATAAGCCGGAAGTGGTGGTAGAGGACGAAGCTGCACCTGAAGCCATCGATCCGCTGATCTTCGATGACGTCTTGGACGCTGCAGTCAAAGAGTTTCAGACCGACCACAATCTCACCGCTGACGGCATTGTCGGCCCGGCCACCTTTGCCGCCCTCAACGAGCAGGCCGGTGACCTCACACCGCACATCATCGCCAACATGGAGCGCTGGCGCTGGCTGCCGCGCGATCTCGGTGATTTCCACGTGCTCGCCAATGTGCCGGAGTTCCGCCTGTGGGTGATGGATGAGGGTGAAAGCATCTTCACCACGCGCACCGTCGTTGGCCAGAACCGCCACCGCACCGCAATCTTCTCCGACGAAATGGAGTACATGGCCGTCAATCCTTATTGGAACGTGCCGTCGTCTATCGCCCGTGGCGAGCTGCTGCCGCGTGTGCTCCAGGATCAGAGCTACCTCACCAACCGCAACTACGAAGTTATCTACAATGGCAGTGTTTTCGACCCTGCGGCGGTGAACTGGGAAGTTGCAGCCGAACGCGGGCTACCGCGCATCCGCCAGCGTCCAGGCTCAGGCAATGCGCTTGGGGAAATCAAATTCATGTTCCCCAATCAGCACGCGATCTACTTCCATGACACGCCATCGCGCAGCCTGTTTGGTCGCGACACGCGCACCTTCAGCCATGGCTGCGTGCGCGTGCAAGACCCGTGGGCCTTCGCTGAAGCGCTGCTTGAGAACGAGCCGGACTGGGACCTTACCCGCCTGCAAACTCTGCGCGGACCGCGTGAGCAAAACTTCAACCTGACCTCGCACATCCCGGTTCATCTCACCTACTTCACCGCTCGGGTCGCAGATGACGGTCGTCTGATCATGGCCCGTGACATTTACGGCCACCATCAGCGTGTTCTCGATGCGCTCGGCTTGGGCGGCGCGTAAGTCCGAACGCAACCCCTTTCACTTGAACCAAAACAGGCAAGGTCGGCGCTAACGATCAGTTAACCCTAAGGAAAAGGAACCGGGCCGGTTGCGCTTGCTCAAAGCCGAACGCCATGTTTTGACCAATTTTCCGGCGCTTGAAAGCTGCTTGCTGGCGGGTCGATTGCGTTTTCGGCAGGCGATGGCATGTCGCCAAACCTTTAAATCGGTCTCGTTTCGGCATTGGGGCACCGCCCCGGTGGCCCTGCAAGCGCACCAGGCGGAATGAAGAGTGAGGGTGAATTGACGGTTCTGGCGGCAACCAGACTGGCGAAAAGGCCGGCGGCCTTTTCAGGGCCGCAGGCCCAGGTGGCCAACGTCCAGATGCCCGCCTCCATGGTTCGCATCCTCCTGGCCTTTGCTTTTTGCATCCTAGCCACGATGGCGATGCCCGCTGCCGCGTTAGCCCAGGATCGAACGCTTTCTCTCTACAACACCCACACCCATGAAAGGTTGACGGTCACCTACAAGCGCAACGGGCGCTTCGTGCAGAGCGGTCTCAACCAGCTCAATCGGTTCCTGCGCGACTGGCGGCGCGATGAAGTCACGCGCATTGACCCGGACCTGTTTGACATTGTCTGGACGGTCTACCGCGAAGTCGGCGCCAGCGAACCCATCCACGTGGTTTCGGCGTATCGGTCGCCCGCCACCAACAACATGCTGCGCCGGCGCTCCTCAGGTGTTGCCCGCAACTCGCAGCACACACAGGGCCGGGCGATGGATTTCTTCATTCCCGGCGTCTCGGCCGCTGAAATCCGCGCAGCCGGTTTGCGGCTCGAATCGGGCGGTGTTGGCTATTATCCTCGCTCCGGCACGCCCTTCGTGCATCTCGACACAGGCTCGGTGCGCATGTGGCCGCGCATGACCCGCGCCCAGCTGCAACGTGTCTTCCCCAATGGCCGCACCATTCATGTCCCCTCGGATGGCAACCCGCTTTCGGGCTACGAGCAAGCTCTGCGAGACTATGAACGCCGCTCGGGCAGACCGGCGGTTGGCACATCAACATCTGTTGCCAGCGCACAGACGGACGGTGACGGCGACATTGTTCTGCCGAGCGAATCCGGTGGCGGGTTCTTCCAGGCTCTGTTCGGTGGCGACGATGCTGATGAACAGCCCGCTCCGACCTCGGCCACACAGCCAACAGCGGTGGTGACCGCATCGACGACACCTGCCGCTCCCGAGACGGACACAGGCCCATCAGAACCGCGCGAACCTTACGCGGTCGCCTCACCCATTCTGCCGCCCTACGCCACGCTGGACGGCACATCCGCAGCGCCATCAACCATTGCGGGGCTGTCCGTTCCCTCGCCGGTCGCCGCCCCAACGATTGATGACATCCAGCTTGCGGCGCTTTCAACCGCGGTACCGCCGTCCGACGTGCAAGACGCCTCGCCCATCATCACGGCATCCGCCACAACAGCACCGCAGCTGGCCCAAGCCGAAAGTGCGCCCGCCGGCAGCCTGGTTGCTCCCGCTGATGCGCGTGCTGCGCTGGCCGCAGCGCTTAGTCCATCGGTTACGACGCCCCTGCCCGACCTTCCGCCGATCACACGGGAAGAACAGATCGCCCAGTCAGTACCGCAGCCTGGTCAGATCGCAGCCATCATAGAAGCGCGCTTTGCAGAGCGACGCGCGTCCGAGGCAAGCCTTGCAGGCCAGGTCGCCCAGGCGCTTCAGCGTGAACCGCAAACGGCACCAGAACCAGCACGCGCAGACGTCGCGCAGGCCGGCCCCGTCTCGCGCCAATTGCTGACAGGCGAGCAAGAGTCTCTCCTAGAACCTGGCACACTCAGCCCGTCCGAGTTCGAGGTCGCTTTTGTTGAGGAACCGCGCTTCCGAGCGCCCGCGCCATCCCCGGCACCGGCCGCAGGGGTATCATCACCGATCCCAGCGCTTGCTGTCCTCGCAGCGCCCGCCCAAGCAGCGCCTGCGCCACAGCAGCCCGCGCCGTCATCTGAATCGATTGAAACACTGATCGCTGCCGCCTTCGCCAGCCAGGAAGAGCAGCGTCTTCCTGCGCAGACGGCCATTGATGCGTTGGCTGAACCGACCCAAACGGCAGTTGCTGCGCCGGCAGCAGAGCCGGACGCAAACGCGGCACAGGCTGCTGCGGCGCCGATCGCCGGCATCACCGGGCGGCTCTATCCGATCGAAGTTGATCTTTCGACCGCGCTGGCCAAACAGTCCATTCGCAGTGCCGACCATGCCGGGCTGGTTGCCCCAACGGTCGCCAGCGGCTCGCTTTCGCCGCTGTCCTTTGTCTCAGATGGTTTTTCGCAGAACCGCGGTTTCTCACGATCCGATGGATTCGGCCTGTCCACCTGGTAACGGGATGAAGAACGCCGGCTAGCTGCTAGCTGTCATCCTGCTCGACTGCACCAGCAGCCGGTCCGCCAAGAGCGGCGAGATAAAGGTCCAGCAGCGCTTCTTGCTCTTGGCGTTCAGCCTGGTCCTGCTTGCGAATGCGCACAACCTGCCGCAGCACTTTGGTGTCAAACCCATTGGATTTGGCTTCGCCATAGACATCCTTGATGTCATCGGCGATGGCACGTTTTTCTTCTTCCAGCCGCTCGATCCGCTCGATCAGCCCACGCAACTGGCCAGCTGCAACACTTGAATCCGCCATCGCTTCACTCCTCAGGCTTGAGCCAAGAGGTGAACCAAACCCACCAGGGGCGGTCAAGCAGAGCCAATCGGCAATCGGTGGATCGCGGCCAATGGGCTGGGGACAAGCACCAGTCGCCCGGCCTGAAGCCTAGTGGCCGGCCTTGTCGGCAGCGGCCAGAGCCGCGACCTGCTCAGGTGTTGCCTCTTTCTGATACTGCGCCTTCCAGTCGCCATAAGGCATACCGTAAACGAGTTCCCGCGCAGCATCTTTGCCCAGAGCAATGTCCCGCTCTTGCGCAGCATCGTTCATCCAATTCGAGAGACAGTTCCGGCAGAAGCCAGCCAGGATCATCATGTCGATGTTCTGCACATCGGTGCGCTCACGCAGATGCGACACAAGCCGCCGAAAGGCCGCCGCTTCCAAATCGCGTTGCGTCTCCGCATCCAACTGCGCCGGTGTGGCACCATCGCTCATGATCATCCTCTCTTTATTGAAACTATCGCAGTTCAGCGGGTAGCACGTCACGCAGACTTTCCAGGGCCAAAACCTGACGCAGGAGTGGCACCAGCCTGTCAGCCCATTCCGCAACACCCGCCTCATCATGGATAAGGTCCTGGCGCACTTCAAGCAGCGCATGCGGCAGGCCGAGCTGCGTGCCATGGCGGTTCATCGTGTCCCCGGGCAGCTCACCGGTATAGGGCTCATTGTCACCGATGATCAGCGCTCCATCATCACGCAACCCATCAATCAGCGGGCGGGCAAGGCGCGCATCGCGGTCCCAGAGAACACCGCCATGCCAGGGACGCGGATGGCCACGCCAGATGGGCGTAAAAGAATGGATCGAAAGAAGCACCGGTGCGCGGCCTGTGACCTCACTCACATGCATCCGAGCACGTGATACAGCAGCATCATAGGGCTGGTAATAGCGGTCTATGCGTCGCGCTCGCTCAGCAGCATCGTGACGTGCATTGCCCGGCACCGTCGCGCCATCAGACAGGCGCATGATGAGCGTCGGATCATCAAGGCCCCGATTGGGATCGATCAGAAGCCGAGAGTAGCGGCTCATGACAAGGGTCGCGTTCAGCGCATCGGCCACCCGCTCGCAGAGAGCCTTCGCGCCAATGTCGTAACCGATATGTCGTTCCAGCTCATCAGGTTGCAGACCTAGGCTCCCGTAGGCAGCTGGCAGCGTGTTTTCAGCATGGTCGCACAGTACGATCAGCCCGTGCGACGCGTCGCTCAAGGAAAGGCTGTAGGGATGGAACCCCTGATCACCTGCAGCGGCGACGGCGTCTATCTCCATATTTGTGGCAGGCGCATCCATACTGTTTGACCAATCCTCACACTGTCCTGTCACGTAGCCTCGTTCCGCTACGGCGCGCAAGGCAGATCATCCGCCCCATTCTCGTCACCAAACCCGATCACGAGACGTTTTGGCGCCAAGCGACAAAGAAGGCGACGCGCTGCCGCTTGCACAGTGATAACAGAACGCTAAAAGACGCATATGAGGCTCCTCAATCCAACCGCCGGACGTGCTCGAAAACCGGGCATGATGTTCGCTTTCGCCACAACGGCATTCGTTGTCGCAGCGTTGGTTGTCGGCGGCTATCTGACCTACAACCGCACCCAAGGCGCCATCCCCGCCGAAGGCAGCATTGAAGGCCGGGTTGTGGAGGGCGCAGACGCCATGGAACAGGCGACCAGCCCATCGCTCGGTCTTGGCACGGGGCCAACCGGATTTCGCGTCTGTAACGAGACATCGAGCACGATTGGCGTCGCCATCGGTTACAACTCCCGCCAGGGCTGGATCAGCGAAGGTTGGTGGAACCTTCCCCCCGAAACCTGCGAGACAATCCGCTCCGGGTCGCTGGCGGCGCGCTACTATTATCTCTACGCAATCGATTATGACCGTGGCGGAGAGTGGAAAGGCCGCCACTACATGTGTACACATGCACGTATCTTCACCATTCGGGGATTCGAAGATTGTGCCCGGCGGGGGCTGGAAACGACCGGCTTCTTCGAAGTCGATACCGCAGGGCAGGCCAGCTGGACGGTTCAGCTGACTGAGGATTCCTTGCAACAACAATAGGCCTTGCATGTTCAAGCGCAATCGCAGCGTCAAAATCCTCGCAACCCTTGGCCCCTCCAGTTCAGACGTAGAAACCATCAAGTCGCTGCATTTGGCAGGCGCCGACGTCTTTCGCATCAATATGAGCCATGGCGACCCCGACAAGATGCGGGCGCTCATGGAAAAGATCCGTACCGTCGAAAGTGATGTTGGCCGGCCGATCGGCATCCTTGTGGACATTCAAGGGCCCAAACTGCGCGTTGGCATGTTCGCCGATGATGCGGTGATGTTGGAAAACGGGGCTACCTTCCGCCTCGACACAAAGGATGAGCCCGGCACCGTCGAGCGCGTGCGCCTTCCGCATCCAGAAATTTTCGAAGGCATGGATGTCGGCCACACGCTCATCCTTGATGATGGCAAGCTGCGCCTTGAATGCATCGGCAGCGACCAGAAGAGCTACATCGACACCAAAGTGATCGTCGGCGGCAAGCTCTCAAGCCGCAAAGGCGTCAGCCTACCCGACACGACTATCTCCGGCGGTGCGCTGACGGAAAAGGATCGCCGCGACCTCAACGCAGCACTGGAAGCCGAGGCCGATTGGATCGCCCTGTCCTTCATTCAGCGACCGGAAGACGTTGCCGAGGTTCGCAAGATCGCACGCGGTCGCTCCGGCATCCTGTCCAAGATCGAGAAACCGCAGGCGGTCGAGAAGATCGAAGAGATCATCGAACTGTCCGACGCCATTATGGTCGCCCGCGGCGATCTTGGTGTCGAAATGCCGCTCGCCTCCCTGCCAGGGACACAGAAGCGCATCACCCGCGCGGCCCGCAAAGCCGGCAAGCCGGTCGTGGTCGCCACGCAGATGCTGGAATCGATGATTTCCTCACCTGTCCCAACACGCGCCGAGGTCTCCGACGTCGCTACCGCCGTCTATGAAGGCGCGGATGCAATCATGCTGTCAGCTGAGTCAGCGGCAGGCGACTATCCCCATGAAGCCGTCTCCACAATGAACACGATCGCGGTGGAGACCGAGAACGATCCGCTCTACCGCTCCATCATCGACGCACAGCGCACCGAGCCGGAAGCCACCGGCGCTGACGCGATCTCCGCGGCAGCGCGTCAAATCGCCGAAACGCTGCATCTCTCTGCACTGGTTTGCTACACTTCTTCTGGCGCGACCGGCATGCGCGCTGCGCGCGAGCGTCCGCAAACACCGATCATCGCCATCACACCGCGCGTGCGAACCGCCCGTCGTCTGGCCCTGATCTGGGGCCTGCATCCGGTCGCAACCGACGATGCGACCGACATCGACGATATGGTGGAACGCGCCTGCGGCCAGGCCATGCATCACGGGTTTGCAAGCCCCGGCAACCGCATCATCATCACCGCTGGTGTCCCCTTTGGAACGCCCGGCGCGACGAACCTCTTGCGGATCGCCTTTGTGCGCGAAGAGCACAGCCAGCAGCGGCGCAACTAAGCGGACGTTTCAAGTTCTGCGCGCTGCATCACGTCATCTATGGCATCCAGAATGATGTCTGGATGCGTCTGATGGGGCATGTGGCCGGCACCTTCGATGACCGTTTTGACCGCACCCGCAATATCGCGCTCCAAACCATCGGAATGGATATGCGCCCACACGACCCCGTCCGCGTCGCCTGTCACGATGTGCACAGGCCGGTCGATCTGTTCGTAGCGAGGGGCTTCGGCGATGACGAACCGTCGCAACCGGTGAACATCCTCCGCATTGGCCTGAAAGGCCCGGGGACGTAAGACCAACCGGGCACGCAGCGATTTGGCGTAACCGGGGACGGCGGCCTCGGGTGCAAAGGCGTTCTCCACGCCATCCGGAACCATGAACCAGGCGATGGGCACCACGATCAGCCGCGTGAAGAGCCAGCCGATTAACGGCGTATCTGCCAGCGCATAATGCCAATCCACACCCTCGAACCGATCACCGGGCCAGGGATGGGTGGCCGGCGCAACGAACACAGCACCGGCGACACCGTGCTCGCCTTGCAGCGCCATCTGAGCGACCACCGATCCACCCCAGCTATGGCCGACAACAAGGGCTTGCTCGACACCAAGCGCGCTGGCCGCCTCCAGGATACGGCGTGCCTGAACATCAGGGGCATGGTCGCCTGGCGATCGGCCACTGGCACCCTGTCCCGGACGGTCGATATAGATGCGGTGGAGTTCATTGCCGAACCGCTTTGCGAGCTTCGCCTCTAGCGCGAACTGAAAATCGCGATAGTTGGAGCTTGCGCCGTGCACGAAGATCAGGCTGGGCCGGGACGGATCGGCATGCCCTTTCTCGACCAGGTGAAGAACGGTACCATCCACCTCGACAAGCTGGCCGGTTGGCTCAGCCTTGGTTTCCAAGTGGCGTGAACCTGCCCAGGTCAGGGCAGCAAAAACAATGACCGCCACCCCAAGCGACCCAAACGCAAAACCGATCAAATCGGCGCGCCCTCAAGCCGCCGTTCAATCGAAGACAAGCGCTCGCGCGCGCCAGATAGATAGGGATGGACACGCAGCGCCTCGGCAATGAACTGCTGAGCCTGCCGATCTTGACCCATCTCGTCGAGCATCACACCGATGCCTATAAGTGCACCGAAGTGTCGAGGCTCCAAACGCAGCACCTCAGCCACGTCGGAGATGGAAAGCGCGTAATCATCGCGCAGATAATGGACGGTTGCCCGCCGGTTCCAGCCTTCAGCATAGTCCGGCGCAAGCGCGATCACCGTGTCCAAAAGATCAAGCGCCAGCGCAAAGTTGCGCACCTGAACGGCCACGGATGCGCGGCGCATGAGAAGATCAACCGCATCGCTGCCGGATTCGTTCCACAAGCTTTGGATCTGCCGCGCAAGAACATCGGCTTCGCGGCCATCTTCGCTGTCAGCCAGGGAATCCAAGAGGGCGTTGGCATCGCGGATCGTGCGCTGCGCCTCTTCCAAGGCCGACAGCGGCGTATCGTCGATAAGCGGTTCAGAGGTTGCGTCTACGGCGCGTTCTTCGCCCTCTGGTGCCGCCTGGGCGTACGCCTGGTTGGCCCACAAACCAACGGCCATGAGGAGGATACCACCACTGAGGACCAGAGCGTTTTGCACGCATCTGATCAAAGACGAATCGTAAATTGGGGCACAAAAAAACCGCATGGGCTGAAGTCTGCATCAGCCCATGCGGTTCGTCAAAATCACACCCTGGTGAGGGTGGCGTGTGGCGTCGGCCTTAGCCCTGGCGAGCTTTGAAGCGACGCTGCGTCTTGTTGATGATGTAAACGCGGCCACGACGACGGACCATGCGGTTGTCGCGGTGACGCTTCATCAGCGATTTCAGCGAGTTCTTGATCTTCATAACCACAAACCTTCATTGGCAACATTTGCAGCGAATCGGTTGCCACAAACAAACAGGCGCGCATTGCTGCGCGCCCTGAAAACTGGTGGCCGCTACATGACAATGGCGATGCCAATTGTCAAGCCAGCCGGCTCTTCGCTATCAAGAATTCCCCGCCCAAACCCAACATGGGATGCATGGTGGGCTTCGGCGGGTGTGCCGTGGACCCAAAGCGGCAAAAGAAACCGGCCCCGCCATGAGCGAAGCGAATGGTGGGCGCGGGCAGGATCGAACTGCCGACCCCTTCGATGTCAACGAAGTGCTCTCCCGCTGAGCTACGCGCCCTCAACGGTGGCGAGGTCTTATCGACTTCCCAAATGGGATGCAAGCACCGTTGTTTGAGAAGTGACGACGCGGGCGATCAGGCCGCCAAAAGCTTCTCCACCTCATTAACCAGATCACGCAGATGGAAGGGCTTGGACAGCACTTTGGCATCTTTGGGCGTATTGGCATCCGGGTTGAGCGCAACGGCCGCAAAGCCTGTGATGAACATGACTTTAATTTCCGGATCGAGCGCTGTCGCCTTGCGGGCAAGCTCGATACCATCCATCTCCGGCATCACAATATCGGTCAGAAGCAGCGTAAAAGGCTCTTCCTGCAAACGATCGAAGGCACTTTGGCCATTATCATACGACACGACGTCATAGCCGGCATTTTCCAGCGCCTTGGCCAGAAAGCGGCGCATATCATTGTCGTCTTCAGCCAAAAGAATTCGTGTCATGTCAGACATCTCGTTTGAACGCCTCTTGCGGATCAGCTTGGTCTCGCCAAAGGCGATTGGGAAAATCGAGCCGTGGTCCGCGCCTAAATAGGCAGATCGCCGAAACTTGGAAAGACCCTTGCGCCGACCGACAGCTGAATTTCATCGCACAACATCCCGTCAAGCTGTTCAAAAATCCTTACCGCTCTTTGCCGTCAAAGAACGGCTATGTCTGCTAGGGTGGACTTCATGCAATGGACCTGCGAGTCTGTTTTGACAAAGACATTGCGCCGGCAAGGTTCAATGGCCCACCGGGACGAACGATTGGGTGCCTATGGAAACGATTGAGAGCTTTGAGACGGCGCCCGCCTACGATCTCGTGGTGCCCATCACCCAAACGGTGCCGTTCGCTCTCAGTTCGCCGCATTCTGGAACAAGCTATCCGCGCGCTTTCCTGGAAGCCTCTCAGCTGCCAACCCAGGATCTACGCCGCTCTGAAGACACCTATGTCGATCGCTTGATCGCGCCGGCGGTCCAGAAAGGTGCACCGGTCGTCGCCGCACGCTTCCCGCGCTGCTATTGCGACGTCAATCGTGAGCCCTATGAGCTTGATCCGCGCATGTTCGATAGCCCTTTGCCGGGCTTTGCCAACACCGCCTCGCTGCGCGTTGCTGGCGGACTTGGTACGGTGCCGCGCGTGGTTGGCGACCGGCAGCCGATCTACCGCAAGAAGCTGACGGTTAAAGACGCACTCGACCGGGTAGAACGGCTCTACAAGCCCTACCATGCCACCCTGCGTCGCGTTTTGGCGCAGACCCATGTGCGCTTTGGGGCATCCGTTTTGATCGATTGCCACTCCATGCCCTCCCTCATTCGCACAGCGACAGGAACCCTGAGCACGGATTTCGTCATCGGTGATCGCTTCGGCGCCAGCTGTGCGCCCGAACTGTCCGAACAGGTGATTGCAAGCCTGCGGTCATTGGGCTTCACGGTCGCACGCAACAAGCCTTACGCAGGTGGCTTCATTACCGAGCATTACGGACGACCGGCCAAGGGCATTCACGCCCTGCAGCTTGAGATCAATCGCGGGCTCTACATGAACGAGCGCACGCTGGTGCCCAATAACGGGTTCAACGCCGTCATGGATGCTCTGTCGCAGACGATGGATGCTTTGTTCGAAATCGATTTGGACTGCCTGACCCCGCTCGATCAAGCCGCCGCCGAGTAATCCGTAACGGCACAGTCGTCCCACCGGACGCCCAAACATCCCACAAGAAAAAAGAGCCGTTCGACCATAAGGTCAAACGGCTCAAGTCTAGGGAGGAAACGCCCAAGGAGGGCATACGGCAACGCCGGGAGGGCCGTGCCGCATCGCAAAAATGGTGTGTGCAGTGCAGCAAGTCAAGCTGTCGCTACGTTTTTTTGACTGCATGCTCAAAAAATCCGCGGGGTTGCGGCACCTGCGCAACAATATTACCGAAAGCCGTTCCGGAACGAATGAAAACCTTTACAAAGAATCTCATGGACGACGGAACCGGAACAGGCGATAGGGTCGAAACTTCCGTTTTTGAGCCATTTGGAGCCTTCCATGCCCGCCGATCAGCCTGCGCCAAAACCCGAGCTGCATCAGCGGATTGACCTCTTCTCTGAGATCGAGCGCATTTCGCACCGCACAACGGTTCCATCGTTCCGCGCTGGCATTTCTGTCGACAACAAACGCGCCGAGGGCGATGGCTACGACCCCGTCACCGAGGCCGACCGCACCTGTGAACGCGAGATACGCGCGCTCATTGAGACCCATTTCCCAGACGATGGCATCATCGGCGAAGAGTACGGTACCGTGCGCGCCGATGCGCCCTATGTCTGGGTGATCGACCCGATCGACGGCACCCGCGCCTATGTCGCCGGCGTGCCGCTTTGGGGAACACTGGTCGGCATCATGGCCGGCGGCAAGCCTGTCGGCGGTTTTGCTGGCCAACCCTTCATTGGCGAGCGTTTTTCGACGCGTCTTTCGCCTCAAGGCGTTGAGGCGATTTGGAGCAAGGGCGAAGAACAACGCCCCCTGTCCGCACGCAGCTGCACCAAGTTAAGCGAAGCCAGCCTTGCAACCACCACGCCGGAGCTCTTCAGCGAGCAGGAGCGACCGGCCTATGATTACCTTGAAGGGTCGGTGCAGGCGGTACGTTACGGGACGGACTGGTACGCCTATGCACTCATCGCCAGCGGCACGCTGGACATCGTTGTGGAAAGCGGCCTCAGCACCTACGATATCCTGCCGCTTGTTCCGATAATCGAGGCGGCCGGCGGCATAGTGATCGATTGGTCCGGGCGGTCACTGTCAGCGACAGACGGCACGTTTACTGGCCAGGTGATCGCCCTTGGGGACAGGGCCTTGGCAGAACCTGTTTTGAACCTGTTGGCGCCGGCGGCACGTCAAACCGCCTGAAAACCAGGGCTCAAAGCAAACTGGTGTCGAAATGCTCAAGCGTGCGCTCAAGGTTGCCGCTGCGCAGTTCTGGCACAGAGAAGAAGGCCTCAGAGGCGGCGAGAAACAAGTCACGGATCGCATCGCGCTCGAACATCGGCTCGTGCTTGGAGCGCGGGAGGCGCAACAGCGTCGCCGTCGGTATGGCCGCCGCCATGCGCTCAATGGCATCAGGCGACACCACCTCATCATGGCCGGCCTGCACGAACATGACGGGCGACTTGATCTTATCCAGGAAGTCCTGGTTCCAAACCCGCTTCATCCCGCCAGCGCAGCGATGCAGCCAACCAAACGTTGGTGCTCCAAGCCCAAGGTCAGGGTGGTCAGCAAGGATTGCGGCACTGCGGGCATAACGGGCCGGATCGGACGTCACCTCGTTGGTCTTGAACGGACCTGAGCCGGCAAGCGTGTTCCCTGTTCCCGGAGGATAGACCTGCCCAAGGCCAAACCGTGTCGCGAGCCCAGAAAGCGTGGCGATCGTATCGTGAGAGGCGCGGTTCACATTGTAGCGCAGCAGCGGCACCGACAGCACCATGCGGTCAAACCAGAGCGGTTTGCGCACCAGCATGTGCAGCGCCACCAGCCCACCCATCGAATGGCCAAGCCCTACCAGCGGCAAAGGACAGTCCGGCAGAACACCCTTTTCGATCACCACTTGCAGATCGCGCACATAGACATCGAAATCGTGGATGTGGCCTTTGCGCGGCTCCTTGCGCAGGATGCGCGAGGAAAGCCCCTGCCCGCGCCAGTCAAATGTGACGACAACAAAACCAAGCTTCACATAATGGGCAATGATATCGGCGTACTTTTCAATGTACTCCGCCCGGCCATGCATCAGGAGAAGCGTGCCAATCGCCGTCCCCAGCGGGCGGAAGTGTGCCACCCGAACGCGCGCGCTGCGCCGCAGACCGACCGACACATAAAACACCCGATGCAGCCTTTGCATCGGCATACCGTCCACCCAATACAGATACGCGCCATCGGGGCCGACGACGGTTTCGGGGTGGTCCTCGGCGGCCATGATGGGCTGGACGATGGTCATCGCCGTGTCTTGCCTGAAGCGAAAGCTGCTGGCAACGGCCAGCCTTGGCCGGCCAACAAGAAAGGCTGGCTCCCCATGAGGGGGGAGCCAGCCTCGGTTCCAGACGGTGCCGGAGGGCGGAATGGCAGCCGCCTGGCCCGCTTGGTCGGCGGGCGCCTGCCTTAGCGGCGGCCCCAACGCCAAATGATGTTGCCGTTGTATTTATTCACCGCGATCCGGCGGTAACCACGGAACCCGCGTGCTTCGAACACGTAGACATTGCGACGTTCACGCAGGAACGAAATGTCCCGGAAGCCAGCCTGGCGAAGAATGCGGCGTGCGCGGCGTGGGCGGATCTGCTCGCGGTGCGGACGCACATGGTGTGACTGGAAATGCCCGTTGGGATGGTTCGGACCGATGAAAAAAGTGCCCTGCGGCGTGCTCCACGAGAAGGAAAAGCCATTGGCCTGGGCAGCGGTTGCACCGCCAGCCAGAGTGCCGAGAGCCACTGCGCCGGCAAGAGCGGTTTTGATCAGGGTCTTACGGTTGGTCATCATCATCTCCTTGAGGTCTTGAGCCGGGCGGGGTCTGCCTCAGCGATGATCAAAACCTACAAGGGGGCGCCTGAACCGACCCGGAAGCCGCCGTTCATTTAGCGTTCAGCAAACTGGGCAGGTGCGTCAGGGCCGTGAAAGACCGGTGCATCTTGAAAAAGGCACACCCAATACCGAGCTATGGTGTCGAAGGCGCCTGATGGGCCTTCACCACGCTGAAGCGGTCGCCCTATGGGACCGCGATGAGGCCAGATGTGCCGATACGGCGTGGTCCCCACCAACGTTGCTTCATTTGGAGGACAACCCAATGCGTATTGATTATTCGCCGCTTTACCGTTCCACCGTCGGCTTTGACCGGCTGTTTTCACTGCTGGACCAGACGGTGTCGAACGAAGGCAATTCCTACCCGCCCTATAACATTGAGCGCACCGGCGAGAACGCCTACCGCATCACCATGGCGGTTGCCGGTTTCGGCCCGTCTGAACTGCATGTGGAAACCAAGAACCACACACTGCATGTGCGCGGTGAAAAGGGTACCGAAGCCGCCAGCGACACCCGCGAAATTCTCTATCGCGGCATAGCGGCCCGCAATTTCGAGCGCCGTTTCCAGCTTGCCGAGTATGTCGAAGTATCCGGCGCCTCGATGGAAAATGGCCTGCTTCACATCGAACTGAAGCGCGAACTGCCTGAAGCCATGAAGCCCCGCACCATTGCCATAAGCAATGGTAAGGCCATCGGCAACGGCATCACCGCCGCCATCGACGTGGAAGCCGACAAGTCCTAATCGACCTTTCCAATTGTGTTAGACAAGGAAGCCCGGAGCGCACCGCTCCGGGCTTTTTTATTGCCGTACTGATTAGAAGGCGAAGTTAGTCAAGAAGCCTTCTTCTGCCCCACAATGCACAGATCGATGATCGTGCAGTCACGGCCGGCATTCTTGGCCGCATAAAGCGCCTCGTCGGCGCTGCGCATCATGTTCTCCAGGCTTTCTCCGCCCTTCAGTTTGGTGATACCAACGCTGATGGTCACGCCTGGCAGCGCCTTGCCGGAATGAATGATCTGAGCTTCGGCAAGACGGCTGCGCAGATCATCAATCACCGCCTCTGCCGCCTGCGGCGTGTAGCCAGAAAACAGGATGGCGAACTCCTCGCCGCCAATACGGCAGGGGTAGAAGCCCGTTCCATCAAGTTCAGACATATAGGCCGCCAGAACCTTGAGCACGGTATCGCCGGCATCATGGCCGTGTGCGTCGTTGAACTTCTTGAAATGATCAACATCGACCATCGCCAGTGACAGGTCGGTTTTGGCGGCTTCCGCACGCCGGATCTCCCGGCTCGCCATATCCAGGAACCAGCGCCGGTTCCAAAGACCGGTCAGTGCATCTTTCACCGATTGATCTTGAAGCTCAGCCTGCAGGCGCACATTGGCGGCCGCAAGGCTGATCTGTTCAGCGCAAATCTGCGCCACTTCCAGCTGCTGTGACAGCGTCTCAGCCATAGCCTCCGACCCGTCGCGCACAGCAATCAGATCGGGGAATGAGATATGCAACAGCCCGATCGTGTCGCCATGGGCAATGATGGGCAGGCAGAAATAGGGGTGGTTCTCACTGCCGACATGGTCACAGGCAAAGTCGATCTCTGAGGTGCCGTACGCGTAGGCACGCCCCCGCCGGAGGCCCCAGCACTGATCGGCATGCAGATGCGGCCCACACGTCGTCTCGCCCCAAGAAGAGACAAGGTCCAGGACATCGCGAGAGTTGGAGTAGATGTAGAGCTCGCCATTGGTGCGCGGGAAGAGACACGACATCGACCGCGTGACAACGCTTTGCAGCTCTTCCAGCGACTGGGCGGCAAACAGCCATTCGGACATCTGCGACAGCACCTTGCGCTCGCGCCGGCGTTCCCGCTCCAGGCTCAAAGCCCCTTCGGTTTGGCTGATCAGCAGCTTGCTGGCGGTGATATCGCGCTCAATCGACATGAAATGCGTGAGCGTGCCCGTTTCATCAAAAACCGGTGTTATCGTGAGGTCAATCCAATAGGCCGCACCGGACTTTGTGTAGTTCAGAAGCTCGGTGCGAATGGTGCGTTTGGCCGCGATAGCGGTACGGATTTCGTTCACCGTCTCATTGTCGGTGTCTTCGCCCTGCAGAACTGAGCCCGGTTTCTTGCCGACCATCTCTGCCAGCGCATACCCACTCATGTCCTCAAAGGGCTTGTTGGCCCACAGCACCAGCCCATTGGGATCGGTAAACACCATCGAGTCAGTGGCATGTTGAACAATGAGTTGGGCAAACACATTATCAGACACGGACTGCGGCGCGGCGTTTCCTGGGACGGCGGCGGCGTGTGGCGGCATGACGAGGTTCCCCTTCCCCAAACGATGGCAAGACCATACGTATCATCCCGCAGCACATTTAAACGCGTGTATAAGCTATTCGCGAAGTATTTCTTTGGTTAATGAATTGATAATTCTAGATAGTTGCCGTTACGTCGACCCAAACCCAAGTAACAATCTAGAGTTGTGCGCTCCAACCAATCACCACATAACCCACAAGATTGAAGGCATAAGCTAGCGGGCCGAGTGGTTCTAAAGCGCCGCCGCCCAGCGCTTGCAATGGCCCACCATCCGCCCATCCATGGCCGGCAAAACCTCTCGTCCGATCCATCCCAAGAAGTCCAAATAGACGTAGGACCCCATCTGGTCGAAACTCGCCGAAATTGACGGAGGATTGCAGCATGAATGGCGCGGAAGCTTTGGTTGAGACGATGCTCGCTTCGAAAGTGACCGTGTGTTTTGCCAATCCTGGCACGTCGGAAATGCACTTCGTTGCAGCATTGGACACTCACCCGGACATGCGCTGCATTCTTTGCCTCTTTGAAGGCGGTGTAACCGGAGCGGCCGACGGTTACGCGCGGATGAGCGGCAATGTGGCGGGCACATTGCTCCATCTGGGTCCCGGCTTCGGTAACAGCTGGTCCAACCTGCACAATGCTCGCAAAGGCCATTCAGGCATGGTCAATATCGTTGGCGATCATGCCGGATATCATCTCAAGCATGATGCACCGCTGACATCCGATCTGGACGGAATTGCCCGGTCAGTCTCCCATTGGGTGCGCCGGGCTGCCGAAGGCCAGATGGTGGCCGAGATCGGCGCCGATGCGATCCGCACGGCGCGTGCAGGCCAGATCGCAACGGTTATTCTGCAGGCCGATGCTGCATGGAGCGACAGCGGGTCCGGCCCAACCAAGGCCGCCGACCCTGCTCAAAAGCGCCGACCGGACACGGAACGCATCAAGGCATCGGCGCAGGCATTAAAAGAGCCAGGCGCGGCTCTCATGGTCAGTGGACCAGCCCTCATCGGCGCCGGTGCGGAATTGGCCGGACGGATCGCGGCGCGAACAGGCTGCCGGTTGCTGGCACCTTTCTTTGCACCGCGCATCGCACTGGGCGAAGGCGCCGTGGAGTTCGAACTTCTGCCCTACCCCGCCGACGCGAATGCAGAGCTTCTAAAAGATGTGACCCGCTTGGTGCTGGTCGGCGCAGGCCCACCGGTGAATTTCTTCGCCTATCCCGGAGAACCCTCAACGCCAGAGCCACCAGATTGCAGCATCGACCGGCTGTGCTTCGGCGACTGGGATATCGAGTGGACGCTCAAGGCTTTGGCCGAGGCAGTGGGCGTGGATGGAAGCGAAACGATAGCGCGCATCAAGCGCACGAACCCCGACTTGAAACCTGGACCGCTCACTGCCGACGGCATCGGGCGCGGATTGGCGCGCGCCATCCCAGAAAGCGCCATCATGGTGAATGAGGCCGTGACCGCAGGCACCGACATCTGGCCACCGGTCAACGCGGCCGCGCCCCATGACAGGATCAACAACACGGGAGGTTCGATCGGCGAGTGCCTTCCAAACGCCATCGGCGCGTCCGTGGCCTGCCCTGAACGCCCGGTTTTCGCGATCTCCGGTGATGGATCGGCAATGTACCAGGTGCAGTGCCTATGGACCGCAGCGCGCGAGCGCATGGATATCACCTTCATCATTGTGGCGAACCGGGGATATCAGATCCTCCACCTGGAGCTGGAAGCCCAAGGTGCGCCAAAGCCCGGCCGCAATGCGCGCGCCATGTTTGATATCGAGGACCCGCTATTGGATTGGGTTGCCCTGGCCGCCGGCCACGGCGTACCGGCAAAGCGAGTTGAGACCGAGGAGGCTTTCGCCGAAGCCTTGGCAACCGCTGCGGCGACCAAGGGGCCTTTTCTCATCGAAGCGGCGATCTGAGGTCAGGACAGCCAGGCAACAACACTTGTCGCGTCACACGCAAATGTTTTGCCTTCTGACACCGGTATCCGTCTTTTTGCCGGTTTTTTCCTCTGCCGGTCCCAATGCTATGCCTTGGTGATGCTCTACGAGATCGCCAAGTTCCTGCACATTACCGGGGTTGCCATGCTGATGGGCAACATCACCGTGACGGCGATCTGGAAGTTTTTTGCTGACCTCGACGGACGACCAGAAGTGCTCGGCTTCGCGCAGAAGCTCGTCACCTACACCGACTGGTCGATGACCTTTTGGGGCGCCATCCTCATCATGGGTGGCGGCTACTATATGGCGGTCGCCGCCGGCTACGACTTGTTCGAGGGTTGGCTCCTTTGGAGCCAGGTCCTGTTTGTGGTGGCAGGGCTTATCTGGCTCGGTCTCATCGTTCCCATTCAGATCAAGCAGGCGCGGCTGGCGCGCGCCTTTTCCGCCACCGATGTCGGCGAGGAGTACCGAGCCCTCTCAAAACGCTGGCTGACATGGGGGTTGATCAGCACCGTACCCTTGGTCGTCGCCACTTGGCTGATGGTCACCAAACCAGCCTAAAAACGACGCAGACCTAGTGGATGCCCGCCGTCAGACCGCGCACCAGCCAGCGTTGCAAGGCAAGGAACACAAGCGCCGGGGGTAAGAGGGCCAGTAACATCAAAAGCAGGCCGGCCTGGCTTGAGACGGATAGGCTCGCCATACCGCGCACCAACGTGCTGTGTTCCAGGCTCGTGGTCGCGACCATGATGGGCCAGACATACTGGTTCCAGCCAAGCACGAAGAGGATCGCAAACAGCGCCGCCAGCATCGGCAAGGAGAGCGGCAGCACAAAGTCGAGGAAGAAACGCACCGGGCCTGCACCATCAAGGCGCGCGGCTTCAAACAGCTCTGGCGGTAGATGTTGCAGATAAAGTCGCAGGATGAGAACGCCGAGCCCGCTGGCGACGACAGGCAGGATCATGCCGGTGTACGAGTTGAGCAATCCCAGTTCGCTCACAACGGCGAACGTCGGCAGGATGCGCGTCTCGATCGGGAAAAACATGCTGACCAGGATCGCCCCGAAAAGGATCTCTCGTCCCGGCACGTGAAACATGACCAGCGCATAGGCTGCCAGCATCGAGACGGCGCATTTGATGAGCGCGATGCCAAGCGCCAGAACGAAGGAGTTCAGCATCATCTGGGACGCCGGCAGAACGCCATTGCGCGTCTCGCCCTGCCAGACATCGAGAAAAAGCGCCCAAAGCGCAGATGGGTCGCTGCCGGCCGCCAACTGCCAGACAAGCAGACCGACCGGACCCATCATGAACACCACGCCGACGATGAGAATCAGGTGATCGAAAAGATGGGTCCTGGGCAAGCGCCGCTCCGCAAACTGACCGCCAAAACAGCAGGAAGGCGCCTGCGACGAACGCCGGTTTCGTGGCATAGCAGATGGCAGATGACCAGACGCATGCGCAAGTAACAGGGTAGGACTGCCGCGATGTTCAGCGCCGAACTCACAATTGCCCCGCTTGACCCCAGCGAAACGGATGCGCTTGGGCGGATCTTCTTCGATGCCATCCACAAAGGCGCCGGCGATTTCTACAGCCCTGAACAGCGGCATGCCTGGGCTCCAAGCCGACCGTCAGGACCGGATTGGCAAGCACGCCTTTCAGGCGGCGCGACCTTGGTGGCACGCATCGGCAACGAGCCGGTTGGGTTCATGACGCTGACGGAGGAGGGGTTTATTGATCTCGCCTTCGTGGACTCGGCCTTTCAGCGCCGCGGCATCGGCAAGGCCGTCTATGCCGCAACCGAAGAAAAGGCACGCGCCGAGGGGATGGAACGGCTGCACACCCAGGCGAGCCATCTTGTCAAAGGGCTATTCGAAGCCGTCGGCTGGGAGGTGGTGAAGCAGCAAACCGTCGAGCGGTCAGGAATCCAACTGACCAATTTCGTCATGGAAAAATGGCTCAAGCCGGCGCAAAGAAGGGACCCGTCCTAACGACACGCACCGCTTGCGTGTCACTCCCAAGAGAACTGATGTTTCGCTTTCTTCTCGACAACAGACGCTGGCTGGGCGCTGGCCTGCTCCTTACGTTCGCCAGCAGCGTCGGGCAGACATGGTTCATCTCGCTGTTCGCAGGCTTCATCAAAGCCGAGCATGGGCTGACGGACGGGAGTTGGGGCACCCTCTACACAGTGGCGACGCTTGCCTCCGCTGCGCTGTTGTTCTGGCGTGGATCGTGGGCGGACAGCATACCGTTCGCGCGCCTTGCACCAACCATCGCGCTTCTCTTTGCGCTCGCCGCCATCGGCTTCGCCTTCAGTCCATCCATCTGGGTTTTGGGGGTCGCCGTTTTTGGCCTGCGTTTCTGCGGCCAAGGCATGTTCAGCCACATCGCCATGACGGCCATGGGTCGCTGGTTCGCAGCACGACGCGGACGTGCCGTCGCTATCACCAACCTTGGCCACCCGCTTGCGGAAATCAGCCTCCCAATTGTGGTGGTCGCCGTCGTTGGCCTTATTGGCTGGCAAACGACCTGGCTTGTCGCAGCCGCAGTCCTCGCGTTCCCCGTCGCACTGACCTTATGGCTGCTGCTATCGGAAGGCCGAACCAAGCAAAGCAAGGTTCTCAACCGGGAAACACCTGGCCTTGCCGGCAAGCATTGGCGCAGGCGCGACGCCATACGGCACTGGTTGTTGCCTGCCCTGCTGCCGGTGCTCTTGACACCCGGCTTCATCGGCACGGTCATCTTCTTCCATCAGGTGCATGTCTCGGAGGTGAAGGGCTGGTCTCTTCTCGCCATGACACCCGGATACACCTTCTATGCCGCGTGCGCCGTGGCGTTCAGCTTCGCGAGCGGCTGGGCCAGTGACAGGTTCGGTCCCCACAGATTGCTACCGATTCTTCTTGTCCCCATGGGCATCGGAATCGCGCTCGTCGGCCCAGCGAAGAGTGTGTGGGGCTGGTACACCGCCCTCGCCTTGATCGGCATGAGCCAGGGCATTGCCAACGCCCTATCAGGCGTCCTCTTCCCCCATGTCTATGGCACCCGCCATCTTGGCTCGATCCGCGCCATGGCGACAACGATCATGGTCGTTTCAACTGCCATCGGCCCCGGCATCACAGGGCTCCTGATCGATCAGGGCATCGCCTTTCCTGATCAGGGGCTCGCCATGGGCCTGTGGTGCTTGGCGCTTTCCGCGCTCTGCCTATGGATTGCCAACAGGCTGAACGCCGAGCTTGCGATGACGAATGCCTAAGCTGCCTCTTCGCGTTGGGCGGCCTCCAGGAAGGCATCAACGTGATCGTCCTGCGTGGCAAAGCTCGTCACCAGACGCACCATCACCTCACCTTCACCAGGCGCGGTATCGGCCTCCGCTGTTGCCTTGGGCCAATCAGCAAACACGGCGCCTGCGGCGCGTAACTTGTCTGCCATCGCCTGGGGAAGAACTGCGAAAACCTCGTTGATCTCGGTCGGCGCCGCTAGACGACATCCAGCAAGACCCACAATGCCGTCCGAAAGACGCCGCGCCATCTGGTTGGCATGGGTTGCCAGAACCCGCCAGTGATCGTCCTTCAGCATGGCAAGCGCCTGCGCGGCGGCAAACCGGTTCTTGGAAAACACTTGGCCCATCTGCTTGTGGCGATAGGTTAGATCATCGCGCATGTCGGGCCGGAACGAGACGACCATCTCGCAGGCCCATGCCCCGTTCTTGGTAAAACCCAGCGACATCAGGTCAACGCCGGCTTCGTGCGTCAGCGCGGCCGGCGAAGCGTTTTGCGCCACAACGGAGTTGGAGAACCGCGCCCCATCCATATGCACAATCAGTCCATTGCGCTTGGCGATGGAGGCCATCGAGGCAATGTCCATAACGCAATAGGTGGTGCCAAGCTCCGTGCCTTGGGTCAAAGACAACACGATCGGGCGGCCACGATAGACGGCGCCTTTGGGGTAGGCCGCCAGGGCTTCCACCAGTTCCTGCGATCCAATGCGCCCCTGTCGGCCGTCCATTGTGTGCAGCTTCATACCGACCAGCGACTCCGGGCCGCACGCTTCATCCACATTGATGTGGGCATCGCGGTGACAGAAGATCACCCCACCAGGACGCGCGATGGCGCTGAGCGCGAGCATGTTGGCGCCCGAGCCAGTGGCGGTGAAAAACACATCCACCTCGCAACCAAACATGGCCGCAAGGGCATCGGTCACCCGGGTGGACAAATCATCGGCACCATAGGCCGCAGCAAAACCGGCATTGGCTGCGGTCAGAGCTTCGGTAACGGCGGGTGAGACGCCCGCCCAGTTATCGCTGGCAAAAAACAAAGCCATCTCTCCTGAGTTGGGAGAGATGGCTCTAGCACCGCCTTGGGTCGCTTCCAAGACGCGCGATCAGCATGTGATTAGCTTTTGGCGAACATCCGACCGAGCACGGCATCCACCGAGATCAGCCCAGGGCCTTTGAGCACCAGATAGATCAGCGGGAACAGCCAAAGCAGACGTTGATCGTAAATGATCGCATCGGGGAAACGGTCGAACCACGTTCCTGCGACTTCCGCCGTCACGCCGTGGAAAGCAAGGTCCACATAGGATTGGACGAAGATGAAGCCAACCATACCAAGCGCGGCCAGGCGGCCAAACAGGCCGATTACGACCAGCACCGGCAGAACGAACTCCGCATAGGTCCCGGCATAGACCAAGAGCGTCCAGGGCAGCGCAATCTGGCTGGGGTCGTAGCCAGCCGCTTCGACAACCGGCGGGACAATCTGCGCATAGGCACCGAAGGACAGGGTAAAGAGGCCGCCATCCAACTTGGTCTGCGCGGCGTTCCAATAATAGCCGAACAGCACAGCGGCAAAAACAAACCGCGCTGCTAGTCCCGGCAACCAGGGGGAGGTCGCCCGCTCCAATCCGTTGACGATGGAAAGATACAAACTGCGCACACGGGAAATCAGGCTCGCGGTGCCGGCTTCGGCCTCCGTGTCGCTCGAGCTCAGGGTTGCCATGGGTTCAGGTCTCCAATTGAGGGTCAAAACCAGAAAAGCTGCCGCTGGAAAGCGCCAGCGCGAGGGTCTGTTGAAGATCAAAGGCTGGGTCAGCCTCAAGCGCCGCGTCGACGGCACCGGTGAAATCTGCGCCATCGCCGCATGCGCGCAGAAACGATGCTGCGCCCAGCGCTATTGGCTGGACAACAACATCAAACAGAGGACGGGTTATCAGGGCGTGTTCGCCGGACGCCATGTTGATCTGCGACCGCGCTGCGTCCACGTCTTGGCCAGCTATGGCCGCCTGCTCCAAATCAAAAATACTGGCAATAGGAAATGCAGACGACAGCAGATACATCGCCGGATGCGGGACCAGGCGTCCAACAGCCAAAGCCTCGGGCGGTACACGGCCTAAGACGGAACCATCGAGCATCGGGGCGTCGGCGGCGTGATAGCTGTCGAGCTTCAGCCGCTCCAGACGCGCAATATCGGCCAAGAAGGGACGGGCTTTGGTGGCTGGATGGTCGGCGACGTAATGGGGAAATTCCGCGCCGTAAGCCGACATAATCGGGCTTGATGGCGGATGCGCACGGGCAAAATCGGCCATCAGGGCGCGTTGCAGCCCTTCCCCGAGAAGCTGGGAGGTGACCGGAAAGGCCGACTTTAGAGCCTCGGCGAGGCTGACAACCACATTGTTGCGGTAGACGTTGAAGGCCTCAAGGGGATCACGACCATTGGCCCGTGCAACGCCTTCGGGGACGGCACGTTCCGGGTCCAGCACAGCGGCTGCGAAGGCGCTGTGGTGATGCCCTTCATCAGGCAACATGGCGCCGCCCTAACAGCGGATCGTGACGGCGAAGGACAGCCTGAGCCTGCGCCGCTTCATGAGCCAGGATCGGAAAGTCCGGCACGTCATTGTCCCATTCGACCAGCGTTGGCCGCGGTCCAATGCGGCCGATCAGCGCCTCATATAGGGCCCAAACAGGATCAGACACGGCCCGATCATGAGCATCGATCAAAAGCTCAGCACCATCGCTCAGCGTCACCGACGCGTGGCCAGCAAGATGAATTTCTCCGACATGGTGCACCGGGAAAGCCGCAAGGTACTCTTCAGCCGAGGTCTGGTGATTGGTCGCGGACACAAACACATTGTTGACGTCAAGAAGCAGACCGCAACCGGTGCGCCGGGCGATAGCGGCCAGAAAGTCCGTCTCGCTCATCTGCGACTGTTCAAAAACCACGTAGGTCGACGGGTTTTCCAAGAGGATGGGCCGACCAATCGCCTCCTGAACCTCATCGATGTGATCACACACAAGATCGAGCGTTGCCTGGGTGTAAGGCAGCGGCAGTAGATCGTTCAGATAGCCTTCATCGTGGCTCGACCAGGCCAGATGTTCAGAAAAGAGGTCCGGCTCGTAACGCTCGTTGAGCGCTGCCAACCGCGCCAGGTGCTCTTTGTTGAGCGGCTTCTGACCGCCGATGGAGAGGCCGACACCATGCAGTGACAGACCGTAATGCTGACGCAGTTCGGTCAGCAGGCGATGCGGCATGCCGCCCTCGCCCATATAATTCTCTGGATGCACTTCGAACCACGAAATCTCGTGATCGCCTTTAAGGATGGCGTTCGCATGCTGGGGTTTGAAGCCAACACCGGCCTGCGCATCGGTGATCATGGGGAGCGTGTTCAACATGGTGTGCATACCGTTGGGTGGGGGGAACGGTCGTCAGGCGGGCGACATCCGCCTGACGACCTAAAGAACTGGGCAATCTGCCCGCCTGCGGCTTAGGCCGGCAGGTCGCGGTCCAGCTCTTCCAGCGAGCCCATGCGGCCGTCCGGCAGGAACAAGTCGCTGCCAGCGTCGGTGGTGGAACCATACTGGTCGCAAGTGCCTGCCTCGACGAATGTCCAGGCATTGCCCTGATAGTCGACAGTGGACGTGCCGGCACAAGTTGTGCCCGGGCCAGCGGCACAGTCATTGGCGCCTGCAACAGAAATGCCAAAGCACTTCTCTTGAGCCTGTGCGAAAGCCGGAGCAGTTGCAGTAACGGTTGCAGCAGCACCAGCAACGGCAGCGGCGATCAGAGTGGTGTTAACAGCGCGACGGGTTACGCTCATGGAGGGGTTTCCTTCTTTGAAACTTCACGGCCTACGGGTTTGTTTGGCCGCAGTTGGGGGACAAGGGGAAGAAGCAGCGCAACCCGTTACTAAGGGTTTAACCTGATCTTCTCGGCTAGCTTGTCAAAGCCCCGGATAAAGAGGAAATGACAAAGGACGGATAATGGATGGCGCCCATCTCGCGCCGCCGTCATCGAAGAACACCGTCATCTCACGGCCGTGTGTACGAGCCGTGATAGAAACATAATTTCATTGGCAAGCAACAATAGAACAATTTTTGCTGATTGGTTGTACCTTTTGATCGTTTTGTCCTTTGGCTAAGCTTGACGAGCCGCTATAATTCACCATAAAGGTCAGCGATGTTGTCCTATTTTGAAGGGACAATGGACCCACATCTGCGCAGCGAGTAGTTGGTTCGGCGGCAGATGAATGAAGGACTTCCGTGGCGCCCGGGGCTTTTGCTCGGCGTCGCGCCGAACGCTTGACGCGCCCACATACCCGGGCCATGTCAGCGCGCATGGTGGTGCAGCCGCACCGCACGCCCGGTGGGGATCGGGCAAGGGATGCAAGCCTTCCGCCAAAAAATCCGGCGGGCCAGGCCTAACACAGAAACAGTTGGCACAGACCAACGAGCCGCATGCGAGTGCGACCCGGTCTGTTGCTGACGCCGCTGGCCGACGGGATGGCCATCAAGGCGGTTGTGGAAAGGGACAAGACGATGACCAAGGACGATCAGCACAGCGTGCATCCGGCCGACCGTTGGAATCGTGCGGCCAAACACGGGCTTTACCGTCCCACCAAGGAACATGACGCCTGCGGTGTCGGCTTTATCGCCAACATGAAGGGCGAGAACTCGCACCGCATCGTGCGCGACGGTTTGCAGATTGGCGAAAACCTGACCCACCGCGGTGCGGTCGGCGCGGACCCGCTGATGGGCGATGGCGCCGGCATGCTGGTGCAGAAGCCCGATGCATTCTTTCGTGCTGAAATGGCCGAGCAGGGCGTCGAGCTATCGGCAACCGAAGACTATGCCGTCGGCTTTTTGTTTCTTCCGCAGGATGATGCCCTGCGGGCACGCTGCGAAGAGGTGGTGAACGAGGTCGTCGCCGCTGAAGGCCAGACGATCCTGGGCTGGCGCGACGTGCCGGTCGATAATTCCTGCCTGTCGCAGGCCGAAGACATCAAAGCCTCGGAGCCGGTTCACCGCCAAGTGTTCATCGCTCGTGGCCCGAACACGCCCGAAGGCGATGACTTCGAGCGCCGGCTCTACATCCTGCGCAAGGTCATCTCCAACACTATCTATGGCGGCATCGCGTCGGGCGAAGAGTTTTACATCGTCTCGCTGTCCTCACGGACCATTGTCTACAAGGGCATGTTCCTCGCCTACCAGCTTGGCGCCTACTTCAACGACCTGTCCGATGAGCGCTTCACCTCCTCGCTGGCGCTCGTCCACCAGCGCTTTTCCACCAACACCTTCCCCTCCTGGAAGCTCGCGCACCCCTACCGAATGGTCGCACATAATGGTGAGATCAACACGCTGCGCGGGAACGTGAACTGGATGGCCGCGCGCCAGGCGTCGGTCGACTCGGAAGCCTTCGGCAACGACATCTCCAAGATTTGGCCGGTCTCCTATGAGGGTCAGTCCGACACCGCCTGCTTCGACAACGCGCTCGAATTTCTCTTCATGGGCGGCTACCAGATGCACCACGCGGTGATGATGCTGGTGCCCGAAGCGTGGTCGGGCAACCAGGTGATGGATGCCGAGCGCAAGGCTTTCTACGAGTACCACGCCGCCCTGATGGAGCCGTGGGACGGCCCGGCTGCCATTGCCTTTACCGATGGCCGGATGATCGGCGCAACGCTAGACCGCAACGGCCTGCGCCCAGCGCGCTATCTGGTGACCGAGGATGGCGACATCCTCATGGCATCTGAAGCCGGCACGTTGGACGTGCCCGAAGAGAAGATCGTCGAAAAATGGCGCCTTCAGCCGGGCAAGATGCTGCTTGTCGATCTGGAGGGCGGCCGCATTATCTCCGATGAGGACATCAAGCACGAGCTGGCCAGTGCTAACCCCTATGCCGATTGGGTGGAGAAGACCCAGATCGTGCTGGAAGATCTGAAGCCCGTGGAAGCGCGCCCTTCGCGTGCTGACGTGTCCCTGCTCGATCGTCAGCAGGCCTTTGGCTACACCCAGGAGGATCTCAAAATCCTCATGGCGCCAATGGCCATCACTGGTCAGGAAGCGCTGGGCTCCATGGGCACCGACACGCCGCTTTCCGCGTTGTCAGACAAGTCGAAGCTGCTCTACACCTATTTCAAGCAGAACTTCGCGCAGGTGACGAACCCGCCGATCGACCCGATCCGCGAAGAGCTGGTGATGAGCCTTGTTTCCTTCATCGGCCCACGCCCGAACCTGTTCGATCTAGAAGGCCTTTCCCGTCGCAAGCGCCTGGAAGTGCGTCAGCCGATCCTGACCAATCAGGATCTGGAAAAGATCCGCTCCATCTCGCTCTACGAGGACCGGTTCGAAACCAAAACCCTCAACATGACCTACGAGTCTGCGCGCGGCGCTGCTGGCATGCGCGAGGCGGTCACCATGTTGTGTGAGCGGGCCGAAGCCGCAGTGCATGGCGGGTACAACATCATCATCCTGTCGGACCGCATGGTTGGACCGGACCGCATCCCCATGCCAGCGCTGCTGGCAACCGCTGCCGTTCACAACCATCTCATCCGCAAGGGTCTACGCACCTCGGTCGGCTTGGTGGTAGAAACCGGGGAAGCGCGCGAAGTGCACCATTTCGCCTGCCTCGCCGGCTACGGCGCGGAAGCGATCAACCCTTATCTCGCGTTCGAAACACTCGCTGACATGCACGGGAAGGAGCTCTTCCCCGAAGAGGTGGACGACCGCGAAGTCGTCGAGCGCTATATTAAATCCATCGGCAAGGGCCTCTTGAAGGTGATGTCCAAGATGGGCATTTCGACCTACCAGTCCTATTGCGGCGCGCAGATTTTCGATGCCGTCGGCCTTGGGCAGGACTTCATCGACGAGTTCTTCTTCGGCACGGCTTCCATGGTGGGTGGCGTCGGCCTCAACGAAGTAGCGCGCGAAAGCGTGGAACGCCACGCTGATGCCTTCTCCGACGATCCGGTTCTCGCCCGCGCCCTGGCGGTTGGCGGCGAGTACATGTTCCGCCAGCGCGGTGAGGATCACATGTGGACGCCCGACGTGGTGGCGACCATGCAGCACGCCGTCCGTGGCAACGTGCCTGAGAAATGGGCCGAGTACGCAAGCCAAGTGAACGAAGACAATGGCCGATTCACCATCCGTGGCCAGTTCCGCATCAAGAACGCTGATGAGCTTGGCCGTGCGCCAATTGCACTCGACGAGGTGGAGCCAGCCAACGACATCGTGAAGCGATTTTCCACCGGTGCCATGTCCTTCGGTTCCATCAGCCGCGAAGCGCATGAATCGCTGGCGCTCGCCATGAACCAGATCGGCGGCAAGTCCAACACCGGCGAGGGCGGCGAAGAGGTCGAACGCTTCACACCGCTTCCCGATGGCCGCTCAAAGCGGTCCTCGATCAAGCAGGTCGCTTCTGGCCGCTTCGGTGTGACGACGGAGTATCTCGTCAACGCCGACATGATCCAGATTAAGGTCGCTCAAGGCGCCAAGCCCGGCGAAGGCGGCCAGCTGCCCGGTCACAAGGTGGACGCGGTGATCGCCAAAGTGCGGCACTCCACGCCAGGTGTGGGCCTTATCTCGCCGCCGCCGCACCACGACATCTATTCGATTGAAGATTTGGCACAGCTCATCTTCGATCTCAAAAACACCAACCCGGCTGCCGACATCTCGGTGAAGCTGGTGTCCGAAGTGGGTGTTGGCACCGTTGCGGCCGGCGTTGCCAAGGCACGCGCCGACCACATCACGGTGTCGGGCTTTGAAGGTGGCACAGGGGCCTCTCCGCTGACCTCCATCAAGCATGCCGGTGCGCCATGGGAGCTTGGCCTGGCCGAGACTCAGCAGACGCTCATCACCAACGGCCTGCGCTCGCGCATCGCCTTGCAGGTCGATGGCGGCATGCGTACCGGCCGCGATGTGGTGATTGGCGCCCTGCTCGGCGCCGACGAGTTCGGTTTCTCTACCGCGCCGCTGATCGCCGCTGGCTGCATCATGATGCGCAAGTGTCACCTCAACACGTGCCCGGTTGGCATCGCCACGCAGGACCCGGTTCTGCGCAAGCGCTTCAAGGGCACACCAGAGCATGTGGTGAACTTCTTCTTCTTCGTTGCTGAAGAAGTACGCGCCATGATGGCCGAGCTTGGCTGTCGGACCTTTGATGAGCTGATTGGCCAGTCCGATTGGCTCGATAAGGACAGCGCCATCGACCATTGGAAGGCCAAGGGCCTCGACTTCTCGCGCCTCTTCTATCGGCCGGAGTCCGAGCCTGAGGACATCTATTGGACGCAGACCCAGAAGCATCCGATCGATGATGTGCTCGATCGCAAACTGATCGAACTGGCCGAGCCCGCGCTGGAGCGCCGGCAACCGGTTGAGATCGACTTGCCGGTGAAAAACGTCGACCGCTCCGTCGGCGCCATGCTGTCGGGCGAAGTCGCCAAGCGCTATGGCTATAAGGGCCTGCGCGATGACACCATCTCTATCAAGCTCACCGGCACCGCCGGCCAAAGCTTCGGCGCGTTCGTCGCCAGTGGCGTGTCCATCGATCTTGTTGGCGATGGCAACGACTATGTCGGCAAGGGCCTTTGCGGCGGCCGTCTGGTTGTGCGTCCGCCTGAGAACACGCAGATCGTTCCGGAAAAGTCGATCATCATCGGCAACACCGCCCTTTATGGCGCGGTGAAGGGCGAATGCTACTTCCAGGGCATTGCCGGCGAGCGCTTTGGCGTTCGCAACTCTGGTGCTGTCGCCGTTGTTGAAGGCTGCGGCGACCATGGCTGCGAGTACATGACGGGCGGCGTCATCGTCGTGCTCGGTGAAACGGGCCGCAACTTCGCTGCCGGCATGTCAGGGGGCATTGCTTACGTGCTCGATGAGCACAAGCTGTTCTCCGCGCGCTGTAACCTCACCATGGTCGAGCTGGAGCCAGTGCCCGAAGAAGACGATCTGATGGAGAAACTCCATCACCATGGCGGTGACTTGGAGAGCAAAGGCCGCGTGGATCTTTCCTCCGACATGACCCGCTTTGACGACGAACGCCTCTATCAGCTCATCACCAACCATGCCCGCTACACGGGTTCGGCCCGCGCGCGCACGATACTGGACGACTGGGAGACCTATCGCCCGATGTTCGTGAAGGTGATGCCAGTGGAGTACCGCCGTGCGCTGGAAGAGATGGAAGCCATGCAGTTGCAAGGCGTGGCGGCGGAATAGGCCGGATCGAGGAGACACAGTATGGGTAAAGTCACCGGCTTTCTGGAAATAGACCGCCAGGACTCAAAGTACCAACCTGCGGGCGACCGCATCCGGCACTTTAAGGAATTCACCCTGCCCATGTCCGAAGCGGACGTGAAAAAGCAGGCGGCGCGCTGCATGGATTGTGGCATTCCGTACTGCCACGGTCCGACCGGCTGCCCGATCCACAACCAGATCCCTGATTGGAACGACCTGGTCTATTCCGGCGATTGGGAAGGCGCAGCGCGCGACCTGCATTCCACCAACAATTTCCCCGAGTTCACCGGACGCATCTGCCCTGCCCCGTGCGAGGAAGCCTGCACGCTGAACCTTGAAAACGCCCCGGTTGCCATCAAGACGGTGGAACAGGCGATTGCCGACAAGGCGTTTGAGAACGGCTGGGTCACGCCTCAAATTCCAACGGAGAAAACCGGCAAATCGGTCGGCGTCATCGGCTCCGGCCCGGCAGGCTTAGCCGCCGCGCAGCAGCTTGCCCGCGTTGGCCATGACGTCCATCTCTATGAGCGCGAACCCGATGCAGGCGGCTTGCTGCGGTACGGCATTCCTGACTTCAAGATGGAAAAGCACCACATCGACCGGCGCGTGACGCAGATGGAAGCCGAAGGCGTGACCTTCCACTTCGGCCAGAACATCGGCGATGACAGCCGTGGGGAGGCCGTCGCACCATCGGACCTCATGGAAAGGCACGACGCGGTCCTGATCGCCGCCGGCGCTGAAACCCCGCGTGACCCTGAACTGCCGGGCATGGACCTGACAGGCTGCCATTACGCAATGCCCTATCTGGTGCAGCAGAACCGCCGGGTGAACAAGGAAACGCACATCCCAGAACCGCCGATCCATGCCGCTGGCAAGCACGTGGTGGTGATCGGTGGTGGCGACACAGCGTCCGACTGCATTGGCACCTCCATCCGTCAGGGCTGCCTGTCGGTCACCCAGCTAGATATCCGGCCCATCCCGCCGGTGCTCGAAGACAAGCTGAACATTTGGCCCTATTGGCCAACCAAGTTCCGCACCTCCTCTTCGCAGGCCGAGGGCGCGGAGCGTGAGTTCTCGGCAGCCACGCTTGGCATCAAGGGCGATGAGGACGGAAAAGTTGTCGGCGTGGAATGCGCGCGCGTTGATGAAAAGCGCGTGCCGATCGAAGGCACCGAATTCGTGCTACGTGCTGATCTGGTGCTGATTGCCATCGGCTTCTCTGGGCCCAAAAAGAACGGCATCGCCGATGCTTTTGGCGCCGAGCTTGCCCGCGACCGTCGGCAGAACATTCTGGCCAACGATCAGGACTACAAAACCTCGATCGATGGGCTTTACGTTGCCGGCGATATTCGCCGCGGTCAGTCACTGGTGGTCTGGGCGATCCGCGAAGGCCGTCAGGCAGCCCGCGCCATCGATCTTGATTTGATGGGTGAAACCACGCTGCCGCGCTGAACGCGTCTTTAGCCTTCCGGCTCGATCCAAACGAAATGATCCGCGCGCCCAACGGGTGCCGGGTTCACCGTGCCGCGCAAAAGCCGCGCCCGCACGTCAGGCTCTTCGGGCAAAACCTCCACCGCATCCTGCACCAACACAGCGGTAGGATCAGCAAAGCCTGACGTCATCAGGATCACCGGACCGACGCCATCGGCGGCAAGCGTGCTGCCTTCGAAGATGACATCCGAGACCTCCGGCTCCACCGACGCCTGCCCGTCGCGTGGGACGAAGCGCTCGACGAAATGGGCATACTTTTCACGGCCATCCCGATTGAAGAAGATGCCCTCGGAGGTCCGAAGGGTGCTCTCTACCCCGGCCATGTTCGGGCCGACCCGCGTATAGCGGCCTTCCACATCGGCAAAGCCGGTGTAGACGTCCACGAAACGTGCCCGTGTCGGCGCGACTGCCTCTTCGATAACCTGATTGATCAGCCCGACTTGTTCGTCCATCACCGGATCGGCCATCGGCGGCAAACCAACAAACAGCACTGAGTGACCCTCGGCTAACAAAGTCAGCGCAAGACTTGAAACCCTATTCCGGTATTGTTGCTGCCAGTCCACCGTCCCAAAGGCAAAGCGTCGCTCGCCCTCCACCAAAGGCTGTCGGTCACTGTATCCAAGCGCAACAACCACCGCGCCGATCTGCGTGAAGTCCTCAAGCCGCCGTATGGCCTCAACATTCCAATTGAGCTCCGACATGTCGGTGAGGCCCGAGCCTGGAATGGAAACGCCCACGGCTTCAACAAGCCGGTCGCCGTCAAAACGATCAATCAGCCCTTCACGCATCTGGTCGGCGAACTCATCGCCCAAAGCCACCACGGAAATCGCGTCGGGGTCCTTCGGCGGCGGCAATACGACCACCGGCTGCTCAAGCGGCGGCAGCTGGCGTCGCGTCTGGCGCTGTGGTTCAAACCGGAAGATGCGGAACAGCCCCCCGCCTCCGCCACCGGACCGGCGCGCACCGCTGCCATCGGGCTGGGACGGCAGAACAATGGCGCTGGGGTCAGACTGGCGCCAGCTCTGCGCTTCGGCAGGCGTGACCAAGGAGCCGGCGACAAACACCACCCCCAAACAGGCCGCCAGAAGACTATAAAGACCAATCCGCATAGGCGGGCCTTAGCACAGCCAGCCAAGCAGAAAAATGGCGCCCAAGAAACACGGGCGCGAAAAAAGGCGGGCGAGACCAACAGGTCCCAGCCCGCCTTCCTCAAATCGAAATACCGGAAGCCTACCCGCCCAGTTGCGCCAGAAGCGCCGTCGACGCGTAGCCATCCGGCACCAGCCCGATGGAGGACTGGAACGCACGAACCGCAGCGCGTGTGTTCGGCCCAATGCGCCCATCCACACCATTGGTGGAAAAGCCGCGCTGGGTCAGAAGCCTTTGCATTTCCTGAACCTGATCGCGGGTCAGTGGCTGCAACTCGCGCGGCCAGCCTGAGGCAAAGGCGCTGAGCCCCTTCAGCCGGTCAGCTAGATGGCCGACCGCAATCGCGTAGGAGTCCGCATTGTTGTAGCGTTTGATAACGTCGAAGTTGCGCAGCATAAGGAAGGCAGGACCACCCGAGCCAGCCGGCGCAAGCAACTCAGCCGCATCACCTGGACGCGGGAAGTCGCGCCCCCCGGTGCGCAGAAGGCCAAGCTGCGCCCACTGGCCTAAGGTGCGCGCCGTCGATCCATCCGCGAGGCGCCAGTCAAACCCTTGCGGGATGACAACTTCATACCCCCAGGTGTGGCCGGCGACCCAGCCGGAGGCCCGCAGATAGTTTGCAGTCGAGTAAAGCGCATCGGGGATGTTGTCCCAAATGTCAGAACGGCCATCGCCATCATAATCGGCCGAATGCGCAAGATAGGTCGTCGGAATGAACTGCGTGTGTCCCATCGCGCCGGCCCAGCTGCCAAACATCCGATCAGGGGTGGTGTCCCCGCGCTGCAGGATGCGCAGCGCGGCCATCAATTGCTCGCGGCCAAACCGGCGACGGCGGTCATCGGCATAGGCAAGCGTCGCCAGCGAGCGGATCACCGGCTTGACGATGTTATGGTTGTCCAGAACCGACCCATAGGAGGATTCCATCCCCCAGATCGAGACGACGATGAACCGGGACACACCAGTCGCCTGCTCAATTGCGTCCAATTGGGTCGCGTAACGCTGCAGCATCTCCTGACCGTTGGAGATACGGCTGGTAGACACCGCGCTGTCCAGATAATCCCAGATCGGGCGAACAAACTCCGGCTGGTAGCTTGCCGATTCCAAGACGCTCTCATCGGGCGAGGTCACGCCGGCAAAGGCTGCCTGCAACACGGCATCAGAGATGCCAGCGCTGCGCGCTTCGGCCTGAAACTGGATAACCCAATTATGAAAGGCCGCATCGGCGCGAGCCTGTCCGGGTACGCTTGTCAGGGCAGAAACTGGAACCAAAGCCATTACAACGGCAAGGCAAAGGGACCGGATCATCTTTGTCTCCTCAAGTCGCAGGCGGGCACCCCAGACCGCCTTCAAAAAGATCAGTTAGGTAGAAGGCATGTTTCGACCAGCCATACGCGCCTCCCAGGAGAAGGCGTGGCGGATCATCGTCTCAAGATCATCATGTCGCGGGGTCCAGCCAAGCTCACCACGAATGCGGTCAGATTTGGCGATCAGCGCCGCTGGATCACCTGGGCGGCGTGCCGCCTCACGAACATCAAAATCAACCCCTGACACGCTTTGCACCATGTCGATCACCTGACGCACCGAGTAGCCACGGCTGTAGCCACAATTCACCACCAGGCTGTCACCGCCCGAGCGAAGCCGATCAAGGGCCAGAACGTGCGCGGCGATAAGATCGCTGACATGGATGTAGTCGCGGACCCCGGTCCCATCTTCCGTTTCGTAGTCCGTCCCGAAGATTTCCAGATGGGGCCGCTGGCCAAGGGCCACTTGGCTGGCCACCTTGATAAGGTGCGTTGCCTTGGGCGAAGACTGGCCCGTTCGTCCCTCCGGATCAGCCCCAGCCACGTTGAAGTAACGGATGGCCGTGTAGGCAAAATCATGCGCATGCGCTGTGTCGGCCAACATCATCTCTGTCATCATCTTCGAAGCGCCATAGGGCGAAATCGGGGCAAGCTGCGCCTCCTCTTCCACCAAGGGCGTTCCCGGCAGGCCATAAACGGCGGCGGTGGATGAGAAGATGAAAGCTCTAACGCCACAATTCACAGCCGCCGCCATCAGCGCGCGCGATTTCACGGTGTTGTTGGCGTAGTAGCCGAGCGGATCAGCGACCGATTCAGGCACCACAATCGATCCGGCAAAATGCACCACCGCATCGACACCATGCGTGCGCATAACCCGTTCGACCAGGATCTGGTCGCCAATGTCGCCAATCACCACAGGCACATTGTCAGGCAGGTTGGGCCGGTACCCGCTGGTTAGATTGTCGATCACCACAACGGGTTCGTCACGGTCGACCAGCGCATGGACCATGTGCGATCCGATATAGCCTGCGCCACCTGTTACAAGGACACTCATAAGAGACCTGCCGGTTGTCTGTCGTAAGCTTTCTGGGCAAAGCCACCGCCCAAGGCTCCTCAAACCGTTCGGCTTGGCCTAGGACAGGTTAACAAGTGCAGGAACAAGGTAAATGAAGCATGACCCGACGCATTCGCAAGGCCGTTTTTCCTGTCGCAGGTCTGGGCACACGCTTTCTTCCGGCGACCAAAGCGATGCCCAAAGAAATGCTGACGGTCGTTGATCGCCCTGTCATTCAATACGTCTTTGAAGAGGCGCGCGATGCCGGCATCGAGCACTTTATCTTTGTCACCGGTCGCAACAAATCCGTCATCGAAGACCATTTCGATATTCAGATTGAGCTGAAGGAAACGCTCGCCAAGCGTGGCAAGTTCGCTGAGCTGGAAGCGCTCGATAAGCAAATGCCCAAAGCCGGCACGGTGAGCTACACCCGCCAGCAGGAGCCATTGGGCCTGGGTCATGCCATCTGGTGCGCGCGCGAGATGGTGGGCGATGAGCCCTTTGCGGTACTTTTGCCGGACATGATCATGCAGGCCCCGCGCGGTTGCCTGGCGCAGATGATCGATGTCTACAATCGCACGGGCGGCAATGTCGTCTCGGTGGAGGAATGCGCGCCTGAAGAAACCTCCAAGTACGGCATTGTCGGGCAAGGAGAAGAGGTGGAAGGCGGCTTCCAGATTACCCAGATGGTGGAAAAGCCGGCGCCCGGTACCGCACCGTCCAATTTCTACATCACCGGTCGCTACATCTTGCAGGCGGAGGTGATGAATCTCTTGGAAAATCAAGCCGCTGGCGCAGGCGGTGAGATCCAGCTCACCGACGCCATGCTGACGCTGCACAAGAGGAACCCCTTCTTCGCCATGCCCTTTGAAGGGTCGACCTATGACTGCGGATCGAAATCAGGTTTTCTGGCTGCCAACGTCGCCTTCGCGCTTTCTCGGCCTGACGTTGCCCCTGGTTTCCAGGAGGCCCTGCGCGACATCATCGCCCGAAGAGCGTGATCAGCGCCTCAGCGTAAAGCCGGCCTCGGCAACAAAACGGTTGGTGTCGCCATCGCTATCGGGTTCGTGCTCGTAAGAGGTGTCGAGCCGGAAGGCCAGCGTACGCGACAATTGCCACGTCACCCCTGCCGAACCGGTATAGGACCGTGTATCCGCATCAACCCCGCTGAACCGGGTGTCATCGACCGAGGCGCCAAGACGCAGCTCAACATTGCGCCTGAGATCGTGCGATAGGCCAAGTGCGGCCGAACGCGTGACGCCAACACCAGAACCCGCCTGCGTTGTCGGATCGAAGTCGGTTGCCAAATCCAAGGTCACCGTGGTGAGCGCCGTGACATCCCAGATCAGCCCAGCACCAGCGGTCAGTGCCAGAACATCGTCCAGCTGGTCGTCCTCAAACCGCTCGCCCTCCACACCAATGAAGAGCGAGCCACGCAAAGGACGTTCTTCAGCAAGGGTGATACCCCCGCGCAGCGCGTAACCGAAACTGTCGCGATCAAATCCATTGCGGTCACGGCCCTGGTCAAACCGGCGCACGAACCCACTAAGCTCAACAAATGGCCGTATTAGCGGTCCGGTCGACCGCTCAAGGCGCAGCGTCAGTTCGCCATCTAGCCGATTGCGATCGCTGTTGGATTGGGAGGCGCCACCGGCAAGTAGCGTCTCATCAAAAGCAACCCGCGACACATCGGCCGACAGCGTCGCCTCAATCAGCCCTGCCTGGCGAGCAAGATCGAAACCGGCTGTGATGTCATGGGTATCAGTCGATCCATCGGCGCCCGCAACGGCATCTGGATCGCTGACGGCTTCACCGGTCAGCGCATAGCCTCCGCGCAAAGTGAGAGTTGTCTCCACCGGCAGGTCGAGGCGCACGGCAAGATCGGCATCAAGATCACGCTCTATCGCGCGCGCATCATCGGTGAAGAAGAGCTCGCCCTGAACCTGCGCCTCCAACCCATGGCGCGCCCAGTCGCTTTCCACCCGAAGACTTGGCGAGAGCCGCAACGTACGCACGGCGACCGCATCCGTCGCGCCATCAATGTTGCTATCATACCCAACCGCGACATCAATCTCAGGGAACCAGGTCAATGGCCCGGCACGCAGACCAAGGGGCGCATAAGGATCGATGTCGGACCCTCGCCGGACCGATGCCGGACCGGTGCCGGACCCATCCGGACCGTCGGTGGAACCGGTTATCAGCGCATCGTCAGACAAGGAGAAACGTTGCAGTCGTTCGGCTTCCAATGTCGAACGCGCTTCGGCATCCAACTGGCCCGCGCCATCGAACCGGGCGCCGGGAACGCGCTCCTCAACCACCTCTGGAAACCCACCAACCGGCGCCGGGGGAGCGGTTGGATTGGGCGGCGGCTGATTGCCATCCAAAGACGAACGCAAATCCAAAGACTGATCCTGCGCCATCGCATCAAATGCGCCAAGCAGCACAAAAAAGGCCCCGACAATCACGGCGCCGACACGGCAAAGGCACAAGAGGGAGAAGCTACGCGACATCATCGGTTACGGCTGCAACACCATGGGCAGCCAGCGGGCAGCAAACCGGGGCTGTCGCCGCCGATTCATCCGCCAGACCTGGCGTGTGGCAAGGATTAACCAAGCTTAAACGCGCAGGGTTAACGACGTGTTTCAGCGCCGTTTACCATCCGCTAACCCTAAATGAAGTTCTGCCCGCAGGGCCGAATTTGGCCGTTTCCCATTTAGCTCTTGTTTCCCATCCGGGCGGTAGCGTGTGCGTCAACGGACCAGAAGCGGTCGGACAACAAGACGTCGGCGGGACAGTTTATGGATCTTGCAACAATCATCGGCATCGTCGCCGGCACGGGCGTGGTGGTAACCGCCATGCTGCTTGGCGGCAGTATCGGCCAGTTCATTGACCTCCCATCCGTTCTTATCGTGATTGGCGGCGGCTTTGCCGCCACCTTGATCCGCTTTCCGCTGTCCGGCATCGGGCAGGCACTGGCGCTTGGCGGCAAGACGGCCTTCACCCACAAAAAGATCAGCCCAACGGAGCTGGTTGAGGAAATCGCCAATCTTGGCGACGTGGTCCGCAAGAGCGGCCCGCTCGGCCTTGAGAATGTCGAGGTTTCCCACCCGCTTCTGCAAAAAGGCACGCAGTATGTGACCGATGGCTATGAGCCGCAGTTCATCCGCGACAGTTTGGAGCGTGAGCGCGACCTGTCCATTGAGCGCCTGACCGAGGGTCAGCGCGTCTTCAAAGCACTTGGTGACTCCGCCCCAGCCTTCGGTATGATCGGGACGCTGGTTGGTCTGGTGCAGCTTCTGGCCAACATGGACGATCCATCGACCATTGGTCCGGCCATGGCCATCGCGCTTTTGACGACCATGTACGGTGCCATCCTCGCCAACCTTCTGTGCCTGCCGATCGCCGACAAGCTGGAAGCCAAACTGGGCGAGGAAGAAATCAACCTGTCGCTCGTCATCGATGGCATCGCCCAGGTTCGCGAGAACAAGAGTCCGACCCTTATCCGCGAAATGTTGCTCGCCTATCTGCCGGAAAAGGCGCGGGCAGAATTGGCCGAGGCGGCCTAGGGAACGGTCGCTGATATGGCGCGAAAAAAAGCATCAGGCGGGGGCGTTCCAGAGTGGCTGGTCACATTCGCTGACCTCATGTCCATTCTGGTGTGCTTCTTCGTCCTCATCATTTCCTTCTCGATCCAGGACCAGCAGAAACTACAGGTCGTGGCTGGCTCGATGCGCGATGCCTTCGGCAGCCAGGATTCGGTCCGCCGCGCCGGTATGATCGAGCTTGAAGGCGCGCCCATGCGCGACTTTGTCCGCCGCGTTGGCATCGTGGAAACACCAGAAGATTCCGAGTTTGCCACCGAGCGGCACGATATGCGTCCCTTGCAGGGGCCAGAGGCCAACACCCACACGATTGAGCAGGCAGAAACTGAGGTACCGCGCCGCTTCGCCACCGCCGCTGCGTCATTGCGTCAGGCCTGGCAGCGCCTGCCGGAGATCACCGAACTTTCCCAGCACATCGTGATGGAAGAAGATCAGGATGGACTGCACGTCTCGCTGGTCGATCAAGATGGCCGGTCCATGTTCCCTGAAGGATCGCGCTATCCGTTCGAGACAACCCGCCTTCTGCTTCAACAAATGGGCCCGGTCCTGCGCCAATTCCCTTACCGCGTGCGCATCACAGGCCACACATCGGCCTCCAGCGCGCCACCGCTCAACCCGGCCTATACCGATTGGGAACTGTCCGCCGACCGAGCCAACGCAACACGCCGTATTTTGCAGGAATCAGGCGTGCCGTTAGAACGGTTCGCCGCTGTCGTCGGCAATGCCGATACCGAACCGCTGTTCGCCAACGACCCAGAGCTACCGGCCAACCGCCGCATCACCATCTTGTTGATGCGCGAAGAGCCGCCGATCCCGCACGATCACCAGCTTTAAGGACGGCGGCGCTCACGCCTCAAGCCGTTCCACCTGCAAGGTGCCACCTCTAGCCGCTGTCACCCGTGCCCGGGTCCCTGCCGGCATATCAGGGCCTTCAACACGCCATAACGTATCGCCGATCTTCACCCGGCCAGTGCCGTCCACAAGCGGTTCGTGCAAAGTGAGTTCACGCCCGACAAACGATGTCGCCCGGGCATTGAGGCCAGGCGTGTCCGTGTTGTTGTCACCGCGCCGCGCAAAGTAGCGGCGGCCAAGGATCACAAAAACAAGCGCCAGAACGCCGAACAGAACAAGCTCGATCTGCCAGCCAAGATCAACGAAAAAGGCAATGGCCCCAACCGCAAGAGCGGCAAGGCCAAGCCACATGAAGAAAGTGCCAGGGGCCACCAACTCCAGTGCCAGAAGCACAAGGCCCAGAGCAGGCCAGGCCCAATTGCCCAACTGCGTCAGGGCCTGCGTGATCATGACCTGTTCTCCGTTTTGGTGTCGCCCAAGGCTGCCTTGGCAATCTCGCCAATGCCAGCGACCGATCCGATGACAGAAGCCGCCTCAAGCGGGATCATCAGCGTTTTCTGGTTGGGCGAGGCTGCGATTTCGCCCAGCACTTTGACGTACTTTTCGGCCACGAAGTAGTTCACCGCCTGAGCGGAACCCGATTCAATGGCCGTCGACAACACCTCGGTCGCCTTTGCATCGGCTTCGGCCAAGCGTTCGCGCGCCTCAGCGTCGCGGAAAGCGGCCTCACGCCGGCCTTCAGCTTCCAGAATCTGGGCCTGCTTGTCACCATCGGCGCGCAGCACCTCTGCCTGCCGCAAGCCTTCAGCTTCCAGAACGGCGGCACGCTTATCGCGCTCCGCCTTCATCTGGCGGGCCATAGCGTCGACAAGATCGCGCGGCGGGTCGATATCCTTGATCTCAATACGGGTGATCTTCACACCCCACGGATCAACCGCCGCATCGACGACGCGCAACAGGCGGGCATTGATTTCATCGCGGTTGGACAACAGCTCATCGAGCATCATTGAGCCCATCACGGTGCGGATGTTGGTCAGCGTTAGATTGATGATCGCGTTTTCCAGCCCCGCGACTTCATAGGCCGCACGTGGAGCATCCATGATCTGGAAAAAGGTAACCCCGTTGACCGTAACGGTGGCATTGTCCTTCGTGATCACTTCCTGGCTTGGAACGTCGAGCACCTGCTCCATCATGTTGAGCCGCGCGCCGATCTGATCGAAGAACGGAACGATCAGGTTGAGTCCTGGCCGCAGGGTTGAGGTGTAACGGCCAAAACGTTCAACGGTGAAGTTGAACCCCTGCGGCACCTGCTTGATGCCCATGAAGATCAGGGCAATCACAAGCGCCAGCAGCACGATGATCACAATGTCAAAGCCACCAATAGGAAGGCCGAAAAGACCATTCATCACTGCACCTCATCGAATCGGCAAAACCCCACTGCTCTGGTTTACATGGGTTCGACGACAAACGGGTACAATCTTGGTCAATGGGCACATTGACCAAGTAAGGCTTTGAAATTTTGAAGGTATTTGGCCTTCGCCAGGATTTCTAGGCGCCAAGAGCAGCTGAAATCAGGCCGCCAGCAGTAATGCTGGCGGCTGGTTAGGCCTTATCGCACCCAGCCCTGGAGCTCGCGGCGCACCACGGCTTCAAGAACCCGCATGCCATTGTCGCTATCATTAAGGCACGGGATGTAGCTGAAGTTCTCGCCGCCATGCTCTTCAAAGATCTCATGGGCTTCCATGGCGATCTCTTCCAGCGTTTCCAGGCAGTCTGAGACAAAGCCCGGATTGAAGACGGCAATATTTTTCACGCCGTCGCTGGCAAGCTTCTCCACCGTCTTGTCGGTGTAAGGCTGCAACCACTCTTCAGGTCCGAAGCGGGACTGGAACGTGGTAATGATCTTGCCCTTCTCCCAGCCAAGGCGCTCCAAAACGAGGCGCGTCGTCTTGTGGCACTGGCAGTGATAGGGATCGCCCTTTTTGAAATAGCTCTCCGGGATGCCGTGATAGGAGGCCAGAATGACATCCGGCTCGAAATCGAGCCCCGCCAGATGCTCTTCGATCGAACAGGCCAGCGCATCGATATAGACCGGCTCATCATGATAGGCCGGCACCGTTCGCAGCGCAGGCTGCCAGCGCTGCTTCATCAAATGTGCAAACGCTTTGTCATTCACCGTGGCTGTCGTCGCCGCGGCATAGTGCGGGTAGAGCGGGAAGAGCACGATGCGGTCGCAGCCCTGGTCCTTCAGTGCATCCAGGCGCGAGCCGATGGATGGATTGCCGTAGCGCATGCCCCAATCAACAATGACATTGTCGAAGTCAGACAGGCGCTCGGCCAGCTTGTCAGATTGCGATCGCGTGTAGGTCCGCAGAAAGCTCTCATCAAGCTCATCGTTCCAGATGGTTGCGTAGTCTTTGCCCTTGCGGCCGGGACGGGTGTTGAGCACGATGCCGTAAAGGATCGGATACCACAGCGCCTTGGGCCACTCGATCACGCGGCTGTCGGTCAGAAACTCTTCCAGATAACGGCGCATCGGCCAAAAGCTCGTGCCTTCTGGCGTACCTAGATTGACGATCAGCACGCCAACTTTTCCGAACGACACAGCCGGATGGTCCTTTGGCAAAGACGCCGTCTCAAGCGAACGGTTGATCTCCGCAGCGTCCTCAGGCCCCTGACCTGTCTTCAGCGGCGTGGCGTCTTCAAAGGAAAAAGGGTCGTGCTTGTTCACGGTTTGGCTGCTCCCGACGGCCTAAAAGTCTTATAAAGGTCGCCGACGCCCGATCGCACGGCATATCACTAATATATTATACGAAGCTGCAATCCAATTGGATGGGTCAGATCAACCCACCACCCGCGCAGATTGACGCAGTCACAGCGCACCACGAAGGCGTGCCCAAAAGCTCAGCACCGACTTGCTTGCCTGCTGTTATATTTCTGTCATGGTGCCGTCACAGAGCCGCGATGCCCCCATGGCAAGCCAATCAACAAGACAACATCACTAAAAGGGAGTGCCTTCCATGTTCCATATACCATCACGCCTGCTTGCCGCAGCGGCGCTAACAACCGTGCTGGCCGCACCGGCCTTCGCGCAGGAAACAACAGTCAATCTGACATTCCTTTTGGTCAACGACGTCGACACGGTGGACAACTTCTCCGACCAGGGTGGCTTTGGCCGTATGGCCACAGTCGTCGCCGCCGAGCGCGCCGCCAATGAAAACCTGGTGTTCGCGGTTGCGGGCGACGTCATCTCGCCGTCCCTTCTGTCGAGCTTCGATCAGGGCGAGCACATCATTGAGCTGTTCAACATGGTCCCGCCGGACATCTTCGTTCCAGGCAACCATGAGTACGACTTCGGTGAAGACGTGTTTCGCGCGCGTATGGGCGAGTTGGAAGCACCGCTTCTCGCCGCCAATCTGCGCAACGAAGACGGCTCAGTGCTCGACGGCTTTGCCGACACCATGATGATGGATGTGGACGGCTTCATGGTTGGCATCATTGGTCTGACCGCCGAAGACGCTGTGGTGAAATCCTCGCCAGAAAGCCTGCAGATCGCCGGCGCCATGGAAACCGGCCTGGCCCAGGCAGAAGCCCTGCGCGATGCGGGCGCCGACATGATTGTCGCCATCACACACAACCATATCGGCATCGACCGCGAGATGCAGGAAACCGGCGAGTTCGACCTCATCCTGTCGGGCGATGATCACGATCTGCGCATCGAGTACGACGGCCGCTCGGCCCTGGTGGAATCACGCGAGCAGGCCGACTATGTGACCGCTGTCGACATCACCGCCACCATCCGCGAAGGCGACCGCCGCCGCGTTGGTTGGGAGCTTGGCTTCCGCCCCATCGCAACATTGGGTTTGGGGCAGGATGTGGAAGTGCAGGCCCGCGTCGATGAGTTCAACGCGATCCTCGATGAGGAGTTGAACGTCACCATTGGCACCATCACCGCTGAACTTGACTCGCGCCGCGCATCGGTGCGCTCCGGTGAGGCAACCATGGGCAACCTCGTGGCAGATGGCATGCGCGCCGCTGTGGGTGCCGACATTGCCATCACCAATGGCGGTGGCATCCGCGCCGACAAGGTCTATGAGCCGGGCAGCGAAATCACCCGCCGTGACATCCTGACTGAATTGCCGTTTGGCAACGTCAACATCATGATCCAGCTAACCGGCGCTGAGGTTCTCGCTGCGCTCGAAAACGGCTTCTCCCGCGTGGAAGATGGCTCCGGTCGCTTCCCGCAGGTCTCCGGCATGATGATTGAAGCTGATCTCACTCGCGAAGCTGGCGACCGCGTGACATCGATCATAATCGGTGATGCGCCTCTTAGCCCCACCAGCACTTACTCTGTGGCCACCAACGACTTTATGGGCCGCGGCGGTGATGGCTACTCAGTCTTTGCCGAGGCGCCGCGTCTCGTCCGCGAGGAAGATGCCAAGCTAATGGCCAATGAGGTGATGGTCCATGTGCGCAGCCTGGGTGAGTTCGCTCCGGCGCTTGATGGCCGCATCACGCTGACGCGCTAGATCTCTTTAAAAGAAAGCAATGAGAAGGCCAGGAGCAATCCCGGCCTTTTTTCTTCAGGCCGCAGCGCGAACCAGAACGCGCCCAGTGTTGGGCAACTGTCCAGGAAGCAGGCGCTCGATGCGCGGCTCAACGCCGGTGCGCTCTTCAAAGGCGCGCTTGAGATCACCGTCTATCCAGTCGCCGGCTTCGGTTTCTACCTGAAGGATTGGAGACTGCGTCTCCTCTGCCGCTTGCTGCTCACAAGCGATCAGGCGTGCATCCAACACATCCTCATGGGTCGCGATAATCGCCTCAACATCACCCTTCGAGACCGAGTGGTCCTCATCCAGCCTGATTGTTTCGGTGGCCAGACCCATCCACCCAACGAGCTTTCGATCCTGCCCACTGTGTGGCACCTGATCAATCGCACTCAGAACGCCCGTGCGCATTTGGCCACCATCAGCGGTTTCCAAAACGACTTCACCAACCATCCCGTCGGCGAGCGCCGTATCACCAGTCGGACGCATTACCTGCATGTCGACGCCGTCCAAAAGGACAAACGACCCCTGGCCGTCCTTGCGGACCGCATAGGGACCCAAAGCCGGATCGCTCATAACGTCGCTCACCATCACGGCATGCGTCTGTGAAGCCTGGCGGACGATCGGAAAAATCGGGCCACCAGCCAAGAGGGCGGTTTCAAGCACCGCGCCATATCCAGCGTCCAACAGGACAAACAAACGATCAGGCGGCCCAACGAAATGGGTCGCGATCTGATCTTCGCTTTCTAGCAGAGCCCGCGGTCCAATTGACGTACATCCATGAGCTTCGATGGCAGCATTGGCGAGCGCGTCGAGATCGGCATAGGCGGGACCAAAGGCGTTGAGAACAAGCCCACTGGTTGGAAAGCCGGCCAACTTCAGCGCTTCGCCAAATCGGCTGATCGCCTCCGGCGACGCCTTAATCGCATCACTCATCGGGTGGGCCTCCACCACTACGCTTACGCAACACGCGGCGAGTGATGACCAACATGCGTCGCCATCAAGCCGCAAACTCAACAGCAACAGTGTCGGTCCAAAGCCTTACCAAGAGATGGATTTGTGCCCAGAAGGCCGGATTATCGGGCGGTCGGTTCACTCATCCCAGGGGATTTGCTGTCGGTCACGAAAGATCTGACCGGTGGGACCATTGTCCGGCAGCGTTGACAGAAAGATCGCCGTATCCGCCCCTTGCTCGGGCGAACGATCCGCGCCTGACCCGCCCATCCGTGTGCGCACCCAACCCGGGCACATGGCGTTGACCTTGATCGACCGTGGCACCTCTCGCGAAGCCTTGATCGTGATTGCATTGAGAAACGCTTTGGTGATGCCGTATGCGCCTGGCCCAAGGCCATTCAACGACCCCCAACCCGACGACACATTGACGATCCGACCATAACCACGCTTGGCCATGCCCGGGGCCAGTTCGCGGATCAGCAGCAAGGGTCCAAGCCCATTGATGCGGGTGGATTGCTCAATATCGTCCCAAGGCATGGTGAGCATGTCCCCGTCGGGCAGGATACCGGCATTGTTGACCAGCACATCCACGGTCACATCGTCACTGGGGAGCTTCCTGAGCTGCTGGCGAATAGAGCCAGGGTCGCTGACATCCATCGTCAGCGTCCGCATTTCCACATTGGGGTGCTTGCTGTGCAACTCCAGGAAAACATCCGCCAGCGCATCGCCATCGCGACCGACCAGCACCACGTTCAGACCATCAGCGGCCAGACCATCCGCAATCGCTTTACCAATCCCGCGATTGGCACCGGTGACGAGCGCTGTGCGTCCGCTCATGAAGACCTCCTTAGGGTTCCAGAAGGTCTAGAGGACACGAGCTTGGGTGCTAAGGCAACAGGTCCGGAACGATGGTGACGATGCCTGGGAAGAGCCACAACAACCCCAAGGCGATCACCTGGATGCCGACAAAGGGAAGCACCCCTCGATAGATATGGCCCGTTGTCACTGTCGGTGGTGCAACACCGCGAAGATAGAACAGCGCAAACCCGAAGGGCGGCGTGAGGAACGACGTCTGAAGGTTGACGGCAATCATGATCGTCACCCAGGCCGGGTCGAGCGTACCGCCATAGATCACTGGTCCGACAATCGGGATCACGATGTAGATGATTTCCAGGAAGTCGAGCACAAATCCCAGAATAAACAGGATGAGCATGACGATGAGGAAGACACCAAGCTCATTGTCGAAGGATCGCAGGAACTGCTGGATGTGGTGTTCGCCACCAAACGAGATCAGCACCAGGTTGAGCAACTGGCTGCCGATGAGAATGGTGAACACCATCGACGTGACCTTGGCCGTCTCGCGCACCACCGGTGTCAGCACCTTGCCGCGCAGCAGAACCCAACAGCTATAGAGCAGGCCAAGGAAGGCACCGTGATAGGCAAGCTGGGCGAATATGAAGGCAACCCAGTCTTCCATTGGCACCACTTCGCGGGTGGTCCGCAAATCAAAGTTGACGCCAAGGATGATCATGATGATCAACGCGAAGCTGGCCCAGATGATGTACTTGCCGAACGGCGACTGCTCATCTTTCAACTTGCGATAAGCCGCCAGCATGATGGCGCCCGCAGCGCCAAGCGCCGCAGCCGGCGTCGGGTTGGTGATGCCGCCGAGGATCGAGCCCAGCACAGCCACAATGAGAATGAGCGGCGGGAACACCACGCGCAACAACTCGTTCTGCGCAAGCCGGCCCATGGCATGGCGACAGCCATACAGCGTGATCAGCACAGGGATGGCGAGGATCGCAAAGGTCGCACCGGGACCGGTAAGCGGCCCAACAAGAAGAACGTCGACGATGATCGCCAGAACAACCCCGCCCGCACCGATCAAAAGCGGAGTTGGATTAGCCGACGGCGACACGCCGCGCGCCAGGATCAACACCAGGGCGAGGATCGTGAACAGAGCAGTGACGCCAAGGCCAACGGGCGAAGCAGCCGAAACAGCTTCAGCCTCAGCAGCAGCAAACTCTTCGTCGGTCAGTTCACGAAGCTCTTCTTGGCCGCCAGCTGCCGCGATCGCTGCAGTTTCAGCTACCGCTTCGTCCCAAGCGTCCTGGCCATGAAGCTCAATCATGGAGGCCTGGCACTCTGGGGACACGTTGGTGCGCAGGCTGGCGCCTTCGGTAACATCTGAATAGATCGACACATCAATGTTCTGCGAGCCGATCATGCCAACATTCATGCCCAGAACAACAGCGGCGATCAGGCCGACCGGAGCAGCCAGGTACCATGTCAGAGCATGGTTGCGGCCAACCGGTTCAGACGAACCGTCGCCCAATTGGACGGCCGGCGCCTTGCTGGGATTAAGGACCGCAAAGCCAAACGCATAGAGCGCATAGAGGAAGGCGATGAAGATGCCTGGAAGCAGCGCGGCCTGGAACAAAGTTCCGACCGACAGCACGGCTGGTTCGCCTAGATAGGTGAGCGCATCGGTACAACCGGCAAATTGCGCCCGTGTTTCCTGCCCCGTTGCATAAAGATCCCCGACCAGGGTTCCCAGCAGAACGATCACAATCGACGGCGGGATGATCTGCCCAAGCGTGCCGGAGGCTGCAATCACACCTGTCGCCAGCTCTGGCGAGTAATTGTTGCGCAGCATGGTCGGCAGCGCGAGGAGACCCATGGTGACGACGGTCGCGCCGACAATGCCCGTCGAAGCAGCCAGGAAAGCGCCCACGGTGACGATGGAAACAGCCAGACCGCCAGGCAGCGGGCCGAACACCCGGGCCATGGTCGTCAAGAGATCTTCAGCGATCTTCGAGCGTTCCAGCGTGATGCCCATCATCACGAACATCAAAACGGCAAGCAGCGTGTCGATGGACTGACCGGCAATCACCCGCTCGTTCATGCGGTTGACGATGAAGGAGATGTTGCGCTCCATCGCCTGTTCCCAGCCACCGGGGAACAAATGCTCTTCGATACGCGGTAACTCTGGGTATCGGAAGACGGATATCGCATCGCGCGCAATACCCTCCGCAACCAGCGCCCGATACTCTTCGGACGAAACATCAATCGCTTGGTGGATCAGAATTCCAGCCGAATCCAGAACCGCGATGATCGCAAACGAGATAACCCCGGCGCCGCCGATGGCAAACGCGACCGGGAAACCCGTCATGATGCCGGCGAACAGCGTCAAGAAGACGATGATCAGGCCAACTTCGACCCCATCCAATCCAAAAAGCATAAGTCCGAACTACCTCGTGAACGCACAGGGTCGTGTGAGGGGCCGCATCACGTCGATCCCGTATGCACTTCGTGCTGAAGATCCTCTGCGTCGTCGCCCATGACGTCTTTGTCATGGTACTTGCCGGCGCTCGCCTCCCCTTCGACAAGCTCCAGATAGGAGCGCCAGAAAAACGCCACCGCCTGCAGGAAGACGAGGACACAGAAGGCGACCAAAAGGACCTTGAACAGGAAGTAGGCGTCAAAGCCATTGGGGCTGAAGCCGATGGTCTCCACGTTCCAGCGCAAAATGCGCGACTGCATCAGCATCCGATCCAGCGGCGTCGTCGCCGAAGGGTTCGGCACCACCAGGTGCCGCCACATGAAGAACCAGGCGTAAAGATAGGTGATGATTATGGCCGGCATCATGAACAGGAGGCTGCCCATCATGTCGATGATGCGCTTGGTGCGGTGTTTGACCGAGGAATAAAAGAGGTCAACGCGCACATGCCCGCCCTGCACAAAGGTGTAGCTGACGCACAAACACACGACCATCGCATTGTAGAGCTTCAGCTCTTCTGACCACCAGGAAAGGTCACGGGTAAACGCCGAACCAAGAGGGCCAAGCTGAATTTCAGCGACCCGGAATATCCGTTGCAAGAAGACGATCATCACCTGCTGCAGGACCATGAGGAGGCCAACCCAGGCGACCGCGCGCCCAACGGTGTTGGCCATCCACTCAAGGCCGCGGACGCCGCCCCACAGGATGGAGCGCTTCCAGACCATGCCAAGCGCGGTGATGAAGATGAAGATCGTCAGAACGACGAAAAGAAACTCAATCGATCCGCCATAATAGATGAACCGCACCAGCGCTTCCGGGTTGCCCCAGTCGAGCCAAAGATGCGGATTCACAATGGCGAGAAACAGATGATAGGGCGCAAGGGCAATGCTTTGCACAAGCCAGATAAGAAAATCGATCATGCGGATGCACCCCAGAAGTGACGCCGCTTCCTAAAAGGCGCGGCGCAACCAATGTCCCCGATAGGAAGAGCCCCGCCCGAACACGGTCCGGACGGGGCGCGATCCAATCGTCGGCTTAGCCTGCGTTAACGCGGTTGCGCTGGCGCATGTATTCGCCGTCGCCAAGCTCAAACCAGCTGGACGATTCCGCCAGGGAGGCGAAGTAGCTGTCAGCGATTTCAGCGTAGAGCGGGTCAGCCATGTTCTCTTCGCGAACTTCGGCAGCAGCGCTACCGAACGCATCCCAAACATCATCTGGGAATTCGCGAGCCTGCACGCCAGCGGCCTGAAGACGGGCAAGAGCAGCACCGTTTTCTGCCAAAGACATGGACAGGTTGTTGGCGTGTACGGCCTCACAGGCCACTTCCACGATCTGCTGCTGAGCAGGCGTCAAGCTTTCCCAAACTTCAAGGTTGAAGGACAGGGCAAGCGCCGAACCAGGCTCATGGAAGCCAGCGGTGTAGTAGGTGTTCGTGACTTCCTGGAAGCCAAGACGCTCATCAGCGAATGGACCAATCCACTCAGCACCGTCGATCTGACCAGACGCAAGCGCCTGATAGATTTCACCACCAGGAATGTTCTGAACCGATGCGCCAAGGCGACCGAGAACCTGACCACCCTGACCCGGCATGCGGAAACGTAGGCCCTGAAGGTCATCAGCTGAGCTGATTTCGGTGTTGAACCAACCACCCGGCTGCATGGCCGTGTTGCCGCAAAGGAACGGCTTGAGGTTGAACAGGCCAGCAAGGTTGTGGTGCAACTCTTTACCGCCACGGTGATGGTACCAGCTGGTGATTTCCTGACCGGTCATGCCGAACGGCACGGAGGTGAAGAAGGCAAAGCCGGGATGCTGGTTGAGGAAGTAGTACTCAGCCGAGTGATAAAGGTCGGCCTGACCTGACGACACAGCGTCAAAAACCTCAAAAGCGCCAACCAGGCTACCGGCTGGCATTTTGTTGATGGTCAGCTGACCATCTGACATTGCGGTGATGTAGTCAGCGGCAAGCTGAGCGGCATCATCAAAGATCGCGAACCCGTCCGGCACCGAGGTAACCATGGTGAGCGTACGATTGCCCTGGGCGATGGCCGGGGCTGCAAGCGTTGTCGAAGCGGCAGCACCTGCCGTGACCACGCCAGCCTTTTTGATGAATGAACGACGATCCATATAGAAGTCCTCCCAAACGTCTTTCTAGCGGATGTTCTTGTAACCGTTACAGAACCCAGCCATGCGTAAATTGCATAGGCCCTATGCGGCTGGGGCACTTAAAGCCCAAAGCATCATCCAGCACAAGCCCTCGTAGTCGACCCCATAGACGAATGGATAAGCCCAAAAATATTTTCATGATTTCAAGGCTCTATGATTAAAGATAAGGCAAAGTCCTTATCTGCTTGATTCACCGGCAAGAAAGGTCCCCCGTGAGCAGTCCGCTACCCCCCCTCATTCTCGTTTCTGCCGACATTCGCGAGTTGGATTCCTACCGCTGGCACGCCGCCATCGATACCTATCTGCGCGCTGTTATGCAGGCCGGTGGACTGCCGGTCATCGTACCGGCGCTTGGTGAGGCATTGGACATAGCCAGCCTCATCGCCGGCGCCGATGGTGTTCTGGTGACAGGCTCACGCACCAATGTGCATCCGGCTGTATATGGCGAAGACCCGACCACAGCCCATGAGCCGTACGACCATGACCGCGATTCAACGACGCTTCCGCTCATTCGCGGTGCGCTCGATCAGAACAAGGCATTGCTGGCAATCTGCCGCGGTCATCAAGAATTGAACGTTGCAATGGGCGGAACACTGGCAACTGACATTCACACCGAAGATGACCGGTTCAACCATCTGGGTCCCGAAGCGACCGCACCTGTCGAGGAGCGCTTTGCCAATCGCCACGAAGTGAAGCTTCAGACGGGGGGAAAGCTCGCCTACATCCTTCAGGCCGACACGCTTTTGGTGAATTCAGTCCACAAGCAGGCGATTGCCCGGCTGGGCGACGGTCTCACCATCGAGGCAACCGCGGATGACGGCACCATCGAGGCGATCAGCGTGACAGATGCCAGAAGCTTTGCGCTGGGTGTGCAATGGCACCCGGAGTATTGGGCCAGCCAGACGACCGATGCCGATCCGCCCTCCACGGCACTCTTCGATGCCTTTGTCAGCGCGGCGCGGGGTGAATAAAGCGAACGGACCTAACGGGCCAAAGAAGCGGCGAGCAGCAGTGCTCCGAACCCAACGATTAGCACGCCGCCGCCAAAACTCAAAACGTGTGGCATCCATCGCAGAACGCGCGAGGCATCGGCGGTCTCACTATGGGTTCTGCGATCGATAAACCGTGCCAAGGCACCGGCAAGCACGGCGAGCATGCCGACCGTCAGAGCCGTGCCGACGCCCATGGCATAGGCCGCCGCCGAGCCAGCCCAGAAGAGCCCCTGGGAAAGGGCGAGCACCAAAACCAAAAGCGCGCCCGTACAGGGTCGCGCGCCCGCGCCCAAAATGAGCATGGCGGTCTGAGCAAAGCCCTGAGACCCCTTAAGGCTCTGCGCATCGGGAATGTGAACATGATCGCAATGCGCTCCATGGTCATGGTCATGGTGATCATGAGAGTGATCGTGTGCATGCTCATGGGCATGATCGTGCCCGTGATGGTCGTGGTGATGATTATGACCATGGACCGGAAGTGTGGCTTCCTCAGCCACGGTCTTTCTGCCCGCCAGGCGCCTTGCTGCCCGGTAGAGAAGATAGAGCCCAAGCACGATAACCAACCCGTAGCTAAACCGTTCCAGCGTGATGGTTGTGGAGGAGAGCGCTGAGCGGGAAAGGTTGAAGAGGCCGGCCAGCAGTCCGACAAGGGCCACTGCCATGGTGGCCTGAACCATCGCAGCTCCGATGGCCAGCAAAGCACCGCGGCGCGCGGTTTCCCCACTGGCCAGCATGTAGGAGCCGATCACCACCTTGCCGTGACCTGGACCGGCGGCATGAACGACGCCGTAGGCGAAGGAAAGGCCCAGCAAGAGAGCCAAAGCACTCGGCGACGATGAAACCTGCCGTAAAGCACTCGTCAGCCCGTCGTAAAACACGGCCTGCGCCGAGGCCGTCCAAGCGATGAGATTCGCGAAGCCAAATCCTGGCACGGGTTCGCTGGGGACCACCGAGCCAAATGGGTTGGCGAACGCCGTACCGCACCCAACGCCGATCAACATCAGCAGCAGGAGAACCGATTTCTTTGCCATCGCGGGAAAGCGCACTCTAGCTGCACACAATGCGCGCGCGGTTCGCGAGCGCCGTGGTCACCGGCAGCAACTCCTCGGGCACCACACCATCGGCAGGAATAAGCGACAAAATGCTGGCATAGCTGTCGTCAAGCTCAGGCGGTTCATCGACGGTCAAACCACAGGCCGGTGGTGCACCTGCCAATGTCACCGGATCATCTTCGACGAGCGAAAACGCGACAAAGTACTCTGGATCAAAGATGTCAACGACGACCAAATCATGCGCCCGCGGTAGAAGCGCCTGTTCGAGCGGTAAGGTGAAATGCAGCGTCGCCTGCACACCGTCATGATCGATGTAATAGTCCCGCGGACCATCAAACTGGAGCGAGTAAAGATCGCCCAGACGATCGGTGGTCTGCGCGCCGGCAATGCTGGTAAAATAGTGGAAGTCGGCGAGCGACGTAACGTTGATTTCCGCCAGTTCGGCTGTCTCCTGGCGGCTGTAAATACCGTCCTCATTCACGTCGAGGCCAAGCATAACATAGGCCGAAAACGCCTCATCGAAACGCCACGCCTGACGAATGGCCGTGATGGCTCCGCTGTCGTCGAACAGGATCTCAGCTTCGGCATCCACCCAAACATGCGGATGGGCCGCAGCGCTGTGAACGCCGGCGACAAACATAACCAAAGCTGGAATCAATCCTCGCATGGCGACTGCCTTATGATCGAAAGCAAGGCGCGAGTGTGGCGGAGATCACAGCCATTCAACAACACTCTGATCGATTGGCAAACTGCTCGGCGAGATAGTCGATGAACGCACGAAGCTTCAAGGTCATGTGCCGACGTTCTGCATATACCGCGTATATGCCAACCCCCTTCAACTCATAGTCTTCCAGCACCGGGACAAGACGACCCGCCTCCATGTCCTCTCGCAAGGTAAGATGCGGGACCTGGCAAAACCCCAGTCCAGAGAGAGCGGCGATGCGGATAACACTGGGCGTGTTGATTGCAATGCGTTCCTTGACCCGCACAGAAATTCGCCCGTCATCGGTGTCAAACGTATAGGCCCGTTTCACCCGGTGATTGCTGTCGACGATGCAGGGCATGTTGGCGAGATCTTCTGGTTTCTCCGGCACACCATAACGCTCCAGAACCTCCGGCGCGGCACAGACCACAACACGAAACGGCGCTAGCTTCTTGGCGATCAGGCTGGAGTCGGCAAGCTCGGAGATACGGATTGCCACGTCGAACCGCTCGGCGATCATATCAACGAACCGATCATCGAATGCTAGATCGAGTTGCACCTCTGGATAGGCATTGGCAAAGCCCATGATCGCGTGACCCATAAGGCCGTCAGAATAAGTACGCGGCGCCGACACACGCAGTGGTCCACGCGGCACATCGCTCTTTTCGCGCATACGCTCCTGAAGGCCGTCGATACCAGCCAAGAGGTCAACGGCCTCGTCGAAGTAGCTCACCCCGGCCTCGGTCGGCACGACCGACCGCGTCGTCCGCGTTAAGAGGCGAACGCCGAGAAAGTCTTCTAGCTCGCGCACATCCTTCGACAGGATCGCCTTGGACCGCCCGGTCGCCCGTGCGGCGGCCGAGTATCCACCTTCCCGCACCACATCAACAAAGGACCGCATACGAGCCAAGATATCCATCCAGTGTCCTCCAAAACTCGCGGGCCGCGAAGCCGATCAACCGCGATCCATCATCGCTTGCGCGCAATGCACGCCGGAAAGAAAGGCCAATTCAACGCGCGGACCAAGCAGGCCATCGCCGGCCACGCCGATGCGGCCATCTGCACTCAACAAAAAGGGTTCGGCGAGCGGCGTTTCAACCAGCGCGTAGCGCCACCGGTGCCCGGCAGCATAAATGGGTTGGGGTACGGTGGACCCAATAGCCTCCTGAAAGAGCCTCAGAAGCACTGGCACCATGGCCTCGCGCTCGCGCTCCAGGTTCTCCTTAGAAACAGCCGCCGAAGCCTGCACCACCCAGAGATCATGCTCTGACTCCCGGCCCGGCCCTCGCGCAGACTGCCGACACGCGATTGAAAGATCACCATCCTTGGCAAGCTCCGGCAGATCATCGGCCTCAATCGCCGCATCGAACGCCGCGAGGAGCGTGTAGCTCGGCGCATATTGGATGTCATCGAGGCGCTGGAACGGCTCGCCAAACGCCCGCAATAGCGCTGCCGCCTGCGGTGCTGGCGCCGTCACCACGACCCGGTCAAACGGGCCTTCATGAATGCCATCGGCATCCGAAAGCACCAAGCCTTCGGCAATGCTGCCGATATGGGCGACTTCAAACCCGGTTTTCACGGCAATGCCAGGCTGGCCATCCAGTCCAGCCTTCACGAGCGCTGACATGCCAGGCTTGCCAATCACCGCGCCAGAGCGCACCGAATCCCAGATATGAACGGCGCCCTGTTGCTGGAGCTCGGCAATGAACGAGGAAAAAGCCGGATCGCGAACTGTCGCGTACTGGGCACCATGATCGAACGCGCCCCACTCGGTCCGCCGCGTTGACAAACGGCCGCCAACACCACGCCCCTTATCGAACATCTGCACACTATGGCCATTCGCCACGAAACTACGCGCCGCCGCCAGACCAGCCATGCCGGCGCCAATCACTGAGACATCAAATGCCATTACCAACCCTCGTCGCGGACAATTTGGCTTCCATATTGCGAACCATGGCTACTGACGACATCACACACGCCGATTCGCCCAGCGACCCGCCGGCCTGCACCGTTTATTATGACGGAAACTGCCCGCTGTGCCAGCGCGAGATTGCCTTCTATCAGCGCCGGAAGGGCCAAGACGCTGTCCACTGGCACGATGTCAGTGTCAGCGAGATGGCATCAAGCGATCTTGACAGGAATGATGCGCTTAAGCGCTTCCACATCCGACGTCCCGATGGCAGCCTCGTCTCAGGCGCGCAAGCTTTTGCCGAGTTGTTGAAGACGCTGCCTTCCTTGCGTTGGCTCGGTCACCTGCTGTCGATCCCGCCAATTTCCTGGCTGGCAGAGCTGGGCTACCGGGCATTTCTGCCCATTCGCCCGCTGCTGCATCGTTTCATTGGGCAAAGCGCAACGCGTCCGCGCAACGATGCCGCCTGACTTTCTGCCGAGCAGGGCCGAGGCACTTGAACGGCTGGAGGTTTTTGCGCCTAAAGCCGGCCGAGCCTACGCCGCCGGTCGCAACACCGATCCAGGCCCCGGCGCTCCGACGGCTGTCTCCATGCTGTCGCCCTATGTCCGGCGGCGGATGGTGACGGAACGGGAAATGGTGGCCGCTGCCTTAGAGCATCACAGCTCTGAAGCGGCCGAAAAGTTCATCCAGGAAGTCTACTGGCGCACCTATTGGAAAGGGTGGCTGGAGATGCGCCCGTCCGTTTGGGAACACTATCTCAAAGGCCGCCGCCACGCGCTCGATGACGTCGATGCCAATGGCGGCCTTCGTCGCGACTATGAACGGGCACTAACTGGGTCAACCGGCATTGAAGGGTTCGACGACTGGGCGCAGGAACTCACATCCACCGGCTGGCTCCACAACCATGCGCGCATGTGGTTCGCATCCATTTGGATCTTCACCCTGCGCTTGCCCTGGGAACTGGGCGCAGATTTTTTCTACCAACATCTTCTTGATGCCGATCCGGCCTCGAACACCCTGTCCTGGCGCTGGGTCGCTGGCCTGCAAACGCGCGGCAAGACCTATCTGGCAAGGCCGGACAACATCGAGAAATACACCAATGGGCGCTTCCGCCCACACGGCCTTGCACCCTTTGCCGAGCCGCTGGTTGAGGATTTTGAACTTCCCCAGCCTCGTCCGCCACGTGATGGGCACGCCGCCCTGCCCCATGAACCCTACGCGCTGCTCCTCACCGGCGACGACCTTTCGCCCGAGCATCGGCCGGGCATGGTCGAAAGACCGCCTGCCGTGGTTGTCAACCCAGGTGCCTTGCCGCAAGAACAACAGTTCAACAGCGGCGAAGTGGCCCGCCGTTTCGCTGGTGCTGCGATGGACGACGCCTCAGAGCGCCAGCAAGTCGCGGCCGAGAACGTCGAACCCAACGCCGACGCCATCATTGAGAGCTGCCAAAAAGCAGGTGTATCGATTTTGGTTATGCCATTTGCGACCGTTGGACCAACGATGACCTTCCGCAAAGAGATGATCACACCGTTAGCGTCCGCCGGGCTTTCGCTAGTCGAAGTGAAACGGTCTTGGGATGATGCGGCCTGGCCACGAGCGACAAAGGGTTTCTTCCCCTTCAAGCAGTCGATCCCAAAACTGATGGCCCGCGCAGGGCTGTCGATTTAACCGCCCGACCCGAAACCGGCGTTTAAGCCGCTGCCTCGACACCCTCAGTCGACAACATGTCGAGCTTCGGCATGAGCCGCATCAAGGTTTGCGTGTGCTCATGCTGCGGGTTCTCGAACAGCGTCTCGGTGTCCTCACACTCAACCATCGTGCCCTGGTACATCACGCCGATGCGATCACACATCTGCCGCATCACAGGCAGGTCGTGACTGATGAAGAGCATGGTAAGATCGAGCGTCTCCTGAAGGTCTTTGAGGAGATTGAGAACTTGTGCTTGGATCGACACATCCAGCGCCGAGGTCGGCTCATCGCAGATAAGAAACCGCGGCCGGGTGGCGAGTGCACGCGCAATGGAGATGCGCTGGCGCTGACCGCCGGAGAAGGCATGCGGGTAGCGCAGGCCAGCCTCCTTGGGCAGACCAACCAGACCGAGCAGATCGGCAACGATGCTATCGGCCTCCTCGCGTGATGATGCCAAGTTGTGCAGCTGGATCGGCTCGGCCACGATATCGCGAACCCGCATGCGCGGATTGAGCGAGGAATAAGGGTCCTGAAACACCATCTGGATAGCGCGCCGCTGAGCCTGGGCGTCGGCTTCATCGCGCGGAGCTGACAGGTCGCGCCCATCCAGCAGCACACTGCCACCCGAAGGCTCCAAAAGCCCGGCGATCACTTTGGCCACTGTGGATTTACCGGAGCCAGACTCGCCCACAATTCCAAAAACCTCGCCCGGCTTAATTGCAAACGACACCTGGTTGGCCGCCGTCATGTACTGGCGTCTGCTTGGCAGAAAAGAGCGCACCGTCTGGAATTTGACCGTCAGGTCACGCGCCTCGATCACCGGCACATCGGTTTGATCTTCATTGTGTCGCCCAACCTGGCCAAGCCAGTGGGTCGCAACATCGATCTTTGGCAGGGCGCTGCCTGCCGGGCCGTCGGACTGAAGATTGGCGAAGCGGTGCACGCGCACATCCGCACGTGGAACGGAGGCGATAAGGTTGCGCGAATAAGGATGGGACGGTTTGCCAAGGACCTGCGGTGTTGGCCCCTGCTCAACGATCACACCATCCTTCATCACCACCACATGGTCAGTGGTCTCAGCAATCACGCCCATATCGTGGGTGATGAGCATCACCCCTACGCCGCGCTCACGGACCAGGTCTTTGATGAGGTCGAGGATCTGAGCCTGGATCGAGACGTCAAGCGCCGTCGTCGGCTCATCGGCGATGATCAGGCCAGGCTCGGTGGACAGAGCCAATGCAATGACAACGCGCTGGCGCATGCCGCCAGAAAACTGGTGTGGATAGTGCTTGATGCGCACGCCGGGGTCGGGAATGCCAACGGCATCCAGCAGATCGACTGCCTTCTGGCGGGCCTCACTCTCCGAGAGGGAGGCATGAAACTGGATGGTCTCAACCAGCTGCTTCTCGACCGTGTAGAGCGGGTTCAGCGCCGTCAGCGGATCCTGCATAATGATGGAGATGTCGCGGCCGCGCAGGCCGCGCATCGCATCAGCATCCAGCGCGTCGATGCGCTGACCTTTGAGCGTGATAGAGCCCGTGGATATCTCTCCAGGGGGTTCCAAC
>JBCDHR010000005.1:0-362608 GCA_038749715.1 Pseudomonadota bacterium
ATGTCGATGCCGACCGTCCGTAAACCGGCCAGCTCGTCGTTCTGTTTATGCGTCATGCGATACCGCTCCTGTTGTTGACAGGCATAGTCTAACGACCAGCCTGCGATGAGGGAGCAGTCGGTCCATCCCATTAGCGGACACGAGCAAACGTCAGCTTCGCGGACCCTTTGAGACATTCCCAAAAAACTGGCCTTGGTATAAATGGGCGGAAAGCGGACACACGATGCTGAGAAATCCGGTTCGATGGGCGTTTCCGCCTCCAAACCCGGCGCGATGCTACGAAGCCAGTACACAGACGTGATCGAGAGATCACCGAAGGCCGCCCAGTAGCTCACGTGCGCTGTCCACGAGAAGGCCAAGATCCACTGACGAAGCGATAAAGCGATAGCCCCACTCCCTGTAGCGATTGGCGTCCTCAGGGTTGGTTGCCAGAATACCGGGTGCCTTGCGGCAGGCGGCGATACGCGTGGCGAGCTCTTTGAGGATGGCTTGGACCGGCTCTGCGCCCGGACTGCCAAGGTGACCGAGTGAGGCCGACAGGTCTGATGGGCCGACAAAGACGCCATCGACGCCCGGCACGGCAGTAATAGCCTCCAGATTGTCCAGCGCCTCTTTGGTCTCTACCTGGACCAGCACGCAAATCTCATCGTTCGCCTGGCTCAGATAGTTGTGCGCCTGACCGTAACGGCTCGCCCGCGTTGCCCCTGCAACGCCCCTGATCCCGTCTGGCGGGTAACGGGTGGCGCGTACAGCCGCTTGCGCTTCTTCTGCGTTCTGAACGAAGGGGATGAGCAGGGTCTGCGCGCCGATATCCAGAAGCTTCTTGATAAGCACCTTATCGTTCCACGCGGGTCGTGCAGCCAGCGCGCTTTGCCCTGCCGATGCCGCCTGGAGGAGGGGCTGGAGAGATGCGACTTCCACCGCGGCGTGTTCGCTGTCGAACAGCATCCAATCGAAGCCGACAAGAGACAGCGCTTCGGCCGTGACAGGGCTCGGGATCGACATCCAGAGGCCAAACTGCGTTTCGCCAGCCAGTAGCCGTGCCTTGAACGCATTGACGGGTGCGGGGATCATACGAACTGCACCGACACGGTGCCCAGCGGCCCGAAGTCCGCCATCAGCGTGTCACCCTTCTTCGCCCAGACCGGGCGTGTGAACGACCCAGACAGCATCATGTGTCCCGGTTCAAGTACCGTGTCGAATGGGGCAAGCTTGTTGGCAAGCCACGCCACCGCCATCGCCGGGTGACCAAGGACACCGGCGGCAATGCCGGTCTCTTCGATCTCTGAGTTGCGATGGAAGATCGCGCCAACCCAGCGTAGATCGACCTCATTGGGGCGCATCGGGCGGCCGCCCAGAATAAGGCCTGCCGCTGCGCCATTGTCCGCCACCGTGTCGAAGATGCGGCGTGGTTCAGTCACACGCGCATCAATGATCTCGATGGACGGCACAACATACTCGGTGGCGCGCAAGACATCGACCAGTCCAACGCCGGGGCCCTTAAGCGGCTCTTTCAGCACAAACGTCAGCTCCGGCTCGACGCGCGGAACGCAGAAGCTCTCGAAAGGCACCTGCGCACCGTTTTCGATCAGAAGATCATCAAAGATGTAGCCGTAGTCCGGCTCGTCGATTTTGCTCGCTGCCTGCATGGCCTTTGAAGTCAAACCGATCTTGTGGCCGATGACTGTCGCACCCTCGGCAACGCGCTTTTCGGCCAGCATGGACGAGATGGCGTAGCTGTCCTCAATCTCGATTTCGGGGAACATCTCCGATGGCCGTTCCCCCTGAACCTTGGTTTCATGCGAGCGTGCAAGCGAGGTGACGGCCTGTTCGCGTTGAGCTTGTGTGAGCATGATAACCTCTACTGTTTCGCGGTGGTGGGCCTGTCGGGGAAACAGGCAATGGCCTTGACCATAACCGCTTGGTGCGGGTGCGGCAGAGCCTTGGCCTTGGTGATTGTGACGGCGGGTGTTTGTGCCAGAAAGGTCGGCGCTAGGGCGTCGAGAAACTGGTCGCGATCGTCCATGTTGGTCAGGTACGCCTCCAGATTGACGATGTCCTCCGGTTTCAGGAGCAGCGATCCCAAGATATCGCTGATATTGGCCATGGTTTCGCGTGTCTGCTCAAAGGTGTCGTGCACCAGACTGCCATCGGGGAAGACCGTAACGCCGGCAAAGGTCTCGTCAGGACGCCGGGAACTGGTGCCGGACACAAACACGAAGTTTTCCACCCGCTTGACGTGCGGAAAGCTGCCCTTGGGCCGGGCCTTGCCGGGCAGGGTGTAGGATTTGATGAAGGCGCGATCGACGATGGCGGCAGCCACCTGTGCGGTTGCACCGACGACAGCAGCTATCTTGTCCTGCGGCAAACGCGAGGTGGGCGCGCTGACAGTGATCGCGCCAAGCATCTCGCCCGATCCGGTATAGATCGGTACGCTGATATCGATGAGACCAATCTCGGTTTCTTCATCGCTGACCGCATATCCGTCCTGGCGGGCGCGGCGCACCTGATTACGCAGACCGGTGATACTGGTGATGGTCTTGGGCGTCAGCCTTTGCAGGGCGAGCATTGTCAACTGCTCCTCCAGCGCGGACGCTGAGAGTTCGGTCAGGTGAAGCTTCCCAACGGATGTGGCGTAGAAGCTGGACCCAAAATCCGCTCGCTCCCGGCAAACGAGCGGCCGGTTGGGCTCATGCCAGACGGCCTTACGCGGACCACCCCGGGAGAACAGGGTGAGACTGACCGTTTCGCCAAGCAGTTCAGACAGGCTTTCAATGTGAAGCTGTGCCCGCTCGGTTAGGATCTGTTCACGCCCGGCGTTTTGCCCGAGCTCCGAGATCAAGAGACCAAGCTGGTACAGATTGCCGGGCATCCGCGCCACAGCGCCGATCTCCTCCAGCGTCAGAAGAAAGCGATTGGTGGTGGAGAGGTTGACGTTGAGCGCGACCGCGATCTGCTGCTGCGTCAACGGGCGGGACTCGCGCGCCAGCAGGCGCAAAATGTCAAACGCCTTGATGACCGAGGTGTTCTTGGGCGTGGCCATGGGGTCGGTCGCTAGCCGGCATCCTCATCGGGCTTTGGCTGGTCACCTCTGTCGCCGAGCTGTTCCTTCAAAAACCCTGTGACCGCGGATGTGTCAGAGCCCTTGAGGCCAAGCTCGCTCAGAAGGCTATCCACCACTGGGGCTTGGGTGCGATAGCGCAAGGCGCTGTCGACTAGCTGGTCGGGCAAGGTGCCACCACCACCGCCGCCGCCATTCAGCGACGTGTTGCCATCACCCTCTCCGCCACCTGTCGTCGTGCCGCCGTTCTTTCCGAGCACGCCATCAACCTGTAAAATGCGGATGTCGTTGATGTTTTCCATGGGCTTGGCGCTCTCGCGGATAATGTCTTTCAGATGGTCGATGACGGAGAGCCGCAGCTTCAGCGACATCAGCTCTTCCGACATCGTGTTTTCTGCTTCGGTCATGGCCGCAACAGCGGCCGCATCGGTCGTGTTGCGCTGCTCTTCGGCTTCCAGACGGACTTTCTCGGCCATGGCTTCGGCCTCGGCGAGCGTGGTTACACGGGCCGACTGGGATTTGGTCTCCACTTCGCTGGCCTTAGCTATGTTCTGTGCTTCACGGAAGCGCGCTTCAGCCTGTACTAGCATGGCGACCGTGTCGCGCTCTGCGTTCTTCTGAGCCTGAATGAGCGCGATCATCTTGTCGCGTTCTTCACGCTCCTGCGCTCGCACCAGCTCAAGCTCGGCTTCGGCCTTGACCAGCGCGACGCGCGCCGTCTCGACGTCTGCGAGCGCTGCGACCTGCGCCTGGGTGCTCTTGGCGACGGCGATGTCACGTTTGTGCTCTTCTTCGCTCAGCTTCTGTTGCTGAGAGATGGTTTGAAGATCAACACTCAGCTGAGCGTTGATGTTTGCGGCCGAAACCGCTTCCTTCTTCTGCGCCTTGACCAATTCAACCTGCTCCTCGGCCTGAACACGCGCAGCCTCAAGGCTTTTCTCCGAATCGACCCGCAAGCGTTCGATCTCGTTTTGGGTGCGGATGACAGCTTCGTCAGCCTCTTTGCGTTTTTCAGATTCCGCCAGGGCGATTTGCGTGGCCTGGTCGGCCTGGACAAGCGCGATCTCTTTTTCCCGCTCGATGCGGCCCAGGCGAATGTCCTTTTCAGCGTCCTGTTTGGCGGCATCCATGTCGCGGCGGACACGCTGCTGCTGCGCTTCGATGGCTGATTGTTGCTCAATTTCGCGCAAGGTCGTTTCTTCGTCGGAGGCTGTCCGGGCAAGCCTGATCTCACGGTCAGCAGCGATACGTGCTTCTTCTGCCTCGCGGTTCTTTTCCGCTTCTACCTTACGGGTCTGCGCTCCGGTATTCGCCTCTTCAAGCGCCACTTTCTTCTGTCGCTCGATACGGCGTATCTCCAACGCAAGCTCGGTCTCGATTGCAGCCACTTCGGTTTCCTGGCGAGTCTTCTGGTTCTGGCGCTCCACCTCTTTCTGCGAGGAGAGCCGCTCAATCTCGCGCTGCTCGTCAGCCTTCACGGCGGCAAGGCTGATGGCGAGATCTGCTGCGACGCGCGCTTCTTCAGATTCCTGACGCTTGGCTGCCTCCTGCGAGGAGATCATCGCGGCCTGCTCAGCGCGACGGATGGCAACTTCCTGCTGCTGGCTCAGCCTCGCGTATTCTTCCTCGCGCGTCAGTTCCAGACGCCTTGTTTCGCTCTCCAGTTTCTTCTGCTGAACAGAGATTTCGCTGTCCTGTTCGATCGCGTTGCGCTTTAGACGACGCTCCTCGATGTCAGCGGTCAGGCGGGTTAGGCCTTCCGCGTCGAATGCGTTGGACGGGTTGAAGAACTCCTTGTTGGTCTGATCAAGCGCGGTGAGTGACGCGCTTTCCAGTTCAAGACCGGTCTGTTCGATTTCCGGTCGCACGATCTCTTTCACGCGGCGGATATACTCGCCGCGCTGCTCATGCAGCTCCTCCATCGTCATTTCTGCAGCCACGGTGCGCAGGGCATCCACAAAGCGGCCTTCCAAGAGATCACGCATCGCGTCGGAACGCGCTGTTTTTGCACCCAGCGACTGGGCAGCCTGTGCAATAGAATCCGGGTTGGCGCCCACGCGCACATAGAACTCTGCCGTCACATCAACGCGTAGACGGTCCCGCGTGATGATGGATTTGGTTTCCGTTCGGCTGACCTCCAACCGGTTGGTGCCCATGGTCACGCGGATGACGTCATGGAGAACGGGTATAACGAACGCGCCGCCGTTCTGGACAACCTTCTGACCACCCATGCCCGTGCGCACGAAGGCCACCTCTTTGGTTGCCCGGCGGTAGAGCCACCACAGCAAGACCCAGACAATCACGATGGCAATGACGATCAGGATGATCGCGACCACTGTCCCTGCAAAGACGCCCATGTGAGCACTCTCCCTGTGCTTTGCGCGGCCAGCTTGCCATCGGTTCGGCGTTCGGCACGCAACCAGATGACCTCACCCTAGTTTCTCATTTATTGGTTTACAATCTCAATTTTTGAGATACCGTGAGCTTATCGAAGGAGGTGTCGCGTGGACCTGCGTTTCGAAAGTCAGCCTAAGCCAAGGTTCCGCTACAGCCCAGCGGTACGCATGGGCCCATTCGTCCAGACCGCCGGAATGGTCGGCCTGTCTCCGCAGACGGGCGAGCTTGTCGGCGGCGGCCTCCCCGAAGAATTCCGACAGATCCTCGTCAACCTGACGGCCTTCTTGGACGAAAACAACTTTTTGGCCGGGCCCATGTCTGCAACCATATACACCACGGCCTTCCATCGCTTCGCTGAGATCAACGCCATTTGGGATGCGCATTTCGGGCACGCAGAGCAGCTGCCTGCGCGCAGCGCCGTCGGCGTGTCGCAGCTGCCTGTCGGCGCGCAGGTTGAAGCCGATTTTCTGATCTACGATCCCGCTATGGAGCGACGGGCATGAGCGCCCGCGAAGCTGATGCCAATTCGGTTGCAGAGCGACCAGAGGCCGACGCACCGACCTCGGGCCTCGGCAAGCCGCCGCGCTATCGTCGCGCCGGATCGTTCGTTTTTGTTTCCGGCACAGCAGCCAAGGCGAGTGCGGGTGCAGACATCCGCGCGCAGACAAAGGCGTGCATCGAAGACATCAGCGCCGTGCTCGAAGAGGTCGGCGGCGGTCTGGAAAACCTTGTCGAAGTAACGAGTTACTTGAAACAGATGGCCGATTTCGTCGACTACAACCAGACTTACAGCACCTATTTTTCGGTCAACGGTCCAGCGCGCACCACGGTCGCGGTTGATCGGCTTTCTGACCCCAATGCCCTCATTGAAATGCGCGGCGTTGCCTACATCGCGCAAAACACAAACGCTTAAGCACTTGCTAGCGTGCCAGCATACCGCACTTGATAAAAGGGAAAGTTTTGATGCCTAAGGGAGAAGTTGTTGCCGGCTTTATCGCGCCGCACCCGCCGCACCTGGTTTACGGCGAAAACCCCGAACAGAACGAGCCGAAGTCGCAAGGCGGTTGGGAGCAGCTGCGCTGGGCTTATGAGAAGGTACGCGCAAGCATTGAGGAGCTGAAGCCCGATGTGCTGCTTGTGCATTCGCCGCACTGGAACACGCAGCTTGGTCATCATTTTCTCGGCGTACCCACGCTGCGCGGCAAGTCAGTGGATCCGATCTTTCCCAACCTCTTTCGCTACACTTATGAGCTCAATGTGGATGTGGAACTGGCCGAGCTTGCCAGCGAGTACGCCCGTGAACTGGGTCTCGTCAGCAAGCTGATGAAGAACCCGCGTTTCCGCGTGGACTACGGCACAATCACCTCTTTGCATCTGGCGCGCCCGCAGTGGGACATTCCGGTCGTCGGTCTGTCGGCCAACAACTCGCCTTACTACCTCACCACCGAAGAAGGCTTTGAGGAAATGGACCGCCTCGGCAAGGCGACCCGCCGCGCCATCGAAGACAGCGGTCGGCGCGCGGTGGTGCTGTGTTCCGCCACCATGAGCCACCGGCATTTCCAGGAAGAGCCTGAAACACCGGAGGACATGAGCCAGGAGCATCCCTACTCCATGGAGATGTATCAATGGGACATGCGGCTCATCAAAATGATGCGCGAAGGGCGCATGCAGGAGGTGCATGACCTTCTGCCGGAGTTTGTCGAGATAGCGTTTGCCGAATTCAAGGCAGGATCTTTCACCTGGATGTGCTCGGCCATGGGCTATCCAGAACTGCCTGGGGAGCTCCTCGGCTTCGGCAATGTCATCGGCACCGGAAACGCGGTTTTTAAGTGGGACCTGACCAAGCATGGGCTTGCCACGCCGGCTGATCAGTGGACCGGCGAGCGCAATGGCAGCTTTGCGAGCGCGTCCCAACCTGCTGCCGTTGCGCCATCCTTTAGCGGCAGCGGTTTGGGCAGTAGCGTCAGTGGCGGTGGGGTCTTTGCTGGCGATGGCCCGTCCATCGGCGCACGCCCGCTGAACCAGTAGAGCCGCAGAAAGACCACGCATGACCGTTGTTGCTGCCTATATCGTTCCGGCCAACCCGCTCCCGTATCTGCGGCCGGAGAACCCACCGTGGGCGGGGATCGCCTCCGCCTGCCGGGCCCTTGGGCGCTCGCTGAGCGCCGCGCGGCCCGATACCATTCTCATCTACTCAACGCAGTGGATGGCTGTGCTCGATGAGCTCTGGCAGATGCGCCCATCCTTTGATGATCTGCATGTCGACGAGAACTGGTACGAGTATGGCAATCTTGAGTACCAGCTCACCTGCGACACGGAACTCGCGGCAGCTTGCATTGAGGGTAGCAAAGCGATCGGTATTTCATCGAAGGGCGTCAACTATGACAAGTTCCCCATCGATACCGGCACCATCGTCGCCAACGGGTTTCTGAACCCCGGCGGGCGCATTCCGCTGACGATCGGAGCGAACAATCTCTACCACTCCTTTGAAGACACCATGCGGCTGTCAGAAATGGCCGTAAATAAGGCGCGCGACCTGAACCGGCGGGTAGCGGTTGTCGGTGTTGGAGGGCTGTCAGGCTCGATCTTCCGACATGAGATCGACATCGCAACCGACGGCATCGCCTACGCCTCCGATGATGAGTGGAACCGGAAAATGCTTGCCCGCATCCAACAGGGTGGATCGGTCTCGGAACTCGCGGCCTTTGCGCAGGAATACGCCACGGAGGCCAAGGCCGACATGGGGTTCAAGCATTTTGCCTGGATCCTCGGGGCGCTAGGTGGCCGGATCAGTGTCGCTCAAATTCACGCCTATGGCGCGACCTACGGGTCGGGCGCGGCGGTTATTGAGTTCAAGGTTTAAGTGCATTGGAAGACTGGAGAGGACAACAGATGATGTACAAGTCAATGGGCCTTGCTTTTGGGGCTCTTACACTCGGCGCGCTGGCCTATGCTGGCGGTGTTGAAGACGCACAGGCACAGGAATGCAGCATCACGATCGGGCGCGTTGTGCCCCTCAGTGGACCGCTGGTCGATGTTGGCCGCGAGACGCCATGGCTCGATGAAAACAAGATGGCGCAGCTCGACAATGGTATGCTCGAAGTCGGCGACCAGATGTGCGCGATCAACTACGAAGTCTATGATTCCCGTGGCACAGCCGCAGGCTCCGCTGAAGCCGCGCAGGAAGCCATCCTGAACGATGAAGTGGACATGCTCATCGCACAGGGCACACCGGACACAACCAACGCACCGTCCGACCTGTGCGAGCGGTACGAAATTCCCTGCGTAACGACCAATACGCCGGTTGAAGCCTGGCTCCTTGGCCCCGATGGCCAGCCCAAGGACTATGACTACACGTTCCACTTCTTCTTCGGCGTGCCGGATCTGGTGACCAACCATATCGGCATGATCAAGGAACTGCCCGGTGGCTTTAACGGCAACATCGGGTTCCTCTACCCTAACGATCCTGACGGACAGGTCTTTGCTCAGATCTTTACACCGGCCTTCCAAGGCGAGGGATGGAATACGATCGATCCGGGTCGCTTCGAGCAGGGCCTGCCAGACTTCTCGTCGATCATCAACCAGTTCAAGCGCAATCGCGTGGAAGTGGTCACCGGCGTCCTCGCGCCGCCCGACATGCAGACATACCTGCAGCAGGCCGCACAGCTCGACTATGCCCCGCTGATGTACATCATCGACAAGGGCACCGGCTATCCGGAGCCGATGCGCGCGCTGGGCGAGTTCGGTGAAGGCCTTCTGGGCGTAAACTTCTGGTCCCCTGCTTTCCCTGGCACGTCGCAGTATGGCGGCTACAGCGGTCAGGAACTGGTCGATGCGTATGAAGACGCCAACCCGGGCAAGATGTACTCTCCCGGTCTCGCATGGACCGATGCCGCCTATGACGTCCTTTTCGACGCATTGCAGCGCGCAGGCTCCACGGAGACCGACGCCATCATCGCTGCGCTGGCTGAAACCGATCTCGATACGGTGACCGGTCAGGTCAACTTCAACGAGCAGAATTTCTCGGTTGCTCCGCTTGGCGGCGCGCAATGGCAGCTCAATGAAGATGGCGAGCTGGAGAAAGAAAATGTCTTCAACGCCGTCTATCCCGAGGTTGAGCTAACCTCGGAAATGCGCTTGTTCCAGCAGTAAGCGCACCAAAGATCGGGCCCGCACGCACTGCGGGCCCGAAGTCCCTTACCCCTTGTGTAGCTGCTGTTCGCCGTGGTTTTCGGAACCTTCACAACCCAAGAAGCGCTGGACGCGGCCTATGATGTCGAGAACTCGGTTCCCGATTTTATGGTGTACGCCCGCCAGTACGTGGCCTCCAGCGAGAACACACGCAAGGATCTTCCGTGCGCGCTTGGGGTGAAGTATGGGCCGACGGTGGAGGAATATGTCGACATCTTCCCGGCCAGCCAGCCCGGCGCGCCAGTTCACATCTTCATCCACGGCGGCTACTGGCGCATGCTCTCGGCACGGGAGTTTTCGTTCATCGCGCAGGGCTTCGCGCCGGTTGGTGCCACCACCGTCATCGCAAACTATGCGCTGTGCCCGCACGTCAGCATCGGCGAGATATCCCGGCAAATGCGAGCGATGGTTGCCTGGTGCGCACGCAACATCCATCGCTACAATGGCGATGGCGAGAACATCACCGTCAGCGGACACTCCGCAGGTGGGCATCTGGCGGCCATGTGCGCCCTGACCGACTGGCCCGGTGAGTATGGCCTTCCCGCCAACACCGTGCGAGCGTTCGTGCCCATTAGCGGCCTGTTCGACCTGGAACCGATTTCACACATTTCCTACATGCGCGACGATCTGAGGATCAATGCGCGCGATATCGCAGAATCCAGTCCTCAAACCCTGATCCGCCACTGCCCGTCCCGCATGCTGATCACGTATGGCAGCGATGAGCCTTCCGAGTTTTCGCGGCATTCGGAAGAGTTTCGTCAGGCGTGGGATGAGGCTGGCAACTGGTCAACCTACTTTCCGCAGATGGGGCGTAACCACTTCAACGCCATTACCGATCTTGGCAATCCCGACACCCAGCTTACCCGCGCCGTTCTGACGCTGATGGACCATACCCCCGTCGCACCCTCCACCATGCGCTCGCGGCGCGCCCGCACATGGAGCGTTGCGGACCGCCGACCCCGCTCGCGGATCGATCGCAGGCTCTTCCCCGGAGGCACGCGCTGATGGTCGGGCTGCTCTCCACGCAAAACCTCAACAAGGCCTTTGGCGCCATTCGCATCGCCGACGACATCGGCTTTGATGTGCATGAAGGCGAGGTTCTTGGCATCATTGGCCCAAATGGCGCAGGCAAGACCACGCTGTTTGGATTGCTGGCTGGTACGGTCGCCTTGGATTCCGGCAGGATTACCTATGCGGGGCGAGACGTGACGGCACTGCCGACACATCATCGGGCGCGTCTCGGTATTGCGCGCACCTATCAGGTGCCGCGCCCGTTCACCCATATAACGGTCCGCGAGAACCTGCGCGTTGCCTCGCTTTTCGCCGGCCAATTGGAAGAGTCGGAAGCCGATGAATGGGTTGATGAGGTTCTGGACTTCACCGGGCTTGCAAAAGAACGACAAGCCCTGGCCGGAAGCCTGCCTCTGCTTGGCCGCAAGCGCCACGAACTGGCGCGCGCCCTTGCGACGAGACCGGGTCTCTTGCTGATCGACGAGGTCGCGGCGGGCCTGACGGATGCTGAAGTGGATGTGTTCATCGAGCTGGTTGCGCGCATTCGTGGCGCAGGGATCACGGTGATCTGGATTGAGCATGTGATGAAAACCATGCTGCGCGCCACTGACAGACTGATGGCGCTGGCCGGCGGCAAGATCATCGCGCAGGGTGTTCCGCAGGAGGTTATTCAAGCCCCGGAGGTGAAGCGTGTCTACCTGGGGGAGTAGAGGCAACCTTTCAGCCAAGCCGGGGCGCGACGGACGCTACCCGATCCTTACGGTTGAGAACCTGTCGGCGTGGTACGGCGAGCTTCGCGCGCTGCAAGGCATCAGCTTCTCGGCGAACGCGGGAGAGGTGGTGTCCGTCATCGGTGCCAATGGTGCAGGTAAGTCCACCTTGTTGCGCGCCATGACGGGTATGATGAACCTCGGCAAAAGGGCCCACATTGAGGGACGGATCGAGTGCCAGGGCCGCAGGCTGGACAGGCTGCGCACAGAAAAGATCATTGAAGGCGGGGTCACCATGGTTCCCGAAGGGCGCATGCTATTCAGCCGCATGAGCGTGGAAGAGAACCTGTTGGTCGGCGCGCATATCCCGCGCGCTCGCGATGGGATCAAAGACCGGCTGGCCGGGATCTTCGAGTTTTTTCCTAGACTTGCGGAACGCCGCACCCAGTCGGTGAGCCAGATGTCGGGTGGCGAGCAGCAGATGGTCGCCATCGGCCGAGCGCTCATGTCGGACCCGGCCGTCATTCTGTTCGATGAACTGTCCCTCGGGCTGGCGCCGATTATCGTCGACGACATCTACGACAAGGTTCGGCAGATCAACGAGCGCGGCGTGACATGCCTTGTGATCGAGCAGGATATGCGCCGCGCCCTTGAGGTCGCCAATCATGTCCTGGTCATGTTGGAGGGTGACATCGTTCTGGATGGCTCGCCCGATGACCTGTCCAGAGAAGAGATCACCAACGCATATTTCGGCACTCGACCCGAAGGGGTGGCGTAGATGGCCGGACTATCGTTCGAAGAGCAGGTCTACTGGACGCTGATTGATCTGGCGAACGCGCTCCTGACGGGTACGTTCATCGGTGGCTACTACGCGATCTTGTCGATTGGCCTTGCCCTGTCCTTCGGCGTGATGCGGCTGGTGAACCTTGCCCATGGCGAGTTCCTGATCGTCGGGGCCTATATCTCGGCGGTCATCCTGCAAGTGGTGAACATTCCGCCGTTCTTCGTGCTCTTCATCGTGGTGCCGATCATGTTTGGGATCGGCTATGGCCTGCAGCGATTCCTGCTCAACCGGGTCTCCGTCCAGGCCATGGAGCGGCGTGGCATGTCGGCCAATTTTGGCTTGATGGCCCCGATCCTTGTCACGTTCGGGCTCAGCATCTTCATCTCGCATGGTTTACTTGCGATCTTCGCCTCCGATGCCATGTCCATAAACAACTCGCTGGCGTTCTCGGCGATCCGCATCACTTCGGACCTGTCGGTTTCGACCTTGCGGTTCATCTTCTTCTTGTTCGCCATCGTGCTCCTGATTGCGCTGTTCCTGTTTCTGCGTCACTCGGCGACCGGCAGGGCCATCCGCGCCACCTCCGATAACCCCACCTACGCAACCCTGATGGGGATCAACACCGAGCATGTGTTTGCGGTCGCGCTCGGCATCTCGCTCGCCATCGGTGGTGTGGCCGGGTTCATGATCGGCATGACGCGGACCTTCCAGCCCTTCGATGGCCCGCAGTTCATTCTCATCGCGTTCGGCGTGGTGATTATTGGCGGTATGAACTCGATTGTCGGCAGCCTGGTCGGCGGGGTCTTGCTCGGCATCGTGCAGGTTCTGGCCGGCACCTACTTCGGACCATCAGCACAGTTGGTCGGCGGCTACATGTTGGTGCTGGCTGTGCTGGCCTTCTTCCGTGAGGGGCTGTTCTCGCGGTGATCGGTCAGGCGCTCAACATCATTGCCGAACGCACGGTCGCGCGCTGGCTGATTGCGCTGCTGCTCATCGGGCTCATAGCCTTCCCCTGGGTGGTTGGCGAGGACGGGCGCTACTTCATCCTCTTGTTGATGACCGTGTTCATCTTCGCGACCCTTGGCCACGCGTGGAACCTTCTGGCTGGGTTCTGCGGCCTGCTGTCCTTTGGCATTCAGGTCTATATCGGCCTTGCCGGTTTTTCCGTTGCGGTCATGACCTTTTACATGGGCGTACCGGTCTGGTGGGCGATGCTGCTCAGCATCTTTGTCACCACGGCCTTCGCCTGGCTTCAGGCGGTTCCGCTGTCGGAGCAGTTCGCCCGGCGCAACACTTGGATCGGTGTGGTGGTGGCGCTGGTCTTGTGGGCGCTTTACGAAATCATCATCGCGTTCAACCCCGGCGCAGACGTCTTTGGTGGAGACTATATCCGCCGCGTCATCATCCTTTTCCTGATCTTTCTCGGCGCTTTACCCCTCTTGAAATTGCAAGGTGCTTACTTCGCCGTTGCAACCTGGCTGATCGCGGCATCCGTTGCATCCATCTTCAATGACTGGCGCATCATGGGCTCGGGCGGTGGCATGACCATCCCCAATGAGACCACCGTGACCGGACGCTACTATGCCGGGCTGATGCTGGTGGTGGTATCGACGGCTATTGTGGCGTGGTTGCTGCGCAGCCGCTACGGACAGGCGCTAACAGCCGTGCGCGATGACGACGAGGCTGCCACAGCGATTGGAATCGACATCCGCTTTGTCAAAACCGTGGTCTTCCTTGTTTCTGCACCCATGGCGGGGCTCGCGGCGGCGCTGTTCTACATCGATCAAGTGACCATCACCCCTGCCGGTGCCTTTGGCATCCAGTGGTCGGCCTACGCTGTGTTCGTCGTGGTCGCCGGGGGCATGGGCACGCTGGTAGGGCCCATCATCGGCGCGGTGCTCTTCATTTTTGTGCAGCGGTTTCTCGTCGGTCTTTGGGGCGGTGGCGATCTCACACTCGGCATTGCTGCCGTGCTTCTCATTCTCTTGTTGCCGCGCGGCGTGGCGGGGTTGATTGGTGACCTGCGCGAGAAGGCAACCAGGGAAGGCCGACACGCTCTGGTGCTTGGTCGAACGCCCGCCAGCCGGCAGGGCTCTATCGTCAGTGCAACGCTTATACCGTCGAGCCCGGCACCCTATCTGCTCCCGGGCACACCGGACTGGCGCGGTCTGCGGCGGGGCATGACCCTCGCCTCGGAGCGTCTGACCCAGGCTTCACCCGATGTCATTGTCTTGCTGGACCCTGACCCACCATCCCGGAGCAGCGGTTCTTCACGGGTCTGGCGCGTCAATGGGCTGACCAGTGATCCGGCCTACCGCGACTTTGGTGAGATCGCGGTGGACGTTCGGCTGGATCGCGGCATGACACGGTTGCTATCACGGGCGGGCGTTCCGCTCGTTGCACCACGAACGGCGGAGGACATCAGCGCCGGTGTTGCCGCTGCGCTCAGTCAGCTTGATCCCAAGGGCACGCGACCCGTTGTGTTGGTGGATGCAAGTGGGCAGGCCTATGAAGATGCAGCAGAACTGGGACGCATGATCGGTCATGTGGCCCGCGAGAGCGGACGCAAGGTGGCTCTGGTGGGCTTGAGCGGGCTTTCCGGATCAGCCCATGAAACACAGGTGGAAGGCGCGCCGGGTTTGCTTGCGAGCGAAGCAGATGATCTCGCCAATCGGCAGATCCTGGGCTGGCTTGAGCATGGCGATCTGATTGCGCTCGGCAGTGGACTGTCGGAACTCTCCAGGCAGGCGCACATCGAAACTGGCGGCAGTGTTCTGGCTGCACTGGCGGCCGTAGCGCGCGGACCTGCGGAGATTATAGGGTACAGCGCGATCTTCGGTGCAGGCGCCGCCGTCGTGAGCTTGGAGACCAAAGCAACACCATGAAACAGGTTCTGAACTTCATCGACGGCAACTATCAGGACGGCAGCACAGGCCGGTGGTTTGATGCGGTCAACCCTTGCACTGGACAGGTCCATGCCACGGTTGCCGAAGCATCTGGGAGCGATGTTGATCGAGCCGTCAATGCTGCCCGAGCGGCGTTGACCGGCCCGTGGGCTAAATTGAGCCGCGCAGCGCGCGCAGCCATGATCCGGGCCATCGCCGATGAGATCGACCGGCGCTCAGCTATCTTTCTCGAGGCGGAGATTGCCGACACGGGCAAGCCGCAGAGTCTCGCCAGCGCGGTCGATATTCCCCGAGGTGCCGCCAACTTTCGAATCTTTGCCGACATGACCGTAAACCTTGCCGAACATGCCTGGCCGATGGATACGCCAGATGGCGCGGGCGCACTGAACTATTCGGCCCGCTCCCCTAAGGGTGTCATCGGCGTTATCAGCCCGTGGAATCTGCCGCTGCTCCTCATGACATGGAAGATCGCCCCAGCGCTCGCCTGCGGCAACACGGTGGTCGCCAAGCCGTCAGAAGAAACCCCATCGACATGCGCGCTTCTGGGCGACGTTATGAATGCGGTCGGGGTGCCGCCCGGGGTCTTCAACGTGGTGCATGGCTTTGGACCGGGCTCAGCCGGCGAAGCTTTGACGATGCATCGCGGTGTTGACGCGATTACCTTCACTGGCGAAACGAGGACCGGCGAGGCCATCAGCCGCGTGGCGGCAACCGGAGCGCGCGATGTCTCACTTGAGCTTGGTGGAAAAAACGCAAGCCTCGTCTTTGCTGATTGTGATCTGGAGGCCGCTGTCGAAGGCACGATCAGGTCGACCTTCACCAATTGCGGCCAAGTGTGTCTTTGCACCGAGCGCGTCTATGTTGAACGCCCGATCTTCGATGCGTTCGTGGAACGGTTTGGCAGGGCCGCGCAGGCCCTCAAACCAGGCGTGCCCAAGGATCGGGAGACCACAATTGGGCCATTGATTTCTGAGGAACATCGCCAGAAGGTCCTCAGCTACTTTGACAAAGCGGCGTCTGCTGGCGCGACGGTGGTGTCCGGTGGTGGCATACCGGATGTCGGACCTGAGCTCTCTGGTGGATTCTGGGTAGAGCCGACCATTTGGACCGGCCTTTCGGAAGATAGCGCACCGGTCGCGGAGGAAGTCTTCGGTCCGGTGTGCCACATCGCACCCTTTGACAGCGAGGAGGAGGCCATCCTTCTCGCCAACGCGTCACCTTACGGGTTGGCAGCTGTAGTGTGGACCCGAGATCTTGCGCGCGCCCACCGTGTCTCCCCGCAACTTGAGGCCGGCATCATCTGGGTCAACACATGGAACCTGCGCGACCTGCGGACGCCCTTCGGCGGCTCCAAACAGTCTGGTGTTGGCCGTGAAGGCGGAGTCTACTCTCTGGAGTTCTACACCGAAATCAAGAACATCTGCATCAAGATGTAGTCTAAACCCCGCTCAGACCTTCCGCCCAGCTTCGGGGCATCGCTCAACAAAAAGAAGACCGATCTTGAACGCTATTGATAAACGCCTTGAGCAATTGGGTATCGCCCTGCCTGCCGCCACGGCTCCTATGGCGGCCTTGCTCACACCCACCCGCCTCATTGGGGAGCGCCTTCTGGTTTCAGCGCAAACACCCAAGCGAGATGGCGGGTTGGTCTACACGGGCAAAGTCGGCGAGGCGCATGATCTTGCCACCGCGCAGGACGCGACGCGGCTGTGCGCGCTCAACGTGCTGGCGCATGCCAAGGTCGCGCTGGCTGGCGATCTGTCACGTGTTCGAGCCGTAGTACAAGTTCGTGGCTATCTGAATGTGACGCCGGATTTCATCATGATCGCCGAAGCGGTCAATGGCGCGTCCAGACTGTTCCTGGACGCCTTCGGCCCGGAGATTGGCTCACACTGCCGAACCGCGGTCGGAGCGGCGAACATGCCTTTTGGCGCCACCGCGGAAGTGGAAGCGGAGTTCCTAGTTTCCAGCGGTTAAACCGACAGGGCTTGCGTACCGTGAGTTCAGCTGGCGGCACGTTCCTTAGGTATGCCTTTTTTGGGGAAAGATATCGTAGTTGAAGGGCGTTTCCTCGATGCTTGCTGATAGACTGCCGCTCGCCTTTCGAACAGCGAGCAGAGCGTTTGATCAGGACGGTACTGGTCTGGCCTCAAGTCAACTTCGGTTCGCGGTGCTCAATCCTCATAGCGGACGTAAGCGGCAGTGCCGCGATGTGCTGACTGGAATGGACAGCCCACATCCACTGCATTAGTGCGGCGCTTCTTTGAGAGCTTCCCGGACTTCCCGCGCAACAGAAAGGGCCAAATCCCTCAGCAGCGGGTCACGGATGTTCTGACCAATCCCATCTACACGGGCCATATCTGTTCACAGACCTACAAGATCCATTGGCTCAAGGCCCAACACGAACCGCTCGTCACCTTAGAGACCTTCGATAAGGTCCAGGAGCGGCGACAAGGCGTTGCCAAGACGCCAAAGCGCAAGAACATCGGCAACGACTTTGCCCTGCGTGGCTTCGTCTGCTGCGCCGACTGCGGCGTTCCCTACCGTTCATCGTGGGCAACAGGACGGGACAAGCGCTTTCCCTACTATCTCTGCCAGACCAAGACCTGTGAGAGCTACGGCAAGTCCATCCCACGCGACAAGATCGAAGGGTACGTTGGCGCGCTGATCAAACAACTACAACCCTCTGAAGGTCTCTTCAGGCTGACAACTGCCATGTTCCGCAAAGCATGGGACGCACGCGCCAATCAAGCCAAGGAGATCATCAAGACAGGCAAACGCCAAATCGCCGAACTCGACAAGCAGATCGACGCCTTGCTGGACCGCCTCGTCAATGCGTCCAACCCCCGTGTCATTAGCGCCTACGAGATGAAGATCGCTGACCTAGAGCGAGAGAAGCTCGTTCTTGCCGAAAAGCTTGCCAATCAGGCCGAACCACCGGGCGCGTTCGAGGAAAAACTAGAACCGGTGCTCACATTCCTCGCAAGCCCCTGGAAACTCTGGGAAACTGGCCAGATCAACCTACGCCGGACCGTGCTGAAACTGGTCTTCGCAGACCGCCTCGAATACTGCCGAATCAGCGGACCTAGAACCACCAAAATAGCCATTCCATTCAAAGCTTTAGAGGCAGTTCCTACCCCTCTATGGGGATGTGGTGCCCCTGGCCAGACTCGAACTGGCACTCCTTTTGGGAACTCGATTTTGAATCGAGCGCGTCTACCAATTCCGCCACAGGGGCAGGCGGGCTGGATCAGCCGGTGCGGCGGACCATAGCCAGGAAACCCTCCCCGTCAATCCCGTTTGTGCCTTGTTTCCCGCCCACAGCATCAATCGCGTAACCTGCTATCAGCCTTTGCATGCTAGGAGGCGGCCAAGAACCGATCCGGCTCCATCGCAACCACGCCTTCGACGTCCAAGCCATCGACCCCATGACTGATGCCACCACTGCCAGCACACCGCTTTCGCAAACCGCCTTCGATCGGATTGATTCGGTGCTTGAGGATGCCGCCGCCGGTGGGGGCGAGCGGCTGAGCTTGGAGAGCCTGGCAGACGCTCTAAAGGAACGTGCCTTCGGCATGATGCTGTTGGCTCTGGCGCTGCCTTGCTGCCTGCCTTTTGTCTATCTCATTCCACAAATCGTGGCACTGCCCATGCTGGTGCTCACCGGGCAAATGGCCGCCGGACGGCATGTGCCCTGGCTGCCGGAGAAACTGAAGTCTCGCGACTTTGATATCGCAGCCATGCGCGACGTCGTCGGTCGCGGCAAGCGCTGGTTCGGCTGGGCTGAACACATCGCCCGCCCCCGCCTTCTGGCAATCTCCGGCCCACGCGCCAGCCGTATCATCGGCGCGCTTCTGCTGGTCCCTTGTGCCTCGATCCTGGTACCACTGCCCTCCACCAACACCGTGCCGGGCATTGGCGTTGCCATCGCCTCCATCGGCCTCATCGAACGCGATGGTCTGCTGATCCTTGCCGGTCTTGTGATAGGCTTTTTGTGGGTGGCGTTTCTGGTGATCTCGGCGCCGCTTCTTGCCGTCTGGCTGCTTGGCTTTTTCGGCTGACCGACAAGCCCGTTGACACCGGCACCCTTTGTCCAGTTGATGCCGGCCATGCAAACCAGCGCTTCCTCCTCCCTTCATGATCTCTATCCAGCAGGGTCCGTTCAGGCCCGTGCCGCGATCTTTATCGCGCTCGCCGCAGCCGTCATTCTGGCGATCGCCTGGGCGTTCCAACTGATCGGTGATTTCACCCCTTGCAAGCTTTGCCTGGAGCAGCGCGAGGGCTACTACACGGCCATACCCTTGCTGATAATCGCAGCAATCTCAGCCGTGCGGCGTTGGCCAGCTTGTCTGACGCGCGGGCTTTTGGTGCTCGCCGGGCTGATGTTCGCGACCTCCATGGTCACAGGCATCTTTCAGGCCGGCGCAGAATGGGGCTGGTGGCTTGGACCCAATGATTGCGGCACAAGCGGTGGGCCGGCGGTATCAGCCGGCAGCCTCCTGGACGAACTGGAGGAAACGACCATCATCTTCTGCGATGAGGCCGCGCTGCGCGTCCTTGGCCTTTCCTTTGCCGGCTGGAACGTCATTGCGGCGGCAGGGTTGATGAAGGCAAGCTTGGGCGCGGCTTTTGTGCCGGGCGAATTGTCCAAAAACGACGGCTAGTGGCAAAACCTGGGATTACGGGTCCAGCTCGGTATCCCAGTAGAGGAAGTCCATCCAGCTTTCATGCAGATAGTTTGGCGGGAACTGCCGGCCATTGGTTTGCAGATCGTGCACGGTGGGCTGGAACGGCGCCTGCTTTGGCGCCATGTCGGCTACCTTCGGCATCTTGCCGCCCTTCTTCAAATTGCACGGCGAGCAGGCGGTGACGATATTTTCCCACGTCGTCTGACCGCCACGAGAGCGCGGAATGAGATGGTCGAAGGTGAGGTCGTCGGTCGAGCCGCAATACTGGCAGGCGAACCGGTCACGCAGGAAGACGTTGAACCGCGTAAACGCCGGATTTCGCTGCGGCTTCACATAGGTTTTTAGCGAAACCACACTCGGCAGCCGGAACTCCGTCGTCGGACTGTGAACCTTGGTCTCATACTCCGAGAGAATGTTCACGCGCTCCAGGAAAACGGCCTTCACAGCCTCCTGCCACGGCCAAAGCGACAGTGGGTAATAGGAAAGCGGCCTGAAATCTGCGTTGAGCACAAGCGCCGGACAAGCCTCAGGTTTCATACCCGATTGCTTGGTTTGGTTCCCGCCATGTGACACGGCTACTGTCAAACGTGGCTCCCGAAGTCGATTCGTGTCCGCACGTTACGCATGGGTTGTATGTATAGCGACTATGTCAGCGATGTGAAGGTGCAGAAACAAAGCGCCCACAAGCGGTTAAACCGGTATTTCCCGGCAGTTGGGCGGTGAAAGCCTAGACGGCAATTCCCGATCGGCCTTCATGCACGTGGGCGTGATAGGCCCACAAAAGGCGGGCCGCGACACCCCGCCAGGGCGACCAGATTTTCGCCCGTTCCGTGAGTGCATCGGCCGTCAGACGCTCCTCAAACCCGAGCGCCCAGGCGGCCGCCTTTTGCAGCGCAAGGTCGCCGGCGGGCATGGTGTCGGCATCTCCGAGGCAGAAAAGCACATAGATCTGCGCGGTCCATGGCCCGACGCCAGAGATCTGCACTAGCGACTCTTCGATCTCAGGCACTGGCATCGCGTTGAGTTTCTCGAAGGTACCCTCGTCCGGCAAACTAGCCGCAATCGCCCGCAGGGTGCGCTGTTTGGGACGCGATAGACCGCAGGCTTTCAGCGCCTCGTCATCCGCCTTGGCAAAGCGATGCGCCTCGAGCGCGCCAAGCGTTTCCACCGTCCGCACTGTGATGGCCCGGGCGCTGGCGACCGACACCTGCTGCGCAATCACGATGCGCGCAAGCCCAGCAAAATCGGGCGTTGAGCGGCGCTGCGGCACATGCTCCACCGCATCGAGCGCGTGATGCAGGTCCGGATCGGTGGCGCGCAAATGCATCAGCCCCTCGACCACATCGTCATCGCATTCTATGCACCGCCGCATGGTTGGCTCTGCTCCCAAACTCCGCTTCGCGCCCAGCCCCAATGGCTATCTGCATTTGGGCCACGCGTTAAGCGCCCTTGTGGTCGATGATTGGGCGAAAGCGCTCGGCGGAACGTTTCTCTTGCGCATCGAGGACACCGACCTGTCTCGTCGCAGATGGGAGTTCGTCCATGCGATTTACGAGGATTTGGAGTGGCTTGGCCTCTCCTGGGAAGACCCGGCGCTCATGCAATCGGAACATCTTTCCCGGTATGGCGACGCCATCGACGAACTCGTTTCAGACGGCCTGGCCTACCCGGCTCCAGCGTCGCGGTCTGAGATAAACCGCGCCGTGGCGAAACATGAAGAAGAGGGCAAAGCCTGGCCTCGGGATCCCGATGGCAGTCCACTTTACCCCTTCGCTGAGCGTGACAAACAAGCGTGGGCTCAAGGGCGAAACGCACCGGTCCGGGACGGTCCGGCAGCGGGACGGGGTTCCGATTCCGGACCGATCCGTCTCGATATGGACGCTGCACTGGCCCGCATCGGACCGTCGCCGCTCACCATTCAAACGATGGCCGACCCAACCTCCGCCCCGGTGAAAGAAAATCTCGACCCATCGGTCTGGGGCGACGTGCTTCTACGTGGACGGGATAGACCGGCTACCTATCATCTGGCCGTGGTGCTCGATGATGCGTTTCAAGGCATCACCCATGTCGTGCGCGGGAAGGACATTGAACCGGCAACGTCTCTTCATCGTCTGCTGCAAGAGCTGCTCGATCTACCGACTCCGATCTACCATCACCACCAGCTCATCATGGGTCGCGACGGTCGCAAGCTGTCGAAGTCCGAAGGCGCAAAGAGCCTGCGCAACCTTCGCCGAAACGGCCTCTCCGCTGCCGAGGTGATCAAGCTCGCTAGAAGCGGATAGGCGGTAGCTGGCCAAGAAGGACCGGTCCGATCTGCACCCTGCCCCGTTGCACGACAAGTGGAAGCTCGGTCGCTGGATCCTCGCCGATGGTCGTCTGGCGGCCGAAGAAACTCGCGCCTGCGGTGATCGCGCTCGCGCTACCACCGGCATCAATGCCCATCAACTCCACAAGCGCTGGCACGTCATTGGTTGCGATCGCACCATCGAAGGTCAGCGCCCCGTCGGTGGCAAGCTGAAGATCGCCATCCAGATTGATCGCGTGGTCGTCGAGCCGCAGACGCGTCTCCAGGCCCTCAACCGTTCCTGATCGACCAACCCAGTCACGCAAAGCACCGCCGAGAGACCGGGCGCGCACGGCGGCCAGCTCATCGATGAGGCCAGTGATCGACATGTCGATTTGATCGACACCGCCTAAAAACAGGCTTTCCAGCCCCAGCAGAACCAGCGCTGCCTGAAGACCGGCAGGGTCCACGGACCCGTCCGCTGCCACCGGCTCGCGCAGATGAAACTCCGCCTGCCGACCGGTGGCAATGGGCTGCTGCGCCCCGTCCACCCGCACACCAAACGGATCAAGCACCGCCGAGAGACGCTGCACCCGCATGCCGTCGCTCAAGCCCCCGGTCAGTCGAACGCTGGCGCGCAATAGAGCGCTGTCGACCGACGTCGCGAAGCCGTCGGCGCTTTGGCCGGCAAACGGCCCTTGCCACTCAGCAATCGTGAAAAACGGGTTCCACACCATGGCAACGGTCGTCAGCGCCTCGCCTTCCAGGCGCGCGCCATTGGCAAAGGTGAGGCCGAGGCGGTCACAGCGCCACTCGAACCGTGCGGGGAACCCGCCAAGTTCCTCACCATCGCAGGCAAGCGTCACACCTTCCGCTGCCAGCCCGCGCCGTCCTTCATCGAGCGCCGCTTGATAGACTGCAGCACCCGCAAACCAAGCGCCGGTGGCAAGCGCCAACACCAAAACGACCACGCCGGCCAGAATCTGTATCTTGCGGGCAAAGGACATGCCTTGGCGTGGAGATGGGGCGGAATCGGTCATGTCAAACGCTCAGAAAAATCAAGAAGACGGCCATCGGCCAGTGCGTCCTTCCACCACGGCGCGCCATCCGTTACAAGCGCCGGCACTCTATCACGAGACGACGACCGCGGAGAGGAGCAGCCGAGCGTGAGCGATCTATGGGTATTCGGGTATGGATCGCTAATCTGGCGGCCCGGCTTCACCTTCAAAGCCAGTTACCCGGCCCGCCTGTTCGGTTTTCACCGCACCTTGTGCGTCTACAGCTACGTCCATCGTGGCACGCCGGAGCGCCCGGGTCTTGTCATGGGGCTGGATGTTGGCGGCTCCTGCCATGGCGTGGCCTACCATGTTGACGCCGCGCACCATGACGCTGTCCTGCGCTATCTGCGCGAGCGCGAGCAAGCGACCATGGTCTATCGCGAGCGTGTTCAGCCGGTTCATCTGGTATCTGGCTCAGATCACGCGCCGCGCACGGTCCAAGCGCTAACCTATTGTGTCGACCGCACCCACAAACAGTACGCCGGTGCGTTGCCGCGCGAAGAGCAGCTTGCCATCGTCGATGGCGCCGTTGGCCAGTCGGGCGTGAACCCTGACTATGTGATTGAGACCTGCCGCGCGCTGGAACGCATGGGCGTTCACGACGCCACGCTTCACTGGCTGACAACGCGGCTTGAGAACAGGCCTGGGCCTTACTGACCTATGCGTAGTGGCTTTTTTGCTCAAACATTTAGCGAACCCTGCTTGGCCGGCTGCGGCTCCCGTACATGCACACCCTCAAGATCAGCAGCCTTGGCTATGAGCTGCCCATCAAAGGTCTCAAGTATGGGGCAACCATACTGAAAGGCGGTGGCAACGTGCACGGCGTCCTTTGGCTTGATGCCATTTTCCCAGACCAAGCGTTGAGCGCGTTGCGCAATTCTCCGATCCAAATTGACCACTCGAAAGAAGGATCGGCGAAACCACCGATTAAGAACATCTGCCTTGTCTTCGGAAAGCTTTGGAGCGCCACGGATCCACAGAACCTCTGCGATGGTCAGTGCAGATGAAACAATAATATACTCACCACTTTGGGCTGCCGTAAGCGTATCCCGACAAGCTGCCTCTCGGCCACGTTCATTCTGAAGCCAAGCCAGAAAGGCATTGCTGTCCCAATAGAGCTTGTCAGGCATTCGAAGCGAACATTCCCCTCACATCAGCGACAGTTGGGAGAGACCTGTCATCTGGCAATGGTGTTAGGCTTTCCATCCGAATGGAGGTTGGGCGGCCAGCTTGATTATAGTGAATAAGGCCGGTTACCTCCACGCGCTTTCGGAAAGCTGCCATAGCGTCATCTATTTGTTCATCTAGTACACGGCACGGTATAGCTCTGTTCCAAAGCGGGTCATGTATTCGGATCTCCAGTCCGCCTACTTGGTCAGATATCGCCTTTAGTGTGCCTTCCAACGTGCCGAAGTCGTCGTAGGATCCAGATTCTTCTTGGCGTATCAGCTCACCAATCTCGGGACCGAATGGCATTGGCACACGAGAGAACCAAAGGCGCATTGGCACAACATGTTTTCCAGCCTTCGTTAGATCAGAAAGACGCTTTGCATGTTGGATGGCCTTCTCAGTTAAACCCGTGAACTCGAAGTCACCGGCAGCCAATGCGTCAGTGGCCAGACGCATCCGTTCAATCGTCGCACGCAGAACATTGGCTTCAGCGTTAGGAGCCAAGGCAATAATGTTGCTGCCTTCGCGCACTTTTACACGCCAGCGCAAATCCTCGGACCCCGGGGAGACCGTTAGTTCTTTGGTTAAGCCGAAAAACTCCTTACAAGCCGAAACAAATCGGCCTGGCTCAAGGTCATCACCAATCTCCAGTGCCAGATCAGTCGGGATGTCGTCTCGTGTGGCCATGATCTTCCAAGCCTCTCTAGCAGAACCTAGGCTAGCGGAGAGTCTCGGTAAAGTGGCCGCTAACCTGCCGGTACAAACGAGCCGGCCGCCACTTGTGAGGCCCTGGGTACTATCTCGGCCCTTCACCTTTGGCGCGGGACTCCGTCACCAGCTTGGTTGTCTCCGCTTCGATTTCGCGTTCAAGCTCGACCAGCATGGCACGTGGCTCACCGCCAGCATCAATCGGCGGCAAAATACTCAGCACAAGCGTGCCGGGATAGCGCGCAAACTGCCGGCGCGGCCAGAAAAGGCCGGAATTGAGCGCAACCGGCACCACGGGCACGTCCAACTGCCTGTAGAGGTGGGCAATCCCAGACTTGTAGGCCGGTTCCGCATCAACCGGTCGGCGGGTGCCTTCGGGAAAGATGATGATCTGGCGATCTTCCGCCATCGCCTGCTTGGCACGTTTGGTCATATCCCGAAGCGCTTGGGCATTGCGGCTGCGTTCCACCGGGATCATGCCCGCCTTGGCGGCGAACCAGCCATAGAACGGGATCGCCATCAGCTCTTTTTTGAGGATGTAGATCGGCCCATCGAGATAGGGCAGCAGGCCGAAAGTCTCCCACACCGACTGGTGCTTGGACGCCAGGAGAAAGCCCGGTTGCCCGGTGTCGTCACGTGGCAGATTTTCCAGCCCCCGCACCTCCCATCGGATGCCGACCAGCCAATGCAGCACCACCATGCAAGTGCGCGCCCAACCTTTCATCGCTGCCGTGACCCAGCGGCTCGGTCCGAGAAACAGCGGGATGCAGACCAGCATCCAGGCGATGGTCACCATGTAAAACACGATGTTGGCGGCAAGAGCGCGAAGCTGGGGCATGAAAAGCGGTGAACCGGGGTATGGTGAGGGCTGCGCGCCTTATGCGGTCATCCCGATGGTTCCACAAGGTGACGAAGCCGCGCCAACTGAAGTTTCGTGAACTCGCGCGCCAGAAGCCTGAGTGGCCAAGAGACGTTATCAGAGAACCTATCAGGGAGCCCATCGCTGCGCGCCTCTGAGGCTTGACCCTCTGGCCCCATGGCGCCCGCCGGACCAATCGGGAAGGCGACAAGGTCAACCTCCGGTAGCAGATGCCGCATCTCAGAAAGCGTTCTGGGGATGTGATAGGCGCTGGTGACGACAAGCAGGGATTGGAAGCCATGGGTATCCACCCAGGCCGCCGCTTCGCGCGCATTACCGGCCGTGTCCATGGCGTTGCGATCCAGATCAATACAGCAATCGAATAGCGCTGGATCGGCCTGGGTGCGCCGAACAAGCGCGGCAACGCCTGTCCCGGTATGAACACCGGAAATCAACAGCCGGTCGGCAGCACCATCGGTGAGAAGATCGAGCGCCACCTCGATGCGGTCCGGACCTCCGGTGACCACAACCAGCCCGTCGGCCAGTTTTGAGGTTTCGTTATCAGGCGTTGGAGCCGAAAGCGCATTCACATCCTGGACAAACCCGACAAACGCAAAGCTCACCCACACGACAAGAAGGCCGAGCATCGCCGTCACCGAAAGACGCATCAAGGCAGGCCGACGACTACGGCGGCCTGATGCCACACGCTCGGCTTGTTCAGCGCTTTTTTCAGGATGATCAGTGATGCTCAGGCGAGCTCTCCTTGGCGGACGGGGCGCAGATGAGGTTCAAGATCGGTGAAGCTGCGGGGCCTATGGCCATCCAGTATGGTGGTTTGAGGGCAACAAACGCAATGCGGTCTGTCAATGGCGCTGCTAGCGACCCCTGAGGAACCGGCTCACCGTCAACCGGGACGTCGCGGCCGTGAGGAAGGCAATCAGGAACACCACCAGCGTACAGCCGGCATAGCCCTCAAGCCCCAGCACCGGAGAACCGATAAGCGCCTCCACCTGAGCGGCATCCGCCGCGCCGCGCCGGGCAACAACCCAAAGCTGGAATATCAGAAACAGAAGGATCGCGCTCACCCCGCCGATGAGCCCGCCGCGCATGCCAAGCATGAGAAAATGGCGCTGAAACTCACGCGCAATGAAGGTGTGGCTGGCCCCGACAAAGTGCAGCACCTCAACCACATCCTTGTTGCCGGCCATCGCCGCCCGGGTGGCGAAGATGACGCACAGGATCGTTGCGCACATCACCAGAACCACGACGCCAAGTCCGCCCAGCACCATCGCGCCGGCCATACGGGCGAGCTGATCGGTCCACACCCGGTGATCATCAACGGTCGCCCCTGGCACCTCGGCATCAAGCGCCGATTGCAGGCTCTGAAGGTCAAGCACAGCGGTATCGGAAACCGTCAGTGCGATGAGCCGAGGGATGGGGAGCTCGTCGAGCGCCGCTTCGCTGCCAAGTATGCCAAGCCACGGTTCCAGAAGAGCCCGTGTTTCGGCTTCATCGATCACTGAAACGGAGCCGATGCCCGGCACGGTGCGCGCAATTTCAGCCGCGCGGTCGAGGCGGCCTTGCATAGTGCCAGCCTGCACTGAGGAAACCTCGATGGTGAGCTCACGGCCAATATCGGCGCTCCAATCCTGAGCTGCCCGGTCAACCAGCGTCACAGCGCCGACCGACAGGCAGGCAAGGCACCCCATGATCGCGATCACCAGCATCAACGCGCTGCCGGCAACCGAACGCTCCGGCACGATGGGTTCGGGCTTGGAGATGTCGCGCTGCGGTTTGTCGACCCCATTGGATCGGCCGCGCTCCTGGCCCTGTTGCGGTGCGCTTGCGCGTTCCGGCCTAATCATCAGCGCGCCTAATCATAAATCTGCACCCGTCCATCATGCAGTACGAGCCGCCGGGCCTGATGCTGTTGCATGAGAAGAACATCGTGGGTGGCGATCACGATGGAGGTGCCCAGCTTGTTGAGCTCCACAAACAGCCGGAGAAGTCGTCGGCCAAGCTGCGGATCAACATTGCCGGTCGGTTCATCAGCAAGCAGAAGGTCCGGCTGACCGATCACCGCGCGTGCGATGGCGGCGCGCTGCTTCTCCCCGCCGGAAAGAACCGGCGGCATGGCGTACATGCGCTCACCAAGACCAACCCAGCCCAGAAGCTCGCGCACATCCGCGCCGTAGCTCGACTCTGATTTCCCCTGAACCCTCAGAGGGAGAGCGACATTCTCAAACGTGGTGAGATGATCAAGCAGGCGAAAATCCTGGAAGACCACGCCAATGCGTTGCCTGAGCGCGGGAATATCGCGGCTGCTTGCCCGCTGGGTGTTTTTGCCGAACGCCGTCACCACGCCGCGCGTTGGCCGCATGGCAAGCGACATCAGTTTCAGCATGGAGGTTTTGCCGGCACCCGAAGGGCCGGTCAGATACTGAAAGCTGCGCGGCGCAATGGAAAAGGACAGGTCGGAAAGCACTTCCGGCCCGCCATCATAGCGCAGTCCAACAGTCTCCAAAGTCAGCACGGCCTAATCGCTCCTGCCTGCATGGGCATGCGGGCGTCCTCCATCCCACTCGCACCCAGGATGGTTAACAGCCCATTAACGCTCGTGCTGATAGAGGTGGTGAGAGAAAGTCTGGCTTCCATAGGGCTGGTGGGAACGCTCCGTTGAAAATCGTCTGTCCCAATTGCGCGGCCGAATACACCCTACCCGATTCCATGTTTGGAGCGGAGGGCAAGAAGGTCAAATGCGCCAGTTGCGCCAAGGTTTGGCATGCCGTGCCTGTCGAGGAGGCGAACGCCGGTATCGACGACATCATGGCTGCCGTCCCTGCCGAAGTGCCTGCCGCTGAAGAGCCGGTGATGGACAGCGCCGACCGCGAGGCGGCTTATGCCGCAATGACGGAGGATGCGCTTGAGGAAACCGCCGATAGCGATGGCGAGGTTGTTGATGGGGCGATCGAATCCGGCCCCGTTGCGACAGCTGGTGAGCGCAAACACCGCCTCGTTCGGCTGAAGGGCGCACGCAGCGGACCATCGCTCCTGTCCAAAGTCCTGCCCCCCGTTGTGCGCATCGGCACGCCTGTCAGCATCGCCGCCGGCCTTGTTCTTCTGGTTCTGGCTGTCCCGTTTCGCGATCAGGTCGTTCAGGCCGTACCCGATCTTGCCAAGATCTACGAAACGGTCGGGCTCGACGTAAATGTCCGCGGCATCACCTTCTCCGAGGTCACCGCCGAGCGCAGCGTGGTTGCCGGCCTGACCATTCTGAAGATCGAAGCGGCCATGGAGAATGTGGAAGACCGAACGGTTCCTGTCGGTGCCGTCCGTTTGGCGCTGGTCGATGCCGACGGCATGGAGATGTTCACTTGGCGCGTCGATCCACCGGTTGAAAGCCTGGAACCGGGCGGCTCGGCGGAAATCGTCTCAGAACTGACCGCACCACCGGCCAATGTGACCAGCATCGCTGTACGTTTCCTCCAGCCAGGCGAACGTCTACCAGCGCAAATTCTGTGAAAAAAGCCGCCCTCCAAGCCCATCGGTTGGCCCATAGGCCAGCCGGTTGACCCTGTGTTAATCTGATCAGAATCACAAAGGGCAGGCTTGGGATCGCAACACGGCACCTTGGGAAGAACGCGATGGCGCGGCTGTTGGTGGCAGAAGATGACGAGGCCGTTCGGGCCTTCCTGGAAAAGGCCTTCGAGCTTGATGGCCACACGGTGATGACGGCCGAGGACGGCGCCATGGCGCTTGATGTCCTCAAGCAGGAAGGCGGCGCGTTCGACCTCCTGCTGACCGACATTCAGATGCCGGTCATGGATGGCATCGCGCTGGCCCTTTCGGTGGTGCGCGACCACCCGGACCTGCCGATTCTTTTGATGACCGGCTACGCCAATCAGCGCGAACGTGCCCACGGGCTGGAAGCGCTGGTGGAAGACGTAATCATGAAGCCGTTTTCCCTCACCGACATCCGCACCGCGGTAGACGGCGTGCTGGCCAAACGCGCCGCGGCTTAGCCCCGGCTATCCCAACGGCGTGTAGGTCGCGCGCGGCCGGATCAGCTGGCCGCTTTGGACCTGCTCAATGGCATGCGCCGTCCACCCTGCCATCCGACCGATCGAAAAGATGGTTGTCGCAGCATCTCGGGGACAGCCGAAATGCAAGGATAACGCCGCCAGCGCCGCATCAATGTTGGGTGGCACGGAAAGGTGATCGGACAGTTGCCGCACAGCCTTCGTGGCGGGCCCACCCTGCGGGATGTGTCGCAACAAATAGCGAGCACGGGGATCACCATCGGGGTAAAGTGGATGGCCAAAGCCATAGGCGTAGGCGCCTTGTTCGGCGTGGTCGTCCAGAAAGCGCTGGAAGCGCCCCTCCATCCCCGACTCCAGCGCACCCATTGCCAAACCAGCAACGCCACCATGTTTCGGACCGCTCAGCGTGGCCATACCCGATAAGAGCGCCGATGCCAGGGTCGCGCCCGTTGATGCACAAACGCGGACCGCGAAGGTCGACGGATTGAGCTCGTGATCGCTCAGAAGAACCAGAGCCTGCCGCACGACGTTCCGTGCTGGCGGAGTAAGACCCCATGCCGCGCCGATCCGCTCATGGATTGCTCCGTCGAGAGGTTGTTCCAAACAAGCGTCGATGACGAGTGACATCATCCGAGCGGCATCCTGCGCAATCTCTGCCGGATCAAGGCCGCCCATTGGCCGCGATGCTTCCGTCTCTTGGGCAAGCACCTTCATGGCCCGTGTAAAGGTGCTACTCCCACCAATGCGCGCCCTGGTCGTCGGGCATTTCAGCGCATCAACGCCGCACAGAAGGGCCATCACCTGCTCCAACGTCATATGCTTTGCGCAGTCTTCAATTGCACGGCCACGCAGCCAGATCGTTCCCTCTCGGACTTCGGTGATCGACGTTGACATGACAGGATCGCCCCACCGGATGGCTGCCCGAGCAACGTCCACCCGGGCTCTTGGGCGCCTTTGTTGGCGCGCCACCGCCTCAATATCGCGGAGGGCGTAAAGGCTGGCCCGCGCATCCGCCGGATCGGATTTGGTGCGAATGGGATGACGGCTGACATAGGCGTACAGCGTCTGCGGCTTCACGCCGAGCGCTGCGCAGGCGGACCTAGCGTCAATCCAGTCAGGCTTTTTCATATTGATTATATTGATCAAGATTTACAGCCGATCAAGATACGACTTTCCTGCGGTCAAATGGCAGCAAGGAGGTTGGTATGAACATCGATCTGGATCAGACAATCCGCGACGCCCTTGGTCCGCAGTTTGGCGAGCCATTGGATGTGATGCAGCATGGCGAGGCCGAGCTGCCTTCATGCTTTGCCGTCACCGACCTCGCCGTCACAACCGTGCGAGCCGCGGCCATCGAGCTCGCCGCCCTGACGGGTAGGCAAAGCGTAAGGCTTAATCGCCTTCTGACGGCTCTTTGGTTTGACATGACCCTGCGGCCATACGGATGGGCGCTACCAGCGGCATGGGATTCCATAGCTGGGGCTTACCGCACCCAAGACGGATGGATACGCCTGCACACCAATGCTCCACATCACCGCGCAGCGGCGTTGCGTGTTCTGGACTGTCAGGCCGAGAAGGCACACGTCGCCGATGCCGTTGCCAGCTGGAAGCGCTCCGAGCTGGAAAGCACCATTGTCGCAGAAGGCGGTGCCGCGGCGGCAATGCACACCATGAAGGAGTGGAGCGCGCATCCGCAAGGCAAAGCCGTCAGGAACGAACCACTAATTGCTTGGCAAAAGACGGCAGAAAGCGCCAAGCCGATGATCCTCGAAGGCTTGAAGGTGCTCGATCTAACGCGCGTTCTCGCAGGGCCGGTGGCGACGCGGTTCCTGGCAGGTTTTGGCGCGAACGTTTTGCGGATCGACCCCCCTTGGTGGGACGAACCGGCGGTCGAGCCAGAAGTGACCTTGGGCAAGCGTCGCGCGGGGCTCGATCTCACACAAGCTCCTGATCGAAAAAGGTTTGAGCAGCTGCTCGCTAACACCGATGTTCTGGTCCATGGCTATCGGCCGGGCGCTTTAGCCGGTCTTGGCTATGACCAAGACCGGCTGGATGAGCTTGCGCCGCAAAGGATCGATGTGAGCCTTTGCGCCTATGGCTGGACAGGGCCTTGGGCCCACCGTGGTGGCTTTGACAGTTTGGTGCAGATGAGCAGCGGCATAGCCGCCGAAGGGATGCGCCGCAAAAGCGCTGAGCATCCCGTACCCTTGCCCGTCCAGGCGCTCGACCATGCCACAGGCTATCTGATGGCGGCAGCCATCTTGCGCGCGGTTCGGGTGCGCAACCATACCGGCGACAGTCTGTCCGCACGCTTATCCTTGGCGGGCACGGCAGCCCTTCTTGTGTCCGGTGGTTCAAGAGCCTTTCGCGGCGAGACCATCAACGAGACCACGCATGATCTTGGCACATCCGTCGAACAGACGCATTGGGGGGCCGCCCGCCGCGTCAAGTTTCCCGTGCAACTGGACAGTGAAGGACCGATCTGGCGTCACCCAGCCGGGCCTTTGCGAGTCGATCCACCTGCCTGGTGAGCAGATGTCACCGACTGATTGCGCAGGCCGGCTAAAACCGTTCGATCAGCCGGTCTAGATAGTCCTGCTCAGGCTGAAAGCAGATACCTAGACAGGCCCTAGAAACGCTCAGATGGGCCTGGGCGTTCGCACATGGGAGTTGAAGCGGCATCAATTGGACGCCGAGTCGCCCTTTTTGACGCTGTGCGACAATGCCTCCGCCTTGAGGGCCGAAGGCGCTGCCAGGGCCGGCGATACACCTCTAACTCGGCTTACGTTGCCTAGTTTTGCGGTGTGATAAGTGCTCGGCCAGGTTGCCCGCCCTTAATGTGCGCAAAGGCCTTGGCGCCTTCGGGCAGCGGAACTTCAAGGCCAATATCCAATCTTGCCCGCCCTTGTTCCAAAAGACGGACCAGTTCCGCGAGCGCGTCTGCCTTCGGTTGGAAGATGGTCCAGCTGTATCTTTGAGCGCCTGGCGGAAGCGCCCGACGGCTGTTGCGCTTGCCCAGATAGGTCTTGGCAGCACCGCCAATGAGCCCGCTCTCGTCAAAGGTGCGCAGCATGGGGTGGACTGTCGTCGCGTGTCCCAGCGCGTTTGAGGTCAAGCACCCCAGAAGCTGCTGATCATGATCCCAAGTGGCGAAGTTGAGCGTGGCATCGAACGCGCCAGCCAACGCGCTGAACGGGGTCGAGCTGAGATCAATGGCGCTGGTCGCGCCAAGGTCCAAGCAAGCCTGATGGTCCTTGGGAAACGCGATGGCCGTTATGTCCGCACCCCAGTCCGACAGCATCTGCAAGGCAAGAGAGCCCAGCCCACCGGCAGCCCCATGCACAAGCACCTTTTTGCCCGATGCATTGTGCTTGGTGAGGCCAGCGCCTCGCACGGCCAACCACATGGTCGTGAAACTATAAGGAAGGGCGGCAACGGAGGTCAGCTCATGCCCGGACGGCACCAAGGCGACCAGTTCGGGCGTCGCCTTGACATGAACATGGCTGGCATGGGTCCCCGTGCGGGAGGGCTTTTTTAGCGCCAAACACCCGATCACCGACACTGAAGCCTGTCACCTCCGACCCGACGGCTGTGATCGTCCCTGAGAAATCGTTGCCCAGCGTCATCGGAAACGTTCCGGCGCCCAAAAGAGAGAGAAGTTTGCGGCCGTATCCGGTGGCCCGTTGAACATCGATCGGATTGACGGACGCCGCCTCGACCGCAACTTCGATATCGCCTGGTTTGGGCTGCGTGCGTTCGAACGCAATCACTTTCAGCGCGCTGGTTTCAGGGTTTTGGCAAGACAAGGATCTGCCTTGGCTCATATCGATATTCCTTACGTCCTAGGACTGGACACGCGTTTGGTGAGGGAACTTAGGCGTCCAAGGCCTGCTAGGCGCTGGCCCGCGGACGCAACAGCAACAGACCGCCCAACCCGCCAACGGTGCCAATAAGATGATTGGTTTCCGCGATGATCGTCGGGGCGTGGAATCCCCAGATTGGCCAAGCGGCCCACCAACCCAGATAGTAGAAAACCGCCATGAAGGTGACGATGGCCCAGCTTTCCTGCCTAAGGGTTGCGGCTTTGATCCCAACCCAGATCAGCAGCAGATTGACCGGAAACGCCAGCATCGCCCCACGAAAAGCATGATAGTTCGAGTGCGTCGGCCCTTCGGGCAGGTTCACAGCGGCAAACTCAGGCGTCCAGGTGAATTCGATTGTGTACCAGACACTGACAAAGCCACAGAAGACGCCAAACGCGATCAGCAAGCGGCCAGCTACGAGTTTAAGGTCCATGGGTGTTGATTCCTTCGCAAAGCGTGCAGCACTCCTAGTCGCTGGCGAGTTGCGCTGTCGGCGCACCGACCAGTAGCGAGCACGTTGCCAAAGGAACGCTGCACATCATTTTGCGCAGAGCTACACGTGCGATGGGGATCGCGCCTTAACGTTTGTTAAGCGTGCTGAATTCTCTTGCGAATACGGCTGAGCGAGACCGGCGTGATACCAAGATAGGACGCGATGTAATGCAGCGGCACCAGGTCCAGGATGTCAGGATCGTCTTCGATCAGTGACCGGTATCGCTCTTCGGGCGGTTTCCCGATCCGGTCGACGAAAAGGTCCTGATAGTCTGCCATGCAGTGGATCATGACCGAGGTGAAATAGTCGGCGAGCCCTGGCGTTTCGGCTGCTTTGCCAAGCAGCTCCTGCTTGGTAACAACCCGGACGACACATGGCGTGATCGCCTCAAGCTCATATCGGCTTGGCTCTTCGTGATAAAAGCTTTGCAGGGAGGCGCACAGTTCGTTGGGCAGGAAGAATTTTATCGAGATGTCCGCGCCTTCATCATTGTGCCACAGGCGAATACTGCCGGACTGGATAAAGTAAGCGTACCGACTCACATCGCCAGCACGCAAAAGCGTGACCTTCTTGGCGACTTCGCGGGATTCGCCAAGTTCCAGGAAGACGTTTTGCAGTTCGGGCGAAACCTTCATTCTGGGTTCTTGTACCTGGTTGGCGCCTCAACGGTCTGCGGTGATCAATCAAGCGACATCTTGAGCAGTATTTGGGTCAATTGGCACGTGAACCCCCTGGCACGGCGACGTGCCCTGCGTTGGGCAGTCTATTGACACTTTGAGTTTGCCCGCAAGCGCCGAAATGGGGTGTTGGAAACCCCCGGGACGAACGGCATCATCGTCCAGCAAGCCGCCTTAGGCCTCTAAAATCGCTCGATCAGCCGGTCCAGATAGTCCCGCTCAGGCTGCGGGCGATTGCGCTCGCCCAGGCGGCGTTGGATTTCGTTCAGGATATCGCGCGCCCGCTGCACATCGCTTTCCTCAGGTATGCGCACGGCATCATCGTTGAACCCACGTTGGCGCTGCGGCCGGCCGAGCGGATCGGTCCCGCGGCCGCCATCCATGCCCGGCGCCATCAACAGGCGTGGCGGTCCTTGCCCAAGCCCCTGACCCTGGCCTTGTCCCTCACCCTGCCCTTCGCCCTCACCCTGCTGGGCAAGCTGCTCAAACACATCCTGCGCGCCTTGGCGCAGGGCCTCCAACGCCTCGCCCTGCCGCGGCAGGGCATTGCTGGCACTGCCACGGTCCAGCATTTCGCCGGCACCTTCCATCGCCTCGCCCGCCTCGCCAAGCTGGCTGGGATCAAGTCCAAGATCGCGCAGTTGGTCCATCAGCCCTTGAAGCTGTTCCTCCAGGGCCTGCTGTTGCTCGGCCAGCTCTTCCAGCTGCTGCGCCAGCTCCTCCTGGCTCGGCGCTTCATCCTGGCGATCGCGCGGCGGCGGCATGTTGTTGTCCACGCCCGGTAATGAGCGGAACGTGTTGAGCTGTGGACGCTGCGCATCGCGTGACAGAGGGAAGGTTTCGTCAAGAAGCCGCTGTTGCTCGCGCGTGATCTCCTGAAGCTCTCCGATTGCCTCGCGCAGGGCCTGCTCGGCCGGAGACGGTTCGCGCGGCTCGGCAATCTGTGCGCCGCGCAGTTGATCGAGCTGGTCACGCAACTGATCAAGCAGAGCTCGCGCCGCATCGGCCGCACCAAGCTCGGTCAGATTTTCGATCTGGTCCATCAGATCCTGCAGGGCCATCGGATTGAGGTTTTGCAGCGGCTGGTCCTGCGGCATCTGCGCGAAATCGCTTTGCTGCATGCGCTCGGCAAGCGCCTGCATGTACTCTTCAAAGGCCTGCCGAAGCTCATCCATCAGCCGGCTGATCTCTTCAGCGTCCGCACCCTGTTCCAGCGCTTCGGAGAGACGTTCCTCCGCCTCGCGCAGACGTTCAGCAGCAAGAGACAGATCACCATCCTCAACCTGGAGCGCGAGCTGCCACAGAAGGTCAGTGACGTCGATCAGCGCTGCTTCATCATCCGCGTGGCGCAGCCGCTGCGTTGTGACGGTGAGCGCCAGGAAGGTCGCATAGTCATCCGCCATGAAGTCTTCCGGCCCGAGCGCCAATCCTTCCAGCGCCGTCAGGACAGCCTGCCGCTGACCGATATCGACGGCCAGCAGACGGCGCTGCTCGACGAGCGCGCGGGCCAAGGGTTCGCGGAAGCTGCGCTGCGGCAGGATGGTCTCCACCGGTTCTGTTGCCGCTGTCTGGCCGGCGCCATCCTCGGCGATCAGTGTCATACGCACCGAAAGCCCCGCCCAGGGGTGGGCGGACAAATCACGACGCGTCTCCACGACATCGCCATTGGCCCGCGGCAGAACAAGCGCAATCTGCGGCGCATCGAATAGGGGCGTTGCATCATCGAAACGAGGGTCGAGCGGTTCCACCTCCGCCTGCGCTGCAACGACGCCATAATCATCGTCAGCCGCGTAGCGCAGCTGCAATAGTCCCGCCGGTGTGCCCGATGGCAACTCATCAAGCATGATGGTCGGCGGTGCGTCCGCAATGGCGGCGAGAGGCACGCTCAAACGACCACCCGGGCCGGAAAGATCAAGCAACGCATCGCTTTCCAGCACACCTTCAAGGGCAATGGCGACACCACTGTCGCCGGCGGAAAGGGGTCGCGGGTCACTTCCATCAGCCGGCCGGAAAACGGCATTGATGCCAACGGCCTCGCTGACCAGAACCGTCAGTCGGCTGCCTTCCGGCAATGTCACAAGATCAAGCGTCGCCGTGCCAGTAAGATCAGCACCGGTGATCAGCGTACGCGGCGCAAGGCCGGTATAGGCCGGCGGATTGGCCCAAACATCAAGGCGAACCGCAACGGTCGGCACCGGCGTGGGCGGGGCGAAGGCTTGCAGGACACGGGCATCGCGGTCCGGTCCGGCAACGAAGAACGCGACGACCAGCCCAAGAACGATAAGCGCGCGCAAGGCAAACGGGTCCAGCCGATCGGTGCGCGGGGCCGATGTCCCAGCCCGCAAGCGCTTCAAACGCTCTGCCATCATGGATTGGTGCGCTTGCCAGAGCGCTTGACCGGTCGGGCCGGTCGATTGCAACGGCGCGTCCTGCAAGGCCGTTAGCGGCTGGTCGGACAGGTCGGACGCCTCCTCGACCCGCTTGCGGGCTTCGGCGAGAGGCGGCACCGGGCTGCGCAAGACCCAAAGGATCGCCGCGGCCAGTGCCAAACCGAAAAGCCCAACAAGAGCAAAACGCACCAAATCCGGCAGATAGAGCCAGACGCCAAACCAGGAAATGATGAGGAAGGCGCCGACAACACAGCCCGCCACCACGATCCGCGGCCACACCTGCTCGAAAAAGCCATAGGCGCGCGCGAGCGCGACCGTGCGGGCAACACGGGCCTTCAGGCGTGCCGAGAGGGAGACGGATTCTGTCATCACTTGAAAGTGTGGCGCGGCACTTGGGCCAAGGCAAGGCCGGGAATGACCCCTCACACCATTGTCATGCCCGAATTGGTCATGCCGCAGCGCCGGCCAGTCAGGGCTATCCGGTGAACCAGTCCGGCCGGCTGTCGAGCCCGATAAGCTCATCGAGGCTCTGGCGCGGGCGCACCACATGGAACTCGCCGCCCTTCACCATCACCTCAGGCACCAGAAGGCGGGTGTTGTAGGTGCCAGCCTGCACCGACCCGTAGGCGCCGGCAGAAAAAATGGCCACCAGATCGCCGTCCTCAACCTGCGGAAAAGAGCGGTTCTTGGCGATGTAATCACCCGTCTCGCAAACCGGCCCGACCAGATCGACAGTCGGCCACAGATCGTCCGACGTCGGTTCAACGGCAGGACGGATGATGTGCTCGGCATCGTAAAGCGTCGGACGGATGAGATCGTTCATGCCCGCATCGACGATGACGAACACTTTGCCATCGCCATGCTTCACATACTCAACCTTGGAGACCAGGATGCCCGCATTGCCGGCAATCAGCCGGCCTGGCTCGAAGATGATCTCGCAGTCGAGCTTCTCGACATGGCGTTTCACCACGGCGGCATAATCGTCGGGGTGCGGTGGCGGATCATTGTCGTCGGCATAGGGAATGCCAAGACCGCCGCCCAGATCGATATGCTGGATGGTGTGGCCATCCCCGCGCAGCGTGTCGATCAGCTCGCCAAGCTTGCCAAAGGCTTTGTCGAAGGGATCAAGATCGGTGATCTGCGAGCCGATATGCATGTCGATACCGATGACCGACAGGCTCGGAAGCTGCGCCGCACGGGCGTAGGCGTCGCGCGCCTGCACCCAGGGGATACCGAACTTGTTTTCCGAGAGGCCAGTTGTGATTTTGGCATGGGTCTTGGCGTCGACATCAGGGTTGATGCGCAAGGAGACGGGCGCCGTTTTGCCCATCGAGGTGGCCACCTGGGACAGACGTTCCATCTCCGGCAGGGATTCCACGTTGAAGCAAAGGATACCGGCATTGAGCGCCGCTTCCATTTCTGCCCGCGTTTTGGCAACGCCAGAGAACATGATCTTGTTTGCCGGCACGCCGGCGCGCAGCGCGCGTTCCAGCTCACCGCCCGATACAACGTCCGCGCCGGAGCCAAGACGAGCGAGGGTCTCCATCACGGCCTGGTTGGAATTGGCCTTCAGCGCGTAGCAAATCAGAACAGGCAGATCGCCGAACGCGTCGCGAAACACGGTGTAGTGCCGTTCAAACGTCGCCGTCGAATAGACGTAAAACGGCGTGCCCACCTCACGGGCGAGCGTTTCCACCGGCACATCTTCGGCGAACAGCCGGCCATCACGATAGCTGAAATGATGCATCTTTGGCTCTTTGGGGGAGGCTTAGAGCAGCAACCCGTCGAGGATGAACGGGCGGTCTTCCTCTGGCGCCGGTGCCGGTTGAACGCCTTCAGGCACATCGGCCTGGGACGGCGGCTCAAGCTGACCGCGCACGCCGCAAGCCGATAGGGCAAGAGCAAGAGCGGCCATCAGAATGAGAGGCGAGCGGCGCATGAGAGAAACCTTCTACAAACGTACCTTATCCCTAAGCGGTCTTGGCCAACATCTTCAACCACCGTCGGGCCTGTTTGCGGACATTCTGCGGCGCTGTGCCGCCATAACTGGTGCGTGAGCGGATAGATTTATCGACCGAGAGCACCGAATAGACGTCCTCGGTGATGCCCGCATGCACCGCCTGCATGTCCTCTAGCGACAGCCGATGCAGGTCGATCCGCTTTTCCGCCGCAAGGCCAACAAGCGTCCCCGTCACATGGTGGGCGTCCCGAAACGGTAGGTTCAACACCCGCACCAACCAATCGGCAAGATCGGTCGCGGTGGCATAGCCCGAGCCTGCAGCCTTTTTCAGCGCTTTGGCGTTGGGCACCATGTCGCGCACCATACCGGTTGTTGCCGCAATCGTCAGTTCCAGCGTCTCTAGCGCATCAAAAATCGGCTCTTTGTCTTCCTGCATGTCCTTCGCATAGGCCATGGGAAGGCCCTTCATCACGGTCAAGAGCGCCGTGAAGGCCCCCAGCACCCGGCCAATCTTGGCCCGCACAAGCTCCGCCGCGTCAGGATTCTTCTTTTGCGGCATGATCGACGAGCCGGTGGTGAGCGCATCCGACAGGGTGATGAACTGGAACTGCGCCGAGCACCAGATCACGATCTCTTCGGCAAAACGTGACAGATGCATGGAGAGGATCGAGGCTGCAGCAAGTGTTTCCAGCGCATAGTCGCGATCCGACACGCTATCGAGCGAGTTCGCCGTCGGTCGGTCGAAGCCTAGCGCCTTGGCGGTCATCTCACGATCGATGGGAAAGCTGGTACCGGCGAGCGCGGCTGCGCCCAGAGGGCTTTCATTGAGGCGCTTGCGCGCATCCTGAAACCTGCCCCGGTCACGGCCGATCATCTCTACATAAGCCATCAAATGGTGCCCAAAGGTCACCGGCTGCGCGCTTTGCAGATGCGTGAAGCCCGGCATGGGCAAGGCTGCATGCTCTTCGGCACGCTCGGCGAGCGCCTTTTGCAGCTCGGCCAGCGCCGCATCAATACCGTCAATCGCCTGGCGGACGTAAAGCTTGGTGTCGGTGGCAACCTGATCGTTGCGCGAGCGCCCAGTGTGCAGCCGGCCTGCCGGCTCACCGATCACCTCCTTCAGCCGCGCTTCGACGTTCATATGAATATCTTCAAGCGCGCGCGAAAAGGTGAAGTGACCGTGTGCGATCTCATCTTTAATCTGATCAAGACCGGTGAAAATGGCATCGCGATCAGCTGCGGTCAGAATACCAATCTCGGCCAGCATGGTGGCGTGCGCCTTGGACCCTTCAATGTCCTGGGCGTAGAGCTTGCGATCAAACCCGATGGAGGCGTTGATGTCTTCCATGATGGCCGCTGGCCCTGCGGCAAAGCGCCCGCCCCACATCGTATTTTTGCCAGTATCACTCATAGAAACCTTGTTCGCCCTGTTCGCTGTGAAGGACCGCCCGGATGGCTGAAGAGCCCCAAGAAGATAACAACCAGACACCTGAGGCTGATCCAGCCGCCACACCACCGCCGGGCGGCAAGATGCGACTGGTCGTCCTTTTGGCAGTCGCCGCCGTGCTTGGCGTCGCCTCTGGCGGGCTTGCGGTATATGTGAACAACGCCAACCCTGACAATGAGGAAACCGCATCGGCCTGCCCGTTCTCAGCTGAAAGACACGCCGCTTTGCAGGCTGCCGCGCAGGGAGAGGTCGCCGCTTTCGCCGTTCTGGACGAACCCCGGCCAACCCCTTTGCTCGCCTTCAACGACGAGGCCGGCAATGATCGCACCATGTCCGATTGGGAAGGCCAGACGGTACTCTTCAACCTTTGGGCCACCTGGTGTGCACCTTGCCGGGAAGAGATGCCGGCGCTTGATCGGCTGCAGACAGCAGAGGGTGATGACGCGTTCGAGGTCGTCGCGGTCTCCATCGACACCAACGCCAGCGCCGATCCGCAAGGCTTTCTGGAGGAGATCGAGGTTGAGTCGCTCGCTTTCTATCAGGATGACACGGCAGACTTGTTCCAGACATTGCGCGCAGAAGGCTTGGCCTTTGGCATGCCGACGACGCTCCTCATCGATGACACGGGATGCCTGCTCGGTTTTCTGGCCGGCCCGGCCCATTGGGATAGTCCCGATGCCGTGGCGTTGATGGATGCCGCGCACGTTCCCTAAGGTGGTTTCAGCAGATGTGGGTATCGGTTTGCGCTCGAACTCGCAGCAGACAGTTACAAGAGGGGCACTTTAGCCGCCGGACGTTCACAGGGACGGCTTTATCCTTGCCGCCTTTTCTGGCGTGCACCTGAACGCCAGACCTGATTGTTCTCCCAGGCCTTTTCGCTTTGCTCAGTCGATGGGGCATCCGGCAACTTGGCCGACTCCGGCAACTGTCCGGCGGCCAGCGCCTCAACCGTCTTGGGAGAGAAGGGAACGACGACACTGCCAGTCTCACCGACCATAAACCCGGCGGTTTCACGTGGCCCGTCGACAAAGCTTGGCAGCAACTCCACACCTGGGTGGAACCCAGGCTGACCCGGCTCGGCCCCGCGAACAGCCGGCGAACCTTTCCGTGTTGTGCGAACGCCACCCTTGCCGGATGACCGGCCGCGCTTGGTCTTGCCAGCGACCGATGCGCCGCGCCGCTTGCGGATGAGGAAACGGCCCTGGCGCCCACCGGAAAAATCCACCGCATCAATGATGGCGCGGAACACCGTCAGCACGAGAACCACGCCGAACCCGACAAGCAAATGACTGGTGGACACCTTCATCGCATCCTCGGCAAGCGACACGGTCATGAACACGAACTCGCGGGTCGGCGTGCAAAGCGCCGTACGGAACGTATCGGCGAACAGGCATGGGCCTTCGATCACGTCCCGCCAGATGTAGAGATAGGCAATCGGCGTCACCAGGATCGGCAGCACGATGACAAAGCCAGCGATCCGCCGGACGATCATGCCCATGGCGCCGAACACCATGCCCGACAGGACACCGATCATCACGACGCCAGACATGGGCGCGGCCTAAACGCTCCGGTCGACGCGCGTACCGACGCCCGGTGCAGTCGACGACCCTTGAGCGATAGCGCGGGCGTTTGCAGCGTTCTCGTCGATCATCGAAACGATTTGACGGTCAGCCTCCACATTCATCTTGTTCATCTTCTGAACAAGCTGAAGCTGCGTCTGAGCACGACTCGACACGGCACTGCTCGAAACTGAGGAAAGACTATCCATACACTTCCACCCAAAACTGGAAGCATGACCTTAGATGAGAAGCTTTAAGGTGCCTTGAAACGGATAGGTGGCATTTGAACCATCCCGGCACAAAGGCCGCAAACGCGGCCTTTACCGCGTTGGAACTGGCGTTTCACCGCGATAGTCGTAGAAGCCACGGCCAGCCTTACGGCCAAGCCAGCCGGCTTCGACATATTTCACCAGCAACGGGCAGGGTCGATATTTGGTATCGGCAAGCCCATCATAAAGCACCTGCATGACCGACAGGCAGGTATCGAGCCCAATGAAGTCAGCCAGTTGCAGCGGTCCCATCGGATGGTTGGCGCCAAGCCGCATCGCCGTATCGATGCTCTCCACCGACCCAACGCCTTCATAGAGGGTGTAGATCGCTTCATTGATCATCGGCAGCAGGATGCGGTTGACGATAAAGGCCGGGAAATCTTCGGCCACCGTCACTGTCTTGCCGATGGCATCGACAAACCGGCGCGAGCTTTCAAACGTGCCGTCATCGGTGGCAATACCGCGCACCAGCTCGACAAGTTCCATCAACGGCACCGGGTTCATGAAGTGAATGCCGATGAAGCGTTCCGGGCGGTCGGTCGCGGCCGCAAGGCGCGTGATGGAGATCGACGAGGTGTTGGTCGCCAGGATGGTTTCGGGCGTGACAACTGGAGCGAGCTGCGTCAGGATTTTGCGCTTGACGGTTTCATCTTCGGTGGCCGACTCGATCACCAGATCGCAGGCCGCCATGCCGTCATAGCTGTCAGAGGGTGTGATGCGCCCAAGCGCCGGCTTCACTTCCTCTTCCTTGATGATGCCCTTGGCCACCTGCCGGTTCATATTGCCGGAGATTGTCGCCAGGCCCTTCTCAACCTGGTCCAGGTTGAGATCCTGTAGCACCACATCAAAGCCGGCGAGCACGCACACATGGGCGATGCCCGATCCCATTTGGCCGGCGCCGATAATGCCGACGGTTTTGATGTCGCTCATGAACGATCCGTACTGTTGGTGTTGGCGCTGACCACTCCCGGCCAGCCGCCCGCTATCATTCTAGGATTCAAGCGCCGATTTCAACTCTGGCAGAACGTCGAAGAGGTCGCCGATGAGGCCGTAGTCGGCAACATCGAAGATGGGGGCGTCCTCATCCTTGTTGATGGCCACGATCACACGGCTGTCCTTCATGCCCGCCAGGTGCTGGATGGCCCCCGATATGCCAGCGGCAATGTAAAGTTCCGGTGCAACCACTTTGCCTGTCTGGCCGACCTGCCAATCGTTCGGCGCATAGCCTGCATCAACCGCCGCGCGCGAGGCACCTACGGCAGCGCCCAGCGTGTCGGCGAGCGGCAGCACGAGGCGTTCGAACTCTTCCTTGGAGCCGAGCGCCCGGCCACCTGACAGAATGATCTTGGCGCTGGTAAGCTCCGGCCGCTCGCTTTCGGCCAGATCCGCTCCAACGAAGCTCGAAAGCCCCGGCAGGTCCGGGACGGAGACCGTTTCAATTGAGGCCGAACCGTCGGTTTCAGCTTCCTTGAAGGCAGCACCGCGCACCGTGATCACTTTCTTGGCGTCTGTGGAGCGCACCGTCTGGATCGCGTTGCCGGCATAGATCGGCCGCTGGAACGTGTCGGCACTCTCCACCGCGATAATGTCGGAGATCTGCATCACATCGAGCAGCGCCGCGACACGTGGCATCACATTCTTACCCGTCGTGGTGGCAGCCGCGACCAGCGCGTCATACCCATCAGCCAGCGACACGATGAGCGCCGCCAGGGGTTCGGCCAACGGATGGGCAAGGCCCGCATCGTCGGCGTGCAAAACCTTGGCAACACCCGATAGTTTAGCAGCCTCTTCGGCAACAGCGCCTGCACCGCTGCCAGCCACCAGCACATCGACATCGCCAAGTTCTTTGGCAGCGGTCAGCGCCTTGGCCGTTTCCGGCGACAGGGTTGCGTTGTCATGGTCGGCGATCAAGAGGGTTGTCATGTCATTGTCTCCTAGATCACACCAGCTTCAGATTTCAGCTTCTCGACAAGTTCGGGCACACTGCCGACCTTCACGCCCGCTTCGCGCTTGGACGGCGCGGCGGTGGAGAGCACCTCCAGACGCGGCGCAATATTGATGCCCAGCTCCTCCGGCGAGGTGGTGTCGAGCGGCTTCTTCTTCGCCTTCATGATGTTGGGCAGCGAAGCGTAGCGCGGCTCGTTGAGGCGCAGGTCGGTGGTCACAATGGCCGGCAGGGTGAGCGACACCGTCTCCAGCCCGCCATCCACTTCGCGGGTGACGTTGAGGCTGCCATCGGCCACTTCGACCTTGGAAGCGAAGGTACCCTGCGCCCAACCAAGCAGTGCCGCCAGCATCTGGCCGGTCTGGTTGCTGTCATCATCGATCGCCTGCTTGCCCATGATGACCACGTCAGGCGTTTCCTGCGCCACAATCGCCTTCAACAGCTTGGCAACGGAAAGCGGCTCTACCGTCTCATCAGTCTTCACCAGGATCGCGCGGTCGGCCCCCATGGCAAGCGCCGTGCGCAGCGTTTCCTGCGCCTTGTCCGGCCCGATGGAGACGGCGACGATCTCTTCAGCCTTGCCGGCTTCCTTCAGCCGCAGCGCCTCTTCAACGGCAATCTCGTCGAACGGGTTCATCGACATCTTGACGTTGGCCAGGTTCACACCTGTCCCATCGTCCTTCACCGTGATCGTCACGTTGTAATCAACCACACGTTTGACAGGCACCAGAATTTTCACGCGCCTCGCCTCATTTGTTGTTCATCGGAATCGCTATCGGGCCCTATGGCCCGCGCCGTCAAAGCACATTATGTGCGCCGCAGCAAAATCGGCGAGACGGTAGGAGGACCGCAGCCCCCCTGTCAACGCGACGAAAGGACGGCATCGCCGATGGGCAGGTCACAGCGCTTCCTGATCCTGCATACCCTTGTCGAATAGCGGTACATCCCGGCGCTTGAAAAGCGGCGTCAGCGCCGCACCGGCAACCAGTCCACCAATATGGGCCCACCAGGCCGTGCTCGACAGCGTGTCGCCGGTCAAGACCATGATGACGTTCCAAACGACATAAGCGCCAAGCACGATCCAGGCGGGCAGGCGCAGCGGGATTTTCACCAGAAGCGTTGCCAGTACCCACACTTTCACCCGCGGATGCAGCATGAGATAAGCCGCCACCACGCCCGATGTTGCTCCCGACGCACCGACAAGCGGAGAAGCCGGATCGGGCGTCATGAGCGCGTAGGCGAGCCCACCTGCCAGCCCGCATAGGAGGAAGAAGATGAGGAACTTCACATGCCCCATCGCATCTTCCACATTGTCGCCGAACACCCACAGGAACAGCATATTGCCGGCAAGATGCAGCCAGGAGCCGTGCAGGAAGGTGTGGCTCAGCGCGGTCACCTCTTCGGGCACGAAGATGAGGTCCGGTGGACGCACCTGTGTCTCAAAAAAGGTTATGGGGATCAGCGCTAGCCGCAAATCCGGATAGTCCATCACCGTGCCCTGGAAGATGATGAACATCGCCACATTGATGACGATGAGCCCGACGGTCACGACCTGAAGCGTGATGTTCTGCTTCGGATTGGAATCGTAAAACGGCAGGAACATCGCAGGTCTCCGGCAGGTCCGGTGGGGGCTAAGAGCGCCTGCTCTTTACCGGTTCTTGCCCGGCACCCACAAGACGTCGGCCGCACCCTTGTCGTTCGTCCAGCGCGCGGCGACAAACAAAAAGTCCGACAGGCGGTTGAGATAGCGGCGCACAGCCTCACTCACCTTTCCAGGCTCAGCTTCGGCAAGCTCCACAGACAAACGCTCAGCTCGCCGGCTCACCGTCCGGGCGACGTGGAGCGCCGCAGCGGGCGCTGAACCACCTGGCAAAACGAAGGAGTTGAGCGGCGAGAGATCGGCGTTCAGCTGATCGATCTCCGCTTCCAGACGTTCCACCTGCGCCGGCACGACACGCAAAGGCTCATAGCCCAGGTCTTCATCGGTCGACGGCGTGGAAAGGTCCGCACCCAGATCGAAAAGATCGTTCTGGATGCGCATCAGCATCGCATCAAGTTCGCCCAGCGCCGGGTCTGCGCCGGTCGAAAGACGCGCCATCCCGATGGCTGCGTTGGTTTCATCCACCGTGCCATAGGCTTCCACACGCAGATCAAACTTCTTCCGTCGCTCGCCGGAGCCAAGGCCGGTCGTCCCGTCATCACCGGTCTTTGTGTAGATCTTTGTCAGAACGACCATGCTTTACGCCCTCAAACCCGGCTGGCGATCCAGACCGCAGCCATCACCACCACGATGGCGATGCCTTGCAGGAGAACCCGCCAGCGCATCAATTGCTGTGAGCGGTTGGAACTACCGCCCTTCATCATGTTGGCAAGGCCCATAAAGAGCACGACGGCCACAGCCCCCAGCGCCAGGGCAATGGCGAGTTTCGACAACAAGGACATGGGGCCTCCAGGGATCGGCAAACAAGACAGGTAAGGCGCAAGGTATAGGGCACCCACCGCCACAGGGCGACCGACGCGAAGGTCGCACAAGGGCCGGCATTCTTTCTCAATTGGAGGGGATTGCCATTTCGTAAGTGATAACTTACGGTAAGTTATGACTTACCAAGAACAATCACCCACTCCTGAACCTTTTGAGCAAATTTTCTCCGCACTCGCGGACCCGACACGGCGCGCGATCTTTGAAGACTTACGCGCCGGCCCGCAGGCGGTCTCCGCCCTGGCCGAAAGCCGGCATGTCAGCCGGCCCGCCGTCTCCCAGCACCTCAAAGTGCTTCAAACCGCCGGACTGGTGGATGTCCGGCCAAAAGGCACCGCGCGCCTCTACAGCGTGCGAACGAACGGCCTCGCACCGCTGCGAACCTATCTCGACGAGGTTTGGGGCGACGTCCTCAACGCCTTTGCAGATCACATCACAACCACGTTGGAGAACGACAATGACCGAACCGATCATCAAGACGATTGAGGTGCCCTGTCCGCCATCGACGGCGTTCGACGCCTTCACGCGCGACATCGGCACCTGGTGGCCAAAGGAAAGCCATTCGGTGTCCGCCATGGATGGAAACACGGCACGTGCAGTGACCATGGAGCCCCATGTCGGCGGCTCTCTGACGGAAACGGGGCACGATGGGACCATCCATCATTGGGGGTCGGTCAAAGTCTTTAAGCCCGGAGAGCACCTGCAACTGGCCTGGCATATCAATGCGCCGGAAAGCGAAGCATCGACTGTCGATGTCACCTTCACCAAGACCGGCCGCGGCACGCGGGTGGAGCTCAAGCACCACAATTGGGAAAACCTGGGCGACCGTGCCGACGACATGCGCGATGGCTACAACAAGGGTTGGGTCAATGTGTTCGAGGTCGTCTATGCCGGCTATCTGACCAAGCTGGCAGCGTGATCCTGATAATCAGCACCCCTCACTGGCCAGATTTCGCCAGCATCCGGTGCAACATACCCGTCGGCAAAAGCCGACGGGCTATGGCCATCGCTTTGGCTGGCCGCGTCACCCGGTAGATCGGCTTTGGCCGTGGGCTTTCCAGCGCCTTGATCAGAACCTCGGTCACCGCCTCCGGTCCGAGTTCAAATGTCGCCTTGTCGCGCGATCGCAGGCGCTTGAGCTGCACCTGATAGTCACCCTCATAAGCCGAGCCCTCCAAGGTCACCGTCCGCTCAAAAGTGGCAAGTGCGGTCTCGCGGAACCGGCTGGTGATCGGGCCAGGCTGGATGGACACCACCTTGATGCCAAAGGGCTCGACCTCCATCCGCAGCGTGTCGGTGTACCCTTCAAGTGCATACTTCATGGCGGTGTAGGGGCCGCGATACGGCATCGCGATGATGCCAAGGACGCTTGAACAGTTGACAATGCGGCCATGGCCCTGGGCCCGCATTATTGGAAGCACGCGCCGCGTCAGTTCGTGCCAACCGAAAAACCCGGACTCAAACTGTGCGCGCACATGCTCGGTCGCAATGTCTTCCAGTGCACCGACCTGGCCGTAGGTGCCATTGTTGAACAAGGCATCAAGCCGGCCGTCGGTGGCGGCGAGGACCTGATCCACAGCGGCTGAGATCGTTTCTTCGAGGGTGTAGTCGAGATGCAAACCGGTCATGCCCAAGGCGGACAATTGATCAACATCATCGGCCTTACGCACCGCGGCAAACACCTGCCAGCCGCGTGCGTGCAGCATTTCCGCTGCCTGGCGGCCGATGCCGCTGGCAGCACCGGTGATGAGGATGGAGCGGGGGGAGGAAGAGCCAGCCATGCCTCCGGCATAGCGGGCTCCACATCGTCACGCCAGTGCGGCCTGGGCGGCTTCCGGCGTCTCGGCGGTGCGGCGGCGATTGCTGGTATCAAGCTTGGCACACACCAGGGCAATCTGCTCGATCAGATCCGCCAATGCGTGCGGCGCCATCTGGTAGGGACAAAACTCCGGTCGCACCTTGTACTTGGAAAAGACCGGATTGGTCGCGCTGTTGATATCGAACGCCGCCAGTCCGGAGGCCGGGAAGCGGCGCATCACCAGGGGTCCGGCACCGACAATGTGAATATCGCTGTGACGATCATCCACCATGATGCGGGCATAGGTCTCGCTGATTGGTCCGCGCGCACCTTCCAAGACCTGGATGAAGAAGTCATCGACCAAGATCAGACAGCCCGCAACACCCAGGGGGGCGTTGTTGCGATCGGCCTCTTTCACAAGACCGTCCAGGAACATGTGCCGGCGCTCGCCACGAACCTCGGCGGCCCGGCTGATGTAGGTGATCGAAGAAAGCGGCATGGCCCGCCTTTGCAACTGTTGTCTTAAGTAAAAATAACAACTGTGGGTTGTAATCTTCTTAACAACAAGGGGATGCAAACGGTTTCCAAATGCTCCGCATTACTGTTGGCCTCAGCTACCCTTCGAGCAGGCGCTTGGCGATCAGCTTTCTTGCAGGCGTGATTGTCTTCACGCCTCCAGAAGCCGTTTCGCAGTCTCATCTTCTTAAGCGTGATCGCCGGATCGCTTTGGCTCTTCGCTACGCCTCGAGCAGTCGCTTGGCGATCACTTGTGCCTGAATCTCCGCCGCGCCCTCAAAGATGTTGAGGATGCGCGCATCGCAGAGAACGCGTGAGATGGCGTATTCCAGCGCGAAGCCATTGCCGCCATGGATCTGCAGCGCATTGTCGGCATTCGCCCAAGCGATGCGGGCGCAAAGGAGCTTTGCCATCCCGGCTTCCACGTCGCAGCGCCGACCCTCATCCTTCTCACGGGCAGAGTAGTAGGTGAGCTGGCGGCCGATCATGGTTTCAACCGCCATCATGGCGAGCTTGTCAGCCACGCGCGGGAACTCAATGAGCGCCTTGCCGAATTGCATCCGCTCTTTGGCATAGCGCAGGCCAAGATCAAGCGCGGACTGCGCAACGCCCACGGCCCGGGCCGCGGTCTGAATGCGCGCCGACTCGAAGGTCTCCATCAACTGCTTGAAGCCATTACCCTCTTCCTCGCCGAGAAGACAATCCGCCGGCACCTCGAAGCCATCAAAGGCGATCTCATACTCCTTCATGCCGCGATAGCCGAGCACCTCAATCTCCCCGCCGGACATCGCCGGATGCGGGAACGGGTCTTCGTCGGAGCCGCGCGGCTTCTCAGCGATGAACATGGAAAGGCCTTTGTAGCCCGTCTCATCAGGGTTGGTGCGGGCAAGCACCGTCATCATGTCGGCGCGCACAGGATGTGTGATCCAGGTCTTGTTGCCGTTGATGGTGTAGCTGTCGCCATCCTTCACCGCCCGCGTCTTCAGGCTGGCAAGGTCCGAGCCGGTGTTGGGTTCGGTGAAGACGGCAGTCGGCAGGATTTCACCGGACGCAATGCCCGGCAACCAGCGCTCTTTTTGTTCGTCGGTGCCACCGCACAGAATGAGTTCGGCAGCAATCTCCGACCGGGTGCCCAGCGAGCCAACGCCGATGTAAGCGCGTGAAAGCTCCTCAGAGACCACACACATGGATTCCTTGCCGAGCCCGAGCCCGCCGTACTCTTCGGGGATCGTCAGGCCAAAAACGCCAAGCTCGGCCATCTGGCTAATAATCTCCAGCGGGATGTAATCGTTCGCCAGGTGCCACTCATGTGCGTGCGGCTCCACCGCATCGGCCGCAAAGCGGCGCATCTCATCGCGAAACGCTTGCATGGTCTCATCAAGACCGTCGGCGCCCACAGTTGCCGCGCCGCTGTCTTCGGCCATCAGGGCAACCAACGCGGCCCGCTTGTCACCATCGGTGCCGCTAGCGATCAAAGATCGCACGGCTGCATCATCGGAAAAAGCACGTGCGGCATCCTGCGGCACACCAAGCGCGACAAGGCGGATGATCTCGCCCTGGTTCATGGCGATGCCGCCTTCGATCTGCGCCAGATACTCGCCGAACCCGATCTCAACGATCAGGGCTTCGGTCTCCCCATAAAGGCCCTCGGCCTGCATGCGCTGGGCATAGGCAGCAAGCTCTCGCAGCGCTTCGCGATAGGTGGCAAACCACGCGAGCCCATGGGCGGCATGCTGATGCGCTTCCAGCAATGCGCCCTTCACGCGCGCGCCTTCCATTGTCCGGGCGGCGACCGATTGCTTGGCGACCGCATAGAGACGATCAACGGCCGACAGGGCATCTGCGGCAAGCGCCAGAACGTCTTGAGATGATTGGGACATATCTTCTGCTAGGCTCATCGCATCCATCCTTTGATCGGCAGGGTGGCTAGACTGGCTGGCAATTGTGGCTGGTGAGCGCCACATGCTGAGGGGTGAAGGACCCGCAAACCGGCACCCCAGCACGATTGTGCAGTGCAAAATGATTGACCAACGCTCATGGAACAACCCCCTCGAAAGGACAATGATCCGCCAGCCTTTTCACCACTCGTGTTGCGCTGGCGCTGGTGGCGGATCGTCTTGGCAGATGCGATTGGCCATCTGAACACCGACGATGGCTGGGCCATGGCCTCCCATGTCGCGCTATCATCGCTGATGGCGCTCTTCCCGTTCGTCATCTTCGTGGGTGCACTTGCGGGCTTTTTCGGCGATGCAGCACTGGCTGATCAGATCGCCGATCGCCTTTTCGAGATATGGCCCGCCGATGTGGCCGCGCCCATTGCCAGCCAGGTCCATCAAGTGCTCGCTGTGCCGCGTGGTGGCTTGCTGACGATCTCGATCCTCGTCGTCCTGTTTCTGGCTTCCAACGGGTTGGAGGCCCTACGCGCCGCGCTCAACAGGGCCTACCGGGTCACCGAACGTCGCTCGACGCTGGTGCTGCGGGCCCAAAGCATCACGCTTGTCATCATCGGGGCCGGGGCGAGCCTGATCTACGGTTTCTTAGGCGTCGCCGCGCCGCTTCTTTGGCAATGGCTGCAGGGAGAGTTCCCCTATGTCAGCGTCTATGAGGCTGGGCTTTCCAACTTCCGCCTGTTGCTGACCGGTGGCTTTGTGGCGGCCATGCTCTTTGCCGCGCACGTGCTCTTGCCGGCCAAGCGACCGGCGATTGCGTTTTTATGGCCCGGCATCGCGCTGACACTCGTCCTGTGGGTCATCGGCGCGTCGCTGTTCGCGCTCTACCTGTCGACTTTCGCCAACTATGTGGCGACCTATGCCGGTCTTGCCGGCATCGTGACGGCGATCTTCTTCTTGTATTGCTCGGCGCTGATCCTGATCTTTGGCGCGGAGTTCAACGCCGCCGTGGACCGCGTGCGGGCCTCGTCGCTCGTGATCGGGCGATAAGGCACCTTTAGGAAAAGTGCATGCGGTTTTCCGCCCGAAAGGTGCGACAGAAAAAGAAATAGAGCATCTTGAGCAGCTCTGGCTTCTTGAAAGATGCTCTAGACGATCAGGCGGTCTGATGGCCCGTTGCAAGATCACGTTGCTCGACAACGGACTGAGATGCGTTTTCCTCAAACAGCAAACCGCGTGTCAGCACGGCGCCGTGAAACACCATCCAATACCAGATACCGAAAAACTTGGCGCCATCCTCCACCACAATGGCGGTTGAGGATGGAGTGTGCAGAAGGATGACATCCACGCCGATGCTCACCGCAAAGCCAACGCACGCCCCGACAAAGAAAATGCCGTCCACACTGCGAAGATAGGAACGGGCCATCCAGGTGTAGCCAAGGCCTAGCAGGCCATAAGCCGCAAGCACTGCATTCTGCGGCACGCCAAGCGCAGGCAGTACATTTTCATGGAGAAGGAACGCGTCATCCAGCGTCATCCAGGCCGTCAGGAGACCACCAGCAAAGGCAAAGCGTTTGAGCCGCGGGGACAGGCCGGTGAGAAACAGCATCAAGGCCGTAAACAGGCAGGCCGCCGCTGTCGCCGCCCACATCATCACGCCCAGCATGGACATAGCGCCGAAATAGACCTTGCAGCATTCAGGCGCGATTTCCGCAGCTCTGAGAGGGTCGTGATAGAACCATCTAGGATCAGAGAAGGGCTGGATCAACGTCGCAAGGATGGGGATGACTGGCAGCAACAGCCCCACGCCCACCAGCGCAAGGGTGGGCCATTCGCCGCGTGCGATCCGATCCAAAGGTGTTAGCTGCTCAGCATACGCCACGAGGTGCCCCCAAGTCGCTCCTCAGGGAATCTAGGCGTTAAGTCCTCATAAGCCGTTAAACGGCCTTTGCCTTCTCTTCGCTCTTGCTGCGGTTGACCAAGTAAACCCCAAGCACAGTCAGCGTCATGCCAAGGATCGCCACCAGGCTCAGGCGCTCGCCGAACAACAGGAACGATTCCACGGCCACCAGGGGCGGAATGAGATAGATCAGCGTTGCAACGCGCGACACGGCACCGTGACGGATGAGGAGCAAGAGAAGCCCAATGGCAGCAAGCGAAAGCCCGAGCACCGACCACACCATGACCAGCCCGCTTTCAAGCGTCAGCGCGAAGCGCATCTCTTCCAAGAGAAAAGCGAACGGCAGCGTGGCAAGCGTCGCCCCCAGATATTGCAGGAACGCGATCGCCCGTAGGTCACCGCCCTGCAAATAGCGCTTCTGATAGAGCGTTCCGAGCGTCACCGACACCATCGCGACAACATTGATCACGATAAGCCAGCTTGCGGCTGTCAGGGCTTCGCCTTCCAACGAAAGAAGCTGCGGCAGCAGCGCAACGACCAGACCGAAGAACCCCAGCGCTAGTCCAAGCCACTGCCGCTTGGTGAGATGCTCGGCCAGCCAGGTGACCGCCAGGACTGCGGTCAACAGCGGTTGAAGCGCCGCAATTAGGCCCGACAGCGGTGTCGCGAGCCCTTGCGCGATGACATACCAAACGCCGCCCAGATAGATCGCGTGCAGTAGCACGCCGGAAAAAAGGCCGTGAACCCACATGGCCGGCGTGCTGGGCAGTTTGATCCGGAAGGCCAGCATCACCGCAACCAGCGCCAGCGCCGCCAGCGCATAGCGCGCGGCCAGAAAGGTCAGCGGATCGGCATAGGGTGCCGCCGCCCGCGCGGTGATCCAGCCCGTCGACCAGATGAGCACGAACAAAACGGGCGCCAAGCGCAAAAGCATTGGATTTGGCTTTCGGGAAGAGAACGCAACCAGCCCTTAGCTGGTCATTCAGTCCTTGCCCACCCTTTGGGAAAGATCCCGGCCAAGGAAGGACAAGAAAACCCCCTCCCCGAGCTTGGGGAGGGGTCAGATTTGGGGGTCTTGCGGGGTTGGTTACGTCGCTGCGTCGATCGCATCTTCAAAGGTGCGAAGACCGGGCTTCGGCGAACCGACCAAACAGGCCATGTTGCCGGGCGCGTGTTGGTTCTTCCACATTTTGGTGTGCGCTTTGGGGATATCGCGCCAGGCAAACACCTCTGACATGCAGGGGTCGATGCGCCGCTCGATAACGAGCTTGTTGGCCGCAGCCGCCTGCTTCAGATGGGCAAAGTGCGAGCCCTGAACGCGCTTTTGATGCATCCAGATGTACCGCGCATCCATGGTGAGGTTGAAGCCGGTGGTACCCGCACAGATCACGATCATGCCGCCGCGCTTGCACACAAAGGTGGAGACGGGAAACGTCGCCTCGCCGGGATGTTCGAAGACGAAGTCAACGTTCACGCCCTTGCCGGTGATGTCCCAGATTGCCTTGCCGAACTTGCGCACTTCAGAGAACCAGGTGTCATACTCCGGCGAGTTCACGGTCGGCAGTTGGCCCCAGCAATCGAAATCCTTGCGGTTGATGACGCCCTTGGCGCCCAACGACATAACAAAATCGCGCTTGTCCTCATCGGAGATCACACCGATCGCGTTGGCACCAGCAGCGGCACAAATCTGCGTGGCGAACACGCCAAGCCCGCCGGACGCGCCCCACACCAGAACATTGTCGCCCGGACGCAGAACGTTTGGCCGGTGGCCGTAGAGCATGCGGTAGGCGGTCGCCAAGGTGAGCGTGTAGCAGGAGGCCTCTTCCCAGGTGAGGTGCTTGGGCCGCGGCATAAGCTGACGCGCCTGCACCCGTGTAAACTGGCTGAAGGAGCCATCCATCGTCTCATAGCCCCAGATACGCTGGGATGGTGAGAACATCGGGTCGCCGCCATTGCACTCCTCATCGTCGCCATCATCCTGGTTGCAGTGGATGACGACCTCATCGCCCACCTTCCAACGCTTCACCTTCGAGCCGACAGCCCACACAATGCCGGACGCGTCCGATCCGGTGATGATGTAGTCATTTTTGACCTGATCAAACTGCGAGATGGGCTCGCCAAGCGCGCACCAGATGGCGTTGTAATTCACGCCGGCCGCCATCACGAAGACCAGCACCTCATCATCACCGATGTCCCACACCGGCAGCACTTCCTGCTGCATGGCGACTTCAGGCGGACCATGCCGCTCGCGGCGGACCGACCAGGCATACATGGTGGCCGGAACGTGACCGAGCGGCGGAATCTCGCCAATCTCATACAAATCTTTGACGTCGGACGAGGTCTCAACAAGGGCCATAGCGTGCTCTCCGCCTATGCAGGGCCTGGATGTTCAAGGGTAACAGATCATGGCGTGCTGCACTGCAAAAAACCAATTGGCCATTGGTCGGTCGCGGTGAACGCGGTTGGTGGTCGCCCGGGACAAACAATCGTTAACGATGTTTGAGCCTCGCCGACCAGCCGGCGTTCGAATTTGGTACACTGAAGCTCGGGATAGCCCAATCGGGGAGGCGTGGATGCAAGAAAGGTGCGTCCATGCTCGGCATGAATCTGCCGGCGTTTGTCGCCGACAACAGCTCCATCCTTCTCATCATCGCCAGCGCGATCACGCTGCCTATGGCGTGGATCAGCGATGCTGCACTGCGCGATCTTGGCTTTGGTTATGTCGGCAATTACATGGTTTTGTGGGCCGGATGCCTGTTTGGTGCGGTTGGATTCATGCTGCACCTGGGATCGGCTGAACGGATGATGGGTGCGCTGGAATGGTCCTTCATGGCGGCGGCGGGCGGCGCGATTACCGCCATTCTCCTGGCCTGCATCATCAAACGGCTATTCATCCGATAGGTGAGACCCATGCCTCCAAAGCGGCTCGGCCCTTTGGCGAAGTGACGGCTGGCCCGAGGCCACCTATGGTGTGCCATGGTGCAGTGCACACAGATCGCGCCATCCAACGATGAAAGCTGGTCACCAAAGGGACGGAGTGGACTTATGAGCAGCGACACGCCGGAGCAAAATCACCCAAAACGCGACCGCCCCTGGATCTTCCGCACCTACGCTGGGCACTCAACGGCCAAGGATTCCAACGCCCTCTACAAGACCAACCTCTCAAAAGGCCAGACAGGTCTGTCGGTCGCCTTCGATCTGCCGACACAGACCGGCTACGACCCCGATCATGTCCTGGCGCGCGGTGAAGTCGGCAAGGTTGGCGTGCCAATTGCCCACCTTGGAGACATGCGCACCCTGTTTGATGGCATTCCCCTTGATGCAATGAACACCTCCATGACCATCAACGCGACGGCGCCCTGGCTGCTGGCGCTTTATGTGGCGGTCGCCGACGAGCAGGGCGCGGACCGCACCAAGCTTTCCGGCACGACACAGAACGACATCATCAAGGAATATCTCTCGCGCGGCACCTATGTGTTCCCGCCCGAACCCTCCATGCGGCTCACCACCGATATGATCGGCTGGACCTATTCCAACACGCCCAAATGGAACCCGATGAATGTCTGCTCCTACCACCTCCAAGAGGCTGGTGCGACGCCGGTCCAAGAGCTGTCCTTTGCGTTGGCGACGGCCATTGCCGTGCTCGACACGGTCAAAGCCCGCGGCATCATCCCGAACGAGGATTTCCCCAAGGCGGTTGGCCGCATCTCCTTCTTTGTGAATGCCGGCATGCGGTTCGTCACCGAGATGTGCAAGATGCGCGCTTTTGTGGATCTATGGGATGAAATCTGCGCCGAGCGCTACGGCGTGGAAGACCCCAAATATCGTCGCTTCCGCTATGGCGTGCAGGTGAACTCGCTGGGTCTCACCGAGCCGCAGGCGGAAAACAATGTCTACCGCATCCTCATCCAGATGCTTGCGGTCGTGCTCTCCAAAAAGGCGCGCGCCCGCGCCGTCCAACTGCCCGCCTGGAACGAAGCGCTGGGGCTGCCAAGGCCCTGGGATCAGCAATGGTCGCTGCGTATGCAGCAGGTGATGGCGTTTGAAACCGACCTTCTGGAGTATGCCGACCTGTTCGATGGCTCCAAGGAAGTGGATGCCAAGGTCGAAGCGCTGAAAGCCGAGGCCCGCGAGGAACTCGCCCGCATTGAGGCGATGGGCGGCGCCATCGCAGCGATCGAGACCAGCTACATGAAACAGCAGCTTGTCTCATCGAACACCATGCGGCTGGAAGCCATTGAGAAGGGCGAGCAGACCGTAGTCGGCGTCAATCGCTACGAGGAAAGCGAAGAATCGCCGCTCGGCACCGGCGAAGGCGCCATTCTTGTGGTCCCCGAAGGGGTGGAAGAAGAAACCGTCGCCACGCTCAATGCATGGCGGGCCCAGCGCGATCCATCGACCGTCGAAGCGGCAATCGCTGGGCTCAAAAGCGCAGCGGATGGCAACTCCAACATCATGGAAGCCTCCATTGAGGCCGCCAAGGCTGGCGTGACCACCGGCGAATGGGGTGCAGCGTTGCGCGCCGTTTATGGCGAGTATCGCGCGCCCACCGGTGTTGGAAAGGCAGCGCGGGCCGAAGTCGATGACCTTGATGCCGTGCAAGCCGATGTGGAGGCCGTGTCAGCCAAGATGGGTCGCCGGCTGAAGATTCTGGTCGGCAAGCCGGGTCTGGACGGTCATTCCAACGGCGCCGAACAGATCGCCGTGCGGGCCCGCGATTGCGGCATGGAGGTGGTCTATGAGGGCATCCGCCTGACGCCGGCGGAGATCGTCAACGCGGCCATCGAGGAGGATGTCCACATCATCGGGCTATCTATCCTGTCCGGCAGCCATGTGGCGCTCATGCGCGATGTGATGGATCGGCTACGCGCCAATCAGGCAGATGACATCCCCGTCGTGGTTGGCGGCATCATCCCGCCTGAAGATGAGCAAGCGCTCAAGGCTATGGGCATTGCCGCCGTCTACACACCAAAGGATTTTCGCGTGAATGCCATCATGGCCGATATCGTGCGCATCGTCGCAGATCGGGCGCAAAACGCGGCCTGATGGCATCAGTCGTCAGAAAATAAGGCGATCATTAAAAGGCGAACGGTCCGGGAAACGCCCCAGCAAGAAGCATCGGTTTAGTTGACCACTTCCAGCACAAACACACGGCACGTTTGCCCGATGCGACCAAAATGGGTCGCTCGGGCCTGGGTTCGGATGACAACCGTCCCATCTTGAACCAACGCATCGAATGCTCGGTTAAAGCCCATCTTCTCCCACGCTGCATCGTAGATATTGAGGGCAAACAAGCCGCCTGGCTTCAACATGGCCAGCACCGGCGATATGGCCTCTGGTCCCACATGGCCTAGCGTGTAGAGCCCGGAAGACACCACAGCATCATAGGCGCCAGCCTCAAAAGGCAGTGTCTTGGTCGCGTCGGCTGGTTTGAGGGTCCGATAAAGACCGGTTTTCTTCGCCTCGCGCATCATCTTCGGTGACAGATCGAACCCGTCAAGCACGGCGCCAGGCGTGCTGGCCAGAACAGCTTTGGCTGTCAGACCCGTTCCACACCCTGCATCCAAAATGGCCGGCGTTGTTGTTTTAAGGTGATCGGCGAGCGCATTGGCGACCAACTCCGGCGCACGATACCCCAAGACGCCGACAAGGCCGTTATAGGTGCCCGGCAGCCTGTCATAGAGAAACCCGAAGGCATGAAGTGCCAGATCGAAGGGCTTCATCCGCCCATTACTGGAGTTGGACGATGTCGACGCCGTGGACTGATCACTCACCATGGCCCACCTTCGCCCATCACGGTTGAAGGGTCAAAAGTATAATGCGGGCACGCTCGCCCAAATCTGCGGCATCAGCCGGGAGTTGAACGGCGGGCCACACAATGCAACACCGGCGCCATGTCGCTTCTTTCCATTGTTCTGCCGGTCTTCGGCCTCATCGCCATCGGCTTCATTGCCGCCCGCACAGGTCTCATCAAGGATCATGTCAGCGATGGACTGTCGGACTTTGTTTTCATCGTCGCCGTCCCATGCCTCCTGTTCAAAACGCTCGCAACCGCCGACGTTCCGGAGGCCTCTCCCTGGACCTATTGGTTTGCGTATTTCGCCGCCATCCTTCCGGTCTGGGTGATCGCCCATCTCACGGTCACGCGTCTCTTTGGACGCGACAATCCCACCGGAACGGTCGCAGGGTTTTCCGCGGCGCAAGCCAACACGGTATTAATCGGCATTCCGCTGATCCTCACCACATTCGGCGAGGCAGGACGAGTACCGATCTTCCTTTTGATCGCCATCCACCTGCCGATCATGATGACGGCTGCGACTCTGGCGATTGAGCTTGGTGGACAGGGCGAGCGCGAGGAGAAAAGCACATTTGGCGAGACACTGCGCAATCTCGCCAAGGCGATCTTCACCCACCCGATCATCATCGCCATCCTGCTTGGGCTGGCCTGGCGTTTCACCGGGCTCACAATCCCGCCAATCCCTTTTCAGATCCTCGATCTCTTGGGATCAACGGCTGTGCCCTGCGCTCTGTTCGCCGCCGGCATGGCGCTCAAACGCTATGGCATTGCCGGCGACTTGCGCATCACGGGCCTGGTCAGCGGCTTGAAGCTGATCGTCCATCCCGGCCTGGTGTTCTTCATCGGAAGCTGGGTTGGCTTGCCGCCCGTCTGGCTCGGCGCGGCGGTGTTGTTTGCCGCCTGCCCGTCCGGCATCAACGCCTATCTGCTTGCCGCACGATATGGCACCGGCGTGCGCATCGCCTCATCGTCCATCGCCCTGTCCACAGCGCTCGCGGTGGTCTCAGTTACGTTCTGGCTGTGGGTCTTGAGCGAATGGGGCCCGGCCCCGATCAGCTGATCACAAAGGATCAATCACCATAGGGCTTGGGCACGGGCGCCTTGGACCGGCGACCGAAATCTTCCTCGTCCGTGTCCTGACCAAGCTCGACAATGCCCTGACGGATCGTCCGGGTACGGGTGAACCAGTCTTCCAGCCGATCCGCCTCACCCCAACGGATTGCCCGCTGCAAGGCCGACAGATCCTCAGAAAACCGCCCCAGAACCTCAAGGACCGCCTCTTTGTTGTTGAGGAACACGTCGCGCCACATCACCGGATCAGACGCCGCAATACGGGTAAAGTCACGAAAGCCGCCGGCCGAAAACTTCATCACCTCACCTTCGGTGACGTCCTCAAGGTCCGCCGCCGTGCCCACAATCGTGTAGGCGATGAGGTGCGGCAGATGCGAGGTGATCGCCAGAACAAGATCATGGTGCGTAGGCTCCATAACCTCCACCATGGCGCCGAGCTTGCGCCAAAAACGGGTCAGCGCCTGAAGCGCCGGGATGTGAAAACCATCTGTCGGCGTCAGGATGACATAGCGGTTCTCAAACAACTCCGCGAAGCCTGCCGACGGGCCAGATCGCTCACTGCCGGCCACCGGATGGCCGGCGACCACATGAACATCCGGACCGAACTTGCCCGCCAGTTGGTCAAGAACGGCCATCTTCACCGACCCAACATCCGAAACCGTCGCACCGGCTTTCAGATGCGGCGCGATGGCATCGCTGACCGCCCCGATGGCGCCGACGGGCACGCATAGGAGGACAAGATCGGCGTCCTTCACCGCAATGGCTGGATCGCTACCAGACAGATTGTCGGGAAAGAGCGAGGCAAGTTCGGCAACGGTGGCAGGATCATTGTCTGCAAAGGCGATCAACGTATCCGGCGCTCGTTTGCGCACGGCATGTGCAATCGACGTCCCAATCAAGCCAGCGCCGACAATGGCGATGCGATCATAAGGGAAGTCAGCGGAAGAGTAGGTCTCAGCGGCCATCGGCCATGAACCGTGTCAGGGTCGCGATGAGATGCTCGTTCGCCTCGTCCGTTCCAATCGATATCCGCAAAGCGTCTGGCAGCTTGTAGGCACCCACCTTGCGGGTCACCAGCCCTTCGGCCAGCAAAGCATCATCAGCGTCATCGGCGGTTTTGCCCGGCGTGTCGGGAAAATGGACAAGGATGAAGTTGCCAACGCTCGGTGTCACCGTCAGTCCGATACCGTCCAGCGCTTCAGTCAACTCCGACAGCCAGCGCTCATTATGCGCCACAGCCTTGTCGATGTAGCCGGTATCGGCCATCGCCGCCGCGCCGGCAGCAATCGCCGGACCGGTCATGTTGAACGGTCCGCGCACACGGTTGATGGCGTCGATGACATGGGCCGGCCCGTACATCCAGCCGATGCGCAGTTTGGCAAGACCGTAAATCTTCGAGAAGGTGCGCGTCATCACCACATTGGGCGCAGTCGCGGCGAGTTCAATCCCGCTTTCATAATCGTTGCGACGAACATACTCCGCATAGGCCGCATCAAGCACCAACAACACGTGCGAGGGCAGGCCAGCATACAGACGGCGCACCTCGCTGAACGGCACATAGGTTCCGGTCGGGTTGTTCGGATTGGCCAGAAACACGATCTTGGTGCGTTCGGTAACAGCCGCCAGGAACCCATCGATGTCGGCCGTCAGGTCCTTGTCTTTCACCTCAACCGGCGTGCCGCCGGCAGCTTTGGTGGCAATCGGATAGACCAGGAACCCGTGCTCGGAGATGATCACCTCATCGCCCGGCGAGAGATAGGTCTGCGTGATGAGCGACAGAAGTTCGTCCGACCCGTTGCCGCACACAATGCGATCGGCCGCCAGACCGTGACGCTTGGCGATGGCCTCACGCAGATCATGCGCACTACCATCAGGATAGGCAGCAAGATCATCCGAGATCGACTGGTAGGCCTCAACAGCTTTGGGGCTGGGGCCAAGCGGCGTCTCGTTGGACGATAGCTTGTAGAGCGTCTTGCCGCTCGGAGCCTTGTCGCGGCCTGGAACATAGGCCGCAATGTCCAGAACGCCGGGGCGCGGCGTGGGGAAAGATGGAGGGGACTGGGTCATCGAAAACTCAAACAGTGCGGGCCGAGAGGAGCATCAAAGTTGGGGCACCAAAACTCCGCTTCCGGCGGACATCAGGCCGGCCTTTTGCCGTCAAAAACCGGTTTTGTCCAACTCTGTTAGCTGGCAGGCGGATTTTCAGTTCGAAACACCGGCGCGTGGCTGCCAACAGCGACAGCGCTAACCGGCTCCAGGGCGGCCAGTGCGTCAAGAGCAGTCTGGTCGGGCGCCGATACCAAGGCGAAATCACCTGATTGGGCAAGAACATCCAGCGTGTCTGGCACGGTCTGACCATCGCCAAGCGTCACCGACAGCATCGTCGCCGCCATAACCTCTCGGTCGACAGGCGCATTGGCAACCACCAGACAGGGCGTCGCCGCGGGATGGTCAGGCCGTTCCACAAAGGGCAGCCGGGCAATGACATTGGGCGCATAGTCGCCTTCAAGCGCCCGCCACCAGGCACCCTCGCTCGCGAGTGGAATGACACCAAGCGCATTACCGCGCGTGCCGACGGCATCCAGCACCTCAGCCGGCCCAGCAACGGCTTTCAACGGCACGGTGAACCCGAAATGGAAGCGCGCCACATCGCGCATCGCAATGGCATCAAGGCCGTCGGCATAAGCGACCTCATAGGGCGCCTGGACATAGGTGAAGGTGGAGATGATCACCCGCCAGATGCTCTCCACCGTGTCCAGCGGCAACAGACCGGTGTGCCGCTCAATCATCGCCCGCATCATGGAAGCTTCGCGCGCCGGCCGAAACGCCGATGACCGCCGGGCCGGATCGTCATCGGTCGGCGGCTGCACCTTCTTGATGGCGATAAGATCAGAAACGACCGCGCTGCGATCGATCAGAAGCGCGTGCATGGCCGCATCGATCCGGTCGATCTCCTCGCGGATATCGGCAAGTGTCATGGTGCCGCTATCGGCCGGTTTGGAGCTTGGTGGTGTCGCCATACGTGCGCCCTGCGCTCGCTTTCTCATATGAATGCAATGCCAGCGGGAAGCTTTAGTCGCCCAGCGCAAAAACACCAAGCCGATTGAACGGTAGATCGCCAAAGCAGCAGATCACCAAAGGAATGGCAGGGTTGCTTGTCACCCCGTTTCCCCGGGGACAAAAACGCGCTAGAGACCATCGCCCCAGGGCCGTTAAGTGCCCAGCAATTCACCTTTGTTTTCAACGACCCCTAGCAACGATCCATGTCCACCCAGTCTGCCATTCAAGCCCAGCCCGACGGCACGATCCTGTCGATCGCCGAGCCGATGGTGCTTGCCTCCGGCGACCGGTTGGATCAATGCGACGTAGCCTACACCACCCATGGAACACTGAACGCGGATCGTTCCAATGCCATCCTGATCTGCCACGCGCTGACCGGCGATCAGCATGTCATCGGCACCCATCCAGTAACCGGTAAAGCCGGCTGGTGGGAGACACTGGCCGGCCCCGGCAAGCCGCTCGACACCGACCGCTACTTCCTGATCTGCGCCAATGTGCTGGGCGGTTGCATGGGTTCAACGGGGCCCAGCTCAACCAATCCGGCCACCAACGAGACCTACGGGCTTTCCTTCCCCTTGGTGACCATCGCTGACATGGTCGACGCCCAGGCCCACCTACTCGATCATTTGGGCATCGACAGACTATTGGCGGTCATTGGCGGATCGATGGGCGGCATGCAGGTGCTGCAATGGGCGGCGCGTTACCCGGATCGGGTGGCGAGCGCCATCCCAATTGCCGCCGCCGCCCGCCATTCCTCACAGAACATCGCCTTCCATGAGGTCGGTAGGCAGGCTGTGATGGCTGATCCCAATTGGCAGGGCGGCCAGTATGACAAGGCCGGCACCCGGCCCACCAAGGGGCTGGCCGTTGCCCGCATGGGCGCGCACATCACCTACATGTCCGACAATGCCTTGCACCGGAAGTTTGGGCGCAATCTGCAGGACCGGCAGGCCATCTCGTTTGGCTTTGATGCCGATTTCCAGATCGAAAGCTATCTGCGCCACCAGGGCATGACGTTCGTCGACCGGTTCGATGCCAACGCCTATCTCTACCTCACCCGGGCGATGGACTATTTCGATCTGGCGCTCGACCATGGTGGCGTGCTCGCCAGCGCGTTCGAGAACACCACCGCCCGCTTCTGTGTGATCTCCTTTACCTCCGACTGGCTGTTCCCGACGTCGGAAAGCCGCGCCATCGTCCATGCGCTGAACGCATCCACCGCCAAGGTCTCCTTCGTGGAGATCGAGACCGACCGCGGCCACGATGCCTTCCTGTTAGAGGAGCCGGAGCTCTTCACCACGGTTCGCGCCTTCCTCACCAGTGTCGCGGAGAAGGAAGGCGTAAAAGAGGAAAGCCGGCCAGGGGAGGTGGTCCCATGACCATGCAGGAAGCCCGGGTCGATCACACCATCATCAAGGATTTCGTGCCCGAAGGCGCGCGCGTTCTCGATGTTGGCTGCGGTGATGGCAGCCTTTTGGCGCTCCTGGAACAAACGCGCAGCGTTGACGGCCGTGGGCTGGAGCTTTCCCAGCAAGGCGTGAACACCGCTGTTGCTCGCGGGCTTTCGGTCATTCAGGGCGACGCCGACACTGACCTTGTCACCTATCCCGACAAGGCGTTTGACGTTGTCATCCTCTCCGAGACCCTGCAGGCCACACAGGCACCCAAAACGGTGATGGAGCAACTCTTGCGCATCAGCGATAAGGTCATCGTCACCATTCCCAATTTTGGCAATTGGCGCGCCCGACTGCACCTGCTCCTGCGCGGTGAAATGCCAGTGACAAAGTCTCTTCCCTATTCCTGGTACGACACGCCCAATGTCCATTTTTGTACGCTCAGAGACTTCTTGTCTTTGGCAAAAGAACTTGGCGCGTCCATTGAGGCATCCGCAGCGCTGGACGCGCATGGCGACCAGCTGACCTGGAACGTTCCTTGGTCGGTTTGGAACCTCGTCGCAGCGCAGGGCATTTTCGTGCTGACCAGCCATTCGCCGAAAGATACCGCGTGACTGACCGGGCGGGTGACTACCACCCGACCGACAATCTAAAAGCCATCGCCCTCATGGCATTCTCCATGGTGATGTTCGCCGTGGACGATGCGGCGATCAAGTTCGCCGGCAATTTGCCTGGAGGATCAGTCACGCCAGGCGAGATCCTCATCATCAAGGGCGTCCTTGGCACGCTGGTCTATGGCACCTTGATGCTGCGCGAGGGCACTCAGCCCACCTTCGGTCTGTGGCGCGGCATCATCCTGGATCGAGTGCTCGCCATCCGCACGGTTGGTGACCTCTTGTCCGCCCTGGCCATCATCACCGGGCTAACGCTTTTGCCCCTGTCCACCATGTCTGCAGTGCTTCAGGTGCAGCCGCTGGTGGTCACCATGGGTGCCGCGCTGTTCCTCAAAGAGGCCGTTGGCTGGCGGCGCTGGAGCGCTGTTCTAGTCGGCTTTATTGGCGTGATGATCATCATTCAGCCTGGCGGTGCAACCTTCGACAGCGCCATCATATGGGCCCTGCTCGCCGTGCTAGGCTTGGCCGTACGCGACCTTGCCACCCGCCAAGTAAAGGCCCGGTTTTCTACGTTTTCAATTGTCACCTTCGTGGCTTTTCTGCTCATCCCGCTAGGCATCAGCGTTCACACGATCATGGACGGCACACCGCTTTTTGTCGGCATTTCACCGGCAGCCTGGGTCGTGATTATTGTCGGCGGATTTTTCGGCATGGGCGGCTACTACGCCATCACCGTTTCGATGCGCATCGGCGAGCTTTCCGCCGTCGCGCCCTATCGCTATGTCAGGCTCGTGGCCGCGCTCATCCTCGCCTTCTTCATCTTTGGCGAAGTGCCCAACCTTGCCATGATCCTAGGGGCGACGCTCGTCATCGGCGCAGGCCTGTTCACGCTTTACCGCGAGCGCAAGCTGCAATCCGAATAGGCGCTCAAGGGATCAACTCCTTCTGCTGCATCGGATCATCAGCCGGCGCAGCCAGCGGCGTGTCCCCTTGCAGGATCATGCGTGCCGCCGCTGATGCGGCATCCCGGTAGGGCATCAACACAAGATCGGCGTGGAGCTGCTGCAGCGTTTCATTGTCCTGATCATGATGGGCGGCGACCGCCACCCGGCCTGCGTAGCCCAAATCTCGCGCTGTGCGCAGGAGCGTACGCCGCGGATCGTAATGGGTGAGCCCCGTGGCATGTTCCGGCACAGCGAGCACGAGCCAATCGGCACGCTCGACGGAAAGATGGGATAGGAACTCCGGGTCGGACGCGTCGCCGAACACAGCTTTCAATCCAAGCGAGCGGGCATAGCGCACCGCCTGCGGACTGAAGTCGACGCCAAGAACGGACTTCCCCTCCTTTTCCAATGCCCGCGCGATGGCAAGGCCATATCGGCCAAGCCCGAACAGGATCACATCATGGCGATGGGCCTGCCGCCCTGCCCCATCGGCCTCAGCATTGAGCCGCTTTCGCTCAAAGACGCCCAGAAACGGCTCTAACCGGTCATAAAGCTCGTGGGAATAGGTGATCATGTAAGTTGACGCAGCGATGGTGATGAGGCCAACGAGCGTCACCAGGCCGAGCGCGTCATCGGCAACATGTCCCAGCGAAACACCCATCGCCATAAAGATAAGCGAGAACTCGCTAATCTGCGCCACCGTCAGGCCCGCCAGCAGTCCGGTGCGTTTTCGGTACCCCATTGCGCTCATAATGATCAGCACGATGAGCGGGTTGCCGATGAGCACGAACAGGGAGAGCAAAAGCGCCGGCCAGATGCTCGCGCCGAGCACAGACAGATCGAGCGAGGCACCAAGTGCGATGAAAAAGAAGAGGAGGAGAAAATCCCGCAGCGAGGAAAGCCTGGCCGCAATAGCCTCACGGAACGGCGTAGAGGCGAGCGACACGCCAGCAAGTAAACCGCCAAGCTCCTTGCCGAACCCCAGATAGTGTCCGAGCGCGGCCAGGAGCGCCGCCCACCCAATAGCAAAGGAGACCAGAAGCTCCGGCGCGCGAGAGAGCTCCTGAACCAGCGGGTTGGCGACATACCGGATGAAAAGGACAACCGCGCCCAGCATCGCCAGCCCGTAGGCAAGCACAGCCAAGACGTCGCCGATCGCACCACCCTCCGCGGCAGCCCCGCCAACACCAATGGCCGACAGGACGATCATCGCGATGACCACAACAAGGTCCTGAACGATCAGGAACCCAAGCGCGATGCGCCCATGCAGCGCGTCGATCTCGCGCTTGTCGGACAAGAGCTTCACGATGATGATCGTGGAGGAGAAGGTAAGCGCGATAGCGACATAGAGCGCTGTCAGGGGGTCAAGCCCCAAAGCCAACGTAATGAAAAAACCAAAGACGGTGGTGAACACCACTTGCCCAAGGCCGGTCACAAGCGCGACAGGGCCCAGCGTCCGCACGAGATTGAAATCGAGCTTCAGGCCAACCAGAAACAACAGGACGGCAATGCCGAGCTCGGCCAGGAGATCGATCTGTTCGTCCGACCGAGCAATATCGAGCACCGATGGGCCGGCCAGAATGCCGACAGCAATAAAGCTGACAATCAAGGGCTGACGCAGCATCAGTCCGATGAAGCCGACACCGGCGGCAAGCACCAGGAGCGCTGCAATCTCGTAAAAAAGATAGCCTTCAAGGGCTGCGGTCATGGCGACTCAGCGTGGGGGGTTTCAAACCGTCATCGACCAGATGACGGTTAGCATTAGAGAAGTCTGATAAAGCTTTGAAGTCGTAGTAATCCGCTTGGGAGTTTTGGTGTCGACCAAGCGTCAGTTCGGAATGGCGCCAGCGGGTACCAACACCGGCGTCGCCCGGGCACGGGCGCCTTCGGTCACCGGAAGGCCGCGATAGAGATGCTTGGTCGCCTCCAGGATGATTACGCCGCCGAGCGGCGACAGGATGCTCTTGCCCATGCGTTCGAAAAAGCCCGCGCTGCGCAGCGCCATGCGGGTGTTGGATGGGAAAAAGTGCAGCGCCTCCGACCATCCGGTAGGCGAAAAATGCGCTTCCCGGCAGAGGCGAACAAGCTGACCACGCGAATAGGGCCGGCCATGGCCAAACGGCGTTGTGTCCATGCGTGCCAGAAGCCCACGCCGGTTGGGCACCACCGCGATCATCCGTCCACCCGGGGCCAGCACCCGCCACACCTCTTCCATCAAGGTGGCAGGATGGGGCGAGAACTCCAAAGCATGAATGAGGAACACACGGTCAAGCGTGGCATTGGCCAATGGAAGCGCTTCTTCATCCACCAAGACAGAGGCATTGGGCCCGCGCGACGGCCAGTTCACACAGCCCTGTGCGCCCGGCATGAAGCTCACCAGCCGCTCGGCCTCCTCGCGGAACTGACCCAGATAGGGGTTGGCGAACCCGACGCCGGCAACGTCCATGCTTTTGGCATCGGCCAGATGGCGCCGCAGCGCCGCACGCAGATAGGCGCGTGTGCGCAAGCCCAGGCCGCTGGTATAAAAATCACGCAGATCAAGAATATCGACTTGCATGATCGCTCTTCTACAGGGAACCTTCAGCCGCTGCCAGAACGCAGCAACCCGAACGGACTTTCTCCATGCCCATTGCCTGCCACCTCTATCCTTGCCGGTCCGACAATTACGGCGTGCTGGTGCGCGACGAGGCCACCGGCCAAACGGCGCTGATCGATGTGCCAGAGGAGATGGCGACCCGTTCAGCTATTGAAGAAACCGGCTGGACGCCGACCCATATCTTCATCACCCATCATCATGGCGACCACATTGATGGTGTCGGCGGCATCCGATCTACGTTCGATGTTGAGGTGATCGGCAACGCCGCCGATGCTGGTCGGCTACCGAGACTGACCCGGGAAGTTCATCCAGGTGACGAGGTCATGCTCGGCGAAACGCCCTTCATGGTCTTGGACACGCCGGGCCACACGGTTGGTCATATCGCCTATGTGAGTGCCGCCGAAAAACTGGCGCTCGTCGGCGACACGCTGTTCGCGCTTGGCTGTGGACGCATGTTTGAAGGCGCACCAGATCAGTTTTATGCCAGCCTCCAGGCACTGGCTGCCCTGCCCGATGAAACGCAAGTCTTTTGCGGCCACGAATACGCCCAAGCCAATGCGCGTTTTGCTGTGGCGATGGACCCAGACAATGCAGATCTCGCCACTCATGCCCGTGAGATCGACGCCAAGCGCGCCGCCGGGCAACCCACGGTTCCGACCACAATGAGCGTGGAAAAACGTTTCAACCCTTTCCTGCGGGCAGCCTCCGTTCATGAGTTCACCCGCCTGCGTCAAGCCAAAGACAATTTTTAGGACACCCACTAGGATTTCATCATGAGCACCGAGTTTTTCATCACCTCTATGGTGGTCATCCTGTTGCCGGGCACAGGCGTGCTCTACACGCTGGCCATCGGGCTCGGCCGTGGCTTCCGCGCAAGCCTTTATGCCTGTGTCGGCTGCACCATCGGCATCGTGCCGCACATGCTGGCGAGCATCGTCGGCCTCGCCGCCCTGCTGCATGCTTCGGCGGTCGCGTTCCAGGTGATCAAATATCTCGGCGTCGCCTACCTCTTCTACATGGCCTGGACCATCCTGCGCGAAGGCGGGGCGCTTGATGTATCCGAGGACAGGCGGCCAATGAGTGCCTGGCAGACCATGCGCAACGGTACGCTGATCAACGTTCTGAACCCCAAGCTCTCGCTGTTCTTCCTCGCCTTCCTGCCACAGTTCGTGCCGGCCACCGCCGCCAACCCGACGCTGACCATGGTCATGCTCGCGATCACTTTCATGGCGCTCACTTTCATCGTCTTTGTAGGCTATGGCGCCTGCGCTGCCCTGGCGCGGGACTATGTGGTCTCCCGCCCGAATGTCATGGTCTGGCTGCGCCGCTCCTTCGCCGCCAGCTTTGGGGCGCTCGGCCTGCGGCTTGCCTTCGCCGACCGCTAGATGACGCTGAAAGAGATCATCGGGGCGCTTGATTTGCAGCCGCATCCTGAGGGCGGCTACTACCGCGAGACCTACCGCGATCCGCGCCAAGAATCTGGCCGATCGGTCGGAACAGCGATCTACTATGCACTTGGCGTCGGGGACCTGTCCGCCTGGCACAAGGTGGATGCCGCCGAGATCTGGCACTGGTACGCCGGAGCACCCTTGGCGCTGACGCTCTCACCCAATGGCCACGACGCCCAGGCCCATCGTCTCGGCCCCAACCTTGCCCAGGGCGAACGCCCACAGGTCGTCGTGCCTGCCGATTGGTGGCAGACCGCTGAGAGCCTGGGCGAGTGGACACTGGTCGGCTGCACCGTTGCGCCGGGTTTCAGCTTTGAGGGCTTTGAAATGGCACCGCCGAACTGGCGGCCCGTACCGCGCAACCCGGGTTCAACCTCCTGATGGCTTGAAGATAAGATCCTTGGCGGCCAGCACCGCGCCGGCTGTCACCAACAGGCAGGCAAGCGCCACCGGCCAAGTGAGCACGCCATAGCCAAACCCGATCAACAGCAGCGTGGAAAGGATCGGCGTGGCGTAAGCGGCCGCGCCAAGCACCTGGATGTCCCCATGTTTCATGCCGATGTCCCAGACAAAGAAGGCAAAACCCACCGGGAAAAGCCCGAGCGCGACGATCCCAACCCAACCAGTCATGCCCGTCGGCCAGACGGTCGTTTCAAAGAGCAAATGGCAGGTCACCGAAAGGGCAGACGTGAGAAGGCAGGCACCAGCCAGCGCCCCTGTTGGAACGCTCCCGAACAGGCGAGAAGTCACAGAGTAAGACGACCAGGAAAGCGCTGCCGCCAGCGCGGCTGCATAACCGAGCGCGAACCCAGGATCGAACGCCGCACCCTGGCCGAAGATCAAAAGCGCCGCACCGCCAAAACCAAGCGCTGCACCCGCGCCATGAAACCAGCGCAGCCGTTCACCGGGCAACAGGCCGGAGAACAGAACGATCAAAAGCGGCCAGAGATAGTTGAGAAGGTTGGCCTCCACCGCCGGCGCCAGACGAAGCGCGGTGAAGTAAAGCGCGTGATAGCCAAAGAGGCCGGCAACCGCGATCGTCAGCGCCAGTGGGGTCGTCGTGATCACTTCGCGTAACCGTCCCTGACTCGCCAGCACTATAAAAGCCAGGCCACCAGCAAGCCCAAAACAGAGAGCATTGAGCTGAAACGCCGGTACAGCTGCGCCGCCAAGCCCTGTCATGACGGTGAAAAGCCCGAGCGTCGACCACATCGCAACGGCACTGAATCCGATCAGGGTTGCGCGCAGACGGTCCGATTCAGACCGGCTTTTGTCTAATGTCATGGAAGACCATCTCATTTTCGCCCTGATCTGGTCCCCCATAGCGATGTGACGCGTGAAACACCACGCCAAAGCAGGCCCTGACAACAAGGTCATCCTTGTTCTTGGCTGGCCGCGCGACAGATGAATAGAAGACGGGCCGGATCGCAAAGGGGCGGTATCTTGCGATCCAAATGCCCAACATGTATTTGCCCGGCTCTGGCCAGAAGACAACCAGCGCCCTCCCCCAAGCCGCCATTGACTGTAAGGAAAGGACCGTCACCATGATGACCAGCCTGCTTCTTGTAGATGTTCAAGGCTTCGAAGCGCTGGCCAAAGGTCAGGTCAATGCCAAGGCACTGGTAAGCGAGCTCTCTCACACCATGCATGGGCTCACCCGTCAGGTCGCGGTCATGCGGGCCTACTGTTCGCCGCGCGTATCGGCCTATCGCCGCACAGCCTTCCGCGACGCCGGTTTTGAGATCGTGGAAACCTCAGGCGCCGACGAAACGCTTATTGTGATGACACTGGACCTTGAAGCCTTGTCGGACGGCGACACCACCTATGAAGAGGCCATTCTTCTGGGCGGCTCGACCGACTACACCGCGCTTGCCCGTTTGGCACGCAGCCGCATGATGATGGTCTCTGTCGCTGATCATACGAGCGTACCGAGCTCGCTGGAATCGCTGGCAGACGGATTGATCGATCTGGCTGATTTGGAGTTCGAGACAAGTTCATCAGGCGCAAGCGCCGCCACGCTGTCGATCGCCAGCTCCGTCGGGCGTGAAAGCCGCGCGACGGCGACACTTTCGGCCGTCGAGGATCGACCTGCAACGGCGCGGCTGAAACCGTCAGACATGCCTGCAACGCTGACGAGCATCGGCAGCACATCCGCTGCGAACGGCTCTGCATCAGCGACCAAATCCGCAACCATTGGCGCAGCACTGGCCACGCCCACACTCACCAAGATTGAGCCGGAAACAAAAGCCGAGCCAGTCGTCAAAAACGAGCCAAGCGCCAAAGCCAAAGAAGAACCAAAGCCAGAGGCGAAAGCCGAACCGGAAGGCCTTACCCAAGAGCTTGAAGACGCCATTGCGGCGTCCATCGGCGATGATCTGGTAAGCGATCTCACCGCCGACCCTGCTGACGCCCCAGAAACAATTGCGGCCAAAGCGGCAGAGGCAGGCGGCGACGACGCAAAACCCGATGCCGACACCCAAGTCTCAGCCGATGACGACAGCGCCAACCTTGATGCTCTGTTTGCCGATCTGGCCGCTGTGGATATGGACAAGCCGGGCGACAAGGACGGAGCAGACGCCGACAAGGCTGCGGCATCAACTGACGCACCGGCAGAGCCCAATGTCGATGAACTCCTGACCAGGTTGATGTCGGACGATCTTTCATCCGGACTTTCGACCGACCTTGCTGCGGACGTAGCCAAAGATGCTGACGATGCGAAGCCGGCCCTGAATGTGGTGCCCGAGCGATAGGAAAAGGCGCGCTTAGCGCGCCGGCAGCGCGAAGCGCGACATCAATCCACGATGGTTGGACCCAAGCGGATCCTCAATAACGCTAACTGACACCGGCTCCAGTCCACCGCCGACAAGCACATGGTCGATGGCAAAACCCGCATAGCTGAGCCATGACGAGGATAGCGCCGGCCAGGTCGGTTGCATGCGTGAGGCAAGCCGAAGACCGGCACGCTCAATCAAGGCTTCCCGAAATGCCGGCACAAAAGCCTGCGAGTTGAAGTCGCCGGCCAGCACCACCGGCCCGTCAATCTGCGCCAACCGCTCAAACAGCCGGCCAAGCTGCAAATCGTGCCAATTGCCGTAATAGGGCTTGGTGAGGTGCGCTGCGACCAGCGTTACCGGACCAGCGGGCAGATCAAGTGTTGCGATCAACAGCCGGCCATGAACGGTAAAAAACGGCACAATCTCAACGTCCAAAAGCGGATGCTGCGAGAAGATCGCCATGTCGCAGCTCGGCCCCGGCCAGCACCCAGCACGGTGCGCAAAGGCTGCGTTCATCGTGTCCATATGCTGATGCAGCGCCGGCGCTTCGAGCACGAAGGCAACATCTGGTGCCTCATTGGCCAGATAGGCGGCGATCTCCGCGCCGCGCGGATTGAAGCCCAAGACATTGAAGCTTATCAGCGAAAAGTCCGGCTCAGCCTCGGGCGTATGGGGTGCATGGGCATTGGCGAAAAACAGTGCGATGCTGCCAAGCAGAGCAAGACCAGCGAGGGCACTGATCGCCGCTCGCAGTTTGGCACCAAGAACCCAGAAGGCGAGCGCAGCGCCAACAAACCCAACGCCAACATACAAACGGCCCTGGTCGAGATGCACAAAAGGGGTATCCGGCAAGAGGCGCGGCAAGCCGGCGGCCAGCACCAGCGCCACAAAGCCAACCATGACGACGCCGGTCAGCTCAACACGCCAGTTCCATCGCCCTGGCCAGCGGGACGAGGCACGCAAGGAAGTGGGAGGAGAAGAGGTCGTGTCGGCCAAAGCGGGGCACCGAATGGTAATCTGTTCCGCCTGCCTAGCAGCCGAGCGTTAAAATCGTGCAACCATCTGCATGCCAACAAAAAAAGCGGGCCCGAAGGCCCGCCTTGAAGCGATTTAGCGATAATCACCTAGACGAAGAACTGTGCCCCATTGGCAGAGATCGTCGAGCCGGAGATGAAGCCAGCATCGTCCGAGGCCAGGAACGTTACGCAGCGCGCAATCTCGTCCGGCTCGCCAAGGCGACCCACGGGGATCTGCGGGATGATCTTTGAGTTGAGCACATCCTCGGGGATCGCCCGGACCATCTCGGTACCAATATAGCCGGGGCACACGGCGTTGGCGGTGATGCCTGCTCGCGCGCCTTCCTGGGCCAGAGACTTCACGATGCCAAGATCGCCCGCCTTAGTCGCGGCATAGTTCACCTGTCCGGCCTGGCCCTTCTGGCCATTGATCGAGGAGATCACGATCACGCGGCCAAACTTGCGCTCGCGCATGCCCGGCCACACCGGATGGATGGTGTTGAAGACACCAGTGAGGTTGGTGTCAATCACCTCTTTCCACTGGTCAGGCGTCATGCGGTGGAACATGGCATCGCGGGTGATCCCGGCGTTGGCGACGACAATATCGATGGGGCCGTTTTCTTCCTCAACCTTGGCGATACCGGCAGCGGAAGCCTCGTAATCGGCAACATTCCATTTGTAGGTTTTGATGCCTGTTTCGGCGGTGAAGGCGGCTGCCTTCTCGTCATTGCCGGCATAGGTGGCGGCGACCGTGCAACCCTCCGCTTTCAGCGCTTTTGAAATCGCCTCGCCAATACCGCGCGAGCCGCCTGTTACGAGTGCCACTCTGGCCATGGATGTTCCCTCTATTGTTGTACTGAAAAATGCTGCCAAGCCGCCGGCTCTTATTGGCCGTTAGGCGGCTTGACCTATTGGTGATGATGACTAGATCAGCCGCGCTCGACGCAGAGCGCCACGCCCATGCCACCGCCGATGCACAGCGTGGCAAGGCCTTTCTTGGCGTCGCGCTTTTGCATTTCAAACAGCAGCGTGTTGAGGACGCGGGCACCGGATGCGCCGACCGGGTGACCGATGGCAATCGCACCGCCATTGACGTTCACGATCGACGGATCCCAGCCCATGTCTTTGTTCACGGCGCAGGCCTGAGCGGCGAACGCTTCATTGGCTTCGACAAGGTCAAGATCGTCGACTTTCCAGCCAGCTTTCTCCAATGCCTTGCGCGACGCCGGGATCGGGCCGGTACCCATGATCGCGGGATCGACACCAGCGGTTGCCCAGGCAGCAATGCGCGCCATCGGCGTGATGCCGCGTTTTGAGGCTTCTTCTTCGCTCATCAGCACAGCAACAGCGCCGCCATCATTGATGCCGGACGCATTGGCCGCCGTCACCGTGCCTTCCTTGTCGAAGGCCGGGCGCAGTTTGGAGATACCTTCCACCGTCACGCCATGCTTGATGTACTCATCGTCCTCAACCACCGTCTCGCCTTTGCGGTGCTTGACGATATGGGCAACGATCTCATCCTTGAACTTGCCGGCCTTCTGGGCGGCCTCAGCTTTGTTCTGGGAAGCGACGGCGAACTCGTCCTGCTCATCGCGTGTAAGCTGCCACTGCTTGGCAACGTTTTCGGCCGTCGTGCCCATCAGGTATTTATGGAAGGCATCGGTCAGCGCGTCATACATCATGGTGTCGACCATCTTGCCGTCACCCATCTTCACGCCGCCGCGCAGATGCATCGCGTGAGGGGCCATGGACATGGATTCCTGGCCGCCAGCCACGATGATGTCAGCATCGCCAGACATGATCTGTTGCATGCCAAGCGCCACCGCGAGCAGGCCGGACCCACACAGCTGGTTGATGCCCCAGGCCGTCGTTTCCTTCGGGCAGCCGGCCCCCATAGACGCCTGGCGCGCTGGATTCTGACCCTCACCGGCAGCCAGAATCTGACCCATGATCACTTCATCAACATCATCGGGCGAGACCCCTGCGCGGTCGAGTGCGCCCTTGATGGCGGTCGCCCCAAGCTCATGCGCTGGAACGGTGGCAAACGAACCGTTGAAGGAGCCGACGGGCGTGCGAGCCGCCGATGCGATAACCACTGATGTCATGAAAGCTCTCCTTAGAAGCTGAAAAGGCGAGGCGGCGCCTCATCGCGATCTCGCCGTTGCCACCACTCAACGCTGGCTGGGTTGGCACTGTCAATTGACCAAAAGAAAGGCAGCCACCTTGATTCCCGTCAACTCACCTTTTCGCGGCTGCATCATGCTATGTTGTGCTTTGCAGCAGACTGGGTCATACCTGAACGATACGGGGGCGCTGCCGCGCTGGGCGGGACCCACACCACCGCACGCCGCACCTGGCGGGGACGGTGCGCATAGGAGGATGAAACGCGATGGCACTTCAATCCGATACGGATGCCACTGCATCCGCCACCGTCATCAAAAAGTACGCCAACCGCCGCCTCTACAACACCGGCACATCGACCTATGTGACGCTCGATGATCTGGCCGACATGGTCAAAGCCGGCGAAGACTTCGCGGTGCAGGACGCCAAGTCCGGAGAGGACCTCACCCGCTCCGTCCTGACCCAGATCATTTTCGAGCAGGAAAGCCGAGGCACCAACCTTCTGCCCATCACGGTGCTGCGCCAGTTAATCCGCTTCTATGATGACAGCATGCACGCGGTTGTGCCCAGCTATCTGGAGCATTCCATCAACCAGTTCGTCGCCGAGCAGGAAAAAATCCGCGAGACGATGACACAATCACTGGGCGGAACACCGCTCGGAGCAGCAGCTGCCATGGGCGATGCGATGCAGGAACAGACCCGCCGCAACATGGAGATGTTCCAGAAGGCCATGTCCAATGCCATGACGATGTTTGTGCCCTTTACTGGCGCGACTGACGAAGGCGGTCAGGCCCCGACACGGGGCGCCAAAGATGCCAGCATTGACGAGCTGCGCGAACAGCTTGCCGCCATGCAGTCCAAGCTGGATTCTATCACGCCCGACAAGGGTTAGCCCGCTTCCCATCTGCGCATTAACCGAGCCCGTTCACGCTACCGGGCCATTGCACTCGCGCGAACGCACACCATCTGATATCTTAACAAACAGTTAAGAGGTCTGAGGCCTTGGCGTTTCGCTGCGGCACACCTCCGGCCAGGGCAGAAGGTGGTGTATGCGCATTTCCTCTTCAGGCAGCGTTCGGCATTTCCCGGCAGGTCAAAGCACCTCGGCCGGTCAATCCCGCGATACGCGTTCTGAAGAGGCGTTTGCCATTGAAGAAACGTCCCCTGCCGCACCGCATCACCGCGAGCGCCGCTCTTCCGAAAACCTCGCCAATGCCCAAGCACTGCGTCTGGGTCTGGCCGCTCAGATGCTGACGACGCGGCCAGCCAATGACACAACGCCGTCCTTGCCCGTCCCACCGGCCGCGCGGGGTGCAGCGCGCTATGCAACCACAGCGCAAGGCGTCGATCAGGCCATCCGCCTGGGCTTCATTCGCACCATCTAAAGGCCAAACGCTAGAGACCGGCCGCACCGCCATCCTTGCGCGGATCGGAACCCGCGACCATCGACCCTGTCTCCGGCTCACGCCAGATGGCCTGCCCACCGCCAATGGGATGGACTGCCAGCTTGGCCCGATGGCCTTTGGCCTTTAGCCCCTCCAGCACATCCTCACCAAACGCACGCTCGACAATGGGCTCGTCGCTTTTGACGTCCCAGAACACCCGCGGCGCATCAAGGGCTGCCTGCGGGTCCATGCCATAGTCGACCATATTGGTGATGAAATGCGCGTGTCCGGCCGGCTGGTAGGCGCCGCCCATGACGCCGAAGCTCATCACCGGCTTGCCGCCTTGGAGCGCCATCGCAGGGATGATGGTGTGCATGGGGCGCTTGGCGCCCTTCATCTCGTTGGCGTGGCCTTCGCGAAGCGAGAAGCAGGCACCGCGATTCTGCAACACGATGCCGGTTTTCTCCGTCGCCGTCATGGCACCGAAATCGCCATAGACCGAGTAAATGAGCGAGACCATGCGGCCTTCTGAGTCAGCGGTTGAGAGATAGATTGTATCGGAATCAGGAACCTCTGGCAGGATGAAGCTTGCATTGCGCTTGGCCGGATCGATCTGTGCGGCAAGCGCATCAATGGCAGCCTCGTCATAGAGCTTGGCTGCATCGACGGTGGTGTCGAAATCACCAACAAACGCATCGCGCACCGTGTAGGCGGCACGGCAGGCTTCCAGTTCCAGATGGTGACGCTCCGGCCCGAACGGATCGAGCGTTGCCAGATCAAACCGCTCCAGGATCTTCAGTGCGATTAGCGCCACGACCCCCTGGCCGTTTGGTGGAAGCTCGGCAATGGTCAGACCGCGATAATCAGCGGTGATCGGCATCACCTTGTCGGCCTGGCAGGCCGCCATGTCCGAGAGGCTCATCACGCCGCCTCGCTCGCGCACGTGAGCGACAATGTCCTGCGCGATCTCACCTGTATAGAACGCATCCACGCCGTCCTGCTGGATCACTTGCAGCGTCTCGGCAAGTTGCGGCCAGACGATACGATCCCCAGCCACCGGGACATGGCCCTTGGGCCGGAAGACCCGCGCCAGAACCGGGTCAGCCTCAACCTGACCAGCAAATTCCGGCTTCCCCCAATCATAGGCAACGCGGTCACCAACAATCCAACCATCACGGGCAAGCTTGATCGCAGGCTCCAGAAGCGTGCGGAATCGCGTCGTCCCATAGTGGCTGGCCAGATACTCAAAACCACGCAGCGCACCAGGCACCGTGATCGAATGCACATGGGTGTAGGGAACCTTGGTGTGGCCCTCATCACGCAGCATCTGGGCATCCAACATAGACGGTGCACGACCAGACCCGTTCACGCCGTGCAGGGTTCCATCTGGCTGAGCGACGATAGCAAAACAGTCACCACCAAGGCCCGTCATATGCGGTTCCACCACGCTCAGCACAGCCGAGGCGGCCAACGCTGCGTCCACGGCATTGCCGCCGTCACCCATGATTTGTAGGGCCGCCGTTGTAGCCGCCGGGTGGGATGTCGCCGCCATCATGTGATTGCCGCGAGCCGGTGACCTGCCTGGTGCTTGAAAGTCGCGCATCATATCTCCCGTTCTTCCCCTCCTGGTGGACGCTCTTTGTGCGCCATCCTTTTGTGACGATGCGGCAAAACAGTTCCAACCGCTGCAGCCAGCCATGGTGAGGGTTCTAGCTTTCTGCTACGCGCCTAGCACAGATCACCGACTTGCCCAGAGCCCACATTTGGAGAATCCGTCATGCCTCTGACCCTCAACCAGGCCAACACGCTCATCGCCGCCGCCATCAAAGAAGGCGCCGACAAGGGTTTCCAACCTCTCGCCGTCTGCGTCCTGGATGCCGGTGGCCATGTACAGGCTTTTCAGCGCGCCGATGGCGCATCAATGATGCGCTTTGAGATCGCCAAGGGCAAAGCCTATGGCGCGCTTGCTGTTGGCAAGGGCTCACGCTGGCTGAACGCACAGGCTGAGGGCCGTCCGCACTTCCTGGAAGGCCTGTCCAACGTTTCTGGGGGCAAGATCGTGCCGGTGCCCGGCGGCGTCTTGATCAAGGAAGAGGACGGCACCCTGCTCGGCGCAGTCGGCATCACCGGCGATACGTCGGACAATGACGAGATCGCAGCCTTGGCCGGCATCGCAGCCATCGGCAAAACCGCCGTCACCGACTAGTTTGCGCCGTTAGCAGATTTAGAAACAACCGCCTGGCGAGATCGCAACATCCCGCCGGGCGACAGGCATGGCCCCAAAAAGTGCGGCCGGTTTTCCAGCCAAGGCCATGCAAGAAGAGTGAAATGTCGCCCTAGAAAGACCCACCAGGTGAGATGGCAACATCTCGGCGGGCGACATTCAGGCTGATCCAAAAACCGGCCAACACATCGATCAGCGCCACCAAAACCAGAAGGGCAAACAACCCGCTTGCCGCCGGCGCCCAGACGATGAACAGCACCAGCGCGCCCATGGCCGTGATCACCGAAAGAACGTGATCAAGCACTGGCGCGAAACCGGTGCGCGTGGCTTTCACGACCTCAAGGAACAGGGCAACGATGGCGATCGCCGCCACCGTATGGCCTTGCGTCACCGTCACGGTCCCGCCCGACAGCATGGCCTGCGAGATCAGGACTGAGTCGAACGCCGCCACGCCACCAGGACCCATGACCAGGACGGCATAAACGATGAGCGGAACAAGTGTCAGCGGGATGGAAAACAACAAGCGCATTCGGGGGCGAACTCCAGCGTGCCGGGCAAAAGAAAAGGCCGGTCAGATGCCGGCCTTTCTACAAATCCTAGTGTGACGCCATCAAGGCGCCCTACTCGTCCTTCGGCTCCAGAATCTGGCGGCCCCGATACATGCCAGACTTCAGATCCACATGGTGCGGGCGACGCAGCTCGCCGGAATCCTTGTCTTCGACATAGGTCGGTGCAGCCAGGCCATCAGCCGAACGGCGAAAACCGCGCTTCATGCGGCTCACTTTTCTCTTCGGAACAGCCATCGTCACTCTCCAACTGGTTCAAACGTACGAGAAGGGGCGCGCGCAACGGCGCCGGCCACAGACCCGCAAAATTCGGAAGGCCGTCCTATACAGCCCAAGTGCCGGTCTGCAAAGCCCTTTTGCGCAGCCCAATCACGCTTTTTCGGTCAGCTTGTCGGCTCCGGCGGACGCAAGCAGCCAATATAGGCACCCATCTGCCGGGCGCGGCCGGAAATGACATCCGCGAGCGCCGCCTGACGGCGGGTTGGGCGGGCCGCATCGCGCTCGGCAGGAAGGGGTAGCGCGGCGACCAACAAAGCCGCCTGGCGACGTGAAAGATCAGCAGCTGAACGGGCAAAAGCGCCCTGGGCCGCCGCTTCAAAGCCATAGACCTGAGGCCGCAACTCCACGACGTTAATGTAGAGTTCCATGAGCCGTCGCTTGCTCAGAACCAGATCCAGCCAGACGGCGAGCGGCACTTCCAGTGCCTTTCGGAAGGCAGAACGACCCTGCCAAAGAAACAGATTACGAGCCACCTGCATCGTCAGCGTCGATGCGCCGCGTGCATCTTCACCCGCACGCCAGCGTTCAAACTGGGCCAACAGCTCGTCCCAATGGACGCCAGAATGGGTACAAAAGGTCTGGTCTTCCGATGCGATCACCGAATGGATGAGCACCGGCGCGGCATCATCAAGAGCAATCCAATCCCGCTCATAGCCCTTGAGCATCACCAGATCGCGAACCATTAGCGTTGAGACAGGCGGCAAGATGGAAGACCACAGGGTGCCAAGCAAAACCAGCGCCAAGGGCACCGCGACCACAAGGCCCAATCCCAGGCCAAACCGGCGCAAGAGCGTGGGCGACCCGCGCTTCGAACGACGACCCTTCGCTGTCCGGCTCGGTAAAAAACGGCTCAGCCAACCAAGCGCCGAGGAGCGGCGCGATCTTTTCCTTGTGCGGGCATCAGCCATTGGTTAGGCCCATCGCTGCTGGCATTGCTATGCCGTCCTGACCGGTAAAGACCATCCATGACCGACCCTGCCGGGCCCGTCCCGCCTGCCGACCCGAAAGAACATCTTGCCCGTATCGCCGACAGCATCTCGCGCGATATGGACCAGCTTTTGGCAGAGCTCAAGGCACCTGAACGGTTGGTCGCCGCCATGCGCCACGCCGTTCTGGCCGGCGGCAAGCGCTTAAGGCCGGTTCTGGTACTGGAAGTCGCCCACATGCTGACGGCCAGTACCCATGCCAAAACGCAGCTTCCGCCCGGCGCTCCGCAGGTCGCCATGGCGGTCGAATGCATCCATACCTATTCGCTCATCCATGACGATCTACCCTCCATGGATGATGATGATCTCCGGCGCGGCCAGCCGACCGTTCACAAAGCCTTCGACGAGGCGACAGCCATTCTGGCAGGTGATGCGCTCCAGACCCTCGCCTTTGAGTTGGTTGCGACCTGCGGGCACCCCAAAACGCCAATGATGGTTCGCGACCTCGCGCGCGCCGCCGGTGCGGACGGCATGGTCGGCGGGCAGATGCTTGATCTCGCCGCGGAGGGGCGCTTTGACCAAGCCACCACGATTGGAGACACCTACGCGCTCGCCGCCATGCAGGCGATGAAAACGGGCGCGCTGATCGAAGTTGCCTGTTCGCTCGGCGCTCATCTGGCGCTGGCACCTGAGGAAGAGCGCCAGCGTGTCGCCCGGTTCGGGCAATCGCTCGGTCTTGCCTTCCAGATTTCCGACGATCTTCTGGATGTCAACGCAACAGCAGAACAGGCCGGAAAGCGCACCGGCAAGGACGAAGCCGCAGGCAAAACCACCTGGCCCGGACTGCTGGGGGTTGAGGGCGCACAAAAGGCCCTGGATGCAAGCTTAGGCGACGCTCTGACCGCGCTCGAACCCTACAAGGAAGCCGCGGCGCCCCTACTGTTTCTGGCGGTTAGTCTGAAAGACCGGACCATCTAGACCGGGCCGATCAGGCAGCGCTGCCGACCGACGGCTCAGCGCTCCATTTGATCGCCTCATGGCCGCGCAGATGATCGATGATCGTCTCATAGAGCGGCACCTTGAAGTTCACAGCTCGGCTCGGCGCCTCTTCGATCGTTACCCATTCCCAGCGGTCGAACTCAGGCTCGTGCCCGTCAGGCGGTGTGACGACATCGATTTCGCTTTCAACTCCATCAAGCTTGTAGACGAACCACCGCTGCTTCTGTCCGCGATACTTGCCTTTGAGCGCCGTGCCAATGAGATCATCCGGCAGATCGTAGGTGAGCCAGCCCGGTACATCGGTGATGAGAGAAACCGAACGGATCGACGTTTCCTCATAGAGCTCGCGAAGACTGGCCTTCTCAGCATCCTCGCCCTCATCAATGCCGCCCTGCGGGAACTGCCAAAGCCGGGCCGCGCCCTGATACTCTTCATTTGGGAGCCGGCGCCCCATCCAAACCAGACCATCGCTATTGACCACAATCGAGCCTACGCAGGGGCGGTAGGGCATTGCCCGTTTTTCTTCAGCCGTCAAAGGCCCAGCCTGTTTGGCCATACAATGCTCCGCTAACGCACAAGGTTGGAAACCGGCACCAGCACAATGCCTTTATCGGCAAGGCTCGATGCCCAATCCTCAAGCGCAGTAATGGTCAAAGGTAACGCTGATGCGACACCAACGGCCGAACCGCGTTCGCGGGCTATGGCTTCCAACTGCGCCAGGCGATTGTCAATGGCCTGGCGTTCGGTGCGCGCATCGATCACCACGTCGGCGCGCAGGGCTGGGTTGCCCTCGCCGGCAACCGAAGCAAGGCGGGTGCGGGCCGAGCGGCTGTCATCAACAACCAAAAGACCACGCCCAACAACATCGGCAACGATCGGCGTCAGCACCGCATCGTCGGAGGCAAATCGCCCGCCCATATAGTTCATGATCCCAATCGGCGTCTGAACCCGGGAGATCGCCCAGTGCAACCTGTCCAGATTGGCGGCCGTGTCGAGCCCAGCCTGGAGCGTGTGCGGCCCCGGATCGTTGTTGGGATAGTCGAACGGCTCCATGGGCACTTCGATGAGATACTCATGGCCTGATTGACGGGCGCGTGCCGTCCAACGCGACAGAGAATTGCCATAGGGCGCAAAGGAAAGCGTCACGGCTCCCGGAAGCCGGCCGATCACAGACTGCGTGCTGGTCTGGCTGAGACCCATGCCACCGACAATAAGCGCAACACGCGGCTGTCCGGGAAGAATTGTCCCTGCTTCTACCGGGCGAGCATAAGCATCCAGTGGGCGCTCGCCGCCCGGACCCAGAACCGGCACAAAGCTGTTGGCATCAAAGCGCTCGACAAGGCCGCCATTGGCCACCGACGCAAGCCGCCCCTGGGCATCAAAATCAGAATCAATGGCGATGCCGAGCCTTTCGCCCTCATCATCGGACGCTTCGCCGTCCGCTGGTTGTGGCACTCTGAGGATTTGTGGCTCACCGGGAACTGGTCGTGCTTCGGGCGGCAAGGGTTGGGTCAAACCGTTCTCTTCGGGCTCGGCAGCGCGTGTGGCGACCTGAATGTCAGCCTGCCCCGTCGGCTCACCACCCAGACGGTCATCGATGAGAAACAGCCAAGCACCTAGGGCAACCAGGACAACGGCCAAAAGACCGCCGCCAACCCGGTTAAACCAGAACAACACTTTTGGCAGCAGCGTGTGCCAATCGACCCGCGCCTTAGGGGGCGTCAGGGGAGCATGCAGAGTGCTGTCGACATCCGTCGCCATTGTGCGAGACCCATAAAAAAACCGACGCCCTGTTCTAGGGCGTCGGCTTTAAGCATTGGTTAACCATGCTGGCCCGCATGGCGCTCCGGTCAGCGCTTAATTGGGCAGCGGCGCGTTCGGATCAGGCGGGAAGGCCGCATGGGTCTCTTCACCGCGCAGCAGGCTCAGCGCGTACTGAAGCTGCGTGTCGAGATCTGCCTCGGCGGGTACATAGACCGATGAGCCAGAGCGTTCGACCTCATCCTCGTTGGCGAGGTGTCCATCAAGGGATGCTTCACCGCCCGGCGTATCCAGGCCGACAAGCTCTTCCGGCAGGTTTTCCTGCAGAATTTCAATGTCAGGATCGATACCCCGCGCTTGGATTGAGCGACCCGACGGCGTGTAATAGCGCGCCGTCGTCAGGCGAACCGCGCTGGTTGCGGACATCGGGATCACCGTTTGCACCGAACCTTTGCCGAAGGACAGAGAGCCGACAATGGTGGCACGGCGATGATCCTGAAGCGCGCCAGCAACGATCTCCGAAGCGGATGCCGAGCCGCCATTGACCAGCACCACCAGCGGCAAACCGCCGATCAGATCGCCCGAGCGGGCATTGTAACGGCGCGTTTCCGCTTCCGTGCGGCCACGGATCGAGACAATCTCGCCGCGGTCCAGGAACGCATCCGACACCGCCAGCGCCTGATCGACCAGACCGCCAGGATTGTTGCGCAGATCGATCACATAGCCAGAGATTTCAACGTCGGCTTCTTCGGCTTCTTCATTCAGCGCCAGGATTTCCTGGTCGAGACCGTCATAGGTCTGGCCAGAGAACTGGGTGAGACGCAGATAGCCGATATCACCTTCCAGGCGACTGCGGACGGAGGCGATGCGGATGGTATCGCGCTCAAGCGTCACATCAAACGCGTCTGCGCCATCACGCTGAACGGTAATGGTGATGGGCGTCCCCACCACTCCGCGCATGCGCTCAACGGCATCAGAAAGCGTCAGCCCCTGCACCTGCTCGCCATCAAGATGGGTGATCAGGTCATTGGCAAGAATTCCAGCGCGGGCGGCAGGCGTCTCATCGATCGGAGAAACAACTTTCACCAAGCCGTCTTCCATCGTCACCTGAATACCAAGGCCGCCAAACTCGCCACGCGTTTGCTCTTGAATATCCTCAAAAGCATCCGGGCCCAGATAGGCTGAGTGCGGATCGAGCGCCGTGAGCATGCCCTGCAAGGCATTTTCGATCAGCTCGGCCTCTTCCTGCGGCTCGACATAGTCATTGAGCACGCGCTCAAACACATCGCCGAACAGTTTCAGCTGGTTGAAGGTTTCCGCACCTGTGGAAGCTTGTGCGCCCAACGGCCCGAACTGGTACATGGTCGCGCTGAAAGTCAGCGCCACGCCCATGCCCATACCCAGCACAAAGACTGGTATCTTTTTCATCATCCGTCTGTCCTTTGACCGTCCGATTGCGCCCACCATGACGAAGAATCAATGGGACGTCCATCCTCGCGCAACTCAACGAACAACACAGGTTGCGGAGCTTGACTTGATCCGTCCGTCAACACGGTCGAACCACGTTCACCCATGGCAGCGATCGGCTCTCCCATCAGGACAAACTGCCCCAATGCGACATTAATGCGGCTCATGCCCGCCAAAATCATCCGGTAGCCATCACCGACATCCAGAATGATCACCTGGCCATACGTCCGGAACGGGCCTGCATAGAGAACCCAACCGTCCGATGGCGCAACAACGCGAGCGTTCGCCCTTGTTGCTATATGGAGCCCTTGGCTGATTTCGCCAAACCTGTCGGGCTCTCCAAAGTTCAAAAGTGCGTCACCACGCACCGGGCGCTGAATGACTCCCTGCGCGCTTCCAAAGACAAAGGCTGGCTGAATGCGGCCGGGATCTTCGAGAAAAGCGCGGGCCGCGCGGTCATCGGCGGGCGGTGGTGGATCATCACGGGCAGCATCGGCGCGCGCCAATGCTTCGCGGACGCTGGCAAGCTCGGTCTCCAGGTCCACCAGGAGGCTCTCCAACGAACCTGCTTCGCCAGCCAGGATGGCAGCCCGTTCCCGCTCTCGTTCCAGAACAGCCTGATTCTCTTCGCGCAGCCGTGAACGCTCGAAGAGAACCAGTTCGATTCGCTCTTCCTCCTGGGCCAGCGCTTCGGCATCCGCGAGCAAGACATCAAGCGCGGCATCAAGCTGCGAGCGGGCGTCATCCAGCGCTGCCAAATCACTGGCAAGCGCGCGTGATTCGGCCTCAAGCTCGGGGAACGCCACGCCCAAAAGAAGCGCCGAGCGTACCGAGCGAAGCGCATCGCCTGGCGAGACAAGCAGAGCGGGCGGCGGCTCGCCGCCCAAGCGCACCATCGCCGACAGAAGGACTGCGATCCGCGCTCTTTGGGCGTTCAGTGATTCTTCGAGCGCTTGAGCATTCCCGTCCAACACGCCAATGCGTTCACGTTGCACCTCAATACGAGCGGCAATCGTTTCGGCCTGTCCGGTCGTGCGGATGAGAAGCTGCGTGAGGTCTTCAACGTCCGCATCGATGGAGGCGAGTTCTTCTTCCAACATGGATTGTCGTGCTTCGGCAGCCGACAAGTCCGAACGCAGACGCTCCAACGCATCGGCGGCAACGTCGCGCTCGTCCTGCAACTCCTGCTGGGCAACGGTATCACCTGTCTCAGGTGCCGTTTGGGCAAAGGCCGGCACCAACAGGTAATGCATGGCCAAACAGGCAAGAAGGGTGGGAGCAGAGCGCATAAAAGACCGGGTCAGCCAGCAATCAGCCAAATCTAGGGCGAGAGCGTTTAAGAGCCCGTTAAGGGCTGATTAACCACGTCGCTAAACCCGATGATAAGGATGCCCGGAAAGCACCGTGGCGCAACGATAGAGTTGTTCGGCCACAAGCACCCGCACAATCTGGTGCGGGATCGTCATCGCTCCAAAACTCAGGGTCATATCGGCCCGCTGACGCACTGAAGCATCCAGCCCATCGGGCCCACCAACGACACAGGCGATGACGCGGCCTGAGTCCTTCAGATCGGCAAGCCTTGAAGAAAAATCGGGGGTAGTCAGAGCTTTTCCGCGCTCATCGAGCGCGATGACAAAACTGCCGGTATCAACACGCTCAAGCAGCGCCTTGGCCTCTTCAGTCTTTCGCTGCGCGGGTTGGCGGGCGCTCGATTCCCGCAGTTCGATCAGCCGAGGTTCGGGAAAACCCAGGCCTCCGGCAAGCGGTTTCAAGCGGGTCCAATAGCGGTCAAACAAATCGCGCTCTGGACCGGCTTTGAGCCGGCCCACAGCCAAAAGGGTCACCATCGTCGCGAACGCTTTTGGGGGTCTTAAGCGTTCGGCGTATCGGAGAAGCTGTCATCCCACAGCTTTTCCATATTGTAGAAGGTGCGCACTTCCGGACGGAACAGATGCACGATCACGTCGCCGGTATCGATCAACACCCAGTCAGCGTGCGGCAGGCCCTCAACGCGTGGGCTGCCATGTCCGGCCTCTTTCAAGGCCCGCTGCACCTGATCGGCAACCGCCGAGACATGGCGCTGCGAGCGGCCCGACGCGATGATCATCGCATCCGCCAGTGCGGACTTGCCTTCCAGATCGATGGAGATGATGTCCTCGGCCTTGGCGTCTTCCAAAACCGTTTGGACTGTTGAGAGGATGCTCGCACCCGATGCGGTGGCACCTGGGGCGAGTGTCGCCGTAGTGATGGGATCAACGGCTGTGTTTTGCGGGGTCAAACCGGCAAAAGTCCTTTCACATGGGTTCAGGTTGCGAGAGCGCTGCGCAGACCTGGCCAGAAATGCGCCATTGATCTGCGCACGCATGCGGGCGAACCAAACACCGCATACGTGTAATGTGGCTGGCAAATCTTAACGTTTCAAGACAACGACGCCCGTTTCGCGCGCAAAATGGTTGACGAACTGGACGATAGCGGCCCGCGAACGAACGACCAAATGGGCGGCTTTGCACTCGCTAAAAGGGCCGCATCGACGCTATCAAGCCGTTGTTTTTCAAACCTTTGCGCAACTTTGGACGAAAGTGCAGCGTGGCGAGAGCCCGGTCTGTCGATGACGGCTATTGGGACCCGGGCGACAATGAACTTCCACTCGTTCCAGTTGTGAAAGCCAGCCAGGTTGTCAGCGCCCATCAGCCAAACGAATCGCACATCTGGCCGCATGGTCTGCAGGATCGAAACGGTATCGGCCGTGTAACGCACGCCCAGATGCTGTTCCAGATCGAGGATGTGGGTGCGTGGACCATCTGCCGCCTTTGCCACCGCAGCCATGCGCGCGTTGAGCCCGTGGCTCGGGTCATGTGCCTTTAACGGATTGCCCGGCGTCACCAGCCACCAAATCCAGTCCAACTTTGCAGCTTTAAAGCCCTGTTCAGCGACCAGAAGATGGCCGTCATGAACCGGGTCAAACGACCCGCCATAAAGCCCAACCGACTGGCCAGCACCAACCGCCGGCAGGCGTACACGCTGCGCCGGGTAACGAGGAAGGAGATGGTTCAAGGACGCGTCTGACCGGTGCCGCGCACCACATAGTGAAAGCTTGTGAGCTGCTCCAGACCGACGGGACCGCGTGCATGCATGCGGCCAGTGGCGATACCGATCTCCGCGCCCATACCGAACTCGCCGCCATCGGCGAACTGCGTGGAGGCGTTGTGCATGACGATCGCCGAATCGCACTGGTTGAGAAAAGTCGCTGCGGTTCCGGCATCTTCCGTCACGATGCTGTCGGTGTGCGACGACCCATAGCTCGCGATGTGGTCTAGCGCCCCTTCCACGCCATCGACGAGGCCGACCGTGATGATCGCGTCACCATACTCGGTGGACCAATCGTCTTCACTCGCCGCTTCAACCCCGCCCGCCAGCGCTCGTACGACGTCATCGCCGCGGACTTCACACCCAGCCTGTTGCAACGCTTCCACGAGCGGTACTGTGAACCGGTCGGCAGCCGCCTGATCAATCAGCAGGGTTTCCGCCGCGCCGCAGATCGAGGTCCGCCGCATCTTGGCATTGACGACAATGTCCTTGGCCATGGCGAGGTCGGCCGCCTGATCGACATAGATGTGGCAGATGCCCTCCAGGTGCGAGAACACGGGCACACGGGCTTCATCTTCCACGCGCCCGACAAGCGACTTGCCGCCACGCGGCACGATGACATCGACAGTGCCATTGAGCCCGGTCAGCAAGGCCCCCACCGCAGCACGGTCAGTGATGGGCACAAGCTGCACGACGTCGGCGGGAAGACCCACCGACTCCAGCCCCTCAGCAATCGCTGCATAGAGTGCCTGGTTGGTTTCAATCGTGTCGGACCCACCGCGCAGGATCGACGCGTTGCCGGCCTTCATCGCGAGCGCCGCTGCGTCCACCGTCACATTGGGACGGCTTTCATAGATGATGCCAATGACACCGAGCGGCGTGCGCACACGGGCAATATCAAGCCCGTTTGGCCGATCCCAACGCGCGATCTCATCGCCAACGGGATCAGGGAGGGCAGCAATGTCTTCCACCGCCTTGGCGATTGCCTCGACACGCTCCGGGTTCAGCGTCGCCCGCTCTTGATAGGCTGACGTAACATCGCGCTGGCGCATGCCAGCCAGATCGCGGGCGTTGGCAGCCAGCACATCGTCGGTGCGCGCGCGAATGCCAGCTGCGATCGCGGCCAGGGCCGCGTTCTTGGTGTCGGTCGAGGCCTGCGCAATATCGCGCGCTGCTTTACGGGCGCGGTTGCCCAGATCCTGCATCAGCGCCGCGACGTCGACGACAGCCTCACTGTCCAACAAAGCCATACTCAACTCCCGGTTTCGTCCAGCGTCTTACCGGCTCCGGTCAACGCCATATCGTCGCGATGCACCATCGCATTACGCCCGGCATAGCCCAAAATCGCCTCGATTTCAGAGCTTTTTCGCCCAGCAATCTTTTGCGCATCCGCGCTGTCATAGGCAACCAGACCGCGTGCAACCTCGTTGCCATCGGGTGTGATGATGCGCACAGCGTCACCGCGCTCGAAGGAGCCGGTGACCGCTCGAATGCCTGCCGGTAGCAACGACTTGCCGGCCTTCAGGGCACGCACGGCACCTTCATCGATGATCAAAGCGCCATGGGCATCGAGCGATCCTGCAATCCAACGCTTGCGCGCCGTCGCAGGGCTGCCATCCGGTGCAAACCATGTGCAGCGCGCACCGTCGTCGATGGCTTTCAGCGGGTGCAAATCCTTGCCTGACGCGATCACCATCGCCGCTCCGGCGCCGGTCGCCATCTTGGCGGCGTCCACCTTGGTCTTCATGCCGCCACGCGAGAGGTTGGACCCTTCCCCTCCAGCCATCGCCTCGATCTCAGGTGTGATATTTTCGACCACGGCCAAGTGTTTGGCGGATGGGTTGTTGGCGGGAGGCGCCGTGTAAAGCCCATCAATGTCCGACAGCAGCACCAGCGCATCAGCGCCAATCATCGACGCCACACGCGCCGCCAGCCGATCATTGTCGCCGTACCGAATTTCGTTGGTGGCGACGGTGTCGTTCTCATTGACGACCGGGATCGCAGCACGCGCCAACAGCGTGCCGATGGTGGCTCGGGCATTGAGGTAGCGCCGCCGCGCCTCGGTATCACCAAGGGTCAACAACACTTGCCCAGCCACAAGATTCCGCGCGCCAAGCGCTTCGGCATAGGCTCGGCCCAGCGCAATCTGTCCGACGGCTGCGGCAGCCTGCGCGTCCTCCAGCTTGTCAGGCCGGGCTTTCATACCGAGCACGGTGCGCCCCATGGCAATGGCACCGGACGACACCAACACCACCTCACACCCCGCATCGGCGAGATCTTTGAGATCGTCGGCCAGACTCTCCAACCATGCGCCTTTCAAGGCGCCGGAAGCACTGTCGACGAGGAGCGATGAGCCGATCTTGATGACGATCCGCTTGTGCTTGGAAAGCGGGAGAAAGCGCTCGCGAAGGTCCGCACCCTGCGAAGGGGTTTCCATCAGGGCCGCCATGGCGCAGCCTCCTCGGCGGGGAAGGCAGCCTCGTCTTCCCGTTCATCATCAAGAAGCCGCATGATTGCGCGCAACACTTCTGTCACGCCGTCCTGCGTTGCCGCCGACACCAGCATGGGCCGCTTGCCAGATGCTTTGCCCAAGGCAGCCACCTTCTCCGTGCGCTCATCGTCAGACAGCGCATCGGACTTCGAAAGCGCCAGGATTTCGGGCTTGTCGCCCAACCCGTGGCCATAGGCCTCAAGCTCCCGGCGGATAACATGGTAGGCCTCGCCCACATCATCCTGCGTCCCATCCACCAGATGGAGGAGCACCTTGCAGCGTTCGACGTGGGACAAGAACTTGTCGCCCAACCCAATACCTTCCGACGCACCTTCAATCAGGCCTGGAATATCGGCCAGCACGAACTCACGGCCGTCGACACGCACGACGCCAAGACCCGGGTGCAAGGTCGTGAAAGGATAGTCGGCGATCTTCGGCTTGGCGGCGGTCGTCGCCGCCAGAAAGGTCGATTTCCCGGCATTAGGCAGGCCCACCAGCCCGGCGTCGGCGATGAGCTTCAGCGTCAGGCGGATCCAGGCATCGTCGCCCTCTTGCCCTGGATTGGCATTGCGCGGCGCCTGATTGGTCGACGATTTGAAGTGGGCATTGCCGAACCCACCATTGCCACCCTTGAAGATCAAGAGTTTCTGGCCGACATCGGTCATGTCGGCGATGAGCTCACCGGTCTCATCCAGCGTGATCTGCGTGCCGGCCGGCACCTTCAGCACCACATCATCGCCTTTGCCGCCGGTGCGGTTGCGGCCCATGCCGTGCATGCCCTTCTTGGCCTTGAAGTGCTGCTGATAGCGGTAGTCGATCAGCGTGTTGAGGCCGGCGACGCACTCCGCCCACACATCCCCGCCGCGACCGCCATCGCCGCCATCCGGACCGCCATACTCAATGTACTTCTCCCGGCGGAACGAGACGCATCCCGCGCCGCCATCGCCGGCTTTGATGTAGATTTTCGCTTCGTCGAGAAACTTCATGGCTCAGCGCTCTAACACAAAGCGGTGGGACGGCGCGCTGTCACGGTCGCGGGCAGGCGTCGTGCATGCCCCATCGCCAACATAGACAAAGCCGTTCTTCTCCAACACGCGCCGCGAGGCTTCATTGCCCTGCATGGTCTGCGCATGGATGGGCCCGGAGACCTCCAGCTCGTCCAACAGTGCAACGAACGCACAAACCGCCCAACTGGCGATGCCTTTGCCCCAATAGGCCTTGCCAATCCAATAGCCGATTTCCTCATTGTCATCGGCCCTTGGACCAAGCCCAATCGCGCCGACCAGTTCACCATCCATTGTAATCGCGCGGCTCACCTTTCGCCCGGTTTCATTGCGCACCTGCGACAGGAACGCCTCAGCATCCGAACGCGCAAAGGGAAAGGGAATGGATGACGTCGTGGCCGTCACATCAGGATCATTGACCAGCACCGTCAGCCGGTCGGCATCGTCCAGCCGGTAGGGGCGCAGGGCAAGCAGATCGCTGGGTTCAGTCATCGGTTCATCTCAAACAAAAAGGGAGGCCGGAGCCTCCCTTCAAACATGCTTGCGGCATCCTCAAAGGAAGGCCGCATCCGTTGGTCCGGTCGGCCTATTCGGCAGCTTCGGCCAACGGGAGAACGGAAACATAGGTGTTGCCGTTGCGCTTCTTGGCGAAGTGCACGGTACCGTCCGTCAACGCAAACAGGGTGTGGTCCTTGCCCATGCCCATGTTCTCGCCCGGATGCCATTTCGTGCCGCGCTGGCGAATGACGATGTTGCCGGCAACGACGATTTCGCCACCGAATTTCTTCACGCCAAGCCGACGACCGGCTGTATCGCGACCGTTGCGGGATGAACCGCCTGCTTTTTTGTGTGCCATCGAAAGCTATCCTTCCTGAAGCTCACTCGCCTTTGGCGAGATCAGCGGCCTGTTGCAGCCAGTTATCACGTTCAATGCGGCCCTTGAAAGACAGGGCTTCATCCACCTTGGCGATATCGTCAGCGGTAAAGCCGGCGATTTGTGCGTAGGTGGTGATGCCGAGCCCGTTCAACTTCTTCTCAAGAACCGGGCCAACACCAGAGATCTTCTTCAGATCATCCTTGGCGCCATCCGGAGCGGTGAACAGCGGCGCATCGGCAGCTGGAGCGTCAGCCTTCTTGGTCTCGGCTTTCTTAGCAGCCGGTTTCTTGGCCTCGGCCTTTGGTGCAGCGTCCGCCTTAGGAGCCGCTTTCGCCTTGGGTGCTTCGGCTGCCGGTGCTGCCTCTTCGGCAGGCTTTTCAGCCTTTTTCGGCGCGGCTTTCTTCTTCGCCGCCTTCGGCTTGGCACCGTCGGTCAGAATGTCGGTGATCTTCACCACCGAGAAGTGCTGACGATGGCCGTTCTTGCGGCGCGAATTCTGCCGGCGGCGCTTCTTGAAGATGATGATCTTCTTGTCGCGCTTGTTGTCGACCAGTTCGCCAACAACGCTTGCGCCATCCACCAGTGGCGATCCGACGGTCACGCCGGCGTCACCGCCAACCATCAGAACCTCGTCGAAAATCACCTGGTCGCTCGGCTCCAGGCCAAGCTTTTCAATTTTGATAACGTCATCAGCGGCAACTTTGTACTGTTTGCCGCCCGTTTTGATGACTGCGAACATGCTTTTGTCCTCGTGTTCAGCGCATTGGTGTCAGGCACGCTTTTTTAAGTGCGAACCCGCCCAAGCTTTTTGCCAGTCGTGACTTTGGTAAGTCTGGGTCGGTGCCCGGATCAGCCCTTTAAATTGGGGGGAGGGTTGAGCCAGACGAAAAAGGCGCGGAGCTTGGCCCCGCGCTTGTCTTCGGCGGCTATAAGCCGAAACCAGGGCAGATTGTCAAGCAGGCGCTTGCGTTGGGGGCGACGTTTCGTTTAAGCGTAGCGCCGCTTCGCGGGCGACCACCGCGATACCTGCCCTCACGGGCTAGCGGAGAGATGCCGGAGTGGTCGAACGGGGCGGTCTCGAAAACCGTTGTGCGCTTTGCGTACCCAGGGTTCGAATCCCTGTCTCTCCGCCATCTCTTTTTCAAACCGGATTTCGAACGATGTGACGCCTCAGCTGTCCGAAGACGGTCACTTCTTCTGTCGTTCAACTTCCAAGAACTCAATCAAAGACTGGCTGGCACCCAGAATATGATCGCGGGTCAAAGCAGCTGCCGCCTCCGCATCCCTGTCGATCGCCGCTTCCAAGATACCGGCATGCTGGCGGCGGGCGCGATCAATGCCGGACGTCAGCACCAACTGCGCCCGCAGATAGCGACCGACATTATCCAGCGCCTTGGAGATCACCTGCAGGTGATAGGGCCGATTGCTGTCCTTGTATAGCGTGTAATGAAACTGCTGGTTGAGCCGCCCCCATTGGTTGCTGTCGGTCTCGCGGGCAAACTGCGCGGCATAGTCTTTGGCTTCCTCCAGCGTATCGTCTGAGATCCGCTCCACCGAACGACGGATCACGTCGCTCTCCAACAGCGCGCGGAATTCAAACAGCTCGCTGATCTCATCAAGCGAGAGGGATGACACCACCGCCCCTTTGTAACGCTGGTTGGTGATGAGTCCCTGCTCTTCCAATCGCGCCAAAGCCTCACGAACCGGAATGCGGCTGACATTGAACATCGTGGCAATCTGATCCTGGCGCAGAAGATCGCCGTCTTGCATCGTTCCTTCCACGATCGCCTCGCGAAGCGCCTCAAAGATAATGTCGGCCGAAGACGAGGTCGCCCCCAGGTTCACCGCGTTCAGTTTCAGTTTCATGGCTCTTCAACTCGTTGGCTCGCTCGCTGGCTAGCGCGTGCCTGCCTCTCCCTGCAACAGGAGATCGGTTCGCATCACCCTTGTAAATAGCATATTGTAGATTGTATCCAATATGCTATTGGTACAGAGCGGCGACCAAGAGGGGTGGCCCGCAAAACAGGAGAACAGGCAATGAAAAAAATGACCCTGGCAGCCGTCGGTATGGCCGTAGCGATGACGGCTGCGCCAGCGCAGGCCGACAAACTCGACGATATCATCAGCTCGGGCGTCCTACGTTGCGCCGTCGTGCTCGATTTCCCGCCCATGGGTTCGCGCGATGCAGACAACAATCCCATCGGGTTCGACGTTGACTATTGCAACGATCTGGCAGCTGCGTTGGGTGTTGACGCTGAGATCGTTGAAACGCCCTTCCCCGACCGTATCCCAGCGCTGATCTCAGGCCGCGCTGACGTCGGCGTCGCCTCAACCTCCGATACGCTGGAGCGCGCCAAGACGGTGGGCTTCACCATTCCCTACTTCGCTTTCCAGATGGTCGTCCTGACCCGCGAAGACACGGGCATTGCCGACTTTGAAGGCATGGCCGGGCGCACCGTCGGTTCGGTCGCCGGCACCTATGAAGCCATCGCGCTTGAACAGAATGTCGACGCGTGGGGCGGCGGCGACTTCCGTCCTTACAATTCACAAGCCGATGTGTTTCTGGCTCTGGCCCAGGGGCAGATCGAATCCACCGTCGTCACCTCCACAGTCGCCTCGTCAATCATCCAGTCCGGCCAATATGACGGCTTCGTCATGCGCGGCGACGCGCCCTATGACATCGACTATGTTGGCTTGATCGCCCTGCGCGAGGAGTATGGTTTGCTCAACTATCTCGACCTGTTCGTGAACCAGCAGGTACGCACCGGTCGTTATGCCGAACTTTACGCCCAGTGGATTGGCGAAGGCGATGCACCGAACCTGACGGTGCCAAACGTCTACCGCTGATCGGCAGCCTAAAAAACCGATGCGGCGTGGTCCTCACCACGCCGCACCAAGGGTTCTAATTAAGCTCATCTGGTCCTGGCATGTTCGACTATACGTTCCATTGGCATCAGGCATTGCGGGCCTGGCCGCGCCTTCTGGAAGGCGCGCTGGTAACGCTGGAAGTCGCCGTGCTGTCGATGATCATCGGAATCACCATTGCTATCGTTCTGGCCGTGGCGCGCACCTCAAACGTCGCGATCTTCCGCGCGGCGGCGATCAGCTGGATTGAGCTGGCCCGTAACACACCGGCGCTGTTTCAGATCTACATGGTCCATTTCGGCCTGGGCGCATTCGGGCTGCATCTCAGCCCCTATCTTTCGCTGCTTGTAGGCATCGCCTTCAACAATGCCGGCTATCTGGCCGAAACCTTCCGCGGCGCTCTGCGCGCCATTCCCCCCACCCAGACACGGGCCGCCCGTTCGCTGGGCATGGGACCGGTTCAAGCCTTTGTGCTGATCATCCTGCCGCAAATGTTCCGCATCGCCTTTCTGCCGGCCAGCAATCAGATGGTCTGGGCGATCCTCATGACGTCGCTTGGCATCATTGTCGGCATGAACACCGATCTGGCCGGCGTGACGCAGGACCTTAACGTTCGCACTTTCCGCACCTTCGAATTCTTCGCGCTTGCGGCTGTCTTTTACTACGCCATCGCCAAAAGCGTCGGCATCGGAGCCCGGCTGATCGCCTGGCGCCTGTTCCGGTACTAGGGGGCGCCAGGATGTTTGATACAGCCCTCACCTTCTCCGATCTGATGTTCATGCTGCGCGGCGCGGCGCTGACCTTGGCCATCACGGCTGTCTCGGTCGCCGCCGGAACCATCCTCGGGATCACCTTCGGCGTCATCCGCCACCAGGTTGGTCCCTGGTTCGCAGCCCCGCTGACCTTCGTGCTCGATGTGTTGCGGTCCGTTCCGCTTCTCATTCAGCTCATTCTGGCCAACGCCTTTCAGTCAATTGCCGGCCTTGGTTGGTCGCCCTTTGTGGTCTCCTGCGTGGTGCTCTCGCTCTACACTTCCGCCTACTGTTCGGAGATCGTGCGTGGCGGCATCCAGGCTGTTCCGATGGTCACCCGCCGCGCCGCCCGGTCACTCGGCATGACCTGGGGCCAGGACATGTCGCACATCGTCTTCCCGATGGCGCTGCGCGTCGCGCTGCCCAGCTGGATCGGCCTGACCCTTGGCGTGATGAAGGACAGCGCGCTGGTGCTGTGGATTGGCTTGATCGAGCTTCTGCGCGCCTCGCAGATCCTCATCACCCGGCTCCAGGAACCGCTCTTCATCCTCATCATTGCTGGCGCGATCTACTTTCTGATCAGCTTTCCCATCGCCCGTCTTGGTGACCGGCTCGAAAAACAATGGCGCGAAAATGATCCGAGTTGAGAACGTTCATAAGTCGTTTGGACCGCTCGAGGTCCTCAAAGGCATCGACCTAACTGTTGACCAAGGCGAAGTGGTCTCCGTTATAGGCGGCTCGGGGTCCGGCAAGTCGACGTTGCTCACCTGCATCAATGGCCTGGAGCCGATCGATCAGGGGCGCATCGAGGTCGATGGAACCGAGGTGCACGCCGCAAGCACCGACATCAACAAGCTGCGCCGCAGAATCGGGATCGTGTTCCAGCAATGGAACGCCTTCCCGCACCTCACCGTGCTGGAAAATGTCACCCTTGCCCCGCGCAAGGTTCTGGGCATGTCACGCAAGCAGGCTGAAGAGATCGGCGTGAAGCAGCTCAAACATGTCGGCCTTGGCGACAAGCTGAAGGTATACCCCTCCAAACTCTCCGGCGGTCAGCAGCAGCGCATGGCCATTGCCCGCGCGCTCGCCATGTCGCCCGATTACATGCTCTTCGACGAGGTGACCTCAGCGCTTGATCCGCAGCTAGTCGGCGAGGTGCTCGACACGCTTCGGCTGCTGGCATCGGAGGGCATGACGATGATCGTCGTCACCCACGAAATGCGCTTCGCGCGCGACGTGTCCGACCGCATCGCCTTTTTCAAGGATGGCCTGATCCACGAGATCGGCCCGCCCAGCCAAATCTTCGACAAACCTCAGAAGCCGGAAACGGCTGACTTTCTCAAAGCGGCGGACTAACCGCCCTTTCCAACCAGGAGACGACCCAATGTGGACAGGTGTATTACCGGCTGTCACGACCAAATTCGATGCGGACGGCGCCCTTGACCTCGACGAAATGGCCCGCTGCTTTGACCTGCAGATGGACGCTGGATGCGACGGCCTGATTGTCGCCGGTTCACTCGGCGAAGGCCCTATGCTCAGCCAGGAAGAGCGCGTGGAAGTGCTCAAGGTCGCGCAAAGCTCGGCCAATGGCCGCCCCGTTCTGATGACCGTCTCAGAGCCCTCGACCTGGGCTGCCTGCGACATGGCCAAAAAGGCTGCCAAGGCCGGCGCATCAGGGCTTATGGTCGTGCCAAGCCCGATCTATCACACCAACGAAACCGAGACGATTGCCAACCTGCGCGCCATCACCAGTGCGGGCGATCTGCCTGTCATGATCTACTCCAATCGCGTTGCCTACCGTGTCGATGTAACGCCGCAGATGATGGAGCAACTGGCTGACGATCCGCGTTTTGTCGCCGTGAAGGAAAGCTCTGATGACATCCGACGCACGACTGAAATCATCAACCTGCTCGGCGACCGCTATGACATCCTGACCGGCGTTGACAATCTGGCGCTGGAAGCCCTGGCTGTCGGCGCGGTTGGATGGGTTGCCGGTCTGGTCGTGGCGTTTCCGCACGAAACGGTCGCCATCTACCAACTGATGAAACAGGGTCGCCAAGATGAGGCGCTGGCAATCTATCGCTGGTTCCGGCCAATGCTTGATTTGGATGTGTCGACCTATCTGGTGCAGAACATCAAGGTGGCAGAAATTCTAACCATCCAGTCCAACGATCGCGTGCGCGGTCCGCGCCAACCGTTAAGCGGTGCTCGGCGGGCAGAGGTCGAAGCCATAATCAGGAAAGCTATCGCCAAGCGGCCGACACTACCCAACCTGGACGTCCTGGCGGCCTAAGGCCCGCAGCAGGAGTTCCGCCGGGCCCGTTGCGCAATACCAAAGGCGCGCTAGTCCGGTTCCTTCTGTCCCACGGTAGAGCTTTAGCCTTGGACGACCGTTTCGATCAGTGCGTCATCGGCGCTGGGATCATTGGGCTCTCGATAGCCTACAGCCTGACGCGTGCCGGTCAGAAGGTTGTCGTGGTCGACCCCGACGGCATGGCCAATGGGGCAAGCAGCGGCAATGCGGGCGCCTTCGCGTTTGCAGATGTCGAGCCTTTAGCCTCTCTTGGAACGCTGCTTCGTTCGCCGCGCTGGCTTTTGGACCCATTGGGACCTTTATCCCTGCCGTTTTCCCATGCCCTGCCTATGCTGCCCTGGATGACACGGTTCGCCCGGGCCTGCCTGCCCGACGCCCATGCCGCCAGCACAAAGGCACAAACTGCTTTGATGCGGCTGGCCAAAGAGCACACGGAAAGCTTCTTCCAAGAGGCCGGTCTTGGCGACCACATCCACCGCGAAGGCGCGCTTTATCTCTATGAGGGGAAAAAGGCTCTCAACGCCGCTGCCGGGTTCTGGAAGGTGCGCGCCGACCATGGCGTCGCCTTCGAACCTGTCACCGGCGAACGTCTTGCGGACCTCCAACCTGGTCTAGGCCGGCGCTACACCCACGCCATGTTCGTCCCTGATTGGCTGATGGTGACTGACCCGCACGACGTCACCAAGGCACTTGGCGAGCGCGCCATTGCGCGTGGGACTGAGTTTCGCCAGGCGGGCGCGGAGACCATCGCGCATGAAGAGGATGGCGTTTCGGTCCAACTGTCTGGAGGAAGCGCCGTCAAAGCACAGAAGGCCATTGTCGCAGCGGGTGCCCGGTCGGGAAGGCTTGCCGCTGGCCTCGGCGACAATGTGCCGCTCCAACCCGAGCGCGGTTACAACACCACACTGCCGAAATTCGCCTTCGACTTGAAAAGGCAACTTGTCCTGCCGGGCGACGGCTATGTGATCACGCCACTGGCAAATGGCATCCGGGTGGGCGGCGCAGCGGAGTTTGCCGGCTTCAAACGCAAACCGGATTTCCGGCGATCAGCTGCCATGCTGAAAAAGTCAGAAAAGGTCATGAGCGGCCTGAAAACGGAGGACGGTAAGGTCTGGATGGGCATGCGACCCTCACTGCCAGACACCTTGCCTGTGATCGGCCCTGCCCCCAAAGACCATCGCGTGATCTATGCCTTTGGCCACGGCCATCTGGGTCTTACCCAATGCGTTGCGACCGCCATGACGGTCCGCGATCTGGCCCTCGGCAATCCGCCGCCGATCGATATCCACCCCTATCGTGTTGAAAGGTTCTGACTATGGCCTCGCACACCTTTTTCTGCATTGACGGGCACACCTGCGGCAATCCGGTGCGCGTCGTCGCAGGCGGTGGACCACAGCTGGAAGGCGCGACCATGCTGGAACAACGCGCGCACTTCCTGGCCGAGTACGATTGGATCCGCCGCGGCCTGATGTTCGAGCCGCGCGGCCATGACCAGATGTCGGGCTCCATCCTCTATCCACCGACCCGCCCGGACTGCGATGTCGCCGTCCTGTTCATCGAGACCTCAGGCTGCCTGCCCATGTGCGGGCACGGCACCATCGGCACGGTCACAACCATGATTGAGCAGGGGCTTGTGACGCCGAAAACACCAGGGACCGTGCGCCTGGACACGCCAGCCGGACTGGTCATTGCCAACTATACACAGGAGGGCGATTACATCACCGAGGTTCGGCTAACCAACGTGCCGGCCTTCCTGTACTCCGAAAACCTCACCGCCGAGGTCGAGGGACTGGGTGAGATCACCGTGGATGTTGCCTATGGTGGTAACTTCTATGCCATTGTCGATCCGCAGCCCGCCTTCCGTGACATGGCCGATGTCAGCGCTGGCGACCTCCTCCGCTGGAGCCCACTTCTGCGTGCTGCTCTCAACGCCAAGTATGACTTCCAACATCCTGAGCATGCCGAGATCAAAGGGCTGAGCCACATCCTGTGGACCGGCAAGCCGACCCAGCCGGAGGCCACAGCGCGCAACGCTGTGTTTTACGGCGATAAGGCCATCGACCGCTCGCCCTGCGGCACCGGCACGTCGGCACGCATGGCGCAATGGGCCGCCAAGGGCCAGCTCGCGCCCGGCGATCCCTTCATCCATGAGAGCATCATCGGCTCCATGTTCCACGGCCGCATCGAAGAGGTGACAACCGTCGGTGACCGTACGGCCTATGTCCCGTCCGTTGCCGGCTGGGCCCGCGTCACCGGCCTCAACACCATCTTCATCAGTGATCGCGACCCCTATGCCCACGGGTTCGAGGTCAAGTGAGCCCAACCGCGCCGCCAGCGCCGAAAGGAAGCGCCCCATGAAAATCACCGCGATCCGCGCCTACCAGGTGGACCTGCCGCTCAAAGAAGGCCGCTACAGCTGGTCAAACGGAAACTATGTCGAGGTGTTCGACAGCACAGTGGTGGCAGTGGAAACCGATGCCGGCATCACCGGCTATGGCGAATGCTGTCCGCTGGGGTCGGCCTATCTGCCAGCCTATGCGTTGGGCGTGCGATCTGGTCTGGCGGAAGTGGCGCCGAAGGTGATCGGCCTAGATCCGCGCGAGCTTGGCGTCCTCAACCGGCACATGGATGCGGTTCTGCGTGGCCACCCGTACATCAAATCTGCCATCGATGTTGCCTGCTGGGATATCCTTGGCAAGGCAACCGGCCTGCCGATCTACCAGCTCCTGGGCGGCAAGGCACAAGACGATGTGAAGCTCTACCGCGCCATTTCCCAGATCGAACCGAACGCCATGGCCGCCAATGTCGCCGGCTACCGCGATGAAGGCTACACCAAGTTCCAGCTCAAGGTCGGCGCGGATGCCGACAGCGACATTGAGCGTATCCATCTGTGCGCCAAGGAAATGCGCAAGGGCGACATTCTGGTCGCCGATGCCAACACCGGCTGGACCATGCATGAGGCCGCCCGCGTGGTGAACGCTGTCCGTGATCTGGACGTCTACATCGAGCAGCCATGCCCAACCTATGAAGAGTGCCTTGTCACCCGCCGGCGCACCACGCTTCCCTTCGTGCTCGATGAGGTCATCACCGGTGTCGACAGCCTGACACGTGCGCTGGCTGACGGCGCGATGGATTGCATCAACCTGAAAATCTCCAAGGTCGGCGGGCTCACCAAGGCGCGGTTAATGCGCGACATCTGCGTTCAGGCCGGCGTGCCCATGACCATTGAAGACACGTGGGGCGCCGACATTGTCACCGCAAGCATCGCGCATCTGGCTCAGTCAACGCCGGAAGAGTTCACCTTCTCGGCCACTGATTTCAATTCCTACGGCACCGTGGACATCGCGTCCGGTGCGCCCAAACGCGTCAACGGCACCATGAAGGCGGCCGATGCGCCTGGTCTCGGCATCACGCCGCTGATGGATGTCTTGGGTGATCCGGTGCTTGAAGTCTAAGCCATGCGCAGCGCAACAAGCATTCACATCATCGGATGCCATGCCGAAGGCGAAGTCGGCGATGTGATCGTCGGCGGCGTCGCCCCGCCGCCCGGCGAAACCTTGTGGGACCAGTCGCGCTGGATCGCTCGAGATGATCGCTTGCGCAATCTCGTGCTCAACGAGCCGCGCGGTGGTGTCTTCCGCCATGTGAACCTTCTGGTGCCGCCCAAGGATCCAAAAGCCGCCATGGGCTTCATCATCATGGAGCCCATCCATACGCCGCCCATGTCCGGCTCCAACTCTTTGTGCGTAGCGACAGTGCTTTTGGACTCCGGCATCGTTCCCATGAGTGAACCGGAAACGCGCTTCAGCATCGAAGCGCCGGGCGGGCTTATTGATGTTGTCGCCACATGCGCGGACGGCAAAGCACAGTCCGTGCGCATCACCAACCATCCAAGCTTCGCGCAGCATCTCGGCCTCAAGCTCGAAGTGGAAGGTCTGGGAACGCTCACGGTCGACACGGCCTATGGCGGCGACAGCTTTGTGCTGGCCGATGCGGCCTCTCTGGGCTTTGCCATCCGCCCGGATGAAGCAAGCGATCTTTCAGCGATGGGCATGCGTATTACCAAGGCGGCCAATGAGCAGATCGGCTTTTCTCATCCGACCAACCCGGACTGGTCGCATATTTCCTTCTGCCAATTCACCGCGCCCGTGCAGGAAGAGCATGGCATCAAGACCGGACGCAATGCCGTGGCTATCGAACCGGGTAAAATCGATAGGTCGCCCACCGGCACTGGCTGCTCGGCACGCATGGCGGTGCTGCATGCCAAAGGCACTTTGAATATCGGCGAACCCTATGTCGGCGTCTCAATTATTGGCAGCCGGTTTGATTGCCGCATTGAAGCGCAGACCAAATTGCGCGACACAGCTGCCATCATCCCATCCATCAGCGGCCGCGCCTGGATCACTGAAACCAAAGAGCTCTTGCTCGATCCGTCCGATCCATGGCCTGAAGGCTACCGAGTCGGCGATACGTGGCCCGGCGCCTGACACCCCAATCCCGCTTCGCCTTGAAAGGACAAGGAATGCTGCAAGGCAATCACCTCATCGCCGGCACCTGGACCGGTGGCTCGGAGAGCTTCGACAATATGCCCGTTGAGGGCGAGGCGGACAGCTTCGCTGTCGGCACGCCTGAACTCGTCAACAAAGCGGTGGACGCTGCTGAAGAGGCCTTTGCCAGCTTCAGCTCCACGAGCCGAACAGACCGCGCCCGTTTCCTGCGCACCATCGCCGATGAAATCGACGCTCGTAGTGACACCATCACCCCCATGGCGATGAAGGAAACAGGCCTGCCCGAAGCCCGTTTGGTTGGTGAGCGCGGCCGCACGGTTGGTCAGCTTCGCCTGTTTGCCGACCATATTGAGAAAGGCGATTATCTCGATCGCCGTTACGACGAAGCTCTGCCAGATCGTGCACCTCTGCCGCGCCCGGACCTGCGGATGATGCAGATGCCTATGGGCCCTGTCGCGGTGTTCGGTGCGTCGAACTTCCCGCTCGCCTTCTCTGTCGCCGGCGGCGACACGGCCTCAGCCCTGGCGGCTGGCTGCCCGGTGGTCGTCAAAGGCCATGAAGCCCATCCCGGCACGTCGGAGATCGTCGCTGCAGCCATCGACGCGGCCATCCGCGCGACCGGCATGCATCCGGGAACATTTTCGCTCGTTCAAGGCGGCGCCAGGTCCGTTGGTGAAACGCTGGTGAAGCATCCCCTTATCCAAGCCGTCGGCTTTACCGGATCGCTGGGCGGAGGCCGCGCCCTCTTTGACCTGTGTGCCAGCCGCCCCGAGCCAATTCCCTTCTTCGGTGAGTTGGGTTCGGTAAACCCGATGTTCCTGCTGCCAGAAGCGGTGAAGAACCGAAGCGAGGCCATCGCTCAAGGTTGGGCTGGATCGCTGACGATGGGCGCAGGACAGTTCTGTACAAATCCCGGCCTTGCGATCATCCTGGATGGGCCCGAGGCCGACGCTTACATCGCCAAGGCGCGCGAGGCCCTCAGTTCAGCTGGCGCACAAACCATGCTGACCGGCGGCATCTCCGATGCCTACGCCAAGGGTCGCGATGCGGTGGCCAACGCCAAAGGCGTGAAGCCCGTTCTGTCGCATGCGTGCAACGGGCGGTCTGCCACCGCCGATATGTTTGAAGTGTCCGGTCGTGATTGGCTCGACAACCACGCCCTTGCCGAAGAAGTGTTTGGACCGCTCGGCATTGTGGTGCGCGCGGTGGACACCGAGGAGATGATCACCATCGCCCGCAGACTGAAGGGTCAGCTGACCGCAACCCTTCACATGGATGATGGCGATACCGCCCTTGCCGAAACCTTGATGCCGATCCTGGTGCGCAAGGCCGGGCGCGTCCTTGCCAATGGCTTTCCGACCGGCGTGGAGGTCGCCGACAGCATGGTGCATGGCGGCCCTTATCCAGCCTCGACCAACTTCGGCGCGACCTCGGTTGGCACGCTGGCGATCCGTCGCTGGCTGCGGCCCGTCTGCTACCAGAACATGCCGGCAGCACTCCTGCCTGGTGACATGCGCTGAAACGTATCAGTGTCCGGTTAGCGTCTTCGGATCTGCCCTAATTGATCTGGGGCAGGTCGAAGATTGCGGTCTGTAGGCTGCTGTCGAAGCCGCTGGTTGTCGGGCTGGAGTTTGGTGCCAGCCCGCGCCGCCGCAAGGCATCCATGACTTGGTTGAACGGCCGGTCCACGACGGATTCCACGCTTTCCGAACGTGTCCCGCGCCAGCCAGCAAGTACCTGATCAACATAGTTGCGTGTTGTTGAATCAGAAACAAAGCTCGTTACATTGTCGCCGCCAAGCGCACTGTTCACCGCCGAGACAACGTCATTGGTGCCACCGAAAATGCCCGGCAAGCCGCCCTTGCGGATTTCGTCGACCACGGCGCTTCCCATGGCAAACGCGGCATCTTCGAACATCTCACGCCCAATATCGCGCGGATCACCGCGCAAGCCGCACAACTCGCGCGCCCGTGCGTCGGCAGCTTCAGCGCTGACCGCAAGCGGTGTCTCAGGGTCACCGGAAATCACCTCATTGACATAGTTGAGCATGATCGTTGAGTGGCACCACAGCTTCAGCTCGGCCTTTTTAAACCCAATAAAACCGCTGAGCACGGTGGACATGGGCGTCATGCCCACACCCGGCCCGGCCGCAACCATGTACATATCAATAGCAGAATTGATGCGCGCGAACTCCTGAGCGATCTGCACGTCACGGCTGCCCTTGGCGGCCAGCTCGCCATCGAACACATAGCCATAAAGACCGCCTTCGGTCGGCTGGTGCTGCCAGGCAACATCTTCGCGGTCGGCCCGGGCGAGCCACAGCGTGGCGGCATCATCGGTTGAAGCGGACGCGGCATCGGGGAAAAGCGCCGTCAGGTTCAGCGCGTTCTCAAGCTGGCGTGCTTCGGCGTCATTAAGCGCTAGCCCCAGACGCGCGACGGCCTGTCGGTCGGCCTGATCGGCAAGCAGTGTCGACCAGGCCGGGACATCCATGGTCCGCGCGACTGCGACCGAGCCATCTGGCGTTTCGGCGGTCTCATCAACCACCTCACGATCCAAGATGGCCAAAGGGTACCGCAGCCGCTGATCATCGCTGACTGACGACAACATAATGTTGGCCAAACCGTTCGGAATCATCACATCATCAGCGCTGAGACCAGACGGCTGAAGCCCGGCAAGGTAGGCCTCGCGATCGCCGACGGCCAGATCATGAAATCCGATCCAGGCGTCGAGTTTCTGGGCAACAACACGGTCGGCGGGATAGCGTCCGGGAGCCAGGTGAAGCTGGTAACGCCCCGTCATGGTGTTCACATCGTACGCATCGCCAAGTGCCATCAACGGACGCACAGACGAAAGGCCACCGGCCCTGATTTCCAGAAACAGACCCGGCTGAGAGGCAACGACATCGCTTGGCACCATGAAGCCACTGGCCTCGATCCCATCATAGCCCGCAAGTTCCAGCGTGAAGGGCAATTCCGTACCGCCCTCGGGGACTGGATCGAGTGGCGCTTCGAAACTGATCAGCATCCCGCCGGCCAGTTCACGGGCCAAACGGGCCGCTTCCGCACCAATGCGCGCAGGATCCGTCAGCTGAACGAGGCGGCCACCCGTCTCCTCGGCAAGCCGATCAAAGGGAAGTGCGCTCGATGCGGCAAACAGCACTGGAACAACGCGGGCATTCAGGCTCTGCGCACGTTCAATAAGGTCATCCATCTCGGTGAGCATGGCATCGGTCACCGTGGCCGAGGGTGCCCCATCAGACAGTACCACCACCGAGGTGATCGTTTCAGGCGATGGACCCAGATCGATTTCGATCACGTTGAGCGCATTATCGATGGCGTCCAGCACATCGAACTGCCCACGCACGGACCGCTGCTCCCACAGGACTGGATCGGCAATGTCGGCAATCGCCTGAACCGGATCGAACAGGCGCTCCACCAGAAAATGATTGTTGATGGTTAGAAGCGCCACGCGTTGGCCAACCGAAAGGCCGCCAGCCAAAGACCGACCGAAGGAACGGGCGAGCTCGAAACGGTTATCCTCGCCCATCGAACCGGTCTGATCGTGCACCACAACAACATCGCTGCCCGGCGCAAAGGGCTCGTCGATCCGCACCGCCGCCGGCACACCATCGACAAGCACACGGAAGTGGCCGGCATGCCAGTTCGGCGCGTTCTGCACGCTGGCACGCAGGCCCACCGATACACGCGGAAAGCCATCGGCCTGCACATCAGAAATGGAGAGCTCGGCCACGTCAGGCGCGACAAAGCCGTCCACATCATTGGTGTCCTCCTCGCTCGCCGTCAGAGTCCGCGCGATGCTGGGCGGAACGACATCGCCATCCAGGGTGACAGCGGCATCCGATTGAAGCTCGCCACCAACCAGCAAGCTTGGCGTCCAGACCTCGACGTCGGAAAGGTCCGCATCGCCAATCAGCCGGTCCATGGTTCCAACGGTCGGAAAGAAGGCCAGCGAAAGCTCGCGCCCAAAGCCTTCTCCCGACCAATCCATAACTGTGCGGACGCGGCCTAGCCGGTCACGCGATGTAATAGTGAGTCCAACTGGTTCGACCGAAACGTCATAGGCACGAGCAAGGTCCGAGCGATCTTCATCTGGCAAAACAGGATCGTAGATCGTGCCGTCTGCGTCTTGCAGCCATACCCAATCGAGCGAGGCAGACGCGGCTGTTGAGCGTCCGTCCAGTGAGAGCAGCGTTTCGGCGTGGTCCAGAGCTGCGCCCACAACGGCGTCATGCTCTTCAAAAACCGACAGCGCGACCAACAGGTCACCGGTCGCATCCACGGCATGCTGGTCCTCGTCATAGCCAATGCGCTCCATGAGAGCGACCATGGGCTCCGACCATGCACTTTCTGCCGGATAGGCTTGCGCAAGGAGCGCGGTGCGAGGCGAACCTTGCATAGGCGCAGCAAAAGCATCCGTTGGCACTTCCAAAGCAGCCAAAAGAGCCTGAAGGAGCATCGCCTTATCGGCCGGGTTGGCGACCCGCGTTTCCAGCACCGTCAGAGGAGACTGCAACCGTCCTTCGTAGATGCTGGTCGCGATCTCATCGCTGACAAAAGCAAGCGCGGCCTCCACCGTACCGAGCGTTGTCGCGGCATCTTCAACGCTTTCCCAGGGCGCATGATAGGCATCGCGCGATTGCACCAGAAGCTCACGCAGGCTGGGCCCCTTCTCACCGCGCGGCCAAAGAAAAAACAAAAGCAGCAAGGCGAGCGCCAGTGCGAGCAGAGCCGCCAGACGCTTCATCAAACGGTTGTCACGGCGCGTCTCATCAGAAGCTTGTGTGGGTGCATCGGACGAGGCGGTTGCAGCGGCATCGGAGGTCATTGGTCACGTACCCAGGCATTGCGGCTAACATAGTGGAGGGCACGCGGCTCCCCGGCGGCGGCGGCAAGGCGCATCCAGCGCCCGCCTTCTTCGCGATTTTGTTCAACCCCCGTGCCGTTGATCAGCGCCTCTGCTGCCACGAACATGGCGTCTTGGTCACCGCCTTCGGCGAGCTCCAGAGCGATGGCAAACCGCATGGCCCGCAACCGGTCGCGATTCTGCGCCGCGCCATATTGGGCATAGATCTCGATGGAGAAAGGATCACCGCCATAGGAGGCACGCCGCGCCAAGTGCGCGGACCGCTCCAAATCTCCGCGCAGATTGTTCAACATGATGGCCTGGTTGACGACGAAGCCAGGGTCCTCGGCAATGTAGCGATCTGTCCAATAGGCGGCGCGCTCTTGGTCGCGTGGTATTCCATGATGGTCGTTCCAAAGAGGTTGTGAGAGCTCGTCAAAGCTCCCATACATCGTCACCTCCTCCAGTTGCGGCATGAGAGAGAGCAACTGGCTGGAATCCGTGCGCAGAACAAAATCCTCATACAAGGACCAAGCTGGCAGATGGCCGATATCAAGCGCGCGTTGAAGCGCTGGATGGACCTCTCCTGCCCCTTCCAGAACTTCATCTGCCAACAAGGCGGCCTCAACAGCCGCTTCATGAGCCCTCGCAAGATCGTTCAGCGCGGGCCCGAAATCGGCCTCGGCCGACCGCTCGCGCAGAGCCGTTGCGCGGTCTGCATCCTGTGTGATCCCGCGTCCTTCATCGACAAGGTCTGCAAGCATCTCCATGGCCGGTGGGTAGCGACGCAACAGATCACCCCCGAGCCTGGCAACCGCATCGGCATAGCGCTCTGAGAGCACCTCCAACCGCGCCATCTGGTAGGCGGTACGGCGGCTGTCCGGCTGATCGGCCAGCGCCTGCACACAGGCCGGAAGGGCTGCTGAAAGATCAATGTCACTGGTCAGCAGGCCAAACCCATAACTGTCCGGATTGGACGGGCCGGCAGCGAGCACATCGCAGTCCGTTTCCTGCCCACGCAAGATTGGATCAGCCTGATCGGCATACTCACCGGGCCATCGCTGTGGCCAATGCGCCGGGAAGGGTCGCGGCCACCGGTCTGCCGTGCTGGCATCACCAAACTGCACAGTGATCTCACCAAGCCCACCGTGAAGTCGTGCAGCCGAAAATGGGTCAGACGTCTCAAGCGCGATGTGAAGTCGGCGCATCAGGATCGGCTCGTCAAACGTCACGCGCGCCGGCGCCTCCTGCACAAGCGCCTGACGGGCCAGGAGGTAGAAGCCCAGCCCCTCCTCCTGATGACTGCCCCACACGCTGAAAGCCGGCGCCACTGCGCCGAGATTTTTGCCCCAGGGTGGCGTCAGCGTCAGGCTTTCCACGGCCACCGGCTCGGCAAACAGATAAGTGAAAAAACAAGGGCCGTGCTGTTGCTCGGCGAACCAGGCCGACGCCGGGTCGCCGTCGACCAGAACGTCAGCGCCCACAGTTTCACGCGCGGTGCAGCCAACCTCCTGTAACGCGGCATCGGCAAGGCTCACCCCGCCGGAATCTTGCGCAAGAGCCGGGCTCTGCGCGCCCATGGCGAGAACGAGGAGTCCTGCCAGCGCACCGTTTTCTTGTTTGCCCCACATATCAAACCTCTATCCGGCAATGTGCCCTAGCATGAGCACACATGTCTCAATCATGGCGAACCTGAACCACAGCTGAAGGCGGAACCGTGTCGCCAATCACACTTTATCGGCCGCAGTGATTGTCTTGACGTTAGAGGCGTTTGTGTTCGATACGAACAATCCCTTACACGTCCTCCCCCCACACGTGTTCCTTGAAAGTCCGTTATGGACCTTATCGTTGATTTTCTCGTTCGGCTGATCAGTCAGTTCCAGTCGCCGGCCCTCGCCTTTCTTATTGGCGGCATGGTGGTCGCGGCGCTCGGCACGCGGCTGGAGATCCCCGACGCCATCTACAAGTTCATCGTCTTTATGCTGTTGATGCGCATCGGCATTGGTGGGGGCATGGAGATACGTGACGCTGACTTTGCCGACATGCTTCTGCCGGCCATCATCGCAGCCGTGGTGGGCTGCGCCATTGTCTATATCGGTCGTTTCTCTCTGGCCTTCTTGCCGGGCGTTAAGACCGATGACGCCATCGCCACAGCTGGCCTGTTCGGCGCTGTGAGCGCGTCGACACTGGCAGCATGTATGATTCTGCTGGAAGAAGCCGACATCACCTTTGAAGCATGGGTTCCCGCGCTCTACCCCTTCATGGACATCCCGGCACTCATCCTCGCCATCGTGCTTGCCAATGTGCACATGCAGCGGCGCAATGGCGACAAAAACACCAAGGTTGAGATCTGGCCGATCATCAAGGAAAGCCTGCGCGGGTCAGCCCTGGCAGCCCTGTTGCTGGGCTTGGCGCTTGGTCTCTTCACGCAGCCGGAGCGGGTTTTTGAGAGCTTCTACGATCCGCTGTTCCGCGGCCTCTTGTCGATCCTAATGCTGGTGATGGGGATGGAAGCGTACACGCGCCTCAATGAACTGCGCAAAGTCGCCCATTGGTACGCCGTCTATGCCGTGGTGGCGCCACTCACCCATGGGCTGGTGGCGTTTGGTCTTGGGACCATCGCCCACTACCTCACCGGCTTTTCGCCGGGCGGTGTGATCCTGCTGGCAGTGATGGCAGGTTCCAGTTCGGACATCTCCGGCCCGCCAACGCTGCGTGCCGGCATCCCGACAGCCAACCCATCGGCCTATATCGGCGCATCGACCAGTATCGGAACGCCGGTCGCCATTGCGGTCGGCATCCCGCTCTACATCGCGTTGGCGCAGATGGTTTTTGGACTTTAGGGCGTCGTCGTTTCGGGCGCCCGAAGTACCAGACTATTTGTGGAACTTGCGCTCGCGCAGCACCTCGACCTCTTCCAGGTAGGTGATGCCGGAATAGTTGGTGAAGTAGCGTTCGGCGACACGGTCGGCAATTTCGTTGGCCATCTCGTGCGTGCTGCAGATCACCTCGATCTTGACGTTGGTGAAGGCATCGACCACAGACGCCCGGCCAGACGCGCGCACGCCCCGACTGCCCTTTCCGCCAGCTGCCACCATGGTGTAGCCGGTTGCGCCGGCCTCTTCGATGATGGTCGTGACCCCATCGAAGATCAGTTTTTCGGTGATGATAACAACCTTTGTGGCCTTGTGCGTCACGCTTGCCTCTCCCGCCATTTATCCGGTGGTAGGCACGACGATTACCGTGGTCAAGGAAAACCAGTTCCAGCCGTCAACAACCGCTCGGTTGCTTAGCCATTAAACCTTATAGGCAAGGCGCAAAGCACCCCAGTGCCGACCGTCCACACGGATCGGCACAGAAACATCCTTCATGATCACAAAGGTGCCGCCACCCATGTCCCGGCGATAGGACTGCATCAGGAAGGGCTTGGTGTTGCCCCCTGCGCGCAGTCCAACCTTGTCGTCAAAAATCCGACGGTTGCGGCAGTTGGCAGCGTTCCACAGAGGGTCAGGGCCCTGCGCCTTGGAAAACTTGGCATTATGGGTGGGAAGATAGCCGTTGCGATCAACAGCAGCGCAGAAAACAATCCGGTCGCTCTCGTTCAAGATTGGCTCTTGAATGCCTGGCAGCACCCGATCGGTGAGATCGGTGAAGCGGGTGGTCACCTGCTCCGGATCTGACCCGGCAATCGGCGTGTAGGCATCATCGAACAGGTCACTTACCGTTGCGCGACCTTCGCTGATTTCCTTGGCAAAGGCTGCTTCGATCTCGCCAGCCGCCTGCTTGGCAAGCGCCAGAAGCTTGCCCTCTTCAGTATCGGCATCGCAATCGGCAGTCACACCGACCAGCCTGTCTGTTTCGTCAACAGCCTTGCCGATCCGGTTTGCAGCCGTTCCAAGCACCGTGCTGGACTCGTCGACTGTTCCCTTCATGGTCGCAATGCGCTCGACAAAACCGATTGTCGTCGCCTCGATATCGGCGGTGCCGCCTTCGACCACATGGCCCGCTTCGCTGATTTCCGTAATCGCACCCGCAAGATCACCGACCACTTGATCCAGGGCGGCGGTGCTGTCCTGAACAGCCGAAACACCGCCAAGGGCAGTCTGACCAAGCCCGATCAAAGCTTCGGCCTCACTGTTAAGGTCGGCAAGCGTCGATTGGATTTTCTGCGTCGCCTGCGAGGTTTCGGACGCCAGCTGTTTCACCTCGCCGGCAACAACCGCAAACCCTTTTCCGGCCTCGCCAGCACGGGCGGCTTCAATCGTTGCATTCAGCGCCAAAAGATTGGTCTGGCGGGCAATCTGATCGATGGAAAGAGAAACCTCTGAGACGCTTGTCAGGGCGCCTTGAAGCCCCTGCAACTGGGTGTTGATCTCGCTCACCGCCTGAATGAGAGAGGCAATGTCATCTGACGCCTTGGAGAGCGCGGCGCGCGACTGCGACATAGCCTGACCGGAGCGCCCGCCCGCTTCGCTGCTGCGCGCTACCGCATCGCGGATGAGTTCCGTCTGACTCTGCGTTTCCTGTGCGGCGCTGCAAAGACTGTCGAAGGCTTCAGACAAGCTGGTTGTCGCGGCATTGGCTGTCTCAATAACACCGGCGACATCGACCATCTCAATGCCGAAGGCTGAAAGCCCTTCGGCCACGCTAACAAGCGTCTTGGCATGGCAGTCGGTCGACGCGCCTTCGGTTCCGGTTATCGCCCTACCTAACTCTGCGCCTTCACCTTGCGACGCACCGTCCATCCCCAACAGACTTGGCGCATCACTATCGGCGGCCCCCCGCTTGCTCCACAACATGTCTTGCAATCCTCGCCTTGAACATTGGCCCCGCAGACAAGGCGTCCTCGAGACGGTTCCAAAAGCGTAGATCGAAGTTAACAAAGCGCCAAAACAGAATAACTGTGATGTATTTTGCCTGTTTTGCCGGCAAATACGCAACTTATACGTCGATACAACTCAAAGAAATACAACTTTCAGTTGTGTCTATGAAAGAACTAAAGCAAAACGGCCTTGCCGCTCCGCGCTGATTCTTGTGCAGCCAGACCCATGCGAACCGCCACCGCACCGTCGTCCAAACTGACAGCCGGAACGCCGCCATTTTTGAGCGCCTTCAGGAACAGCTGATGCTGGTAGAAGGTCGCGCCATTGTGGTCACCGATTTCCAGCAGCGCCGGGTCAACCGGGAACTCCAAATCCATCGGCGCATGCGTCTGCCGGTCCCGCGGACTGATGATGACTTTTGGGGTCGGCAGCGGACCGAGGCTTTCAGGCCAAAACCGAACCGGGCCGGGCACCATGGCCTCGATCTTCCCATCGGGGCCGACGCCGGAAAGTTCTTCCTGATAGCGGCTGCCATCGGCGAACATGCAAAGCTCCAGCATGCCCCGCGTGCCATTGGCAAAGTCGACAATGACATAGCCATGGTCCCAGATATCGGGGACCTCATTGGCGTAACTTTCATCCAGATGGTTCACCGCCTGCCCGGCCGACGCCATCACGCGAACAGGTTCCGAGCCAAGCGCAAGCCGCATGAGGTCGAAGAAGTGGCAGCACTTTTCAACCATCGTCCCGCCGGTGTTGCGGTTGAAACGGTTCCAGTCACCGACCTTCTCCAGAAACGGGAAACGATGCTCGCGGATGGTCAACATCTGGAGACCGCCGGTGACCTCATGTGCGCGTTCCAGGAAGGCGGCAATCGGCGGCATGTAGCGATACTCCATCGCCACCCACATCATCGCCGGGTAGTCAGATTTCAGCTTCTGGAGGCGATCTTGATCTGAACCGTCGGTGAAAAGCGGCTTCTCGACGAGCACCGGGACTGGTCGGGCAGTCGCCAGCCGGTCCAGCATGTCCACATGCAGATGATTGGGCGCGGCAATGACGATGGCGTCGACATCATCGCTGCCCAGCAACGCATCCAACGAGCTTTCGGCACGCACGCCCGGCACCAGAGCAGCGGCCTCGGCGCGCATCGCATCATCGGGTTCAGCAATGGCGCTGACAGACGCGCCTTCCAAAAGCGCGATGTTGCGGATGTGCTCCTGGCCCATCATTCCGCAGCCAACAATCCCATAGCGGATGGTATCGGTCATATTTGAAACTTACCTCATGCGAGAAACGTAGCGCACGGTGTTCGCGTCGAACCAGTTGCGCGACACTTCAGCGATTTTGTTGTCCTGGGCACGGCTCAAACGCTCAATAAAGCCGCAGGCCGTTCCAGGTTGTGGGGGAAATTGATCCGGCGCCCAATCGGGCGCGGGGGCAACGCCAACGCTGTCCTGCGCCCGCGTGATGGCGAGGTCGAAGGCCTGGCGATAATACAGGTAGAGCGATTCCGACATGTCATCGGGGTCGAGCGCCTCGGCATAGCTACCATCGAGCCAGATTTCCTCCAGCACCGACGGAATGCCGTCCAGCGAGCGCAGCCGGCGAATGCGATGGGCATCCGGTGATACACCGAAAGCGGGAACGTCATCGGGCTTGGGCATCCTGCGAAGATCGATAAGCTCGGCCGTCGGCAGACCGCCGCCTTCGATCAGCTCAATGCGGAAGAAGGCATAGACTCCCTCCGCTCGCCCACTCGCCCGGACGTAATTGCCCGACCCATGGCGACGCTCCAGGAGACCCTTCTTTTCCAGCTCGGCGAGGGCCTTGCGAAGGGTGCCCACCGAGATCGACAGCGAAGCGGCCATCTCTCGCTCAGGCGCAAGACGTTCACCATCCGGCAGACGGCCAGCGCCGATTTCACGAATCAAACGCTCGCTGATTTGCAGATAGACCGGCAGGGATCCTTTGGAGGCGGAGCGGGGCACAGAAAGTCCGAAACGTATAATTGATACAGCATTGATCTACATCAAGTGCAATGCTATGCAAGATGAAAATGGTTGGCCAGTCCCAATCGCGCTCCAGCCACGCCAAGGAATGTTCCCTTCATGACAATTGTGCCTGTCACCTCCCCCGATCTCGACGGAGCCGAAGTTTCCTGGTTTTCCGCCCTGTGCTCGGACGATTACCGGTATCTCGGTGTCCCGGAAGGTGATTTGCGCTCAAGCTGGGAGCATTGCTCTAGCATTCTGAAAGAGGCCGAAGCCCAGGGCTTCCGCAACATCCTTTGTCCTTCCTCCTATCAGGTGGGTCAGGACACACTCTCCTTTGTGGCCGGCTGCGCGCCGATCACCGAGAGCATCAACATGCTGGCGGCAGTGCGCTGCGGCGAGATGCAGCCGATCATGCTGGCGCGCACCATCGCGACGCTCGATCACATGTTGAAGGGCCGGCTGACGGTCAACATCATCTCCTCCGACTTCCCGGGTGAGAAAGCCGACAGCGCCTTCCGCTACCAGCGCTCACGCGAAGTGGTGGAGATCTTGAAGCAGGCCTGGACCCAGGATGTGATCAACCATCACGGTGAGGTCTACACTTTCGACAATGTGCCGACCGGCCCCGCCGTTCCCTACCAGACCAGTGGCCCGCTGCTTTACTTCGGTGGTTATTCTCCACCGGCTCTCGAACTGTGCGGCGAGCATTGCGACGTCTACCTGATGTGGCCGGAGCCGAAGGAGCAGATCGCCGAACGCATGAAAGCTGTGAACGCCGTCGCCGAGCGCTATGGCCGAACGCTGGATTATGGCCTGCGTGTCCATGTCATCGTCCGCGATACAGAAGCTGAGGCGCGCGAGTATGCCGATCACCTCGTCTCCAAACTGGATGACGAATATGGCAAGCTGATCCGCGAGCGGGCGCATGACTCCGGCTCGCTCGGTGTGTCCCACCAGGCACGAGCTCGCGAACTGGCCGATCAATTTGGCTATGTGGAGCCGCACCTCTGGACCGGCATCGGTCGAGCGCGCTCGGGCTGCGGCGCGGCCCTTGTCGGGTCCGCTGATCAGGTTCTCTCTGAGATCGAGGCTTATCAAAAGATGGGCATCCGCGCCTTCATCTTCTCTGGCTATCCGCACATCGACGAATGCAAGAGCTTCGGCGAGCGTGTGCTACCAAACCTCAAGACTGTGTCTTTGCCCCACGCCTATGGCCGTGTGCCGAGCGCGATGCCGGCGACGCCGCTCGCAGCGGGAGCACGCGCGTGATGAACCGCGTCAAACTCTCGCCTTCGCTCTCTATGAGCCGTATCGTCTATGGGATGTGGCGCGTTGGCGATGACAGCGACACCTCGCCGGCGCATGTTCAGGCCAAGGTGGAAGCCTGTTTGGAGCAGGGCATCACCACCATGGATCAGGCCGACATCTATGGCGGCTACACGGCAGAGAAACTGCTCGGTGAGGCGTTCAAGACCGCGCCTGGTCTGCGCGACAAGGTCGAGCTGATCACCAAATGCGATATCGTCGCGCCGGCCGGCCGTTACCAGTCAGCGCGCGTGAAACACTACAACACATCGCACACGCACATCCTCGCTTCGGTCGAACATTCGCTGGTCGATATGGTCACCGACCATATCGACCTTCTTCTCATCCACCGGCCCGACCCGTTCATGGACCATCATGAAACCGGCAAGACGCTGGATGAGTTGGTCGCTTCCGGCAAAGTGCGCAATGTCGGTGTTTCCAACTTCAAGCTCAATGATTTCACGCTGCTTCAATCGGCCATGTCGTCCAAGCTCATCACCAATCAGGTGGAACTGAGCGTCCTATGCCACGAGCCATTCCTGGGCGGCGAGGTGCAGTGGATGCAGGAACGCGCCATCCCGCCAATGGCATGGTCGCCGCTTGGCGGCGGCGCGCTGTTTGGCGCTGACGGTGTGGCCGTCCGCACAGTGCTGGACCGTATGGCGGGCGAGCAAAATGTCGATGCGACGGCGGTCGCCATCGCCTGGCTTCTCGCCCATCCGGCGAAGATCATTCCGGTGATGGGAACCAACAAGCTGGAACGCATTCGCACCTTTTCTGATGCCACCAAAGTCAAGATGGACCGGCAGGACTGGTTCGAAATTCTCACCGCGGCCATGGGCCGAGAAGTCCCCTGAGGGGCTTGCAACGTATAGCCTCTGGAGGAGGACCCATGAATATGCATGCCAGACAGGAGCAGTTCGACCCAGCGGTGATCGATACACGTATTCTGCGCAACGCGTTTTCGCGCTACGCGACCGGGGTCACGGTGGTCACTGCCATGACGCCCGATGGCCCCATGGGCATGACGGTCAACAGTTTTACGTCGGTTTCACTCGAGCCGCCGCTGACCCTCTGGTCGATCGAACGCAAATCGACCCGCTACGATGCATTCGCCGGCGCCTGGGACACGGCCATTCATGTGCTCTCCCGCGAGCAGGAAGCTCTGTGCCTGGGATTTGCCAAGCACGCCAATGCCTTTGATCTTGTGGAGTGGGCGCCAGGCGCCAACGGCACACCACTTATGGAGGGCTGCCTCGCGCGGTTCACCTGCCGCCGTCACGGCACACACGAAGCCGGCGATCATACGATCCTGGTCGACCAGATCCTTTCCGCCGACATCACCGAAGGCGCACCGCTGGTCTTCAATCAGGGCACTTTTGGCGGGTTCTTAAAGGACTGAAACGCCCAACAAAGGCCGATCTAGAGGGAAAACAGGCTGACCGCATGACGAACGCCGCAAGGGTCCAACAGAAGACCCGGCAGGAAAAAGTCAGGGAGGAGATCGAAGGCCTGCTCGGCAACCGCGTTGCTGGGCAGCCCTTTGCATCTATGCGCGTGGTCGCCAGCGATCCCTTCCAGGACTGGCAGATCGACCGACTCGTTTTCACCAGCCATGACGGCGAAGAAATTCCAGGGCGTTTTCTAAGGCCGCCGGAGGGTAGCAACCCAGTTCCTGCGATCCTTTATTGCCATGCCCATGGCAACAACTACGCCGTCGGCTGCGAAGAGCTGACCGAAGGGCGGCCGGCTCTCACATCACCCTATGCCTTCGATTTGCGGCAGCTCGGCTGCGCGGCTCTTTGCATCGATATGCCCTGCTTCGGGGAACGGCAGGAACAGGGCGAAGGTGCCCGCACCAAGGCGCATCTTTGGCAGGGAGCGACGCTGTTCGGCCAGATGTTGGCCGAACTCTCCGCCGGCCTGACGTTTCTGGCCAACCAAGCCACCATCGATGCCACGCGCCTGGGTGTTCTTGGCTTCTCCATGGGCTCGACCCATGCGTTTTGGCTAGCTGCTATGGATGAGCGCATCCAAGCCGCCATTGCCCTCTGCTCCTTCGCAGACCTTGCAACGCTCATCGAAGCGGGCGACCATGACGGGCATGGCATCTACATGATGGTCCCTGGTCTGACGGAACACCTGCCGACAGGCACGCTTGCCGGTCTCGCAGCGCCCAGAGCTCTATTCATCGGCGCAGGCATGGAGGATTGGTCCACCCCACCAGACGCCTTTGCCAAAGGTCGATCTGATCTTGAAACAGCCTATGCGGCCACACCCGATGCCCTTGTTTTTCATATTGAAAAAGACAAAGGTCACGTTGAAACACCAGCTATGAGAGCGGCGGCTCTCGCCTTCCTCAAGGATCAGTTTTTCACGTGACCCAGCTTCCTCTCGCAACGGCGCTGATCGGCACCGGCATGGTCGCTCGCACCCATGTTGCGGCGATCATGGACAGCAACGCCGTAACGCTGAAAGGCGTTTGCGCACGCCGGCCCGAACGAGCGCAGTCTTTTGCGGACGAGGTTGGCGACGGGCTGAAGGTGTATGCCGATGCCGCCGCCATCGCTGCTGATCGGAACATTGATTTTGCCATCATCGCAACGCCACCTGATGCGCGGCTCGACCTCATCAAACCGCTGGCCGAAGCAGGCAAACCGATCCTTCTGGAAAAGCCAGTGGCTCGAAACGCTGCAGAAGCCGAGCAGGTAGTTGAGCTTTGTGAGCAGGCCGGCGTGCCGCTTGGGATCGTCTTCCAGCACCGCATGCGCGCAGCATCGCTGAAGGCCACCGAGATGGTGCGTTTCGGCGACCTCGGCGCTCTGGGCTTGGTGGAAATCGCCGTGCCCTGGTGGCGCGAGCAGAGCTACTATGACGAACCTGGACGCGGCACGTATGCGCGCGACGGCGGTGGGGTCCTGATCAGCCAAGCCATCCACACGCTCGATCTGGCCTTAAGTCTTACCGGACCGGTCCAAACCGTTCAGGCGATGCTTGGAACGACCCGGTTCCATGAGATGGAATCAGAAGATGTCGCGGTTGCCGGTCTGCGCTTTGCCAACGGCGCGCTGGGCACCCTCACTGCATCAACGGCCAGCTTTCCCGGAACAGCGGAGACCATCACCCTGCACTTCGATAAGGCGAGCCTGCATCTTGGCTCCGGTGTTCTCAGCGTTTCCTGGCGCGATGGCCGAACCGAAACCTTCGGTGCGCAGGGCGGCACGGGCGGCGGAGCCGACCCGATGGCCTTCACCCATGACTGGCACCAAGGGATCATCGAAGACTTCGCTGACGCCGTCACAAATGGCCGACCGCCCATCGTCACAGGTCGTCAGGCTCTCGCCTCCCACCAGCTGATCGAGGCACTTACGCAATCCTCCAAGCAAGGTCGTATGGTGGAGGTCGTTGCCTGATGACCAAGCCAATCACCTTCGCTGCCCTTGGGATCGATCACCGCCACATCTTCGGCATGGCTGGCAACATGATTGACGCAGGCGCCATCTTTAAGAGCTGGTGGACGGAAGGCGATCCGCAGCCCACCGCCGGCTTCATCAAGCGTTTCCCGGACGTGCCACGGGTGGAGAGCATCGAAGCGATCTTGTCCGACGCTGAGATTGATCTTGTCCTCATCTCTTGCATCCCATGCGACCGGGCCGATCTTGCCATCCGCGCCATGCAGGCCGGTAAGGACGTGATGACCGATAAACCGGGCTGCACGACGATGAACCAGCTGGAGGCCATCAAAGCCTGTGTGGCAGAGACCGACCGCATCTGGTCCATCGACTTCTCAGAGCGTTTTGAGGTTCCTGCCGTCACCAAAGCGTCCGAACTGGTGGCCAACGGCACGATCGGCAAGGTCGTCCAGACACTTGGTATCGGACCTCATCGCCTCAATCGGGACACAAGACCAGACTGGTTTTTCGACCGCGATGCCTATGGCGGCATTCTGGTCGATATTGGCAGCCACCAGATCGACCAGTTCCTCTTCTTCACAAGCTCAACCGACGCGCAGATCACGCTCGCCCAGGTGGCGAATTATGCCAATCCCGATGATCCAGGCCTTCAGGATTATGGCGAGGTGGCGCTGCGTAGCGACAGCGGCAATGGCTATGTGCGCATCGATTGGTACACGCCCGATGCCCTGCCGACCTGGGGCGATGGCCGGCTGACCATTTTGGGCACGGAAGGCTACATTGAACTGCGCAAATATGTCGATGTAGGCGGGGTCGAGGGAACGGACCATCTGGTGCTGGTCAATGGCGACCGGTGCGAGAAAATCCAATGTGAGGATGCCGGGCTTCCCTATTTCACCAACCTCATCAACGACATTCGCAGCCGCACCGAAACGGCCATGCCCCAGGCCCACGCCTTCAAGGTGATGGAATTGGCCCTGAAGGCGCAAGCCATCGCCGAAGGTGCGTTATGACACGGCGGGTGGCCATCCTTGGCGCCGGAATCGGCGAACAACATCTAGAGGGTTATCGCGCCCTGCCAGATCGGTTCACCGTGTCTGCGCTGTGCGATCTCAATCAGGAGCGCGCCAAAGTCGTGGCCGGCGGCGATGAAGCGATCCAGATCACCGACGACATGCAGGGTATCTTGACTGACGAGAGCATCGACATCATCGATATCTGTCTGCCGCCACATCTGCATTTCGATGTCACACTGGCCGCGATGAAAGCCGGCAAGCACGTTGTTTGCGAGAAACCTCTTGTCCGCTCCGTGCGCGAAGTCGATGCCCTGATCGAGGCCTCGGCCTCAGCCCGTCAGGCGATCTTCCCGGTCTTCCAGTACCGCTATGGCCGCGGACTGGATCAATTGAAGGCTCTCCAGCATGCCGATCTGGCCGGCAAACCTTTTTCGGCAAGCCTTGAGACCCACTGGAACCGCGGGCCCGACTACTACGCCGTGTCGTGGCGTGGCACGTGGGAGGGCGAGTCAGGTGGCGCGGTGCTCGGCCATGCGATCCACAATCATGACCTCCTGACCTTCGTGATGGGGCCAGTCGCGACTGTCCAAGCCGCGACGTCCTCTCGGGTCAATCCGATTGAAGTGGAAGACTGCGCTGCCCTCACCTTCCAGATGGAGTCCGGAGCGCTTGCGACCTCCTCCATCACCTTGGGCGCGGCGACCGACACATCGCGTCTGCGCTTTTGTTTTGAGGGCTTCACCGCGACCAGCGGAAGTGAGCCCTATGCCCCAGGCGAGGGCGATTGGACATTTGAGGCTAGAGCGCCTGCCGACCAGGCGCGCATCAACGCCGTGCTCGATGGGTTCGGCGAGGCCAAGTCAGGCTATGCTGGCTTTTTTGAAGCTGTTGCATTGGCACTTGACGGCCACCCCGGTCGTGACGTCACACTGGCTGACGGGCGCCGGTCGATAGAACTGGTCACGGCGGTCTACCAAGCCGCCAGGACCGGCCAACGCGTAACGTTGCCACTAACCAAGGAGGCCGATCTCTATACCGGATGGCAGCCGTAGAAGCGGCGTCACGCGTTGATCTTCACCGATCCACTGCAACAAAAACAACTACACCCCAAGGGAGACCAGAATGAGACGTTCACTTGCCTTTACAACGGCCTTTGCGGCCCTGTGCGCTGCCGGTACGGCCCTCGTGCCGACATCCGCTGCCGCGCAGGAAGTCCGCTTCATGTGCTATTCGGACGGCAATGAGTGCGAAGTCTATGACGAAGTGCTCGACCGTTTCGAAGCCGACAATCCTGGCATCACCGTCGCCATCGACGTCGTGCCATACCAGGCCATCCTGGAGAACCTGCCCGTCCAGCTTGCTGCGGGCGAAGGACCGGACATCGCCAAGGTGACCGATCTTGGTGGCCTCAACGAGTACTATCTCGACCTGGAGCCCTTTGTTGACGCCGGCTACTGGGAAGAGAGCTTTGGTGGCACACTTGATTGGTACCGTGGCGGCCCTGACCGTCAGGGCATCTACGGCATGCACTCGCAGCTCACTGTTACCGGTGCTTTCGTGAACGCGACCCTCTTTGAACAGGCCGGCGTTGACCTGCCGGGCGCGGGCGCCAGCTGGGACGATTGGGCAAACGCTGCCCGCGCCGTATCCGACGCCACCGGCGCACCCTTCCCCATGGCGATTGACCGTTCCGGTCACCGCGTTGCTGGCCCGGCCATCTCCTATGGCGCAGCCCTGTTTGACGATAATGGTGATGCCATCCTCGTCGATGACGGCTTCACCGCCTTCGTCCAACAGTTCGTTGACTGGCACGAAGACGGCACCATCGCCCGCGATGTGTGGGCCGGCCAGGGTGGTGCAACCTATCAGGACGCCGCTCAGGAGTTCATCAACGGCGATCTCGTCTTCTACTACTCCGGTAGCTGGCAGGTTGGACGCATGGACGAGCAAGTTGGCGACTTCTTCGACTGGCAGGTCATCGGCTCACCGTGTGGTCCGGCTGGTGCATGCTCAGGCATGCCAGGCGGTGCCGGCATTGTCGGGTTTGCCGAAACTGAGCATCCCGATGCCGTGGCAGCGGTGATCGACTTCCTCGCGCAAGAGGACATCTACGCGGAAGTTTCGGCCCGTACCCGCAACATCCCGGGTCACCTGGGCGTCGCTGGCGCCGGTGTTGAGTTCCAGGATGCTTCCGATGGTGCCAAAGCCGCGCTCAACGCCTTTGCAGGTTCTCTGCCGGACATTCACCCAGCCGCGTTCGCTTACCAGGGCTATGCGGGCAACCGCGCCATGTTTGGCATCACGGTTGAGCGTGTGAGCCAGGCAATCGTCGGCGAACTGTCCGTGGAAGAGGCCATGGAACGCGCTCGCGCGGACCTTGAGGCCGCCATGGCTGAGAGCAACTAGGCTCTAGTCCGATGGCCACGACCAACGAGGTGGGCGCCCCCCGCGTGCCCACTTCGCCATCGATCGAGGCAGCAACGGTTAACGCGAAGGGCGACAGCATCGCCCTTCGCTTGATCGCCCCGATCATGCGCCTCGTCGAGATTCCGTTCCTGGCATTGCAACGCCTTTTGGGCGTCAACCGCCTGGCGTGGGTCTTCCTGCTGCCCAACCTCATTCTGTTCGGCCTTTTCGCCTTCCTGCCAATCATCCTCAACGTCTTCTACGCGATGACAGGCGGCGACAACGTGCTGTTGGAGGATCGCCCGTTTGTCGGCGGCTCCAACTTCAACACTCTTTCCTCCTGTTCCGATTTTCTTGATCCCAATTCCTGCGTGAAGGACAAGTTCTGGCGCGCAGTTTGGAACACCAGCTGGTTCGTGACCCTCCAGGTCGGTTTCATGGTCGGGTTCTCGCTGCTGACCGCCATCATCTTGAACCGGGATATCCGCGCACGCGGCTTCTTCCGCTCTGTCTTCTTCTTCCCCGTCCTTCTTTCACCCGTCGTTGTGGCGCTGATTTGGAAATGGATCCTGCAGCGCGAAGGCGTGCTGAACGCCTTCCTCGATTGGACGACCATTGGCGGTTACAACTGGCTGATCGATGCGCAGTGGGCCTTTACCTGGACAGTTTTCCTGTCGGTCTGGGCCCATATGGGCTTCTACACCCTCATTCTTCTGGCCGGCCTGCAAGCCATTCCGCGCGATGTCTATGAGGCGGCCTTGATGGACCGAGCCTCCGCCTGGCGCACATTCACCAAGATCACCCTGCCCTTGCTCGCACCGACCATGCTGGTGGTGCTTGTGCTGGCGCTGATCAAGGGCGTGCAGACCTTTGACGAGGTCTATGCCTTCACCGGCGGTGGGCCGGGCACGGCCACAACCTTCATCATTCAATACATCTATGAGGAAGGCTTTGCCGGCGCACCGCGTCTGTTTGGCCTAGCAGCGGCAGCCTCACTGATGGTGGCTGGAGTTCTAGTGCTCCTCACACTCATCCAGTTGTGGATCAACCGGAGGAACGTCGATGGCTAGAGTTCTGTCCTTCCTCACCGCGACGCGGGGCCGAAACGGCAAGCTGCATTGGACCGATTGGGTCTCCTACAGCTATCTGCTCCTCGGCGTCTTCTTGATGTTCTTCCCGGTCGTTTGGCTGGTGCTCTCGTCCTTCAAAACCGAGGCCGACCTGCAACGCTACCCACCGACCTTCCTGCCCTATCAGCAGCAGACGATCGTGGTGGATGGCATCAACGATCCGCTTCCGCTGTTTGAGATCACGGCCGGCGAGCATGAAGGCCGCACATTGGCGCAGCTGCGTCGCGTCGGTCTGGTCGCGCAGATGATTGATCCGGCAAACCCCGATGAGCGGCTACGCGTCGATATCGCCGACCGCCAGCCGGTTCAGGAGGTAAGGCTCGCGCTTGAAAACTACTCAGGTCTGTTTGAGCGCTTCAACTTCCTGAAATTCTTCTTCAATTCCACCTTCATCACCGTCATGGCGACGATCATCATGCTCTTGGTCAACGCGATGGCGGCCTTTGCCCTGTCGAAGTACCAGTTCCGAGGGCGAACGGCTGTGCTGTTGCTCGTCATCGGCACCTTGATGATCCCGCAGACCGTGGTGCTGGTGCCGCTCTTCCTGATTGTCACCGAGATGGGGATGCTCAACTCCCTATGGGGCGTGATCATACCTGGAGCGGCAACGCCGACCGGCGTGTTCCTGCTCAGACAATACATGATCACCATACCCGATGAAATCCTGGATGCCGCCCGTATGGACAAGGCATCAGAATGGAAGATCTTCTGGCGCATCATCATCCCGCTCTCCGCACCGGCCATCGCGGTTCTGGCGATCCTCGCCATCATGTGGCGCTGGAACGATTTCCTCTGGCCACTGATCGTGCTGACTGAGTCGCAGAACTTCACGCTGCAGTTGGCGCTGAACTCCTTCCAGGGAGAGCTTCAGACTGAATGGTCAAGCCTCTTGGCGATGACGGTGCTGACGCTTCTGCCCATCGCTCTGGTGTTCATGTTCCTGCAGAAATACATCGCCACGGGCATCGCCAGTACGGGCGGGAAGTAATCCAAGCGACGCAGTTGTTCGCAAGGAACAGAGCGAAGCGCAGATCAAAGCAGCGCGGTTGTGCCGAGGGCACACAGCGATGCGAACGTAAAAAAAACAACGCAGGCGAACTGCGTTTGGGGGAATGACAATGGCAAGCGTTGAGTTGCAGCAGATTCGAAAGAGCTATGGTGAGGTGGAAGTCATCAAAGGCGTCGATATGCAGATCGAGCTTGGTGAGTTCTGCGTGTTCGTCGGACCATCCGGCTGCGGCAAATCCACCTTGTTGCGGATGATTTCCGGCTTGGAACCAATCACCGGGGGCGACATCGTCATTGGCGGGGAGGTGGTGAACCGCATCCCAGCGGCTGATCGCGGGCTTGCCATGGTCTTCCAGTCCTACGCGCTTTATCCGCATATGACGGTGCGCCAGAACCTCTCCTTCGGTCTTGAGAACATCAACACGGCGAAAGCGGAAATCGAAACCAAGATCGCCGAAGTGTCCTCAATGTTGCAGATCGATATGCTGCTCGACCGACGGCCAAAGGATCTGTCCGGTGGCCAGCGTCAGCGTGTGGCCATTGGCCGGGCTGTGGTCCGCGAACCGCATGTGTTCCTGTTTGACGAACCCCTGTCGAACCTCGACGCGGAACTGCGTGTCGGCATGCGCGCGGAAATCTCCGCACTGCACAAACGCCTCGGCAACACGATGATCTACGTGACCCATGACCAGGTGGAAGCCATGACCATGGCCGACAAGATCGCTGTTCTGCGCCTGGGTGAACTGGAACAGTTCGGCCGACCGCTCGATCTCTACAATGAACCGGCCAATCTGTTCGTCGCCGGCTTCATTGGGTCCCCAAAGATGAATTTCATGACCGGTACGATCGATGGGTCGGACCGAACGGTGCTGAACCTCGACACCGGCGAGCAGATAAAGCTGCCCGAAAATGGTTTTGGCCAAACCAACGGCCAGAAGGTCACGCTGGGCGTGCGACCGAACGAGTTGCAGCCAGACGATAGCGGCGTGCTCAACATGCAGGTCGCCGCGGTCGAACAGCTCGGCAGCGACAGTTATCTTTATGGCAGCTTGGAAGACGGCACGAACCTCACCGTCCACAATCCGGGCCAAACCAGGGTTGAGGCTGGTGAAACCGTGACGCTCGGCGCAAACGCGGCCACGTACCACCTGTTCGACACGGCGAGCACCCAGACCCTGCGCAACGCTAACGGCGCCGGCTAGGCAATCGCGCGCACGCCCAAAGACGAGACATTGATGAGACAGACTTGGCGCTGGTTCGGACCAGCCGACACGATTTCCATACCTGAAATCCAGCAAACCGGGGCCGAAGGCATCGTTTCGGCTCTGCATCACATAGCCCCCGGCAACCCTTGGCCCGTCGACGAGATCAAAAAGCGGCAAGCCGAAATCTCGCATCCCAATGGAAGCCCCTCGGGCCTTGCCTGGGATGTGGTGGAAAGTGTGCCGGTCTCAGAAACCATCAAAACCAAGACCGGCGCAGTTCGAGACCATTACGAAGCTTACCGCCAATCGCTGCGCAACCTCGCAGCCTGCGGGCTCACCACGGTCTGTTACAATTTCATGCCGGTTCTGGACTGGACGCGCACTGAGCTCGCCGCCCCCATGCCGGACGGCGCGACGGCCATGCTGTTCGATATTGCCGATCTTTGCCTGTTCGACGTGTTTCTGCTGGAGCGCGGTGGCGCACGCGACGACTATCCAGAAGCCATGGTGGAGTCAGCAGAAAGCCGGCACGCCGTCATGTCCGATACGCAGAAGAAGGCCCTGGTCGACAACATCGTCGCAGGCTTGCCCGGCGCCAACGATGCCTGGACCTTGGGCGATGTTCGGGCCCATCTGACGACCTACAAAGACATCACCGCCAACCAACTTCGGCAGAATTTGGTGGACTTCCTGTCCGAGGTTGTTCCGACCGCCGAAGAGGTTGGCATTCGCCTGTGCTGCCATCCCGACGACCCGCCCTTCCCGCTGCTCGGCCTGCCCAGGGTTGTGTCGACAGAGGACGACTATGCCTATCTCATGGATGCGGTGAAAAGCTCGCACTCGGGCATCACGTTCTGCACAGGCTCGCTTGGTGTTGATTCCAATTTCAATCCGGTCCGTTTCATCGAGTGCCTGGGCACGCACGTGCATTTCGTTCATCTGCGCAACACCAAGCGATTGGATGCACTGCTAGACGGGCGGTCGAGCTTCTTCGAGGCCGCCCATCTTGACGGCGACACCGATATGGCCATCACGGTCAAAGCCTTGATGAATGAGCAGAAGGCAAGGCGTCGCGATGGCCGGACCGACTGGCAAATCCCCATGCGTCCCGACCACGGCCAGGCCATGTTGGCCGATCTCGACCGCAACTCAATGCCTGGCTATCCGCTAATCGGACGGATGCGCGGTTTGGCCGAGCTTCGCGGTCTAATGGCCGCTTACGAGTAATTCTTCTTACGTTAACGTAAGATTTCACTCACCCGCAATGTGACTTCCGGAAAGTCCTGCAATGCGTCTGGGCTTTCATACGTTCCGACCCAAATGTCGTACTGGCCGGTCAGTGGGCGATCGAACACGATCTCCGGATTAAGATCGCCTTCCACACGATCATCATTGCAGAACCACTGACCGTCCGGCTGGTTTATGAGGAGGGTTGTGTCCGCAGCACCTTCCACGAAGAACCGCAGCGGGTATTGATCCCCAGCTTCATAGGTAAGGCGCACATCCGGTGCATCGGCGACAAATCCCGCACAGCCATCCAGCGCATCGGTAGCCACCAGATAGCCGCCGGCCTGCAAGGGATAGTCAATGGGATCGGGCGTGAAGCCTGTGACGATGCTCTCATCAAAGAACGTCGCGTCGAGCGCAAAGTTCGGCACGCGGCGCAGATCGGCAACCTCGGTTTCACCGGCAAGCGTTGCGCGGATCCACTCCTCATAAGCCGAGACCCGGGTATAGGTTGAAAAACGTTCGCCCTCATCCACGCACAGCGTTCCGCCGGAGACGAGACCGACTTGAATGTATGTGCCGTCGCGATCACGCACGTGCAGCGGTCCACCGCTATCACCAGCGCAAGCATCAACCATGGCTTCGCGGTAACCCGCACACAACACGGTGTCGTCACCGGCCTCATCGCACCGCGCATTGTCCACCAACGGCACTTCGGCACCCAGGAGAAGGGGCGACGTGTCAAACACCTCCACCGTGACGACCGAGCTTTCACCGCCCTTGGTGCCTACGGTGCCCGACATTTCTCGCTCGCCAGGCGCGTTGCCCCAACCGGTGACCACCGCATCAAGCCCTACATTTTCCAGCTTGCTGGCGTCGTCGGCCGTTGCGAGCCGAACAAGTGGCGTTGAGATCGGGTTGCGCAGTTCTAGAAGCGCAATGTCATGCGCCCCAACGCCAACATAGTCCGGATGGGCATAGATGGTTTGGATGTCGGCCACCTGCCCACCCTCTTCCAGGCTGGTGGAACCGAGATAAACCGCAATCGGGCTTGGATCGGTCGGAACAAGATCCTCAATGCAGTGGGCCGCAGTCAGCACCCAGCGATCGGACACAACCGAGCCGCCACAGAAATGCGCCCCGAGCTGCGTCCCACCGCCGGTGCGAAACAGCGAGACCTGCCAAGGGAAGGTCTCAATGGCCGTCACGCAGCCGCCCATGACACGGCCGTCATCGCAGAAGCTTTGCGCCACTGCCGGCGATGGACCGGCGGTGCCTGCAAAACCGGCCATGCCCGCCACAACCATGCCCGCGCTGAGCGCCCCCCGCGCTATCCAACTCCGCGCCATACTCGCCTCCTGTGGCAGTGCTGATATCGTTGAGAGAACCGTGCGGCTTTTACCGCGCGGGGACAACCCCTGTGAGAGGCGGTCCAGCGAGAACCTGCATCTGGAAAGGCGTTTGCCCGCCGCCCGACAAGCGCCGCGTTTCCCGAGACACGTCAGTGAAAAGGTCGGCCAACGGCCGGTCCGGCGCATCGAGCGCATGCAACAGCGCCCTCGCAAAGGGGCTGAGTGCGCCTTGCCCACCACCGCCATCGGCTGCGATCTGTCCTGGCGAGGCCGCATAGATGAGCGTCATCGACCCATCGCGCGGAGCGACCAGATCACCGCTACCACCAACCGCATTGCCGCTCCCTCGCAACCCATTGGCACGGCAGGCATCAACCAAAACAAGGCTGTCAACGTCTGGCCGCGCAGCCAGCCGCGCAGTCAGAGCAGGCAAGGCTATCGCCTGAATTGCCAGATCCTCGCGTTCCACCAGTGCCGCATCATCTGATGGAATTAGATAGGTAACACCGCTCTGAGCGACCCCATGGCCAGCGACATAGACAAACGCCAACCCGTCCTGCGGGACGGCGGCCGCAAACTCTCGAAACAAGCCTAAAGCGGTCGCGCGGTTAGGGTCGGCATGGACGCCGCCGCCATGCAAGCGATACCCCAGATTCTCAAGCCGGTCCGCCACCGCCTGGGCGTCGCGCACCGGCGTTCTAAGGTCGCGCGCACGAGCATAACTGTCCGTCCCGATCACCAGTGCCAATCCAGGTCTTGCACGGTTGCTCGCCGCTACGGTGCTGGCGGAAAAAGAGGTGGCGCCTACAACCAGTCCAAACCCGCCGGTGAGGCCAGCTTTGAGAACCTTCCGGCGCCCAATCAAACGGCCGTTCGACTCTGTTTTGGCATCCATCAAAAAGACCTGCGACTTTTGTGAACTTGCAATTAATTAGCAAGAATGCAGAATTGTGCGAAAGATGGCGGGGGCATCTAAACGGTTCGGGGCACCACCCATTACGAGCGATAAGGCGAACGTGTACGCCTTGTCACCCATAGGCAGGCAATCCTGACACTTCTAATGTCATGATTGTGCGCACTTTTTTGGATCATACCGCAGAATGATCATCTGTCACTGCAACGTGTTGACCAAGGATGCGATCTTGGAGGCGATTGGCGAGCTGATCGACGAAGATCGCTATCGCCTCATTACGCCTGGCACAGTCTACCGTCGCCTTGGAAAACGAGGGAAATGTTGCGGTTGCTTTCCGCAGGTCGTTGGCCTAATTGTGAGTAGCTTAGAAGAATTCCAAACTAGCAATCCAACCGCAAGAGTGGATCGTAGTTTGGTTGGGGCGGCCTCGGCAAGCTTACATAGCGCTGCTGCTATCCGCCCAGCTCTCCAACGCGATTAGGTTGCCTTCATCGGGGGGCCTAACGCCCCTAAATGAAGGACGATCGGGAAGAAATGAAGGGCAGCGAGAAAGTTATCGAGCGCCTCAACGAAGCTCTGTTTTTGGAGCTTGGTGCGATCAACCAGTACTGGCTGCATTACCGCCTGCTGGATGATTGGGGTTACCAAAAACTGGCCGCGAAAGAGCGCGCTGAATCCATCGAGGAAATGGAGCACGCCGACAAAATCACGGCACGGATCCTTTTCCTGGAAGGGCATCCAAACATGCAAACGGTCGCTCCGTTGCGCATTGGACAGACCATCAAGGAAGTCTTGGAAGCTGACTTGGCAGGCGAGTACGACGCCAGGGCTTCCTACTCCAAGTCGCGCGATATCTGCCATGCAGAAGGCGACTATGTCTCAATGAAGCTTTTCGAAGTGCTGCTGGCGGACGAGGAAGGTCATATCGACTTCCTCGAAACCCAGTTGCAGCTGCTCGAAACAATCGGCGAAGAGCGTTACGGCATGCTCAACGCCGCGTCGGCTGAAGCAGCCGAATAAAACAGCTTACATATCGGGAAAGCTAGGCAGCGGCGGCTTCGGTCGCCGTTTCCTTTTTCAGCGCCATGGCCGTTCCGCCGGCAAGCCAAAGATCCAAAAACGCATCCAGCCAGGCATCGATCGCGCCGTCATAGCGCAATCGCCCTTCGATGTGCGCCCGCCGCGGCTGGGCACCGGGGCACTGCATCCGCTCTGCACCCTTGACGGTCCATCGATAGGTCATGGCCATGGTGAGTTCCGGGTGGAACTGGAAGCCGAAGGCGTTCGACCCCACCTTAAAAGCCTGCTCGGGAAACGCGCCCAGACCTTCCGCCAGCCGGGTCGCACCGGTAGGAAGACTGAAGCCGTCGCGGTGCCACTGATAGACCATGTCTGGCCAATGGATCAGCGCCTCACCTTCCGGCGTCGGGCGAATGGGATAATAGCCGACTTCCACTTCGCCTTGCGGATGCGGCTTCACGCCAGCGCCCAGATGTTGCGCCAGAAGCTGCGCACCCAAACACAGACCCAAAAACGGCTTGTCCTCGCGCAACGGCACGCCAATCCAATCGGTCTCTTGTTTCAGGAATGGCTCATCATCATAGGCTGACATCGGCCCGCCGAAGATGACCGCGCCGGCGTGCTCCTCAAGCGTCTCAGGCAGATCGCACCCAAGCGGTGGCCGACGAATATCAAGTTCATAACCACGCGCGCGAAGCTTCTGACCGACCCGGCCAGGTGTTGATGTTTCCTGGTGCAGGATGACAAGAATTGGCTTCTTGGGGAGATCGGCGGATGTCATGCGCTCACAAAAGCGGCATGCTCATCCAATGTCCAGTCACCATTGTTGACGCGGCGGACCAACCTGACCACTTCTTTGTGAAAGAGCACACAATTAGTCAATCTAAGCCACTAGCTAGTGCCCGCTTCACCGGCAATGCGTTTGCGCAGGATCATTCGGTCGCGGCTCGACACACCCAACAATTCCGCCGTCCGCCAGACCATATTGTCTTCCAGCTCATTGACGACGCCATCGGCAAAAACGGCGCGCCACAGCATCTCGATAACGTCCAGCCGTTCCTCTTCGGAAAGCTTGAGCTTCAAGGTCGATGTGAAGCCGTAAAGATCGACCGCTTCATCATCGCGCCGTTCAGCCTCAGCCAGAACGTCCTCCAGATCCTGGCCTGAGAGACCGAACTGGCTGTCGAGGGCTGTGCGGATGGTGGCTGTCTCATCCTCTGTCACGGTTCCGTCGATGCGGATCATGTGAACCAGAAGCGCAGCAACGGCGACACGCGCATCATCGGGGGCAAGGGCGCCATCTGGCAAGGCGACGGCATCGCGTTCCAGGTCGGCAAAAAGGGCCTTCAATCGATCAAGCATGGCAAAGTCGGGAGGTTAGAAGGGGAGAAAAGAAAAGGCGTCTAAGAAAGGATAGGCATGCAACGGCGCGATACAAGGACCATCGCATGCACTAACGCGCGACGCCGGCATCATAAGCCTCAACGATAGCGCGAGCCCGCGCCGCGACATCACCAGGACTGTTGCCGGGCTTAAAGAGCCCTGAACCCAATCCAAACCCGTTGGCGCCGGATGCAAGCCAGGTGCCAATGGTGTCAGCGCTGACGCCGCCAACCGCATAGGTCGTCACGCCGGGTGCAAGTACCGCGCGAAGCGCTTTAAGGCCGGCCGGGCCCAAAATCTCAGCTGGGAAGAGTTTCAGACCATCCGCGCCAGCATCAAGCGCCGTGAAGCATTCCGTTGCCGTGAAAACACCGGGCAGCGAGATCATACCCTTGGCCTTGGTGGTGCGGATGACCTCCGGGTTCATGTTGGGCGATACGATAAGCCGCGCGCCCGTTGCCGCAACCGCTTCAACCTGATCTGGCGTGAGCACGGTTCCGGCCCCGACCACCGCATGATCACCCAGCCGGGCCACAAGCGTAGTGATCGAATCCAGCGGATCAGGCGAATTGAGCGGCACCTCAATCCAGGTGATGCCGGCCTCCACCAGAGCTTCGCCGATGCCCGCGACCTCATCAGGTGTGATGCCCCGCAAAATGGCAACCAAGGGCCGCGCCGCATGACTCATGACACTGTCTCCCGCTGAGCTGTCAGTTGAGCGTGAATGGCTGTCAAACCAGCAAGAACCATCGCCTCGCCATCGGCGATCACTGCATCATGACCGAGGATCGAGAGGGCTTGTGCGTAGCGCGCGCACAGGCGCGGCGCGCCGACAAGCACCACCCGCTCGCCAGACTCAAGCCGCGCACCGGCCAGTTCCGCGCCGATCAAAAGCCCTGAAAGGCGCGCTCTTGCCCGCGCCGGATCGGCACCGATGAGCAAACCCTCCGCGCGAATGGAAAACAGTGCCTCAGTCAGGCAAGCCGGGCTTTCATGCGCCGAGCGCACGGCATCACCAAAGGCTTCGGCATCAAAGCCGTCACCAACAAGCGAATGGGCAAGGATGGAATGATGGCCGATCAGATCGAACAACTCACCGGTCATCGCGGTTGAGAAGTGCCGCACGCGGCGTCCGTCAAGATGCACCCATTTGGAATGTGTGCCAGGCATACAAATACGCGGCGGGCTTGCTGTCTCATGGTCATGGTCATGGGCATGCACCCAGCCAGCAAGCTGGGTTTCCTCGCCCCGCATCACATCATAAGGATCGTTCTGGCTGAGACCCGGCACAATATAGGCCAAGAGCCGGCCATCGCGCACCGGAACCTGGGTCACCTCATCGCCAAGCGTATCCAGCGAGGCCGGTAACGGACGGTAGCCGGCCTCCGCCCAACCTTGGCGCGACCCAACCATCCCGCACATAACCACCGGCACAGCCGATCCGCTGAGCCAGTCCGAACAGGCACCCAAAAGCGCCGCCTCGAAGGCCTCGCTCTTGCGCTCAGTATCAGCGAGCGCGCCCATGCCGGGACCTTCCGCGCGCGACAACACAGCACCATCGCCGCCAATGGCATAGGCGCGCATGTGGGTCGTTCCCCAATCAACAGCGATCCAGTCAGGGCGCGCGATTGCATTCATCAGGACGGAACCACCACGCCACCATCGATAATGAGGCTTTGCCCAGTCATCATCCGGCTAGCATCAGAAGCCAGGAACAAGGTGCCGCCAATTATGTCGTCCGGTACCAGTTCCTCCTTCAGGCACTGGCGATCAATGTGCTCGGCGAGCCCTTCCGGCGTCACCCACATGTCCTTTTGCTTCTGCGTCAGAACCCAGCCCGGCGCCAAGGAGTTGAGGCGAATTTTGTCCGGCCCGAACTCACGCGCGAGCGTGCTCGTCAGCGAGGTGATGGCCGCGTTGGAGCTGGTGTAAACCGGCATGCCCGTGTTCCCCATCATGTAGCTGATGGACGAGAAGTTCACGATGGAACCCCCGCCTGCCGCCTGCATGATCGGAAAGGCCGCCTGACAGGCAAAGAAGTAAGCCTTCAGATTGATCGCGATCGACCAGTCGAAGAACTCCTCGTCCACCTCTAGCGTCTTGTGACGTTTGTCGTTGGCCGCATTGTTGACCAGCACCTTCAAACCGCCATGGTGCTCTGCCGCCTCGTTGATGCAGTTTTTCAAACGATCAACATCGGTGATGTCGCACTGCATGTAGTGCGGACGGTTGCCGTACTTCTCACCCATCTCATCGGCAAAGGCCGACGCATCAGAGCGCTGAACGAAGGCAACCTTCGACCCTTGTCGCAAAAAGCCTTCGGTCAGCGATGCACCGATGCCGGATCCGCCGCCGGTAATGAAGACGCTTGCGTCTTTAAGATCGGGATAGCTGGCGTTCATTCTCTTCAATCCTCATCAAGGCAGGCGCGGGGCGCTACAGCCGCGTTCCCTCAATAACCCACATGTGGCACGGAAAGGTCCAAGGCACGCTTGGTCCGTGATTCATCAGCCACGCACCCGACACATCCATATCCTCGTTTTTCAGCAACGGCGTGCCGCGGCTGAGCTCGGGTATCGAAAGCCGGTTCACCAGCCGAATACGATAACGCGCCGTCGGGTCAAGCCGGGTCAGCCTCTGTGGTCGCGGCGCGATCTGTGCGGAACTGTCAGCCTTCCCGATAAACACCACAAATTGGCTGCCGTCACGCGCCATTTGCTGTTCGGCGAGCACTGCCGGATCGGAACTGTCCAGACGCAGGATGTCGGCCTGCGCCATCCACTGACGGTTGTGCTTGTACCAGCTGGTGACCTCTTTGAGCACCGTCTCTTCGCGTTCATCCAGCTCGCGCGGATCCATCTCGAAACCCAGATGACGCTGGGCGGCCACCCAGGCCCGGAAAGTGATATCCAACGTGCGCCCAGACGTATGACAGGTGCGCGGTCCAACATGCGATCCGGTCACCACCGAGGGCAGAAACAGCGCCGCATTGTGCTGAATGCGAAGGCGTTCCAGTGCATCATTGCTGTCTGAAAGCCAAACCCGCTGCGTTCGCTTCAGGATACCAAAATCAATGCGGCCACCGCCTGAGGCACAGCTTTCGATCTCCACTTGCGGAAAGTCTTCCCTTAGCCGGTCGATCAGCGCGTAAGAGCCACGCGTCTGCGCCGCATCGGGCATCGGCAGGACCCTGTTATGGTCCCACTTGATGTAGTCGATCTCATGCGCGCTCAAAATTGCGGCCATACGCTCATAGATAAAGTCGCGCACCTCCGGCAGCGCCATGTTGAGCGCCTTTTGCTGGCGACCGAGCGTCTGGTCCTCAGCGCCCAATGCCCAATCGGGATGGGCGCGATGGATGTCGCTGTCCGGGTTGATCATCTCCGGCTCGAACCAGAGCCCAAAGGTCATGCCCAGTCCATGAACATGGGCAATCAGAGGGCCAAGTCCGTCGGGGTACTTGCGCGGATCGACCTCCCAATCTGAAAGACTGCGCGTGTCATCATCTCGCTGACCAAACCAACCATCATCAAGGACAAAGCGTTCGGCACCGATGGCAGCGGCTCGACCAGCAATATCCTTCAAGACCGGCAGTTGATGGTCGAAATAAACCGCTTCCCAGCAATTGTAATGCACTGGACGCGGCGTCTCAGGCTTCGGCCAGGTGACGATCCGGTCGCGGGCGTGACGCTGAAAGGCCGCTGCGCATCCGTTCAGACCGTCGCCCGAATAGACCATGTAAAGCGGCGAGGATGAGAAATGGTGAGAGGCCGCAGTCTCCATGCGCGCCGAATGCCCGAATTGGACCTGGCGTCGACCATCGGGAAGCTCCTCGGCAATCATCCGGTGGCCGCCGGACCAGCCATAATGAAAGCCCCACGCTTCGCCTTGCGTGTTCGTTGTCCCGTCGGTGGTGAGCAGGAGCCCGGGGAAATGTTCGTGCCCCGTTCGGCCCGTTCGGTTCTCGCGGTAACGCATGCCCGGTGACCAGGCATTGCGCTGCAATTGGAACTCGCCACACCAGCGACCGGAAACATCGATGATCTGTGACGAGTGTTGCGGGGCCTGAACCACCGGCGCAGCCAGCCAATGAAGGTGCACCGGCCGGTTGGCATCCAAGGTCGTGAGCGCGGTGATGATATGCGTGTCCGGATCGACCTCGAACAGGAAACAGATGGTCAGATTGTTGTCCTGATCGCGGTAGCAAAGATGCAATCGGTCCTTGGAAACCTCTTCGCTGTCGAAGCAGAACTTCGGCAGAAGCGGCGTGCCATCGCCGTCACGGACGATCAGCCCGGGCTGGCCGGGAAACGTGCGCACGGCTTCCGGGCTGACGCTGAGGTCGGGATTCTCATCAAGCATCCCGCCAGTGACATCGAGCCTGCTGCCCCGCGCCACCGTCAGAAGGTCTTCGCTTTCAGGCAGAGGCGGCCCCCAATAGACCACTTCCGGCAAGCGGGTGTTATGAGCGGCAAGCACCAGGCTTTGCCGCTTATCGGTCAACCGCCACGTCTGCATGTATGGCTGAATCCTACTTGACGGCGCCGAGCGTCAGACCCGCGATGAAGTGCTTCTGCATCAGAAAGAACATCAGCACCGGCGGCAACGCGGCAACGATAGAACCGGCACTCATCAAATGGTAAGCGGCCCGGAATTGCGAATTGAAGGCCGTGATACCCGCGGTAACCGGCTGCGAATCCGGTCCTTGGGTCAACACCACCGCCCAGAAGTAATCGTTCCAGATGAAAGTGAAGATGAGGACAGCGAGAGCTGCCAGCGCCGGCCGCATCAACGGCAACACAACGAACCAGAAGATGCGCCATTCCGCAACGCCTTCCACCCGCGCTGCTTCAATCAGCTCAAAGGGAAGCTGACGGATGAAGTTGCGCATGAAGAGGGTGCAAAACCCTGTCTGGAAGGCGATATGGAACAACACCAGACCGGTCTTGGTGTCATAGAGGTTCATGTTCACCGTCAGGTCGCGCACCGGAACCATGAGGATCTGAAACGGAACAAAGTTCCCGGCAATAAACATGAAGAAGATCAATAGGTTGCCATTGAACTTGTAGATGCCAAGGGCAAACCCGGTCATCGCTGAAAGCGCGATGGCACCGATCACCGTCGGAACGGTGATCAGGAACGAGTTCAGCATGTAGCGCGGCATATCGGAGTTGAAGAACACCTGGCCGTAATTGTGGACGAACTCAAAGGACGACGGCAGGCCCCAATAGTTGCCGTTGGTGAAGTCAGCATCCGGTTTCACGGAAAACACGGCGACGGCGATCAGCGGCAAGAGCCACAAGGCCAGCGCCAGCGGAAGGAAGGCTTGGTAGCCAAGACGGGCGGCAGGACCGGACTGCTGGATAGGACGAGGAAACATCTTACCGCGCCTCCTTCTCGTCGCGCCACATCGACCACAGGAAGTAGGTGATGAAGCCAAGCATGATGAAGAACAGGACGACGGCAATCGCAGCGCCATAGCCCATTCGGAAGCCGAATTCCGACAGCGATTCCTCAAACATGTAGAAACTGAGGACGCGTGTTGACCCAAACGGCCCGCCATTGGTCATGACCGAGATAAGGTCGAAGGACCGCAGCGCTCCGATAATGGTGACGACAAACGCGATAAAGGTCGCTGGCTTAAGCTGCGGCAGGATCACATACCAAAGCATGTTCCAACCCTTCGCGCCGTCGAGGCGCGCAGCCTCGACCTGCTCCGGGTTCACCGCGTTGAGACCCGTCAGATACAAGATCATACAGTAGGCCGTTTGCGGCCAGAGCCCGGCGGCAATGATGCCGTAGGTGGCAAGGTCGGGATTGCCGAGAATGTTCACCGGCCCCATGCCGACAATGGCCAAAAGGGCGTTCAGCAGCCCCTCACGCGGCAGGTAAAACCAGGAAAAGACGAGGCCAACAACGACCTGGCTGAGCACAAAGGGGAAGAAAAACAGCGACTTATAAATGCGAATGCCGCGCACCGTCTGATTGAGGAAGAGCGCGATAAACAGGCCGGCCGGTATCGCCAAGAGATAGAGAAACAGCCAGCGAATGTTGTTCCAGAAGGAGACCTCAAACTTGCGGTCATCGGTCAGAAGGCGCTCGTAATTGGCCATCCCGACCCAGGTCTTCTCACCCAGCCCATCCCAATCATGGAAGCTGATCCAGACCGACTGAAAGATCGGTAGGATCACATAGACAGCGAAGAATAGAGCGCCGGGGATGAGGAACAACCACGGCGTCGCCGCAATTTCATTGCGCTTGTACCAATTGCGTTGTTCGCGCGCATGATCGCCCGTGGTGGCAATGGTCGCCATATGAGCACACTCCCTGCAGCGTCAGCCGATATGTAATCCGAGGGGTACTGCGCCGCGCGCCTCGAATTGCAAATAGGCTGAGAAGGGGGGAAGCCCCGCCCCGCGCTGACGCGCGAGGCGAGAATTTGAAGGCGTTAGCTTAGTTGTAGATGCGCTCGCGTGCGTCTTCCAACCGCTCCAGAATTTCGTCCAGATTGTCCGGGAACACCATGAACTCCTGCAGACCTTCCATGCCAACCGAGGCCATTTCAGCCGGGAAGTCACGGTCGAAGAACTGCGCGATACCACCCTGGGCGTTGCCGGAAAGCATTTCGAAGCCCTGCTCCAGGAACTCATCAGCATCGATGCCGGAATTGGCGTTCACCGGCAGCTGGCCAAGATTGTCGCCATTGTTGATGCGCGTTTGCACATCAGCCGAGGTGACGAACTTCAGGAACTCGCGCGCGGCTTCGACGTTCTGCGCACCAGACGGCACGTGGAACGTATCGGTCGGTGCATCCTCGCCCTGTGGCAGGCCGGCGGTGATGACCGGGAATTGATAGAAGTCGATCTGATCATCGGAGAGGCCGGAGTCGCGCATGGCAGCCACGGCAAAGTTACCCATCAGATAGGCTGTTGCCTCACCATCCGTGAAGAACGGCAGCGCTTCCTGCCAGCTGTAGGATTGGTGATCATCAACGAACGCGCCCATGTCAATCAGCTGACGCCAGTTGGCGAAGGTCTGACGAACACCTTCGTCCTCGGTCCAGGACAGCTCACCACGGGCCAGCGCCATGTGATGGTCGAAGCCATTGGTGCGCATATTGAGGTAATCGAACCAGCCGCCGGCAGTCCAAAGGAATTTGGTGCCAATCGTGTAGCAGGCACGACCGGAGTCCACGATCACCTGGCAATTGGCAAGCTCTTCTTCCCAGGTTGCCGGCTCGGACAGGCCAAGCTCGTTGAAAATGTCTTCACGATAGTACACGCCCCACTGATAGTAGGTGTAAGGCACGCCATACTGACGGTCATCGATTGTCAGTGCGCCGCGAACAGATTCTAGGCCGTCATAGTCGCCAGCATCCCACCAGTCAGTGATGTCCATGAACAAATTGGCGTTCACGTATGGCAGCATGCGGTTGGCGGCGTACCAGTTGACCACATCCGGCGGGTTAGCAGACAGGGCGTTGCGGATCTGGGTCTTCCACGCTTCGCGGTCGACGATCTCAAGTTCGATGTTCAGATCCGGGTGCATCTCGCCGAACTCAGCGGCAAGACTTTCCATCACGGCGCGCGGGGCCGGGTTGGACATGTCGGAAATGATGCGCAGATCGCCGGAAAGTTCGGCAAGGGCACTGCTTGTCATCAGGCCGGCGGCCGCAAGGCCCAACACCGACGCTTTCAAGGTACGGTTCATTGAAGATCCTCCCATGCGGACCGGGTGACGTCATCGCGCCAAGATCCCAACCGCTGTTTCTCCCAAACGCTCACGCCTTTTCGGCTTGTCGCCTGGTCCCAAGGTGGAGTGTGAGGGGCCGGGCGCGAACGCATTTTTCAGTACCAGGACAAAGTCCATCGGAGCCGATAAATGTTCCGTTCAATGGAACTTTGTTTTGGTGGTTGAAATGATAGGCATCCTTCCATAGCATCGTCAAGGCGCATTGAGGGTCCAGTCAAGAGACCTGGCGCCAAACGTCCGATCCATTGGGCTGACCGATGAAGCGGGCGAGGGAGGGTAAACGGCCATGGCCATTGCACGGGCAAACACCACGCCCATGCCAGCACAGGCTCACGCAATCACGACCGGCGAAGCTGGGTCGGGTGAACGGTCATCGGCTGCGCGCAATCAGCCCGGCGATGGACCTGTGACCAAGGCCCTGATGCTGCTCGACAGCTTCGCCGACGCTGAGCGGCCGTTGCGCTTTTCCGATCTGAAAGAACGGCTGCCGTTCCCCAAGGCCACCTTGCACCGGATGCTGAAGAACCTGGTGGAAGAACGCATGCTAACGCATGACGATCTCCACGGGACCTATCAGCTCGGACCGCGTTTCATTCGTCTTGCCCACGCTGCCTGGGCCCACGGATCCCTGGCTGAAGCTGCCCGACCGCTGCTCGACAGCCTACATACCCAGTTGGGCAAAACCATCCATCTGGCCCAACTCGACGATGGGCAGGTCCTTTATCTCGACAAGCGGCTCGGCAATCGCGGCCTTGCTATGTTTTCGCGGCCCGGCAAGGTCGGCCCAGCCTATTGCACCGGCGTTGGCAAAGCGATGCTCGCCTATCTGCCGGACGACCAGCTCGCTGACAGCCTGATGCGCCAGTCCTTCAACGCCTTTACGCCCTACACGCTGACCGATGAGAAATCGTTGCTGGCGGAACTGGACGCCATTCGCGACCGCGGCCACGCCTTCGACCGGGAAGAGCACGAGCCGGGAATCGTCTGCATCGCCGTACCGATCTTGGGGCGCGGCGGCGCCCTTTATGGCGGACTCTCGGCCACCATGCCGGGCACAATCGACGATCTGTCAGAGCTTGAGGCCTTGGCCCCAACGCTCAAGCAAGCCGCCCAAACCATTGCCTCCGACGCCAGCGTTCGCATGGCGCCAACTCTGACCTGACGCTGATACAAGGATAGTTTCCATGGCTGGCCTGACCCTCCGCGATGTGAAGAAGAACTATGGTCCCGTCGCCGTGATTCATGGCGTCGACCTCGACATTAACGATGGCGAGTTCGTCGTTTTTGTCGGCCCTTCGGGCTGCGGAAAATCCACGCTTCTGAGGATGATCGCTGGCTTGGAAGAGATCTCTGGCGGCACCGTCGCAATCGGCGAGCGGACCGTGAACGAGGTCGACCCATCCGAGCGCGGCGTTGCCATGGTTTTCCAGACCTATGCGCTCTATCCGCACATGACGGTCGAAGAGAACATGTCCTTCGGCCTGCGCATGACCAAGCACCCCAAGGGTGACATCGACAAGCGCGTGAAGGAAGCCGCTGATATCCTTCAGCTAGATGCTCTTCTGAAGCGCAAGCCGGCGGCACTTTCCGGTGGTCAACGCCAGCGTGTTGCCATCGGTCGGGCCATTGTCCGCAATCCGGATGTGTTCCTGTTCGATGAGCCGCTCTCCAACCTCGACGCCGAACTGCGCGTTGCTATGCGCGTTGAGATTTCCCGCCTGCACAATGAGCTTGCTGGCTCGACCATGATCTATGTGACCCACGATCAGACCGAGGCCATGACGCTGGCGGACAAGATCGTGGTGCTGCGCGCCGGCATCATCGAGCAGGTCGGCGCGCCGCTCGACCTTTATGACGACCCAGACAATGAGTTCGTCGCCGGATTCATCGGGTCGCCGCGCATGAACTTCCTTCAGGGTGAAGTCACCGCCATTGAAGGTGGCGTGACGGTCAAACTCACCCAGCAGGGCGATGCGGTGATCACGCTTCCTGTTGCCGGCGAAGCACTTTCCGTCGGCGACTCTTGCAAAGTCGGCATTCGTCCGGAGCATTTCAGCCGCGAGCAGGGCACCATGGTCACGCTGAAGGTGGACGTCGCTGAACATCTGGGCGGTGAGAGCTACATCTATGCCGCCTCGGATACTGGAGAAACGCTGATCATCGAAACCGACAGTGGTCGCGAGGCCAGGCACGGTTCGACCTACCAGATCGGCGTCCCGCCCGAGCGCGCTTATCTTTTCACCGCAGATGGCCACCGCGTCCGCTAGACAAACCCGCGCTGACCGGTTTCAGTTTCGGTCGAGTTGTATCGAAGAGATGGCTTTCCGATGGTGATCGAGCCAACAACGCTGCTGACCTACGTACTGGTCGTCCTAGGATTTGTCTTCATCCCTGGGCCAGCCACCATCCTGACAGTTGCGCGCGCCACGAGCTCGGGTACACGCGTTGGGCTGGCGACGGGTCTGGGTATCGCCGTCGGTGATCTGATTCACACTGCCCTGGCTGTCCTGGGCATTTCTGCAATCCTGATGGCCTCGGCGCTGGCTTTCACACTGGTGAAGTATCTGGGCGCCGCCTATCTGGTCTATCTCGGCTTGCGCGCGATCTTCGACCGCACACCACCCGATATCGCATTGCCAAAACCCGCCCTAAGCTCCGGCGCCGCCTTTCGCCAAGCCATTCTGGCAGAGGTGCTGAACCCGAAAACGGCACTGTTTTTCCTTGCTTTCCTGCCGCAATTCGTGAACCCAGCCAACGGAATGGTGATGGTTCAACTCACGATCCTCGGCGTCATCCTCGTTATGCTTGGCCTGCTCTCAACGGTCATCTTCGCGCTGACCGCTGGCACCATGGGCGGCTTTCTGCGGCGCAACCCGACCGTGGTGAAATGGCAGGGCAAGGTGGTCGGCAGCATTTATTGTGCGCTGGGTGTGCGATTGGCATTGCAGGAACGCTGATCGCGCGCCTAATGGGCCGAACCATACCAATCACAAACTCGTTTCGCTGAGCCTCTGATCGCCATGCGCCAACGCTCTCCATTGAACACCGGCTGGATCTTCCATGCCGGGTTTGATCCTGCCTGGATCACGCTGCCTCTGCCCGGCCCTTCAACGCGTTTGCCGCACGCAGCGGTCACCTTGCCGTGGAACTATGGCAATGAGCACAGCTATCAGCAGCCCTTCACCTACCAACGCATTCTGCATTGGGACCCGCGCTTTGCCGAAGGCGAAGTCGTGCTGCATGCCGAAGGCGCCATGGCTGGCGCCAAAGTGTGGATCAACGGGGAACTGGTCGCCGATCATCCCGATGGCTACACGCCCTTCGAAGCTTGGCTGAGCGACCATCTGATCGAGGGCGAAAACCTTCTGACCATTCATGTCGATGGCTCCGAGAACCCCGACATCCCGCCCTTCGGCGGACGGATCGACTACCTCACCTATGCCGGTATCTACCGGGATGTGTGGCTCGACCTCAGGCCAGCCGTTTCCATCAAGAATGTGAAGATCAGCGTCGATGATCCGCTGGCTGATCAGCCGGTCGCTCGTGTCGATGTGTGGCTCGACAACCCGAAAAACCAGCCTGTGGCTGGCGCGGTTCTTTTGGCCCTGGTCGACGAGGAAGGCGCCGTCATCCGCGATTTGCCGGGCTTCACGATCGTCGACAATCATGCCGTCGCCGACGTCCCGCTCGGAACTGGACTTGGGCGCTGGTCACCCCGGTCGCCGGCCCTTCATCGGCTCAAGGTCACGGTGAAGCAGGAACAGGCTGAGGACAGCCAGACCACCCGCTTTGGCTTGCGTGAAGCCGTGTTCCGGCACGATGGCTTCTTCCTGAATGGCGAGCCGTTCAAGATCCGTGGCCTCAATCGTCACCAGAGCTTTCCGCATGTCGGCTATGCCCTTGGCCCCGAGGCGCAGGCGCAGGACGCGGACATTCTGAAGTTTGAGCTCGGCTGCAATCTGGTGCGCACTTCGCACTATCCGCAGTCCAAGGCCTTCCTCGAACGCTGCGATGAGATCGGGCTTCTGGTGTTTGAGGAAATTCCGGGCTGGCAGCACATCGGCGGCGAAGCTTTCAAAGCCCAGTCGGTGAAAAACGTTACGGCGATGATCGAGCGCGACTGGAACCACCCGTCCATTATCTTATGGGGTGTGCGCATCAACGAGTCCCAAGACGACGATGCGTTCTACGAGCAAACCAACGCGACGGCCCGCGCACTCGACAGCACCAGGCAAACCGGCGGCGTGCGCTACATTACCGACTCCAACCTGCTCGAAGACGTCTACACGATGAACGACTTCGTGCTGGGCGAGGAACATCTACCAGAGTTCTTGCAATCGCGGATCAATCGACCTCGCACACCCTTGCGCGATCAACGCGAAGTGACCGGCCTGGCTGAGCAAGTCCCCTATCTGGTGAGCGAATACAATGGTCACATGTACCCGACCAAAATCTTCGACGGCGAAGAACGCCAGGAAGAGCATGTGCTGCGCCACCTGGAAGTGATGGACGCCGCAGCCGCCGACCCGCACATTGCCGGCTCCATCGGCTGGTGCATGTTCGACTACAACACCCATGCCGACTTTGGTTCGGGCGATCGCATTTGCTATCACGGCGTCATGACGATGGGTCGCGCGCCAAAATTCGCCGCCTTCGCCTATGCAAGCCAAGGTTTCAGCCCGAGCGAAAGGCCGATCCTGGAACCGGCCACCCACTGGTCGTTTGGCGACCGCAAGGTGGGCGGTGTGTTCCCGCTGGTGATCCTCACCAATTGCGACGCCGTCACCTTCCACTATGGCGATGATGAGCCGCTGACCTTCCTGCCGGCCTACAGCCGCTTCCCGCACCTACCCCACCCGCCGGTGATCATCGAAGCGACGGACATTCCCGAAGACAAGCGCATTGTCTGGGGCCAGACCTGGCGCGACGGGCTCTTTAGCGGCCTGGTTGGCGACAAGATCGTGGTCGAGCGCTACTTTGTGGCCAACCCACTTCCGACGGCGCTGACAATGGAAACAAGCCCCGTGCTGCGCCCGCAGGATGCCTATCACGATCGCCTGATCCGCATCACCGCCCGCGACCAGGCTGGCAACCGGCTACCCTTCATGATGGACCAGCTCGCCATCGCGGTCGAAGGACCGGGAACCGTTCAAGGACCGGCAACCATACCGCTCATAGGCGGCGTTGCAGCCTGTTGGGTGCGCACCACTGGCAATGAGCCCGTCTCGGTGACCGCAACGCCGCTTTCCCACACACTGCCAGCAACCGCCATCACACTCGATGGCTGAGAGCTTGAAGGCGCTGATTGAGCGGATTGCCCAGCCGGGACGGTTGGAGTGGATCGGACTGCGCCCGGAACGCCGTGCATCTGTCATACGCGTTGGGCAGGCTGATGTTGCAGAGGCCGGTCTCGTTGGCGACCGGTCGCGCGCCGGCATGCGGGCGGTAACGCTGATCCAACACGAGCATTTGTCCGCCATCGGCGCTTACCTGGGCCAGGAACCGGTCGATCCTTCGCTGCTCAGACGCAACCTTGTCATCTCCGGCATCAACCTGTTGGCGCTGAAGGAGCGCACGATCCGCATTGGCTCGGCCACTTTGGCCATTACTGGCCCATGTGCGCCATGCAGTCGCATGGAGGACGCGCTGGGCGACGGCGGTTACAGCGCCATGCGCGGTCATGGCGGGGTGACGGCCAGCGTCGTCGCCGGCGGCATCATTAGAATTGGTGATCAGGTGATGGCGCTGCCGTCCTAACCTAAGCAAGCTTGATCACAGACCTGAACTGCATGCGATGCCAGCTTTGCCGAACCGGTTTTATGCAAGCGGAGCATCCATCCGCCGCAGCTTAGAAATCCGGCCCTAAGACGACTGACCTAAGCACTTCCCCGCATTGCACGTGAAGGCGCCCTCGTTAGCATAAGCTGCAAATGAGCCGCAACTTTAGAGTGCTTCTAATCTGAGCATCGGCTAACATCATTTGTCTCATGATCTCAAGGGGTTGCCGTATGCCCGGCATGTCCCCACCATGCTTAAGGGAAACGCTATGCGCCTCTCCAGAACACGTCTTGCCCTCTTGGCGACCTGTGCGACCAGCCTGTTGGCAGCACCGGCAATGGCCATGGATGCAACGCCGTCCGCCGTGCTTGATAACTACGCTGACATCGCCTTGGCCGGTTACGAGGACTCACTGACCACCGCCATGGCTCTGGGCTCTGCGGTTGAAGCTTTGGTGTCCAACCCGTCAGACGCCACATTGAACGCAGCCAAAGCTGCTTGGCTCGCCGCCCGCGTGCCTTACCAGCAGACCGAAGTGTTCCGTTTCGGCAATGCGATTGTGGATGATTGGGAAGGTCGTGTGAATGCTTGGCCGCTCGACGAAGGCCTGATCGACTATGTCGATGCCGGGTTTTACGGCATGGAAAATGACGAGAACGACCTGTTCACAGCCAACATCATCGCCAACGCCAATGTGACGATCAACGGTGCGGAAGTCATGGCCGCGTCGATTACGCCTGACTTCCTGTCCGGCACGCTGCACGAAGCTGGCGAAGTGGAAGCCAACGTGGCAACCGGTTACCACGCCATCGAATTCCTGCTTTGGGGCCAAGACCTCAACGGCACCGGCCCAGGCGCTGGTAGCCGTCCCTACACCGACTTCGACGCCGCCAACTGCACTGGCGGCAGCTGCGAACGCCGCATTGAGTATCTTGTCGCTGCAACCGATCTCCTGATCAGCGATCTGGAAGAGATGGTCGGCAACTGGGAAGATGGCGGCGAAGCTCGGACGACGCTGATGGCCGATGAGGGCGCAGGTATCACGGCCATGGTGACAGGTCTTGGTTCGCTTTCGTACGGTGAACTTGCCGGTGAGCGCATGCGTCTTGGTCTTCTCTTGAATGACCCAGAAGAAGAGCATGATTGTTTTGCCGACAACACGCATAACTCGCACTATTTCAACCAGATCGGCATGCGCAACGTCTACACCGGCACCTACCGCCGCGTAGATGGTTCGGTTGTCTCCGGTCCGTCTTTGTCGGAACTGGTCGCCGCTGCCGACGCGTCGCTGGATGAGGAAATGCATGGCAAGCTGGCCAACACGGTGACGGCCATGGCCATCATGCGGGCTCGCGCGGAAAGCATCGAGGCCTATGACCAGATGATTTCCGAAGGGAATGACGAAGGCAATGCGACCGTGCAGGCTGCGATCGACGGTCTGGTCGATCAGGCGCGCTCCATCGAGCGTGTTGTGGCTGCTCTTGACCTCGGTACCATCGAGTTCGAAGGTTCCGACAGCCTCGACAACCCGTCAGCTGTCTTTGAATAAGTCGCGTTTTGCCCGTGATATTGTGACAATCGAAACGTGACAGTGAACGAGCAAGACGACACGAAATGGATCGGGGCGGGCAGCATCGCTGCCTGCCTCGGTTTTGTTTGCGCGTGCGTGGTCGGCAGCGGACTGGCGGTATCGCTCTCAGGCTCCACCGCCTTGTCCTCGGTGGCCGAGGACCCCCTGCCGCACCGCTATGATCTCAGCCTGGAAGATCGCATTCGCGTGGCTGCGATTCTCGCGCCGCCGGAAAGCTACGAAGAGCCGCAACGCTTTGAAGCCATGGGCGGCGGGGCGACGACCTTCACTGGGACCGCCAACCGCAACGCCTTTTCCCAATTTTCACAGAATTTGAGCTTCGAGAACCAGGGCGACTTCCACATCGGCGACAGCCTGTTCGCCAAGCTGTGGGTTTCCAGCCCGTCATCGACGCTAGCCTCGGACGGGCTTGGTCCGTTGTTCAATGCGCGATCCTGTCAAAGCTGCCACATCCGCGACGGGCGCGGACATGCGCCGGTGGATGTCGCTGATTCGGCGATATCCATGCTGTTCCGTCTTTCGGTCCCGCCGCGAACCGAAGCGGAGTTCGCGGCACTCGACGCCCGCGAACTGCTGGCAATCCCCGAGCCGATCTATGGCGGCCAGTTTCAGGACCTTGCTGTCCCAGGCCTTGGGGCCGAGGGACGCATCGCGGTGACCTATGAGGAAGAGGATGTGGTGCTTGCCGACGGCACGGCCGTGAGCTTGCGCCATCCCACCTATGCGCTGACCGACCTTGGCTATGGCGACATGGACCCGCAGGTCATGATCTCGCCGCGCGTCGCTTCACCGATGATCGGACTTGGACTCGTCGAGGCGATCCACGAGGATGACCTCCTGGCCAATGCCGATCCTTATGATGAAGATGGCGACGGTATTTCAGGCCGCCCCAACATGGTGCTTGACCGTCAAACCGGTGAGCTGGCCGTTGGACGTTTCGGCTGGAAGGCCACCAACCCGACCTTGCGCCAGCAGACCGCAGAGGCCTTCGCCGGCGACATCGGCATTTCAACGCCTGATCTGCCCAACCTGTCCCACGGCGATTGCACGGACAGCCAGTACGCATGCCTTGCCATGCCAGCCGGCGTTCAGGCGCATTTGGGGGTCACCGAAGCGCCAGACCCGGTGCTCGATCTGGTCACCTTCTACACCGCCAACCTCGCGGTGCCGCGCCGCCGCGATGTGGAAGACCCTGAGGTGCTGCGCGGCAAGGAACTGTTCGCCGATATCGGCTGTGCCGCCTGCCACACGCCGTCCTTTGTCACCAGCCGCAATGCGAACCGGGACGCGCATCAGTTCCAGCTGATCTGGCCGTACTCGGATTTTCTCCTGCACGACATGGGCGAAGGTCTGGCTGACAACCGCCCAGTGGGTGATGCAAGCGGTCGCGAGTGGCGCACGTCGCCGCTGTGGGGAATCGGCCTGACGGAGACGGTCAACGGCCACACCCATTTCCTGCACGATGGACGTGCCCGCTCACTGCTCGAAGCCATCCTTTGGCATGGCGGTGAAGCGCAGAGTGCGCGCGATCAGGTGGTGGAGCTTGCCACCGATGACCGCCAAGCGCTCATTCGTTTCTTGGAAAGTCTTTGAAGGCAAAGAAGGAGATGGCCATGCGCCATTGGATTGTGGCAGCTGGACTGTGTTGGGCAGTGAGCGGAGGTTTGCCCAATGCGGTTGGTCCGGCGGTAGCTGACACCAATATGCAAGCCATCACGCAAGGCATGATTGAGGGCCATATCCTGCCCTCCTACGTCGCTTTGACCGAAGCAGCCAGCGCGCAACAGCAGGCCGTCGAAGCCCTGTGTGAGGCGGCGTCGGAAACGGCACTCGGCGAGGTGCGAGGCGCCTTCTCCGACTTGGTAATAGCCTGGTCTGCGGTTGAGTTCATCCGCTTCGGTCCAGCGCGCGAAGAGAACCGTTTTGAGAAGCTGTTCTTCTGGCCCGATCGCAACGGCCGCGGTCTCGGTCAGGTCCAGGGTGCCATCGCGAACGCCGACCCAACCGTCACCGAGCGCGACAGCCTTCAGGGCAAGAGTGTTGCACTCCAGGGTTTGATGGCGCTGGACTTTACGCTGTTCGGTACCGGTTCTGAGGTTTTGGCAACCGATGATGAAGCCGCGACGCATCGCTGCGCTTATGCTGCGGCCATCGCTGGGGCCATTGCCTCCACCAGCGAGGCCGTCTTGAACAGCTGGTCAGGCGATGACGGCTACGCTGCCTTGATGCTCAATACCGGACCGGAAAACCCTATTTACCGCACCGACGGCGAGAGCTTGCAGGAGCTTCTCCGTTCGATGGGCGAACAACTCCAAATCATGCACGATGCAAAGATTGTGCGCGTGGCCGGTGAAGCGCTGGCCGAAGCCCGCTACCGGCGTGCCCCGTTCTGGCGCTCCGCACAGACGATACCGACCATCATCGCCAACGCTGAGGCGATGCTATCGCTGAATGAAGCCGGCCAATTCGCCGACTTGTTGCCGGAGCAGTCCCAGCGCTTTGCAGGAACCGCCCGCTTTGAGCTCAGGCAAGTTGTCTCCCGCCTCCAGGCTCTGGAAGAAACCGGTAACACCCTTGAAACCCTCCTCGCCGGCGAAGACACGCATGGCCGTTATGCGGGCGCAGCACTTCCCCTCAGTGGCGCATTGCGCATTATAGGCGACGTCTATCCAGCCGAATTGGGCCTGACGATAGGCTTCAACTCTCTGGACGGCGACTAACATGCACCACACATGTCACTAACAAGGCGCCATTTTGCCGGCCTATGCGCGGCACTTGGCGCCCTGCCCATGGCACCACTTGCCAGCGCGTTAGGTGCGCCGGCCTTTCTGTCCGCCTACCGCGATCAAAACGGCGACTATGGCGTCGCCGCGCTCGACGATATGGGCGCCCTCCTCTTCACTGAGAGATTACCAGGCCGCGGCCACGACACGGTTTGCGCCCCCAATGGGCAAACGGCCATCACCTTTGCGCGTCGGCCTGGACGCTTTGCGCTGGCCATCGACCTTAAAGACCGCAACATCCCTTATGCCTTTGAGGCGGCGCCGAACCGTCACTTTTACGGCCATGGCTTCTTCTCGCCCGATGGACAGCTGCTATACGCCACAGAAAATGCCTATGAAGACGAGCGAGGCGTGATCGGCATCTATGACGTGGAAGCGGGCTATCAGCGTATTGGCGAGTTCGACACGCACGGGATCGGCCCACACGAGGCCATTCTCATGGCCGACAAACGCACCATTGCGGTCGCCAATGGCGGCATCCTTACCCATCCGGATTACCCGCGTTGGAAACTGAACCTTGCCAACATGGTCCCGTCACTCGCCTATCTTGACCTGGAGACCGGCGATCTGGAGGAGCTTGTGGCGCTACCGCCATCACTCCACCAATTGTCCATCCGCCACATGGCGCAGGCGGGCGATCGGTCGATCTGGTTCGGTGGGCAGTTTGAGGGCACACGCGCTGAAATCGTGCCGCTTATGGGACGCCATCGGCGCGGCTCGGAAATCGAGCTGATCAACCTGCCTGACCCGGCGCTCAGTCGGCTCAACCATTACATCGCTTCAGTTAAGGCAAGCGCCGATGGCGAGCGCATAGCGGTCACCAGTTCACGCGGCAATATGGCCTATGTTCTTGATGCGATCGACCACCGCATTATCGAGAGTATTCCTCTCACCGACGTCTCCGGCTGCGCCCCATTAGGCAACCATTTCTGTTTCACTACCGGCCAAGGTGCTCTTCGCGGCACGCGGGAAACGCAGCTTGATCTGTCGTTCGACAACCATCTGACCGGTCTGCTCGGCATCGCCTAAAGCGCCCATTGCCCATCGTCCCTAGAGCGCAAATCCGTTTTCTGGCAGGCCTTGTGTGCCGGTTTGGATAGCAAACAGGCTGCCGGCCAGTCGGTGGCTTTCATCCTTCATAGCGTTGGCAGTGTCATCGAGCGCATGGTTGAGCCAAGTCATCCCATCGATGATTGGCAGTGCAGGTCGCTCAGAGAAAAAAGAAATGGTGCTGCTGAAGGGACTCGAACCCCCGACCCCATCATTACGAATGACGTGCTCTACCAACTGAGCTACAGCAGCGATCCGTCGCGGGCAACGAGCACCGTTTGAGCGCCAAAGCCCTCGCGCAACGAGCCGGACGGGTAGCGTAATCAATCCGCCTTTGCAAGCGATGTCCGCCCTGTTCAATCTCGTCGACTAGAAGAGCCTGAAACGCCGGCGGGGATTGCCATCAGCGTCCGGTGCATTGGGCGCAGGCTTGCCCTCCTCGGCAGCCAATTCGTCCTGATCCAGAGGACCGGGATCATCGGGTGCGTGGCCACCGGGTAGACCGCGATAAGGTTCTTCTTCCTGGTCGGGGTTTTCGGCGTCCGTCGCATCAACAACGGTCACGGGAGCTCCATCATTGGGTTCTTCAGCCTTGGCATCGCTTGATGTCGATTCCACGGCCAAAGAGTCGGACGGTTCATCATCATTAGCAACTTCAAGCGCGGCATCGACGACCTCGCCCGACCCGGCAACAACCACCGGCTTCACGACCTCGGTATCCGCTGAAAGGTCAGCCTTGGCGCCAGTTTCTTCGTCGGCCTCGGCGGCAGGCGCCTCATCACGATCATCGGCACCATCCGCACCAGCCCCATCTGCATCAGCCCCCGAGGGTTCGGAGGTGGCTTTAGCGGCTGGACCCACATCGGACGTCGTTTCAACGCTCGCATCTGATTCGGCAGCGTCATCCGCAGCACGCGGCTCCGGTTCGTCGGTTGGCTGTTCGTCGGGTGTAGCGCCGGCATCGACAACGATTGCTGCATCCGCCTTACCGGCGACCATCGATGCGTCCTCACCCGCCTCGGCCTCCACCTCGCCGGCAGCCATCCCACTGGCGGCAACAATAGTCGGCAGACGAGCCGGCAACATCACCTGCCCATCATCGGCGATGGCGTTCTCGGGCATATCGACCGGCTCATGGCCGGTAAAACGCTCCACCGGCACCTTCCACTCAAAGGCATCAACCTTGCCCGAAAGCGGTGAGACAGGCTCCCAACTGGCCGAAATATAGCCATCAGCAACCCAGGCCGGATCGCGGCGTGCCCGCAGCGCGCGGGCTAGCCAGCCACGCATGCCAACCGTATCACCGCCATCCTGCTCCTCAATTTCCGCCATCAGCAGGCAAACCCGCTGCGTTGCCTCCGACCCGGTAAAGGCCGAAAGCGTCTGACGCGCATCATCGAGGTCACCTGCCTCCATTTGGGTTCGCGCCAGCGCGAGCTCGCCTTCCAACTCATGGGCACACAATTGAACAAGCTTGCGTGCCCGCTTAACGCGGTCGGCCACCGCATCGCCGGGCCGAACATAAAGATACACTTCGGCGAGTTCAGGATGCGGTGCCTTCTTCCAACAGCTCTCAATCACCTTGCTTGCCTGGGTCATCTTGCCCTGACGGATGAGCAGACGCCCGGCGACAGCCGAAGCCGGCACCAGATCTGGCGACAACCGCGCTGCTTCGATGGCCAAGGGCCGCGCCGCTTCTGGATCACCGGCTTCGCGGTCAAGCGCGTCCGCCGTCAGCAAGACCGCCCGCAAGCGATTGCGCTCAGCTTTGGTCACAATGCGCGCTTGAAGATTGCGTTCCAGCGCCGCTCGGGCCGCCGGCCAATCGCCGCGCTGAACCTGATCCTCAAACTGCGCCTCACCAGCCCATGGCAAGGCTGGCGCGAGCGCTGCGGCCTGCCCGGCATAATGCCGTGCAGCTTCTTCATCGTCCTGCTGGACCGCATCGAGATAGAGCCCGCGTAGGCCCAAAAGCTGGGTTTTGGGATCATCCAGCATCTGCCGATAGGCAAGGCGCTTTCCATCCGGGTCGCCGGCAAGGTCAGCGCTGCTTGCCGCCAGCACGCGTGTCAGCGGTGCTTCTGGCATCAGCTTGGTGGCCATCTTGGCATGGCGCTGGGCGGCTTTGCCATCGCCAGAGCCGGCCGCAACCAGCCCGCTCGACAGGGCATCATAGCCGCGGTCGCGGCGCCGGGCGGAAAAGTAGCCGCCCATAATTTGCGGCGAACGAAGGATGGTTTTTAGAACCCACCAGGTCGCCATGACGCCGACAATGACAACGACAAGGCCAATGGCGGCCAGCATGGCCGACAGCTCAACCTGATACCCCATCCAGTCGATGGCGACCGTGCCCGGGCGATCAGCCAGCCAGGCAAAGCCCAGGCCGAACGCCAAAACCAGCCCCAGAAAGATCAACACGCGCAGCATGGGTTGTGCCTCCACTCAGGCGTTAACTATGGGGTCTACGGGCTCGTTGCGCCAGCACCACTGGCCTCGGTGATAAGTCGATTGGTGAGCACAGCACGCACGCTGTTCAGCGATGCATCCAGCGCCGTGCGCGCCTGCAGTGCATCGATGAGCGCACCGCTGGCCGTCTGCACCTCAGGCGGCAAATCGTTGGCAAGGCTAAGCGCCGCATCATATCCGCCAGCGCCAATCAACAGACCGAGGCGGTCGATCTGCTCATGGGCGCTTGCTGTCGTGCCGTCGGCTTCTGTGGCAGCAGGTTCAGGACCGCGAATGGTCACCATCTGCCGCGCCCGGTTCTCAAGCGCCCCCAACAGGCCGCTGCCTTCTGGCGCAGGTGCCGCTGCCCGCATGGCTGGCTCAACACCGTTGAAGGTGGCAAGCAGCGCCGCATCGCTCAAGGGCCCAGAGAGTTCAAGCCCGGCAAGGGGAGCGACGGCACCGGCAAACGCCTCATCAGCGCCAGCCGCCGATGTGAGCGCATCGATGGCCTGTAGAACGCCAGCACCTCGATTGCGGGCATCTGTCACTCCATCAAGCGCAAGACCTATGCGGGCAAGCGCATCGGGAACCTGGGCAGACTGACCTTCCAACGCCATGGCCGCCTGTTCAGCAACGGCCTCGGCGGCCGAACGCTGCGCTTGCAACTCTGTCGTAAGGGAAGCAAGCGCACCGTCCATCCGATCTTCCAGCGTGAGCCTTGAGGTTGCCTCGTCCGCCGATCGCGCTTCAAGGTCTGTTACTGCGTCGGCCAGTGCCGAAAGTTGCCCAGCCACCTCGGCCAAATCGCCAGAAAGCGCGGCCAAAGCCTCAGCGTTTGTTTCGGCAAGGCCGCTCGCCGCGGCATCTGAACCGTCTCCATTGGTCTGACCGCCACCGACCTCCACCGCATCGCCGCCAACGCCTATAGCGGCAAGATCTTCGAGCTGCGCTTGCAGGGCCGCGACCTCGGCACTCAGACCGGCAGCGAGCGCTTCAAGTTCTGAACGGTTGTCGGCGATATCGCTCTGAACGGCTTCCAGCACGGCGCCCGAAGGATCACCATCGGAAACTGTTGGAATGCCGCCGGAAACTGCTGCATCCAAGGCATCAAGGCGTGCCGAGATGGGCTCAACCTGGTCGGCCAATGCAGTCCGTACTTCACCGATCTGCGTTTCAAGGCTAGTTAGCCGCCCGGTGACGCGGTCATTGAGTGTCGCCAAAGCCTGCGCCTGTTGGTCAACCCGATCATCACGCGGCGCGATGAACCCGGAAACAATTGCCAGAAACATCAAAGCCAGCGCGAGCAGTGCACCGATCAGTCCGGCGGCGAAGAGGTAAAACGGGCTTGGGCCAGAGCTTGAGGCAGCGCGAGCGGGGACTGTTGCTTCTTTGGAATTGGGTGAAGTCGATCCGGCATCGGATGGCGCCGCTTTGCTCTTGTCCTCAGATTCGGCCGGCGTGGATGACTTCTCTGCCGTCGCAGCCTTGGCAGAGCCCCCGTCAGCGAAAAGACCAGCCGTTTTCGCCGTCTCTTTGCTGATGCCATCCGAAGCAGAGGGCGATCCTGAGCTTTCCGCTTTGGGTGCCGCAGCCTTGGCCGTGGTGCGCACGGCGGCTGGTTCAACGTCGACGATCAGCGGCTTGGACGTCCGCCGCGTAGCGCTTGCAGGTTTTTTCGCCCGGGTCGGCTTGGCGCTGGTCTTACCACCGCTCTTTGCCGCCGTGCGCTTGCGCCGATTGGTTGTGCTGGCGCCCGGCTTGGCGCCGCCTGAAGATGAACCGGATGTTGGGCCTGATCCTGTCGCCACGCCGTCCTCAATCGTATCGTTTCGTCCCGCTATGGGCCTAAATGGTTTCGCTGGCGTTTCAATCTGGGCTCATGTCGGACCGGTCCGGACCTTCACGACTCATGAGCGTCACCGCACGCCGCACATCCGATCTATAAACCAGCACCACATGGCTGGCGATCAGCCATAATGACACCAAGGCAATCCAATCATGGCAAGTCCATGATTTTCGTCAGGGCAAAAGCGCGAAAAGTGCATCCTCGTCCGGTTGAGGGGCAATACGCGTCGGCACCTGCGATCCGAAAGCGCCCTGGAGCGCCTCGGCGACCTCCTGCGAGAGACACACCCAGATGATTCGCTGCGCCAGATCGGCAAGACCCGCTTTTGTGAAAGCGGTCGCAATCAAAGCCGCGCTTCGCGCCGAGTAGACCAGCGCACATTCAGCTGGCTGATCCTGCAAACCAGATAAAGTTTCGGGATCGAAACCATCCAAGTCTTTGGCTCGGTAAATCTCTAAGGCAGTCATGTCAGGAAAGGCTGCTTCAAGCGCCGCGCGCCGATCGGCCCCGCACAGATAGACTTGATCAGGCGCTTCCGCTCGCGCCTGCTGCCTTTTTTTCAAATCAGCGATCAGATGTTGGACATCTGGCGCCGGCGGCACCGCAAGCTCTGCTCCAAGTTCGGAGAGCTTTTTTGCCGAACGGGTTCCAACAACAGCCCAAGGAAAACGGGCCAGAGCGGGGAAAAACTCCTCGCTTTCAGTCACTTGAATGGCGCGACTGCTGGTCGCCAACAGAAGGGTTCTGTTCGAATCGGCATTTTTCAGCTGCTTCGCCAAAGCCGCCAGTCCATCAGGCAGTGGCTCGATCCGCGTCAACGGAGCAACGATTGCCTCATGCCCGAGCGCAACAAGGCGCGCGGCTGTCGCGTCCGCTTCCGGTTGCGCCCGTGTGACAAGAACGCGTGCCACGGGGCCAGTTAATGTGACCAGTGGGGCAGGAAATCCGGTCCCGCCTGTTCTTTCAGCGCCGCGCCAGCATCCGCACCCATCTGGACGCCATTGGCCCGTGGACCGCGCACCTCGGTGCCGAACTCCCGCGCGCCGTCCTCGCTGAGCACCAGGCCCGACAGCGCGATCTCATTGCCGTCCAGAACGGCATGGCCGGCAATTGGGGTGCGGCATGACCCATCCAGTGCCCGCAGGAAAGCGCGCTCACAGGCCACGGCTTCGCCGGTTGCGCCATCATGGATCGGGGCGAGTAGATCAAGAACCCTCGCATCGCCGTCCCGGCATTCGATACCGATGGCTCCTTGCGCCAGGGCCGGTGGAAACTGCGCTGGATCAAGCACTTGCAAATGTTCCACCTCGATATCGAGCCGTTTGAGGCCTGCCAGTGCCAGCAGCGTCGCATCCACCACGCCATCACCGAGCTTTTTCAGCCTTGTCTGCACATTGCCTCGGAACGATACCGTCTCTAGGTCAGGCCGCACCCGCTTCACCAGAGCCGCGCGCCGCAACGACGCCGTCCCAACCACAGAGCCTTCCGGCAGACTGTCCAGCGTCGCGCCGTCGCGGGTGATGAACACATCGCGCGCGTCCTCGCGCGGCAGGAACACGTCCAGCACCAGCCCCTCTGGCAGCACCGTCGGCATATCCTTGGAGGAATGCACCGCGATATCGACGCTACCATTAGAAAGCGCCGCCTCGATTTCCTCGGTGAACAGTCCCTTGCCACCGATCTCCGCTAGCGGTTGATCCAAAATCCGGTCGCCCTTGGTGGAAAACACCTCAATGGCGACATCGTCTTCGGAGCAGCCATGGGCGGCAACCAAACGGCTGCGGGTCTCATAGGCCTGAGCCAGCGCCAACGCGCTGCCACGTGTGCCGATCGTCAAAAGCGGGGATGAGGCGGCCAAAAAACTACTCCTGAAGTCGCACCAAAGGCGGGAAACGGTGGACCGGGCGCAAGAAAGATGGTGCTTGCTGCTTCGCCAATGCTATGGCCTGCGACAAGGCCAGCCAAGCCAGCCAAATGGTCGACCCGTCGGATACCCCTTCTTCTATGCGCGCCCTTGCCATCGAAACAAGCTGCGATGAAACCGCCGTTGCCATTGTGCGGCGCGAGGCGGACGGCCGCGCGGTGATCGAATCCGAAACGGTGCTCAGCCAGATCGCCGATCACGCTCCCTATGGCGGGGTGGTGCCAGAGATTGCCGCCCGCGCCCATGGCGAGCATCTGGATCATCTGATTGCTGCCACTCTAAAAGAGGCCGATCTTCATCCAGCTGATCTTGATCTGGTGGCCGCCACCGCTGGACCCGGCCTCATCGGCGGGGTGCTTGTCGGCATGGTCACCGGCCAGGCGATGGCGAGCGCCACCGGCAAACCTTTTGCCGCGATCAACCACCTTGAAGGTCATGCGCTCTCGCCTCGGCTCGGAGAAGAGGTCGCCTTTCCTTACCTCCTCTTTCTGGTCTCCGGTGGGCACACGCAGATCCTGTGCGTCACCGGCGTCGGCCAGTATGAGCGATGGGGCACAACCCTTGATGACGCACTTGGCGAGGCATTTGATAAGACGGCTAAGTTACTTCAATTAGGCTTCCCCGGTGGACCGGCTGTGGAGCGCATGGCAGCCTCAGGTGATCCGACCCGTTTTCAGCTGCCCGAGCCCCTCAAGGGCAAACCCGGGTGCGACTTTTCCTTTGCCGGCTTAAAAACTGCGCTTCGCCTCACAGCGGAAAAACATGCACCCCTGTCCGATCAGGACGTGTCTGACCTGTGCGCAAGCTTCCAGACCACCATCGGACGGATCGTTGGCAACCGTCTTCGCCATGCTTTGGACCGTTTCACCGACCAGTTCGGCCGTGCCCCAACCCTTGTCGCCGCTGGCGGGGTGGCAGCCAACACCCACCTCCGACTGGTGTTGAATGACCTCCTAGACGAACGCAATGGACGACTAGTTGTACCGCCGGCTAAGCATTGCACAGACAATGCCGCCATGATCGCCTGGGCTGCCCTGGAAAGACAGGCGGCCGGACTGCCGTCGGTAGACCCCATTGCCCGCCCCCGATGGCCACTTGATAGCGATGCAACGCCCAAATTGGGCGGTGGTCGCAAGGGTGCCAGGGCATGACAGAGGCCGATGGGACCAAACTCGACACCATTGTTGTAGGTGCTGGCGCCTGGGGTACCGCCCTTGCCATCATGCTGCATGGCCCGGATTCGCCCACCGCCCTGGTTGCTAGGAGCGAGGAAAAGGCAGGGTCAATCAATGACTTACATGAGAACGCAGACTATCTCCCGGAAATCCGCTTACCAGAGAGTCTCATCGCGTATTCCTTGGAACGGGATGATGCGATGCGGCGAGTCTTCGCGCGGTCACCTAATGCCGTCATAGTCCTGGCTGCCCCTGCTCAGGCGACACGCGCAACCCTGGGGCAGATCCAGCCCTACTTGCAGGCCGACCAGACCCTGATTCTAACCGCCAAGGGGCTCGAGCGCGACACCGGAAAGCGCCTTACCGAAGTTGCCGGCGAAGAGGTTCCACGCCGCACCTTGGCGGTGCTCTCCGGCCCATCCTTCGCCCATGATGTTGCCCGTGGTCTGCCCACAGCGGTGACGCTTGCGAGTCAGTCCATTACGGAGACGGAACAAATCGCCGCCAGGATTCAACGTCCGATGTTCCGTCCCTATGTTAGCGACGACATCATCGGGGTACAACTGGGCGGCGCGCTCAAGAATGTGCTCGCAATTGCAGCAGGTGTCATCGCTGGGAAGGGTCTGGGCGAAAGCGCCAAGGCCGCTTTGATCAGTCGCGGTTTCGCAGAACTTAGCCGGCTTTCTATAGCACTTGGCGCACGCCCCGAAACGCTCTCTGGCCTCTCCGGATTGGGCGACCTTGTGCTTACCTGTTCAACAGCAGGTTCACGCAACTTCCACTTCGGGGAACGGCTTGGCCAAGGAGAGACAGTTAGCCGGCTTATGGAGTCTAAGCAGCCGCTTGCCGAAGGGGCAAAAACGGCTACCGCCGCACTTGCCCTCGGCTACGACCATGGCGTCGACTTACCCATCACGGCCGCTGTCGCCGCCATCGTGGAAGGCGAGTGCACAGTGGACGATGTCATAGCGCAGCTGATGGCACGGCCCTTGAAACGTGAGTCCGAAACGCGAATCTGAAACCCTGGAATCAATCAGCTAACCGAACGACAGGACCCTTCATGCTCTTTGCCCTGATCTGCACCGACAAGCCGGACCATCTCCAGGTTCGGCTCGACAACCGTCCGGCCCATCTGGAACATTTGCAGAGCCTGGGCGATGGGCTGAAAGGTGCTGGGCCTTTCATGGGCGAGGATGACAAGCCGAACGGGTCGCTGGTGATCATCGAGGTTGAAGACAAGGCTGCCGCTGAGGCCTTCGCCGCCAATGACCCTTATGCCAAGGCAGGTCTTTTCCAGAGCGTGGATATCCGCCCCTGGGCTTGGCTACTCAACAATCCGGAGAGTGCATGATGCGGTATTGGCTGTTCAAATCCGAACCCTTCAAATGGTCCTGGGAGCAGCAAAAGGCCAAGGGCAAGGCTGGCGAGGAATGGGACGGTATCCGCAACTACCAGGCGCGCAACTTCATGCGCGAGATGAAGCTGGGCGATCGCGGCTTCTTCTACCACTCCAATGAGGGGCTGGAGATTGTCGGCATCATTGAAGTCTCCGCCGAGATTCACCCCGATTCGACCACCGACGACGAACGCTGGGAGTGCGTGGACATCCGCGCGCTGGCCGATGTGCCAAACCCGGTTTCTCTGAAAGCCGTTAAAGCGACCGAAAGCCTGGCCGACATGAGCCTTGTCACCTCCATGCGGCTCTCGGTCCAGCCGGTGAAGGATGAAGAATGGAAGATCGTCTGCGCGATGGGCGGCATCGACCCCGACACCTTGAAGCCGGTTTAAGCAACACCAACCTTGATGGTTGACGCTCTGGCCAGCCGGTCGCTAGGCCTTGATCAACGTCGGCTATGGCGCCGGCCCCGATTCGACAAAGGATGTTCCTCATGAACCCCCGCATGGACGCCAACAAGGACGACAGTGACAAAGCCAAAGGTCTTGGTAACAAGCTGGACGAAGCCTTCAGCGATGCCCGCTTCGTGCTGATCACAGGTGAGATCAACGACAAGGTCGCCCGTGAGGCAACAAGCCGCCTTCTGGCGCTGGCGCAGATCAGCGATGACCCGATCAACCTTCTGATCTCCTCCCCTGGCGGCCATGTGGAATCAGGCGACATGATTCATGATGTCATCCGTTTCATCCGCCCCAAGGTGAACGCCATTGGCTCCGGCTGGGTTGCTTCCGCTGGCGCGCTGATCTTTGTCGCGGCTCCCAAGGAACGCCGCTTCTGTCTGCCGAAAACACGCTTCTTGCTGCACGAGCCGCGCGGCGGCGTCGGTGGTCAAGCCTCCGATATCGAGATCCAGGCCAACGAAATCCGTAAAATGCGCGAACGCTTCTACGAGATCTTCTCAGAAGCAACCGGCCAGACGGTTGAGCGTCTGCAATCCGACATGGATCGGGACTTCTGGCTCAACACCGATGAAGCCAAGGATTATGGCTTGCTTGGCACGGTCATCACATCGGTCGACGAACTGAAGTAGAAGCCAAAGCCCCTCGCCCGCTTTTGCCTTGACCCCTGACGGCTGAACGCGCAGGGGTCGGGCTCCATGTCCGATCCCGCAACACCCTCCGATGAAACGGCGTCCCCCGCTGCCGGCGGCAGCCGAAAGGCCATGGCTTTCATCATGGTCACGGTGCTGCTCGATGCGACAGGCCTCGGCATCATCATCCCGGTCCTGCCGCAGCTCATCGCTAATGTAACGGACACACCCGCTGCCGCAATCGACTTCGCCCAGGTCGCCACAATTGGCGGCTGGCTGATGTTTTCCTACGCTTTCATGCAGTTTTTGGCGGCGCCGGTGCTCGGCAACCTCTCCGACGCCTATGGCCGGCGGCCGGTTCTTCTATGTGGCCTCGCCATGCTGGCGGTGGACTATCTCATCATGGCGCTGGCACCGACGCTGTTATGGCTCTTCATCGGTCGAATTGCCTCTGGCATGGCGGCGGCAACCTTCACCACCGCTTTTGCCTACATCGCCGACATCGCACCGAAGGATAAGCGCGCCGCAAGTTTCGGCCTTGTTGGTGCCGCGTTCGGCATCGCCTTCGTCATAGGGCCGGCTATCGGCGGTGTTCTGGGCAGCATCGACCCGCGCCTGCCCTTCTTTGCAGCCGCTTTCCTGTGCGCCTTAAATTTCCTGTTCGGACTGTTCGTGCTGCCCGAAAGCCTGCCAAAGACCAAACGCCGCCCGTTCGAGCTGGGGCGCGCCAACCCAGTCGGCGCCCTGATCGCCTTTTTGCCAATGAAACCAGTGCTGATGCTGATCGCGGCTTACGGTTGTCTTGAGCTGGCCCTCCAAGTGTATCCCGCGATCTGGGCCTATTTCACGCCGCTCGTTTATGGTTGGTCAGTCGCTGAAGTAGGCTTGTCACTCGCCCTGTTCGGCGTGCTCATCACGCTGGCTGAAGGGTTTTTGATCCGCATCGCGCTCAAGCAGATCGGCGAACACGGTGTGGTGGTTGTCTCCACGCTCCTCACCGTCCTCACCATGGCGCTGTTCGCCTTCGTGACGAGCACCTGGGGGGCGTTGGCGGTGATGCTTCTAGCGGGCATTTCCGGCATCGGGACAACGGCCATTCAGGCCCTTGCCTCCAATGCGGTGGACGAAACCCGCCAGGGCGAAGTGACGGGTGCCATCACGTCGGCCAAATCGATGGTGTTCTTCATCGCCCCGCCCATCCTGACGGGGTTGTTCGCCCTTTTTGCGCGCGAAGATGGCGATCTGCCCTTCTTCCCCGGTGCGCCCTTCCTGTTCGCCGGGCTGATAGCGGCAGCCACTTTCCTTCCCTACCTCGCTGCCCGCCGGCTTGGCATCAAGGACGCCGCTGGAAAGCGCGATAAAGACTGATTGTCCATTGCAAGAATCCTGGCGTAAGCGGTGAAGCCAACGCCAGGTATCATGGATCGATTTCCAGCAGTTGCTTAAGCAGCTCGTGCCGTTTGTCGCTCGTCACCGCGGCGCAGCTCGGTGAAGAACTCTTCAACCGCTCGGGTCATGGCATCAGTCTGGTCGGCCAAAGCGCCGGAAACCTTGCTGGCCATCGTGGCAGCATCGCCGGTCTTGCTGATTGCGCCGTTCACTTCTGAGATTCCAGCAGCCAGCGAGGTCGTGGAGTTGGAAGCCAGCGCAGTTGTGCTGCTGATCTCCTGGGTGGCTGCGCCCTGCTCCTCAATGGCCGAGGCGATGGTGGTCGTCACCTCATCAAGTTCCTCGCCAATTGCGGCAATCTCCTTGATCATCTCCACAGCGCGAACCGTTGATGTCTGCACCTCGTTGATCTGACTGCTGATCTCATCGGTCGCCTTGGCGGTCTGTTCAGCCAGTGCCTTCACCTCGGTTGCAACCACGGCAAATCCCTTACCAGCCTCACCGGCCCGCGCAGCCTCAATGGTCGCGTTGAGCGCCAAAAGATTGGTTTGCTCGGCAATGTCCTGGATGAGGCCCACCACATCGCCTATCTTCTGACCAGTCTCAGCCAGTTTCCCTACCTCCTCAACCGAGGTGTTGGACTTCTCCGACGCCGAACGTACCACATCGGTGGCCCGCGAAACCTGCCGGCTGATCTCCTGGATGGAGCTTGCCAGTTCCTCACTAGCCGTCGCCACCGTTTGCACGCTGTTGGACGTTTCCTGCGCCGACGAGTCAGCAGATGAGGCCTGGCTGCGCGCATGCCCAGCAAGGCCGTTCAACTCTCCAGCGGTATCGCTCATTTCGCGCGTGCGCTCACCAAGCGTAGACAAGATTTCATCCACATGGCTTTGAAATTTGGCAATCGCCGCTTCCTGCACCTGGTGGATCCGCTGGCGCTCTGCCTGTTCAGTTTGGGAACGCTGTTCCAACGCCTGACGTTCCAGGCCGTTTGCCTTAAACACTTCGACCGTCTGGGCCATCGTGCCGATCTCATCGCCGCGGTCTGTACCGGACACCCGGACGCTGAAATCGCCGTCAGCCATGGTGCGCATAATGCGAGTCAGACCGACGACAGGTGCAGAGATGCTGCGCGCTAGAAACAGGCCAAGGGCCAAGGCGAGCAGGGTTCCCACAGCGCCAATGCCAAGAACGACACCGCGCTGTGACTGGAATTCAGCCGATAAAATTGGCCCGATTCGATCTTGCTCGGCGCGCTGTGTTGTAGCGATGTCCCCAGCCATTGCCATGGCTGCCGGCCCGATCACGTCAAGCTGTTCGGTATAGATGGCATTGCGTGTCTGGATGATATCAACGATCTCGGCGAACGTTTCCCGATACGTTTCAATGTTCTCCTTGGCTTGCATCGCCAACGCTCGACGACCCGGGTTCTGCAAGGATCGAAGAAGTTGGTCTTCCTCCACCAAAGCGGCCTCGATCTCCTGGAATGTACGGTTTCGTGAGCCATCAGCGTTGGTGAGCAGGAAGTCGGCGCCATAGAACCTTGCCAGCATCAAATGCTGCTGGACCCGTCCCGCATAGTAGGCAGCCTCAGGATCAGAATCCGCATAGGCTGATTCCATAATATCCGTCAGATTGCGGCGCGCAGCGATACCCGCTGGGTCAAATGTTCCATGCACCAGCTCATGACGCTGATCCTGCAGATCATTGGCAGCAACGACACCACGCACATACCGATCAACATCATCGCGAAGGGCGGAGATGTCGGCGCTCGCATCAATGGACTGGAGGTTTGCAATCGCCTCACGGGCGCGTTCTGCCTCTTGCGTGACGGCTGGTCGCATATCCTGCAATCCGCCGGCCCGAAACTTCATAACCTGCAAGCGCATCATCATAATAGAGCTGTTCAGCTCCGACGTGGCGTTGGAAAGCCGCGCGGTGGAACGATAGTCCGTAAAAGATGTAGCGTTGGATATGGCATTGAAGAAAGCGAATCCAGCCATGCCAACCACAATAAGGACAACCATGCCAAAGCCGCCAATGAGCCTGGCGCCGATCGATAGCTTGTTCATCAACTCCCCCAAGAGCGCGTGAAAAAGGAATGCCAACAATCGACTGGCATGGTTAATGTTCACTGAACGGGAAGATCATGAAAAGTAAGGGCTTAGTAGAGGTTTCAATTTTAGCTTGACCACAACCAGCGGGAAACATTGCCTGAGATTCTATCGCCAAAGCTTTAACTTGGGCGCCTATCAAAGCCCTACCCAACCACTACGCAAATATTTGCGGTGTAAAATTCAACACAGAAACGAGAAGAGTGCAGACTGCGAGAAAAAGGCCGCATGGGCAGTGAGCGTCTTGGCCCATGCGCCCAGCACCGCCAGCGCTAGGGCGACCCATGCCAGAGCGCGCAATTCTCGCCGGTTCAGCATTATGAACCCTTGGCCTGCATCGCATCAGGTGATCGCAACGGGCGCTCATTGATGGGCCAGTGAAGCAGCGCCGCCAGAACACCCAAAAGGACGACCATCCACCACACAAGGTCATAAGACCCCCAGCGATCAAAGGCATACCCACCCAGCCAGGCACCCAGGAAACTGCCAAGCTGGTGCATCAGAAACACGATGCCGACCAGCGTCGCCAGGTAGCGCGGCCCGAAAACCTGGGCCACAATTCCACTAGTCAATGGCACAGTACCAAGCCAGGTGAAGCCCATCAGCGCGGCGAACACCAAGGTCGTGACGGCTGACGGGGGAAGCAGAATGAACACGGCGACAACCGCCCCCCGCACCAGATAAAGCGCGGCCAACAGGTTCTTCTTGCTCATCCGGTCACCCAGGGCGCCGCAGGCGAGCGTTCCGATAATGTTGGTCGCTCCAATCGTGGCAAGCGCTGCACCGCCGAGCCAGACATCAAGATCTCGGTCAAGCAAATAGGCCGGCAGATGGATGCCGATAAAAGCGAGCTGGAACCCACAGACAAAGAACCCCAGAAGCAGAAGCACGAAGCCCCGATGGCGAAGCGCCTCGGAGATCGCCGCCCCCATCGATTGCTCTGGCCCGGTCATCTCGGCCCGTCCGGCCAGCGTCGGTGATAAAAGGCAGATGACAAGCGCAATCATCGCAAGGCCAATAAGCGCGCTCGACCAGCCCAGCTGCTCAATCAGACCAAGGGTTAGCGGAACGGACAGAAAAATGCCGATAGATCCACCAAGCGAGGCGATCCCCAGCGCGGTTGAGCGCTTTTCCGGCTGATATTGGCGACCAACAGCGCCCAGCACCACGGCATAGGTTGTGGCGCTCAACCCCATGCCGACCAGCACGCCCAAGCCGACGGTCAGCCCCACGGATGTTGAGCTGAGGGCCGCGCAGCAAAGGCCCAGCGCGTAAAGCGCCCCGCCGACAAAGACCACGCGAAACGTACCGAACCGATCAGCAATCATACCGGCAAAGGGTTGAGCGAGCCCCCAAACCAGATTCTGCAAGGCAGCGGCAAAGCCAAAAGCCTCCCGATCGATAGACGGCAACTCTCGCGTGATGGGGTCCAGAAACAGCCCGAAGGAGTGGCGCATACCCACGGCAACCAACGCGATCAGCGACCCGGCGATCAGCACCAGAACCGACCGTCGAATGGTGGGTGACGGAGGTTTGCTGGGGGAAAGGTCCATCATCGCGCTGCGCATCTCTCATCAATTCCAGCCAGGACCAAAGGTCGCCCAAAGCCGTTCTTGATCAGAACGCTAGCATCGAACTAAACTTGCGAATAACGAATATATCGAAATCGTCACATTCGGAAAACGCATATGAGAACCAACTTCGATATCGACGCGCTGCGCGCCATTCTGGCGGGGATCGAGCAGAAGAGTTTCTCCCGTGCAGCTGACGAACTGGGCCTGTCACAACCGGCGATCAGCCGGCAGCTGAAGAAGTTAGAACTTCAAGCAGGCGCGCCGCTGTTCGTGCGCCGGGGCCGCGGCCTTGTTCCCACCGAAGCGGGGACGGCGCTGGCTGACTATGCTCGGCAGATCATTGCGCTGAACGATGAAGCAGCACGGGCCGTGGGCGCTTCCGTTGAGCCAGAAACCGTGCGGCTTGGCATTCCGCAGGACTTTTTCGATGATGTCATGCCTGCCGCCACACAGGCTTTCCAGGACAGCCACCCCGACGTTCACATCACGGTGCGCGCCGGCAACAACCATATCATCGGCGATGAGATCGATGCCGGGCGGCTTGACGCGGCCATTGCCTTTTTCCCATCAGCATCCGCCGAGCGCGGCTCGCTTCTCTGCGAACGGCAGCTCAAATGGCTCGCGCATGAGCATTTTCCTGAAGCCTTGACGCAAGCGCCGGTTCCGCTCGTGCTCTTCAACCACCCCTGCCTGTTCCGCCAAATCGCCATCAACGCCATGGACCGGGCGGGCTCACGCTGGCGCGCAGCCCTCACAACGCCCAGCCTTCAAGCGGTCTGGGCGGCCTTACGCGCCCATTTCGGTGTCGGCGTACGCATCGATCACGCCTTGCCCGACGACATTGTCGATGTCGGTCACTGGCAGGCATTGCCCGAGCTTCCACGGGTGGAGCTGAGGCTTCTCGCCTCCAGCCATCTGACACCGGCAGCGTCAACAATGGTCGACATCCTCGCCGAGACCACGCTGGCGACAATCCAGGGTCAGTCCCGCCAGTAATTGTTGGCGGCAGCAACCGTTCTGAAATTGGTCGCCACAACGTGCGACACCATCGTCAAACTGTCGGCGTTGTTGGCGTAATCGGGCCGCATACGGCCCCGCGCGTCATCGTCCGGTTGGGTCTTTTTCACAGCCATGCGTGAAAGCTTGATCGCCAGATCGTAACCTTCTTCGGCGGTTGTCGTCATCAATGTGGGTAGCCAGCTCATTTCCCGATTCCTATCGCTCCCGTTTATATCGTGCACGATATAAATAGAGGGTTTAAATAGCTGTCAAGCGATTATATCGTGTACGATATGTCTCTTGGAGGTTCCCCTATGGCCGATACGCCAACGCCCTCACATGCCGACGATTTGTTTTGTCACGCCATTTACGCTACCTGGCATGTGGTGAACCGGGCTTACAAGAAGCACTTGTCGGCGCTTGGGCTGACCTATCCGCAGTACATAACTCTGGTGCTGCTTTGGGAGCGCGATCACCGCATCGTCAGCGAGATTGCGTCCAGCCTGGCCATGGAAACCAGCACACTGACACCGCTGCTTAAGCGTCTTGAAGCCAATGGATTGGTGCGCCGGGAACGCAGCAAGCAGGATGAGCGGCAGGTTGTTGTCTCGCTGACGCCTGCCGGCCAGACCCTTCAGTCGAAGGCGGGCGCCATCACGGCCTGCATGATTGAGGACACCGGGCTCGATCATCAAGAACTAGAAGCGATGATCGCAACGCTCAGAAAACTGGGCGCTGGCCTTTCAGGCCTGGGAGAAACTGCCGACAAAACAACGGCCTGATCAAAACGGGCCGCCAGAAGACTCGTTTAGGCCGTTGCGTCTGGCCAGGGGTCGTCAAAAACGTGCCCAGCCTTCCATTGCTCGACTTCTTCGTCTGAACATAGGCACGCGCGCAACGCATCGGCAAAGGTCTTCAGCCCGTCGCGGTCGCCGATCACCGTCATATGGCAATGGCGATCGCCAAACTCCGGCGAGAGGCCTTCCAGAGCGTGCTCGATTTCCTCACGCTCCTCGGGCAACAGATTGAGGCTTTCATCCTCCAGCGCGGCAACCTTCCAAAAATTGATGATGCCAAGCCCAACGCTGCCGGCGGTTTGGTTCCACAGGAGCTGGTATTTGTCGCGGGTCGGCAGCCAGAAGAAACCTTTGCTCCTGTAGATGCCTTCTCCCAGAAAGTGGTGGTAGACATCCCACAGGCGCTGCGGATGAAAGGGCCGCGGATCGGAGATGACGATGCTCTCAATCCGATAGTCCGCGGCGCTCGCCATGGAGCTTGTGCCGTGATCCTTGTCCCATTGCGTAAGTTCGGCACCCAGCGTCGCAACGCGCGCATGGTCGTAAGGCGGCATGGCGAGGAGATCGCGCAGATTCACATTGCCCCACTGCATGCCCATAATGTCGGCGCCAGGATTGATTGGGTGGATCGCCTCGGCGACCTCGCGCAGACGCTCCATGCCCACGCGATCCAACTTGCTCAGCAGAATGCGGTTCGCGAACATGATTTGCTCGGCAAGAAGGTTCTCAATGCCGCGTTTCTTGGCTGCAAGGTTCTCTTGGCCGGCCGGCACAATCGCCCGGCCCATATCAAAATCATGCGCCAGGGTGACGGTGTCAACGATCGACAAAAACCCATGCAGCTGGACAGCTTCCTGGGTTCGAATCACCTCAAGAAGCGGCCAGGGGTGAGTGCTGCCGGATGTTTCGATAAGGATATGCGTGGCGCCGCTTTCGCGGAAAGTATCCACCGCCTCGGTGAAGCGCTTTAGGCCCTGCTCGCTGCTTATGCTCCCGGCGGGAATGGAGGCGAACAAAGGATCGCGGTTGGAGAGAACTTCGCTGGTGTCGAGGATGCGGCCATCGACATCAAGCTCGCTCATTTCATTGATGATCACGGCAAGGCGGACATCTTCAAGCTCGCGCGCCTGAAGCAAAAGATGCTGGAGAAGTGTCGTCTTTCCCGCGCCGAGAAACCCGTTGAGGATCGTGATCGGAAGCTGCGGGCCAGCCGGTTCGGCAGACATGCTCACTGGCTGAGCCGCACCTCAGCTTCGCGGAACCAACCGAGCGTGCGCTCATAATGAGCCTCACCCCAGCGCTCGATGAACTTCAGAGTGTGGAAGTCATCCATGTCCTGGAGCGCTTCGATCCGCTCGGCAACATAATCAGGCGTCAATGGGATACGGCACTTCACCGTGATGCAGTGTTCCCATTCTTCATAGCTCGTTGGGATGATGGACATTTTCCTCACACCGGATGTCAGACTGCATCGCGTCCATCGGCGTACTCGTTACTTTATAACACGACCGACGGCGTGAGCCCTCTCACTCCTGCGTGGGCATGTCAAGCAGACACAGGAAGAGGCTCGCCCCAAGCCTGGCTATCCCACGCCGTTCAGCACCCAACCGATGGCGACAACCTGCGGCACGGTAAGCAGAGGCAACAGGAGCGCGGCTTTCAGCCGGCCGGTGACCTCTTTCAGCACTAAGATCTCGGTGTAGTCGGTGGCCGCGCCCGCCATCAGGAAGGTGAAGGCGTTGCCCGGCGCCTGGGCACGGGCCATCAGATCGGCAGCAATGGGCACAGAGCCTTCCGAGCAGACTTCGATGATGGTCGCGGCAATCAGCGTGGTGAGAAGCCCAAGCAAGGTTGCGCCGAACCAAGCGGCGAAGACATCCGTCGGCACCGTCACCTGAATGAGCGCCGCCAGCACCACGCCGAAGAACAGCCAGCGCAGCACCATGCGGCTGGCCGTGACCGAGCGACGCGCAACATCCGTCACAAACGCAAAGTCATAGCGCTGAGACTTGAGACCGGCTTTCGCCTCGCGCCAGACGTAAAAATCCTCCGGCAGATCAACACGGTTGCGATTGGGTTGCACTTTCCCGGCCCGTTCCAGCGCCTCCACAATCAGCCCCGCCACCAGGGCAATCACCAGCGAGGCCAGAATGAACACCAACATCCAACCCCAGCCCATCATCAAGCCGATGATGATGGTGAGCGACAAGGAGTTCCAAGGGCTTGCAATCAGGAAGGCAAACACCTGACCGAGGCTAGCTCCGCGCTCATAGAGCTTAGCGCCGACCATCAGGACACCATGGTTGCACAGATCAAGAAAGAAGCCGGCAAGCACCGCACGCCCGATGCTTTTCGCACCCTGGTCACGCCCAATCACCGCAATCACGAACTCCCGTGGCACCCGGTCGATAAGGCCGACGGCCACCATGCCGACCAGAATGCCCCACCACATAAGGTGCATCATATCGCGGATGGCATGGGTGAAATGACCCAGACCCCACAGATCGCCATGGTCGAGGAAAAACGACGCCGCATAAGCGATGAGAATCGTCAGGCCGGACCCCAGAAGCAGCCAGTCGCGTTTGCGCGCAGGTTTTGTCGCTGGCGCATCATCATTCTGACCTGCTGCCGTCCCGCAGCATGAGGCGGCCTTTTCCACGGCAGGTGATTCGGATGCAGCGGCGGCCGAACCGCAGCACGATGCGGCCTTTTCCAAGGCAGGCGAGGGGGAAGTTGAATTGTCCATGTGGAAGGAGATAAGGCTTCCAGTCACTGGAAGGTCAAGAGGATTGGGAAAAGGCCGGATGCCGGCTTTATCCCGGCCAACGCTACACTGACGGTGCAAGCCGGCCATAAGCCGCCGCCACGGAGATCATTGCCATGCCGTCCCTGCTCTACGATGCCTTTCCTTGGTGGTCGATCCCACTGGCGGCAATCGTCGCCTTCGTCATCGGGTCGGTCTATTACGGCGCGCTGGCAAAACCCTGGTCAGCAGCGCAAGGCAAATCACCCAGCGACTTCAAGCCTAGCGCCAGCCTCTTCATCACGTCCTTCATCGCCGAACTCATCATGGCCTGGATGCTGATGGGCGTGATGGGCCATGCCAGTGCTGTGACGGTGCAGGCCGGCCTCATCTCTGGCGCGTTTCTTTGGTTTGGCTTCGTGATCACCACCATGGTCGTCAACCACGCTTATGGTGGCGCCAAGCGCGCGCTCACCATCATCGATGGCGGCCATTGGCTGTTGGTTCTTTTGGCCATGGGCGCGGTGCTCGGCTTCTTCGCCAGCTAGCACAGGCGCCGTTGCGCCCGCGAAGACTTAGACATTGGTCGCGTTTACCGGCGATTTTGATACGGCTCAACGCGGTTTCGGCGCGCTGGCTAAACTAAAGGGCGAGCCGCCGCGCCTTGCTGCAATGCAAGAGAAGGCAGTACAAATTCCAGGAAGGCCGACGCCCGACCCGATGAAGTTTCCCAGCGCCCTTGTTCAACCAGGGCGCACCAAGAGAAACCTGGATCGATGGCTGTGCACATGCCTGTCTTTGAGAGGGAACACCCATGAGTGAAGTATATCCGGTGCCGGATGCGGTCGCATCGGCCGCCCTGATCGACAACGCCAAATATCTCGAGATGTACGAGGCGTCGGTAAAAGACCCGGACGCTTTCTGGCGCGAGCACGGCAAGCGACTCGACTGGATCAAGCCCTACACCAAGGTGAAGAACACCAGCTACGATCCGCACAATGTGGATATCAAATGGTTCGAAGATGGCACCTTGAATGTCGCCGCCAACTGCGTGGACCGGCATCTTGCCACCCGCGGCGATCAGGTCGCCATCATCTGGGAAGGCGATGACCCTGGCGAGCATTTGGAGATCACCTACAAAGAGCTCCATGCTCATGTGAACACCATGGCCGGTGTTCTGAAAAACGCCGGGGTGAAGAAGGGCGACCGGGTCACCCTCTACCTACCAATGATCCCCGAAGCGGCCTATGCCATGCTCGCCTGCGCGCGGCTCGGCGCGGTGCACTCCATCGTGTTTGGCGGCTTCTCGCCAGACTCGCTGGCCCAGCGCATTTCAGGCTGCGATTCCAAGGTCGTCATCACCGCTGACGAAGGCCTGCGGGGTGGCCGCAAGGTTCCGCTGAAGGCCAATGTCGACAAGGCCGTCGAAACCGCCCCGGTTGATGCGGTTGTGGTCGTCAAGCGCACCGGCGGCGACATCGCCATGCAGGACGGACGGGACATCTGGTACCACGAGGCGGCTACAAGCGCGCCCGATCATGTGGAACCGGAGGAAATGAACGCCGAAGACCCGCTGTTCATCCTCTACACCTCCGGTTCGACAGGCCAACCAAAGGGCGTGCTGCACACGACCGGCGGCTACCTTACCTATGCGTCAATGACGCACCAATATGTCTTCGACTATCAGGATGGCGACGTCTACTGGTGCACGGCCGATGTTGGCTGGGTTACCGGCCACAGCTACATCGTGTACGGCCCGCTCGCCAACGGCGCGACCACGCTGATGTTCGAGGGCGTGCCGACCTACCCATCGCCCTCCCGCTTCTGGGATGTCGTGGACAAGCACAAGGTCAACATCTTCTACACCGCGCCCACCGCCATCCGCTCGCTGATGGGCGCTGGCGAAGAGCATGTGAAGAAGACAAGCCGCGCCTCCCTGCGGGTACTGGGCTCGGTGGGTGAGCCGATCAACCCGGAAGCCTGGAACTGGTACTATGACGTTGTGGGCGACAAGCGCTGCCCCATCGTTGACACATGGTGGCAGACCGAAACCGGCGGCATTCTCATCACGCCGCTACCAGGCGCAACTGCCCTGAAGCCAGGGTCGGCGACACGGCCCTTCTTTGGCGTACAGCCAGCACTGGTGGACGCTGAAGGCGGCATTCTTGAAGGCGCGACCGAGGGCAATCTTGTGATCCTCGATTCGTGGCCTGGCCAAATGCGCACGGTCTATGGCGACCATGAGCGGTTCGTGCAGACCTACTTCTCCACTTACAAGGGCATGTACTTCACCGGCGATGGCTGCCGCCGCGATGAAGATGGCTATTACTGGATCACCGGCCGTGTGGACGATGTCATCAACGTCTCTGGCCACCGCATGGGCACGGCGGAAGTGGAATCGGCGCTCGTCGCTCATCCGAAAGTGTCCGAGGCCGCTGTGGTCGGCTATCCGCACGACCTCAAAGGCCAAGGTATTTACGTTTACGTCACCTTAATGGAAGGCGAAGAGCCGACAGACGAGCTGCGTAAGGAATTGCGCGGTTGGGTGCGTCAGGAAATCGGTCCGATTGCCTCGCCGGACCTCATCCAGTTCGCGCCGGGCCTACCCAAGACCCGTTCCGGCAAGATCATGCGGCGTATCCTGCGCAAGATCGCCGAGGATTCGTTCGACAATCTCGGCGACACCTCAACGCTGGCCGATCCAGCCGTCGTCGATGATTTGATCGACAACCGGCAGAACAAGAGCTAGCACGCCGCGGTTGGGCTGAAAGCCCAGAGCCAAGGAGAGTCCGGTTCGGCCGACGGTCCAGAGCAGACATCAACGTAGCGGTCGTTCCGCAGGAACGGAGCGAGTTCGCAAGCACGAATTGCTGAGCACAAACAGAAAAGGCGGGTCAAATGCCCGCCTTCTTTGTTCCAGCATGTGCCCAATACCATCGTTGATCCATCGAGCCCGGCGCTGCCTTTGTTCTGCCGATCCAGGTAACCATATCGGTCGTGCGCGCGCCCGAAAGTCTCCCAGTGTGTTAGATCGGACGGCACGAAAGGACTGGAGCGGCGATGCACTGGCTGTTCGAGCATCTGTTTACCGGTTGGCGACAGGGTCGCCTAAGCCGCATTCCCTACGCATGTCTCACGGTTGGCCTGGTAGCAGCGGCGTTTCTGGCCCAACATGGCCTATTCAATGCCCTCATGACGCCGCCAGACCTTGTGCCAGGAGCGCCGTCACCATCGCGGTTGGAATGGTTCATGCAAAACCCTTTGGTCAGCACGTATGGGATCATTGGCCTGATCACCGCTGCATCGATCTTTCTAACGACAATAAAGCGGGTTCGCGACATGGGCCTGCCCGTACTTTTGACCCTAGTTATGATGGTCGTCCTCGTTTTCATTGAGCAAGCCGGGGGCAATGCCGGCTGGCTGGCTGACTACCTCAATTTCCTGATACTTGCCGGACTTCTTTTCATACCAAGCGACTGGTTCAGGCGTCGGCCACAGACAACCTAAATCGTGCGTTTTGCTGCGTTGGCACGCGCGGCCGTTCAGACCGGCGAAAGCCTGAAGATCTGTGCGGGATTTGTCGCCAGCACACAAGCCACCGATTGACCGATCACATTTGGGCCATACCTTCATGGGTCTACTGGTTTTGCTGCCAATCGCCACCAGCCGGGGGCTCCGCCCATGCATCCCGTCGCGACCGCCACGCTTGCAGGCCTCTTCACCCAGTGGAGCAGGGGGCGACTGAAGCCCTTGCCCTTCGCCGTGCTGTTCGCCGTTGCCTTGGCGGCGACCTATCTGTTCAGCTTTGCTTTTCTGGCCACCATCGGTAGCGCTCAGGCTTCGCAGCCCGGCATCGCAGCCAATGCCGGCCAAACCTTCGACGCTCTGCCGTGGAACAGCGCAAGCCTTTGGTTGTCGGCAGGTCTGCTTGGCCTGTCTGCGGCGGCGTGCGGCAATGTCATGGCCAAACGCATCCGCGATATGGGTCTGCCCGGAGGGCTGGCGACCTGCATGCTCGGGATCATGATGCTGGTGTTTCTTGGCGGCGGCTCAACCCTGCAATGGGCCACCAATCTTTTTGTTTTTTCGGTATTTCTGGCGCTGCTTTTGATCCCGACCGACAGGCTTGAGGCCGGCTCCGGCATGCCCAAACACCGCGATGGCGACGGCCCGAACTGACCCCCATCAGAGGGCAGATCGGCCAACCTTTCCCACCAGCAGGTCCGCATGTTGGTTCAGCAAATCCGCCATCCGGTCGATCACGGTGCGCACTTCGGGGCGCTTGCGCTCATCGTCATGGATCACGATCCAGTTTTCATGGAAAAGATCGTCGATCAGATCACCGGCGCGAACCAGATCAGGCTCCTGATCCCCGATATAGCACGGCAGCACGGCCCGCCCGGCGCCGGCTCGCGCCATATCGAGGAGAACAGCGGGCGTATCGGTCCAAAAGGTGATCCAGTTGCTTGATTGATCAGAGGCCCAATTGGCCCAGGGATCACCCAGAATGCCGCGCCCGATGGAGATCCAGTTGCAATCATAGGTCTGGTCAAAATCGCGCGCGCAGTAAGGCGCATAGGCAATCGGCGGCGCCTTGCGAAGGGCAACATTGCCGTTCTCCGGCCGCGACCGGGCCAGCATGATGTGCGCCCGGCGGTGCAGAAGGTTCGCGTCATGCTCATCGGTCTGGATGCAAAGCTGGAACGGATCGATGGCTGACCAGATCGCCGCCCGGTTCATCGCCAGAAAGCGCGCCATCCAATAGTCAACGGCGATGTCAACGCCAGGCAGAGGCACGGCATCCGATCGCCAGGCTTCCACGACGCCAGCGGCGGACTGCATGGAGGCCACACGGTCAAACAGCGCCTTCCCGTCCGGCGCCAACGCATACCCCGTTTGCCGACGCACGAAGAGTTCGCGTTGGGTGGCACGTTCCAGTTCCAGCATTTTGCGCCCGATGGTCGGGGAGCTGATGCCTGTCTCCGCCGAAGCAGCCGCCAGACTGCCAAGGCTGGCCACCTGATAGAACAGGCGCAAATCCTCCCAATCCAACACGTCGTTCATTTCTGAAATACCTCGTTTGTCTGCGGCTCTACCGTCCAAGGCGCCCGCTCCTTAGCTTTTGGGTCAAGCATGACGGAAAGGAGCACGACTATCATGTTGCATTCTTATGGTGTTGCTTTCGACTTTATCACCGCAAAGAACCGCGAACGATCTAATCCTACGACCGATGATCCACTTGATGCGCCCGAATGGCAAGGCATTGGGAGGATCATAGAAGTCATTGCGGCGTTCAGCACCCAGCGGCAAATACGGCAGGCCGCCAAACGCCGAGGTCAGTCCAAGCAAGGCATCCTGCAGCCGCCGCAAGCGAACTCCGCGACGTGTGTGCGGCCCTGAGCTGCTGCTTATCAGCAAGTTTGAGAGGTTCTATCTTTCATATTTGAACGATATCCCTCACCGATGAACCATCGGTCGACAGTCCCCAGAGCGCGCGATATGACCGCGCCCATGACTTCCTTTCAGGACAATCGGTCCGTCGCACGCTATGGCGACCAAACCAAACGCCTGGTGCCTGGCCTTGAAGACTTGCATCGCATGGCCGGCCTTTTGCTTGCAGAAACGTTGGGCGAGGCAGCCCACATCTTGGTTCTGGGCGCCGGCGGCGGGCAGGAGTTGAAAGCGTTCGCTGACAACAGCGCGACGTGGCGTTTCCTGGGGGTCGATCCTTCCGCCGAGATGCTGGAACTGGCCAAACAGGTGGCGAGTCCGCATCTTGGGCGCATCGCCTTTCAGGAAGGCACCATTGAGGATTCACCGGCGGGACCTTTTGATGGCGCAACCTGCCTCCTCACATTGCATTTTCTAGCACCTGAGGATCGCCTGCGAACGCTCATCGCCCTTCGTGAGCGAATGAAATCCGGCGCACCGCTTGTCATCGCCCACCACAGCTTCCCGGGGCAGGCGAGAGAAAAGGAGGTCTGGCTGAACCGTTATGCGGCCTTTGCGGCATCGTCAGGTGTAGACGAAAATCAGGCTCAGACGGCCGCGCAGTCCATAGGCGAGAAGCTCCCGGTCTTGTCCCCACAGGAAGACGAAGCATTGTTACGGGAGGCCGGCTTTACCGGCGTTCAGCTCTTTTATGCGGCCTTCACCTTTCGCGGCTGGCTAGCGTATGCCCGCTAGGATGGGCCGCTTCCAGCGAGTTTAGCGCATGGTGTTGACGGCGCCGAGCAGGCGGCTTGCCAGGTTCAGCCAACAAGGATCGCCCGCTGAGGCTAGGCGACGCTTTCGGCAACCCAGGCGCTGTAACCGGCGCTCGCTCGGTCCACCGGCAGAACGATGAATTCCGGCTCGTCATAAGGGTGATGGGCGCGTGTATGCGCCTCCAGCGCATCGACTTTTTCCGCCGACGTCTTGATGGTCAGCAGCTGTTCCTCGCCCTGTTCAACAGAGCCTTGCCAGCGATAGACAGACCCAATCACTGTGATGTGAACACACGCGGCCAACCTCGCCTCGACCAGCCCTTTGGCAAAGGATCGCGCGGCTTGCGGATCATCCAGCGTCGTCTGCACACAAACGAGTCGCCCTTGTGTCCTTTTTTCCATCGATCTGTGCCCTCCTGCCCCCTTGTCAGAGGCTCGAATCATCACCACCATCCTACCTGTCTGCAACAACCGAAAGGAGGTGACTGATGTCGAGCGATTTTTATGGCCAGGGGAAAACTGGTGGTGAAGCGAGCGGGTCAGAGCAGCCTCTGAGAGCGCGCTAATCCACTACGATGGCGCCTGGGAACAAGCGCCACGGCAGGTTCGATCCTGGATAAAAAACGCGGGGGTTGGCTCTATCTGGCCAACCCCTTTTTTGTGTGGGTGTTTGCGATGACAGACTAGCTTCAGCTAGCTACCTGTCTCGTCCTTCAACAAAGCCTTGCGCGCTGCTTCGCGATGCTCCTCGGTGATGTGCGCACGCATGAGCGCTAAAACACCCATGATCACCGCCGCATCATCGGTGAAGCCAAGACCCAGGATAAAGTCGGGAATGCCATCGAGCGGCAGAACGAAATAGCCAAGGGCACCAAGGAGCGAAGCGCGCACCCGCGTTGGCGTTTCACGGTCAAGCGCGCAGTAATAGGCGGCCACCAGCTCATCCATGAACGGGATCGCGCCTGCGGCTTTGCGAGCCGTGACCCAGAAGTCCCGACGAACGCGCGCTTCCTCCTGATCGAATTGGGTGCGCTCTTCCTCCGACAGAACATCGCCGTCCAGCGGCATGTCGCTCGTGTCGGCAGTGGTTTGATTGGTGTCGGCCATGTTGATGCCCCTGTCCATGCCCCAGCTGTTCGCGCCCCCGCCCGGTCGCGTTGCAACGATCATTTGGGGACGAAGAGCGCGGCCCGCAAGGCCGAAGGACGCTCGCGGCCCGTCAGACCAGTGCGTCAAAGGCCTTGGCAAGGGCGACGTCTTTTTCCGTCAAGCCGCCCGCATCATGGGTGGTGAGCACCACATCCACGGTACGATAGACATTGGCCCATTCAGGATGGTGATCGGCCTTTTCAGCTTCCAGGGCACAGCCCGTCATGAAGCCAAAAGCCTCAACGAAGTTTTTGAAAACATAGCGCTTTTCGATTGCCTCACGGCCCTCCACCATCGTCCAACCATCAAGGCTGGCAAGGGCATCGGTGCGAGCATCATCAGAAAGGCGGGGCATCGGCGAACTCCGTGTGACAGATAAGGCATGAAGGCCACTTAGGCGACCAAAGGGTAATCCTCTTCCACCACATAGGGCCCACCACCGACACTGTCACGTGAGGAGAAAAGAACAAAGCGCTCGACCTCAAAATCAAGCCGCATCAGACCGCCACGCTGTGACAACCAATGCGCAACCGCTTCGGGCTGAATGCCGCGCAGCCGGGCTAGCGTGACATGCGGTACGAATTTGCGGCCTTCCGGCTTGAGGCCAAGCCGCTGCAACACCCGCTCATGGGTTGCTTGCAGATCCATCAGTTCTTCAGTGGGCGCGATGCGGGCGAAGACCGAATGCGGCTTGTTGCCACCAAAGGAACTCAGCCCGTCGATCGTCAGCGTCATCGGCCCACCAGCGACGCGGTCAAGCGCTGAAACCACCTCGCGGGCAACGCCATGGTCAATATCGCCAATGAACCGCAGTGTGATGTGATAGTTTTCAGGGTCGATCCAACGCACCCGGCCGCTGGCCTCGGGTAAACCACCCCGCAAGAGAGACAGCTGGTCGGCGGTCATACGCGGAAGTTCCACACCAGTGAACAAACGCGGCATCTTCGACCTCCTGAGCATCCAACAGGGAGTCGCCAACTGCAACGCGTTAGATATCGCGCTGGCGACGAGCACCATCAGAATCAACACCCTGATCGGACTGTGCAAGCGGAATGTGAACCCCGCACGACATTGCCTTGGGCGATGGGCCGGTCCGCTAACCCTCGGGCCTGATTCTTCTTTTTTGGCCAACGGGCCTCGAGCCGCTTGACACAAGATCAAAGCTGAGTCCGCCTATCGTGCGAACAAAAAGTGATCAGTCTCCGGAAAAAAACGAATCGACCGCCGGCAAAAGGTTAACGCGTGCCGCTGATCTGGATTCAAAACCGGACCGAATCCCATACCTCGCAACACAACCGAAGAGCGAGGGAACAGCAGCTCTTCGTATTGAGGTAAGCGACGGTGGTCCGCTTCAGGGCGATCATCGCAGGTGTCATATGACCCACAATGAAACAGAAAAGTCAGGCCAGGGCAGGTCAAATTTCATATCGGCAGTGGAACAACATCCGGTTCGCATTGACCCAGCGTCAGTATGGTAAATGAACGGTAAAAACCCTGCCATTCACCAAGCTTGGAGGGCGTTGCTCATCGACGCTGTCAATGGAGAACAAACGGCGGCTTTGTACCGCCCGACGGAATGATAGTGAGTCCAAGTATGAATCAAAACTAGAACAAAATCGAAACGCCCTTTCCAATCGCGATTCGTTCTCTGGTTGTAGAGGTCGCTTGATTCGCCGCTGATTCGCCCGTTTGTGACAGCTCGCCGGCTGCTCAAATGACGATGCGTCAGCTTGCTTCCACCTTGCCGGACCGCTAAGCGATGCCCACCTTCGCCTTGCGGCAGCCGTGCGCCGCTGTGCGACCTCCGACAGCTTTCCCGAACCTGACCGTCCCGCGTGCCGCCAAAACTCAAAGCCTTCTACAGACGGCTGTTCCCGTCACGCCTTGCCGAGCGCTCGGCCTATTTCGAGCCGCCGCTGGACGCCGCACGCCGCCGCCATGCCTGGCTGAGCATGCTATTCGTCGATCACGGGTTCATTCGCTACGTCTATCGCAACTTTCACAAAGTCGATGACGCGGTCTATCGCTCCTCACAGCCGCTCCCCCATCAGGTGCGGGGCTGGGCGCGGCGCGGTGTGAAAAGCATCATTAATCTGCGCGGCGGCATGCAATATGGCTCCTATCCGCTTGAAGTCGAAGCAGCCGAAGAAAGCGGAATCGCTTTCCACACGCTTCAACTGCGCTCCCGCAATCTTCCAAGCGTGGAACAGCTGGAAAAGTTCGAAGCCCTTTTCAAAGGCGTCGAGAAGCCTGTTGTTTTGCACTGCAAGGCAGGCGCTGATCGGGCCAGCCTTGCCAGCGCGCTCTACTTTCTCATCGAGCACAACGATCCTGAGCGCGCACTTGGCCAGATGACGCTAAAGTTCGGCCACATCAAAGGATCAAAGACCGGCATTCTCGATGCCATGGTCGAGACCTACATCCGCGATGGTGCATCAAAGGGCCAGTCTTTCATGGATTGGGTGCGGAACGACTACGACCCAGAAGCCATCGCCCGGGACTTCCAACCCAACTTCCTGTCATCCTTCCTGAGCGATACGGTCTTGCAACGCGAGTAGGCGGGAGTAGCGGCGACGATGGCCTTCTTTCCCTACAGCTTTGAAGGGCCCATCACCCACCACGATGTCGGGTCGCAGCGCTATGTCTATAAGGTCGTCTTCCTGCCCGAGGAGCTTGAGACGCAGCTTCCGTTTGACACCTATCCAAGGCTGCGCATCGAAGGCGAAATCGGAGGCGCGCCTTATCAAGGCGCGTGCACGCCGGTCCGCGGTCGCCACTATCTTCTCTTATCAAACAGCTTCTTGGATGACATCGGCGCGGAAGTTGGCGACGAAATCGAGGTTCGGTTTGCAATCGCCGATCAAAAGGCGGTTGATGTACCGATCGCCCTGATCCATGCCCTGCAAGAAAACCCTGACATGCAGGCCTTGTGGGACGCTCTAACTCCCGGCAAACAGCGCGGGCTGGCCTATCTCGTTGCAAACGCCAAGACCGCGCCGACCATCGCCAGACGGATCGACCAGGTGTTCGATATGATGAAGGGCAAGCGCGATGCGCGCGGCAAGCTGATCAAGCCCGACGCATAGGCCAACCAGACATGGCGCGGACAAAGTCCGCGCCGTCTCGGTGTACTGAAAATTTGGATTGCCGCCTAGCAGTAGGGCGCGCCACGCCCATAGCCACTGGCATCGGTGATGTTGCCGTTGTCGGAGTCGGTGTACCCAGTGTAGACGCCGCCACCGCCGCGTGGGCAGCTGCCAGAATCGGTCCAGTTGCCATTGTCGACATCCGTCGCTGCGGCCTCTTTGGGCGCCAGCACAATTCCGACCGACCCGGCCGTCAAAAGACCTAAAAAGCCACGCCGTCCAACACTGCGCTTGGTCACGATCTGGTCATCTCGCAAAGGCGCAAGACGATTGCTCTTCTTTGTGTCCATCAAAACCCCCGATCAGTTTTGGACATCACATCATCCGCTTAGGAGACGCGGCATTGCAAACAGAATGGATAGGCTCGCAGCGACCGGCAGGTCAGCAGTAAGGCGCGCCGCGGCCATGGCCGCCAACATCGCTGATGTTGCCATTGTCCCGGTCGGTGACGCCGCTATAGCCCCAACCAACCGGATCAGCGCCATTGCCAACATCAGAATCGGTAAAGCCAGTGCCATAGCCACGCGGACAGCTGCCAGAATCGGTCCATGTGCCATTGTCCGTGTCCGATGCCACAGCGCTGGTCGGCGTCAGCACGGCGCCAACCGAGCCGGCGGTCATGATGCCCAGAAAGGCCCGGCGGCCGACACTGCGCTTGGTGACAATTTGATCGTCACGCAAAGGTTCGATCACGCCCTTCTTGGGCGTGCGTGATGAAGGTCCCGACATGCATTTCCCCTTTTTTGGCGCTTCCAACACGTTTGCGGGTCCCGAATCCCTGAGTGTTGGTCACGCGGCGCCGATGTCCTTGAAAAGGCTAACATCGATCACGACCAAAACCCTACGCCTGGCCTAGTAGACAGGTCAACGTTTGATTGCTTAGCTAACAAAGCAGGCGCGTCAAAAGCGCGCCGCCCGCGATTCGGGACCGCGGGTTCGCTCAGAACACCGGCTTATCGGGAAAGAGCCATGGAACACGCACGCCTTGATTTCGACTGGTCGATCGCGCCAGTCGACCGTGAAGTCTTTTTTCGCGACGCCTATGAAAAAAAGCACCTCGTCATCCACCGGGGCGACCCCGACTATTACCGGGACCTAGTGACGATTGCCGAGATCGATCGCGTGGTCACGACCATGGGGCTTTCAGTGCCGGAGGTTTCCGTGGTCAAGGCCAATGAGAGCATCACCGCAGCCGATTATGCCTATGAATCCGGCTTTATCGATGCGGTGCGGGTGAACCAGCTGTTTGCCGACGGCGCGACGATCATCATGGCCAACCTTCAGGAGCGGCTACCCACGCTTGCCCGCTTCTGCCGCGCGCTGGAACATGTGTTTTCCGCCCGCATCCAGACCAACATCTATCTCACGCCAGCCCATTCGCAGGGGTTTCGCGCCCACTACGACAATCACGACGTGTTGGTTCAGCAGGTCGAAGGCACCAAGGAGTGGCGCATCTACGACCATCCGGTCGAGTTGCCGCTCAACACTCAGGCGTTCAACCCGCACGACGTGCCGATCGGGGAGGAAACCGACCGCTTTGTGCTGGAACCAGGCGACATGGTCTATGTGCCCCGCGGCCTGACCCATGATGCGGTGGCGACAGACCAAACCAGCTTACACATCACCACCGGCCTGATGACCCGCAGCTGGGCCGATCTTCTGACCGAAGCAATGGTGGACGTTGCCCACAGGGATCCGGCCTTCCGGGCCTCATTGCCGCAAGGTTACGCTCAAGACGCGTTCGACAGCGCCGCCATGGCCGAAACCTTCGCGCGGCTCGCCCAGCGCTTTGCGCAAAAGGCAACGCTCGATCCCTTGCTGGACCAGATTCGCGACGAGTTCATCGCAAACCGCGTACCGCGGGTGCCCGGACAGATGAGCGAACTCGCCCGCCTGCCGGGCTTGACGGCCGCCTCTAAGGTCAGCGCCCAGCCCCAGCTGATCTACCAAACCCGGGAGGGACTGGACCCCGATGGTAGCCCAACGGTTCATATCAGCTGCCAAGGGACGGAAATCGTGTTGCCGGCGCACACCAAAAAGGCTGTAGAGGCCTGCCTGTCAGCCGATCACATGTCGATCCGCGACCTGCCTGGTGAACTGAGCGCCGACGACAAGCTGGTGCTCGCCAAACGCTTCATCCGCGAGGGACTAATGGTCAGCCATCCCGGCTAAGGCCGAGGACCAAGCGCCAAAGCGCATCCTCCGCGTCCCAAAGGGCGCGGCGAAAGCGTCTGGCAGCAAAGCTGGAAAATGGAGCGGGCGATGGGATTTGAACCCACGACCCCAACCTTGGCAAGGTTGTGCTCTACCCCTGAGCTACACCCGCATCCGAACGCCTGACAGGATCGCTTGCGCAACCTTGTTGGCGTGTGAGGCGCCTCTATGCATCAAGCGCCGGGCATTTGCAACCACCTTGTGAGGGACCATCAAGCAGGGTTAAAGGGGCCTCTGCGAACCATCTTTCCTGCCGCTCTCCAATGTCTCAACCCACGCTTCAAACCGCTCAGCCGATGCACAATCGCAAAAGCCTTCTCGCCCAGCTTGCGGCCTGGAATTTGCCCGTTTCCACGGTTGATCACGAACCGCTTTTCACCGTGGCCCAGTCAACCAATGTCCACCGCGATATCGCAGGCGCGCACACCAAAAACCTCTTCTTGAAGGACAAAAAGGGCACCCTCATCCTCATCACGGCAGCCCATGCAACCGTGGTCGAGTTGAAGCGGTTACATGCGAAGATAGGCTGCGGTCGGCTGTCCTTCGCCAGCGCCGAGCGGTTGATGCAGTATCTGGGCGTGACACCGGGATCGGTAACACCGTTTGCTTTGATCAATGACACAAATGGCAGTGTCCGCTTTTTCCTCGATGCGCATCTGGCCAATGAGGACATCATCAATGGGCACCCTTTGGAAAACACCGCGACGACCTCCATCGCCCGCACCGATTTGATGATCTTTGCGGAGAAAACCGGCCACGCCGTCACCGTTCTTGACCTTGAGGCAGATGTGAGCGCCTGAAAGGCGCCACACGCCGCGCCGGACACCTTGTTTTTCAGCATTCCAGCACCCATTGTCTGGCATCCCACAGGAAGGAATTCTTCATGCTGATTGGATCCGGCAGCCCTCAACCATCACCCGAAGGCGGCGCGCCTGCCGGCGGCGACATCATCGATGTCACAACCGCTCAGTTCATGGCCGACGTGGTGGAGGAATCCAAGACGCGTCCGGTCCTGGTGGACTTTTGGGCCCCCTGGTGCGGACCCTGCAAGCAACTCACCCCAACCCTGGAAGCCGCAGTCATCAAGGCAGGCGGCAAGGTGCGGCTTGCTAAGATGAACATTGACGATCATCCAGAAGTCGCTGGCCAGATGGGCGTTCAGTCGATCCCCGCAGTTTTTGCCTTCGTTGACGGCCGGCCCGCCGACGGCTTCATGGGTGCGCAAGGCGAAGCGCAGGTTCAGGCGTTCATCGAAAAGCTCATCGGACCGCAAGGCCCAACCCAGGCCGATGAAATGTTGGCGCTTGCCGATCAAGCGCTTGGCACTGGCGACATTCAGTCCGCAGCCAACCTTTACGGGCAGCTTCTGCAAGCCGAGCCAGACAACAAACCGGCCATGGCTGGCATGCTGAAAGTGTACATAGCCGCTGGTGAACTTGAGACCGCGCGTCAGGCAATCGGATCGCTCACCGATGAAATGAAAGCCGACCCAGCCATCAAGGCTGCCATCACGTCCTTGGAACTGGCTGAGAAGGCCGCCGCCCTCGGCAACCCGGCAGAGCTGCAAGCCAAGCTTGCCGCCGACCCTGACGATCACCAGGCCCGATTCGACCTTGCCCTGCTTCACAATGCTCTTGGTGAGCGCGAGGCAGCCGCCGACGCCCTTGTCGATATCGTCCGGCGCGATAGGTCATGGAATGAGGAAGCAGCCCGCAAGGAGCTCTTGCAGCTTTTTGAGGCCTGGGGCGTCGGCGATCCCGCCAGCATCGCCGGTCGCAAGAAACTCTCCAGGGTTCTGTTTTCCTGACACGAAACGCGCGGTAAGCCGCGCCGATCCGATTGGTCAGTGATGATTGCATCGTCTCCAGGCGGTCTTGCCCAGCGCATACCGGACATCGTGCCGATTTTTCCGCTCGCCTCGGCCCTGCTGCTGCCACGCGGACAGATGCCGCTCAACATTTTTGAGCCGCGCTACCTGGCCATGGTTGATTATGCGCTTGGCCATGAAAGGTTGATCGGCATGGTCCAACCGAGGTTTGAGCGCGACGGATCGCCGGTGATGGGCCTGGATCCAGATAGCCCGCCGCTCTGTTCTGTGGGATGCCTGGGGCGCATTTCGACTTTTCAGGAAACCGATGATGGGCGCTACCTCATCACCCTCACTGGCCTCTGCCGGTTTGCGATTGAGGAAGAGGAAACCGCGATCACGCCCTTCCGCCTCTGCCGTGTAACGACAGACCAGTTCCAGGGCGATTTGGAGCAAGGCGCGGGCGAGAAACTGGTCGACCGCGACACACTGCTTTCCACCTTCAAGGCCTATCTGGAGGCCAACGATCTGGAAGCCGATTGGTCAGGTGTGGAGAAGGCATCCAACGAAGCGCTGGTGAACGCGCTGTGCATGATGAGCCCGTACGGCCCGCCGGAAAAACAGGCGCTTCTGGAAGCCGATGATCTTCGCGCCCGCGCCGAAACCCTGATTGCCATCACCGAACTGTCGCTCGCCCGCGAAAATCAGGATGATCGCTCCACCCTACAGTGAGCCGCGATCTGGCTTTACAGCCCGCCCTCCGGCTGGCACGACTTGCCCATGACCGATGCTTCAACTCCATCTGATGCAGCCGACGGCGACAAACCCTCGGTTCGGCCCAGCGTTGACCGCAAGCTGCTTGATATTCTGGTGTGTCCGGTGACCAAAACGGTGCTGCACTATGATCATGAGGCGCAGGAACTGATCTCCTACGCCGCCAAAGTCGCCTATCCGATCCGCGACTCCATCCCCATCATGCTGATTGAGGAGGCCCGCGAGCTCACCGGCGAAGAAATAGCCGGCCACAAGGCATCGCCAAAAGGGCGCTAAAGCGCCTCGCCGCGCAGAAGCCGTGGACGATTGTCGTTCATACCGGCCGCTTCCTGGATGAAGGTCCGTTTGAGCGGCGGTAGGCGGTCCACAACACCCAATCCAAAGGATCGTAGCGCCCGAACAGGCCCCATATCGTTGGAAAAAAGTCGGTTCAAGATGTCGGTGACAACACCCATCTGCGCGGTGTCGAACCGCCGCCAGCGTTGGTAGCGCTCCAGAACATCATCCGACCCGATATCGAGCCCAAGCCGGGCTGCATCCACCACCGCTTCGGCTAGCGCCGCCACATCCTTCAAACCGAGATTGAGACCCTGTCCGGCAATGGGGTGGATGCCGTGGGCTGCATCGCCCGCCAGCGCCAAACGCGGCGCGATGAAAGAGCGCGCAAGCTTAAGTCCCAGAGGATAAGCGACACGGCGGCTATCCAGTTCAAGCTTACCGAACATCGCGCCAAACCGCCGCTCCAGTTCCAGCATGAACGTGAACTCATCGCCGTTGACCAACGTGTCGGCGGTGGCTGTCTTCTCCGTCCAGACGATGGACGAACGATTGTTCGGCAATGGCAAGGTCGCAAAGGGCCCGGCGGGCAGGAAGTGTTCATAGGCAACACCTTCATGATCGCGCTCATGCTTGACGGTGCACACAATGCCCGATTGGCCATACATCCAGCCAACGGTTTCGATGCCGGCCAGATCGCGCAGCTTGGAGCGCACGCCGTCGCAGGCGATCAATAGGCGAGACCGAACGATGCGCATGTCGCCAAGCGTCACATCCACATGGCCGGGCTGGGTGTCGAAGTCCTCCACCGTTTGCGGGGCTTCCACCACGACCCCTTCATCCAGGCACCGCGTGCGCAGACTGGCTGTCATCGCTCCATTGGGAACCATATGGGCAAAGGGCTCACCGTCGCTGGTTTCCCCATCGAAGGTCAGGAAAACGGGCCGAACTGGATCACCAGTCTCTGAGTCGGTAATCACCATACTGTGGATCGGTTGGGTCGCGGCATCCATCGCGTCCCACGCACCGAGCGCTGTGAACATGGACCGCGCGGCGCTAGCGATTGCCGATGCCCTGCCATCCTTGTCCGCAACGGCCGGTTCACGAAGATCGACCACCATCACACCAAGGTCCGGCGCTCCGGATTTGATGGCAAGCGCCAAGGACAAACCGACATAACCACCGCCGGCAATCACGACATCGTAAGAGGAGGATGGGGCGCGTTCGGTCATTGGAGAGCTTTCTTTTTCAAGCGTCTCAGCTAGCTTGCGTGAAGACGATCAAAAAACAAGCACGCAGCTTGTCTCACCCCATCCATCACCATCCACGATATGACCCTGCCTCAACCTTCCGCCCCTGCCACCGACGCCATGGCCAGCCTCATGCGCGTGCTCGATCTGGAACGATTGGAGCACAACCTTTATCGCGGCATCTCTCCGGACGCCGGTTGGCAGCGCGTGTTTGGCGGCCAGGTGATCGGGCAGGCACTGATGGCAGCCTGCAAGACGGTTGATGCGGCGCGTCCACCGCATTCCCTACACGGCTATTTCCTGCGTCCTGGCGATCCCTCAGTGCCGATCATTTACGAGGTTGATCGCATTCGTGACGGCCGCTCCTTCACCACACGGCGCGTGGTCGGCATTCAACATGGCAAGGCGATCTTCTCCATGTCAGCCTCGTTCCATGCGGCCGAGCCAGGGTTCGACCATCAGACGGCCATGCCAGACGTCCCAGAGCCGGAGACCTTGCCCGGCGAGATGGATGTCGATGCCTCCTTTCTGAAGGTCGCCCCAGAACCTATCAGACGTTATTGGCAAACCGAGCGCCCGCTCGACATGCGCCCGCAATCGCTGGCGCATTACACATCAACAGAAGCTCTGCCCCCGCAGCAGAATGTCTGGCTACGCTCTACCGGGCCCGTAGCCGCCGCGCATACCGATGATCCGTGCGTGCATGCGGCGATTCTCGCCTATGCCTCGGACATGACGCTGCTTGATACGGCACTGTTCCCCCATGGGCGCTCAATCTTCTCTGACAGCATCCAGGCCGCCAGCCTGGACCACGCCATGTGGTTTCATCGCCCGTTCCGCATTGATGACTGGCTGCTTTATGCCCAGGACGCCCCGACGACGGCTGGCGCACGCGGTTTTTGTCGCGGGGCAGTCTACACGCGGGACGGGGTGTTGGTCGCATCGACGACGCAGGAAGGGCTTATTCGCATGAGTCGGCCGAAGCGCTAGCCGACCGCACAGCGATCGGGCAGAAACCCCACGACATCCCTTGTTTGCATATTTTTTATGCATTCTGGTGCACTGCAATATGCACAAGAAATAGGCAGCTTTAACGCCTGCTTAGGATTTCGCGACGCCTGTCAGGCGACGGCCGATGGAACAATCTTGAAAAGAAATATTTATCAGTAAGTTACAATAAAAATGTGAATCTGGCACGAAACTTGGATTGAAGTGCGCGACCACAGGCCAATCGACCAAGAGTTGGCGCGACACCTGTGGTGGTGCGTCTGTGAGGCAATCGTCTGTGGGCGTTATCCAAGCGAGCGCGCGGCTGGGGCGTTTCCTACCGCGTTGGGCCAACTGAAAAAACGAATGGGACGACACGCGTATGAAAATCGTCATGGCCATTATCAAGCCATTCAAGCTGGACGAGGTTCGTGATGCCCTCACTGCCATCGGTGTGCAGGGTCTGACCGTCACCGAAGTCAAAGGCTATGGGCGGCAAAAAGGCCACACAGAAATCTATCGCGGGACCGAATATGCGGTCTCCTTCCTGCCAAAGCTGAAGATTGAAGTCGCCGTTTCCGCTGACCTTGTCGACAAAGTGGTCGAGGCCATCACCTCTGCCGCCAAGACAGGTCAAATCGGCGACGGCAAGATTTTCGTCTTCAGCCTCGATGAGGCGATCCGCATCCGCACCGGCGAATCCGACGCCGCGGCGCTTTAATGTTCTCTCCCCAAGCGAAGGGTAACTCCATGTCCAAGCGTTTCCTTCAGGTCGGAATGGCGGCATCGGCCGTTCTTCTGGCCTTTGCCGCGCCGTCGCTGGCGCAAGACGCCGAGGCGGCCACCGAGATGATGGCCTCCAGCGAAGTGCCGGCCTACTCGGTGTTCGTCTTCAACACGACCTTGTTCCTGATCGGCGGCTTCCTCGTCATGTGGATGGCCGCTGGCTTCTCCATGCTGGAAGCTGGCCTGGTGCGTTCCAAGAACGTCTCCATGCAGTGCACCAAGAACATTGGCCTGTTTTCCATTGCCGCTGTCGCCTATTACCTGATCGGCTACAATCTGATGTATCCGCTCGGTTCTTGGTCCATCGGCACCGATGAAACCGGCGGCTATCTAGGCGCCTTCGGCGTTGCCGTTCTGGAAGCTGTTGGCGTTTCGGCCGATGCGGCCGACGATATCGGCTATGCCTCCACCGGTTCGGATTTCTTCTTCCAGCTGATGTTCTGCGCCACCACGGCGTCGATCGTCTCCGGTACGCTCGCTGAGCGCATTAAGCTGTGGCCGTTCCTGATCTTCGTGCTCGTCCTGACCGCGCTGATCTACCCGATCCAGGCTTCCTGGAAATGGGGCGGTGGCTTCCTGGATTCACAGTTCGGCTTCCTGGACTTCGCTGGTTCCACGGTTGTGCACTCGGTCGGTGGCTGGGCTGCTCTCACAGGTGCCATCATCCTCGGTGCGCGTAAGGGCAAATTTGGTCCGGGCGGTGAAATCCACCCAATGCCGGGTTCGTCCATGCCGCTCGCCACACTGGGTACGTTCATCCTGTGGCTCGGCTGGTTCGGCTTCAACGGCGGTTCGCAGCTGGCTCTGGGCTCCGTTGGTGATGCCGCTGATGTCTCGCGCATCTTCTCAAACACCAACACCGCTGCAGCTGGTGGCGCCATCGCCGCTCTGATCCTGACCCAGATTCTCTACAAAAAAGTTGATCTGACGATGGTTCTGAACGGCGCATTGGCCGGTCTTGTCTCCATCACCGCTGAGCCGCTGACCCCAGGTCTGGGTGCAGCCACGCTGATTGGTGCCGTTGGTGGCGTGATCGTGGTCATCACCGTTCCGATGCTCGACAAACTGAAAATCGACGACGTTGTCGGCGCCATCCCAGTTCACCTGTTCGCAGGTATCTGGGGCACGCTGGCTGTGCTTCTCACCAACTCCGACGCGACCTTTGTCGGCCAGATCGTTCCGATCATCATCGTCGGTGCCTTCGTGGTCGTCACGTCCGGCGTTGTCTGGTTCCTCCTCAAAGCCACCATGGGTATCCGGGTGTCCGAGGAAGACGAGATGCTGGGACTCGACAAGGCCGAAATCGGCGTCGAAGCCTACCCAGAGTTCGGTGCAGGCAGCCAAGCCTAACAGCGATCTGCTGACACCAAGCTTTCTCCCGAAGCGGCACCATCCGCCGCAAGACTGGGCCCGGAGACACTCTCCGGGCCCTTTTTACATCTCGCGGTGGCTCGAACGCTGATTGGGATAGCCCACGCCCTTAACCTTAAGCGGCATTTAACCAAGCGGTGCGACACTGCGCTGACATGTACTGCGTAGCACCCAATTCCCGGCACAAAAGGCGGGCGTGATGATTGATCGTCGCGCCCTTTCGCACTTTGTCTATGAGATGGGTTCGCCGTTCAAACGGCTGGAAGCCCTTCTCGCTGACGTGCCGCCAAATCCGGCCCTTGAACCCATCATCATGACGGTCGGTTCCCCTCGGCACGCCCCGCCCCAAAGCGTGGCGGAAACGCTGACGGCCGATCTTCAAGGCTTTGAGGCCTATCCAGCCATCACCGGCATTGACGGCCTTCGCGCCGCCATCGCCGCCTGGCTGAACCGCCGCTACACTCTCACGACCGGCTTTCTGGAACCCGCCAAGCATGTTTTGGCGCTCAACGGGTCACGCGAGGGGCTGACCTTTGCCGCCCGCTGCGCCCGTGACCTGAAACCCGACGTCGAGCGGCCAGTGATCATCACGCAAAACCCATTCTATCAGGCCTATATTGCCGGCGGGCTGATGGCCGATTGCGAAGTGATCTTGCTTGATGAGGCAGATCTCACAGGTGAGGGCGTTTCCCAGAACGACTTTGACCGCACCGTCGCGGCCTTCATCGCTTCCCCAACCAACCCGCAAGGCGTGGTTCTTTCCAAGTCCGATTGGTCAAGCTGGATTACCAAGGGGCGCACCCACAATTTCTTCGTCTTCGCGGACGAATGCTACTCGGAAATCTACCGCGCGACGCCGCCTCCGGGCATTCTGGAGATCGCCGACGAGAACAACGATCTTTCCAAGGTCGTCAGCTTCAACTCGCTCTCCAAGCGCTCCAACCTGCCTGGCCTGCGTTCGGGTTTCGCTGCTGGCGACCCCAATTTCATCGCGCCTTTCATGAAACTGCGCAATCTGGGTGGACCACAAGTGCCTGTTCCACTCCAGAACGTTGCCACCATGGCCTGGTCCGACGAAGCGCATGTTGAGGCAAGCCGCGCTCGCTACGCGGTAAAGTGGGCGATGGTGGAGGACCGGCTCGGCAAATATCTGCGCGATCCTCTGCCGGATGCCGGCTTCTTCCTGTGGCTCAAACTGCCCGAGGGTCTGCGCGATACCGACGCAGTTATCAGCTTATGGCGCGACCAGGCCCTTCGAACCCTGCCCGGTTCCTACATGACCTATCCGCACCCCCACGCATCGGCCGGCAATGACCGGCTGCGCTTGGCTCTGGTGGCGGATGAAGCGACGACAGCCGATGCGCTCGATCGTCTTGCAACCCTTTTTGAACGACCAGCCAGAACGGATTGAAACGATGCGGACCACGCGCGCTTTCGACACGCCCCTCATGGACATGGCCCTCATCCGGGCCTTCCTGCGCCGCCAGACGGCAACTCTGTCTGGGCTGGCGCTCATTCTGCTGGCCGCCGCTGCCCTGATTGCGCTTGCGTCCTGGTCGGTCACTGATCCGAGTCTCAGTCACGCAACATCGGCGCCCGTTTCCAACATCCTGGGCGCTCCAGGCGCGATCTTCGCCGATCTTGCCATGCAGCTGTTCGGTCTGGGATCGGCGCTCATACTGGTTCCACTCACCATCTGGGGCTGGCAATTGATGACCTATGGCGCGCTTGGCCGCACCGGTAGACGCTGCCTTTATGCCCTCGGCTTTACAGCGGCCGGCTGTGCCCTGCTGGCGCTCATCCCGCTCGTCAGCGCATGGCCTCTTCCCATTGGTTTTGGCGGCCTCATCGGTGATGCGTTCATCGCTCTGCCGCACGGCCTGCTACCAATCCCGGTCGTCCCGGCCATCATCGTCACCGCGCTTGCAGCCCCAGCGGCCTATGTTGCGTTCCGCCGTGCAACCTTCCGTCCGGTGATCGAACAACCATCCTCGCCTGCTGATCTGCGCATCGAGCCGCGCCGCGTTCACCGCGCCGATGGCGCCGAAGAAGAGGTCTGGGCCGACGAAGATGAACCCTATGAGGACGAAGAGGATCGTCGCAGCGGCGCTGCCGTCGCTATGGGCCATGTCACGCACCTTGCCTATTCCGGTTGGGCGAATGTACGCAGGCTGCTGCCGCGCCGCCGTCCATCCTACCCGCCGGTGCGTCCCGATTTGGGCACACTGAACGCCCGGTTGCGTGCCGCTGACGATCCGCAACTGGCCGAACAGGGTTATGATGATCGCCACGAACCCACATCCGACTGGACGCAACCGCAGTTGAACCCGATCGAGGCTGTCGATCAAGCTTATGAACCTGCGCAAGAGGCCACCTACGCGGCTGCGCCGGCACCCACCGAAGACTGGTCACGCTTCGAGCCGGCTCCGCCACACGAAGCAGCGCCCATGCCTGAACAGCCGCTCTTTGACTCCGAAGACCCGGCGGCATGGGCTAATCCGGCGCAGCAGGGCCTGGAATCACCGTCCGACTATGAACGCCCGTCGCGCGGTCCAGCGGCCCAAGCGCCAACGCCCAAGGCGACCGGCCGCGTGACCGAGATGGCACGCACCAAACCAGGCAAGCGCGCCGCCCGCGAAGCACAACCGTCACTCATCGATGAAGGCGGAGCCTTCGAACTACCGCCGCTGCATCTATTGGCCGACGCGCCAGCCACCGGCACCACCGCCCTTTCACCCCAAGCGCTTGAGCGCAATGCCGGCCTGCTTGAGGGCGTGCTGGAAGATTTCCGCGTGACCGGCGAGATCATCAATGTCTGTCCCGGTCCCGTTGTCACGCTTTACGAGTTTGAACCGGCCCCGGGCATCAAGTCCGCCCGTGTGATCGGCCTTGCTGATGACATCGCCCGCTCCATGAGTGCGATCTCTGCCCGCGTTGCCGTGATCCCGGGGCGCAACGCCATTGGTATTGAGCTACCCAATTCCAGCCGCGAGACGGTCTATCTTTCGGAGATTCTCGCCTCGCAAAACTTCGAGAAAGCCAAGGGCAACCTACCGCTTGCCATGGGCAAGACCATTGGCGGCGAACCGGTGATCGCCGATCTCGCCCGCATGCCACATCTTCTCGTCGCAGGTACCACTGGGTCTGGTAAATCAGTCTCAATCAACACGATGATCCTGTCGATCCTCTACCGCTGGACGCCGCAAGAGTGTCGCCTGATCCTGATCGACCCCAAAATGCTGGAACTGTCGGTTTATGACGGCATTCCGCATCTCCTCACCCCTGTTGTGACCGACCCCGGCAAGGCGGTCGTCGCGCTGAAGTGGGCGGTCAAGGAGATGGAAGACCGCTACCGCAAGATGTCGAAGCTCGGCGTGCGCAATATTGACGGGTTCAACACCCGCGTGAAGGACGCGCAGCGCAAGGGCGAGGTCATCCATCGCACCGTTCAGACAGGCTTTGACCAGAACACCGGCGAAGCGGTTTATGAGCGCGAGGAGCTGTCCTACGAGCCGATGCCCATGCTCGTCATCGTGGTCGACGAGATGGCCGACCTGATGATGGTCGCTGGCAAAGAAATCGAGGGTGCCATTCAGCGTCTGGCGCAGATGGCGCGCGCCGCCGGCATCCACATCATCATGGCGACACAGCGCCCGTCGGTGGATGTTATCACCGGCACGATCAAGGCGAACTTCCCAACCCGTTGCTCCTTCCAGGTGACCTCGAAAATCGATTCGCGGACCATTCTGGGCGAACAGGGCGCCGAACAGCTTCTTGGGATGGGCGATATGCTCTTCATGGCCGGTGGCGGACGCATCCAGCGCGTGCATGGACCATTCGTCTCCGATGAGGAGGTGGAAAGCGTCGTCGATCACCTCAAAGCGCAGGGGTCACCGGACTATCTGCACGACATCACCGAGGAATCCGACGAGGACGATGATCCCAACGCGGACCCAACCGAGCGTTCTATCGCGCGCCTGGCCAAATCCGATGACCCTTATGAGCAGGCCATCGCTATCGTTATGCGCGACAAGAAGGCGTCGACCAGCTACATCCAGCGCCGCCTGGGCATTGGCTACAACCGAGCGGCCTCCATCATCGAGCGCATGGAGAAAGAGGGCCTCATTGGCCCGGCCAACCATGCCGGCAAGCGCGAGGTGTTGATCGATCTGGGCGATGCCGAGGAACCGTTCGACAGCTAGGGCGGCGAAAGAAGCAGTTGAGCTGGATCGCGCCTTAACGGTGCGGTCAGCCCCGGTTAAGCTTGGGCTTGCCATACTCCGGTCGCAGTGATTCGCTTTGCGAGTGGCTTGAACAGGACCGATCCCAAGGATTTTGCCGTGCCCGCCCTTTCCCTCCCGCACGTTTTGAAAACTCTTCTGCGCAGCGCAGCTCTTGCTTTGCCACTCGCAGCCCTTGCTGCCGCGCCCAGCCAGGCTGTCAACACCTTCCCAGGCGCGCTGACCGAAGAGGATCTGTCCGAAGTTGCCCGGCTGTCCGAGCACATCAACACGCTGGAAACCATGCAGGGCCGGTTCATTCAGATAGGACCGGGTGGCGAGCGCACCGAAGGCTACTTCGTGTTGCACCGTCCCGGTCGACTGCTTTTCCGTTATCTGCCACCATCACGACTGGAAATTGTTTCTGACGGCAGCGGCCTGGTTGTGCGGGATGGTTCGGTCGGCACCCATGACCTTTACCCGATTTCGCAGACGCCGCTGCGTTTCCTCCTCGAAGAAGGCATAGACCTTGTCGCCGAGGGCAATGTGCTGAACGTTTCCTCCACAGAGGAATCGGTGACCGTGATGATGCAGGACGAAACGCCGATCGGCCGTGGGCGCATCGCGATCACAGCATCGATTCCGACCGAAGAAGAGCCTTATGCGATCCAGCAATGGACAGTGACCGACCCGCAAGGCTTCGAGACCACCGTTGCCCTGTTTGAGGTCGAGTATGGTCGCCCGACTGATCCCAACTGGTTCTTCATCGACCATTTGAACCGTGGAGAATAGCGGTCCTTGGCAGCAATCATGCTGTGCTGGCCTTGCCGCCTCTAGGGCGTCATCGTAAGCGAGGTTTATGACCTCAGCTTCTTTCCGTCTCGCCACGTGGAACATCAACTCGGTCCGCCTGCGCATCGACCAAGTCGTGCGGCTGCTTGATGAGCAGAAGCCCGATGTTCTCTGCCTTCAGGAAACCAAGTGCCGCGAGGAGGAATTTCCCTCCAAGGCAATCCGCGCCGCTGGCTATGAGCATATCGCTGTGCATGGCCAGAAGGCCTATCATGGCTCGGCCATCGTTTCGCGACTGCCGCTGAGCGAGGTTCAAAGGATCGATTTCTGCGATATGGGCGATGCCCGCCATGTGGCAGCAACGGTGGAGCTGCCCAAAGCGCTGAATGGGTCAGCATCACTGCGCGTGCATTCGCTTTACGTGCCGGCCGGCGGCGACGAACCGAACCCGGAAATTAACCCAAAGTTCGATCACAAGCTACGTTTCGTTGCCGAAATGGCCGAGAAATTACAGGCGGATTCAAACAAACCGACGCTCATTGCCGGCGACCTCAACATCGCGCCCTATGAGGAAGACGTCTGGTCTCACAAACAGCTTTTGAAGGTCGTCTCCCACACGCCGGTGGAGACTGAGTTGTTTGAGAAAACACGCTCATCCCTGAGCTACGCCGACACCATGCGCCGCCATGTGCCGATGGACGACAAGCTCTACACCTGGTGGAGTTATCGCGCCCGCGACTGGGCAGCGAGCAACCGCGGACGTCGGCTGGACCATGTATGGACCTGTCCCAAATGGGCCGACCGCTCACAGGCTGTCGAGGTTCTGACCGATGCACGCGGCTGGGAAAAGGCCTCCGACCATGCACCGGTGATTGTCGATTACGCCTGATGACCGAACGAAGCCTGGTCAGCCGTCGCCAACGACAGCAACCGCCTGATCGGTGAGGCGATGAAGTTCTGCTGACATCTGCTCGTGAAGTCGGGCAGCAAGGTCGGGATACTCAGACAGCATCCGCAAAAACAAAGATCGACGGACCAGCATGACTTCCACCGGACTGACGGCCACCGCTGTCGCCCGCCGCTTGGTGGGTGTCAAAAGTGCCCGTTGTCCAATGAGGCTGCCGACTTTGAAGCGCTCACCGTCGTCAGCAACGCCATCTTTGCTAAGGCTAATCTGGCCCGACAGGATAACCAGCCCACCATCAGTGGCATCACCGATGTGAAACAGCACATCGTCGGTTTTGTATTTGATGTTCTCGCCGCCGAAGGCGAGCAGACGCAGATGTTCGTCGCCAAACGACTCAAAGAATGGCACCCGCCGCAAGACGGCAATGTCCGAGGCGAGGCTCATGCGCTGCCCTGTTTCTCACGCGGCTACGAGATCAGCTTGTAGCCGCCCGCTTCCGTGACCAGAAGGTCCGCCCGGCTTGGATCGGATTCGATCTTCTGCCGCAACCGGTAGATATGGGTTTCAAGCGTGTGCGTGGTCACGGCGGCATTGTAGCCCCACACTTCGGAAAGAAGAACATCCCGCGCAACAGGCTTGCCGCCGGCCCTGTGGAGAAACTTCAGGATCGATGTTTCCTTTTCCGTCAAACGCACCTTCTTGCCATCGCCATCCGTCATCAGCTTAGCGGCGGGCTTGAACGTGTAGCGGCCGATCTGGAAAACGGCGTCTTCGCTCTGCTCGAACTGGCGCAGCTGCGCACGGATGCGCGCCAGAAGCACGGCAAAGCGGAACGGCTTGGTGACATAATCGTTGGCGCCGGCTTCCAGACCCAGAATCGTATCCGAATCAGTGTCGTGCCCGGTCAGCATGATGATAGGCGCCTTGAAATCATTCTTGCGCAGAAGGCGAACCGCCTCCCGGCCATCTAGGTCCGGCAACCCGACATCCATGATGACAAGATCAAGTTCATTGGCACGGGCATAGGCAATTCCAGCCTGTGCGCTGTCGCAATGATGCGTCCCGAACTCGTCATAAAGCGCGAACTGCTCCTGCAAGGCGCCAGCGAGTTCTGTGTCATCATCCACAATGAGCAACATGCGTCGGCTCATGTAACTTCCTCATCTTGCTTGACATCGACACCTGCGCCGAATGGTCTGCCAGCTTTACGGCAACCGGCCATCCGGGCGCAAGAAGGCACTGTTTCATCAGGAAATGCGTTCAAAGAGGGTCACAATGCGGCGGCGGATAGTCACGACGGCGTCATCGGGCAAAGGACACCGCCAGAAGGTGGCACATGTGCGCCGCGCGGCCCAAGGCCCGGGCAGTCATCATCTCGGTAAGCTGATCCTGGCCGGTAGGGTACTGACCTGTGCGCTTGGACGCAGCGGGATCAGCGGACTGAAACGAGAGGGAGATGGCGCAACGCCGCACGGTGGACTTCGGCTTCTATCCGGCCGATTCCGGGCTGATCGGGTACAAAGACCCGGTTCGCGCTGGAGGGGAATCAACGCGTCCGACGGCTGGTGCGATGCGCCTTTCACGCCGCGCTATAACCAACCGATTCACCTGCCCTGGCCTGTTTCCCATGAAACACTGACGCGGGATGACCACCTTTATGACCGTCTGATCGTTCTGGACTGGAACATCTCCGGCCGCGCCCAAGCACGCGGGTCGGCCATCTTTCTGCATCAGGCCCGCATCGAGAACGGTCAAATGAAGCCCACAGAAGGCTGTATCGCGCTGATAGCGGATGACTTTCGCCGCCTTGCGTCACACCTCAGCGGCTTGAAAGTGATTCGCGTGCTTTGAAGCGTCTCAGCCCTGCGGCTTGAAAGGCGCCCGCGCGCCGAAGATGGCGCTGCCCACCCGTACATGGGTGGCGCCTTCGGCGATTGCGATTTCAAAATCGCCGCTCATCCCCATCGACCGCACTGGTAGTCCTGTCTCGTCCGCCAGAGCAACCAGCTCGCGGAAATGCAGAGCGGCATCCGCCTCCACCGGAGGAATGCACATGAGCCCTTGGATCTCCAGCCCATGAACGTCGCGGCAGCGCTCAACAAAGGCCGCCGCCTCATTCGGCGCGATGCCAGCCTTTTGCGGCTCAAGCCCGGTGTTCACTTGCACCAAACAGGGCAGGCGACGGCCTTGTTTTTTCATTTCCTTGGCAAGCGCGCCCGCAATCTTCTCCCGATCAACCGACTGAACAACGTCAAAGGTTGCGACCGCTTCCTTGGCCTTGTTGGATTGCAGCGGACCGATGAGATGCAATTCGAGCGGTTCGGCGGATTGGCCGCGCAAGCCTGGCCATTTTCCCATGGCTTCCTGCACCCGGTTTTCGCCGAACACCCGCTGGCCGGCGGCGATTACCGGCGCAATGGCCTCCGCATCGAAGGTTTTGGAGACAGCGACCAGCGTCACATCAGCCGAATCTCGCCCGGCGGCCCGAGCGGCATCAGCCAAACGCGCCTGAACCGACGCCAATCGTGTCACCGCATCACTCAAAACCCAGTCCTTTCGGCCATTGCGTAAAACCCGCTGGTGTTGACCACATCCGCGCTTTCTGGTGAAGGTCCGCTCGCGCCGAAATCCCCTCCAAACGGCCCTTTTTCAAGACGATGACCGGTATGACGACCCCCAACGCCTCAACTCCTCGTGCCAATGGCCGCTCCAAGGCCGAGCGCGAACGCTACAATCCGCAGACGGTCGAGCCCAATTGGCAGGCCCGATGGGATGAAGCAGGCGTCTTTGTTACCGACAATGAGGATCCGCGCCCGAAGTACTATGTGCTGGAGATGTTCCCCTATCCTTCCGGGCGCATCCATATGGGCCATGTCCGCAATTACACCATGGGCGATGTCGTCGCGCGCTACATGCGCGCCAAGGGCTACAATGTCCTGCATCCCATGGGCTGGGACGCGTTCGGCATGCCAGCAGAAAACGCGGCGATGCAAAACAAGGTTCATCCCAAGGACTGGACCTACGCCAACATCGACCACATGCGCGGTCAGCTCAAAATCATGGGCCTGTCGCTCGATTGGACGCGCGAGTTCGCAACCTGCGACGTCGACTATTATGCCCAGCAGCAGGCCTTGTTCCTTGATTTTCTGGAAGCTGGTCTCGTTACGCGTAAGACAAGCCGGGTGAACTGGGACCCCGAGGATCAGACCGTGCTCGCCAATGAGCAGGTGATCGACGGTCGTGGCTGGCGCTCAGGTGCGCTGGTTGAGCAACGCGAGCTGACCCAGTGGTTCTTTAAGATCACCGACTTCTCAGATGATCTGCTGGAAGCGCTGGATGGCCTTGACCGCTGGCCGGACAAAGTCCGCACCATGCAGGCCAACTGGATCGGCAAGAGCCAGGGCCTGCGTTTCGCCTTTGAGATGACGAAACCGACCCACGGCCATGACGGCATTGACGTGTTCACCACCCGCCCCGATACGCTGATGGGCGCGAGCTTTGTGGGCCTGTCACCGGACCATCCGCTGACCAAAGCGCTGGCCGAAGACAATGCTGAGCTGGCAAAGTTTGTGGCTGAATGCCATCGCCTCGGCACGTCGGAGGCAGATCTGGAGCAAGCCGACAAGATGGGCTTCGACACCGGGCTCACGGTCAAGCACCCGCTTGATCCCAACTGGGAACTGCCAGTCTGGGTCGCCAATTTCATCTTGATGGACTACGGAACCGGTGCCATTTTCGCCTGCCCGGCGCACGATCAGCGCGACCTTGATTTCGCCCGCAAATACGATCTGCCAGTGACCGACACCTTCGTTTCGCTGACGAATCCATCGCCGGTCGAGAACGATGCGTTCGTGCCTCAGAAGAGCGAAAAGGTAAAATGGATCAACCATTTCGCCGGATTGGACGAAGCCACGGGCGACGAGGCCGTCGATAAGACCATCGCTTTTGTCGAAGACCAGGGATGGGGTGAGGGCGTTACCCAGTATCGCCTGCGCGACTGGGGAATCTCGCGCCAACGCTACTGGGGCTGTCCGATCCCCGTCATCCACTGCGAGACCTGCGGTGTCATACCTGTACCAAAAGAAGATTTGCCGGTTCAGCTTCCTGACGATGTGACTTTCGACAAGCCAGGCAACCCGCTCGACCACCACCCCGCATGGAAACAGGTTCCCTGCCCAAAATGTGACGGGCCGGCAGGCCGGGAAACCGACACGATGGACACGTTCGTCGATTCCTCCTGGTACTTTGCACGCTTCACAGCCTCGAAGGCCGAGACACCGACAATCCCGGATGTCGCCAACGCATGGCTTCCGGTGGACCAATATATTGGAGGCGTGGAACACGCGATCCTGCACCTGCTCTACTCGCGCTTCTTCGCCCGCGCCATGAAGGCGACCGGCCATCTCAACATGAGCGAGCCGTTCAAAGGCCTGTTCACCCAGGGCATGGTCACCCATGAAACGTTCAAGGGCGAAGATGGCCGCTGGCTGTTCCCCGAGGAGGTGATCGTTGAGGACGGCAAGGCCCGCCACGTCGACACTGGTGAGACCGTGACCATCGGATCCATCGAGTCCATGTCGAAGTCGAAGAAGAATGTGGTCGATCCAACGACAATCATCGAAACCTACGGCGCGGACACCGCCCGTTGGTTCATGCTGTCGGACACACCGCCGGACCGCGACATCGAATGGACCGACGCCGGCGCCGAAGGGGCGCATCGGCACATTCAGCGCGTGTGGCGACTGGTACAGGATGTTGCCGCGCGAACGGCGGCCGTGGAGGATGCCAAGCCGGAAGCGTTCGGCGAAACGGCTCTCTCCCTCCGCAAGACATCGCACCGCATGCTGCATCTGGTTGCCGATGATATCGAGAAGCTCGCCTTCAACCGCGCGGTGGCACGCATCTACGATGCGACCAACCAACTTGGCAAAGCGCTGGCATCAGATGACAGTGATCCGGGGCTGAACTGGGCACTGCGCGAGGCAGCCTCGTTCCTGGTCGAAGCGATGCAACCCATGACACCCCACTTGGCCGAAGAGGCTTGGGTCAAGCTCGGCCACGAGACCATGCTGACCACCAAGCAGTGGAGCGAGGTTGACAGCACCCTGCTAGAGGACGACACCCTTACCCTGCCCATCCAGGTGAATGGTAAGAAGCGTGGTGACATAACCGTGGCCAAATCCGCCGATAAAGAGACGGTGGAAGCGTTGGTCATGAACGACCCTGAAGTCCAAAGGCTCTTGAACGGTGCGACTCCAAAACGGGTGATCGTGGTGCCGCAAAGGATTGTGAATCTCGTTGTCTAGATCATCGAAAGCATTGATTTCACGTCGTTTTCTACTGGCCGGTCTGGGTGTAGCCACACTCGGAGCGGCCGGGTGTCAGGTTCGCCCACTTTATGGGGATGCCGCGCCTGGCTCCAGTCTTGGTGCCTCGCCGACACGAGCAGCTCTTGCCGGCATCAGCATTGATCCGCCAGCCGACCGCGTCACCCAGCTTGTACGCAACGAGCTCTTTTTTGGGGTCGACAGTGGCGCAGCTCCGACGCGCTACCGTTTGGCGTTGCGGGCAACGAGCGCCGAAGAGACCTTGGGTGTCAGTGGGACGGGTGCCGCTTTCGCACGCTCGGTGCGCGTGACCGCGACTTACCAGCTTTTTGTCCTTGGCGAGGACCAACCGCTTGCCTCCAACACGGTGTTTTCCAACGCCTCGTATGATTCGGTGGAACAGCGCTTTGCCAATCAACGCGCCGCGCAGGATGCTCAGGCACGCGCCGCGCGGGAGGTTGCAGCGATCATCGAGGCGCAACTCGCAGCGGCCCTCGCCGGTTAAAGCCGATGGCCGAAATCAAAGGCCAAGCCATTGATCGGTTCATTGGTCGCCCCGATCCTGCCAAACCCATCATTCTGATCCACGGGCCGGACCGTGGTCGCGTACAGATCCGTGGCAAGGCTTTGATCAAAACGCTGGCGGGCGATCCACCCGATTCCATGGCGTGCATCGATCTTGATCCCAACATCTTGGATTCCGAACCCGGACGCATCGCCGAAGAGGCCGATAGCGTGGCAATGTTCGGCGGCAACAAAGTGGTTGTCGCCCGCATGGACGATCCAAAAGCGCTGGTTAAACCGGTCGAACAATTACTGGCACAGCCACCCCAGGCGGCGGCGGTTGTGATCCTGGCGGGAGATCTGAAAAAGTCGCATCCGTTGCGATCCCGAATCGAAAAATCCGAGGCCGGCGCCGCCATAGCTTGCTATGCCGCTGATCGCCGGGACGTTACCGCATTGCTTGCCGATACCCGTAGCCAGTTCGCACTGGCCATTTCATCAGAGGCGGAATCGGCGGTCTTGAGCTTGCTTGGCGCCGACCATGCACTTTCGAAGGCAGAAATTGAGAAGCTGTGCCTCTATGCACTGAAAGACGGCACCATCACCATCGACCATGTTGAGGCGTGCCTTACCGACAGCGCCGCGCACAGCATGATGGACGTGGCCGACTTTAGCTTCGCCGGCCGCACATCCGATGCTCTGACCGCCATGCATCAAGCTCTGTCCGAAGGTGTGGACGCCTCGGTGCTCGGCAGCATGCTTATGCGCCACGCTCAGCAGTTGGAACGGATGCGAATCGATATAGATAGGGGAAGCTCACCCGATAGCGTGCTGGGCAGGGCCCGCCCGCCAGTGTTTTTTAAACGGCGGCCGCATATTGAGCGCGCCCTAACGCTCTGGAACGCAGCGAAAATCCGTCGAACAATTGATGAGCTTGATCAGGCACTCGTAGAGCAACGCCTTGGGCCTAGGCTCGGCCCGATCCGGCTGGAGCGTCAGGTGCTACGCATCGCCTCCGAAAGGCGACGCGCTCAAGGCTCCCGAGCCTAAGCGTCCCGCATCACGGGAACAGACGACGCGAGGCGAACACAATAGCCTGTCGAAATTATATAGAAAATTCAGAGAGTTACGCACCAATACGACGCAAGAGATCATCCAACTGCTCTAGTGTCGCATAACGGATGGTAAGGGCGCCAGAGCCGTCCGTCTTTGGCTTGAGGCTCACACCAAGACCCAATAAGTCCGAGAGCTTTGCCTCTATGGCGCGCGTATCAGCATCCCGACCGGCTTTGGCGCTATCGTTCTTGGCCGGTGTAGCTGGAGCTTCGTCTCCAGCGCCGTCCAAAGCCTGCACCAACCGCTCAATCTCTCGGACAGACAAACCTTCGTCCAGAATACGGCGCGCCAATTCCGGCGCATCGTCTCGCCCGATCAATTGCCGTGCATGGCCAGCAGACAGGGCACCGGTCGACACATAGCTCTGCACGCCTTCAGGCAATTTCAACAAACGCAACGTGTTGGCGATGTGGCTGCGGCTTTTGCCGATCACAGTCGCTAAATCCTGCTGGGTATACTCAAAGCTTTCAATCAAACGCTGATAGCCAAGCGCTTCTTCAACCGCATTGAGATCGGCGCGCTGCACGTTCTCGATAATCGCGAGTTCCAGTGACTCCTGATCAGTTACCTCCCGCACCACCACGGGCACGGCATCCAGGCCAGCACGCTGGGCCGCGCGCCAACGCCGCTCGCCAGCGATCAGCTCATAGCGACCTTCGTCAAGCATGCGAACAAGAAGCGGCTGAACAACGCCTTTCTCCCGGATCGACGCCGTTAGCTCGTCCAGAGCTTCTTCTGAAAACGTGCCGCGCGGGTTCTGTGGGTTGGGCTCAATCTGCTCAATAGGCAGTCGGCGCGCCTGCCGGGCCTGGTCGACCGCAACCGATTCCGGCACGGCATCACCCATGAGCGCCGCGAGGCCACGTCCCAGCCGGCGTTTGGAGGCATCATCGGCCATCGCCACACTCTCCCTTTCGGCCATGCGGATTACGCCGCCGCCATGCGAAGCTGGCGCTCACGCTCGATCACTTCCTGCGCCAGTTTGACGTAGGCCTGGCTGCCAGCGCACTTGAAATCATACAGAATTGCCGGGCGGCCATAGCTCGGCGCTTCTGATAGACGAACATTGCGCGGGATCATCGTGTCATACACCTTGTCGCCCATCACCTTGCGCACATCCTCAACCACCTGAGAGGAAAGGTTGTTGCGCGCATCAAACATGGTGAGCGCGATGCCGTGGATGATGAGGGCGGGGTTCAAGGCGCCACGCACTTGATCGACGGTCCGAAGCAGCTGCGACAGGCCCTCAAGCGCGAAGAACTCACATTGCAGCGGCACCAGAACGGCGTGCGATGCTGCCATGGCGTTGACCGTCAGCAAGCTAAGCGACGGTGGGCAATCCACCAGGATGTAGGAAAGGCGCTGGTCAGCGGTGAGCGCTGACTGGGCGGACTGATAGCGATGGAGGGCAGACCGCAGGCGCAAGGCGCGCTGGGGATCGCTGGAAATTTCCATCTCAAGGCTCGACAGATCGACGGTTGAGGGAACAATGGAAAGGCCCGGAACGACCGTTGGCATCATCGCCTCTTCGATCCCTGCCTCGCCGGCCATCACCTCATAGCTTGTGACGGAGCGATCCTTGCCCGCAATACCAAGGCCCGTCGACGCATTGCCCTGGGAGTCCAGGTCCAGGATCGCCACACGCTCCCCAATAGCGGCAAGCGCTGTGCCCAGATTGATAGCCGTCGTCGTCTTACCAACGCCGCCTTTCTGGTTCGCCACGGTGATAACCCGCGGACGGCCATGAATGGGAGGAATGGGGGGCGTGTTCATCATCGGTCGAGCCTTTATGACGGCGCATCCAGCCTTCGAATCTGGAGGATACGGCTGTTCGGGTCAATCACACTGACATGCTGTACCACACTGTAATCAGCCGCGTCAGACCAAGCCGTGATCTCCGACTCAGTGTCCCCACCTTTGTGAAAAAAAGCGGTCGCGCCTCTTGTGAGCCACGGATTAGCCAACGCAATGAGCTTGGTGAGCGGTGCCAAGGCTCGGGCCGTGACGATGTTGGCCGGTATATCGTCGGCTTTGACAGCATCGATCCTCTGCCCGTGAACGGCCACCGGCGTGTTTGTTTCACGTGAAACAGCACGCAGGAAGGCAGCCTTACGCTGATTGGAATCGATTAGATGCATACCCACGTTCGGTGACGGCGCCTGGTCTTCCGACAGAACCATGGCCAGCACCATGCCTGGCAGGCCGGCACCCGATCCAAGGTCGACAACGGTGATACCTCGAGGTTCCACACCTTGGTCCGGCAAAACCTGCCTGATCAGGGGGACGAGCTGCAGGCTGTCCGCCACATGCCGAGTCCAAAGATCCTTAATCGTATCCGGCCCAACCAAATTCTGGGCCGCCTGCCAGCGTCGGAGCAGATCCGCGTAGGTCAGAAGACATTCCTGAACATCAGAAGCCAGCATCACTCCTGATCTCTCAGAGGCCATTTCGAGTCCGAATCGATCATCGTCGCGATCGTTCACACAACCCCTCCCAAACGACCGATCACGGCCTAGGCCGCAAGCTTGCGGATATGAACCAAGATCAACGCCAGAGCACTGGGCGTCATACCTTCCAGCCGACGTGCTTCAGCCAAGGATTGCGGCCGCGAGGCTTCGAGCCTTTGTCGCAGCTCATTCGATAGTCCCGGCAACGCGCCATAATCCAAATCAGTGGGGATAGCGGTGTCTTCTTCCCGCCGGAGATTCTGAACCTCTGCGTCCTGTCGCTCGACATAAACCGCGTAGGTCGCATCGACAGACAACTGTTCAAGCACGGTCTTTTCATGGACAGAAAGCTCCGGCCAGGCCGAAAGAACCGCATCAAGTTCCACATGCGGAAAACCCAGGACCTCAAAAGCGGATCGACGGCGACCATCGTGCTTCAAGCTAATGCCGAATTGACCAAGCTCGTGAGGCGACGCACTCGCCGCCTCAAAGGCCGATCGCGCCGCCTGCAACCTATCGGCTTTCTCAAAGTAAGCGGCTGCCCGTTTACTTCCCACCAGACCAAGTTCGGTGCCCAGCGGAGTCAGCCTCTGATCGGCATTGTCGGCCCGCAGCCGCAAACGATACTCTGCACGAGAGGTGAACATACGATAGGGCTCTGTCACGCCACGCGTAACAAGGTCGTCAATCATCACGCCGAGGTAGCTCGTTTCACGGGCGAATCGAATACCCTCTTGGCCGCCAACTAATCGCGCAGCGTTGAAACCAGCAACGACACCTTGCGCGGCAGCCTCCTCATAGCCCGTGGTCCCATTGATCTGGCCAGCCAGGAACAGACCAGGCAAGGCTGAGCAAGCCAATGTCCGATCCAGCGCCCGCGGATCGACATGGTCATACTCTATCGCGTAGCCTGGCTGCAAAATCACAGCCTCTTCCAAGCCTGGAATAGCCGCAACAATCTGCGCCTGAACATCCTCCGGCAAGCTGGTCGAAATGCCGTTGGGATAAACCGTATGGTCATCCAGACCCTCAGGCTCCAGAAATATCTGATGGCTTTCACGGTCCTTGAAGCGAACGATCTTGTCTTCAACCGAAGGACAGTAGCGCGGCCCTCGGCTGTCGATCCTACCGGAGTACATCGCCGAGCGACTGAGATTAGCCTCGATGATCTTATGGACCTCGGACGTTGTTCGCGTGATCGCGCAAGAAACTTGAGGTGTGGTGATCGCCTTGGTCAGCATTGAAAACGGAACGGGGTCAGCATCCCCGGCCTGCTCCTCCAAGCGATCCCACGCAATCGTGCGTCCATCCAGCCGGGGAGGGGTACCAGTTTTCAAACGGCCCATCGGCAAGTCGAGCGCTCGCAAGCGATTGGCCAGTGCTATGGATGGTGCCTCCCCAACCCGGCCCGCCGGCCAACTCTTCTCTCCGAGATGAATGAGGCCGCCCAGGAACGTACCTGTCGTCAGAACAACAGCACCAGAGCGAACCGTTCGGCCGTCAGCGAGCAATACGCCTTCCACGGATCCGGACGTGCCAACGACCAAATCGGCCACTTCGCCCTCAATTTGACTGAAATCCTCAAGCGCCACCAACTCTGCTTGCATTGCTTCGCGATAGAGCTTGCGGTCGGCCTGAGCACGCGGACCCTGGACGGCTGGCCCTTTGCGTCGGTTGAGCAATCGGAACTGTATGCCTGCCTGATCGGCAACACGTCCCATCAGTCCATCGAGTGCATCCACCTCCCGAACCAGATGGCCTTTGCCCAATCCACCGATCGCCGGGTTGCAACTCATCACGCCAACGGCATCGAGCTTCAACGTGATAAGGGCGGTTCGGGCGCCAAGGCGCGCCGAGGCCGCGGCGGCTTCACAGCCCGCATGGCCACCGCCGACGACGATCACATCGAAGGACAAATCGTTAGACGCACCCTGTTGGGCCATCGAAGCGCTCCAAAGTCACTGTGCTTGGCCAACGCCAAACACAGCCAGCTGATAAAACAAGAAGATGCTGATGCAGGTGACTCGTTTTTACAGCCGAATCAAGAGTCAATCGAACACCAATAGGATTCCAAGAAGTGCGCATGTTTCACGTGAAACACTTACAACCCCACCCAGTAACAACGCCGTCACTTCCCGATACAAAAGCGCGAGAAAAGTCGATCGAGCACACCTTCTGCATCCACGTGCCCGGTAATCCGACCCAGATGGAACGACGCCGATCTCAGGCTCTCTGCCACCAAGTCCAAGGAACGGTCTGAGCGACCAAGCAACCCGGAGGCCTCCTTCAGCACTTCTAAGCTCAACGTCAGCGCCTCGCGACGCCTTGCATCCAGCGCCACATCCTGTTGCACGGCCCTGCCACCGGATTCATATCGGTCACGAATCGAACTGGCGATCGCGAAACGAAGTTCTGTCAGTCCATCGCCAGAGACCCCAGAAACCAAGAGAACATCATCTGCCGAAACGCGCTTCGAGCCGAGAAGATCAGATTTGGAACGGATCCGAATCCAATCATCGGCAAGTGGAAGGGTTGCTGAATCGGCGCCAACGTCATCGCCACCGAGCAACCAAACCACACAGTCTGCGTCACCAATTAATGACCGCGCCTTTTCGATTCCCATCTGCTCTACGGCAGACACCGGCATAAGCTCATCACGAAGACCCGCGGTATCGCTCAACACAATCGGAAGGCCTTCCATGTCGATGGCAACATCAATGACATCCCGCGTGGTCCCCGCCTCCGATGACACCAACGCCGCGTCTCGTTCCACCAGAGCGTTTAGCAGTGTGGACTTTCCGCTGTTTGGCGCCCCGGCCAAGATAACGCGAAATCCGTCCCGTAGACGCTCCGACCAATGGCTCTCAGTTTCCTGTTCAAGCTCCCCGATAAGCTCGTCTAGCCGTTCCGGTAACGAATCGACAACCGAGCCCGGTACGTCATCCTCATCAGAGAAATCCAAATCAGCCTCTATCAGAGCGCGCATATCTGTAATGGCATCTTGCCATGCAAGAACACGGTCGCGACCGCGACCAGCCAACTGGCCCATCGCCTGATCGCGCTGGCTGGCTGTCGTCGCATGAATGAGATCACCCACCGCCTCTACCTGCGTGAGATCCATCTTGCCGTTCAAAAACGCCTGCCGGGTGAACTCACCCGGCTCGGCAGGTTCGATGCCAGGCACCGCATAAAGCGCAGCCAGCACGCCATCCACGACTGCACGACCGCCGTGGCAATGCAGCTCGGCAACGTCCTCACCGGTGAAGCTGTTAGGCTTAGGGAAAAACAAAACCAGGGCATCGTCGACCGGTGCCTGGGCAATGGGATCTTGGAGCGTCGCCCGATGTGCGTAGCGCGACTCAGGAACAAATCCAGCGATCCTTTCGAGGGCGAATCGAACCTTAGGCCCCGATACACGAATAACCGCAACGCCCGACGGAACGAGGCCGGACGACAGAGCCGCAACCGTCCGTGATTCCGTCATTGTTCCAGCTCCGAATCGATCGGCCGTTTATGTCGACCAATCCTCTGGCCCTAAGTGTTCATCGTATCGAAGAATTCAGCGTTCGTCTTGGTCGCCTTCAGCTTGTCGAGCAGGAACTCGACGGCATCAACCGTTCCCATAGACGACAAGATACGCCGCAGAACGAACATCTTCTGAAGGTCGCCCTTCGGCACAAGAAGCTCTTCCTTCCGGGTGCCGGACTTGAGGATGTCGATCGCCGGGAAGACACGCTTATCGGAGACTTTACGGTCCAGAACGATCTCGCAGTTACCCGTGCCCTTGAACTCTTCGAAGATCACCTCATCCATGCGGCTGCCGGTATCGACAAGCGCGGTTGAAATGATGGTGAGGGAACCGCCTTCTTCAATGTTACGGGCGGCGCCAAAGAAGCGCTTGGGACGCTGAAGCGCGTTGGCGTCGACACCACCGGTCAGCACCTTGCCCGACGACGGAACCACGGTGTTGTAGGCACGGCCAAGGCGCGTGATGTTGTCGAGCAGAATGACCACGTCGCGGCCATGCTCGACCAAACGCTTGGCCTTCTCGATCACCATTTCGGCAACCTGCACGTGGCGTTGTGCCGGCTCATCGAATGTCGAGGAAACAACCTCGCCACGCACCGAGCGCTGCATGTCGGTCACCTCTTCTGGCCGCTCATCGATGAGCAACACCAGAAGGAAACACTCTGGATGATTCGTTGTGATGGAATGCGCGATGTTTTGCATCAGCGTCGTCTTACCGGTACGCGGAGGCGCAACGATCAAAGCGCGCTGGCCTTTACCGATCGGCGCCACCATGTCGATGACGCGTGCGGAACGATCCTTCACGGTCGGATCGTCTATTTCCATCTTGAAGCGCTCATCGGGATAGAGCGGCGTCAGATTGTCGAAGTGAACCTTGTGGCGCGCCTTCTCCGGATCGGCAAAGTTGATCGTATTCAGTTTAACTAGGGCGAAATAGCGCTCACCGTCCTTGGGGCTGCGAATAATGCCTTCGACCGTATCGCCGGTGCGCAACGAGAATTTGCGGATCTGGGTCGGCGAAACATAAATGTCGTCAGGGCCAGGAAGATAGTTGGCTTCCGGCGAGCGCAAAAAACCAAAGCCATCCTGAAGGACTTCCAGAACGCCTTCACCGACGATCTCAACATCACGGTCGGCATAGCGTTTCAAAATAGCAAACATCAGTTCCTGCGTTCGCAGGGCACTGGCGCCCTCCACCTCCAACTCTTCAGCAAGAGCCAGAAGATCGGTTGGCGATTTGGTTTTGAGGGCCTGGAGGCGAATTTCTTCCATTAGGGGTCTGGTGATTTTTCTGGTCGGCCACCGGCCTGTCATAAGGCTGGGCGGCGGAGGCGATCGAAACGATCAGGAAGCAAAGGCGGGAGATAGGTGCGCGGGGCGAATGCCCGCATCAGCGCTGCACGGCTCGCCCGGAATGGGAAGGCCAAGGATCTTCAGGTTTGACGGATCAAAGGTCGGAGAAGTGAAGAACGCGGTGCAAAACTGCCTGACCGTCATGTAGGCCAGCCGCTGCCGTTTATCAAGAGTCCGAAACCGATTGCTCGGTGCGACCCATTCGCCGGCCAGCGACCGCCTAACCTAGCCACTCCACGGCTTCACGATCACCAGGATAACGATGACGATCATCAACAGCGTCGGCACCTCGTTCATGAACCGCCAGTAGCGAGTGGACCGTGTCAGCCTATCAGCCGCGAACCGCCGTACGCTGGCCGCCAAATGTCCATGAACTGCGTAAAGCCCGAAGATCAGCACGAGCTTGCCATGGAGCCAGCCGCCCTGAAATTGAAAAACAGCAATCGCTATCCAGAAACCGGTAAGGGTCGCGACAATCATTGCCGGCGTCATGATCGCCTTCATGAGGCGACGCTCCATGACCTTGAACGTTTCAGCCTGGGGTGAGCCAGCGCCCGCCTCCGTGTGATAAACAAAAAGTCGAGGCAAATAGAGAAGCCCTGCCATCCAGGCGATCACGGCGATGACGTGCAGTGCCTTCATCCAGAGGTAAGCACCAGCCGGCAAAAGCCACACCAGAATCCCAATCGTGCCAGCCAGAATCCCAGTCGCAAGAAGATGACCACCCCATTGAGCAACCCGTGTAGGTTCACCGAGTTTGCCCGCTTGTTGCGCCCCCGAATCGTTAGCCATGGCCGAGAACCTCAGGACCCATCAGGCACCCTCTCGCACCCGTGCGATGAACCGCTCAACATTCTCAATGCGGCCATCCGGTGTAATGCCATGGCCCAAATTGGCGACATGCGGCACACCACCCGCGCCTTCCTTCATGCGGTCCACAGCAGCGTCTAAAGCAGCGCCACCGACCACCATCAGCTGGGGATCGATGTTGCCTTGCGTCACCATCGATGGCGGAACTTGCTTGCGAGCGGCCGCAACATCGATTGTCCAATCCAAGCCAACCGTTTGAACGCCCGTTTCGGAAACGAATCGTCCAAGATCGTGCATAGCACCCTTGGCGAACCCAATAACCGGCGTGTCAGCATGAGAACGCCTGAGTCCTGCGGTCATTCTCTTGATAGGATCGACGGTCCAACGCTCATAACTAGACGGACTCAGCGATCCCGCCCAACTGTCGAAGATCTGTACCGCGTCAACACCGGCTTCAATCTGTCGGGAAAGATAGCGCTCGGACGCCTTAACGAGCAGATCGATAAGACGAGCAAACGCGTCTGGCTTCTGGAGCGCAAACAAGCGGGCTTTGGCCTGATCGGGACTGCCACGTCCACCGACCATATAGGTGGCCACCGTCCAAGGCGCGCCGCAAAACCCTAGCAAGGTCACCTCATCAGGAAGCGCTGCGCGAAGGCGTTCTACCGTCTCGATCACAGGATCAAGATGCCGATCAAACGACGACGGATCATCGCCAAAACGCGCGATCATCGCATCAATCTCCTCGACGCCCATCGCAGGCAAGATCGGCCCGATCCCCTCCTCAAAGCGAACATCCTGACCCAACGCATGTGGCACGACCAGGATGTCGGAAAAGAGGATCGACCCATCAAAGCCAAACCGGCGGATAGGCTGAAGCGTTACCTCACAGGCAAGTTCAGGATTGTAGCAAAGGTCCAAGAAGGACCCGGCCTGCGCCCGCGTTTCACGATACTCCGGCAGATAACGGCCTGCTTGCCGCATCATCCAGATCGGCATTCGCGTGCCTGTTTGGCCTCGCAACACACTCAACAACAGCCGTTCAGACACCACACTTCCTTTTCACTGCCATTCTCGCTTCAAACTCTCCGCACAGCAAAAACAAATCCTCTCTTGAAAAGAGGACCATCTTTTTATTGGCCGTGGAAAAGACTCATAACTTCATCCCACACCCAGACACAGCGAACGCTCAAAAACGCCCGATTTACCCGTGGATCAATCCCAAAAATCTTTGGCTCTTGAGAACCGATTTGATCCTCGGTCATCAAAGCCGTCGATCTAAGTCTTAACAAAGCGTTAACGCGATGCCCATCAGACCTAATGACCGTTCCTTTGATGGGCAGCAAACATGATGAGCGTCTAAGAAAACACATCATCCACATCCATCCACACACCATCACCAGCTTCTGCCATCCCGATGTTGTCACAAAACAGATCGCCGCCACCTGAACAATCTGGGCGATCCGTTTGGACATCGATCTCAAATCGGCTCATAAGCATGTCGTTTTGAGGCCAGCGACGAATTCTGGCCACGCTCATCCACACTCGTCCGCCGACAAGGCCTGCCTCCGTTGACATCTGCCTCGCCGCGCTTCTTCCACCTACATCTTGTGTCAGACTCCACCGGTGAGACCCTTTCGACTGTCTCACGGGCGGTCGCATCGCGTTATCCCACCGCGCGCGCCATCGAGCACAGCTACGTTATGGTCCGCGATCCGCAGCAGATTGATCGGATCGTAGCGTCCGTCGAACAGGCCCCCGGCATCGTTCTCTACACAATTGTTGATCCAGAACTCGCCAATCGCCTTGCCGAACGCTGCCAGGCGATCCCAGTTCCCGTCGTTTCGGTGCTTGATCCCGTGAACGCGGTCTTCCAGTCTTACCTCGGAGACTTCGCTGCACCGACCATCGGCGCACAGCATGTCCTCGACCAGGATTATTTCCAGCGCATCGAGGCGATGAACTTCACCATCGCTCACGATGACGGTGCCCTGCCACCCAACCTTGACCAGGCTGACATTGTGCTGGTGGGCATCTCGCGCACGTCCAAAACTCCCACATCTATCTATCTGGCCCACCGTGGCTATCGAACGGCAAACTACCCGCTGGTTCCAGGCGTCGACTTGCCTGAGGAGCTGATCCAGCCGACGACCGCCTTCGTTGTCGGCCTCACCGCCAAGACCGACCGCATTATCCAGATCCGGCGCAATCGGATTCTGGCCGACACCGGACAGCCCGACGAAAGCGACTACACCGACAAGGGACGTGTGGCAGCCGAGATCGCCAATGCCCGCCGCCTTTGCACCCGCCAGGGCTGGCCTGTCATCGACGTATCCCGCCGCTCCATTGAAGAGACGGCTGCGGCCATCCTCACTCGCTACCGCGAGCACAAGGAAGAGGAGCAGGCCCTGTGAACGCCCGGCTCATCCTTGCATCTGGCTCGCCGATCCGCCGCAACCTGCTGGAAGGTGCCGGTCTTTCCCTAGAGGTGGAGCCGGCAAATGTAGACGAGCGAGCACTTGAGAGCGAGCTGGAAGGGCAATCGCCAGAACACCTTGCCCAGGCGCTGGCCGTTGCCAAGGCCGTTCATGTCTCTAAAGCCAATCCCAACGCTTGGATCATCGGCGCCGATCAGGTGCTCGATCATGATGGCGGCGTAATCCATAAAGCGCCCAGCAGCGAAGCAGCAGCCAAGAAACTACAGCGTCTTCAGGGCTCGGTGCATCATCTCACCTCAGCCGCAGCGCTGGTCAAAAACGGCCAAACCCTCTGGAGCGGCCATGACCGAGCCGCACTCACCATGCGGCCCCTGAGCACCGAAACCATCGAAGCCTATCTGGCCAAAGCGGGCGATGCGGCGACCCAAAGTGTCGGTGCCTACCAGTTGGAAGAGCTGGGCGCGGCGCTCTTCGAGCGCATTGATGGCGACTATTTCACCATTCTCGGCCTACCACTTCTGCCGCTACTTGCCGCCTTGCGGGACCAGGACATCGATCCGATTGATACCGGAGGCCAGCCATGACAATCCGTGCCGCGGTCCTCGGTTGGCCGATCAGCCACTCCCGATCACCATTGATCCATGGAAAATGGCTCAAGACCTACCGAATCGACGGAAGCTATGAGCCCATCGCCGTCGATCCAGCCGACGCCAACGATTGGTTCGCACGTTTTGCCGACCATGGCCTTGTCGGCGCGAACGTCACGATCCCTCACAAGGAAACAGCTCTCGCCGCTTGTGCCCATGTCGAAGACCATGCCGCCCGCCTGGGCGCAGTGAACACGCTCTGGCTGGAAAACGGCAAGCTTTGCGGCACAAGCACCGATGGTGAAGGCTTTATGGCGAACCTTGCCGATCAAGCGCCGGACTGGAGGCGCCACCCCAACGCTGACAACGCCCTCATTCTGGGTGCCGGTGGCGCCGCCCGCGCGATCATCGATGCCCTGTTGGTTCTAGGCCTTGATCGCATCACATTGTTGAACCGGACCCAAGATAGAGCCGAGAGGCTCGCCGCTCACTTCAACGCTATCTTCGGGGTCGACAAAGTCCGCGCCGATACTCTCGGTGCATTTGGAGAGCACGCCGGCGATGCGGGATTGATTATCAACACCACTGCGCTTGGTATGCAGGGCCAGCCACCGCTCGGCGCGCCGGTGGATGCGTTCGCCGGCGGTGCAACAGTTGCTGACATTGTCTACACGCCGCTTGAAACCGACCTCCTGAAGCAGGCCAGAGAGCGTGATCACCCGACGGTTGATGGCCTTGGTATGCTTTTGCATCAGGCCGTTCCGGGGTTTCAGAGGTGGTTTGGTGTCAAGCCGGCCGTGACCAACGACCTGCGGCAGATCATCATCGGTGATTTACATTCAAAAACAAAGACTTAAATGATGTTACGCGTCGGTCTGACAGGCTCCATTGCCACCGGCAAGTCAACGACGGCCCAGCTTTTCGCCGATGCAGGTGTACCGGTGCATGACGCCGACGCCGCCGTTCATGCCATTTACCAGGCCGAGGGAGTGGAACCCGTCGGCGCGTTGATTCCTACAGCCATTCGCGAAGGCATCGTCGATCGCCCGGCTCTTAAGGCAGCACTAGCCGATGACGCTTCACTCCTCGCCAATCTGGAAGCCATCGTCCACCCGCTGGTTCATGCGCGCGAAGAAAAAACCATCGCAGAGGCCGAGGCCGGCGGTCACACGATAATGCTGTTCGATATCCCGCTGCTCTTCGAGACTGGCGGCGAGGAGCGTATGGACAAGACGGTCGTCACGCATTGCTCTTCGGAGACGCAGATGGAGCGGCTCATGGCCCGTCCAGGCATGACGCCGGAAACCGCCGACATGCTGATCGCCCGTCAGATGCCGCAGGCAGAAAAGAAAGCGCGCGCCGACTATCTGGTTTCGACCGACCATGGCAGAGACGCCGCGCGCGACCAGGTTTCAGACATCTTGAAAGACTTGAAAAAGCTGGCCGCCGAAAGATGAGCATAAACTGACCGCTCGGGATTCCCATCAGGCAACCTGTTTGGCATGGTCAATCCCATGCGTGAGATCATCTTCGACGTTGAAACCACCGGCCTGCGCGCCCGCGACGGCGACCGCATTTGTGAGATTGCGGCGGTGGAAATGGTCGACTATGTGCCAACCGGCGCCACCTTCCACGAATATGTGAACCCGACGATCCCGATGCCGCCGGAGGCCGAGAAGGTTCATGGCCTTTCGGATGCGTTTCTGGCCGACAAGCCTCTGTTCGACAGCATCGCGGAAAAATGGGTCGACTTTATCGGCACCGACCGTCTGGTCGCCCACAATGCTATGTTCGATTTCGGCTTTGTGAACGCCGAACTCGAACGCTGCAACCTGCAGCCCATGTCGTTCGAGCGCATGATCGACACCGTCGCGATCGCCCGGCGCAAGTTTCCGGGGTCTGACAATTCGCTCGATGCGTTATGTGTGCGTTTTGGCATCGATCTGTCGGCGCGTACCAAGCATAACGCACTGCTGGACACGCAGTTGCTGGCCGATGTCTACGTAGAGCTCATCGGTGCTCGGCAGACGGCCATGCGGTTCGGCGAAAACACCGCCACCCGTCTTGCTGCCGATGCACCATTGGCGGAGCGAGCCCGTCCCTTGCAGCGCTTGATAAGCGAAGAGGAAGAGGCAGCGCACGCCGCTTTTCTCGAAACGCTCGGCGAAGACGCAATCTGGAACCGCTACCTCAAAAACTGATCCCGATCTGCCCTTCAGGCGTGAAAAAACCGGGCAGGAGACCTGCCCGGTTGATAACAGACCAAAAAGATCAAACTCTTAGCTGGCCGCTTGACGACCTTGCTGTTGCTGCATGGCGCGCTGGCGATAGAGGGCGAGGAAGTCCACAGGATCGAGCATCAGTGGCGGGAAGCCAGCCTGACGTGTAGCGTTCGCCAGAATTTCGCGGGCAAACGGGAACAGAAGGCGCGGCGCTTCGATCATCAGCGCGACCTGACCCTGTTCCTGCGTCATGTTGGCCAGTCGGAAAAGACCAGCATAGGCAAGTTCCACGGCAAACAGCATGTCTTTGCCGGCGCCGGCCTTAGCTTCCAGCTTCAGCACAACTTCGTGTGTGCCTTCAGCCTTCGGGTTCACGCCAACCGAAACATTGATGTCGATTTTCGGCTGAGTCTTGTTGCGGAAGGAATCCGGCGCGTTCGGGTTTTCAACCGACAGATCTTTGATGTACTGCGCCAGCGCTTGGAAGCGCGGTGCGGTCTGTGCGCCCTGACCGGCAGCTCCGGCTGGTTGTGCCGCAGCTGTGGCAGCCGCAGCAGCAGCAGCGCCACCACCATTGGTTGCGCCGTTTTCAGCTTTGGCCTCATCGGCGTTGGCTGCGTCTTCCTCTTTGGGTGCGTCTTTGTCGTTGCTGTCAGACATGAATGTGTTCGCTATTCCTAGAACTCTGCAAGATAAGGGCGGATCGGACGGCCCTGGGAAACACGCCAAACGGGCGGCTCAACCCATCCGTCAAGAAAAGGTGTGGCGCTCGCTAACACTTTGCCCGGCGGGCGGCAAGCTTTTGCCAGATGAAGGCAAAACAATGCTCAGGCGGCAATACGTCGCTATCACACCCATAAGCTGTATCGATTGCGCCCTTAGGCCAACAATACCCCGTCAGGATGCCCAGGGATTGCCATTGGGACGCCCGGCAGCAGGCCGCTCTTCGTTCGTTGCTTCTGCGTCAATCACAACCGTTTTATCAGCTTGAGGTCGTTGGGGCCTGCCCGGAGATTGCCAACGGCCATCCATCGGCGGCATGCGGTTGGTCATCTGGCGGCCATAGCGCGGCCAAACCAGCGTTTGGATCGGCTTGATCAACAAAAGCAGGCCAATAAGGTCCGTCAGAAAACCAGGGATGATCAGAAAGACGCCGCCAAGAAAGCCGAGCACCAGCCCGCCAAGTTCCTGACCCACCGTTTCTCCGCGTTCTGCCCGCTCCTGCATGCGCACAACGCTCGCCACTCCGATGGTCCGGATGATGAGCCCTCCGGCAAGCATGCCCAGAATCACCAGTGCAAACACACCAAGCAGGCCGACGGCGTTCGCCATGGCGACGAATCCGGCAATTTCCAAAAAGATCAGAAGCAGAAAAACAAAGGCAAATGGCATGGGGTCCACATGGGAAGCATGCTAGGAAGATGCAAGCAGCTTAACGCTCGTGCAGGCCCTGCGATAGCGGCAAATGCATCGAACAGGCCATTGCGGCGCACAATCGCAGTGCAATCCGCTTGCGCCGGCCTCTGGATGCTGCTTGAAACGCACCTACATTAGAAACCAGTCCCGTTAAACCAACACGAGGTCCGGATGGCGGTGCCACAAGGCGCATGTCAGGCCGGAACGGTAACGCCGGTGGATATTTATACACTCTTCTTTCTCGCCATCGCGGTGGTGATCTTTTTCCGGCTGCGCTCGGTCCTTGGCCGGCGTACTGGTCATGAGCGCCCGCCCTTTGATCCCTATTCGGCCCGCGAGGAAGCTGAAACAGGGGGCGACAAAGTCGTCACCTTGCCGACAGCTCGCGCTCGCCAGGATGCGCCGGACCCAGACGACCAGATCGGTGGCGTCGTGAAACCCGGCTCGGCCGTTGAAACCGCGCTGAAGACACTCCTTTCGACCGACCCGCATTTCAATGCGCGCGAATTCATCGATGGCGGCCGTCTGGCCTATGAGATGATCGTGACTGCCTTCGCATCGGGCGACAAGGCAACCTTGCAGCCGCTCCTTGATGAGGAAGTCTATGCTGGATTCGTCAAAGCGATCGATGATCGCAACACGGCCGGTGAGACAGTGGACTTTACGTTTATCGGTTTGGATAAATCCGACATCGTGGAAGCTGAGCTTGCTGGCGACATCGCTCAGATCACCTTGCGGTTCAAAAGCCAGCTGATCTCGGTGACGAAGGATTCTGATGGTCGCGTCATTGATGGCGACCCATCCGAGGTCACCGAGATGACAGACATTTGGACGTTTGCCCGTGATGTGCGAGCGGACAATCCGAACTGGAAGCTGGTCGCCACCGAAGCAACCTAGGACAAACGGCTAAAAGGGGGCGAGAGGCGGCAAGGTGTGGGAGCCCATCCGTGGCAGCGTGGCACTTGCCGCCGGGCTCATGCTAGGCCTTGTGCCCATGCTCCCTGGACCTTCGTCACCATCGACCAATTTGAATGTCGCTGCCGCGCAGGCCGCTGATCTGGGCCGGACCGGTTTCCCCGCCGGTCAGACCTCCATTGGCTTCTCCGACCTGGACGGGTGGGCGGCCGATGACCACGCTGCCGCGCTGCAGGCATTCGCGCGTTCCTGCGCGCAGATTACCCAGCGCCCGCCGCGCACGCGACCCGCTGGTGTGGAGGGCGAAGCACTTGCAACGCTCTGCCCGCTGATCGACGACGCAGCCGACGACCCCCGCGGTTTCTTCGAGAAGCATTTCCAGCCCGTACGCATTGAAGCCTCCGGGCGCCTAACCGGTTACTTTGAACCCCAGGTTGAGGCATCGTTTGAGCGCACCGAGCGCTTCCAATATCCCCTTCACGCTCGCCCGCCCGACCTGGTGGAATTGGCCGATGATCCCATTGCCCTTGGCATCAATGACGAGGTGACGTGGGGTCGCGCAACGGCCGATGGCTTTGAAGCTTTCCCGGACCGTGCTGAGATCATGGCCGGCGCACTCGACGGCCAGGGGCTTGAGCTGGTCTGGCTCGACAACCCTGTCGACGCCTTTTTCATTCATATTCAGGGTTCAGCACGTCTCGCCATGACCGACGGGTCGGTCCAGCGATTGAACTTTGCCGGCAAGTCAGGCCACATCTACACGCCCATTGGTCGAACGCTTGTTGAGCAAGGCGAGATGGCGCTTGAAGACGTGACAATGGACGCGCTGCGCACTTGGTTGTTCGATGCCGATCCGGAAGCGCGCGATGCGGTGTTGGCCTCAAACCGCTCCTACATCTTTTTAGCCCTGTCGGACGATACCGACCGAAACGCCGGACCGATTGCGGCCGCAAACGTTCCGCTAACCGCGGGACGCAGTCTTGCTGTGGACCGCCATCTGCACACCTTCGGGACACCAGTTTTCATTTCCTCGCCCGACCCCCTCCCTGGATCAAATGAGCCGTTGCGGCGCGTGGTGATTGCGCAAGATACCGGCTCGGCCATCATCGGCCCGGCGCGTGGTGATCTTTTCATCGGGTCTGGTGAAGCAGCTGGTAGTCTTGCCGGGCAGATCAATCAGCCGGTGACTTTCACCCTGCTTGTGCCGCTGAATCCCGGTGGTTGAGGATGGCGAAGAAGAAGCGAAACGCCAAACCAGCCAAAGATGTCGGACAGACCGATGTCGGTCTATGGGATCGCGTCAAAACCACAGTCGATCCCCTAAGCGCTGACCAGCGCCTGCGTTACTCCCGGGCCTTGGCGGAACTGATCGACGAACCGGCTTCCGCGCCCACAAACAGACCGGCAGAACCGGCACATGGCGCGATGGCGCATCATGCCAAGGGCCACAAAGCCCATGCGCATACACCGCCGCCAGCGGCAAAGCCGAAGAAACCCAAGATCAATGGCGCTCCCCAGCCACCGCTCGTTGACCTTGACCGAAAAACCAAGAACCGAATTGCGCGCGGACGAACGCCGATCGATTCGCGCATCGACCTACACGGTATGCGCCAACACGAAGCACAGGATGCTCTGCGCGCCTTCATCTGGCGCGCCCATGCAAGAGGCGATCGCACGGTTTTGGTGATCACCGGCAAGGGCAGCCGACAGGCCAAGCCGCATCCCGACGCGCCGCCCTGGGCGGTCGGATCAGGGATTTTGCGCCGCGCCGTCCCACAATGGCTGGCCAGCGCCGATATGCGCTCGGCCGTTTTGGGGGTTGAGCCGGCCCATGTAAGCCATGGCGGCGAAGGCGCGCTCTATGTACGCCTGCGGGCCAAAAAGGCTTGAGGGCCATGGCAAGCCGCGCTCTTACCCCGCTTGGCGAAAAGCTCCGGTCCTTACGGGCCGAACGCGGGATCAACCAGCGCGACATGGCCACCGCACTCGGCGTCTCCAGCGCCTACCTCTCATCCATGGAGTACGGCAAGCGCGGCCTGCCTAACTGGGGTTTCGTCCAGCGGCTGGTCGGCTACTTCAACCTCATTTGGGATGATGCCGATGAGCTGGAACGCCTAGCGCTCCTGTCTGATCCGCGTGTGATCATCGACACGGTCAGGCTTCCGCCGGAGGCCACACGGCTCGCCAACCACATGGCGCAGCGCATCGGCCAGCTTTCGCCGGCCGACTGCATTTACCTGGAAAACGTCATCGACATGCTGATCGATGGCACGGCCCCGGCTCTGGAGCCACAAAAGCCCTCGCGCCGAGAAAACGACGCCGACTGAAGGCTACAGAATGTAGCGCGACAGATCGGTGTTCTTGGCCAGATCGCCGATATTGTCGTTCACATGCGCCGCATCGATGGTGATTTCCTCGCCTGAGCGATCAGGCGCGGTGAAGGAAATCTCATCCAGAATGCGCTCCATTACGGTCTGAAGCCGTCGCGCGCCGATGTTTTCGACCGAGCCATTCAGGCTCACCGCGATGTCGGCAATCGCATCAATGGCATCGTCGGTAAAATTGATCGTCAGACCCTCAGTGCCCATCAGTGCCACATACTGTTTGATGAGGCTCGCCTCGGTGTCTGAGAGAATCTGGCGGAAATCATCCTTGTTGAGCGCGCGTAGTTCGACCCGGATTGGCAGACGGCCTTGCAGTTCCGGCAACAGATCCGACGGCTTGGCGACGTGGAACGCGCCGGAGGCAATGAAGAGGATGTGGTCGCTCTTCACCGGGCCATACTTGGTGGCCACCGTGGTACCTTCGACCAGTGGAAGCAGATCACGCTGCACGCCTTCGCGGGAAACATCGCCGCCGCGGCCGGCATTGGAGGCGATCTTGTCGATCTCATCCAAAAACACGATGCCATTGTTTTCGGTCAGCTTGATTGCCTCGGCGGTGATCTCATCATCATCGAGCAGCTTGTCGGACTCTTCGGCAAGCAGGATGTCGTGGCTTTCGGCCACAGAGACCCGGCGCTTCTTGGTGCGCTGACCACCAAAGGCTTTGCCGAGCATATCGGACATGTTGATCATGCCCATGTTTGCGCCAGGCATGCCCGGGATCTCGATCATCGGCGCCCCGCCACCGGTATCGCGCACGGAGATCTCGATCTCTTTCTCGTTGAGATCGCCCTCGCGCAGCTTCTTGCGGAAACTGTCGCGGGTGGCCGGTGATGCGTTTTCGCCGACCAGCGCGTCCAGCACGCGGTCTTCAGCGGCAATATGGGCTTGCGCCTGCACTTGCTTGCGGCGCTGGTCGCGCACCAGGCCGATGGCCGACTCCACCAGATCGCGGACGATCTGCTCCACATCGCGGCCGACATAACCGACCTCGGTGAATTTGGTGGCTTCCACCTTGATGAACGGCGCGTTGGCAAGCTTGGCCAGACGGCGGGAAATCTCCGTCTTGCCGACGCCGGTCGGCCCGATCATGAGGATGTTTTTCGGCAGAACTTCTTCTTTGAGATCATCATCGAGCTGCTGGCGACGCCAACGGTTGCGCAGCGCAATGGCGACCGCGCGCTTGGCGTCCTTCTGGCCGATGATGAAACGGTCGAGTTCCGAAACGATCTCGCGGGGAGAAAAAGTGGTCATGTAGTCGGGGATCCTGTCGCAGGGGTCGGTGTCGTGTCCGATGAAGGAAACCGCTCCATCAGCAGCGTTACCGAGCCATCGCGGTTGGTGTAGCTGTCAAAACGGGAGAAACCCGCCTTCTCGTAGGCGCGCACGGCGCGCAGATTGCTGGCATCGGGATCGATGATGACGCGCGGCACACCGTCGGCAAAAAGCTGATCGGCAAGCGCGCGCACCGCCTTGGACCCCAGGCCCTTGTCCAGCATGTTGGGTGGGCCGATGGTGATATCAATACCCATGGTTCCCGGCGCTTGGTTGGCCACCCAGGGCTCATCGACAATGGCCTCCGCCGGCTGGGCTTCACAGGCCCAGCACTGGATGTAAGCGAACAGCTCGCCATCGGCCGAGGCAATAAACCCGCGCGATTCGCCTGTTTTTTCGCCGTCATAGATGAGCTGGATTTCCTTGTCTGGATCGCCCCACCATTCCTGCGCATGAGGCGCCGATAGCCACGCTTTCAGGAGCGCGCGATGTTCTTCCTTGACCGGCTCAAAGTAAAACATGGCCATAGAACCAATTAGCCATGCACGCCGTGCGGCGTGTCAGGCTGGGCAGGATTGGGCAGCCGGGCGGAAAGGCCAGCCGGCAAGACGCCCAAAAACAGCCGTCGCAGCGGATGCCAGCCAAGGGCAAGCGCAACGATCATGATGCCCAGAACCAGCGCTGTCGCCGCGAACTGCACGTTTGATGGCATGCCAGATTGGCTGATCGCGTAGGCAATCGCGCCGCCCAGGTACAAAAGCGCCGACACGATGAAGGCCCGCCGATCGATCAGCAGGGCCAACAGGCCAAGAACCGTAACCACCAGGAACACGCGTACGGCTTCGTAGGTGTTGGAAATGTCCATCGCATCAAGGCCGCCAACGAGCGAAAACACGATCAAGGGCGCGGCCAGAAGATGGAGCCAGAAGGCATTTTCCGACTGGCGTTTGCGCCGTTCAGGATCACGCAGCTCATAGGAAAGCGCCACCGCCAGCACCATCAGACCGGTGATCCCGGCGAAAAACTGAAAGATGCCGTCGGCATTGCCACCCATCGCGGCCTCAACGGTGTTGTAGATGGCAACGGCCAAACCGCCTGCGATCACCAGCATCGCAAAAGGAAGCCGGAAGCGGACATAAAAGACCAAACCGGCCAGGGCGAAAAACAGGGCTAAGGCGATCGTCGGCGCATCGCCGCCGTTTGAGATTGCACCGGTGGCAATGAGCAGCAAAGTCGCGGCTACGGCCAGTGCGAACGTGAAAGCCAAACACGTCACTAGGCTGGCGAGCGGCATGCGCAGGCGCGCCGTCACCCATTCGGCCACCAACCAGGCGACGACCGCCAGGCCGAGCGCTAGACCGACATCGTCGAAGCCAACAACACCATCGATTTGCAGGCCAAAAACTTCCGAAGCGACGCCGCCCAAACCCAGCGCCAGGATGATGATACCGAGCGCCAAAAAGACATCGCGAAACCCCCGAAACAGAGCAAAAGGCTCATCGCTCGCTTCGAGCGCCGCAAACTGTTCCGCGGACGTATCGACGGGCAACTGCCGAAGGGCCTGCGCCTGGTCGGGCGTGATGATGCCGGCGGAAACGCCTGCCTTTATGCGGTCGAATTCATCCATGGCTCTGTCGCTCGTTTGGCTCGCCTATCAGGCCGCGTCATCGATCACTTCGGAAACAACGCTGTGGTTGGTGTAGACGCAGATATCAGCCGCGATGGTAAGCGCCCGCTTGGCAATTTCTTCTGCGCCATGGTCGCTGTCCGCAAGCGCGCGGGCTGCTGCCAAAGCATAATTGCCACCGGACCCGATGGCCATAATGCCGTCTTCGGGCTCCAGAACATCGCCGGTGCCGGTCAGGATCAAGCTCTCATCCTTGTCGGCAACCAGCATCATCGCCTCCAGACGGCGCAGATAACGGTCGGTGCGCCAGTCCTTGGCAAGTTCAACGGCAGCGCGCTTCAACTGGCCGGGATATTGTTCAAGCTTGGATTCTAGCCGCTCAAACAGCGTGAACGCATCCGCCGTCGCGCCAGCAAACCCGGCAATCACATCGCCGCCCGCCAAACGGCGCACCTTGCGGGCGTTGCCTTTGATGATGGTCTGGCCAAGCGACACCTGGCCATCGCCGGCCACCACAACCTTGCCGCCCTTGCGAACGGTGACGATGGTGGTCGCGTGCATGCTTTGATGTCCCGACGATCCGTCGGAATGGGACTGAAATGTCATGAAAGGGTCCTTCGAACGTGAGCCCATCAGGGGTTTTCACCGGATGTAAGGGCTATGAAGGCGATTGCAAACCATCGCGCCGCCCGAAGCCATCGGATAACCAACTGATAAGAGCCTGGCTTCCAAGGCTTGGAACCGGGCGACGGCGCTGCTAGAGGAAATCCCTGTTTTCCCGGCAATCTGCTGACCCCTTTTTGCCTTGCCCCTCTGTCTTGCGAGCCCTGCCATGTCCCGCACCGCCACGCTTGAGCGCGCCACCAAGGAGACGTCGGTCAAAGTGACCGTTGATCTCGATGGCACCGGCGCGTCGTCCATCACGCTCACCGGCGCTGGCTTCTTCGCACATATGCTGGATCAGCTTGCCAAGCATTCGCTGATCGATATCACGGTGGAAGCGACCGGAGATGTGCACATTGACGACCATCATCTGGTGGAGGATGTCGGCATCACGCTTGGCCAGGCCATTCAAGAAGCATTGGGCGAAAAGCGCGGCATCCGTCGCTATGCATCCAGCGATTTGCCGATGGATGAAGCGCTGTCGCGCGCGGCATTGGATGTCTCAGGCCGGCCGTTCCTTGTGTGGCGGGTGGAGTTCACGGCACCCAAGATCGGCACGTTCGATACCGAGCTGGTGCGCGAGTTCTTCCAGGCGTTCGCCATGAACGCTGGTATCACGCTGCACATGCAAAGCGTCTATGGCGCCAACAACCACCATATCGCCGAAAGCCTGTTCAAGGCTGTGGCGCGCTCGCTGCGCGATGCGCTGGCCATTGATCCTCGCGTCGCTGGCGACCTGCCGACGACCAAGGGCGCCCTTTAGGGAGACGAGCCGATGAAGCTTTACTCCGTCTTTGAACCACCGCTCGCCGGCGGTCCCGCTGCCGAGCGTGCCGAAAAGCTGGTGTTCGTGCGCCATGGCTGGTCGCTGGCCGCTCTGCTGATTGCACCCATCTGGATGTTGCTCCGCCGGCTTTGGATTGTGCTGCTGCTTTATCTCGTTGTGGGTGGTGCGATCCAGGTTTTGGGTCTGGTGCTCGCACCCTGGTTAGCCGGCGCATTGTCCATCGCTCTGGCTCTCATCATCATGTTGGAGGCCGGGCAGCTTCGTCTGGAGACGATGGCAGGCAAAGGCTATCGCGAGATCGCCGTCATCGAAGCACGCAACCAGCGCGAGGCCGAACGCAAGTTCTTTTTAACATGGCTTGCGGACCCAAACCCCCAGCCTTCGGTATCGGCCACGCCGGCACCGCAACGCACAGTTCTGCGACCCACAAGTTCCAAGCCGCCGGCCTTGCCCGGCCTGCCACAGTGAGTCATCGTTTCATGACCGAATCGATTGCCATCATCGATTATGGCTCCGGCAATCTGCGCTCGGCTGGTAAGGCTTTTGAGCGTGTGGTCGCCGAAAAAGGTCTGGATGCCACCGTAGAGGTGACCGCGGACCCTGATGTCGTCGCCGAGGCTCACCGGGTAGTGCTGCCGGGCGTTGGCGCCTTTGCGGACTGCCGTTCAGGCGTCGCAGCGGTGCCACGAATGGAGCAGGCACTCTTCCATGCGGTGACCGTGAAGAAGGTTCCTTTTCTCGGGATCTGCGTCGGCATGCAGCTCATGGCGGAACGCGGGTTAGAGCATGGCGTAACAGACGGATTTGGTTGGATTTCTGGCGATGTGACCGCCATCGAACCGACTGATCCGAGCCTGAAAATCCCGCATATGGGTTGGAATGTGCTGGAGCAAACGCGCCCACACCCCATCCTGGAGGGCATTTCGACCGGTCCGAACGGGCTACACGCCTATTTCGTCCACTCGTTCCATCTGGCGGCCGCCGACGAGGCCGATGTCATCGCGCGTGCCGACTATGGTGGGCCGGTGACCGCCATAGTCGGGCGGGACAATTTGGTAGGCACGCAGTTCCACCCGGAGAAGAGCCAGGCGCTGGGCCTTGCCCTCATCGGCAACTTCCTCACCTGGACACCTGAGCTCACCGAGACTGCCCAAGTAAACGAAACGGTTGCGTAATGATTCTCTTTCCCGCCATCGATCTGAAGGACGGCGTCTGCGTGCGCCTGAAGAAGGGCGAGATGGATCAGGCCACCGTCTACAACACTGATCCAGGCGAACAGGCGGCGGACTTTGAGGCCATGGGCTTCACCCATCTGCACGTCGTCGACCTCAACGGCGCCTTCGCCGGTGAAAGCCAGAATGGCGCAGCCGTCGATTCGATTCTAAGCCGGGTCACAATGCCCGTTCAGCTCGGCGGCGGTATCCGCGATCACGCCGCCATCGAGGCCTGGCTCGACAAGGGCATTGCGCGCGTCATCCTGGGCACAGTGGCCGTGCGCGACCCCAATCTCGTAAAAGAGGCCGCGCGCCGCCACCCTGGAAAGATTGTCGTCGGTATCGATGCCCGCGACGGAAAGGTGGCCGTGGAAGGCTGGGCCGAAACATCCGACATGCTGGCGACCGATCTTGCCAAGGCGTTTGAAGACGCGGGTGTCGCCACCATCGTTTACACCGATATCGATCGCGACGGCGTGCTGACGGGCATCAACTGGGACGCGACCATCGCCCTTGGCCACTCTGTGTCCATTCCAGTGGTCGCGTCAGGTGGGCTTGCCTCCATGGAAGACATCGCCCGCATGACCGCGCCTGATACCGCGCACTTGGAAGGTGCCATTTCCGGCCGGGCACTTTATGATGGGCGTATCGACCCGGCTGAAGCCCTGACAACTCTAGGAGCGATCTGATGAGCCTGCGCATGCGCTCCAAAGAGCGTATCAGCGAACAAGAAGCCAAGCGATGGGCCTGGCGCTGGTCCATCGGACTTGTGCTGATCATCGGCCTGTTTCCACTTGTCGGTGCCTTTTTCGGTGAGCTGATCGCGCGAGCACTTGGCTGCGAGATCAATTTTCCCGAGATTGTCGGCGTCTGCGCGCGGCCAAATGCCTTTCTGGAAGGCATGGCCACATCGCTGATGGGCATGATCCAGTGGGCGATTATGACCGTTCCGATGGCGATCCTCACACTGGTTGGCCTCGCCATTACCTATGTGATTTTGAAGAAACGTGGCGAAAACGCCTGAACCGCCTGTTTGGGCGCGCTGGCAATGGAAACCATCATGACGAACACCAAAACCTGGACGGTTTATCTGTCCGGCGAAATTCACACTGATTGGCGCGAAGAGATCGAGCAGGCGACCCAGGCTGCCGGACTTCCCGTGCGCTTTTCAGCCCCCGTGACCGATCATGCGGCGAGCGATGATTGCGGTGTGGACATTCTGGGCGCTGAACCCAACAAATACTGGCACGACCACAAGGGCGCGATGGTCAATGCCATCCGCACGCGAACGCTGATCGCCGATGCGGACATCGTTGTGGTGCGGTTTGGTGAGAAGTATCGCCAGTGGAACGCGGCCTTCGATGCCGGCTATGCCGCGGCGCTTGGCAAATCCATCATCGTGGTGCAGCTGCCGGAGCATGATCACGCGCTCAAAGAGGTGGATGCCGCCGCCCTTGCCGTCGCGCGTGAGCCAGGGCAAGTGGCCGATATCCTGGCCTACGTGGTCAACGGGACGTTGCCGGGCGCGTCGGCAGCCCAGGCTGCGGAATAGTTCTATGTCCCTGAAACCCCGCGTTATCCCTTGTTTGGACGTTAAAGATGGCCAAACGCCTTGCCCGCAGGCCCACCGCGCCGAGGACAGGCAAAGCAAAGAAAGGGCGGCCATCTCATGTCACTAAAGCCTCGTGTCATCCCCTGCCTGGACGTCAAAGATGGCCGTGTCGTCAAAGGCGTGAACTTTGTTGATCTCGTCGATGCCGGCGACCCTGTGGAGGCCGCCAAAGCCTATGACGCAGCTGGCGCCGATGAGCTTTGTTTTCTCGACATCACCGCAAGCCACGAAAACCGCGGCATCATCCTCGACGTGGTGCGCGAAACGGCCGAGCACTGCTTTATGCCAGTAACCGTCGGTGGCGGCGTGCGCACGCTTGAGGATATCCGCAACCTCTTGAAGGCCGGTGCTGACAAGGTTTCGATCAACACGGCCGCCGTGCATGACCGCGATTTCGTGCGCCGCGCGGCGGAAAAGTTTGGCGCGCAGTGCATCGTGGTCGCTATCGACGCCAAACGGTCCGTTAAGGACGACGGCACGCCAACGGGCGCTCAGTGGTTCGAGATATTCACCCATGGTGGCCGCAATCCAACGGGCATCGATGCCGTCGAGTACGCCAAAGAAGTCGTCGAACTCGGGGCAGGCGAGATCCTGCTCACCTCCATGGATCGCGATGGCACAAAGGCCGGCTTCGACCTTGAACTTACCCGCACCATTGCCGATGCCGTCACCGTACCCGTGATTGCTTCTGGTGGGGTCGGGACCAAGGATCACTTCGTGGAAGGTGTCCGCGACGGCCATGCCACAGCGGTACTTGCTGCCTCCGTCTTTCACTTCGGCACCTACTCGATTGGCGAAGTGAAACAGCATATGACGGATGCGGGCATCGCCATGCGCCCTGCATGATGGGCGCGTTATGGGCGCATGACCCGACCGCACCGGAGAGAGCTTTATGAGCTTCACGCTTCACGATCTGGAAGGCATCATCGCCGAACGGGCGGCTGCGCCGGCCGACAAAAGCTACACAGCTTCTTTGTCGCTGGCCGGCATGCCCAAAGCCTCGCAAAAGCTGGGCGAGGAGGCGGTGGAAACGGTGATCGCTGCCATGGAAGGCGATCAATCCGCCATCACCAGTGAAGCGGCCGACCTTGTCTATCACCTTCTGGTGGTCTTGCGCCTTGCCGATATTCCACTAGACAACGTGCTCGCCGAGCTTGCGCGCCGCACGGCGCAGTCTGGGCTTGAGGAAAAAGCTGCGCGCGGCGTGTAAAGCGCCGAGGGGCGGGCCAAAATCCGCTGGGGTTACGGGGTCATCTGTCATGGATCAGTTCAGCCGGTCGGATCTTTCTCCCTATCGCTCCTTCACACGCGATGAATGGGCAGCGCTGCGTGAAGGCGAGCCGATGGTGCTGGGCGTCGAGGAAATCGACCGCCTGCGCTCGTTGAATGACCGGCTTTCCATGGAAGAGGTCGAGGCGATCTATCTGCCGATGTCGCGCCTTCTTTCCATGTATGTCGAGGCAACGCAGGGGCTTTTCGAGGCCACCAAGCGCTTTCTGGGGTCAAACGGCGCCAAAGTTCCGTTCGTGATTGGCGTTGCGGGGTCTGTAGCGGTGGGCAAATCCACCACGAGCCGCGTCCTTCAGGCGCTTTTGAGCCGCTGGCCGAACACGCCCAAGGTCGATCTCATCACCACGGACGGCTTCTTGCTGCCCAACGCAGTCCTGGAAGCGGAAAAGCTGATGAACCGCAAGGGCTTCCCGGAAAGCTATGATGTAAAGGCGCTTCTGGCGTTCCTCGGCCATGTGAAGGCTGGGCGTGAGCATGTCGAGGCGCCGGTTTACTCACATCTCACCTATGATGTGATCCCGGGGGAGACGGTGTCCGTCGACCGCCCGGATATTCTGATCGTCGAGGGTCTGAACGTGCTTCAAGCGCGCCAGCCATCACCCTCCGAAGCGGACAGGTCTGTCCCCTTTGTCTCTGATTTCTTTGACTTTTCGGTCTACATTGACGCGGAAGAAGACACGCTTCGCAAATGGTATGTCAGCCGTTTTATGCGCCTGCGCGAGACGGCTTTCCGCGATCCGGACAGCTACTTTCACCGCTATTCCAAGCTGAAAGACGATGAGGCGGAGGCGGTAGCTCTGCACATCTGGAACGGCATCAACCTGCCGAACCTGCGCGACAATGTTCGACCCACCCGCGCCCGCGCCGACCTCATCCTCACCAAGGGCGAGAAACACGCCATTGAGCGGGTAGACCTGCGCAAAGTCTGAACCCTCAACCCAAGGCAATTTCCCTATGCAGCGGCCACGCACCCGCCTTAGGTCACCTTCGGCGCCCGATGATGTCACGAGACTGCTGCGCTATGGCGGGCTTGTCGCCTGTTTCGCCTCGGCAACAGTGTTCGCAGCTGATCTCCTCCTCTTAGGCGGCGCGCTTCAGCCCGATCAGCCGAACGTCATGCACATCATTCCCACCAAGCCCGACTGGATGGTGTTTTGGGGTCATACATTGGGGGTGCTGTTCATTCCTGTTTGCCTAACTGGAATGATCCTCGTGTGGCACGGCCTGCGTCCGGCCGGTTTCTGGGTGGCTACCTTGATCACCTTCGGTTTGGCGACGCTGTTCGCTGTCGGCCCGTTCATACACGGCATGTATGCGCCGATTGGTGCGTTGATCGGTGTCCGCGACCAGTTGGGTGAGCCGCTCTACACTCGCCTCATGGACGGGCACGGAACCTACTTTGCCGGCCCCCTCATGCCGACGATCATCCTTTTGATGCTGGCATCCCTCGCCTTCTCGCTCCTCGTCCTCATGGGTCGAACAGCATTCCCGCGATGGCTTGGCCTGTGGAGCCTTGGCCCGATGATGCTGCTCTTCGTTCTGTCGCCGCGCTATTTGCCAGCAGGTTTGGCGGGCATCGTCTCGCCTGCATGCGTTCATATGGCCTATCTGCCGTTCATCTCATTTGTCACCTGGTGGATGTGGAACGGTCCGCCACCGGCCCACGGCGATGAAGGCGAGGCTTAAAGCCAGCTGCGCCAGCAGGAGCGCGCCCATCCATGTCAGCGAGCGCGCATAACCGACCGCGCCAACATCAATGAAGCCATAGGGATATTCGCCAGTCGTGGCGCCGCGCACGAGCAGCCAGCCTGCATAGGCAAGCGGCAGCAACATCAGCGGGTAGACAGCATTGAAACGCGGGGGCGTTGGCGGCCGCCGCAACAGCCACCACGCCACAAACAGCGCCGGTGCGATGTAATGCAGCCCGATGTTGGAAAAGCTCATACCCTCATCCGGCGCCAAAAGTACGTGCCAGACCACGCCGACGAGGACGATCAGCGCGGCCAGAAAGGCATGCAGGCTGGGGTGCCGCGCCCAGCGCAGCCACGTTCCGCCGCTCACATACCATCCATAAACCGCGACAAGCGCCGCGTTTGTAAGGATCGACAGGAACGACAGATAGTGGAGGACGGCCGCGATCCATCCGTCACCGAGGCGCAGCCGGTTGCCGATGGTCGCGATGCCCTGATCGATGACGAGAAACGCGCCCAACAACCCGCTGGCAAGGGCAAGCATCATCAAGACAAAGAAGCGGGTGGAGTAAGCCGGTCCCAATGTGGTCCTTTTCCAGCCGTTGTCCACATTCTTCCCGTGGACAAATCGGCCTCTGATCGTTGCCGCGATTGGACGGTTGACGCCCGACAACGAGTCGGCCCTTCTTAGTAGCCACTAAGCCAGTTGCAAACGGTTTCCGGTATTTGCTGATGGTTCAGACGTTGGCAGCCGACACCATTCGGGAGACCACGGTTTTGATCTGGTCAACGATTGTTCGGCACAGGTGGCAGCAATCAATATATGGTGTTAGTTTTTTGTTTACACACCATATATAGTTGTTGTTACGTTTACGAAGTTTAAAGAATTGAGGGGATTCGCGTTGCTTTGGTCGGCCCGCGAATCCCCGGTTGCCTAATCGTTCGCAGGGCAGCCCGCGAAGCACAGCAGACGAATCATACGGTTCGTCAGAGTCTTCAGTCAACGCGAACATGGAGAGTACAAAGGAGAAAGTTATGTACTCAGCCACCAAGTCGCGTTTGACAGCGCGCACAGGAGAAAAGTGCCCAAAGTCTGGCGTGTGGAAGGTCGATGATCCGATCGAAACCACAACCGCGCCGATTGCAAAGGGTAATCGCATGCCACCTTACAGGGGCAAGGCGGTTACCTGGGTGCTTCTCCACGAAGCCTAACTAGCAAAAAGAAAGGGCGCCGATTGGCGCCCTTTCGTTTGTCTCAGATTGAGGCTCGCTTACTCAGCGGCGGGTGCGTCTTCGTCGCTTTCGACGATTTCCTGACCCGTTTCCTGATCGACCATCTTCATGCCAAGGCGAACCTTGCCACGGTCGTCAAAGCCCAGAAGCTTCACCCACACTTTGTCGCCCTCTTTGACGATGTCGGTGGTCTGCTTCACGCGCTGCGGCGCAAGCTGGGAGATGTGGACCAGGCCGTCTTTGGGGCCGAAGAAGTTCACGAATGCACCAAAGTCGACCGTCTTCACGACGGTGCCCTGGTAGATCATGCCTTCTTCTGGGTCGTCGGTGATGGAGCGGATCCATTTGATGGCAGCCTCGATGGACTTGCCATCAGCGGAGGCCACTTTCACCGTGCCATCATCTTCGATGTTGATCTTCGCGCCCGTCTTCTCGACGATTTCACGGATCACCTTACCGCCAGAGCCGATGACGTCGCGGATCTTGTCAGTCGGGATCTGCAACTGCTCGATGCGAGGAGCGAACTCGCCAAGCTCGGCACGGGCTTCGCCCAGCGCCTTGGCCATCTCGCCCAGAATGTGCAGACGACCGCCTTTGGCCTGGTCGAGGGCGATCTGCATGATCTCCTCGGTGATGCCATCGATCTTGATGTCCATCTGCAGCGAGGTCAGGCCGTTCTCGGTACCGGCGACCTTGAAGTCCATGTCGCCGAGATGATCTTCATCGCCCAGAATGTCGGACAGAACCGCGAACTCGTCGCCTTCCTTGATGAGGCCCATGGCGATACCGGCCACTGGGGCCTTCAGTGGAACACCGGCATCCATCAGCGCCAAAGAGGTGCCGCAGACGGTCGCCATGGAGGACGAACCGTTGGATTCGGTGATTTCCGAGACCACGCGTAACGTATAGGGAAACTCGGTCTTCGCCGGCAGCATCGGATGGATAGCACGCCAGGCAAGCTTGCCGTGGCCCACTTCGCGGCGGCCCGGCGAGCCGATGCGGCCCGTTTCACCAACCGAGAAGGGTGGGAAATTGTAGTGCAGCATGAAGTGCTCATAGGTGAGCCCTTCCAGACCGTCGATCATCTGCTCATCATCGCCGGTGCCTAGCGTGGCAACGACGATGGCCTGAGTTTCCCCGCGCGTAAACAGCGAAGAACCGTGTGTGCGTGGCAGAATGCCGACTTCCGATTCAATCTGACGAACGGTGACGAGGTCACGGCCATCAATACGGCTTTTGGTCTTCAGGATGTTGCCGCGAACCGTGGCCGCCTCAACCTTCTTGAAAACCGTCTTCACCTGCGTTTCGGTCCAGGCTGGGCTGTCGGCCCCTTCCGGGAAGAAGGTGGCCATCACCTTGTCGCGGGCTTCGCCAACAGCGGCCTGACGCTCAACCTTGGTGGTGATCGCATAGGCCTTGGTCAGATCATCGCCGACCATGCCGGAAACAGCGTCATAAAGCTCTGAGAGATCTTCCGGCTGGAAGTCGCGCGGCTCTTTCGCGCACTTCTCGGCAAGCTGGATGATCGCATCGATCACCGGCTGGAAGCCTTCATGGCCGAACATCACGGCCTTCAGCATGACGTCTTCTTGCAGTTCCTGAGCTTCGGATTCCACCATCAACACGGCGTCTGCGGTACCGGCGACCACCAGATCCAGCTTGGTGTCTTCCATCTGGTCATTGGTCGGGTTGAGCACGAACTCATCATTGATGTAGCCAACGCGCGCGCCACCGATCGGACCCATGAAGGGCACGCCAGAAAGCGTCAGCGCAGCCGAGGCGGCAACCATGGCGACCATGTCGGGATCGTTTTCCATGTCATAGGACATGGCGGTGCAGATCACCTGGGTGTCGTGCTTGTAGCCATCGACGAACAGCGGACGAATCGGCCGGTCGATAAGGCGGGAGGTGAGGGTTTCTTTTTCCGTCGGACGGCCTTCGCGCTTGAAGAAGCCGCCGGGAATGCGGCCCGCCGCATAAAATTTTTCCTGGTAGTTCACCGTCAGCGGGAAGAAGTCGAGGCCCGGCTTGGGCGCGTGGGCAGACACAACGGTCGCGATAACGGTGGTTTCGCCATAGGTGGCGATCACGGCGCCATCGGCTTGGCGGGCAACCTTGCCCGATTCAAGCGTCAGAGGGCGGCCGCCCCAATCAAGGGTAATTTTGTGATGATCGAACATTCTCGTTCCTGTTTCGCCGGCTGGCCCTGATGGCCGAGCCCGGCTCTGTCGCTTTCCTCCCCATGAGGAAAGCTTCGGCAATCACGCTGCACGACAAGAAGGGGGAGGTTGATGCCATAAAGGGCCCGTCGGAGCGATAGCTCCAATCGGCAAGGCACGTGGGCGCCGTTTGGCGCTTATCTGCCCGGTAAAGCCCGCTTGCGATCAACAGCAAGACGACGAAGCCCTGAAATACCAAGATATGCGGTGTCAGGGGTCGGCAATCCTGCCAGTGACCAAAACGCGCCGGACGCCCCGGATCGCATGCAACCTCCGCCACAGCTTATGGCGCGGCAGATGGGCGAGACATAAACGAACCTCGCCCGAATGAAAAGAACCAGAAAAGCGCGCACGCGCCATGGGGTACGCCCACCAGCACCAGCTGGACGGCAACCTTGCGACGTTAAACGCGCGCTTTTCTGAAGGTGTTAGCGGCGAATGCCCAGACGCTCGATGAGCGAGCGGTAACGGGCGTCGTCACCTTTCTTGACATAGTCAAGCAGCGAACGGCGCTGGCTGACCATCTTCAAAAGTCCACGGCGGGAATGGTTATCCTTTTTGTGGCCTTTGAAGTGTTCGGTCAGATTGTTGATCCGTTCGGTGAGGATGGCGACCTGCACTTCCGGCGAACCTGTGTCGCCTTCTTTGGTGCCATACTCTTTGATGAGCTCAGCTTTGCGCTCAACAGTAATCGACATCGGGGACTCCTTAGAATGAGAGGAACACGGTTGTGCCGAAGGCACAGAGCCACTTGAAACGGCCCGCCCGGGATGTCGTCCAGCGCGGGTCATAAGTCAGACCGGTAAGGCCTGGGTATTGGCCGGCTTCGCAAGGGTTGATCCCCGCTCAACAGCCAAGCGGCGCATATAGGGGGTTTTGGGCGAAATGGGAAGGGGCCTCAAGCTCGGCTATCCCACTAGCTCCCAAACTCCGTCCCACAAGAGCTTAGCGCCGGCGAGTGTGAGGAACCCATAGACGATGCGCATAAAGATCGCCTGGTCGACCCGACGATGGGCCCAAGTGCCCAGAAGCAGTCCAAGAACCAGCATTGGCGCGACGATGAGACTGACGATCAAGCTTTGCGTCGTCAGATGCCCGGTCGCTGTGTAGCTCACCGTTTTCAGCGCGTTCATCGTGAAGAAGAACATGGTGTTCGTGCCGACGAAAATGGACTTTTCCAGCTGCTGTTGCAGGAGAACGCCCTTCACCGGCGGCCCGCCCGCATGGGCGACATAGCTGCCGAAGCCTGAGAGCGCGCCAAGGGAAAAAACAGTCGCTGGCGCGGCTGGGCGCGGAGCATCTTTGCGCACCGCCTTCCAAGCCTGCTGAGCGACAAAGCTGAGCGCCAATACGCCGATGAGAAGCTTCACCATCGCGGCGTTCGTCCACTCAAACGCCACCGCCCCAAGTGCGAGACCGACAAGGGCTCCCGGCAGAAGCTGGGCCACCACTTGCCGGTTCCAGCTGCGCCGAAACTGCCAGACAAGAACGATATCCATCACCAAAAGCACCGGCATCATCACAGCGACCGCAAGCTGCGGCGCCACAAACAGGCTGATGAGCGGCACCGCCGCAACGCCAAGCCCACCGCCAAAGCCGCTCTTTGACAGACCGGTGATGAGCACCGCGAAGCCGGTGACCAGATAGAACGCCAGCGGCAGGGCAAAGGGATCGAAAGCCATCGGACATGATCTCCAGCCGGCGCAAGGTGCCGGCGAGCACGCGTGGTAGCGCGATGGCAAAAATCAGAAAAACACTTTATTCAGGCTTATGAAAACGCAAATTGAGATACAATGCGAACCATGCCTGACATCAACGCCCTGCGCAGCTTCGTCCTTGCCGCTGAGACGCTGAATTTTTCCGAGGCTGCCACCCGGCGCAACACCGTACAGTCCGCGGTCAGCGCCCACATTGCCAAGCTCGAAGAGGAATTGACCTGCACGCTGTTCAGTCGCGGGCGCGGGCAGGCGATGTATCTCACCGCCGAGGGACAGGCGTTTTTGGCCTATGCCCGACGCATTCTCGCGTTGTCGGATGAATCGGTGGATGCGATGCGCAGCGCGCGGTCGCGCAGGATTGTCCGGTTGGGCACGACTGTAACCATGGCCATGTCCGTTCTTCCTATGGCGCTGCGCCTGTTCTCTAAAGCGCGGCCAGAGGTTCAGATTCACGTGCAGTGCGACCGTAGCGACGCCCTTCTTGGCCGTTTGGACCAAGATGAGGTCGACGTTGCTTTTATGATGGATCAGGGTCGCCGGGCAGGCCGCGACTTCGTTGAAGGCGTGCCACTTGTTTGGGCCGGCGGCGAAGGATTCTCCCTAGCTCTGCAGGACGATGTCCCACTTGCCTTCCTTACCGACGGTCGGGATTTGCGCCGCTACGCCTTTGAGGCGCTCGATAAGGTAGGTCGCACCGGCTACCTCGCTCATCTCAGCCCTGACCCCGTTGGTGTGCGCGCGTTCGTTCAGGCGGATTTGGCGTTGACGCTGATGCCTGATGTGTCGGTTACGCCGCCGCTGCGCATCTTTGGGCGAGAAACCGGTCTGCCCGACCTCAGACCCATCGCCTTGGCGCTCTATCGGGGAAAGGGCCCGACGTCCTCCGATGTCGATGACCTGTCTGAAACACTCCAAGCCCTGGTGAGATAGGCACTGCAGAGCTGACCTTTAGGTAATATTAGAAGTCGCTCAGGTCAGCCGATTGATCACGCTGAGTGCCATATTAAGCACCGCCTCATCGCTTTGGTTGGAAAGTTCAAAGGCCGGCGGTCCGCCATGGAAGGCGCAGAGGACAGGCGCACCGGTGGAGGGCACAAGGCTGAACCACTGATTGAAGTAACCCGGCGCGAGCCCGGTGTCCGGCGTGACAATCCACGGCACCTGCGGATCCCAAAACACCTCATCGAACGCCAGATAGAGCTTGTCGAGCAGACCCACGCCAAGCCGCTCGATCGCCTGTTGCTTGGCCTCGGGCAGTGGCGGATCAAACCGCACGGACCCTGCCTTCAACACCCCGAGCGGCAAGGTAACGACAACCGCATCGAACAGAAGGGGCTCGCGTCCAGCGACGGAAACCGTCACACCATCGTCACCATGGTTGAAGCCCTCAACAACGCTGTTGAGCGAGAGGGCATAGTCACCCTCCAATGCCTGGAATACCGAGGCATATCCGGCGGGCAGCGTGGCATCGCCGCCATCGTAGTCATCCTGGAACCAGTAGGCGCGCATGTTGATCTGGTCGCGGTCGAGCCCAAACGTGTGCTGGATGGAGATGACATTCTCCAACCAGTCCGGCGCGTCTCGTTCTGGCATTGGTGCGCCCGACCCATCCAGCATCAGATAATCATCGCCCGTCATGTGTTGGGCGAGACCCAAGTCTGTGGCGAGACCCATCATCGGATTGTCGGTGACGCCGTGGATCCAGCTCGCACCGAGATCAAGCGGCAGGCCGAGGTTGTCATCGGTCCACACGCGCCCGCCGATCCGGTCGCGAGCCTCCAAAACATGGACCTCCCGGCCCTCTTCGGCGAGCCAACTGGCGCAGGCAAGCCCGGCCATCCCCGCGCCGATCACGCCGACGGTTCTGATCCGCGACGCGGGAACCGCCAGGATGGCTTCCGCCGCGCGTTCTCCGGATTCAAAGGCCGCGTGAACCGTGGAGTTGTAGTCGGGATGGGTCGCCTCGCCGGCGAAAAACAGCCGCCCGCCTACCTTGGCTTCCAACGCCCGCCGGTCGCGTTGGCGTGCACCTCGCACAACAATGGAATAGGCGCCGCGCGCAAAAGGATCCTGGCTCCAATTGGTGCGGATGTAGCCGCGCGGACGGTGTCGCCCTGCTGCACGAGCGTGTTCCGCTAGCCCGGGCAGCGGCTTCCAGGGCGAGGTTGCGCCAGCGACGCCAAACCCCAAAGATGCCAATAGCTTACGTCTGTTTAGTCTGGTCTTCATCGTGTGCTGATCCAGCCATCGCCTTCAAAAGTGTGGCGCTCGTATCATCGGCAGGGAAGTAAAGCTCAATCTTCAAATCTTCCAGCGCCAAATCCTCAGGCGTTCCGAACTGCGCCAGCGTTGTGAACAAAGAAAGGCGCGTTTCGCCCATACGGAAAATCGTCGGCATGACCGGACCATCCACCGGTTTGCCAGCAGAACCAACGCCAGCAAGCTGGTCGGCGACGGCATCAAGACGCGCGACGCCGCCTTGCGCTGCGCTTTCGGTGCGAAGACGCTGCGCGGCGTGATGGGCGACGTCCGGCCAGTTCTCGATATGCTCGGGAAGCCGACCTGATGTCAGAAGGTCCAGAAGGCTGTCGCCTTCCCTTACGCCGAGCATGCCAAACATTTTCTGGGCTTGCCCATTCATCTGCACAACTGTCCAAAGTCGATCGATGGCCAAACCCGGATAGGGCGCATGGGCTTGGAGCATATGGCTGACGGCAGCTCGGATAGGCGCCATCGCCTCTCCATCCCATCGCCTGCCGGCATAGCGCGCTGCGTAGCCGGCATGGGTCAGAAGCTGGTTGTGGGCGTGAAGCGGCAGATGCATGGCCCGCGCCAGCCGGCCGATCATGTCGCGGCTTGGGCGGGCGCGACCCGTTTCGAGGAACGAGATATGGCGCGAGGAGACATCCGCCTCGACGGCCAGTTGAAGCTGGCTGAAACGCTTGGCCTTGCGCCAGTTTTTCAGACTTTCCGGAAAGGGCTGCATGACAGTGTGTACCCCAAGGCGATGCGTGCGTCAGTTACCTCCCAGGTAATTGCTCGCATGACGTCGAGGCGTCTAGCTCCCCGCAATCTGCAACGGAGCATCACCATGACAAGCACCACGACCGCCATCCCCAATCACATGACCCGGGCTTTTCACAAAAAGTGGCTCAAGGTTACCGCCATTGTCATCGCCTCTCTGGCGCCCACCTTTTTCCTGGCCACGATGGAAGCAACCAGCGAGCCGGCGCGCTGGGCACTCGATTTGGTAAGCTGGCCGCTGGATGGTGCGACGACCCTCGACCACCCCGATACCCGCTTCCTGATCGCCATCACCGCCGGGCTGCTTTTGGGTTGGGGCGCGACGATCTGGTTCCTGTCAGGAGAACCCTATGACGCCGCGCCCGAAGCCGTGCGAAGGAGTGTCCTTTACGGCGTGCTCGCCTGGTATGTGCTCGACAATCTAGGGTCGGTGACATCCGGCAACCCATCAAACGTCTTTTTCAACACGCTTATCCTGCTTGTCGGCGTTGGCCCGCTCTGGCGACCTGCACGCGATTGAGCATCCTCCGTGATGCCCCAGGTTCAAGTTCCCTCTTTGCGGGTTCCTCTTGCCTCGCCAACCGGCTCCTTTTGCTGCCCCAACGAAGAGAGCAGCAGGGCCATGAGAACAAGGCCGCAGCAGACCAGATAGGTGACCGTCATGCCGATCGCGACGGCCTCACTTCCCGCATCGATCGGATTTTGATCACCGGAGGCCCAGGCAAACACTGCTCCCAGGAGCGAGGCACCGGTGATGAACCCCAGATTGCGCGACAGCGTCAAAAGGCCTGCCACCGCGCCGCGATGCTCTGCGCCAGCGCGCATCATCTGCCCGGCATTAAGCGCTGCCAAAAAGAGCTGATAGCCTGGGGTGAGGAAAACTAGGGCGATAAGGAAGCCGGGTACACCCAGCCACACCGGCAGAAACGCCAGCAGCAGCGTTGCAACCGCCATCTCGCCTAGCCCGATCCTCACAACAGTTTGCGCGTTAAGCCGATCGGTCAACAACCCTGCAGGTACGCCGCTCAGCGCCGCTGTCGCCGGACCGATGGCCATTACCAACCCGACCAGGGCATCGGAAAGGCCCAGCCCGACCTTCAGGAAGAACGGCCCAACGATAAGTGTTGCCATCATCACGGCGGAAACCAGAAGGTTCATCACCACGCCGCTGCCAAGGTGCCAGTCTTTAAACAAGGCGATGGCAATTAAGGGTTGGTGCGCCGACCGCTCGATCCGAACGAAGACGAAGGCTCCTGCGATGGCCGCGACCAGAAGGCCAGCATGCACCAGCGTGAATGCGCCGCCATTGGCGGTGAGCGCCAAAGCATAGGCCGACAAAAGTGCGACAAGCGTGAAAAGACCGGCAACGTCCAGATCCCCCAACCGTGGCCTATTGCCGTCCTGATTGCCTTTGGGCTGAGGGGGCACGGTCAAAAGCGCCAGGATGAAGGCAACGCCGCCTATCAAGGCCATGGCCAAGAACACCGATGACCAGCCCAGCAGGGATATCAGCCAGCCACCGAGCGACGGACCAAGGGCCGTTCCGATCGCTGACATGGTGCCAAGCAAACCCATGGCCGCACCTGTCCGCCCCGCCGGCACAGTCTGGCGGACAACCGAAAGCGGAAGGGCCATCAGGATAGCAGCACCCATGCCCTGGGCCGCCCGCCCGCCAATAAGGAATCCGAGGTTGGGTGCCAGGCTGCACACCAATGACGCGACAACAAAAAGCACCAGACCGCCCAACAGAACCGGGCGTAATCCGATGCCGTCGGCAAGCCGACTGAGCGGTAGGGTCGAGACTGTTAAGGTCAGAAGATAGGCCAGAATCACCCATTGAGCGCCGGCAAGCGTTGTGCCGAAAACCTCAACCAGGGCCGGCAAGGCAATAGCGACAATGCTGATCCCAAGCGCGGCCAAAAGCATGCACAGGGAAAGCGTCGCCATCGCCCAGCCGGAGCTTTGGGAGGGGGCCGATGGGGATGAGGAGAGTGAGTTGGAAGGTTGATCTGCCATGGGGGTGCCCTTGCCAAATGGGAAGATGGCGTGCACGCTACGACTTCAAGTTAACTTGAGGTCAAGCATGAATCTGCTCGATATTGGAGAAGTCGCATCACGGGCCAATGTGCCCCCCTCGACGCTGCGTTATTATGAGGAAGTTGGATTGATTTCGTCTGTTTCGCGCCGTGGGTTACGACGGCAGTTCGAACCGGACGTGATGATCCGTCTTGCGCTTGTTGCGCTCGCCCGTACCGCTGGCTTTTCCCTGTCAGAGATCGCAGCCTTCTTCGGCAAGGGCGAGCTAATGCATGAAATGCCGCGCGATGCGCTGCACGCAAAGGCAGATGAATTGGACAAGCAAATCAACAAGCTGGCAGCGCTGCGCGACACGCTGCGCCATGTGGCCGATTGTTCGGCGCCCTCTCACATGGAGTGCCCGAAGTTTCGTCAACTCCTGCGGAGTGCCACCAGACCTTAATGCTTGGCGGCGTCGCCTACTGGGTATCGACACACGGGATGTCTGACAGGTTGCGCAGCCATCCCAAGGCTGAGCGTCCCCAAAACTGCCGTTTCGGCACAAGCTGATCAGCCTGCCGAAGCGTGCCCACGCGAAGGCCCATCTTGCGGTCCTCGCCCTTATGCTGCCGGATGGACGTTGCGTAGATCGCCGTTCCACAGATCGGGCAGAAGGCCTGCTCACGCCCGTTCCCGCTCTCGGCTGTTTTCACATAGATAGAGGGCGCGCCCGTCAGCAGGCGAAACTTGGATTCCGAGGTGGGTACAGCAATTCGAAAAGCCGAGCCGGAAAGGCGCTGACAATCCTTGCAATGGCAAAGGCGTGTCCGCTCCGGATCGACCTCGGCCTCAAAGGTGATGGAACCACAATGGCATTGTCCATCGACACGCATACTGTACCCGGCCCTTCGTCCGCTTGTTCAACTGGGATGTCACGGCTTTTGTGGCATTCACTCTGTTGAAACACCATGGGGTTAGAGTTGCTTTGCTGGCGAAGGAAATATTGAGCGGACCGCAATGATGAAATCGGCAATCCCCTACCAAGGCGAGGAACGGCGCAAAGCGTTCCGTCGCCGCTCGCTCACGAGCGCCACGGTTGTCTGGGACAATCGAATGTCCACGTTCGACGTTCTCATCCGCAATCGCTCCAACGATGGCTTTCTCTTGGAGACCGAGAATGGTCCATCCATTCCAAATGAGTTTTCGCTGAATGTTCCTGGCGAGCCAGGAGAGCTGCGTTGCCGTGTGATCTGGCGCGCAGCGCGCTCGCTTGGCGCCCGGATCGTGACACGAGCAGTAGCAGAAAAACCGGTTGCGGTGGCTTCGACGCCGGTTGATCCCAATCAGGAGCTTCGCGCCAGGCTCGCCGACCGGTTTCCGCATCTGTCCAAAAAACGCTGAATTCAGCGGCAGTGTCGCGAGCCCCTGGCGGTCAGCTGTCCTGAACGATCACCCGTTTGGGCAGGAACTTGCCATAATCAACGACGCCAATGGCAACCAGATCACTGCCCTCGATCGCATAGGCTTCTTCGCCATGCGCTGGGGCGGTTGGCCCGCGCACCAAAAGGCTCATGCCGCGTCGCAGCTTGGCCGCGTCGCCAGGAACGACGGGGATTTCGTGCAAGTCGGTCAGAGCATCGGCCATGGGCGTCAGGAACGCATCGCAATCTTCTGGCGATTCAACGGCTTCCAACTGATCGAGCGTCACGGTCGTGTGCTCATCGAATGGTCCGACCTGGGTGCGTCTCAGGCTCGTCACATGGCCATAGGTGCCAAGTTTGCGCCCAAGATCGCGCGCAATGGCCCGCACATAGGTACCTTTGCCGCAGTGGGCCTCAAACATCGCTCGCTCGTCGTCCGGCGAGCCCAGATAGGTCAGATCATGAATGGTGATCGTTGAGGGTTCCAACTCAACTGTCTCACCATCGCGGGCCAGGTCATAGGCCCGCTCGCCATCAACACGCTTGGCGGAAAAAGCCGGCGGCACCTGTTCGATCGTACCGATGAAGGAGGGTAGGGCAGCAAGAATGGCGTCTTCGTCAGGCCGCACATCGCTGGTGGCGACAGCCTCGCCCTCGGTGTCGTCGGTTGAGGTCTCAATCCCCCAACGCACGGTGAAGAGATAGCGCTTCTCGCTGTCCATGATGTAGGGGACAGTTTTTGTTGCTTCCCCTAACGCAAGGGGAAGTACACCGGACGCCAGGGGATCGAGCGTTCCGGCATGTCCGGCCTTTTGGGCATCGAACATGCGCCGCACCCGGCTCACCGCATGGGTGGAGGTAAGACCAACCGGCTTGTCGAGGATTAGCCAGCCGGAGACCTTCCGGCCCTTCTTGCGCCGCCCCATCAGCCGTCATCCTCATCATCATTGCCGCGATGGGGATCGGTATCGCGGGCCACGTCAGGCGAGCGCAGCAGCGCATCGATCTTGCCGTAGCTGTCAAAGGATGTGTCTGCCTTGAACCGCAGCGTCGGTGTGTAGCGAAGATTGAGCTGTCGCCCGATCTGGTGGCGCATATCGCGCTGCCCGGCTGACAGGAGCTTGGGCAGCGTTGAGGCATCGCCCGGCCCAATCGGCGTCACAAAACAGGTCGCGATCTTCAGATCCGGCGACATGCGCACCTCCGACACGCTGACCAGCATGCCGCCGAGATCGAGCCCGGTGACATCGCCACGCGCGAGAATGTCCGACAACGCATGCCGGATAAGCTCGCCAACACGGAGCTGACGTTGAGACGGCGGTTTCATTGACCTTTGACCCGATCTAACCGGGAAAGGATGGCGCGCTTAAAGCGTACGCGCCACCTCTTCCACACGGAAACACTCGATCACATCGCCTTTGCGGATGTCCTCGTAGTTTTCGAACGCCATACCGCATTCCTGGCCTGCATTGACCTCCGGCACTTCGTCCTTGAAGCGCTTGAGGGTCTTCAGCTTGCCTTCGTGGATCACCACCGAATCGCGGATGAGGCGCACGCCCGAGCCACGCTCCACCTTGCCGTCGGTAACGGTACAACCGGCAACCTTGCCGACCTTGGAGATGTTGAACACTTCCAGGATCTCGGCATTGCCAAGTTCGGTCTCGCGCCGTTCAGGCGACAGCAGGCCTTCCATGGCCGCTTTGATGTCGTCCACCAGATCGTAGATGATCGAGTATTGGCGGATCTCGATGCCTTCAGCCTGAGCTGCGTCGCGCGCCTGTTTGTTGGCACGCACGTTGAAGGCGATGATTGGCGCTTCGGAAGCAGCGGCCAGCGCCACATCCGATTCGGTCACACCACCTGGAGCGGCATGAATCACGCGAGCGGCGACCTCATCATTACCAATCTTTTCAACGGCTTGTGTGATGGCCTCAACAGAGCCCTGCACATCGCCTTTGACCAGGATTGGAAACTCCTGACGGCCTGATTCCTGAAGGCGCGTCATCATCTGCTCCAGCGAGCCACGGGCCGTGCCGATGCGGGCAGCCTGCTTTTCGCGCAGCTGACGCTGACGGTACTCGGTGATCTCACGTGCACGCGCTTCGGTATCGACCACTGCGAACGGATCGCCAGCTGATGGCGTGTCCTGGAAGCCCAGAACCTCAACAGGCATGGAGGGACCAGCCTCACCCACCTGTTCGCCATGATCATCAATCAGCGCACGAACACGCGCCCAAGCACCGCCTGCGACCAGAATGTCGCCGCGCTTGAGCGTGCCTCTCTGCACCAGAACGGTGGCAACCGGGCCGCGGCCCTTGTCAAGCTGCGCCTCGATCACAACGCCCTGGGCATCGCGGTCTGCATTGGCCTTCAGCTCCATGATCTCCGACTGAAGCAGGATCGCATCAAGCAGATTATCCAGGCCCAGTCCGGTGGTTGCGGAAACCTCCACATCCTGCACCTCACCGCCCATGCCTTCCACCTGCACCTCGTGGCGCAGTAGGTCGGTACGCACGCGGTTGGGGTCAGCTTCCGGTTTGTCCATCTTGTTGATGGCGACAATCATCGGAACCTCACCAGCGCGGGTGTGGTTGATCGCTTCAATGGTCGTCGGCATCACACTGTCATCAGCGGCGACGACGAGGATCACGATATCGGTCGCCTTCGCGCCGCGCGCTCGCATGGCCGTAAAGGCTTCGTGGCCCGGCGTATCGATGAACGAGATTTTCTGCCCGTTCTTCTCAACCTGATACGCGCCGATATGCTGGGTGATGCCACCTGCCTCGCCGGCAACGACATTGGCGTTACGCACGGCGTCGAGCAGGGACGTCTTACCATGGTCAACGTGACCCATGATCGTGACGACTGGCGGACGGCCTTCCGATCCCTCGTCATCAGCATCATCGCTGGCGTTGAACAGACCTTCCTCAACATCCGCCTCAGAGACGCGTTTGGCCGTGTGGCCCATCTCTTCCACGATCAGCTCCGCCGTATCGCCGTCGATCACATCATTGATCTTCAGCATCTGGCCTTGCTGCATCAGGATCTTGATCACATCCACAGCGCGCTCAGCCATACGGTTGGCAAGTTCCTGGATGGTAATCGTCTCCGGAATGGTGACCTCACGCAGAACCTTTTCACGCGGCCCGGTCGGCTGCTGGCCACGTTTGGCCTTTTCCTGCCGGCGGCGCATGGCTGCGAGCGAACGACCGCGCTGATTGCTGCCATCGTCATTAAGAGCGCGGGTGATCGTCAGCTTGGAGCGACGGCGCTCATCGGTGCGCGGCGTCGGCTTGGCCGGCGTCGGTGCGCCGCGTTTGTTACGCGTATCGCCGCCACGACCACGGGCCGGCGCCTCGTCGTCACTCGGCCGCCGGGCGGGAGCTGCAGCTTGCACCGGCTCTTCCTTGACGGGCTTATCTTTTTTCGGACGGCGCGCGTCTTCCTCGGCCTGGCGGGCGGCCTCTTCGGCCACGCGGCGTGCCTCTTCCTCAGCTTCCTTTTTCAGGCGTGCGTCTTCTTCAGCCTTGCGCTTGGCTTCTTCCTCGCGGCGCTTGGCTTCCTCAGCAGCACGTTTGGCCTCTTCCACCTCACGCTGCTGCGCCATTTTCAGCGCAGCAAGCCGGGCTTCTTGCTCAGCATTGGTCGCCGTGCGGCCTTTTTCCTGCTTGCTTGCAGCGCCGCCGCCACCGGAGGGCTGAACCACCCGGCGTTTGGTCTGAACGGCCACCTTCGGTGCAGGTTTGGTGCCCGTTTCAGCGGGCGCAGCTTCGCCTGCAGGTTCCTGCCCGGGCACGACAATGCGGCGCTTGCGCTTCTCGACCACGACCGAATTGGAGCGGCCATGGGAAAAGCTCTGCCGCACCGTCCCGGTTGACGGTTTCAACGACAGGGTACGCTTGCTGGACTCACGTCCTTCTGCGTTGGCGCCTTTGTCTGTGTCTTGCTCACTCATACTGCCGTCTTGTCTCCCAACACTGGGCCTTCTGGATCGACCTTTTGGGTCGCATCCCGTTCATCATCTCGTATGCCGTCATGGCAAAAGGCTTCAAGGCGCCGTAGGGGAGCCAGAAACCGCTGTACACCCGGACCGTCCAGAAGGGCCGCATGTATCACATGTTCCCGCCCCAAGGACAAACCCATTTCATCATGCGTTAATGGACGCAGCACGGGCACATCAAAGTGGCCCGCTAGCCGGCTTAGTTTTCTTGCCCCATCAACGCCGGAATCACTGGCTTGCACCAGCGCAGCTGCTTGCCCGCTTTTGAGCGCACTTTCTACCTTGGCAAAGCCGGTAACCAAAAGGCCTGCCTTGCGGGCAAAACCGAGCGCCCCGCGTGCCTGCTGCCGCAGAACCTGTTCGGTCCGGTCGGCCAAATCATCAAGTCCGCCAAGCTGTGTAGCGCTCTTGAACGCACGCGCAAAGGCCTTGCGTTGGATGGCCTGCTGCAAAACGGAGCGCTCAGCCGTCACCCAGGCACCGCGGCCCGGCAAAACTGCCTTAACATCCGGAACGACAGAGCCTTCCGGATCAATCACGAACCGGATCAGATCGGCGTCATCGCCCCTTTGGCGCGTGACGATGCAAAGCCGCTCGCGCACGGGCTCACCTTTGCCGGTGTGCCGGGTTTGCTGCTTGCCCATCGCCTGTCGCGCCTCACAACCATCGCCGGAAGGTCCCGCCCTAGGCGGGAGCCTCCTCGGTTTCGGCCTCATCCGCCTCGTCTTCGGCGGCGTTTTGGGCCAGAAGTTCTTCGGCGCTGATCCAGCCAGCAGCCACGCGGGCCTGCATGATCATGCCTTCCGCATCGGTCTTGGACACGTCGAAATCCGACAAGGCGCCTGGGAACCGAACAATCTCTCCATCCTTGCGTTCTGCCCAGCCAACAAGATCGTCGGTCGCGCAACCGGCAAAGTCTTCGATCGTCTTGATCTCATCCTTGCCCAGCGCCACCAACATCGGGGTCGTCAGACCGTCGATCTGGCGCAGCGTGTCTTCCACGCCAAGCTCGCGGCGCTCGGCATCAGCCTTGGCTTCCAGCTCTTCCAGATATTCGCGCGCCCGGGCCTGAAGCTCGTCAGCGGTTTCCTCATCGAAGCCTTCAATGGTCGCGATCTCATCACGCTCCACATAGGCGATCTCTTCCATCGTCGCGAAGCCTTCGGACGCCAGCAGCTGACCGACAACCTCATCAACGTTGAGCGCGTCGACGAACAGTTCAGAGCGCTCTGAGAATTCCTTCTGCCGACGCGCTGATTCTTCGTCTTCGGTCATGATGTCGATATCCCAGCCGGTAAGCTGGGAGGCGAGGCGCACATTCTGCCCGCGCCGTCCAATCGCCAGGGACAATTGGTCTTCCGGCACCACGACTTCAAGCCGCTTGGCATCCTCATCAAGCACAACCTTGGCAACTTCGGCCGGCTGCAAGGCGTTGACGAGGAACGTAGCCTCATCCGGCGACCACGGAATGATATCGATCCGCTCGCCCTGAAGCTCCTGAACGACGGCCTGCACGCGGCTGCCGCGCATACCAACACAGGCGCCCACCGGATCGATGGAGCTGTCGTTGGAGATGACACCGATCTTGGCACGTGAGCCAGGGTCGCGGGCAACGCGGCGGATCTCAATCACGCCATCGTAGATTTCCGGCACTTCCATGGTGAAGAGTTTCACCATGAACTGCGGATGGGTGCGCGACAGGAAGATCTGCGGTCCGCGCTGTTCGCGCCGGACATCGAGAACATAGGCACGCACCCGGTCGCCATATTTGAACTGCTCGCGCGGGATCAACTCGTCCCGGCGCAGCATGGCTTCACCGCGACCCAAATCGACAATCACATTGCCATATTCAACGCGCTTGACCGTACCGTTGACGATCTCACCGATGCGATCTTTGAACTCCTCAAACTGCCGGTCGCGTTCTGCTTCGCGCACCTTCTGCACGATCACCTGCTTGGCCGATTGAGCTGCGATCCGTCCGAAATCCAGCGGCGGGAGCGTTTCGGCGATCACCGAGCCAATCTCGGCATCCGGCATGGTGTGCCGCGCATCGTCCAGAGTCAGTTGGGCATCTGGGTTCTCGACCTCTTCGACAACATGCAGCAGGCGCTGCAGCTTGAGCTCACCCGTTTTGGGATGAATGGCCGCCCGAATATCGGTCTCCTGGCCATAGCGTGCCCGCGCAGCCTTCGCCATGGCGTCTTCCATGGCGGAAATCACGATTTCCCGGTCGATAGCCTTCTCGCGCGCGACCGCATCAGCGATCTGCAACAACTCCAGGCGATTGGCACTCACGGCCATGGGGCTTACTCCTCATCACCGGCAGACCCCATGTCTGCCAGGCTTTGGTTGTCATTCGTCAGGGCGATCTCGGCTACGTCCGTCGCGCCGGCCTTTTGGGCCGCTTCAGCCGCAGCAATCAGCTCGTCGGTCAAGATGAGGCGAGCCTCTTCCATCGCCGCAAAGGGTAGGTTCACCGAGCGGGAACCGCCCTCGCCATCAAAAGAAAGGTTGATACCCTCTCCATCGGCACTCTCGATGGTACCACGATAACGACGTCTGTTGCCGCCATATCCATCTTCGATGGGCCGTGATAGCTCAATTTTTGCTTCGTGGCCGACGCTTTGAAGAAAATCGCCTGCACGCACAAGCGGCCTGTCGATTCCAGGTGACGAAACTTCCAGATGATAGGCCGTCGAAATCGGATCATCGACATCCAAGGCCGGCGAAACGTCGCGGCTCACAGCTTCGCAATCATCAATGCTGAAGGTGCCGTCTGGCCGCTCGGCCATAATCTGCACAGTGCAGCCATTCTGGCCGGAGATTTTGACCCGTACCAGCCGGTAGCCCAGACCTTCCACCGCCGGTTCCACGATCGCAGCCACGCGCGCAGCAAGACCCGTCTCCATGAGGAGGCGGGGCGCGGTCTCAGCCGATTGGTTGGGCAAAGGCGTGTCGTTCATACGGATCCAAGGGTGGAAGGTCGCGCCAAACGAAAAGGGCGGGCCCAGAGGACCCACCCAGATCAGATGTCTGACGATGAAGGTGTTGGGGAGAAGATAAGCTCAACGCCGTCAAAGTGCAAGCCTTTTGTGTCAATCAGGCAACACATCACGGAAAAATGAGTAATAGGCTGACTGGCGCCCCTCGCGCACGGCCTTGGCTTCATAGCGTGTGCGCAGCCAATCCTCCCAGGGTTCGCCAATATCGCGGCCACTGTCGCGAAAGCCGTCATGCAGGCGTGCGGCCTTCTCAGTTGTCTTCTTGTAGACGTCGATATCGCTGGCGACCCGCAGCTCTGCGCCTTGTTTCATCTTCGGATGCAGAAGGTCGAGCGTATCGGTTCCCATGAACCGCCGCTTCTCGTGACGCAGCTTCGGCCACGGGTCTGGATAAAGCAGGTAGACCAAGTCCAGGCTTTCATCTGGCAGCCAGCTGATCACCTCACGCGCATCGCCTTCATGGATCCGTAAACGGTCACGCCCTTGATGATCCCTGGCATCGTCCAAAAGCCGCGCCATGCCATTCACAAAGGGCTCGCAACCGATGAAGCCGAAGGTCGGCTGCCGTGCCATTTGATGCAGAAGGTGCTCACCGCCGCCAAAACCAATCTCCAGCGCCAGGCCGTCAACGGGAACCGAAAACAGCGACCCCACATCCGTGCATGGAGCCGATAGGTCCAGAGCATGGCGCGCCAAACCGTCCTCATAGGCTCGTGCTCGCGCAGCGCGCAGCGTTTTTCCTTTGCGGCGTCCATAAAGGAGCCCGCGCGAACGGTCGGGATAGGCTTCTTCTTTGTCTGGAGACATGAGCCGGCCCTCTAGGGGAGACGCGCCCTGACAGTCAAGCAGTGTGCTGGGCTAAACGCCCAGCGCCGTTTTCAGATCGTCGACCAGATCGAGCTTCTCCCAGGAGAAGCCACCATCGGGATCCGGGTTGCGCCCGAAATGGCCATAGGCCGACGTGCGGGCGAAGATCGGCTTGTTGAGATCGAGATGGCTGCGAATGCCGCGCGGTGACAGGTCCATGACCTCAGCTATCGCCGCTTCCAACTTCGCTTCATCCACATTCGCCGTACCGCCAGTGTCGATATAGATCGACAGAGGTTGGGCAACGCCAATGGCGTAGGACAGTTGGATCTGCGCCCACTCCGCAAGCCCGGCCGCCACAACGTTCTTGGCCAGATAGCGCGCGGCATAGGCAGCCGAACGGTCCACCTTGGTCGGGTCCTTGCCGGAGAACGCTCCGCCACCGTGGGCAGCCGCGCCACCATAGGTGTCGACGATGATCTTACGGCCCGTCAGGCCGCAATCGCCATCAGGACCGCCGATCACAAACGCACCGGTGGGGTTCACATGCCAGACACAGCTCTCATCAACCCAGCCATCGGGAAGGACTTCGCGCACATAAGGTTCGACAACCGTGCGCACATCCTGCGATGTCATGGAGGCGTCCATATGCTGCGTCGACACCACGATAGAGGTGGCGCGCACGGGCTTGCCATCCTCATAAGCAACCGTCACCTGGCTTTTCGAATCAGGGCCTAGAACCGACGCATCGCCGTTTTTGCGCGCCTCGGCCAGCGTTTGCAGGATGCGGTGCGAGTAATGAATCGGCGCCGGCATCAGCTCCGGCGTTTCCTTGCAGGCATAGCCGAACATGATGCCCTGGTCGCCAGCACCCTCATCCTTGTTGCCAGCCGCGTCCACGCCCTGCGCGATATGGGCTGACTGACCGTGCAGCAGCACCTCCACATTGGCCATGTTCCAATGGAAGCCGTCCTGCTCGTAGCCGATATCTTTGATCGCAGCGCGGGCGACGTCTTCCACACGGTCTTTGCCAATGGAGGCAGGGCCGCGTGTTTCGCCGGCAATCACAACCCGGTTGGTGGTGGTCAGCGTTTCAGCGGCCACGCGCACCGACCAAGGGTCCATGCCTTCCTGGGCAGCCGTGCGGAAGTAAAGGTCGACGATCTCATCGGAGATGCGGTCGCAAACCTTGTCGGGATGGCCTTCCGACACTGATTCGCTGGTGAACAGATAAGAAGAACGCGTCATGCCGCCATAATCCCAGGTTGGAGGGGTGCGAACGGACACAGTCGAGGCAGGTCAGCGCGTTCGATAAAACAAACGCTCGTTCGTCAAAAAGGACTGACGGTTTTTGCCACCCGCAACGGGCGAAATCAAGGGAGGTGGATCGGGGCCTATGATCGGCCGTTAAGCGGGGCGCCGAACGTCCTGAGCCGCGTGCGCTTCGGTCTCTTGTCCGGCAATTGCTTTGACCAGATCGACGATGCGTCGACGCACTCGGCTGTCCTTCACCTGAAGGAAAGCCCGCGTCAGCTCCATGCCGTCCGAGGAGGTCAGAAGATCAGAAACGTAACTGACGCCCTTTTCCTCAAATCCAGACGAATCATCGCTGCCGGGCATATCGTCATAAAAATACGAAATATTCACCTGCAACTCGCGCGCGATGTCTTGAAGACGACCAGCACCGATGCGGTTGGTTCCCTTTTCGTATTTTTGGATTTGCTGAAACGACACGCCCAAAGCCTCACCCAGCTTTTCCTGGCTAATGGAAAGCATCATGCGTCGCATACGCATGCGCATTCCAACATGAACATCAACTGGGTTGGGTGCGCGTTTATTGGACATCGTTTGGCCTGTTCGTTCCTTCTACAGGAGGAGCGCTTTCAATCGTTTGCTAGCTAATAGAAAAACCGTTTTACACGAACTCTCTAACACTGACTATTGCGCTGAGCCTCACAAGGCAAGTTTAAACGCGGCCATGCGTTCTATGGTAGTATACACTCCATGTTAAAATCAGAACGAGCAACAGAAGGCAAGGCCAGTTGCCCAGTCTGGCAAAGACTGTGACGGGCAGCGCAGCTGGAAGCTGAGCATCCAAAACACCCTGCTCGCCGAGCTCAAGACGGGCCCAATAGCGGCCATATCCATCAATGATCGCGCTTACGCCCGTGTTGGCAGCCCGCACCATCGGCAGACCCATCTCAACAGCGCGCAGACGCGCCTGAAACACATGTTGATGCGGTCCGGCGCTGGCGCCAAACCAGGCATCATTGGTCACGTTGAGAAGGTAGCCGGGCCGATGCTGTCGAACACCGGCACGCACAAAGGCGGGAAAGATTGCCTCGTAACACACAAGGGCAAGACCATCAGGCGCACCGGGACTGGAAAGGACACCCGGTCCCGGGCCGGCCTCGAACCCTGCCGGCGCTGACACGAGCGGCCCCAGACCCAGTCGATCAACAAGGTCGGAGAAGGGAAGTCGCTCGCCAAACGGCACCAACCGCACCTTGTCATAGGCATCGGCGATCTCACCGCGATCATTGAACGCGTAGACCGAGTTGTAGAAAACGCGGTCGCGCGCGCGGGGCTCGGAGCGAACCGCGCCGGCAATGAGATGGGTACCAAGCGGGAGCATCTCACCCAGCGCCACCAAGACATCGGGCCGTTCGGCGACAAGAAAGGGAAACGCTGATTCGGGCCAGACCAGATGGGTGACCGATAGAAGACCAGCCTGATCCGGGCCGGTGTTGCGCTGCGACAGGTCAAACAGTGTCGCCATATGCTGATCGCGCAGCGCAGGGTCCCATTTGTCGGCCTGCGCGATGTTGGGTTGCACCAACCGGAAGGTGATTGCTTCTTGGACAGCGTCGGTAGCGTTCGAAAGACGCAGCGCGCCATACCCGGTCCATCCGCCGATGAGCACCAGGCACGAAAGGGCGTAGACCAGGAAACCGCGCAAACCGCTCCCGCGTGGCCAAAGCGCGGCGGGCAGCATGGCGACAAGTAGGACCAGAAGGCTCGCCACCAGTGGGCCAACCAGCGCAAAGCCTTGAAGCAGCGCCTCGTGCAATCCGAAGGCGCTGTGAAAGCCGTTCCACGGAAACCCGGTAAACAACCAGCCGCGCAGCCATTCGAAAACGACGAGCAGGGCTGCCAGGAGGAGAACACGTCGCGATCCGCTCGCCCAAAACCGCCGGGCCAAGGCGCAGGGCAAAGCAAAAAACAGCGCCAGCCCACCCGGGATAAAGATGAGCGCTGGCAGGATGAGCCATCCATGTGCAGCTGGGTTCACCAGCAACGCCTCGGCGATCCAGTAAAGTCCGGCGAGGAAGTAGCCGTAACCGAACCAGAACCCAACCCAGAAGAATGAGCTCGGACGCAGGCGCGCCCATCTGCCGTTCGGTCTGGGATCGACATCCGCCCCGTCCAGCAGCAGCACCAAAACAGGCAGTGTCAGCAACAAAATGGGTGCGAAGAAAACCGGCGGCATGGCCAGCACGCACATCGCGCCGGACGCAAACGCCGTTAGGCCCCGCCGCCAGCCATGCAAAAGGGTAAGCGCGTCCGCGACGCCATACAGTCGATCAAGCATTCTGGCTCTCAGGCCGGCGAATCAGGCTGAAGCCCCCAAAGGCCAAGCGCCACAGTGATCGTGCCTCGTCAAGCGCGCACTACTCAGCTGCCGGCCGATCCACAGTGTCGGAATTGGCCGGTGATTCGGGGCCGGCTGCCTCGTTTGCCGTCTGGCTGGTACTGCGAGCAGCGCGGCGTGGCTGACGTGGATCACGGCGGCGAAGGCCAGCTGGATAAACCTTCAGCTTCTTGATGCGGCGTGGATCAGCATCGGTTACCTCGATATCCAGACCTTCAACCGCATCGATCAGCTCACCGCGCACCGGAATGCGCCCAAGCGCGGTGAACACAATGCCGCCCAGCGTGTCGATCTCCTCAGCGTCGTCTTCATCGACCACCAGCCGATCGCCGAATATCTCCTGGACGTCCTCAATCGGAACGCGCGCGTCGGCAAGATAGCCACCATCGCCAAGCGCCTCCAGGCTTGGAGCGATATCATCGTCATGCTCATCTTCGATGTCGCCGACGACCGTCTCGATCAGGTCTTCCAAGCTCACCAGCCCGTCCGTGCCGCCATACTCGTCGATCACCAGCGCCATCTGCACGCGGTTGGCCTGCATCTGCGCCATCAGATCGGTCGCGGACATGGACGCCGGCACGAACAGCAATTGGCGGATGATGGAGACATCGCTGAGCTTGGTCTCAAGATCGATGTTGCGCAGATTGAACCGCGAGGCCGCATTGGAATCAACGGATGAGGTCGCATCGCCAGCCGTTTCGGCCTTCGCAGCCTCAGCAGCCTTGCGAGCACGCGCTTTAGCCCGCCCCGTCGCCGGGTTCTCCTGCGCGCGGTCGATCAGATAGGAGACGACGTCCTTGATGTGCACCATGCCGATCGGCTGATCGAGCGATCCATCGAACACCGGCATGCGCGAATGACCGGACGTGCGCAGCTTGGCCAGAACATCACCCAACGACGTCGTGTGATCGACAGCGATGATGTCGGCCCGGGGCACCATCACATCTTCAGTCCGGGTCCCGCGTAGCCGCAAGATATTGCGCAGCATCGCCCGTTCTTCTGGTGAGAAGTCATCGTGCGGCGCCTGCTCATTGGCCAGCGCATCCTCAAGATCGGTGCGCAGATCGACACCATTGGTCGGCCGCATCCAGCCGAACAGGCGCGTCGTCAACGAGGTCGTAGAAGGGGTTGAAAGGGCCGTCTCAAGACGGCCGGGACTGGAAGGATCGTCGTTCATCGATGGGCCGGCGGCTTATCCCCCGGCAGTCCTTGTTGCATGTCCATGGTCGCCATCCTTGTAGGGGTCGGCGATATCAAGCCGGGCCAGAATGCGCGCTTCAAGCGCCTCCATGGCATCCGCATCCTCATCATTCAGGTGATCATAGCCTAGAAGATGCAAAAATCCGTGAACGACAAGATGGGCCATATGATGGTGAATGCTAAGCCCGGCGGCAAGGGCTTCGCGCGCAATCACGCCGTCCGCAAAGACGAGGTCGCCGAGTAGAAAGGGCTTGGAAGTGTCGAGAGCCGTCACGTCTTGCGGCGCAAAGGCGGGAAAAGACAGCACATTGGTCGGCTTGTTTTGCCCGCGATGCGCCGCGTTGAGCTCAGCCATGGCGACATCATCAAGAAGGACAGCGCTGATTTCGCCATAACGCAGATACAGTCCAAGTTCCCGCGCAGCCGCATCCAGCGCATCTTCAAACCAACCGGAAATCTCAGCTTCGGGTGGCCAATCACCGCCATCAATGGCGATTTCAACGGCTGGTGCCGCAGCTTTTGGGGTCTGGCTCACTGCTAAAGGTCGCCGCCCAGAAGCGGCGATTGGCGTTCTGCCTGCGCACGGACGCGCCGCCTCGCCGCCTCGTCATAGGCTTGCACGATCTCCGTCACCAACCGGTGGCGCACCACGTCTTCGGCGCGGAACTTCAGATGCACGATGCCATCAATGCCACGCAGCATGCGGTAGGCTTCCGCCAACCCAGATGTCTGTCCTGGCGGCAGATCCACCTGACTCGGGTCACCGGTGATGATCATCTTGGAGTTCTCGCCCAGCCGCGTGAGGAACATCTTCATCTGCATCGATGTCGTGTTTTGGGCCTCGTCAAGGATGACGACTGCATTGGAAAGCGTGCGTCCGCGCATGAAAGCGAGCGGTGCGATCTCAATCACCTGACTTTGAATGCCCTTTTCGACCTTTTCGGCCGGCATCATGTCGTAAAGCGCGTCGTAAAGTGGACGGAGATAGGGGTCGATCTTCTCGCGCATATCGCCCGGCAGAAAGCCCAGCCGTTCGCCGGCTTCGACGGCCGGACGGGACAGGATGAGCCGTTCAATGTCCCCGCGCTCCAAAAGCGCAGCGGCATAGGCTACTGCCAAATAGGTCTTGCCGGTACCGGCCGGGCCAGTACCAAACACAAGCTCAGCCCGGTCAAGGGCGCGGATATAGGCATCTTGCGCCGGGTTGCGGGCGGTGATGGTTTTCTTGCGTGTCGCGACCGTGGCCAGCTTTAAGGTACCGCCGCGCGGCTCAATGGCCGGAAGGTCAAGCTGGGCCGATGACGTCTCTGCCATGCGGATCGCGCCTTCCACATCGCCCGGATGCAGCGAGTGGCCGTCCTGCAAGCGCTGATAGAGGCTGTCGAGGACCTGGCGGGCGACGGCGCAAGCGTCAGGTGGCCCCTTGAGCGACACCTTGTTGCCGCGCGCAGCCGCATCCACACCAAGCTTGTGCTCGATGATGGCAAGATTCTGGTCAAACTGCCCGTATAGGTCACCAATGAGCCGATTGTCGTCGAACTCCACCACGATATGGGCAAGATCGGACGCGTGGTCGGACGTGTGCACGTCGGTCAAGACGCGACCTCCAATGCCGGCTGAACGAGATTGCCGAACAGGCTGTTGCGGCCCGTGCGCGTGATGGTGACGGTCTGCATGGTACGCAGCAGGCTCTCCGGCGCATCGACATGCACCGGTTGAAGCCAGGGTGACCGGCCGACAAGCTGGCCCGGTTCGCGCCCCTTTTTCTCAAACAGGACATCGAAAGTCTGCCCGACCTTGCTTTCCTGGAAGGCTCGCTGCTGATCGGCCAGCAGCGCTTGAAGCGCGTGCAGCCGTGCGGTTTTCACCGTCTCGTCGACATGGCCATCCATATCGGCGCCAGGTGTTCCGGGGCGCGGCGAATATTTGAACGAGAAAGCTGACGCGTACGTCACGTCGCCGATGAGCCGCATCGTATCGTCGAAATCCTGATCGGTTTCGCCGGGAAATCCGACGATGAAATCGCCTGAAAGGGCAAGATCAGGCTGAACCGTCCGAATCTGATCGATGAGCCGGCGATAATCATCAGCGGTGTGCCGCCGGTTCATCGCCTTCAAAATGCGGTCGGAGCCTGCCTGCACCGGCAAATGCAGATAGGGCATCACCTGCGGCAGATCGCGGTGCGCCGCGATCAGATTCTCGTCCATATCGCGCGGGTGGGATGTCGTGTAGCGCAGCCGCCAAAGCCCCTTGATCTCAGCCAGCGCGTGAAGCAACCGTGCCAGCGACCAGGTGGAACCGTCAGGCCCTTCACCGTGATAGGCATTCACGTTCTGGCCGAGCAGTGTGATTTCGCGCACGCCGGCATCCACCATGGTCCGCGCTTCATCGAGGATTTTGGCCACATCGCGGGAAACCTCAGCGCCGCGCGTGTAGGGCACCACACAGAAGGTACAGAACTTGTCGCAGCCTTCCTGCACGGTGAGGAAGGCCGTCGGTCCACGGCTCGCCAGCACCTTTTTTGGCGTCTGCGGAATGTGGTCGAACTTGTCCTCGTCGGGAAACTCGGTGACCACCACGCGCTCGCCATCGGCGGCGCGGGCCACCATGTCGGGCAGGGCCTGATAGCTTTGCGGTCCGACCACCAGATCAACCACATCGGCGCGACGGGCAATTTCCTCGCCTTCCGCCTGCGCAACACAGCCGGCAACGCCGATCATGGTCGCCTTGCCATCGGCCTCGCGCTCTTTTTTCAGCTGCCGCAGCCGCCCGAGCTCGGAATACACTTTCTCCGCTGCCTTCTCACGGATATGGCAGGTGTTGAGCAGGATGAGGTCAGCATCCGCTGCGTCCTGCGTCGGCGCATAGCCAGCCGGCGCGAGCGCATCGCTCATTCGATCGGAGTCGTACACGTTCATCTGGCAGCCATAGGTCTTGATAAAGACCTTTTTGCCGCCTGAAGCCTGATTTTTAGCGGTCATGAAATCTGTCGGACGCGAGAAGTTCTGAAGCCAAACCGCTCCATAGCGTGAAATGGCGACGCTTCCTAGGTGGCTCGCGTCACGCTGCGCTTAGCCAGAACGCAGCCGACCGGCCAGACTTCGGCGGACATCGGCCTCCAACAAGGGTGCGGCCTTCTTGCGTCCACCCATCGCTTCCAGCGTTCGCGGCTCACCGAAAACCACCGCCACATCGACCACACCGCCATGGATGATGTGCAGAAAGCTGGGCAACAGATCCAGATCGCCATACCAGCCAAGCAGCGCGCGCTCCCCGCGCCCAATGGGCAGGCCGCCCTGGCGCACATAGGCAAGCGCAAAGGGCTGAATGGCAATGCTTGTCTCATCACCCGTCACCGCGCCCAAGAGTGCTGAACGAAAGGGCAGCACCTGCCCGCCATCCGAAGAGGTGCCTTCAGGGAAGAGCACCAACCGATCGCCTTCAGCCAGGGCTTCACGCATTTCCGCCATGGTACGGGCGGTGTCCTGACGGCGCGTGCGGCTGACAAGCAGTGTCTTCTGGAAGGTGATCAGCCACCCGATGATTGGCCAATCGGCGACATCATCCTTGGAGACGAACCGCAGCGGCGCGATGGACCCCAAGATGGGGATATCAAGCCAGGAAACGTGGTTGCCGGTGAGAAGCACAGGACCGTCTGCCAGCGGCTCGCCTTCCACATGCACCCGCACACCAAGCACCCAAAGCACCAGTTTGTGCCAAAGCCTGGGGAGGAAAAACGTCCAGCGGTGCGGCGCAATTTGCATAACGAGAAGGTGTACCGGCCCAAGGACGATGACCATCAGGATCACCGGCGTGAGCTTGATCAGCGCAAAGGCAATAGACAGACGGCTTGGACCGCTGTCCCCGGCCGTGTCAGTCGCCATCGGGCTTGGTCTTGGTATCAGCTTTGCGCGCGATTGGCCGACCGAACAACTCCAACCGGTGGTCGACAAGCTTGTAGCCGAGCCGCTCGGCGATCTTCTCCTGAAGTGCCTCGATGTCCGGGTCGGTGAACTCGATGACCTGGCCTGTGGTCACGTCAATGAGGTGGTCGTGATGCTCATCTGGGGTCTGTTCATAGCGGGCACGCCCGTCGCCGAAGTCCAACCGCGCAACAATGCCGGACTCTTCAAACAGTTTCATGGTCCGGTAGACGGTCGACATGGAGATGTGCGGATCAATGGCCGACGCCCGCGCGTACAGCTCCTCAACATCGGGATGATCGGTCGACGCATCGAGCACCCGCGCAATCACCCGACGCTGATCGGTCATGCGCATGCCGCGTTGGGCGCACAGATCTTCAAGCGGCGTTGGATCGGCATGTTCTGGGTGCGAAGCCATTGGGCGGACGAAAAAGATTGGAGGGACGGGCGGAGGATTGTGGTCGGGCTAGCGGTATTCACGGCGCATGACAAGCGCGCGCTCCTTGCCGCCATCGGCGCGTGCGGCATAGGCGGGGCGCTCGCCCACCTCCGTAAAGCCGCGTCGGCGGTAAAGCGTCAGCGCAGCGGCGTTGCTTTCAGCGACCTCCAAAAACACCGCTTGGACGCCCTGTTGTCGGAGCGCCATCAGCGCATCATCAAGGAGCCTGGTTCCGTGACCGCGCCCGCGGGCCCGATGGGAGACGGCAAAGGTCAGCACCTCGCCCTCATCACCGGCCAGACGAACCATGATGAAACCCTCGATAGGGCCGCGACCGAACCAGGAAAGCGGCCTTAAAACGCGCGTTGTGACGTTCTGATCATCGACCAGCCCGGCGAGATCATCAGCGCTCCAGCCGATCGGGAAGGCGGCATCATGCAGAAGGGCTAGGTCGGCGCATTCCTCAAGCCGCGCATCTTCCACGATCCTGGGGCGCGCAAGACTGGTCGCCAACGGGTTCACCGCCCATTGGGCCCAGCTGTCGAAAGACGAAGAAGAGTCGGCCATCTCCCACCTGTGGCGACAAACAATGGCGAAACGCCATGATTCGATAGTTTATGCCAGAGTTTACACGGCGCTTGCGCGCAGGCCAGACGGTTTGGCTGCAACGGCATCGACCGGCTTGAGATAAAGCGGGCTTGGATGGGCAACCGGGGTGCCCTCCGCCGTCAACTGCGCCAATGCGGCCAGCCTTGGCACCGGCTCGGCCAGACCCAGCGTAACGGGCTTGTTGCTCGCCCTTGCGAGTGCGGCCAGAACCGGCTGCGCAGACCCGATCAAGCGGCTGTTGCGCTCAATGGAGGCCACGAACACCAAATCAGCCATGGATGCCGGTTCATCCAGCGCTTTTCCTTCTGCACTGAAACGTTGGCCGTAAACCTGGTCATTGCGCGCATCGAGCGCCACCGCGCGCGGTGCCGACAGGCCGGTTTCCAAAGCGTCAGACAGGGCCAGCGCCTCCAAGGTGCCAATCGGCACAAGCGGCAGGTTCAGCGTAGCTGCGAAACTGCGTGCCGCCGAAAGGCCCACACGGATGCCAGTAAAGGAGCCCGGACCAATGGTGGTTCCCAGCCGGTCAAGCGCTTCATACTCAACGCCTGCATCGGCCAAGACCGCTTCCACCATGGGGATCAGCGCCTCGCCATGGCCGCGCAACATGGGTTGCGAGCGGCCGGCAAGAACGGTTGTTCCTTCGGCGACCACCGCTTGGCAGGCAGGTCCAGATGTATCGACGGCCAGAAGGAGAGAAGGCCGGTTGTCCGGCGCATCGGAAGGACGATCCATCACACAACTATTAGTTAGCCGGCGGAAGACTACAATCGGAAAAACCCGGACCTAGAGGCCGAGCCGATCCAACGATGGGTGGGGTGAGAATGGACAAGAGACAGTAAAGAAAGTGCCCAAGGCGCAGCCGTCAGCTGGCCCGCACTTCTTCCACGCCCGGCACAAAGTGGCGCAGGAGATTCTCAATGCCGTTCTTCAACGTCGCCGTCGAGGATGGGCAACCGGCGCAAGCGCCGCGCATGTTGAGATAGACAACGCCGTCCTGAAAACCTTTAAAGGTGATGTCGCCGCCATCTTGCGCCACGGCTGGGCGCACGCGGGTCTCCAGGAGTTCCTTGATGGTTTCCACCAGCGAGCGGTCTTCTTCCTCAAAAAACTCACCGCCTGCTCCGGTCTCCGCAGGCGCATCGTCGACCAGGATCGGCATGCCGGTCACGAAATGCTCCATGATCCCACCAAGGATGGCGGGCTTGATGTGGGCCCAATCGTCAACCTCGGCGGTTACGGTGATGAAATCCTGACCGAAAAACACGCCGGACACGCCATTGATGGCGAACAGGCGCTGCGCGAGCGGTGATGAGGACGCATCGTCCACGGACCGAAAATCGAGTGTTCCCTCGTCAAGTACGGTCTTGCCGGGCAGGAACTTCAGGGTCGATGGGTTGGGCGTCGATTCGATCTGGATGAACATAAAACCACTCTTTCTGGCGCGTCTGCGCGGATGGCCCGCACCCTTTCATCTGGTTTCAGACGGTCCGTTTTTCAAACCGTTTACGGTGCAGGCTGCCGTTAGGATCGCTTATGCCGCAAAACAAGCAGTTTGGAAAGGTTCTAAGAAGTTGAAGAGCCGCCACCTGCCGCCCTATGTCAGGCCCCAGGCTCCCCAGTTTTCCTGAAGATGGTCCAACGATGTTGTTCCAGGGATAGGGACGATGTTGGGCGAGCGCTTGAGCAGCCAAGCAAGCGCCTCTGGCGGGTTCAGCTTGGCGCCCTTTTGCATTGGGTTGGCCCCCAAAGGACCGTAGGGAATAAAGGCAATGCCGTGCTTGGCCGTGTGATCGACCATCTCGCTTTGATCATCTTCAGCCATGTTAAAACGGTTCTGCACGCTGGCAATGGGCGCGATGGCCCGCGCCCGCTCCAATTCCTCAACGCTCACATTGGACAGGCCGATGTGAAGGATTTGCCGCTTTTCCTGCGCGCTCGCCAGGGCTTCAATGGTGCGTTCGAGGGGTGTTTGTGGGTCGACCCAATGAAGCTGGAAAAGGTCGATCGTGTCGCGCTGCAGGTTTTTTCGGGCGTCCTCGATCTGCGCAAGAAGCGTTTGCGGTGAGGCATCGCGCTTTAGCTCGGTCGGTGAAAATTTGTCGATCCCACCCTTGGTGGCCAAGACGACATCCCGCTGGCCAAGGGCCTCACCGACAATTCTGTCGGCCCATTGCGGGCCGTAGGCCCTGGCGCTGTCAAAGAAAGTAACGCCGAGGTCGGCCGCTTTTCGCAGCAGCGCAACACCGCCTTCCCAGTCCGGAAACGCCCCGAAATTGCCTGGCTGTGCGGTCAGCCGCATAGCGCCAAAGCCAAGGCGATTGATGGTCAGCGTACCGCCAAGCTTGAACGTTTGGTCTATCATCAGATCATGCCCTTTTGCCGTGCGGATACCAGCCTGTTTCCAGGCCCACCGCCCATCCTTCCCGGCCATGCGCCCGCGCCGCCTGGGCGGCAGCAACGAAATCGTAGGGCACCGACCGGAACGAAACATCCCAGCCCTCTTCAGCCTTGGTCACAATGGCATAGCTGGCGTTCGGCGTACCTGTCTGCATCACATGGGGAACCGGATGGACGTCATCATAGGCTGGGCATCCAACGGAGCCCGGGTTCACAAGAACCGCGCCCGATGACAGGCGGGCGATGCGTGGAATGTGGGTGTGCGCGCACAGGATGAGCAAAGCCTCGGCGGCTTCTTCGTCAATCTCGCTTTCCAGCTCAGCGAGGCTAGACTGCCTTATCGATCCATCCGGCTCCACGCGCTCCATCCAATAGCGATCATCGGCCCTGGGCGTTGCATGGCAGGCATAGACCTCGCCCCAAAGTGTCAGCGACGGCGGCAAGGTCTTCAGCCAATCCAGAGTCGACGGGTTAAGCTGATCGTACGCAACGCGATCCGACGGCCCCATGTCGCCGGGGCTTTGCTCAATCAGATAGCGATCATGATTGCCCAGAACCGTCGGCCAGCCGCGCCCGTCTAGAAGCTCTGCGGTACGGGCCGCGTCGAGCGGGCCGGAAAACAGATCGCCCAGATGAACCACCTCTGTGATCCCGGCGGCATCCATGTCGGCGATCACAGCCTCCAGAGCCCAGGCATTGCCATGAACGTCGGCGATGGCAGCAAAGCGCATCAGCGTTCCTCCGGCATTGGGAAATCGCTGTCGAGATCATCCAGTTTCTCGGTCAGAAACGCCCGCGCGTCTTGAATGCCGTGATTGTAAAGCGTTGGCCCGAGCTGCTCGACCATGAAGGCAAGGAGCTCTTCAGCGCGAAAGGCGCTCAGATCCTCGTTGAACTCGCTGCGGAAGAAATCCTGAAGCGCGGCAACCAGTGCGTCGCGGCGGTCATCGGTGAGGGAGAGTTGCCGCATCATTTGCTACCCACCGATCTGGTCGCCGGTCAGGCGATCGCTTCAATCGTATCGTCGTCGAGATCACCGGGCACAATGGTCAGCGGAACCGGAAAGGCTCCGCGTCCGCCAGCAATCGCGCTCACCAGGGGGCCGGGCCCCTCCTTGCCGGTGCCGGCACCCAGCACCAGGATGGCAATGTCCTCGTCATCCTGGATGAGCTTGGTGATCTCTTCCAGCGCTTTGCCTTCGCGCACCAGCCGTTCCGGCGTGAGGGCAAGGCCACGACCACGCAACAGCCCGACATACCTGTCGATGGTTGCATCGGCCTCCGCCTGGGCCTCCGCGCGCATGATTTCTTCGACGCCCAGCCAGTGCTGAAACTCCGATGGCGGTACGATGTAAAGCATGACCAGCCCGCCGCCTGTACGTTCGGCCCGCCGGGCGGCGTAAACGATGGCCTGCTCGCATTCGGGCGTTTCATCGAGCACAACCAAAAATTTGCGCTGGTGCCCGTCTTCAAACGCGCGGCGTGTTTTCAGCATGAGGCCTCCGCAAAGCGATGACGGACCACCAGACTGGCAAGAGTGGGCGCGGCGCGCAAGCTCCCGCGGTTGTGCCGGTGGCACAGAGCCGTTGGGGCATGTCGGTTGTGCCGGCTGCACAGAGCCTGGGGAACATACCGGTTGTGCCGGCGGCACAGAGCCGGGGGAACATACCGGTTGTGCCGGCGGCACAGAGCCGGGGGAACAGGTCGGTTGTGCCGGCGGCACAGAGCCGTTGGGACATGTCGGTTGTGCCGGCGGCACAGAGCAAAGTGTGCATGAAGCAACTACCTTACCAGACCGAGAACCTCATACACCTCGTCTAGCACCGGCGCGGCGATCTCACGGGCGCGCGTCGCGCCGTCCCGCAAAATGGCGTCGATGCCGGCCGGATCGGCCAGCATGCGTTCCATTTCATCGCGCATGGGCCCCAGTTTCTCCACAGCGACCTCAGCCAGTGCAGGCTTGAAGGCGCCAAAGCCCTGCCCGCCAAAACTGTCGATCACCTCCGCCTTGGTCTGTTCGGAAAGCGCGGCATAGATGCCGACCAGATTGTCGGCCTCCGGCCGCCCCTCCAAGCCTTCCACCGTTTCGGGCAGTGGCTCAGGATCGGTCTTGGCCTTCTTGATCTTGGTGGCGATCTGGTCGCGATCATCGGTAAGGTTGATGCGTGACAGGTCCGATGGATCGGACTTCGACATCTTCTTGGTGCCATCGCGCAGGCTCATCACGCGGGTTGCGTCGCCCAGGATAAGCGGGTCCGTCATGGGGAAGACGTCCTTGCCCCAATCATTGTTGAACTTCTGCGCGATATCGCGGGTCAGCTCCAGATGCTGCTTCTGATCCTCGCCAACCGGCACGGCGGTCGCCTTGTAGAGCAGGATGTCCGCGGCCATCAGCGTCGGGTAGGCGTAGAGCCCGACGCTCGCCTTCTCCCTGTCCTTGCCAGCCTTTTCCTTGAACTGCGTCATCCGGTTCAACCAACCAAGCCGCGCCACGCAGTTGAACACCCAGGCAAGTTGCGTGTGCTCGGGCACCTGGCTCTGGTTGAAGAGCGCTGACTTTGTTGGGTCGAGACCAGCCGCCATAAACGCCGCCGCCACATGGCGCGTCGCATCGGCGAGTTCCTTCGGATCCTGCCACACGGTGATCGCGTGCAGATCGACCATGCAGTAGAGGCAGTCATGGGTTTCCTGCAGCGGCACGAAATTGCGGATCGCACCGAGATAATTGCCGAGGGTCAGTTGGCCGGAAGGCTGCACGCCGGAAAAAACACGCGGCGTGAAGGAAGCGCCAGCTTGGTCGCTCATGAAAGGCATCCATACTTGGGTTGGGAAACGGCCCGCCTTATCGCGGGTCTTGGACCGCTTATCAACCGTCCGCGGTCTGCCGGCGCACGAGCATGCGCTTCATATCGCCAAGGCGAGACGCGCCGGTGACATGCGCCAGACCGAAGAAGGCGATGATCCCGGCCACCACCAACAGGCCAAGACCGGCGATCCTGAGGAGCAATGGCTGACCGATGACCATCCAATCGGCCAACAGCATCGCGAGGGCCAACAGCACCGCACCCATAGCCAGCGCGCAGGCAAGAAGTAGGGCGATCTTGATGCCGAGCGCCCGATCGATGTGCCAATAGCCGCGCTTCACCATCAGCCGGTAGAGCACCAGCGCGTTGACCCAGCCCGCAAGCGAGGTGGCGAGTGCGATGCCGACATGACCGATGAAGGGAAAAAGCGCCAGCGATGCAGCAACGTTGACGGCGACCGAAAGCGCGCCAACCTGCATGGGCGTCTTGGTGTCTTCGCGGGCAAAGAAAGCCGGCGAAAACACTTTGATCAGCACAAAGGCCGGCAAGCCAAGGGCGAAAGCTTGCAGCGCCGCTGCCGTGCCAAGACGCGCCTCTTCGCCAAACGCACCGCGCTCGAACAGCACGGACACCAATTCCACCGGGATTGCTGCTAGGCCAACCGCGGCGGGTAGTGTGAGGAGCATCGAAAATTCCAGCGAGCGGGCGCTAGCGGTTTGCGCGCCGGTTGCGTCGCCGGCTTTTAGGCGCCGCGCGAGCTCCGGCAAAAGCACCACGCCGATGGCGATGCCCACCACGCCAAGCGGCAGCTGATAGAGCCGGTCGGCATAGTAGAGCAGCGACACAGCGCCTGCTTGAAGCGAGGCGATCATTGTTCCGACAACGATGTTGATCTGCGTGATCCCGCCGGCGATCACACCCGGAACGCCCAGCGTTACCAGCCGCTTCATCTTGTCCGACCAGCGCGGCCGCGTGAGCTTCAAAAAGAATCCGGCGCGGTGAAGGTCCACGATGACAAGAGCCAATTGCGCGAACCCGCCGATCAGGACACCGACCGCAAGATAGAGCCCGGCCTGTTCGGCGCCGGCAAACCCGGAGGCGAGGATCAGCCAGAGGACGGCGATCAGCACCACATTCAGCATCACCGGGGCAAAGGCCGCGGCTGCGAAGCGTCCAAGGCCGTTCAGAACGCCGGAGATCAGCGCTAACAGTGAGACCAGCGCCAAATAGGGCATGGTGATGCGTGTCAGGAGCACTGCCAGATCGAATTTCTCCGGGTCGCCGACAAAGCCGGGCGCCAGAACCAGCATCAGGATCGGCATGGCGATCATCGCCACCGCACAGACCAGCGTCAGCACGGTTAGGAGGCCGGCCATCGCCTCCTCGGCAAACGCCTTGGCGCGCGCGCGACGTTCCGCTTCACTCTCCTCGCCTTCCAGCGCACGGGAGAAGAGCGGCACGAAGGCGGAGTTGAACGCACCTTCTGCGAAAACCCGTCTGAAGAGATTGGGGAAGCGAAAGGCGACCACAAAGGCATCGGCCACTGGCCCGGTACCCAAAGCTGCCGCCATTAGGATATCGCGCACAAAACCGAGAAGGCGGCTCGACAAGGTCGCGCCGCCCACTGTGGCAAAGTTGCGCAACAGGCTCACGCGCTAGCTCGTTCGCTTGCCGGCCCGAGCGGGTCGCGGTGCCGGCGTTGATGGCGCCGGTTCAGTTGGATCAGGAACGCCATTGCCTGCTGGCCGCCGACCGCGGCGCGCCAGAGCCGCGGGCCTTGGTTTGGCCGGCGTGCCGCCCAGAACATCCTGCAGGCTCTTCTGGATGGTCGAAAGCTTGGCGCGGCTTGTGATCTTCTGCCCGGTGAGGTCCGTCACATAAAAAACGTCCACGGCGCGCTCGCCGAAGGTCGCGATGTGGGCGGAATGGGTATCGAGCGACAGGTCGGAAAGCGCCTGCGCCAGATCGTGCAAAAGGCCCGGCCGGTCTCGGCCGGCCGCTTCAATCACGGTGAAGCGCGAGGAACCCTGATTGTCGATCATCACTTCCGCCGGCACCTTGAAGGCCTTCACCTTGCCCTTCGCCTTGCCCCGCTCAGCCATCATAGGTGGCAGATGCACCTCGCCCTTCATGGCGCTTTCGACCGTGGTGGCGATGCGGTCCGCACGCCGGCGCTCATCGGCCTCGCCGTCGAATTCTTGTCGGATCAGGATCGTGTCGAGGGCCTTGCCGTTCGCAGTCGTGTGGATCTGCGCGCCGACAATGTCCGCCTGCGTTGCCACGCAAGCAGCCGCAATGGTCGATAGAAGCTTGGGATGGTCATGGGTGTAGAGAACGATCTCTGTCACGCCCTCAAAGCTGTGCACCGCTGTCAGCGAGGCGAAAGCCTCACCCGCTTCATCGGCACCTTTTATAAGGTGCGCATGAGCGATCTTGCGATCAAGTTCTGTGCGTAGCCAGTAGGGCGGGTAGTGAACTGCACCATAGGCTTCGCGTTCGGAATCCGTCCAGTCCGGCAGGGCCTCGAAAAGCATGGCCTTGGCGGCGTTCACCCGCTGCTCGCGCGCGCCTTCAGAATGCCCACCGGTGAGAATGATCTCCGTTTCATAATAGAGCGTGCGCAGAAGCTGACCCTTCCAGCCGTTCCACACACCCGGCCCAACCGCGCGGATGTCGCAGACGGTCAGGATGAGGAGCAGCTTCAGCCGCTCCAGCGTCTGCACATGCGAGGCGAAGGTCTCAATCGTGATCGGGTCGGCAAGATCGCGCGACTGCGCGGTCATCGACATGACCAGATGATCCTCAATCAGCCAGGCAACCAGCGCAGTCTCGCTTTCCGACAGGCCAAGGCGCGGACATAGCCGCCGCGCGATCTTGGCGCCGGCAATCGAATGGTCTTCTGGCCGCCCCTTGGCGATATCGTGCAGGAAAAGCGCCACATAAAGCGCTCGCCGATTCTGGATTGTCGGCAGCAGCGTGACCGACAGCGGATGCTCTTCCTTCAGATGCCCGCTTTCGATCCGCGCCAGCACGCCAACCGTGCGGATGAGATGCTCGTCCACCGTGTAGTGGTGGTACATGTTGAACTGCATCATCGCGACGACCTTGCCGAAATCAGGCACGAACCGACCCAGGAACCCAGTCTCGTTCATGCGTCGCAAGGTGGCTTCCGGGCGGTTCTGTGAGGTCAGAATCTCCAGGAAGATGGCGTTTGCTTCGTCGTCATTGCGCATCGCTGGCGTGACCAGCTTCAGCGAAAGCGTGATCAATCGTGTCGCGTCTGGGTGCAGCGCCAGCCCGTAGCGGTCAGCCAGCTGGAAGAAGCGCAGAAGGTTCACCGGGTCGTCGCTGAAGACCTTCTCATTGGCCACGTTGAGACGTGAGTTTTCGACGGTGAACACATCGCTGCCGGGCAGCGTTTTGACCTTGCGCCGTCGCAACGGACCAAGCATCCGGTCAAGGATCGGCGTCTGTTTGGTCTCCGCTTCTTCCAGCCGCGCGCACAGGATACGGGTCAGATCGCCGACATCCTTGGCGACCAGAAAATAGTGCTTCATGAACCGCTCGACCGGCTGCATACCGGGATGATCGGTGTAACCGAGACGTTCGGCGATGGCGCCTTGCAGATCAAACGCGAGTCGATCGTCAGGCCGCCGGGTCAGGAAGTGGATGTGGCACCGCGCCGCCCACAAAAAGTCGCTGCCCTTTACGAAGCTGTTGTACTCGCGCCGCGTGAAGACGCCCTGCGTGACCAGTTCGTTTTCATCGCCGACCTGATAGACATACTTGCCGATCCAAAAGAGCGTGTTGAGGTCGCGAAGGCCGCCTTTGCTCTCCTTCACATTCGGCTCGACAAGATAACGCGAAGAGCCCTGTTTGGCGTGGCGGGTGTCGCGCTCGGCAAGCTTGGCCGTCACGAACTCGGACGCCGTCCCCTTCACCACCTGATCCTGAAAGGCGGTATGGAACTGCTGGAAGAGCGGCTCATCGCCAAGCAAAAAGCGCGCCTCCAGAAGGGCTGTGCGGATCGTCATGTCTTGTTTGGCAAGCCGCACGCATTCCTCGATGGTGCGTGTTGCGTGGCCGACCTTGAAGCCGCAATCCCATAGAAAGTAGAGCAAGCTCTCCACCACCTGTTCACCCCAGGGGGTCTGCTTGGCCGGGCGAAGGAACAACAGATCGATGTCGGACATAGGCGCCAGCGTGCCACGCCCATAGCCACCGACAGCGCACACGGCCAGCCGCTCGCCTTCCGATGGGTTCACCAGCGGATAGCGATAAGTGGTGACGATACGAAAGAGCGTGTCGATCAACATGTCTTCGGAAAGAGACAGGCGTTGCGCGCAGGCAAGCCCACCACGATCGGCCAGAAGATGGGCTTCCGCCGATCTCAAAATGCCGGCCACTGCCGACCGCACCATCGGGATCAGCCCAGGGTGCGCCGCATCGTAAGAACCGGAATCCTCAATATGATCGCGCATCGCGGTGTAGAGCGCGTTGGCATCCAAAAGTGGCGGGGCATCATCCCGGCGTACCAGTTTCGGCCCGCTCGACGTGCGCGCCTTTGGCTTGTGTTTGGCATCCAGGGGGGCGGTGGCTGTGGCCATGGTTAGCGCGGTTCCTTCAGGCGGGCTGCCAAATCATACGCAAAATCGAGCGCTTGCCGTGGTGTCATCTGGTCGGGATCCTGTCCATCCATCCAAGAGGCAAGCAGGGCTTTTGCCGCTTCCTCGACCTGCTCGACCGTTGGTTCGGTTCGCTCTGCAACCGGTGTCGCTGCAGCAAACAGCGGCAGGCCTTCAAACACGGCGTCCGGTTTCTCGCCTTCACCGTGGTCCCGCCGGGTCTCCAGATGGTCGAGCACCTGCCGTGCCCGCGCAACCGCTGTTGCTGGCAACCCGGCCAGTTTGGCGACCTGCAGCCCGTAGGATCTGTCCGCGGCGCCTGGCACCACTTCGTGCAAAAAGATCACGTCGCCATCCCATTCGCGCACCTTCAAGGTGCGATTGTCGACGCGCTCCAACCGTTCTGCAAGCACTGTCAGCTCATGATAATGGGTCGCAAACAGGGCGCGGCAATGGCTTTTGTCGTGCAAATGCTCAACGCAGGCCCAGGCGATGGAAAGCCCGTCATAGGTGGCCGTGCCGCGACCGATCTCATCGAGAATGACAAGGCTCTTCGGTCCGGCCTGATGCAGGATGGCGGCCGTCTCAACCATCTCCACCATGAAGGTGGATCTCCCGCGCGCCAGATCGTCTGCCGCGCCCACCCGGCTAAAGAGGGTATCGACAAGGCCGATGGTCGCGCTGTCGGCGGGCACGAAGCAGCCAGCCTGAGCCAAGATAGCGATCAGCGCGTTCTGGCGCAGGAAGGTCGATTTACCGCCCATATTAGGTCCGGTGATGAGATGCACCGCGCCGGCCTCATCGCCGTCGCTGCCAAGCGTGCAGCTGTTGGCAACAAACTGCGCCTTACCATCATCGCGCATGGCGCGTTCGACCACAGGATGGCGACCGCCTTGAATGTCAAAGGTGAGATCGTCCCGCATCACGGGGCGCACATGCCGGTCATGCACCGCCGTTTCAGCAAGGCCGGCAGCCACGTCGATGGTGGAGAGCGCCTCGGCGACGCCATCCAGCGCCTGCCTTTCAGCCAAGACAGCCTCGCACAGATTGTCGAAACGCGCCTTCTCCAAGGCGAGTGCCCGCGCTGCCGCGCCGACGATGTCGGCTTCCAGCTCGGCCAGTTCCTTGGTGGAAAAGCGCATCGCGTTCGCCATGGTCTGGCGATGGAAAAAGATGTCCGGCGCATCCTGCAGAGGGCCAGCCTGCAAGGCCGGTACCTCAATGAAATATCCAAGAACGCCATTGTGTTTGATCTTCAGCGAACGCGCCTGGGTCTGGTCCCCATAGGTGGCCTGAAGCCCGGCAATCACTTTTCGTGCGTCATCGCGTAAGGACCGCGCGGCATCCAGATCGGCATCAACGTTGGCGGCGACAAAGCCACCATCACGGGCAAGAAGCGGAGGACTTTCCACCAGTTCCCGGCCCAGCCGGTCGGTCAGCAAGGTCGGACGCGACGCTAAGGCTTCGCGGGCCGATTGGAGGAGGGCGGGAAGCTCTTCGGGCAGCGCATCCTCAACGAAGCCAGCCTGATCGAGCGCAAGGCCGATGGAGGCAAGATCGCGTGGTCCGGCCCGTCCCAGTTGCACCCGCGCCAGTGCACGCGCCAAATCCGGTCCGCCAGATAGGGCGGTCCGAACCGTTCGCCGCGCTTCACTGTCATCGACGAACACATCCACCGCGTCGTGACGCGCGCCAATTGTTGCAAGGTCGGTCAGCGGAGCCCCGATCTGTCCTGCAAGACGCCGCGTACCAGCGCTGGTCACACAACGATCGATAGCTGCCAACAGCGTTGTGGCTTGTTCGCCGGAGCGGGCTTTCACAAGATCAAGGCTGGCCCGCGTCGCCTCATCGATGGCCATGGTTCCGCCGGCGCGTTCCTGTATGGGCGGTTTCAGGCTCGCAAAGGTCTGCTTTTGCGTGCGTTCCACATAGCCAATCAGGGCTGCCGCCGCGCGTTCTTCCCCGCGGGAGAAACTGCCAAAGGCATCAAGGCTTGCAACATTGAAGGCTGCCGCAACCTGGCCTGCCGCCCCCGACCCGTGAAACAAAGCCGACGGCTGGGCGGAGAGACTGCCACCCAGTCGGCTGAGCGCGTCCATCGCTTCCCCGTCAGGGTCAAGCGTGTCGGGAAAGAGCGTTTCGGCCGGCGCAAGCCGGGCGAGCTCGGCTTCAACCCGGGTTCCTGAGACTTCGCCGACGTGAAAGGCGCCGGTCGAAAGGTCCATCCAGGCAAGACCATAGCTTTCACCGCCTGCCTCTGGCGCCAGCGCCAACAACCAATTGGCCCCACCGGTCGGAAGAAGCGCATCCTCGGTTAGCGTGCCCGGCGTGATGAGGCGCGTCACATCCCGTTTCACCACGGCCTTGGAACCGCGTTTTTTGGCCTCCGCCGGATCTTCCAGCTGTTCGCAGACAGCAACCTTGTGGCCGGCGGCGATCAGCTTTTGCAGATAGTCTTGCGCGGCATGCACCGGCACACCAGCCATGGGGATGTCATCGCCGCCATGCTTGCCGCGTTTGGTGAGCGCAATGCCAAGCACACGGCTCGCAATGGCTGCATCATCGAAGAACAGCTCGTAGAAATCGCCCATCCGGAAAAACAGAAGGCTGTCGGCATTCGCCGCCTTGATCTCCAGATACTGCGCCATCACCGGCGTTGCGCCCCGCGCCGCCGGCAGGGGCGCTACCGGCGCTTGTGTGTCGTCAGGCTTCGGGGCGGGCGCGTCCATGGGTTCGTTCTAGCAAATGCCGGTCCAAACGCCAGCGGATCGCTATGCAAAGCCGTGCATGACCGACCAGCCGGCAAAAGAGCTTGGACAAACACCTTTCACGGCCCGTGTCTTGGCCTTCTTGGAACTTGTTCCTATGGACTGTTTCCATCTGTGCATTGCCGCTTTTATGGTCAGCGGCTCAACCATCCTGAAAGGACCTCACCTTATGGCCCGCGACCTGCCCGGCGACCCCCACCAATCCCGCAACACGTTTGGTGGCAAGCGCCCGGCAATCACCGATCAGGATGCGCTCGATTTCCACGCCGCAGGCCGTCCGGGCAAGTTGGAGGTGGTCGCCACGAAGCCCATGGCGACGCAGCGCGATTTATCGCTTGCCTACTCGCCAGGCGTTGCAGTCCCGGTGGAGGCGATTGCCGAGAACCCCGACTGCGCGTTCGATTACACAACGCGCGGCAACATGGTGGCGGTGATCTCCAACGGCACAGCCATTCTGGGCCTTGGCAATCTGGGAGCCCTCGCCTCCAAGCCGGTGATGGAAGGCAAGTCGGTTCTTTTCAAACGCTTTGCCGACGTTGATTCCATCGATCTGGAACTCGACACCGAAGATGTCGACGCCTTCGTCAATGCGGTTCGCTATCTCGGTCCCTCCTTCGGCGGGATCAATCTGGAAGACATCAAGGCGCCGGACTGCTTCATCATCGAAAGCCGGTTGCGCGAGCTGATGGACATTCCGGTCTTCCACGACGACCAGCACGGCACGGCCATCATCGCGCTTGCCGGGCTCATTAACGCTCTCGATCTCACCAATCGCGACATCAAAGAGACGACGCTCGTCTGCAACGGCGCGGGCGCGGCCGCTATCGCCTGCATCGAGCTCATTAAAGCGCTCGGCATGCCGTCGGAAAACATCATCCTCTGCGACACGCGGGGCGTCATCTATCAGGGCCGCGAGCAGGGCATGAACCAGTGGAAGGCGGCCCACGCCACCAAGACGGACCGCCGCACGCTAGAAGAGGCAGTCAAAGGCGCTGATGTGTTCTTCGGCCTGTCCGTCAAAGGAGCGCTGACGCAGGACATGGTGGCGTCGATGGCCAACAACCCCATCATCTTCGCCATGGCCAACCCCGATCCTGAGATTGCACCGGAAAAGGTAATGGAGGTGCGCCAGGACGCCATTATGGCGACCGGCCGGTCCGACTACCCCAACCAGGTCAACAACGTTCTGGGCTTTCCCTACATTTTCCGCGGTGCCCTGGATGTCCGTGCGACGACCATCAACGACGATATGAAAATCGCGGCGGCTCGGGCGCTTGCTGAGCTTGCCCGCGAAGACGTTCCCGACGAAGTGGCGTCCGCTTATCAGGGCGCACGGCCTCGCTACGGCCCGCAATACATCATCCCCGTACCGTTCGATCCGCGCCTGATCTCCGCCATTCCGGCTGCTGTCGCCAAAGCGGCGGTGGAGTCCGGCGTTGCCCGTCGCCCGATAGTCGATGAGGCGGCGTACCGGGCTGAGCTTTCCGCCCGGCGTGACCCCGTCGCAGGCGTCCTCAACCGCATCCATGAGCGCGTGAAGCGCCTGAAGAAGCGCGTTGTCTTCGCTGAGGGTGAGGAAGAACAGGTGATGCGCGCCGCTGTCTCTTTTGCCAGCCAAGGTTTGGGACAGGCGGTGCTTGTCGGCCGCGAAGACGTCATCCGCCGCGAAGCCGATGAGGCCGGCATTGACTTGTCCATGCTGACAATCGCCAACGCCCGCACCTCACGCCGCCAGGAAGACTATGCGGAGTTCCTTTACCAGCGGCTTCAGCGCAAGGGATTTCTCTACCGCGACTGCCAGCGCATGGTGAACACGGACCGCAACTATTTCGGCGCCTGCATGGTGGCGATGGGCGAAGCGGACGCGATGATCACCGGCGTAACGCGCAACTACTCCGTTGCGCTGTCATCGGTCCGCCGGGTGATCGATGCCAAGCCCGGCCATCGGGTGATTGGAGCGAGCCTATGCCTGGCGCGCGGCCGCACGGTCCTGATTGCCGATACCGCCGTGCACGACATGCCAACCTCCGACGAGCTGGCTGACATTGCCGAAGAAGCCGCCGGCGCCGCCCGACGTCTGGGGTATGAGCCGCGCGTAGCGATGCTCGCCTACTCCACATTCGGTCACCCGCCGGGTGAGCGTTCCGAGCGCGTACAGGAAGCCGTGCGCATCCTCGATAAACGCCGCGTCGATTTTGAGTATGATGGCGAAATGAACGCTGATGTCGCGCTCAACATGGATGTGATGGAGCAGTATCCGTTCTGCCGGCTCACTGCCCCGGCCAACGTGCTCGTCATGCCGGCGTTCCACTCCGCCTCCATTGGCACGAAGATGCTTGAGGAACTGGGCGGTTCAACCGTCATCGGTCCGCTGCTTGTCGGTCTCGACAAGCCGATCCAGATCACGCGTCTGGGCGCGAGCGATGCGGAGATTGTGAACATGGCGGTGCTCGCCGCCTACAATGTGAACGCGTAGCTTGCGGTTAGGCCGCAGGCCCAGCGCAAAGGTGAGCCTTGTTAAAGAACCGCTAAGCCACCGACGGTGCGCAAAAGACTGCTCCGCAGGCTGGCCGGAAGGGCGAGCCAAGCGCGTTTTATGGTTGGTCGCATGATCTTTAGGAAGCCTTCGCGGTAGATCCAGGCTGCCGGTGATGACGCGACCAGATAGTCGACCACATCGACGGTCATTGTGGACCAGCTTTCCTTGTAGCCGGTCATGGGCGCGAGCATATCATAGCCGGCCCATCCTGCCTCAAAGCCGTGAAGGATTGACGCTTCCATTTGAACCTTGCCGGCCGAGAGGGCTTCATAGGCCGGGTCGTATGTGCCCATGAAGGCGATATTGCCATGGGCACCGGTGAGGCCGATCTCGATCGCTGCGGGCGCGCCATCCACCTTTTGAACGAACAAGGTCATTGGGTTGGCAGCGCTTTCTCGGGCAATGGTGGCCCGCAGGGTTGTCAAAGCGCGGGCATCCATGAAGGCTCGGCTCGACAGGCCGCGGGCCGCGAGCCAAGCAAGTTTCCAGTCAAGCGCTAGATCGCAGAGCTTGGCGGCCCGCGGTCCGGCTTCGACAACCTCAAAGGAAAGCTCGCCGCGCTTAGCGAGGGCATTGCGTTTTTTGCGCCGGTTTTGTCGCGAGCGTTTGGAGAAGGTCGCGAAATAGTCTTCCGCCGAGCCGAAACCGGTAAGGTCGGCAATGGCCGCTTGGCGTGTCTCGCCCAGCGTATGGCCGGGTAGATCAAGCAGCTTGTGCACACGCGCATCGGCCCGCACATTGCGCAGCAACAGGCCGGCAAGCGGCCACTGCTTCAGCGCGTCGGCCAGGCAGGCCCGCACGGCCTTGGCGTCGCAATCAGCGTCAAGCAGCACGTCGCCATACTGGATCAGCGGATCACCAACCCACTCGGCCAACGCCACAGGGCCATCACGGCGCACCGCAAGCGGCACAAGTCCAACCAGATGATCGACATCGTAGAGCGCCAGAATATGCGCGCGATGCGTCGGATCATTGCCGAAAGCATACGCATCAAGCCATGGCAGGCAAAGATCGAAGGCCTGAAACGCGACCGAGCCAGATGATCGATCCGTCAGAGCTTGCCACTCGGTCTCAAGCGTCAGAATCGAATCGCGATCGCTGACAAGCTGGGCGCGATAGCGCTCTGTGGTCACCTTGCTCTGCGCGGCAGGGCGGCTTTGGCGATCGGCCTGGTCAAAAGGTGCGTGCTTGGCATCCAGCAGCTCGGCTCGGGCGGATTGAACGGCCCGCCGTACCCTCGCGCCCCGGACCGGATAAAGCTCTGCGTCGATGCTCATTGGTGCTGCCATGCCCTGATAAACCTATCCAGCATCGTGCACGATCTGTTTTAAGATTGGGGCAAGAGGCAGGGTCACCAGCGCGTTAACAGGGTCGGTCGAATGCAACCGACCTGAGCATCAACGGCAGTAGGTACTTGAGCGCTGGGCGTTGTCGATATGGATATGGTCTTGATGGAAACCATCCGACCCGGGCCCAAGCACCGTTTTGAACGGACCGCAGGCAGCCTCGCGATAGGCGGCCTGAAAACGCGCATCGCCGCTGGTCGCATCGCCCGGCTGCGGCTGGACCGTCCATTGATAGCCATCTGTCATGGTGATCGCGCGCACATCGATGGCGCGACCGAAGCCGTGTTCGCTCACACGGGCACCCTCCACATGGTTGCGGGTTCGGCATACATAGGACGCGGCAACGTGAACGGTGGATGGTGGGCTTCCAAAGGCTGACTGCGCCTCGGGTATCAGTGTGTCAGCCAAGAAGTCAGAAAAGGCGAGCGCAGTTGGGCAGGCGAGGAGCGCAGAGGGGGACAGCGTGACAGGCCCGATGGAGCGCACGCGCACCGCGTCCTCAATGCCGCAGACCCCGTCGCCAGGGTGCCGACCGACCGTTTCAAAAAGCACGCCTGCCGATTGGAGTGCTGCCGCGCAGCTTGAGGCCGCAGCGGGCTGGGTAGGCGTGGCTTGTGGTGCCGAACGGGTGGCAAGTTGCGGACGCGCAATGGGGTTAGGTGGTGTCTCCAGCGCTGGCCCCACCGCAGCGACCGGTGGAACAACTGGGTTGGGTGGCGTTGTTTCGTTTGCCTCGCCGGCGCTGGTCACCATCCACAGCATTGGCAAAAGGAGGACGGTCAGAGCCGGTCGGCAGAAGGCAGGGATGAGGCGCACGGGAGGATCTCTGGCTGGGGCGTTCTTGGTTTTCTGCGCCGTGACCTAGCTTCATGTCCATAGCGAGGCCGGCCTCCTGAGCAATCCAGGTCCCTCGGTTCAGAGTGAAATGGAATTGCGCCATCTGAGAGATAGACAAAACAGTTTGTACCATCTGATGGTCAAATGAACTTCTGGTCGCAAGACCATTGCGCTGGTCTTGGTTAGCTTAAAGACCTCTTTCTTACCTTGAAACGGAGTTCATCCGATGACTCGCCTTTCCGCTCTTGCTCTTTCCACCACCGCAGCTGCTCTTTTGGCCGGAACCGCCATGGCCGGCGAAGCCACGCCGCTTGTCGATACCGCCTGGCTTCAAGCGCATCTTGACGCGCCGGACGTCGTTGTGCTCGACATTCGCAACGTCACCGATGAAGCCGATCCTTTCGCCCAGGGTCACATTCCAGGTGCCGTTGCCGCCGCTTACAATCAGGTTGGCTGGCGCACTGAAATTGACGGCACAATTGGCGTTCTGCCGCTAGAGGCAGACATTCAGGCGCTGATCGAGAGCCTTGGGGTCGACAATCACGAGCATGTGGTGATCGCCCCGGTGGGTGAAAACTCGTCCGACATCGGTGCCGCCACCCGCGTCTATTGGACCTTCAAGGTCCTCGGCCATGACAATGTGTCCATCCTCGATGGCGGCTATGTTGCGTGGAACCGCGACGGCGGTGCACTCTCAACCGAGGCGGTACCGGTTGAGCAGGGATCCTTTGAGATCAGCTTCCGCGATGAGCTTCTCGCGACAGCCGACGATGTTGAAGTTGCTGATGCATCAGGCATCACACTGGTCGATGGTCGCCCGGAAGCGCAGTTCACTGGCGAACAGCAAAGCGGCGTCGTCGCCCGCGCCGGCACCATTCCAGGTGCTGTGAACCTGGAGCAGGCGCGCCTATACGATGTGAATGCTGCTTCATATGCCGATGCGCAGACAGTGGCGTCCATTGCCGGCGAGGTTGGCGTACCGCTTGATCAGGCCGCCATAACCTTCTGCAACACCGGCCATTGGGCGTCCGTCGTCTGGTTCGGACTTTCAGAGGTCGCCGGCCAGGAGAATGTCTCCATGTATGATGGCTCCATGACCGAATGGGCAGCGGACCCAGCGCGCCCCGTCGTCAACGGCGCGGTGAATTGATCCAATCAATCTGAAATGAAGAATCCCGCTCAGCCATGAGCTGAGCGGGTTTTTTACGTTCTATCGGCACAGATCAGCCCCCGAAGAAATCCTTCACCCTGTCGAAGAACCCGCTCATTTCAGGGTGATTATGGTCTCCGCCTTCGGCTTCGAATTCGGCCAGGAGTTCGCGCTGGCGCTTGGTGAGTTTCTGTGGCGTTTCCACCAGCACCTGGACGTACATGTCGCCTTCCTCGCGCTGACGCAGGATGGGCATGCCTTTGCCCTTCAGGCGGAACTGTTTGCCGGTCTGGGTGCCTTCGGGCACTTTCACCCGGGTGCGCCCGCCATCAAGCGTCGGGACCTCGAAATCACCGCCGAGCGCTGCCGTGGTGATGGAAATCGGCGCACGGCAGAACAGGTCTGCACCGTCGCGCTGGAAGATCGTGTGTGGCTTGATCGAGACAAAGATGTAGAGGTCACCGGCCGGTGCGCCGCGCATACCGGCTTCTCCTTCGCCGGCCACGCGAATGCGATTGCCATCATCAATACCGGCGGGAATGTTCACCGACAGCGTGCGCTCCTGCGTCACCCGGCCCGTGCCGGTGCACACATCGCACGGGTCTTTGATCACCTCGCCACGCCCGCCGCAGGTTGGGCAGGTCCGCTCCATGGCAAAAAAGCCCTGGCTCATGCGCACCTTGCCCATGCCGCCACAGGTTTCGCAGGTCACAGGACTGGTTCCCGGTTTGGCACCGGTGCCTGAACAGGTGTCGCAGGCAACCGAGGTCGGCAGCACCAAATCCACCGTCTTGCCTTCAAAGGCTTCTTCCAGCGAGATGTCCAGATTGTAGCGAACATCCGAGCCGCGCTGGGCGCCACCGGCGGAGCGGCGGCGCGAACCGCCCATGAACTCGCCGAAAATCTCCTCAAAGATGTCGCTCATGCCGGCCGCGCCGGCACCGCCGCCGAAACCGCCCATGCCGCCGGGACCACCCTGTTCAAAGGCCTGATGGCCGAAACGGTCATAGGCCGCCCGTTTCTGTGGGTCGCGCAGAATTTCGTAAGCTTCGTTGACGTCTTTAAAGGCCTGTTCTGCCTCCGCATCGCCCGGGTTTCGATCCGGGTGGAACTGCATGGCTTTCTTGCGGAAAGCACTTTTGAGCACCTTGTCATCGGCGTCGCGGGCGACGCCCAAAAGCTCATAGAAGTCCTGCTTGGCCAAACCGGGGTGCCTTAGGGTTGAAAAGGAACGAGAAACGGAGCGGGTGCCGCGTTGACAGGCCCATTGCCACCTGTCAACCGCGACAGGCGCTCAAATGGGGACGCAAGGTCCGCTCTGCAAGCAAGAATTGGCTGGTTGGACTGCTCTTTACCGGCTGAATGCCGACCGAATGAGGCCAAAGCTAGCCAGCGAGAACAGGGCTGCCGTTGCGCCCTCCACCCATCGGCTAATCCGCCGATAGCCTAGCCGGAGGGCCGGAAGTGAGAAGGCGAGCGCGTAGCCGGTGTAGTTCAGAACGCCGATGGCCATGCAAATCATTGTCACCGTAGCTACCAGACCAATGCTACTGTCATTGGAAAGCCCCATGGAAAGGGCGGCCATCCAGGCGATGACAGCCTTGGGGTTGGAGAGGTTGAGGAGAAGCCCGCGCCAAAACCAGCGGCCATTTCCGCTCTCTTGCATGCTCACGGCCTGCTCGTCGCCCTTGACTGCGGATTTGCCTGCATGAAAGGCAAGCCACAAAAGGTAGAGACCACCAAGGATTTTGAGCGCTGTGAGCGCATAGACCGAGCTCTGGAGCAATGCGCCCATACCGGTGGCAGCGATACAGCCCCACACCGCAAGACCAAGCGAAAGGCCCAGCCCAAACTCCAATCCCTTTTCGCGCCCGCTACGCATCGAGATGGTCGCAACCGCCAGATTGGCCGGACCGGGCGAGACGGCAACGATGAAGAAGGCCGCTGCAATGGGGAGGAGAGTTTCAAGCATGGTCGTCACCTGGAACAGAGCCGGCACTCCGCTCACACATCAGGTTACAGAGACGTCCGTCAAGCTTCGCGACTGGCCTTGGCGGTGAAGAGCCCGGCCAGGCCCAGAAAGGTCGCCCCGAACCGGTTGGCCAGCTTCATGGTCCAGGGCCTGCGGAATTGATCTCTGAGACTGCTCGCAAAGACGAGCCAGAACAGGCTGTTGACGGTCGCGATGGCCAGGAAGGTCAGGATCAAAATTGCGAACTGCTGAAAGATCGGGCCTGAGGCGCTGACAAATTGCGGCACGAACGCGACATAAAACACCGGTCCTTTGGGATTGAGAACACTCACCAGGAAGGATTGCAGGAACACCGAGCGCATCGGCTGCTGCACCGCGTTTCCCTCGTCTACAAGCGCTGCAACGGGCGCGGTCCAGAGTTTGAAGGCGAGCCACATCAGATAGGCGGCTCCGGCAATCTTCAGGACCGAGAACAAAAACGCTGAGGTCGCCAAAAGGGCGCCGGCACCGGCAAGCGACAGGCTCATGGCCACGAACGCTCCGGCGACGACCCCTGGCACGGTTGCTAGTCCGGAGCGCCGGCCATCTCGGATGGCATAATTGACCGTCAGAACGATGTTGGGACCGGGGATCAGGACGACCGCCGTGCTGGCGACGACAAAGGCGATCCAGGTTTCAAAGCTCATCGCGACGCTCCTCTGTACGAGGAGCTTAGGCTGAAAGACGCCTTCAAATCCACATGGGAATAGGGCCTGGCTTTACTGTGTGCCTTTCCGCTCAAACACCGTGTCAAACCGTCCTTCCAGGGTCGCGGTGTAGCCGGATAGGCAACCAATCGTGTGATAGATCTTAGCGGACCAGCGTCCATTCGACGGTGCGACCACTTGGCGACGTAAAAGTCAGGACATCGCCATTCACATCCACCGTTTGACACTCAAAGCCAGCGGCTTGTTCCGGAGCGGTAATGTCTCGACACCACTCGCCATCGACGATTTCCCAAGTACCGACAACTGGGCCACCCAAGAGCGTACCGTCTGGATTAACGTTCAATTCGAAGCGCCCATTGGTCATGACCGCGCCGGATAGCATTGATTGAAGATCATCTGCCAAAGCAGATGAGCAACTCAACGCCAAGATACATGAGGTTATGCTTATATGTATTTTCATATCTATGGTTTCCTCTTGTGGTCTCTTTTTTAATATTATGACTCATAAATAATTAAACATAAAGTTTGATCTTTGGAACCCGGCTACCGCTCAAACACCGTGTCGGACCGTCCTTCCAGGGTCGCGGTGTAGCTGGCATCGGTCAGAACCTTGCGCAGTGCATTCCCGGCATCATGCTTGGTTTCGGCCAGCATCATGCGCGGAAAAAGATGCTCTGGCGCATCCCGCAGGAACGGCCCAAGCGCCTGCACCTCATGGCCCTCAATATCGATCTTGAGTAAATCGATCCGCGTCAGCCCCGCATCCGCAACGATGGAGGAAAGCGGCCGTGCCGGCACATTGATCAGACCCTTCTGGCGCAGGCTTGGCGCTCCATCGGTCACCTTCACCGAACCCAGGTTCCAGGTGCCCGTTTGCAGCTGCACCATGCCCGGTGAGTCGCTCACTGCACAGCGCGCGACGGTCGTCTGATCATCAAGGCCTGAGAAGGCGAGATTGGCGACCAGGCGGTTCTGTGTCTTGGGGTTGGCTTCAATGCAAAGCAATCGAGCGGTCTTGCCGGCCTTCGCGGCCAGATGGGCGCACAGCACAGAGTAGGTGCCGGTGTTGGCGCCCACATCAACCACGACAGCTTCCTGGTCCATGCTGCCGGTCAGACAACGCGCAATGGCAGCTTCTTCGGGAAGATCGACTAGGCCTGGCCTAGCATAACATTTGGTGTCCGCATGGTTCTCGCGCGGGTAAAGCCGGAGGCGAAACCCCTCATAAGGCTCCAGATCCACCGGCCCCGGACGGCCAAGCAGTGAAAGCCGCCAGATTGGCCAGTTGAGGATCGACCCCAAGCGCGGAAAGCGGCGGGGAACCAGCTTGGTACCGAACGTGCGGATGGCGCTGCGCGTGGGACCAAGCGCACAGGTTCCAAACGGGGCGTAGGGGGTGAACGCGCGGCGACTGTCGGCGATGTGTGAAGCGTCCACCTCAATGGCGGGCTGGTCTGGCGAATCAGAATAAGTCAGATCACGCATGATGGGCGCGACCGTATGGCGATACCACGCGTCACTTTGATGACACTTGCTCCCTCACGGCCGCGGTTCGCGGCAGGCAGCCTGACCAAACAAAAAAGGCCCGGCAATTGCCGGGCCTTTTCTAACCTGGTGAGGACGAAGAGCGTTAGGACGCTTTCTTCTGGTCGTCGTCATCGACATCTTCAAATTCGGCGTCGACCACATCATCGTCATGCGCAGCGTCGGCAGCCGCATCGGCGGAGGCAGCAGCCTCTTCCTCAGCCTGGCTGGCGGCATACATTGCCTCTCCCAGTTTCATGGACGCAGTCGCCAGAGCCTGGCTCTTTTCGTCGATGGCCTCTTTGTCGTCGCCTTCCAGCGCCGTCTTCAGATCGGCAATCGCAGCTTCGATGGCAGACTTGTCGTCCTCGCCGACTTTGTCGCCATAGTCTTCCAGAGCCTTTTCGGACGAGTGGACCAGCGCTTCGCCCTGGTTTTTTGCTTCCACAACCTCGCGGCGCTTCTTGTCCTCTTCGGCATGGCTTTCCGCGTCCTGGACCATCTGGTTGATGTCATCGTCGGACAGACCGCCAGAAGCCTGAATGCGGATCTGCTGCTCCTTGCCGGTGCCCTTGTCCTTGGCGGACACCGACACGATGCCGTTGGCGTCGATGTCGAAGGTCACCTCAATTTGCGGCATGCCGCGCGGTGCCGGCGGGATACCCACCAGATCGAACTGGCCGAGAATCTTGTTGTCGGCGGCCATTTCACGTTCACCCTGGAAGACCCGGATGGTCACGGCCGACTGGTTGTCGTCGGCGGTGGAGAACACCTGGCTCTTCTTAGTTGGGATCGTCGTGTTGCGGTCGATGAGGCGGGTGAACACCCCGCCCAGGGTCTCAATACCCAGCGACAGCGGCGTCACGTCGAGAAGGAGAACATCCTTTACGTCACCCTGCAGCACGCCAGCCTGAACGGCCGCGCCGATGGCAACAACCTCATCGGGGTTCACACCCTTATGCGGTTCCTTGCCGAAGAACTCCTGCACCGTTTCCTGGACTTTGGGCATGCGGGTCATGCCCCCGACCAGAACAACCTCGTCAATATCGCCGGCTTTCAGGCCAGCGTCCTTGAGAGCGGCCGCCATAGGGTTGACCGTGCGCTTGACCAGATCATCCACCAGGCTTTCAAATTTCGCCCGGGTCAGCTTCATCGTCAGGTGCTTCGGCCCGGAGGCATCGGCGGTGATGAAGGGCAGGTTGATTTCGGTCTGCGTCGAAGACGACAGCTCGATCTTGGCCTTCTCAGCCGCCTCTTTTAGACGCTGAAGGGCAAGCTTGTCGGCCTTCAGGTCGATGCCCTGCTCTTTCTTGAACTCGTCGGCCAGATAGCCAACCAGGCGCATGTCGAAGTCTTCACCGCCCAGGAACGTATCGCCGTTCGTGGACTTCACCTCAAACACGCCGTCGCCAATTTCCAGGATGGAAACGTCGAACGTGCCGCCGCCAAGGTCATAGACGGCGATGGTTTTACCATCGTTCTTCTCAAGCCCGTAGGACAGCGCTGCCGCGGTCGGCTCGTTGATGATGCGCAGAACCTCAAGGCCGGCGATCTTGCCGGCATCTTTGGTGGCCTGGCGCTGAGCGTCGTTGAAATAGGCCGGCACGGTAATCACCGCCTGCTCAACCTTCTCGCCAAGGAAGGCCTCGGCCGTTTCCTTCATCTTTTGCAGAATGAAGGCGGAAATCTGTGAGGGGGAATAGTCGGTGTCATCGACCTTCACCCAAGCATCGCCATTTTCGGCTTTCACGATCTCGTACGGCACAAGGTCCTTGTCCTTGGCGACCGTTGGATCGTCGTAACGCCGCCCGATCAGGCGTTTGACGGCAAACAACGTGCCATCTGGATTGGTGACCGCCTGGCGCTTGGCCGGCTGACCGACCAGCCGCTCGCCGCCATCGGCAAACGCGACCATGGACGGCGTGGTGCGCGCGCCTTCAGCGTTCTCGATCACTTTCGGGTTTTTGCCGTCCATCACGGCCACGCAGGAATTGGTGGTTCCCAAATCAATACCAATGACTTTCGCCATGGATCGTACCTCATTGTGTTTCAGGCAGACCGGCCGGACCCGACTGCGCGGCATTCCGGCGAAGCGCGAGGCCATATCAGAAAAGCTGCCGCGCTGCGATCCCCTTGGGGGGTGGGATGAAAAATCGGTGGGGAAAGCCCGTCAGTCAGGCGCTCCGCGATCGGGCGGTATATAAGAACGGCCCTTTCACCCTGCAAGACGCTTCCCGCAACAAGGTGCTTTGCCCCTATCAACCATTTGGCGGGTATTGGCCCATCAGGTGCCGGCCTTCTTGCCGCGCCACAAAATAAAGAGCCCAGAACAGACGATGAGGCCGCAGCCGGCCAGCATCGCTAGGCTCAGCTCTTCGCCAAACAGGACAACGCCGAAGGCGATCCCGAACAGAAGCCGCGTGTAGCGAAACGGCGTCACGGCTGACACATCGCCAGTTCGCATAGCCTTCATCAGTGAGGAATACCCCACCAATCCGGCAAGCACCGCCCCGCAAACAAAAAGCGCCGCCTGCGGCTGCGGCCACACAAAAGGCGCGCGCTCCCAGAGCCAGTAGAGAAGGCCGGCAAGCATGATGGACGCAAAACCATGCGCGCCGAGAACCGCTGTGCTCAGCGAAGCCGGTGCTGCGCGGCTGGCCAGATCCCGCCCGGCAAAGCCTAGCATGCCGATCACCGCCAACAGTGACAGGAGGGAGAAGCTCTCCGCACCCGGCTGAACGATGATGATGACACCCACCATGCCAAGGGCAATGGCCAACCAACGCCGCCATCCGACCTTCTCGCCAAAGAACAGGGCCGCGCCGGCGACAACAACAAGCGGCGCGGCTTGCAGGATCACCGTCGTTGTCGAAAGCGGGGTGAAGGCCAGCGCCAGCACGAAGAACAGCCGCCCGGTGATCTCGAAAAACACCCGCACCCGCATGGGGCGGGAGAAGGCATCCGGCGCGAGCAGGTTCTCCCGGTTGGCGAGCGCAATGGCTGAAAACAACAGCGCTCCACCCAGCCCGAACAGCACCAAAAGCTGGCTCACCGGCAGGGTCTGCGAGGCCGCTTTGATGAACACATCCTCCACCGCGAATCCGGCCATGGCAGCGACCATAAAGGCGCTGCCGATCAGATCGGCTCGCCGATCGGAGGAAACATGTTTCGTCACGATGTCTCAGGGTCCTCAGGCAGGCATCAAGAAAAGGCCCGCGCATTGACGCCTTCCGCACTGGGCGGAAATCGGTTTACTGTCAAGGCGCTAGGTGACGCAGGCCTGCCAAGCGATAGCTATTCAGCGAAGGTCGCAATCTCAGCCAGCGGCTTCTTCATCTTCGCCGCAGCCGGTACGGTAGCGTCGGCCGAGGGGTGCCCAACGGCGAGAATCATCACTGGCTTTTCACTCTCCGGACGGCCCAGAAGCTCGTTCAAGAACCGCATCGGGTTGGGCGTGTGGGTAAGCGATACCAGCCCAGCATGGTGAAGCGCTGCCAGCAGGAAGCCGGTCGCGATGCCGACGCTTTCTGGCACATAGTAATTCTTGAACCGGGTGCCGTCGTCATAGGTGCCCCAGCGCTGCGCGAAGATGACGATCAGCCATGGCGCGTCCTCCAGATGCGGCTTGTTGACACCCGTGCCGATGGGCTCAAGCGCTTTCAGCCATTCATCGCTCGCACCGCCGCCGTAAAAGCGTCGCTCTTCCTCCTCGGCCGCCTCACGGATCTTCGCTTTGATGCCAGGTTCGGCGATGGCCACGAAGTGCCAAGGCTGATGATTGGCGCCCGACGGGGCAGAGCCGGCTGTACGGATGCAGTCCTCGATCACAGCCTTGGCCACCGGCCGGCGATCATAATCGCGCACCGAGTGGCGCGTTTTCATGCGCTCATAAAAGGCGCGCGCTTCGTCCAGCATCGCCTCGTCGGAGAGGTCTGAACGGTCGGGCAGATCAAGCGGTTCATAGGAAATGTTGGTGCGGCTGAACATGGACCACTCCCGGTCTTGGACACCGGTGCACGATACAGAGAAGGTTCCAGAAGGGAACCGTTTAGAAGGGCGCAGCTCAGTTCGCGCGGCGCTCTGCGTCCGGGCCGTAATAGCTGATGTAGCGCTGAGAAATCTTCTCCACCGGCAGCACCACCAGCACGTCCGTGGTGCCGAACTGATGGTCGACCACGGCGCCATCGCCGATCAGCCCGCCAAGCCGCAAATAGCCCTTGATCAGCGGCGGCAGAGCTTTGAGCGCTTTCTTCGTGTCGAGTTCATCCTTGGGCAGAAGGTCCATCGGTTCGTGCAATTCCGGCAGGGCCTCTACACGCCAGGCCGGCTCCGCGCGAGCATAGTGATGGAGGTAGGAAAGCGGCAGTGCCAACTCGTCGGGCTCGGTCCCTTCCAGGCTTGCGCACCCAAACAAGACATCGATGCCTGAATGCACCACATAGCGCCAGATGCCGTGCCACAGCAGCTCCACGGTCCGCTTGGTGCGGTAGGGCTTTAGAACGCAGGAGCGGCCAAGCTCAAGAAAGGTAAGGTCGGGCCGAGCCTTTACCAGCGCATCAATCCTGTACTCGCCGGTGGTGTAGAAGCCGTCATTTTCTTCTGCAACGCTTTGCGGCAGCAGGCGGTAGGTGCCGACAATGGCCGGTTCGCCAGTGCCCGGGTCGGGCGGCGCATCATGATCAAGCACCAACAGGTGATCGCACAAAGGATCGTATCGATCGAAATCGCGCCGCAGCAACCGATGCAGCATGCCGGGCTTGGCCGACATCTCCTTGTAGAACACATCAAACCGCAGGCGCTGCGCTCGGTGAATGTCACGCGGCGTGGTGGCCAGGCGAACCTCCAGGGGGCCGATCGAGCCAAGCACTGGGCTGAGTGGGCCGGCCAGCGCCTCATCCTCAGGCAGGTAAAGCGGTGTGCCTGGCAACGGTGCACGCAGCGTCGGCGTCATTGATCGCGCGAAGGGAAACACCTGTTCCACGACCCGGCGCGCGGCTTGTCCTGCAGCGTTCTGCACACTGCGGCGGCGCCCACTGGCGTTAGGCACACGGTCACGGCTGCGCCAGTCACGCTCAGTCATTTTGGGGTCTCAATCTCAACGGACGGGCGTTGCCCAAGCCGTTTGCGTGCGCGCAAGTGTTGGCCGTTCGGTCGATCACAATTCTACGACGTTCCCATGACACAGAGTGCCTCAGTATGGCACGGACCGCCGGGCAGGCGATATGCCGTGTCATGTCAAAGCCTTGGGACGGGTGATGATGGTGCCCGGCCAGTTTGAGGCAGCCTCATGACACAGATTTGTGCCGCTGGCGACTCAGGCACCGAGCGGCGGGTTTTCAGGTAACTCTGAGCCGTCTGGCGATCAGGCCAGTTTAGAGGTGTCCATCAGCGCGGCCAGCGCATCGGGCGCAATCGGTTTCACTGCAAAGGCATCGAAACCCGCCGCCTCCACCTTGCGGTCAAGCTCTGGATCGGTGGTGCCCGAAACGGCAACGATCCGGCCCTCAAACCCCAGCGCACGCATCGCTTTGGCTGCTTGGAATCCGTCCATCACCGGCATGGTGAGATCGAGCACAACGCCGTCGAAACCCTCCGGCCCGACCTCCCGCATGGCATCGACCGCTTCTGCGCCATTGGTGACCACGGTGACCTTGTAGCCAGCCCGCGAAAGCGCAGCCTCGCCGAGCAGGGCATTTACCGGGCTGTCATCGGCCATAAGCATGTGCCGGGTAGGCTCGTTTTCAGGGCTGGCATCACTGTCCGATGGCGGGTCTATCGTTTCAGCATCGGCGGGATCGGGCAGGAAACCATCGGTCGGCCGTGTGCCGAACTGATCGGTCAGCATGGCCGTCAGAGAGGATTGCCGGACCGGTCGGATGAGATAGCCTGAAAAGCCAGCTGTGGCCAAAGCTTCCAGCCTTTCGCGTTCCGATGGCCGCACCAGCATCACCGGCCGAAGTCCAAGGGCAGGAAGATTAAGCCGCGCCCACAGCACGGCGTAGTCGAAGGTTATATCGATCAGCACATGGTCATAGGCGTCGTGCAGGCCGGCAAGGCGAGCCGCCTCGCTCACCGTGTCCACCGAGGCACCGAGCATGGAAAGCGTGGCGCACAGCGCCTCGGTCTCCGGCGTGCTGGAGTAGTCGGGCGTAACCACAAGGAGCACCCTTTTAGCTTCCAGCGGTCTGGAGGCGTGGCTGTCCTCGGTTGTGCTTGACCTGTCGTCCTCTCCGTCAGCATCGGCCCAAATGAGGGGAATGGACAGGCGCATATGCGTTCCAACGCCCATTGACGAGGTGACAAGGTCAAGCCGTCCGTTCATCGCCTCGGCCAGGCCGCGCGACAGCGGCAAACCCAGACCGGTTCCTTCCGCGCCAGAGGCCTCCGCCGCGCCTGTGCGGCCAAAAGGCTGGAAGATCAGGGCCTGATCGTTGGGCGCTATGCCATCGCCGGTATCGAGCACATCGATCACCAGCATGGGCGCCTCGGCACCTTCCAACCAGGCATCGAGTTTGACACCACCGGTCCGGGTGAACTTGACCGCATTGGATAGAAGATTGCTTATCACCTGACGTAGACGCACCGGGTCGGCGATGATCGGCTCGGCGAGCACCGGATCGACAACGCTGCCCAGCCCCAGCTGCTTGGCATGCGCGCGGGGAGCTTCCAGCTCCATGATTTGGTTGATGAGCTGCATCACCGAAACCGGGCTGGTGTTGACCGTGACAGCGCCCGATTGCAAGGCTGTGAGATCGAGCAGATCATTCACGAGCGTCAGGAGAAGGCCGCCGCTGGTTTCAATAGCTTCCAGATAGCTGCGCTGAGAGGGCGAAAGCTCTGTCTCCGACAGGAGATGCGCCATGCCCAAAATGCCGTTGAGCGGGTTGCGCATCTCATGGCTGACCGCGCCGATCAGGCGCACGGCGTCAGGTTTCTCCGCGTTCTGGTGCGCTGCATCCTTACCCAAAGACGCTTTGCCATCACCCGGCTCGGGATCCTTGTCTGCCATCCCTTGTGATGCGACAGGAGCGGCATACTCAGGCGATGAAAGACAGGGCTGCTCTGGGGACGGCGAATCCGAGGAGCTTTCGGACGGATTGCCGGGAGATCGGCGATCGGAAGAAGACGCAGGTACAGACATGGCCCGCCTCTTAGCAGGCTGGCCTTAACAAGCGCTCACCAGCCAGGACGAAAGGGCCATCAGGCTGCCATCAAGGCCCCGGCATCGAGGCCGCGATACGTCAGCGCTTCGGCCAGGTGCGCGCGCCCGACCTGTGGCTCGGCGGCAAGATCGGCAATTGTCCGGGCGACGCGCAGCACACGGTAATAACCGCGCGCAGACAGACCTGTGCGCTCGGCTGCGTTGACCATCAAAGCTTCGGCATCGCGATCGAGCGCCGCATGCTTTTCGATGGCACCTTGCGCCGCTCGTGCGTTGAGAAACGCCGTCTCAAACCGTCCCTGTTCCGGACCGTTGTCGGACCCCTGCCGGACCGATGCGGCACCAAACCGTTCCGCCTGCATGAAACGCGCGGCATGAACCCTTGCGGCGACCTCTGCGCTGCCCTCACGCGGGGCATGATTGGCAAGATCACGTGCCGTGACCGCCGGCACCTCGATACGCAGATCGATCCGGTCCATCAGCGGCCCAGAGACCCGCCCCTGATAGTCAGAGGCGCAGCGTGGACCGCGTCGGCAGACATGGCCCGGCTCACCGGCATGGCCGCAGCGGCACGGGTTCATCGCCGCGACCAGCTGGAAGGCGGCAGGGTAGGTGACATGATGGTTGGCGCGGGCAATGTGGCATTGCCCGGTTTCCAGCGGCTGGCGCAGACTATCGAGCACCTGCGGCGAGAACTCCGGCAGCTCATCGAGAAACAGAACGCCGTGATGGGCAAGGGATATTTCGCCCGGCTTGGCGCGCATCCCTCCTCCGACCAGGGCGGCCATGGAGGCCGAATGGTGCGGCGCCCGGAACGGTCGTCGGTCCGTCAGTGCGCCGGCTTCGAGCTCACCGGCGAGTGAGGCAACCACCGACAGGTCCAGCATTTCCCGTGGGCTGAGCGGCGGCAGGAGTGAGGGCAGACGCGCGGCAAGCATCGACTTGCCGGAGCCCGGTGGTCCGATCATGAGAAGGTTGTGTCCGCCCGCTGCCGCTATCTCCAGCGCGCGTTTGGCGCTTTCCTGCCCGCGCACATCGACCAGATCGGGCAGAGCCGACCCGCCGCCACGCATCGCCGGGCGGGGCTGGCTCATCATCTGCCGCCCCTCGAAATGGTTGGTCAGTTCCAGCAGCGATCCTGCCGCCAGCACCGATAGGCCATCACCAGCCCAGGCTGCCTCCGGTCCGCAAGCTTTGGGGCAGATCAGCCCCTCATCGCGGCCAACGGCCATCATGGCTGCCGGCAGAACACCGGAGACCGGGGCGACTTGCCCGTCGAGCGACAGTTCTCCCAGCACCACATGGCCTGCCACGCTATCGGCAGAGATCGCGCCCATGGCGGCCATCACACCGAGCGCGATCGGCAGGTCGAAATGGCTGCCTTCTTTGGGGAGATCAGCGGGCGCCAGGTTCACCGTGATGCGCTTTGCTGGCATGGCGAGCCCAGATGCAGTCAAGGCCGAGCGCACCCGCTCGCGGCTTTCAGCAACCGCCTTGTCGGGCAGGCCGACAATGGAGAACCCCACCAGCCCTGGCGCGATATGCACCTGCACATCCACAGGCCGCGCTTCTACACCTTGAAACGCAACCGTCGTAACTCGCGAGACCATGCTGCACCCCCTCGATTACTCGAAGGATGCAAGCATAGATTCAAGTTAAAATCCAGAACAAAAAAAGAACAATCAGTTTTTGCGGCGATGCAACCAGCGCGCGAAATCCAGACTCAAGAAAATCAGGCCAGCAAAAGCAAGAATGAGGGGTAATCCGGTGAAAACACTCAGCAACATGATGCTGAGACCAAGATCGGCAAGCGACTGCCAAATGTCACTGCTACAGGTAAGGCCCGGCCCGTTTGATCGGCAAAGACCCAAGGGTTCTGAGGAAAAAACAAAGGCAAAGGCAGCCGTCACAGTAATGAGCGCCGCATAGCCAATCAGGCGGAAGGGCAGCATCAACCAACCAAGAAGCCGGCGCCAAAAGGGTTTCTGGGGTTTTGCGCCAGCCGATCCCGTATCCTCTGACGATGGAAGGGGTGGCGGCTGGTCCATGATCCCGAAGCCCTGACCTAGCCGCGTTTCGCCTTGATGGCGTCCCACATCGCGGCAGCCGCATTGCCGCCGCCCAAGCGTTCCAGCGCGCGGATACCGGTTGGCGAGGTGACGTTGATCTCGGTGATGTAGGGGCCGATCACATCGATCCCGGCGAACAAAAGGCCCATCTCCCGCAGTGTCGGGCCGATGGCAGCGCAGATGTCGCGGTCACGGTCGGAGAGATCAATCGCTTCGGCACGTCCACCCACCACCATGTTGGAGCGAAGGTCGCCCTCCGATGGGATGCGATTGATCACGCCAAACGGCTCGCCCTCCACCAACAAAATCCGCTTATCACCCTTGTCGATCTCAGGCAGATAGGCCTGCGCGACCCACGGCTCCGGGTAGAGATCGCGGAAAAGGCCGATGAGCGAGCCGAAATTCTGATCGTCCTCGCGCAAGCGCATCACGCCCTTGCCGCCATTACCATAAAGCGGTTTCAACACGATGTCCTTGTGGGTGTCGCGGAAGGCGGCAATCGCATCACGATCCTGGCTGATCAGAGTGGGCGGCATGAAGTCGGCGAACCGCATCACCAGCATCTTTTCCGGCGCGTTGCGCACGCCAGACGGGTCATTCACCACCAGCGGCCCGTCGAGCAACTCCAAGAGATGCGTTGAGGTGATGTAGGCCATGTCGAAGGGCGGGTCCTGACGTAGCAGGATGACGTCAAACCCGTTGAGATCCATGCGGCTCAAAGGCCCAACGGTCACATGGTCGCCTTCCACATCGCGAACTTCGGCCGACTGCACCATCGCTGTAATGCGTCCGGACTCCAGGGCCATGGTCGGCGGTGTGTAGACGAACAGCTCCATGCCGCGCGCCTGCGCTTCCAGCATCATGGCGAAGGTGGAATCGCCCTTGATGTTGATCGATTGGATCGGGTCCATCTGGACGGCAACGCGCAGCGCCATTTGGGTCTCTTTTGCTGATTAAAAATCGCCCGGTTGGGCAGGGAAAGCGTTGGGGATATGGAGGGGTTCGGTGCCTGGCGCAACCACCACGACATCGCAGCGGATGCTCTTTGTCGCGGCACGTTGGCCGTCTTCATCATGCTTGGCAAGCCAGGCCAAAAGCCCGGAGCGGATGCGCGCCTGCTGGCGCGGGCTGACGGCTTCCAGCCCATCGGCCTGGGTGGCGCGCGCCTTCACCTCCACAAAGACCAGGGTCTCAGCGTCCTCGACGATCAGGTCCAGTTCGCCACCGGGCATCTTGGCGCGGCGGGCAATCTCGGTGAAGCCGAGGCGCTCCATCAAGGCAGCCGCCTCATCTTCCGCTTCCAGGCCGCGATCATAGGCCTGCCTCCGGTCGCGGGCTGGCCGTGGATCACCCATCCTCTTCTCGCAAGGCGAGCGCGCGCTGATAGACATCGCGCTTGGGCAGATCGAAGGCCTTGGCGACCTCGGCGGCGGCATCCTTGGTGCGCTGACTGGCAAGCGCCGCCCGGAGCGCCGCATCCACATCCTCCTGGCTGACATCCTTTGCCGGCGCTGGACCGATGATGATGACGATCTCGCCGCGCGGCGCTTCGTCCTGCGAATAGTGCCGCGCAAGGTCGCCGAGCGTGGCTTGATTCACGGTCTCAAACGTCTTGGTCAGTTCCCGCACCACGCTGGCCGACCGGTCCACGCCCAAGCCTTCTGCCAAAGCATCCAAACTGCTGGCGAGACGCGACGGCGCTTCATAAAGGCAAAGCGTGCCCGGCAAAGCGACAAGACCAGCAATTGCATCCGCCCGCGCCTTGGCTTTGGCTGGAAGAAACCCATGAAAGCTGAACTGGTCGGTCGGTTGACCGGCAATGGAAAGCGCCGCGGTCAGTGCACTTGGCCCTGGTACCGAAAACACGGCATGACCGGCCTCGCGCGCTGCCACCACAAGCTTGTATCCAGGATCAGCGATCAGCGGCGTGCCGGCATCCGATATCAGCGCCACAACCTCGCCGTGAGCCAGTCTCTGCAACAATGCGGGCCGCGCCTGCGGGCCATTATGGTCGTGATAGGCGGTCAGCGGCGTGGTGAGCCCGTAGCGCTCCATCAGCACCCGGCTTTTGCGGGTGTCCTCGCAGGCGACCACATCTGCGCTCGCCAGAACCTCCAAAGCGCGCACCGTGATATCGGCCAGATTACCGATCGGCGTCGCAACAACGTAGAGCCCTGGCGCCGGACGGCTCGCCTCCACTCTACCACCAGCAAGAACAAAAGACGGTCCTGCCAAGGACTTGGTTCTCCATTGCCGATCATCGGTGTTGGGCTTGCATGGACGCAACAACCCACAAGGGAATAGTCCCAAAGATCGTAAGGGACTGCGGCGCGGCTGTTTTTTTGCCGCGTTTGACGGTAAACACGGCTTCAGGATGGGTGTCGAGACGTGTGACGGTGGCAATCGCTGACGCTGACACAGGGGCAAAGCGGCGGCTAAGGCGAGGAGGATCGCAAATGCGGGCGATCACAGGGACGGACGACAACACAAAAGCGGCAGGCGATGAAAGTGCCAGGCCAGGGCGGCGTGCGGTCGTCCAGGGGCTGGGCATGACAAGTCTGCTGGCACTGGCTGCATGCGGCCCACAAGGCTTTACCGGCCTCGGCACGACCGGCCCCGGTCTGACGGTGACAACACCTGGCATTCAGCCCCAGGGCGAGGTTTTGGGCACCGGCGCCGCGCGTGTCGCAATGCTGCTTCCGTTAACGGCAACTGGCAATGCCGGTCAGGCTGGCCGTAGTTTCCGCAACGCGGCCGATCTGGCCATGGCCGCGCTTGGCGGCAGCGATATCACGCTCATCATCAAGGATACGCAAGGCACGCCGCAAGGCGCAGCCGCGGCCGCCTCGCAAGCGCTGGCCGAGGGCTCGCAGCTTCTTCTGGGGCCGATCTTTGCCTCTGAAATTCGCTCCGTCGCCGCTGTCAGCCGCCCGGCCGGTGTGCCGCTGGTTGGCTTCTCCTCTGATGCCAGTGTAGGCGGAAGCGGTGTATTCCTTCTCTCGTTCCTGCCCTCGTCCGACGTTCGCCGCATCATCAGCTATGCATCGGAACAGAACCGCACCAGTCTCGGCGCGCTTCTTCCCAACAATGCCTATGGCCAGATCGTCGAGGCGGAGATGCGCCAGGCGGCAGCAACCTCTGGGCTGCAGGTGGCCAACGTGCAGCGTTATGAGCTCGACACCATCGCAATCCAGACGGCGGCGAGCGAGATTGCAGCCAGCCGCGACCAGTTCAATGCGCTTCTGGTGCCCGAAGCTGGCGATGTGATGGTTTCCATCGCGCAAGGCCTGTCGGCCGGCGGTCTGACGCCGCAAAACACGCTGTTCCTGGGTTCTGGCCAGTGGGAAGACGCTCGCGTTCAGAACGCGCCGGAGCTGCGTGACGCGGTCTATCCGTCCGCCCCGCGTGCGCAATATCAGGATTTCGTCAGCCGCTACCGTGCCCGCTTCGGCAATGATCCGGTGCGCATCTCCTCGAACGGCTATGACGCCGTCACGCTGGCCGCTGCACTCGCTCGGGCCGGCTCAGGCCGCATTGACCCATCGATGCTGAACGCCTCATCGGGTTTCTCCGGCATTGATGGCATTTTCCGCTTCCTGTCGAACGGATCGTCGCAGCGCGGGCTTGCGGTCTACCGCGTCACCGGCTCGGGCACCGAAGTCGCCTCCGCTGCCCCGAGGTCGTTCCAGGCATCGTTCTAGGCTTCGGGTTAGGGAAAGTATGGGGCTGACTAGGCCCTATCCACGGTCGCCGTCTTCGCGACAGCGTCCGCCGCTGCGCACGAACGCCGCCGCAGCATCGCCACGACCAACGTAGGTAGCGTTCGGATAGGCCAGTCTAATGGCTTCGGGGATTGGTTCGTTCGATGCCGCTTCTATGGCTGCTTGCATCTCCTCACAACTCGGCACTCTATTTGTCTGGCAGGCCGCCAAAGCAATGGCGGCGAGGGACAATACTGCAAGTCGAGTTGTCATAGTCATGTGGTTCTTCGTCCTTGTGAAACAACCACCTGAATATATTGGTATTTCTCAATAAGGGTCGATGGCACAATCAGTTTTGGGTTAACCGAGGTCTGCCGCAAACCAGTCGTTTTTTGGTTCGACCGATACGATTGGGCCTTTTGTGGCCTTAGGCCGCCAGGTCAGCTACCACGGCGTCCAGCAGGAACGAGCCTTCGCGCGTTGCCCGCAGGCCATCGCCGCCGTCCGATTCCACAAAACCCTGCTCGATCATGAGGTTGATCTGCCGGTCATCAAGTGTGCGGCTGGAGAGCGTTTCATAGCGCGCTTTTGAGATGCCTTCGCGCAGGCGCAGCCCCATGACCAGATATTCGTCGCCCATCTCTTCCAGCGTCAAAGGATCGTCGGCTACAAGGCCATGACCGTCCGCTTCGACCTTCTCCAGCCAGCGTTCCGGATAGCGCTCCATGGAGGTCGCGATGCGCTGGGCGTCGGGGCCTGCCTGGTCGATGAGCCGGCCGTGCGCGCCCGGTCCGACGCCGACATACTCGCCATAGCGCCAATAGAGCAGATTATGCTGGCAGACCGATCCGGTCGCTGCATGGTTGGATATCTCATAGGCCGATAGGCCGCGATCAGCCGTCATCGCCTGGGTGGCAAGGAACATCGCCTCGGCAATTTCAGGGTCGGGCACCGCAAGCTTGCCCGCCCGATACTGGATCTCAAACAGCGTGCCCGGCTCGATGGTCAGCTGATAGAGCGAGAGATGCTCGGCGGCGAAGTCGAGAACCTTGTCCAGCTCATCCTCCCACATGGCGACCGTCTGATGCGGACGAGCATAGATGAGATCGAAGGAGGTGCGGGCGAAATGATCCCGCGCGATCCGCACGGCGCCAAGCGCCTGCTCGACGGAATGGGTGCGCCCCAGCGCCTGAAGATCGGTGTCGTTGAAGGCCTGAACGCCAAGCGATACGCGGTTGATGCCGGCTTTCGCAAACCCGGCAAAACGCCCCGCTTCCACGCTGGTCGGGTTGGCCTCCAGCGTGATCTCCGCATCGGGCTCCACCGACCAACAATCGCCGATCGCCTGCAGGATCGTGGCAACCGTCGCCGGCTCCATCAGGCTCGGTGTGCCGCCACCAAAAAAGATGCTGGACACCTGCCGACCCGGTGTCCGCGCGGCCATCGCTTCCAATTCACGGCGAAAGCCGGCGGCAAAGCGCGGCTGGTCTACCGGGCCGCCGCGAACATGCGAGTTGAAGTCGCAATAGGGGCATTTGGTGGAGCAAAACGGCCAATGGACATAGATGCCGAAGCCAGCCTCCTCATCCGATCCGACGGGTGCAAAGCGATGATCGTGCAGCGGGTCTGAAAGGGGCGCGGCAAGGTCCGTCAAGCAGGGCCCGCCGTCACGATGGCATTGAAGAGCTTTTCAAACGCCCGCGCCCGGTGGGAAAGACCGGTGGTCTCGCCATGCACCCAGCCATGCTTGTCGTCCGATGACATTTCCCCAAACGTAATGTCGTGGCCTTCTGGCATGAACATAGGGTCATAGCCAAAGCCCTTTTCGCCACGGGGCGGCCAGACCAGCTTGCCCTCAACCTCGCCGCGAAAGGTCACCTCGGTGCCATCGGTGCGGATAAGGCCGAGCACGGCCACAAACTTGGCCTGGCGTTGTTCAGGGGTTACTGCACCCGCCGTTTGCAGTTTCTCCTCCACCGTGCGCATCGCCATCGCAAAGTCCCGGTCCGGTCCCGCCCAATCAGCGGTGTAGACACCCGGATCGCCATTAAGCGCCTCAACGCACAGCCCCGAATCATCCGACAGGCTGGCAAGCCCGGTCGCAGCATGGCCTGAGCGCGCCTTCAGAAGGGCATTCTCCTCAAACGTCGTGCCGGTTTCGTCGGGCACCTCAAGCTCCAGATCGGCCGACGATGTCACCGGCAACCCGATGGGCTCAAGAAGCGCACGCAGCTCGTCAATTTTGCCGCGATTGTGGCTGGCAATCAAAAGCCGCTCGCCAAAGCCTTTCAGTGCAACCATGGTTCGGTCCGTCTTCTGTCTCAGCCTACCGTTTGCTCTTGCAGCGCGAGAAGTTCGCCGATGCCCTTTTTGGCAAGCGTCATCATCGCTGCCAATTGCTCTTCGCTGAACGGTTCGCCCTCGGCGGTTCCTTGGATTTCAACGAGGCCACCAGAGCCGGTGAGCACGAAATTGGCGTCGGTCTCAGCGGACGAGTCTTCAAGATAATCAAGATCGAGAACCGGCTCGCCCTTGTAGATACCGCAGGAGACAGCGGCCACCTTGTCCTTCAGCGCCGTCCCCTTCAGCATGGAGCGGCTTTCCATCCATTTCAGCGCATCATAGAGCGCCACCCAGGCGCCAGTGATAGAGGCTGTGCGGGTGCCGCCATCGGCCTGGATAACGTCGCAATCGACGGTGATCATCACCTCGCCAATCGCTTTGAGGTCCACAACGGCGCGCAGCGAGCGGGCGATCAGGCGCTGGATTTCAAGCGTCCGGCCCGATTGCTTGCCTTTGGTCACCTCGCGCTGCATGCGCTCATGGGTGGAGCGCGGCAGCATGGAATACTCCGCCGTCACCCAGCCGGAGCCGCGACCGCGCATCCAGCCGGGCACCCGGTCTTCAACGCTCGCCGCACACAACACCTTCGTATTGCCGAACGAGACGAGGCAGGAGCCTTCAGCATGGCGGGAGAAACCGCGTTCCAAAGTGACGGGACGCAGCGCATCTGGGGCGCGGTTAGACGGGCGCATAAAGAATCTTTCTTTGACGAAGCAGATGGGGCGTTTGGTTACCCCCGGCCACTGGGCGGCGCAACCGGTCTGGCAAGCATACTGGCAATTGAGGGCGACTGATTTTAGATAGGAGCTATGAAAGCACCTTCCGGTGACCTGCGATCGGCCCTTGGCTCCGACACGGTTCCTCAGCTCCACGAGTTGGATGAACGCTCGCGCGACGTGTTTCGCCGGGTGGTCGATCACTATCTGACATCGGGAGAGCCGCTTGGGTCCCGCAACCTCTCACGCGATCTAGCTCAGAACGGCGCGGCCGGCGCGCTCTCGCCTGCCACCATCCGCAATGTGATGAGCGATCTGGAGGCGTTGGGCTTGGTCTTTGCACCGCATGTCTCGGCGGGCCGCCTGCCGACCGAGCTTGGCCTGCGGTTCTTTGTCGATGCCTTCATGGAAGTGGGCGCCATCCCACCTGAGGCGCGCGCCTCGCTGGATGCAAGCCTGGGTCCCAACCGCCAACAGGGCACCGTCGAGGATGCGCTGACGGAAACCTCCAACGTCCTGTCCGGCCTGACCCATGGTGCCGGTCTGGTGCTCGCCTCCAAGAGCGACACACGGCTGAAGCACATCGAGTTCATCCGCCTGGAGCCGACCAAGGGCCTAGTGGTGTTGGTGGGCGAGGACAGCCAGGTGGAAAATCGGCTCATCGACCTGCCCGAAGGTCTGCCGGCCTCAGCTCTGACCGAGGCGGCAAATTTTCTGAATGCCCATCTGCGTGGCAAAACCCTGTCGGAGGCGCAGGCCGCGCTGGCTGAACGCGAAAAGGCCGTCAGCGAAGAGTTGGACCGGCTGACCCGTCAACTGGTGGATGCTGGCATTGCCAGCTGGGCCGGCGTGGAGGAGGGAAGGCCACGCCAGCTCATTGTGCGGGGCCGCGCCAACCTCTTGGGCGATGTTTCGGCGGTTGAGGATCTGGAGCGCATTCGGCTTTTGTTTGAGGACCTTGATTCCAAAAAGGAACTCACCCGCCTGCTCTCCGCTGCTGAGGCCGCAGAGGGCGTGCGTATCTTTATTGGGTCGGAAAACAAGCTCTTCTCGCTGTCGGGTTCATCGCTGGTGGTCGCGCCCTATCATGATGATGCCGGCACGATTGTCGGCGCCGTGGGGGTTATCGGCCCGACACGTCTCAACTATCAGCGTATCGTGCCGGTTGTTGATTACACCGCAAGCCTTGTGAGTCGTTTGGTGTCGCCGGGGCGCTAGGGCGTTCGAGATGCGCTTTGGAGCCTTGATTTTTGGGGCAAAGCCCCTGATATGCCCTGCACGATTTTTTCCCCCTATTTTCCGCATGAGGTTTGACCATGTCCGGTGCTGGCAAAAGCCCTGAAGAATTGGCCGCAGAGGACGCAGCCGCAGAAATGGAGCGCGAGCGCCTTGCTGAAGAGGCGGAAGGCGACGAGGAGACCAGCGCGCAAGCCGATGACGCTGCAAGCGGTTGGGAACAGGGCCCAAACTATGAGGCAGTGATCGGCGCGCTGCAGGATGAGCTGGAGCAGGCGCGCGATCAGCGCATGCGCGCTGCCGCTGAAATGGAAAACTTGCGCCGCCGCACCGCTCGCGAAGTCGCCGACGCCAAGAAATTCGCCGTCTCGGGCTTTGCCCGCGATCTCCTGTCGGTTTCCGACAACCTTACCCGCGCGCTCTCTGCCGTAACGGATGATGAGCAAGGCGCCGCCAATGAGGTTTGGAAAAACCTTTTGGAAGGCGTTCAGATGACAGAGCGCGAGCTGCTCTCGGTTCTCGACAAAAACGGCGTGAAGAAGATCGTCCCTGAGGGCGAGCGCTTCGACCCCAACCAGCATCAGGCGATGTTCGAAGTACCCGATCCAAGCCAGCCTTCGGGCATGGTGACCCAGGTTGTGGCCGCCGGCTTCATGATTGGTGACCGCATTCTCCGCCCGGCCATGGTTGGTGTCACCAAGGGTGGCCCAAAGCCGGAAAAGGTCGACAATCCGATTGAAGCCGAGCCCTCAGCAGCACCCGGTGACACAGCCGGTTCGGCTGAGCCCGGAGAAGCGGTCGACAAGTCGGCCTAACCGTCAGGCGCCAAACCCCTTCACAGCATCATGTCATGAGAGGCGTCCCGTGACGGCAATAGCCGCTGCGGCGGGTCCGATTGTGTGCTACAAAACCGCCCGCAAATCCCGGCAGACCTCAAGACCGGGATAAACCAGGCTGAGAATTCAGCGCGGGGGAGACAATGACGACACCACATGGCGCCTTTCACTGGAACGAACTGATGACCCGCGACGTCGCGGGCGCACAGAAACTCTATTCCCAATCCATGGGCTGGACATTCGAGCAGATGCCGATGCCTGACGGCACGCTCTATCACATCTGCATGTCGGGCGATGTGACGGTTGGCGGAATGTTCGACATCTCCAAGAGCCCTCAGTTTGCCGAAATGCCGGCTGGCTGGATGGCCTACATTGCAGTTGATGATGTCGATGCAGCCTTGGCCAAGGCCAAGGGAGAGGGCGCCGTGGTCATGGGTGAACCCTTTGATGTTCAGGGCGTTGGCCGCATCGCCATGGTCCGCCAGCCCGATGGCGCCATGGTCGGCTGGATGACACCGTCCAACGAGCCCATGGAGGGTTAAGCCAACGGCCAGACCTGGAGCCGCCGGGCCGTTCTAACGGCGATGGCTGGCGGTGTTGGCATGGCCAGCGCCAAGGCGTGGGCTGTGCAAAACGGTGAGCACGACAGCGAGGATGAGCCCATGGCAACGGCCGGCTTTCCTGCCGATTTGCCCGATCGGCTGGACATGGCGTTCGCCTCGGGTCTTTTGAGCGGTCTGCACAGCGTGCTTGTGACCTGGCGCGGTCAAACAGCGCTTGAGCGTTACTTCGCAGGCGAGGACGAGAACTGGGGCCGACCGCTGGACCGGGTCGAGCAAAGCGCCAGCACGCTGCATGACCTGCGGTCGGTGACCAAGAGCATCACCAGCCTGCTCTATGGCATTGCGCTGAACCGTGGGCAGGTGCCGCCGCCGCAAGCGCCGCTCTTGACGGCCTTTCCCGACTACCCTGATCTTCAGGCCGATCCGCAGCGCGCGGACTGGACAGTGAGCGATGCTCTCAACATGACCATGGGGACCGCCTGGAACGAGGACCTGCCCTACACCGATCCCAACAATTCTGAGATCGCGATGGAGCGGGCCGATGATCGCTATCGGTTTATCCTCGACCGGCCAATGGCCCACGCGCCCGGCACGCGCTGGACCTACAATGGCGGCGCAAGCATGCTGATCGCCCGTCTGATCGAAGTCGGAACGGGCAAGCGCCTTGATGCTTTCGCTGAGGAGGCGTTGTTCGGCCCGCTCGGTATCACCGACTTTGAGTGGCATGGCGGTGCCGATGGTGTGCGTTCAGCGGCATCGGGCCTGCGCCTAACAGCGCCTGATCTCGCTAGGATCGGACAGATGCTGCTGGAGAATGGCCGGTGGAACGCGGAACAGGTGGTGCCGACCAGTTGGATCGAGAGGATCAGCACACCACAAATCGACGCAAGCTTTGGCCGGACCTACAGCCATCAATGGTACACATCGGAGCAGAGAATACCCGCCGATCCGAGCATCGTTCACCCCATGGTCTTTGGCATCGGCAATGGCGGCCAGCGGCTTTACCTGCTGCCCTCGCTGGATCTGGTGATCGTCACCTTTTCTGGCGACTACAACCGCATGGATCAGTGGATCAACCCGACCATGGTTCTCAATCGGTTGGTTCTGCCGGCGCTCAATCCCGGCTGATTGGCGCTATGCCGTGACCCGACGGAGGGTCAGATTGATCCGCCCCGGCGCATCCAGCAGGGTCGATGTGCCCGGATAGATCCGCGTGACTCCGTGAAAGGCGAGCCGCGACGCTCCGCCTAGAACCAGCACGTCGCCCGAGCGCAGACGGATGCCCTCCGTCTTGCCGCTGCGCGCTGTTCCACCAAGGCGAAACAGCGCATCATCGCCCAGCGACACCGAGACGACCGGGGCGTCGAACATCTCCTCATCGCGGTCTTGGTGGAGACCCATCTTCGCCTCCGGCCCGTACCAGTTGATGAGGCAGGCTTCCGGCTCTGGCGCATCCGGCGCAACGGCGTGCCATACCGTTGTCAGCACATCGGGGATTGGCGGCCAGGGCTTGCCGGTAACCGGATGCTCGCTCTGATAGCGATAGCCTGACTGGTCAGCCACCCATCCCAGAGGTCCGCAGTTGGACATGCGCACCGAGAGCGGCTTGCCGGTACGCGGCATGGTTGGCTGGAACAGGGGCGCGCTTGCTAGAACCTCACGCAAGGTCCCGACCAGCGCCGTTTGCTGTTCGCCGTCAAGGGCTCGCTCAAACAGCACGCATCCCGGCTGGGAAAGCGCATTGGCCCGCAAAGAAAGCTTTGTGACGTCCATAACGGGATGTTTCACCCATCGCCTCATCACGCACAACCCGAAACGGTTTCTTACAATTTGATGACAGCGACGGCCTCATTGGTCAGGAATGATGGACGCTGTGTTTGTCACTTTTGGACCTGTTCCCACCACAAGTTTGCCTTACCTGTTGTGCTTTCCCAGCCTGCTACCCCCTTCGGAGATCAATCCCATGCGCACCATCACCACCCTTGCTACGGGGCTTGCCCTGTCGACTGCCCTCATTGGCGCCGCTGCTGCTGAGAGCGTTGCCATCCCATCGGGCACCTATGCCAGCGACCCGACCCACACCAGCTTGTTCTGGACGGTCAATCACTTCGGCCTTTCAAACTACACCGCCCGCGTGAACACTGTCTCTGCGACGGTCGAACTGGACGCTGAGGATGTCTCGCAGTCGACGCTGACAGCGACCATCGACATGGCCTCCGTCGATACGGACTTTCCGTTCCCTGATCGCCACGATTTCAATGCTGAGTTGCAGGGTGAAAACTGGCTGAACACTGCCAACTTTCCTGAAGCGACCTTCACCTCCACCAGCATCACGGTGACGGGCGACGACACGGCTGAAATCACCGGCGACCTCACCTTCCTCGGCCAGACGCTGCCGATGACGCTGGATGCCACGCTGATCGGCTTCATGGAAACGCATCCTTTCACCAACAATGCTGCCTTCGGCATCGCCGCCACCGGCACGATCGATCGCACGGCCTATGGCTTCTCGACCTTCGCCCCGAACGTTGGCGCCGAGGTCACGATCACCATCAACTCTGAGTTCCTGGCGCAATAACGCGCCAGCCACTCAGCAGTCAGCGCTGGACCACCCGCCATGGCCGCTCTTTCCCCACCCCTGACGGACACCGGGTCGGACCGGCGCTACACCACCGTCGCGATCATCCTGCACTGGGTGATCGCGGTGGCGATCCTATTTCAGATGGTAGGCGGCAAATGGATGGTTTCCGCCGGCGAGGAGGCCTCAACGGCAGTTTTCACGGTCTTTCAGATCCACAAGACCGTCGGCCTTAGTATCTTGGCTCTCACCTTCGCCCGAATTGTCTGGCGGCTCGCCCATCCCGCGCCGGCGCTGCCTGAGGGCATGACACGCTTTGAGCACCTGGCGGCGAGCGGCACCCATGTTGGCTTTTACGCCCTTTTGATCCTCATCCCGCTGTCTGGCTGGGCGATGGCGTCTGTGTCGCCAACCGGCATTCCAACCTTCTTCTTTTTGCTCGATGCACTGCCCTTCGCGCATTTGCCATTGCTTGCCGACGCATCGCTCGCCGTTCGTCACAGCGCTGAGGAGGTGTTGAAGGCCGTGCACGAAAACCTCTCCCTCGTGATGGGGCTTCTGGTTCTTTTGCACATCGCTGCCGCGCTGAAGCACCAGTTCATCGCCCATGACAACCTCATCGCCCGCATGGTGGTGTCGGCCCGCACATTGCCGAACTCCGTCGCGCGTTTTGGCGTCGGCTGTGTTGCTTTCGGTCTCGCCATCGCCTTTGTTGCCGGCGGCATTGTGTGGGGCGTCGCGCAAAAGACTGTACCAACCGCCACCTCGACGGAAACTGTTGCGGCCAGCACGGCGCCTGCCACCGCTGGCGCCTGGGTGATCGATCATGCCGCCAGCACCCTTGGGTTCACCGTCACCTACACCGGCAACGCCGTTGAAGGGGCCATTGCCAGCTGGTCGGGCGACATCCAGTTCGATCCCGATGATCTGGGGTCGGCCAACGCGGCCATCACCATCGATATGGCCAGCATCACGCTGGGCGATGCGACCTTGCAGGCCCAGTCGGCTGGGAACGATGGGTTCGACCTCGCCAACCATGCCACAGCGACCTACACCGCCACAGCGTTCGCGGCGCTTGAGGATGGACGTTACCAGGCAAGCGGAACGTTGACCCTTCGCGGTGTCAGCGTTGATGTCCCGCTTACCTTCACCTTTGCCGAGGCGGATGGTGTCGCCACCGTTTCCGGCAGTGCCATGCTCAACCGGTTGGATTTTGGCATCGGCGCGGTGGGTGCGGCGAACGAAGCCTGGCTGCTCCACGCCGTTGAGGTGACCTTCGATCTCACCGCCAGCCGGCCCTAGAACAGGTCTTTTCGCTCAGAAACCGCGCGCCACGTCATCCGCCTGTCACACATAAGCGTAGTCTGACGGACGATGAGGTGCCACAACGGCGCGATCTCTTTGTGCGACGAGTTTCTTTCGTGACATCACCTGAACCTGTCCCTCACGCGGCGCTGCCGGCGGCCTTTTCGAAGCTTGTCGATCAGTCGCGCTTCCTGCGCCAATGGGTCGGCAACCCCATGTCCATCGGGGCGGTTGCTCCATCAAGCGATGAACTCGCCGAGGCCATGGCGAACCAGCTCGACCCATCGCAAACCGGTCGTGTGCTGGAACTGGGCCCTGGAACCGGTGTTGTGACCAAGGCCATCATTGACCGTGGTATCGCGCCCGACCGAATAACATCCGTGGAGTATTGTGATCGGTTTGCCGATCTCCTGGGTCGCCGTTTTCCGGCCATCGATGTGCGACGCGGCGATGCGTTCGATCTGCATGCGCCCTATTGGGACGATGAACCGTTGATCGGCATTGTCTCCAGCTTGCCGCTTTTCACCAGCTCCTATGCCAAGCGCCGCGCACTCGTCCAGAAAGCCGTCAAAGCCTTGGTTCCTGGAGGCGCCTTCATCCAGTTTTCCTACGCCTTGGTGCCACCGGTGAGGCCTGAGCCGGGGAGCTTCTCGGTCGAAAAGTCAAAATGGATCGTCCGCAACGTGCCGCCGGCCCGGGTGTGGACATACCGCGCGCTGCCGACCGTCCATTGACCCGGATGCCGCATGGCCTAGTGTAACCGCCACACAACCACCCCTGAGCTTCCGGTCCTATCCCATCATGTCGTCAGTCCGCCTTCTTGCCCTGTCCGGGTCCACCCGCGACGGGTCCGTGAACACGAAACTTGCCTCAACCATCACCAGCATGGCCGCGAATGTCGGCTTCGATGCCGTCCAGATTTCGCTCGCCGATCATCCAGCACCCTTGTTCGATGCCGATTGGGAGAAGCAGAACGGCCCGCCTGAACCGATCAAAGCGCTCCAGGCCTTGATGGTCGAGCAGGATGCGATTTTCGTCGCCTCGCCGGAGTACAATGGCGGCATCACACCACTTTTGAAGAACACCATCGACTGGCTGAGCCGCGTAAGGGTGGAAGGTCAGCCCGGCTCACTGATCTTCAAGAAGCCCATCTGGTCGCTTGGCGCTGTATCGCCCGGCGTACAGGGCGGGGTGAACAGCCTCTATCAGCTCCGCCCGACGATCTCCCGCCTCGGGGCGATCGTGATGCCCGAACAGTTGACCGTTGGCGGCGGCGCATCGGCCTTCAATGAGGATGGCAGCTTCGCCAATGACCGCACGATCAACCTTGCCACGGCCCAGCTGGAACGGCTGTTTGATGTCGCCGGCAAGCTGAAAAGCTGATGGTCGCGCTCCCCGACGCCAAATCTCGCCTAGTGCTCGGTCTTGATGTCACGGGGGTCGATGCCGCCCACGCCATGCTCGACAGGGTCGGTGACGAAGTCGGGGTCATCAAGATCGGTCACCGGCTAGCCTATTCGGGTGGATTCGGCCTGATTGAAGAGCTGTCGCGCGCTGGCAAGACGGTGTTTGCCGATCTGAAGCTTCTCGACATCGACCAGACAGTTGCCGAGGGCGTGCGCAGCGTCGCTGCCACCGGCGCGACCTTTCTCACCGTCCACGCTTACCCAAAAGCCATGCGTGTGGGGGTCGAGGCATTGGGTCCGAACCCGACGCTCAACCTGCTCGGTGTCACCGTGCTGACCTCAATGGATGACGAGGATTTGCAGGAAGCCGGCTATGCCGTTCCGGCCGATCAGCTCGTGATGGCACGCGCGCTTCAGGCTCAGCAAGCCGGCATGCCGGGTCTCATCTGCTCGGCGATGGAAGCGCCTGCGCTTCGCAAGGCCCTCGGCCCGGACATGCTGCTTGTGACGCCGGGGATTCGCTTTGCCGATGGTCAAGCTGGTGATCAGAAACGCGTTGTGACGCCGCAAAAGGCCATTGCCGACGGCGCGGATATTCTGGTCATGGCCCGCCCGATCATTGAGGCCGACGATCCTGCCGCTGCCGCCCGCCGCGCTGTTGAAGAAATCGAGGCCGGGCTTGCCGCGCGTGGCTGAGGCCCGCGATACCGTCCGCGCCATCACGGCGGACGATCTGTCGACGCTCGCCCGCCTGGGGCTCGATCAGGCCATCACGCTGCGTGCAATCGCGACCCAGATGGGGTGGCTGATCGAAAGATATGGGAAGCCGCATGCTGCGTGCGCTGCGCGCTTCGTCGAGGGCGCGGTGTTCATCGATTGCCTGGTCGGCGATCGGGAAGGCCAGCAGCTGCTGATCGACCACGTTGTTGCCTATGGCCGCTGGAGCGATGCACCGGCGATACTGCTCGCCGAGACACCGGCAACCGGCCCGCTGGTCGACAAGGGTTTTGTTGGCCTTGCCGAAGACGCGTTTGCCATTCTGGCAGATATCGACAACCCATCGCGCCTGCGTCTGCGGAGGCTCTAGCCGGGGGTTCGTCGAACGCTGTTGCGCCCATGCACGCCAGCAGGCTAGATGCCGACCAGAGATTGCAGGAGCCAAATCAACCATGGTGCGGATTGCCGTTGTTGGCGCGTCAGGACGGATGGGCCGCGCGCTCATTGCTGCCATATTGGCCACCGATGGCGCGACGCTTGCCGGCGCTGTTGAGCGTGAAGGCGCTGAAGCGCTGGGTGAAGACGCTGGCGTTTTAGCCGGCGGCAAGGCCATCGGCACGGCACTCACCGATGATCCGCTGCCGGTTTTCGCAGCCTGTGACGCGGTGCTCGACTTCACCGCACCAGCCGCCACGCTGCATTATGCCGAACTCGCCGCTCAGGCGCGCATCGTCCATGTCATCGGCACGACCGGCATGGCGGCGGGCGATGAGGCCAAGCTCGACGCCGTGGCCCGCCATGCAGTCGTGATCAAGTCCGGCAATATGAGTTTGGGCGTGAACCTGTTGGCCGTTCTGGTCGAGCAGGCCGCGGCTGCCCTTCCTCTGGGCTTTGATATTGAGATCCTCGAAATGCACCACAAAGCCAAAGTGGATGCGCCGTCCGGTACGGCGCTGATGTTGGGTGAGGCAGCCGCCTCATCGCGTGGTTTGTCACTGCCTGACGCCGGCGTGTTTACCCGCCATGGCCAAACCGGTCCTCGCCCCGATGGCAGCATTGGCTTTGCCAGCCTGCGTGGCGGGTCAGTGGTCGGCGACCATGATGTCGTGTTTGCCGGCCCGGCCGAGCGCATCACCTTGTCTCACCATGCTGAAGATCGCAGCCTGTTTGCCAGTGGCGCGGTCCAGGCGGCGCTTTGGGGCCATGGCAAGAAACCGGGGCGCTACACCATGCGCGATGTGCTAGGCCTCGCCACCAAGTCTTAAACCTCTCCTTCCAGCGGCAAAGGAAACCATCCATGGAACGCCTTCTCGTGCTCGTCCGCCACGGTCAGAGCGAATGGAATTTGAAGAACCTCTTCACCGGCTGGAAAAATCCAGACCTGACCGAGCAAGGCGTGCAGGAAGCCCGCACGGCGGGCCAGAAGCTCAAAGACATGAAGCTGGAGTTTGACGAGGCCTACACCTCCGATCTCCTGCGCGCCCAGCGCACGCTCGACCTGATGCAGGAAGAGATGGGCACCGATCTGCCCATCACCCGCGATCAGGCCCTCAACGAGCGCGACTATGGCGACCTGACCGGTAAGAACAAGGATCAGGCCCGCCAGGAGTTCGGCGAGGAACAGGTGCACATCTGGCGCCGCTCCTATGACGTTCCACCGCCGGGCGGCGAGAGCCTGAAAATGACCGCCGAGCGCGTGCTGCCCTACTTCGACCGCGAGATCCTGCCGAAGGTTCTCGAAGGCAAGCGCATCCTAGTGTCGGCGCACGGCAACTCTCTGCGCGCGCTTATCATGCAGCTGGAAGGCCTGTCGGGCGAAGAGATTGTGAAGCGTGAACTGGGCACCGGCGCGCCGATCATCTACCGGCTCGACGAGGCTGGCGGGATCGCCGAGAAGATCGACCTGGCGGACTAAGCCTCTCCAGCACCAGCCAGGTCCAGCTGACGCCAAGCCGAAGGTTTGCAGCCTGCAGAGAGGGCCGCTCATGGGTGGATCTCAGCGCAAGGCCGTGCCGTCTTGCCATGCAACGCGTCGTAAGTCGGTTCACCGGAAAGCCGGGCCTCGCTGCCGGTGTCGGCCCATGCCGAACGGACAGGATGAGGCGACCTCTTGGGGTGAGAAGCTGGGAAAGTCGGCGAAGAGCCGTTTCGCGCGCCTCAGGCGGGACATGGTGCCAGACCCCATTTACGACGACAACGCGGTAGCTGGATGGGCGCAGTGATGAATCCCGCGTCCTGAGCTTTGGCAGGGCCGCATCTGCCCAGCGTACAGGTAAGGTGCCGCAGCGCTGCTTTCCGGCCTGTTGCAGGGATGGAACGGGCTCGGCGGCTATCACGGCATGGCCCCACTGTGCCAGCCGTCGCGTGTCACGGGCAGAGCCGGCCCCAACATCCAGCACGGGCTTTGAACGCGTGCCGACATGGCGTTTCAAAAAATCGAGCGGCCATCCATCCGGGAGGCGGGAAGTGCGTGCAACAAAGTCATCTGCCGCTGTCTCATATCCCGAAAGGATGCGCGCAATGTGTGCCGACGGATCGTCGACTGCCGGCGTCACGGAAAGAGGTCGCTCTGCGCGTCAGAGCCGACTTTCCCAATGCTCGCTGCTTCCCAACCCAGCATCGCCCGCTTGCGTGTCAGGCCCCAATGGTAGCCGGTAAGTGCGCCGGTCGATCCGACCGCCCGGTGGCACGGGACGACAAAGGAAATCGGGTTCTTGCCGACCGCCGCGCCGACTGCGCGTGACGCCTTGGGTCGCCCGATATGGCCGGCAATCGAACCATAGGTCGTGGTGCGTCCAAGCGGGATGGAAAGTAGCGTCTCCCACACCGAGACCTCAAAGTCAGTCCCAATGAGCGTGATGCGCAGGGGCGTATCAGCGCTCCAGAGTTCGGGATCGAAGATGCGCCGGGCGGTTGGTGCCGTCGCATCCCAATCCTCCACATAGTTCGCACGCGGCCAGCGACTGGCCATGTCCTCAAAGGTTGGCTTTTCTTCGCCCGGTTCGCAAAAGGCGATGCCGACCAACCCATGCTCGGACTGCAGAACAAGCGCCAAACCGAACGGCGAGGGATGAAACCCGTAGGCAAGCGTCAGCCCTTCGCCTTTGGCGCGATAAGCGCCCGGCGGCATGGCATGGTGGGTGACAAAGAGGTCGTGCAGCCGGCCCGGCCCAGACAGTCCGGTGTCGAGCGCGGTATCAAGAACCGGTTCACCGGCCTCCAGAAGCTTCTTGGCCTTGTCGAGCGTCACCGCCTGCAGGAAGGCCTTGGGGGTCAGCCCCGCAAAAGCGCGGAACTTACGGGTCAGGATCGCCGGATGTTCGCCAACCGCCTCGGCAATGGTGTCAAGATCGGGCTGATCGAGCGCATGGGTTGAGATGAAGGCGATGGCGCCGCGCACGCTGTCATAGGCCGCGCAACGTTCATCGTAAGGCGCTTCCAGGCCGGCGAACGGTGGCACCTGCTGGGCGGTGTCGGTCAGGGTCGTTTGGTCAAGCATCATGGAAGTGACTTTACTTGCCCCTGACCATCAAACCACCCGAAAGCAAACCAAAATGCGGGATTGCGTGGAAGCTTAAGCCGGCACGCCGCGCTTCACCTGGGCCAAGGCTGCCCCGAGTGCATTGGCAAAGCTCTCTTTATCGTCCGGATTCATGAAGGACCCGACGGTGATCTGCTGGCCCTTGCTCTCCAGCTTAATAGCCAGCACCAGCTCTTCTTCTGGATCATAGGCCGTTTTCAGCCGCGTCCAGACCGGGTGCAACTGGTCCACCGTGACCCGGCCCCATGGGCTCACACGCTTGATGGTCAGTTCATCGGGCGTGACGGTCACATCCTCATAGGCCTGCCCGGAGCGATAGCTGAATTGGAAGGCGGCATAGACGATGACGACATCGAGCACCAAAAACGCCATCACCGGCCAGGCGCCTAGCGCCAGGAACATGATGCCCGACGAGATCGCGAGCCCGCCGATGATCAGCATCAGCGCCACAAACCCGTTGCGCGGCAAGGAGCGATGCGGCGTTAGGCGCGCCGCGAAGACGGCGTTGCCGGCCAAGGGCTCGGTGGTGATCGATGAGAACGCATGAGGCTCTTGCATATACTGGTTATGCCAGAGCCGTGCGGCGTCGAGAAGGCAAGCGCGCAGGCAAAGTCGCTGCCCGCTTCCACCCAAAAGATCAGGAAGTCGGGACCGGATCGCCCGTAGGCGCGTCATCCATGGCTGGCGCGTTGTTGGTATTGTCGGTCGCCGGGGTTGTGGTCATCGCCGGGTCTGAAAAATTGACAAAGACTGGATTGGGGAAGTGATCGTTCATCGCCCCTGTCGAGGCGTCGACGGCCATGCCGACAAAGCCGCCGGCGATGACATTTCCGGCCACCCCGGCGCCACCGGCGGCAGACATGCGCGTTTCGACCGGGACAGTTCGGGTCTCGAAACCTTCCAGATTGAACGTGGCGGTGAAACTCTCGCTGCGCCGGATCGATAGGGTGCAGGGCGTTGTGCAACTATGACCAAGCGTCGTTGTCATGGCCGCGCCGGCGGGTTCGCTTTCAAAGGTAACATCATTGTCCACACCGCGCACCACAGTGGCGCAACCGCTCAACGCCAAACCGGCAAGCATTAATCCAAAAAAACGCATGGATTTGTACTCCAAAAACTCGATATCGTGCCGGTCCCTTATCGGGTTGCTTCTGCCTTGGCGATGCGCACATTGCCTCATATGACGCTGGGTCCGATAGCCGAGGCCGATGTATCACAAACACGTCGAACAGGCCCATAATCGCCCCGATTCGTTCACTCTGAAATCGCCATGCCCACAAATCAGCCAGCATCCAAAAAAACTGCAAAAAGACCGCGCGTTGGCCGTTCGCGCCTGAAAAGAGCAGAGATTGAGCAGATGTTCGCCGCCTTCCACGCCATCGAGCCGGAGCCGAAGGGCGAGTTGGAACATCTGAACGCATACACGCTCTTGGTGGCCGTCGTGCTCTCCGCGCAGGCAACCGATGCCGGCGTCAACAAGGCCACACCCGCCCTGTTCGCCAAGGCCCAAACGCCCAAAAAGATGGTTGCGCTCGGCGAGGATGTGGTGCGTGACCATGTGAAGACGATCGGGCTTTATAAAAACAAAGCCAAGAACGTGATCGCGCTGTCCGAGCGCTTGATCGCAGACCACGGTGATGACCTTCCCGAAGGCGAGGTGCCCGAAGATCGCGACTATCTGGAAAGCTTGCCAGGCGTCGGCCGCAAGACGGCCAATGTCGTTATGAACATGGCCTTTGGCCACCACACCAATGCCGTCGACACCCATGTGTTTCGTGTCTCCAACCGCACCGGCCTTGCACCCGGCAAGACGCCGGAAGCGGTGGAAGCGGTACTCGATAAGGTGGTGCCGGAGCAGTACGGCCTACATGCCCACCACTGGCTCATCCTGCACGGACGGTATCTCTGCAAGGCGCGCACGCCCGAATGCTGGCGTTGCCCGGTCATCCCGATCTGCAAGTTCAAGGAAAAGGTGCCGAACCCGGCCGAGACGCCGAGAGCTTTGAAAAAATCTGCCTAGGAGGCACGTCGCGTCGACAGGTCCTTGTGCAGATGCACCATCAGGCTTGTGGCGAAGAGCGGCGTTAGAAGGTTGAGGATCGGCACGGCCAGAAGTGCGGCAATCACCAGACCGGCCAGAAACACCCGCCCGCCATGGGTACGGCGCAGCGCATTGGCCTCGGCGCGTGGCCGAAACCGAAAAGCGGCAAGCTCAAAATATTCCCGACCCAGCAGATAACCGTTTGCCACCAAAAAGATGATGGCGTTGATGCCCGGCACCAGAAGCAGCATCAGTGCCACAAGGTTCACGCCAATGACCACCAGCGTGAAACCAATCGCCGAACGAATGGCAGCAAGAACCGGCAAAGGCTCGCCAGGAGGGTCGTTCAGATAGTGGGTTTTCTCCACCACCGCTGCGATGTCATCGAGAAAGAGCGTCGCAACCAGCGCCGTCACTGGCACCACCAGAAACACCGCTGCGACAAGAAGGGTGAGACCGGAGACGATCTGTACAAGCCCGTCCATCCAGCCGGTTTCCAGCTGAACCAGATGGTCGATCAGCATCTCCAGGCCGAACCAGGCCGCCACCAGCGCTAAAATCGTGATGCCGAGCGATTTGAACAGAACGCCGCGAAAGGGCGGTGAAAACACATCGCCGGCGGCGCGGCGAACAACGGACAGCATGGTTGGTGCGCCCTCATTTGGGAAAGAGTGGGCAGGTGCCTCCGGCAGATAGGCAGTTGAAGCCGGTCACACAATGGGTCAAAGCTGCGCCGCATCACCGGCGGCGCGTCAGCCGTCTTCCTCCCGCCCTGCCAAGGGATCCGCCATCATGTCTTCCGCCCAGACCCTTCCGCCGCCGCGTTTCGACGTGGTGACCATCGGCAATGCCATTTTCGACATTCTTGCCCATGTTGAAGACGACTTTCTGGTGCGCGAAAATCTGGTGAAGGGTTCGATGCGGTTGGTCGATACAGCCGAATCTGCCCGGCTCTACAACCGCATTGGCCAGGCCACCCGCATGTCGGGAGGCTCGGCCGGCAACACGGCTGCTGCCGTTGCTTCGCTCGGCGGCAAGGCGGCTTACATTGGCAAGATCACCGACGATGATAATGGCCGCGCCTACGCCCACGATATGCGCGGCATCGGCGTGATGTTTGAGGTGTCGCCTCTCAGCCGATCGCAGGGCATTGGCACGGCCACCTCGATCATTCTGGTGACGCCCGATGGCGAGCGCACCATGAACACCGCGCTCACCGCCTCGCAGGAACTGTCGGTCAGCGACATCGATCCCGATCTGATCGCCGCGTCGGCCATCACCTACATGGAAGGCTATCTGTGGGACCCGGCCAAGGCCAAGGAGGCCTTCCGCGAGGCGGCTAAGATCGCCAAACAGGCCGGACGACGGGTGGCGCTCACCCTGTCGGATTCCTTCTGCGTGGATCGCTACCGTGATGAGTTCATCGATCTCATGCGCTCCGGCAAGGTCGACACGCTGTTTGCCAACGAGCATGAGCTTCACGCGCTTTATCAGACAAGCGATCTGGAAACCGCGATTAGCGCTCTGAAGGACGACGCGGAACTTGGCATCGTTACCCGTGGAGAGCATGGCTCCATCACCGTGCGCGGCGAGGAGCGCGTGGATGTTGGCACGCCCCATGTCGATGACATCGTCGATCTCACCGGCGCCGGCGATGTCTTTGCCGGCGGCTTTCTGTTTGGCCTCGCCAACGACATGCCGCTAAGGGTCTGCGCCGAGCTAGGCCATCTGTCGGCAGCGCATGTGATCAGCCATATGGGACCGCGTCCGCAGGTTTCCCTGAAGCAGCTCGCCTTCGATGCGGGCGTGCTGATGGAAGGCTGACCCCTCCCAACGTTTCCCTTGCCGCCGGCCTTTTCCTGCCGCTTTGATCAGGTGGATTGTTCATCCCCCCGAGCAAAGGCGAGCGCATCCCCATGACTGGCTCAACCCCATCCCTTTCCATCGTAAGACGGCTCCTGCCGGATTTCGGCACCACCTATGGCCCGGCCGGCGATGGTCCGTACCCCGCCATCCTGGTGCTGCACGGCTCTGAAGGTGGCCTGTCCGGCTGGTCCCACCGCAACGCCGTGCTTCTGGCAGCCCATGGCTTCGTGGCCTACTCCCATCCCTATTCAAAGGGCGGTAATGCCTGGAACGCTGGGTCGATCACCGATGTGCCGCTTGACCGCACGGTTGAGGCGCTAGTGGCGCGGCGCGCAGCGCCCTTCTGCACTGGGCAGGGTGGGCGTTATGGCGTGTCACGCGGTGCCGAACACGCGCTTCTGGTCGCCTCCCTGATGGCCCGTGACGGGTTGGACGGCCTGCCGGAGGCCATCGCCGCCCATAGTCCGGCCGATGTCGTCTGCGGCGCCTTCGACGCGCGCCGCTGGCGTGATCGTGGCGACCCCGGCTGGCAGGTTTGGGACCCGGCGGACCGATCCTGGACCTGGCGCGGCTCATCCGACGATTTGACGCCGACAACACCCATCGAGATCGAGCGTTATGAAGGCCCTCTGTTCCTGAGCCATGGCACCGCCGACACCACCTGGGATGTGTCCATGACTAAGCGGCTTGAGGAGCGCTTGAAAGCAAACGGGCGTTCGCCAGAGGTGCACTATTACGAAGGTCAGAACCATATTGGCGACAGCGATGGTGAGAACGATCACCATGAGCGGCTGCTCGCCTTCTTCCAACGCCATCTCACAGGCGATTGACGTCAGCCGCGCTCGTCTTTCGGGCTGCCCATGACAAAGTAGCTGATGATGGAGGCCACCTGCGGCACGGTGCCCAGAACCTCGGTGTGGAAATGCTTGTAGGCGGCAAGGTCGGCTGCCTCCACGCGTAACAGATACTCCACCGTGCCTGAGATGTTGTGGCACTCACGCACTTGGCGCGCCGCCTTCATCGCCCGCTCGAAAGCCTCTTGGTCGGCCTTCAGGTGGCGCGCCAGCCCGACAGCAACATAGACGTTGAGACCGATGCCAAGCTTGGTCCGGTCGATGACGGCGCGGTAGCCGGTGATGACGCCGGCACTCTCCAGCGCCTGAACGCGTCGCAGACAGGCCGACTGTGACAAACCCACCTTGTCGGCCAGTGCGGTGTTGCTGAGCCGGCCATCCAGCTCCAGCTCACGCAAGATTTTGTGGTCAGTGGCGTCAAGATCAAGCATTTCCAGCGTAAGAAAGGCCAGTAGCACAACAAAAGCAAGCTTCTTTCGTAAAAAGCCATCTAACCTGTCACTATGATGATCGATGCCATCCTCACCCTTATGGCCTTTGCTTTCCTGTCGGCCGGCACGCCGGGGCCCAACAATCTCATGCTCATGACGTCGGGCATGAATTACGGGTTCCGTCGTTCCGCTGGCCACATGACCGGCGTTGCCTATGGTTTCCCGCTGATGATCGTCGCGGTTGGCCTCGGTCTGTCGCAGCTTTTCGCACTGGTGCCGGTGCTGCAAACAGCGCTGAAATTCGTTTGCGCCGCCTACCTCCTTTACCTTGCCTACAAGATCGCAACGGCCCGACCCAAAATGACCGGCGACGGCGCGATGGAGGTGTCCGGCCGGCCGTTGACCTTCGTCCAAGCCGCCGCCTTTCAATGGGTGAATCCGAAGGCCTGGGTGATGGCGACGACGGCGCTCACTGTCTATGCCCTTCCCCTTGAGGGTGTCGCCAATGCGTTCGGCGTGGCGCTGGTGTTCGCCTTTGCCGGCACCTTTACCGCTTCCACCTGGACAGCTCTTGGCGACAGGCTTCGCCTGTTCTTTCAGGACCCGTTGCGGCTGCGCATCTTCAATACCGTGGCCGCTGGCCTGTTGCTGCTGACGCTTGTGCCGGTATTCTGGCCTAGCGTTCTCTAGCTGGTCCCTCAGGCGGGCGCTGCAAGACCTGCTCGATCTCGTCCATGACCTGTTGCGGCAGCGGACCAAACTGAAGTGCCTGGGCATTATGCTGCGCCTGTTCGGGTGTGCGGGCACCCGGAATCGGCACGGTCGAGGGCGATTTTGCCCAAAGCCAACCGAGCGCCCCTTGAGCCAGCGATCGGCCTCCACTGGTCAGCAGCGCGCGGACGGCATCCAACTGCTTGATGAAGGACGCCTCGACCTGACCGTCCTTGAAATAATCCATCCAGGCATAGCTGTTATGGCGGATGTCATCGGCTGGGATTGTCTCGCCCGCGCTGAACTTGCCGGTCAAAAGACCCATCGCCAACGGCGAGCGGTTGAAGCTTGCCAGATTATGAGCTTCGGCCACCCCGATCATGCTCGGCGCATCGAAAAACAGGTTCATCGCGTGTTGAACCGCAACATTGCTGCTAAGACCGGTGAGTGCCTCCGCCCGTTCGGGGAAATCGGTCGACCAGCCATACGACGTCACAATGCCCTCGGTCCGCGCCGTCTCCAGCGCATCGAACAGGCGTTTGGCATCCTCGATGGGCAGGCTGTTAAGGTGGAGGAAAACAAGGTCGAGCACGTCGCGCCCAAGGCGCTTCCGAGAGGCATCAAGCTGCGCGCGCACCGTTGCTGGATCGTCCCACGGACCGAGCATCTGTTTGCTATCCTCATCGAACGCAATGCCGAACTTGGTGGAGATGATGACATCATCCCGGCCTCCCAGGGCCTTACCAACCAACCGTTCTGAATGCCCGGCACCGTAGACCGCTGCTGTATCGAACAGTCGGATCCCGCCGTCATAGGCAGCTTGCAGGGTTGCCAGAGACGTTGCGTCGTCAACATTGGCGTAGCCTACCGGCTCCTTGCCGTTCCAGAACGGGCCACCGATCGCCCAACAGCCCATACCGAGGCGTGTTTTGGCGAGGATCGGATTGGTCGATGAGCGGTCAACAAACTCCGGCGCACTGCTTGATGAGGTCTGCGTATCAGTTGGCATTCCGGTCCAGTCTCTGTCCTTTCAATCTTGAGACATAAAAAGCACGATACCTTTCCAAAGCGAGATAAACCTTTGAAAACAGCATTTCAGAATTGAAAGCCATCATGGATGACGTTGAATGGGATGATCTGAAAGTCTTCCTCGCGGTGGCGCAAACTGGTGGGCTAACGCCCGCGGCTCGCCATCTGGGCATAAGCCCTCCGACCATCGGTCGCCATGTATCGCGTTTGGAATCCGCGCTTGGCCAGCAGCTCTTTGAACGCGGCGCCAAGGGGTACACGCTCTCCCCGGCCGGGGCGGATTTGCTTGCCCATGCGGCCCCGATGGAAGAGGTCGCCGCCGGTATTGCGCGTTGGCGCGATGGCCGTGCCGACCGCAAAACCGTCCGTGTGTCGGCCGGCAGTTGGATGAGTCATTTTCTGGCGAGGCACTGGCAAGAGCTTCATGAGCCGGATGACCCGTTTACTCTGGCCCTGGTTGGTGCCGAGGAGCAGGTGGACATTGGCAGGCACCAGGCCGATATCGGCATACGCAACGCCCAGCCCATGGAGCGAAGTTTGGCCCGTCAGGCGCTCGGCTCCGTGGCGTTCGCCGCTTACGCAAAACCGGGATCCGATCCTACTGGCTGGATTGCGTCAACGGCCTCCACGCCATCGGCCCATTGGTTGCATCTGCACCATGGTAGTGACGTGGTGAGCCGAGCCAACACACCGCGCTTAGTCCTGGATCTGTGTCGCGCAGGCGCTGGCCGCGCCGTTCTGCCGTGCTTTGTCGGTGATAAGGAAAGCCAGATTGAGCGTGTTGGTGGCATCATTGATGACCTCACCCACACGCAGTGGCTCGCAGTCCATGAAGAAGGCCGTCACCAGTCGGCGGTTCGTGTGGTGACGCAGCGCATCAAGGTGCTGGTCGCGCGCCACGCCGATCTCTTCTCGGGGAAAATCCCAGCCTCGGAAACCCATTGAACATCGCTCGGAAAGGCTCCGAGCGATGTCAAATCCTGGACGTTCGTTAGGCCGCAGTCCGCCGTGCACGGAACCAGCCAAGGTGTCGGAAGATCAGCCAATCCAAGAACACGGCGACCACAAGCGACACACCCATCAGCGGGAACAGGATCGCAAGGCCGATGATGAGGAGAACCAGACCCCACCCGAGCGCGCGGTCCGGTGCATCCGGTACACCGAGTGAGCCCGCCGGACGGCGCATCCACCAGGCGACAAAGCCGCTGATCGACAGCACCAGCGCTAAGATGGCGGCAAGCGTGTTCTGGGCAAGATTGAGCCAACCGTAAAGCTCCCCCTGATGGAATGAGATGCCAAGCGAGACGGTCTGGGCTACCGCATGGTTGTCAGTGAAATCATGCCGCTTCAAGACCTCGCCGGTGTACTGATCGACGATCAGTTCGGTCTGTTCGAACCGGTCGACGTTGGCCGAACGCACCCAGAAAGCAGCCTGCGCATTGCGGGGCGGTCGCAGCTCATAGGGCGCAGCCAACCCTTGCGTTTCTGCGATGGCGAACACCTCCTCATAGAGGATCCTCGTCCCCTGCGAGGCGGTTGAGTTCGGCACATCGCCGCTGAAACGCAAGCTGCGGGAGCTGGTGCCCGTGCGATCCTGGATCGCCGATAGACCGCCGCCCCAAACATCCGTCCAGGGCAGGCCGGACACGATGATCGGCACCACCAAAAGGGCGGCAAGGAAACCGGTGAAAAGGTGGGTGTCGCGCCACCATCGCCGGCTTTTCAGCCCGCCGGCGCGCGGTGGCGACAGCGCTTTGGACCAGGTTCGATTGCCGCGCGGCCACCATAGGAAGACACCAGTGATGAACATGACGATGGCCCAATGGGCCGCCAGTTCCACGAACTTGGTGCCAAAATCGCCAAGCATCAGCTCGCCATGGAATTTGCGGACCACCCGCATCGCCATGTCATCACGCGCTTGCACGGCCAGAATGTTGGAGGTGTAGGGATCGACCCAGGCGTAGGATCGTGTGCCGTCCAAATCGTTGAACTCAATCACGGTGGCGCGATCGTCATCGCCATCGATCTGGACGCCGCGCAGCCGGCTCAAGCCAACGCGATCTTCCACGGCGGCAACTTGGGCTTCATAGCTGGTGCGGCCTTCACCAACGGCCACATTCAGCCGGTCGGCATAAAGCCACTCTTCGATCTGGGGTTTGTAGAGATAGATGCCGCCGGTGATGGCAAGCATCGCCATGAACGGCAGGACGTAGAGCGAGGCAAGAAAGTGCCACTTCCACACGAGTTTATAGAAGGCACCGCCCGTCTGTTGTGACGCGGCCGGTGCCGACGCTGAAACGTCGGTCATTGTGCAGTATCCTGAAAAAAGGGGTTGGAGGTCGGGCTCAGCCGACCGCCGGGGGTCCCCGTTTGGGCAGGATATGGGCAAGGCGCGTCTGGTCCGCGCCGACATGCACGACGACGGCAAAGCGTGGTTTGTCGTCCGCTGCAAGTTTGAGCCAGAACGGCATCGGCGCGTCGATAACGCTCAAGGGTGCGCTGGCCAGGCAGGGGTGTTCGCTGCTCTCCTCAAGGGCTACCGGGTTGCCGTCCTCATCAAGGCGCACCTCAACCATACCGTTGCCGGTACAGATGATGAAACTCTGAACCCCCGGCAGCAGGGAGGCGAGCGCGGCTGTACTGGCGGGAAGCAAAAGGCCGACGGAGAGAAGCAGGGCAAACAGCAAACGTTCGCCAAACGGCAGCTTCAGTGCCGAGGCGAAAAAAGATGGAGAACGGGCCGAACGGCGAGCCAACATCATCAGCCTTATAAAATCCCGATAGCGATCAGGCGTACAGACAATGCCGGTTTTGAGCTAGGGGGCAGAGCGTCGCGAGCCAGAAGATCCAGCGGTCATTCCGCAGGAAAGGAGCCAGAAAAACAAGCCCCAAGTCTAAATGTCGAGATTACCCACGGTCAGCGCGTTGTCCTGAATACCCAGCGGTCGTTTCGCTGGAACGGAGCCGGAGAAAAACGGGTCCTGCTGTTAGATATCCAAATTACCCACCGTCAGGGCATTGTCCTGAATAAACGCGCGCCGCGGATCCACATCATCACCCATCAGATCGGAGAAGACGCCGTCGGCCTCGTCGGCCTCTTTGATCTTCACCTGAAGGAGGGTCCGCACATTCGGGTCGAGCGTCGTTTCCCAAAGTTGGTCGGGATTCATCTCGCCCAATCCTTTGTAGCGCTGCAATGAGACACCCTTGCGGCCCATTTCCATAACGGCTGAAACGAGCGCGCGGGGTCCGCGGATGGCGATCTCGCTGTCTTTACGCTTCAAAATGGCCGCCTTGCCGTAGACTTCTTGCAGACGGACGGCGAACCCATCGAGCCGCAGCGCGTCTGCGCTATCCAGCAGGGCCGTATCGATGGTAACAACGTCCGTCACACCGCGCAGGGTGCGGGTAAAGACGAGATCGCCATTGTCCCGGCGCTGGCCTTCCCAGCCTTTTTCGAACTCATCGGCCAGAATATCGATGCGTCGCGCAACATAGGCGGCCGCCGTTTCAGCCTTTTCCACGTCCGACAAAAGCGAAGCGTTGAGCGCGCCGGCGATCGCTGCTTGCTCCACGACATCACGATTGTAGCGATGGTGCAGACCATGAATGACGGCCGATATCTTGCGGGCCTCATCCACCGTGGTCAGAAGATCCTGACCGGTCAGAACTTCTCCTGACGCAAGCGTCAACGTCGCGCCATCCAGGCCACCATCAATCAGATAGTCCTGAAGCGCCGCCTCGTCCTTCAAATACTGTTCTGATTGGCCGCGCCGCACTTTGTAGAGCGGTGGTTGGGCGATGTAGAGGTGCCCGCGTTCGATCAGCTCGCGCATTTGGCGGAAGAAGAACGTCAGAAGCAGCGTACGGATGTGCGAACCATCCACATCAGCATCCGTCATGATGATGATCTTGTGGTAGCGCAGCTTGTCGGGATTGAACTCCTCTGCCCCGATACCGGTGCCAAGCGCCGTGATCAGCGTGCCAATCTCGTTGGAGGAGAGCATCTTGTCGAAGCGTGCGCGCTCCACGTTCAGGATCTTACCGCGCAGCGGCAGAACGGCCTGATACTCGCGCACACGGCCCTGCTTGGCCGAGCCGCCAGCGGAATCGCCCTCCACCAGGAAGAGCTCGGCCTTGGCCGGATCGCGTTCCTGGCAGTCGGCGAGCTTGCCGGGCAGCGAAGCGACATCGAGCGCGCCTTTGCGACGGGTTAATTCGCGGGCCTTACGCGCCGCTTCTCGAGCTGCCGCAGCCTCGATCACTTTGGAGACGATGCTCTTCGCATGCGCCGGGTTCTCTTCAAACCAGGTCGAAAGCGCCTCATTGAGCACGCCTTCCACGACCGGGCGCACTTCGGAGGAGACGAGCTTATCCTTGGTCTGGGACGAGAATTTCGGGTCCGGCACTTTCACTGAAAGCACCGCCGTTAGCCCTTCGCGGCAATCATCGCCGGTCGGGTTCACTTTCTCTTTTTTCGAGATGCCGGAACTGTCGGCATAGCCGGTGACCTGCCGGGTCAGCGCCGCGCGGAAGCCGGCCAAATGGGTCCCGCCATCGCGCTGTGGAATGTTATTGGTGAAGGTTAGAACATTCTCGTGGTAGCTGTCGTTCCACCACATGGCGACTTCCACCGCGATGCCGTCGCGCTCGGCGGTTACCGCAATCGGGTCCTCCAGAACGGGCTTCTTCTTGCGGTCGAGCCAGCGCACAAACTCCAGCAGCCCGCCATCATATTGCAGCGTGTCGACACGATCCTCGACGCCGCGCTTGTCGGTCAGCGTGATTTTGACGCCGGAGTTCAGAAAGGCGAGTTCGCGCAGCCGATGCTCCAGCGTGTCGAAGGAAAACTCGATCTGGGAAAAGGTTTCTGGCGAGGGCAGGAAGGTCACTTCGGTGCCGGTCTTGCCGCCAGCATCGCCAACCACCGACAGTGGCCCTTCGGCAACGCCGTGGGAGAAGCGCATGGTGTGTTCACTACCAGCGCGCCAGATGGTCAGGTCCAGCGTCGTCGACAGCGCATTCACCACCGACACGCCAACACCGTGTAGGCCGCCGGAGACCTTATAGCTGTTCTGGTCGAACTTTCCGCCGGCGTGCAGTTGGGTCATGATGACCTCTGCTGCCGACACGCCTTCTTCGGGATGGATATCGGTTGGAATGCCGCGCCCGTCGTCGCGCACGGTCACCGATCCTTCGGCGTTCAGCGTAACGGAGACTTCGGTGGCGTGCCCGGCAAGCGCCTCGTCGATGGCGTTGTCGACCACCTCATAGACCATGTGGTGCAGGCCGGAGCCATCGTCGGTGTCGCCAATATACATGCCCGGACGTTTGCGGACAGCGTCCAAGCCCTTGAGAACCTTGATGGAATCAGCGCCATACTCGGCGCCGTCCTCAAACTCTTCCTGCGGCGATGGCATCGGTTCGGCAGTCAAGGGCACATCCTTCGGACACGGGGTGGGCAAGAGGTGCAGCCTCGCGGCGGCAAGCCCACAGAATCACTTTGAATTTTCTAGCATTAACAAGGGCGCAATGGCGAATGGTTGCGCCTGAAACCACCGGTTTATATGGGGATGGCTTGGCTCTTTATCCAGCTCAGCACCCAAGCGGTTGGGCTGCAAGCCCAGAGCAAGCGTCAAAGCGGTTGGGCAGCAGTCCCAGAGCAAGCGAAAAAGCGGTTGGGCGGCAAGCCCAGAGCAAGCAGAAAAGCGGTTGGGCAGCAGGCCCAGAGCAAGCGGAAAAGCGGTTGGGCCGCAGGCTCAGAGGAAACCGGAAATCGGTTGAGCTTAAGGCCCAGAGCAGGCGGGAAAGCGGTTGGGCCGTAGGCCCAGAACCACTCAAATGCGACCATCGTGTGCGCCAGTTCTTAGCTTAGGCGCTTCGCTCCGTCGCCTCCGGTTGGGCCTCAAGCCTAGAGAAACCGAGCTCTAACAACCGCTTGAGAGCGTGTTCCTTTAGGCGCTTGCCTCTGTCGTCCCCGGTTGGGCCACAGGCCAAGAGAAACCGAGCTCTGACAACCGCTTCAGCGCGCCTTGTCCCGCCCATTGGCCGGTCGCCAGGCATCCGGTGATGAGATAGCCACCTGTCGGCGCTTCCCAATCCAGCATTTCCCCCGCGCAGAACACGCCAGGCAGAGCCTTCAGCATGAGATGCTGATCGACGGCATCCCACCTTACGCCACCTGCAACGGAGATTGCCTCATCGAGCGGTCGCGGTCCGTCATGACGAATAGGTAGGTCTTTGATAAGGCGTGCCAATTCCACCGGATCGTCCGGTAGCGGGCGTCCAAACTCCATCAGAAAAGCCCGGCGCGCACCGTCTAATCCGAGCGTCTTGCGCAGATGATTGGCCATCGATGCCTTGCCTCGCGGCCTGGCAAGGCGCTCGGCCACCTCGGCCTCTTGGAGGTCCGGGACAAGATCAATCTTAAGCGTGTCGCCGTCGCGAACGGCGCGCGAAACGGCGTAGATACCACTCCCTTCAAGCCCGTTTTCGGAGATAACGCATTCACCGCGATGGCGCGTCTCGCCAGCCATGAGCGCCACCGGCTTCACCGGCGCGCCGAAATGCTGCTGCATGGGTTCCGACCAGGCAACCGAAAGGCCCATATTGGCAGGTTTGAAGGGTGCCAAGTCGACGCCCTTGTCGCTTAGCAAACTTGCCCAACTGCCATCTGAACCAAGCCTGGACCAGCTTGCACCGCCGAGCGCCAGGATCGTTGCGTCGGCGTCTATGGATTGGGACCCGTCTGGTGTTTCAAACTCCGGAAGATATCTTTGTTCGCTCGCTCTGTTCCTGTCGGAACAACCGCTTGGCTCAAAGCCTGTCCACCGCCAGCGTGTGCGGGTTTCAACCCCTCGTTCTGCAAGTCGTGCCAACCAGGCGCGCAGCATCGGGGATGCCTTCATAGCCTTTGGGAAGACCCGGCCAGATGAGCCCGTGAAGATCTCCTGTCCGAGGCCCCCGCAGAAGCGCTTAACGGCCTGTGGCCCTATGCCAGCGAGCATGGGCTGCATGGCAGGCGCTGCTTCATAAAATCTGCGCAGAAAGGCCGCGTCTGGCTCGTCCATGGTGACGTTAAGGCCTGACTTCCCGGCCATCAGGAACTTGCGGCCAAGGGAGGGTTTGGCATCGCACAATATGACGTTGACGTCAGATGTAGATAAGACATCCGCCGCCATCAGCCCGGCGGGGCCGGATCCGATGACCACGGCGGTCGGTCCGCCAGGACGGGAGCCAAGCCTAGAGCCGGTCGGACCATTCGGACCGGAGCCAAGCCTGGAGCCGGTCGGTCCGTTAGGACCGGAGCCAAGCCTGGAGCCGCTCGGTCCGTTAGAACCGGAGCTAGAAAGGCCATGGCTTGTTTGGTCGTCAGGCGGCATCCGGATTTCGCATCATCGCGCTCAACGGTGTTGTCTCAAGGCCGATGCCAGCCTCCTCCACCCCATCGGCGGCGCGAAGACGCACATCGTCCGGTTTGTTTTGTGACAGTTTCCAGGTGCCGTCGATATGCGCCACATCAAGCTGTACCGGCACGATCTGCCGCTGCATCTTGCCGTAGATCGTCTGGTCCATCTTGTCGCTGGTCCAGGGCTTCTTCGGCAGAAGTTTGGTTTCCTGATGGTCTGAAAGCCGCGCCAGCACCCCGTGAAGCGCGTCTTGCGGCAGCTTGCCCATTGTTCCACGCAGATGAACGGCAACATAGTTCCAGGTCGGTACCTGATCATCGACCTGGTACCAGTCCGGCGAGACATAGGCATCGCCGCCTGACACCGCGACCACCGCCGGTTGCGGTGTTTCAAGAAGGCGCAGGATCGGGTTGGAGCGCACCAGATGCAGCTCCGCCTGCCGCCCATCCTCCGACAGAACCAGCGGCACATGGCTCAACCGTGGCCCGTCCTCGGCGTTGACTGCCAAAACGCCAAAGGCCCGCTCACGCACAAAGGCGATGTTGCGGGCCTCATCGGGTTTTCGAAAGGCACGGTTTGGATGCATGCGTCAGATCACATTATTGCCCGGGTGAGGCTGACGATCCGGCGAGAATGCCGCCATCAATGGTGAGCTCTGTGCCGGTCATGAAGGTGGCTTCATCCGAAGCAAGCAGCACACACAGCGCGGCCACCTCTTCTGGTCGTCCGAACCGGTGCAGCGGCGTACCCAGCGCGACTTTCTTCTTCTTCTCTTCGGCTTCTTCGCCATGGCCGATCATCGTGTCCCAAATATCGGTCCACACGGCGGCCGGATGCACGGAGTTACAGCGGATCTGAAGCCCCTCCTGTGCGCAGTGCAGCGCTACCGTTTTGGTGTGGTTGCGGATCGCAGCCTTGGAAGACGCATAAGCCGACGCGCCGGGCACACCGACAATACCGGAGCGCGAGGACATGTTGATGATCGAGCCCTTGCCGCCATTGGCGCGCATCGCCTTGATGGCATAGCGGCAACCCAAAAAAGTGCCGTCCAGATTCACCGCATGCACGCGGCGCCAGTCGACCAGATGGGTGCGTTCTGGATCGTGATGCTCATCACCACGCTCGTGGCCGGTGATGCCGGCATTGTTCACCAGCACGTCGATCACCGGGTAAAGCTCTTCCAGATGGCGCCAATCTTCCTCGTCGGCGACATCCACATGGACATAATCAGCACCGATATCCTTGGCAAAGGCCTTGCCCACCTCGTCGTTCACGTCGGTGACGACGACCTTCGCGTTTTCTTCCGCATAGGCACGGGCAATAGCAGCGCCGATGCCCTTGGCAGCGCCGGTGACGATACAGATTTTGTCGGCCAGTCTGTTCATGGGGTCCCTGTTCAGTGAAAAGTTAGGTCAAAAAGTGGTGGTTGAAGGCGTCTGTGTCCCAGCCGGCCTTGTCGGCTGCCTGGTCGTAGACGCTGTTGAGGAAGGCCAGCAACGCTGCCTGCGGATCGTCCGCCTCGCGCATCGCGTCATAGGTGAGGACCGCTAAGGCCCCGCCATTCTTGTCGACCCATTGGGCGCCATCCGGCTTCAGCTGCGTGTCCTTCAGGCCGGCCGGCTCCGGATAGGCGTAGCCATAAAACGCAGCATGTGGAAACGTGTCATCCCCCGGCCAGAACCCGGTTGAGATCACCTCGTGAGAATACGCCTCCCGGTCGGACTGCGTACCTGTTTCCAACGGTGCGGCTTTGCCGGAAAACCGCGTGGAGACGATGTCGAAGGAGTGCCAGTAAAGCTGGATCGGCGTCTGCTTGCCGTTGAACTGGCTGCGATAGGTCTCAAACACCGACGAGATCGAACAGAGCGCCCGCCAGAAGCGCGTTACCGCCTCGCCATCATAGGCGCGCTCGGCCGTATCCTCGGGAAAGGGCGTCTTCGATTTGTTGTCGTAGGGCACGGCAACAATGGTGACGTCGATCCGCAGTGTGCGAAGAGCGGAAAACAACGCCTGGTAAAACGCGGCGACCGACTTGCCGATCACCGAAAAGCTTTCATGGCCACCATCATTGGTCGTAACATCGACCTTGTGGTCCACCATGTCATAGTCGATCTGAAAACTGCGCCCCTGATAGGGAATGCGCTGGGTCGTCACGCCTCGCGTGTCAGGGTAGAGCGTGACATGCCACCAATGGTTCAGCTTGGGATGCGCCTTCATGCGCACCTTGCCGATAATCTGCAAAAACAGATGCAGCGTTTCCTTCGTGTCCACCCAGTCCGCATAGGGAAGTGGCGGCAGAACAGTATCATAAGCGCCCATGGATCGATCCCTCTTTGTCCTTCGGCGTTAGGCTTCCTGAGGAAGGCTGTCATTGACCGTGTAGTAGTCGCCCTTGTCGGCGACGAAGATGTGCTTTTCCAGCGTCAGCCCTGTTGGCTTGTCGAGCGAGCCCAGCGAGAAGGATGTCAGGTCCTCCGCATGCATCTTCCAGAACAGGAAGGAGCCGCACCGCTCGCAAAAGCCGCGCCTGGCGCTTTCGCTGGAGGCATACCAGCGCAAACCCTCGCCTGTGATGACAAGATCGTCATCCTTGCATTCCCCCGATGCCCATTGATTGCCGGACTGTTTGCGACATTGGGAGCAATGGCAGACTGTGTAGCTCTTCGATGGACCGCGCACTTCGTATCGCACCGACCCGCACAGGCATCGACCCGTCAGGTGAGCTGCCATCAGCGCGTTGCCACCAGGCCAGCGGCACCGGCTAGGCCAACAGCGCAAGCCTTGTTGATCCGGCCCATGCCAAACTTGGAGAGGAGCGCGCCGCGTGCCCGCTCCACCAGGAGTGCATAGATCATCAAGATGAGCGGCAGGAAGACCGCAATCACCAGCGCGATTTCCGCCATGCCAACTGCCGTCAGCGTGGTCAGATCAACCACGGTTGGCAGGACGGCCAGGAAGAACACCATGGTCTTGGGATTGGAAAGGGTCAGCGACAGCCCAGCGACCAGCATGGACCAGTTTCCGTTAGCTTTCAGCTTAGGCGCCTTGGCGCCCGGGTCGGCGGGCGCTGTCCATAGTCTATAGGCAAGGAACAGAAGATAGGCGACGCCGGCATATTTGATGAGCGTGAAGAGGCCCTGCATGGTCTGCGCAATCACCGCAAGGCCCGCGGCAGCGAGCAGAAACCAGATAAGGTCGCCGATGGCGCAACCGGCGACGAAGCCGACAACGCCCTTACGCCCCCGCGCCAGAACACGGGCAATGAGGGCAAGGACAGCAGGGCCGGGAGAGGCGACAGCAGCGGCATAGATGCCAGCGAAAAGCATAAGGGATAGCCATGTCATAGATCGGCATTTTCACCAAGCTCCGTTGCGGCGCAAGCGTAACTGTTCGTAGATGACTTGCCGTGATCTCGGTTCCGAATGATCAATCGGCGCGTGTCACCTTGCCGCCATCAACCGCGAATCGATCGGCTGGTCCCGCGATGGCGTCAAAAAGCGCCGTGTCGGTGCCGGTCATGAAGGTCTGACCGCCAAGTTCTGCACATAGATCAAAAAGCGCAGCGCGGCGACCTTCATCCAGATGGGCGGCGATCTCATCAAGAAGCAGAATGGCCGCGCGACTTGTCTCGCGTTTCACCAGCCGCGCCTGCGCCAAGATGAGCCCGATGAGCAGGGCTTTCTGCTCGCCGGTTGAGGCAAGGCGCGCCTCCACATCTTTGGGGCCGTGACGCACCAAAAGATCGACGCGGTGCGGGCCTTCCAGTGCCCGTCCCGCCGCCCTGTCACGTTGCCGGCCTCGTGATAGCCGTTCCTGATAGTCGGCCGCCGTTTCCGCGCCGGAAAACCCGTCCAGCGACAATACGGCATGCGGAAAGGCTGACACGGCATCCCGCGCCTCGGTTATCGCTTTCTGGAGCAGGTCGAGGGTGGCAAGCCGTGCGCGGGTCACCTCTTCGGAGGCCTTGGCCATCGGCTCTTCCACGGCCTCGAACCAAAGCTGGTCGTGCACGCCATCATCAAACATCTTGTTGCGGGCGCGCATGCCCTGCTCAAATCTTGTGACGGCCCGCCCATGACCGGGATGAAGGGCTAAGACCATGCGGTCGAAGAAGCGGCGCCGATCGCTCGCCGGACCCATAAAGAGCCCATCCATCGCCGGCGTCAGCCACAGACACACAAGATGTTCAAGCAGCGCATCGGCGCTCTTGGCCGGAACCTTGTCGATGCGCACCTCGCGGCTTGGGCTGTCGGCGGCGGCCAGCCCCGTACCGATGCGCACTGGATCATCATCGGGTTCAAAGTCGATGGGCACCAACTCCGCCGCGACGGAGAAGCCGGCGCCGGCCCCATTCTGCATGACCATGTCACCATAGCGGGCGCGGCGCAGGCCACGGCCCGGCGACATCAAACTAATCGCTTCCAGGATGTTGGTTTTGCCGGCACCGTTCGGCCCGGTGAACACCACCATTCCCGCATCGCTCGCCGCTGAAAACGTCAGCTCCGTCGATGCATGGTTGCGGAAGTGGGTCAGCAGGAGCCGCGTCAGCCTCGGACCGGCCAACGGGCCGGTAGGACCTTCGGCTGGCATCGGGTGTTAGACCCGCATGGGCATGAGCACGTAAAGCGTGTCAGAGCCGTCAGCATCCTGAATGAGCGTTGGCGCGCCGGCATCAGCGAGCTTGAAGCGTGCATTGTCCGTTTCAAGCTGCCCGGCAATGTCCATGAGATAGCGGGCATTGAAGCCGATATCGAGCGGCTCGCCGGCATAGTCCACCATCAGCTCTTCGGTGGCCGAGCCTGAGTCCGGATTGGTGACGGTCAAAGTCAAACGACCATCGCCCATCGCAAGCTTCACCGCCCGTCCGCGTTCGGACGCCACCGTCGACACACGATCGACGGCTGCCGAGAAGGCCGGGCGCTCAACGTCTAGCACCTTGTCATTGGCCTGCGGGATAACGCGTGCGTAATCGGGGAATGTGCCGTCGATGAGCTTGGAGGTCAGAACCACTTCGCCGATGGTGACGCGGATCTTGGTGTCCGACAGCTCCACCGATGCTTCGCCGTCATCGCCTTCCAGCAGTTTCAACAGCTCGCCGACCGTTTTGCGTGGCACGATGACACCGGGCATGCCTTCGGAGCCTTGCGGCGCATCGGTTTCGGTCTTGGCCAGCCGGTGGCCATCGGTGGCGACGGCGCGCAGTTTCAGCGAGCCGTCAACTTCCAGCGTGTGGAGATAGATGCCGTTGAGATAATAGCGGGTCTCCTCGGTTGAGACCGCAAACTGGGTGCGCTCGATCAGTCGGCGTAAATCCCCCGACGCGGTCTGGAAGACATGGCTGAACTGTCCAGCGGTAAGGTCTGGAAAGTCGGACTTCGGCAGGGCTTGAAGCTCAAACCGGGCCCGGCCAGCCTGAACCATCAGCGTTGTGCTGCCGCGCAGTTCCACATCCACTTGGGAGCCATCAGGCAGTTTGCGCACGATATCGTAGAGCATATGCGCCGGCACGGTCGTCGCGCCCGCCTGCTCGACCATCGCCGGCAGCGCCTCTGACGCCTCAAGGTCCAGATCGGTCGCTTTCATGCGCAGCGTGCCGTCGGCCGCATCCAACAGCACATTGGCCAGGATCGGGATCGTGTTGCGGCGCTCCACCACCCGGTGAACCCGTGCCAAAGCCCGCAAAAACGGCGTCCGATCAAGAGAAAACTTCATAGTCCCAGAACCCACGCCCGCCTGCATTTGCCGCGCGGGCTAACTGAAAAACCTCGTCCATGATCTGGGGGGAGAATGCCGCCACCAGACACCAAACCCTTCGCCCGTCCCGCCTGAGAATCGGTCAAGACGCGGTCGAAGGGTCAGGAGCCTATATGTGAGCGGCTTCAATCGATTTGGCAAGCCGTCGACCTTTGGACGGTCGACGGATGGGCCTGCGGATAGACATGGCCTATCCCTGTGAAAGGATGGCACTCTTCAGCGTTTCAATCGTCTTTTGCAGATCGGTATCGGTCTGAAGCTCTTTTTCAATCTTGCGCACCGCATGCAGGACGGTCGTGTGATCGCGCCCGCCAAAGCGCCGACCAATGTCCGGCAGCGACCGAACCGTCATGGTCTTCGACAGATACATGGCAATCTGGCGCGGGCCGACAATCTGTTTGGTGCGGCGCTTGGAGAGTAGGTCGGTTTTGGTAAGGCCGAACTGCAACGCCGTGGCACGCTGAATATCTTCGATCTTGATCCGCGGTTGTTCCGCGTTCGACAACAGGAACCCAATGCACGAGGCGACGGTCTGTTCGCTCACCGGTGCATTGTTGAGCCCTATCTCCGCAATGATGCGATTGAACGCGCCTTCCAGATCGCGGCCATTGGTGGTGATGAGGTCGGCGACCTTATCAAGCACCGCATCGGAGACGTCCGCCTGACCGCCCTCGGCCTGATAGGCGGTGCGCCGGCGTTCCAAAATGGCCTTGCGCACGGTTCGGTCCATCGCGCCGATTTCCACCACCAGACCCGACGACAGGCGCGATTGCATGCGCGTATCGATGGTATCAAGCGACGCCGGCGCCCGGTCGGCGGCCACCACCAGCGTTTTGCCGGCATCGATCAACGTGTTGATGATGTGGCAGAATTCACCCTGGATGGTCTGGCCGGACAAGAACTGAATGTCATCGACAACCAGAACGTCGATGGCGGCCAGCGCCTCCTTGTAGTCGACTGCCGAACGCGCGCGCAGCGACAGCACGAAGTCGCGCATGAATTTCTCAGCCGTGAGATAAAGCGTACGCTTTGAACTCGCCTGGAGCTGCGCGGCAATCGCCTGGCACAGATGCGTTTTTCCAAGGCCGACACCCCCGCGTAGGAACAAAACCTTGCATCCGAGCACCGAGCCGTCCCGTGCCAGCTCGCGCGCCGCGCGGAAGGCGAACTGATTGCTCTGGCCTACCGCAAAGCTCTGGAAAGTGTAGCGCGGATCAAGCGGCGTGCCGACAGCATCGCTGCTTGCTGTTGCGCGCTCGCTCCGCGTGCTGCGTTGATCGAGCCCTTTGCCGGGAAGCCCGCCCGTCGTCTGCAGCTTGTTCATGCCATGAACGCTGGCGGATTTGGCGTTGGCAGCACCGGAGGAAAGTGACCCATCACCAGGTCTTGTCGAGGAGCGGTTGGTGTTGGCTGGCGTTGCCACCGAACCCTTGGCTTCTTGCACCATCTTGGCAACGCGCCGCGCGGTGCCGGTGCGCACCAAAAGCGCGATCCGCTCCACGCTGGCATCTTCGGTCTGCCAAAGGGTCAGGAGGCGGGAGCCGAAATTGTTCTCAATCCAATGCTTGAGGAACCGGGTGGCAACCGAAAGCACCACTTGTCCATCGGCGGTCTGCTCCAACATGGCGCTGGAAAACCAGGATGAATAGACATCTTCGCCCAGTTCGGCGCGCAGCCTGCTCTGCACCCGTTTCCAGTTGCGCTGACCCTCATCGCCGGTGCGGGTGGTGGCGGGCTCATCGTCTTTCTCGGCGGCCCGTTCATCGGGCTTATCGCAAAGAGATGCCGGCGACGCGGTCACGCCATCCAGGGCGCGCTCTGAATCCGCATCGCCGGCCAGGCGGGGAGATTGCGGGGTGGGGGAGGGTGAAACGGTTTTGCCAGAAAGAGAGGTTTTAGAAGCTTGCGCGTGAGGGTGGGTTGAAACGGGCGACATTGTAAAAGGGTTCCAGGCAATAAGGGGGTGGCGCGCTGCATGCCGCAGGCGAAAGGTATCTGATTGAGACGTCGGCCATCTTGATAGGTAGAGGGCCAAAGCCGCAAAAACAGGGCTTCAAAGGGAAGAGCGATCTCAGGCTATGCGAAGACCGGCGAAGGGCTAGATCTGGTCAGTGGGAGGGGCTCCGCTGCACCGCCCGGCGCCTGACCAGGTCATCTCCATGAGCGGCTGGCGCGTTTCCAGATCGATATCCTGCCAGCTGTCAGACGAAACGGTGGCAGAGCGAAGCGGATCGCCCACCACACCACGTCGGACAATCTGCGCGCTTATGGCGCGCCAGGATCGCAGGGTCGAAAGCCGATAAGGCGAGAGAAAACGTCGCGCGACGCGGGAGGAGCGATAGGCGCGGCGAACACGGCGCGAACTGACCGATGGCTTACCGCTGGCAAGGTTGGAAAAACCGTTGGAGACTGGCAGCCGGTCGATAGCGCCACGGGCGCCATAACAGGTGTGTCGGAACGCGGGTGTCGATGCTTGGCTGGAGGCGTTGATGGCATACCGGTCAGCCGACGGCGAAAAGTCCGGCCTGACCTTTTGGCCTGATGGCCCGGCAGGACGATTAGTCCTTGCCACTTGGCGCTCGGTCCAATCACGCGCCGCCCCGCTTTTCCAGCCCATTATTGGGACCCTCCGTCTTATAGGCTGAACCGTCCCAGCCCATAAGTTGCCACACATCGACCAGACGCCCGTCCAGCCAATCCACCCAAACATGCCAGCCTTTTGACCCGTTGGGCCAAACTCGCTGCTTGATGGTGCCAATCGTGAAACGTCCTACCGACAAGACAACGCCGGTCAGAGCCCCATGACGATGCCACATTCCCCTAGGGTTGCAGTCCAAGCTGCCCATGGAAACTGCCCATGTCGCTTCGTCCGCAACCTCACGGGAGGTGGCCGCACCATCCCCTATCGATCCGCCCAACCCATGCTTTCAGCGTCAGACCTGCCCCAGTGTCCGCCGCGCATGGACCGCTCATAAGATCAGCAATCACCGCCATCACCATGCTTGCATCGTCCGTGGTGACCCCCTTCAATCCCGTCATCGCACCTGACAGTGCATGACCTTGAAGCGTGTCACCTTCTGGGTGTCGGGTCCGCCTTACGGCGATCCTTGTGGCCCAAATGGAACGAAAGCAAAGCAGAAGAAAAACTCTGCCAATCAGCGCCCAAAACCATCCGTTATTTGGATATACCTATCACGTTGCCACGACATGCTATGCCGTTGCTTAGAAACGATAAGAGCCCGTTGCGGATGATCTTCGGCGAGCGCCGTCGATGAGATTGTTCTATACCTGTGCCCGGCCCCTCGCAATGGTCAAAATCTGACTCTTTTCGCTTGACTCACCCCTCCGCTGACGTTCCGCCACCCCCCGCTTTCGGGTCCGAAATGAAAAGGCTTTGACTCGTAAGCTTTTTCCCAATTGGGCACGCTTTTTGGGTCACTTTGCTGGCGTGCCAATTTATTGAATTTTTGTTAAAAATAGTGGCTTATCAAAACTGACGCCCGACAATTTTAGGTCTGACTCAAATTGGTTGATCATATAAAAAATTGAAAAATATATAAAATTTGACATTCATGCGAATTAGAGGGCGTGAATAGATTATATCCATAATATAGCCGGCTAAATATAAAAACGGTTTGATTACCTTACCGCAGCGGAAAACGATAGGTGAATTGGCCCACACGCCAAACGCAAAAAAGAACAGGCTTTCGCGCAATGCGCGACGACCATGAAAAAGGGCCACCCTCATGGGCAGCCCTTTTTTGCATTCCATTGCAACTTACGTCATTTCAGCAAGGCAGGAAGGCCTGGCCTCACGGTCATTTTCCGTAAACGTAAGTTATTTCGCGGCTGTCTCCAGCGCTTTTACTTTGGCTGTCAGGCGCGAGACTTTGCGCGCAGCGGCATTTTTATGAACGATGCCGTGATTGGCAGCCCGGATGATAAGGGGCTGGGCATCTTTGAGCGCCGCTGAAGCAGCAGCATGATCGCCGGCGGCGATAGCTTCATCAACGCGGCGAATATAGCTGCGCATCTTGCTTTTGCGGTCGCGATTAACGGCTGTCTTGCGCGCAATCTTGCGCACCGCCTTTTTGGCGGAGGGTGTGTTGGCCATACTGTCCTCGTGTTTGGCACGGTGTTGCACTGAAACCCGAAACCGGATCTTCCCTTGGGCTCTTACTGTCCCTTGAGGGCGGCGCGACGTCAGATCGCGCCCAGCGAAGCCTGCTTGCCACCATGGCAGGCAGGAAGCGGGCTGATACGGCCAAAGCGCCCGCCCGTCAACCAACGAGGTGGGCTCCGGTGGTGCTCTTATTGCCTATTGCTGTTTGAACTGCGCTGAGCGCTTGTCGACGAAGGCCTGCATGCCTTCCTTTTGATCCTCGGTACCAAACAGGCTTTGGAACAGGCGACGTTCATAGCGCAGGCCCTCCGCTAGCGGCATCTCAAAAGCCCGGTTCACCGCTTCCTTGGCCATCATCACGGCCGCATAGGAAAGCTCACCGATCTTCTCCGCTGCCTCCAGCGCGGTATCGAGAAGCTCATCGACCGGCACGATGCGCGAAACAAGGCCGCAACTCTCAGCTTCGCTCGCTTCCATCATGCGGCCCGTCAGCACCAGGTCCATCGCCTTGGCCTTGCCGACTGCGTGCACAAGGCGCTGCGTGCCGCCAATGCCGGGGATGATGCCGAGCGTGATTTCCGGCTGGCCGAACTTGGCCGTCTCGGCGGCAATGACGATATCGCACATCATGGCAAGCTCGCACCCGCCACCCAGCGCATAACCTGATACAGCCGCCACGATGGGCTTGCGGGCTTTGGCAATCGCCTCGTAGCTCGCCGCATAGTCGTCAACGAAGCTTTCCGGGAAGGAGAGTTCGGCCATCTCCTTAATGTCCGCGCCGGCGGCAAAAGCGCGCTCCATGCCGGCGATCACGCTAGCGCCGATGCGTGGATCGGCGTCAGCCTCAGCCAAGGCGGCAGCAATCTCGCCCATCATCTGCGCGTTCAGTGCATTGAGTGCTGATGGTCGGTTTAAGGTGATGAGAAGGACATGGTCGCGCTTGTCGACAAGGATCGTCTCATAAGCCATGCGGAAACCTTTGGGTTGGGGGAAGATCGATAAGGAAAGAGCAAGAGGGGAAGGTCGAAGGAAGAGATTGCCGTCTTAGCGTTGGCAGGTCGGACAGTAAAAGGTCGAGCGTCCCGATTGTACGATGCGGGCAATCGTTCCCCGGCATCCGGCATTGGGGCAGGGTTCATGCTCGCGGTCATACGCACCGAAACGATGCTGAAAGTAGCCCAAACTGCCATCGGTGTGTTTGTGATCGCGCAAGGATGAGCCGCCTGCTTCAATCGCCTCGCCGATGACATCGCGAATGTGGTCCACCATCCGGGTAAGACGTTCGGTCGGCGCGCCGTCCTTCTTCACCAACGTGCGGGCAAGGCGTTTGGGCGAGAGTTTCGACCGCGACAACACCTCGCAAACATAGATATTGCCGAGGCCGGCCACGTTTTTCTGATCAAGCAGTGCGGCCTTCAGGGGGGAGCGTCGGTCTGCAAAGCGTTCGGCCAGATGTTCCGGCGTCAGCGCATTGCCCAGGGGCTCGGGCCCAAGGTCCCGCAGCATGGGATGCTCATGGAGCCGTGACGTATCTGCGGCCAGAACGAAGCCGAAGCGCCTGGGGTCATTGTAGATCACCTGGGCCGGACCCTCAGCACCGCCCTCCACGTCAAAGACCAGATGATCATGGGCGCCCAAAGTAGAGCGTGGATGGTGAAACTCTCCGAGCGGTCGTTCAGTCTCATTTTCCGCCGTCGCTCCGGTCCTGCCGCGGTTGGGCTGCAAGCCCAGAGCTTCAGACGACGGACCGACCAATTCCGTCGTGGGCTCAACCCGATAACTCCCCGACATCCCCAGATGCGCGATCAGCGTTGTCCCGCGATCCAACTCGATCAGGAGATATTTCGCCCGCCGCGTCAGCGCCGTGATGCGCGCACCGGTTAGAAGGTCCTGCAATCCATCGGGAAAGGGAAAGCGCAGATCGGGCCGACGCACATCGGCGGCGACGATTCTCGACCCCTCCAGCACCGGCAACAGGCCGCGCCGCACGGTTTCCACCTCGGGCAGTTCAGGCAAGCGTCTTGTCCATTCTTGAGGGGATGAACGCGCTCCGGTCCTCCAGCCCCTTCGGTTGAGGCTTAAGAGCAAGAGGGAGCCTGCGGTTGGGCGGTACGCCCCGATCAACCAAAGACATTACGACCGCTTGTTCATGCTGTTCATCATGCGGCATTTGGAGCATGCCCAGCCCATAGCGCAACGCAAAGCCCTCCGCTATGGTCCGCGCGCATCTGACAGAAGGAACAAACCGGTGAGCGATATCGGCTCCAGCTTCGGCGCCCGCACCATCGATGTCGACGACAAGCAGCCCATGGTGGACGACGTCTTCCATAAGGTTGCCCGGCGCTACGACCTGATGAACGATGTCATGTCCGGCGGTCTCCACCGCTTGTGGAAAGATGCCATGGTCGCCCGCGTGCGCCCGCGCAAAACAGGCCAACCGTTTCGCGGTATCGATGTTGCTGGCGGCACGGGCGATATCGCCTTCCGTTTGGTCCAAGCAGCCCGCGGTAACGCCCAGATCGACGTGGTGGACATCAACGCCTCCATGCTGGAGGTCGGGCGCGAGCGCGCAGAGAAAAAAGGCGTTGCCGAAAAAGTCTCCTTCATTGAAGGCAATGCCGAAGCGCTCGACCAGCCATCCTCCACCTATGACAGCTACACCATCGCCTTCGGCATAAGGAATGTGCCGCGCATCGATAAGGCGCTCGCTGAAGCCTACCGGGTCCTGAAGCCTGGCGGACGCTTCGCTTGCCTTGAGTTCTCCAAGGTCGATGTGCCGGGTCTGGATGCTGTCTATGACGCCTATTCCTTTAACGTCATTCCGCGCATGGGCGCGCTGATCGGCGGCGACAAGGAGAGCTACCAATATCTGGTGGAATCGATCCGCCGCTTCCCCAACAAGGTGCGCTTTGCCCGCATGATTGAAGAGGCGGGGTTTGGACGGGTGGAAGTGACATCTTACTCCGGCGGCATCGCCGTCCTGCACACCGGCATCAAGCTTTAGTCTCTTTTATGATCACCACGCTCGCCGCGCTCTTCCGCCTTGCCCGCGCCGGCTTTGTCATGGCGCGCGAAGGTGTGTTCACCGGTGTCGAGATCGATCTAACACCGCCGCCGGCGCAACTGCCGCTGCGTTTGGCGAACATGCTGGCGCGTCGCAAACAGGCCGCGACCCGCGCCGACCGGCTGTCGACGGCGCTCGCCCGCCTTGGGCCGTCCTACATTAAGCTCGGCCAGTTCCTGGCAACCCGTCCTGACCTGGTCGGCATGGCCGTTGCGCGCGATCTGGAGACTCTTCAGGATCGCCTGCCCTCCATGGCGCTCGACAAGGCCAAGGCACGCATCGAAGATTCACTTGGCCAGCCCTGCGAGGCGCTGTTCGAGAGCCTGGAGCCGGCGCTTGCTGCCGCCTCTATCGCCCAGGTCCACAAGGCGATGGTCCGAGATCACGACACCGGCCAGCTCAAGCCAGTTGCCGTGAAGGTGCTGCGCACTGGCGTTGCCCGTCGCTTTGGCCGAGACCTTCAGACCTTTTACGTCGCAGCGCGGCTGATCGAGCGTTTCGCCGCTGATGTGCGCCGGCTGCGTCCGGTGGCCGTGGTCGATACGCTGGCCGAAAGCGTGCGTCTTGAAATGGATTTGCGCATGGAAGCGGCGGCGCTCGCCGAGATGACTGAGAATGTGCGCAACGACGAGGGTTTCCGGGTGCCCAGTGTCGATTGGGACAGGTCCGGCGCACAAGTTCTCACCATGCAATGGATCGATGGGCGCAAGCTCTCCGATGTGGAGGGCATCCGCGCCGATGGCCATGATCTGGAAAAGCTCGGCGCGCGCATCATCCAATCCTTCCTGCGCCATGCCATGCGCGATGGTTTCTTCCATGCCGACATGCACCCGGGGAACCTGTTCGTGGAGCCTGATGGCACGCTGGTCGCCGTCGATCTGGGCATCACAGGCCGCTTGGGCGAGGCCGAACGGCGCTTCCTGGCCGAAATCCTGTTCGGCTTCATCACCCGCAACTATCGCCGGACGGCGGAGGTGCACTTTGAGGCCGGCTATGTGCCCGCCCATCATGATGTCGACAGCTTTGCTCAAGCGCTGCGGGCGATTGGCGAGCCGATCCATGGCCGCAACGCCTCGCAAATTTCCATGGGGCGGCTTCTGACCCAGCTGTTTGAGGTCACCGACCTGTTCGATATGCGCACCCAGCCGCAGCTCATCCTGTTACAAAAGACAATGGTTGTGGTCGAAGGCGTGGCGCGAACGCTGGACCCCAATCTTGATATCTGGAAGACGTCCGACCCGGTGGTTTCTGAGTGGATCAGGAGCAACCTCTCGCCGATCAAACAAGCCGAGACTGTGGCCAAATCGGCTGTGACCGCCGCCCGCCTGCTCTCGGGTGCGCCTGACATGATGCAGCGCATGCAGCGCGTCGCGACCGCGCTTGATCCGGAGAACCCTGATGGCCTTACCCATCGGCAGCCCCGGCAAATCAATGCCTGGCCGGCTGTCGTGGCGCTGGGCATTGTGGCGATCGCGGTGGTGTTGATCGTGAACTGACCCTTCGATGCTAGAGCGTGCAAGTCCTGGCCAAGCGTAGCGCGAGCCGGGACCTCGATGATCTCGTCGGCGCGAGGCCCCGGATCAAGTCCGGGGCTTAGTGATTAAGGCAACCACCCCGTTGCCCTTGAGGCTGGCGATGACGACGATTAGGGTCCGCCCATGCTGATCGACCAAACCCTTTCTGGCCGCACCATTCTGCTTTTGATCACGGGCGGCATCGCCGCTTACAAAGCACCCGACTTGGTGCGCCGCATGCGAGAGCGCGGCGCCCGCGTGCGGGTCATCATGACCAAGGGCGCGCAGGGGTTCATTACCCCGCTGACGCTTGGTGCCGTTTCTGGTGAGCCGGTCTTCACCGAGCTTTGGGATCGTGATGCCGAGCAGGATATCGGCCATATCAGGCTGGCCCGCGAAGCAGATCTTGTGGTGGTCGCACCGGCGACAGCCGATTTCATGGCCAAGATGGCGAACGGCTTGGCCGATGATCTGGCGTCCACGGTCTTGCTTGCGACAACAGCGCCGGTTCTCATCGCCCCGGCGATGAACCCCAAAATGTGGGGCCACCCGGCAACCAAGCGCAATGCAGAAACACTCCTTGCGGACGGTGTCCGCATGATTGGTCCGGAAGCCGGCGAGATGGCCGAGTCCGGCGAGGTCGGCGTGGGCCGCATGGCTGAGCCGATGGACATCGCCATGGCCGTCGAAGCCTACTTTGCTACGCCACGCGAGGAGGGGGCGCTTTGGGGTAAGCATGTGCTCATCACCGCCGGGCCGACCCATGAGCCCATCGATCCAGTGCGCTACATTGCCAATCGCTCGTCCGGCAAACAGGGCTATGCACTGGCCCAAGCCGCCTATGCCGCCGGGGGGCGGGTGACGCTGGTCTCCGGCCCCACCAATCTTGATGCTCCCATCGGCGTTGAGCGGGTGAAGGTGCAGACGGCTAAGGAGATGCTGGCCGCCACCACAAGCGCGCTGCCCGCTGACATCGGCATCTTCGCCGCGGCTGTTGCCGACTGGGGTGTCGCGGACACCAGCGCGAACAAGATCAAGAAGGATGGGGCAGGTGCACCGGCGCTGAAGTTGACCGAGAACCCCGACATTCTGAAAACCATCGCCACCGGCCCCAACCGTCCGGCGCTGGTGATGGGCTTTGCCGCCGAGACCTCAGACGTCCAGAAGCATGCAGGCGAGAAACTCACCCGCAAGGGCGCGGATTACATCGTCGCCAATGATGTGAGCCCGAAATCCGGCGTCATGGGTGGCGACGCCAACACGGTGACCGTGCTGACCACATCCGGCGCTGACCCCTGGCCGACCATGGGCAAGCAGGATGTGGCCGCCAAGCTGATCGCGCGGTTGGCCGCTGATTTGCCCACATGATCGACGTTCTTTTCCAGCGCTTACCGCATGCCGGCGACTTACCGCTGCCCGCCTATGAGAGCGCGCTGGCCGCTGGGGCAGATCTGCGCGCCGCCCTCGACCAAGATACCGATCTTGCTCCCGGCGAACGCACGCTGGTCCCGACCGGTTTCGCGATGGCTTTGCCAGCGGGTTACGAGGCGCAGGTGCGGCCGCGCTCCGGGCTCGCCGCCAAACAGGGTGTCACCGTGCTCAACAGCCCTGGGACCGTGGATGCCGACTATCGCGGTGAGGTGAAGGTCATCCTCATCAATCTGGGCGAGCAACCAGTGACCATCAGCCGAGGCATGCGCATTGCGCAAATGGTGATCGCACCGGTCGTCCAGCCACGTTTCATTGAGGCCCAGAGCCTTTCTGAAACAGATCGTGGCAGCGGTGGATTCGGATCGACCGGGCAAGGCTGATCCATCGGCGGCTTCCAAAGCCTAGCAGGCCGAAACCTCATTTCTTCAAACTACCACTTCACAAACTGAACTTGCACTTGAGCGGGTGGCTTCACCAGCCCATCGCTCGCATCTGGCCCGTCGGCACCTTATCTTGCACGCGACAGGGAACCACCAGTTAGGAGGCGACGATGAACGCGTCTGCCCACACCCAAGACACTGCATCTCAGACAAGTCGCGCGCCCGGTCGCGGCCATATCTATGGCTCCATCACCGAGACTATCGGCGACACGCCGCTGGTCCGCCTCGATAAGCTCGCGCGCGAACACAAAGTCGGCGCGAACCTTCTCGCCAAGCTGGAGTTCTTCAACCCCATCGCCTCGGTGAAGGACCGCATTGGCGTTGCCATGCTGGACGCGCTGGAAGCCGACGGAAAGCTGACGCCCGACACGGTGCTCATCGAGCCGACCTCCGGCAACACCGGCATCGCGCTTGCCTTTGCCGCCGCGCAAAAGGGCGTGCGGCTAGTCCTGGTGATGCCGGAGTCGATGTCTATCGAGCGCCGCAAGATGCTTGCGCTTCTGGGCGCCGAACTGGAGCTCACAGAAGCGGCCAAAGGCATGAAGGGCGCCATCGCCCGCGCTGAAGAGCTCGCCGCGTCGATCCCTGGAGCGATCATCCCGCAGCAGTTCCAGAATCCGGCCAACCCGCAGATCCACCGCGACACGACGGCGGAGGAAATCTGGAACGACACCAAGGGCGCCGTGGACATCTTTGTCTCCGGCATCGGCACAGGCGGTACCATCACCGGCGTCTCCGAAGTGCTTAAGCCTCGGCTGCCCAACCTTCATGTCGTAGCGGTTGAGCCGGAAGACTCGCCGGTCCTCTCCGGGGGCAACCCCGGCCCCCACAAAATCCAGGGCATTGGCGCGGGCTTCGTGCCCGATGTGCTGAACACAGATGTTTATGACGAGGTGCAGACCGTCTCCAATGAAGATGCACTTGCGATGGCCCGCCTTGCGGCACGTCTTGAGGGTCTGCCGGCTGGCATCTCCTCCGGTGCTGCGTTGGCCGCTGCCATTCGCATTGGCCAGCGGCAGGAGAATGCCGGCAAGAACATCGTCATCATCCTACCCAGCTTCGCCGAACGCTATCTTTCCACGGCGCTCTTTGAAGGGTTGGCGTAACGGCCAAGCTGACACGTTCCGGCGTCCATGATAGGCGCCGGGGATGATCACTTCGGTCGAGAACGCAACGACATTCGGATCGCAGGCGGAGGTCTATGCCGCCGCCCGCCCCACCTATCCAGACGAGCTTTTCGACTGGATCGCTGATCAGGTCCCCGGCCATGATCTGGCCTGGGATGTCGGCGCAGGATCGGGGCAGTCGACCCAACGGTTGGCAGACCGCTTTGCCTATGTTCATGCCACCGACATCGATGCCGCGCAGATCGCGCAAGCACGGGCTCATCCTCGGATCACATACAAGGCGGCGCCAGCCGATCAGTCCGGTTTGGCCGATGCCAGCACAGACGCCATTACAGTTGCGACCGCCCTGCACTGGTTTGATCATCAGGCCTTTTGGCCAGAGGTCGCGCGCGTCGCGCGGCCCCGCGCTTTGTTCTTTGCCTGGGCTTATGGTGGTGGCGAAGCCGAACCGGATGTCCAAGCCAAGCTCTTCGATCCCATCAAAGAGGTGCTGCGACCCTACTGGTCCGACGGCAACCGGTTGAGCTGGCGTGGTTACACCAAGGACGAGCTGAAGATGCCGTTCGAAGAGGTGGCGGTGCCTGACTTTGCCTGCCGCCTTGCCTGGCGACCGGCGCAGATCGCCGCGTTCATCCGCTCCTGGTCGGCCCACAAGAAAGCCCGGCTCGATGGTCATGCAGAGACGCTGGAAGCGCTGGAAGCCGAGGCTCTTGCGATCCTACCGGACGAACCGACCGACTATCTGCTGCCATTGGCAACCATCGCCGCGCGCCTCTAGCCCGCCTTCATCTTCGCTTAACGCTGGCACAAAGATATAAAGATGTCTTTATATCTGCATTGCAACTGGCGGCTGCTGGTGATAGGGCAACTCCAATTGCGCTGATCCACATTTCTCGGATCGGTTGCCCATCCTCCCACCATCAAGACAGCCCGATCAGGCCAGCCCAAGCAGGAAAACTCATGACCGATTACATCGTCAAAGACATCAACCTTGCCGATTGGGGCCGCACCGAACTCGACATCGCCGAGACAGAAATGCCCGGCCTGATGGCGTGCCGCGAAGAGTATGCCGACGCGCAGCCTCTGAAAGGTGCGCGCATTGCTGGCTCGTTGCACATGACGGTGCAGACCGCTGTTCTCATCGAAACGCTGGTGGCGCTTGGCGCCGAAGTGCGCTGGGCCTCCTGCAACATCTTCTCCACCCAGGACCATGCCGCCGCTGCCATCGCCGCTGCCGGCATCCCCGTCTTCGCCACCAAGGGCGAAACGCTGGAGGAGTATTGGGACTATGCAGACCGCATCCTCGATTGGGGAAATGGCGAAACGGCCAATATGATCCTTGATGATGGCGGCGACGCCACCATGCTGGTGCTTCTTGGCTCCAAAGCAGAGACAGACCCGTCTGTCCTCGACAATCCCAAAAGCGAGGAAGAAGAGTACCTGTTCGCGCAGATCAAAAAACGCCTTGCCAAGGAGCCGGGCTTCTACTCCAAGGTCAAAGCCAACATTCAGGGCGTGTCCGAAGAGACAACCACCGGCGTCATGCGGCTTTATCAGCTTCAGGAACGCGGTGAGCTTCCCTTCCCAGCGATCAACGTCAACGACTCTGTCACCAAGTCGAAGTTCGACAACAAGTATGGCTGCCGCGAGAGCCTGGTGGATGCCATCCGCCGCGGCACAGATGTGATGCTCGCCGGCAAGGTTGCCATTGTTTGCGGCTATGGCGATGTCGGCAAAGGCTCTGCACAGTCACTGTCCGGCGCCGGCGCTCGCGTGCTGGTCACCGAGGTCGATCCGATCTGCGCTCTTCAGGCTGCGATGGACGGTTTTGAGGTGGTCACCATGGAAGACGCCGCACCGCGCGCCGACGTGGTAGTCACCGCAACTGGCAACAAAGATGTGCTCACCGTCGATCACATGCGTGATCTCAAAGACATGGCCATCGTCTGCAACATCGGCCATTTCGACAATGAGATTCAGGTCGCGGGCCTGAAAAACTTCAAATGGAAGAATGTGAAACCGCAGGTCGACCTCGTTGAGTTCCCTGACGAAAAACGCATCATCCTCCTGTCCGAAGGCCGCCTGGTGAACCTTGGCAATGCCACCGGTCACCCAAGCTTTGTGATGTCGGCATCGTTTGCCAACCAGACGCTCGCTCAGATCGAGCTTTGGACGCGCGGCGACAAGTACGAGAACAAGGTCTATGTGCTGCCCAAGCATCTCGATGAGAAGGTCGCCATGCTTCATCTTGGCAAGCTGAACGCTGAACTGACCAAGCTTTCCGACGAGCAGGCTGCCTATATCGGCGTGAAGCCGGAGGGGCCGTTCAAGGGTGATGCCTACAGGTATTGAACTGGCACAAAGCGGTCGGTCTGTAGGACCGGAGCGCGTGCCGCCTAAGGGTTAGAGTTGGTCTTTCCGAGGCTCTGCCGACGAACAGAGCAGACAAGAATACGCGGCCGTTCCTTTCTTGCTCTGGGCGTTCCGCCCAACCGCGGGTGCCACTTTTTGCTGTGGTGGCGGATTTGTTTTTGTTTCGTTCACTCCACAGAGGAGTCCTCGTCCCTGTACCTTGTCCCTGATTCGATCTGGCATGCCGTAGGATCGGCGCCTTGTGGCCGGCGCGGACGGCGGTCTTGAGCAACCCTGAGGGTTGCGCCCGATCGATCATGGGCATGCCGCCGGCCTGGTGCGGGCTGGCGCAGGGATTGGACCGGTATGGCAGGCAGCGGCGAGCCAACTACATCTTGGCCCAAGCGGCGACGTGAATGTCGTCCCGCCTCCATCCGTCTGACGCTTGGCATGATGGCGACCACGGCGCTTACGGTGCCAGCTCAAGCTCAGAGCGCGGGTGCGCCTTTTGACACCGTCCTTCAAACCCTAAATGGCCCCATGCTTGCCGTCGGCACTGCCGCGCTGCTGGGTTTCGGCGTGTTTGCGGCAGGTGTCGCTTCGATAAGCCTGTTCGCCCTGCGCCGCGAACGCCGCCGTTCTGCCGGCACCGCCGAAGCGCTTGAGCGCGCCCGCAGCGAACGCGATTCCACCCAAAGCCTTGTCGACACCTCAGGCGATGGCCTGCTTCTTGTCCAGCCCGATGGCCGGCTCACCGTCCTGCACTGCCCAAGCCAACAATCGGCCATGCCTGAGCGGGCGGAGGATCTGCCGCATTTCGGTGACTGGATCGAGCCGGAAGACAGTGCTGGCCTTGCCGATGCCATCGACAAGCTGCGCGCCGAGGGACAGCGTTTTGACCGCGATGTTCGTACACGCGGCGGCACGTTGATCAATGTGCAGGGGCGCCCCGTCGGTGCGCGTCTCATTGTCCGCCTGCGCGACCTATCCCGTCTGCAGCGGGACTTCGCCGATGCATTGCATCTTTGTGCCAATCTGGAAGCTGAAAGCCAGCACCTCAAACAGCTTCTGAACGCCGTCGACTTCCCCGTCTGGACGGCCGATGCCGCCGGTCTCGTCTCCTGGTCAAACGATGCCTTCAAAGGCCGCGGGATCGGCGATGGTGAAAGCGGCATCGTGTCCGCCAGGGCCGTGCTCGGCGATCCGGACCAATGGTCGACGATTGAAACCCAGCACGATGATGGCCAGCGCCTCGCCTCGGCCAATCTGCCAACCGACACTGAGGGCGATGCCAGCGGCGACCGCCTGGTGCATCTGCGCTCCACCACCCGTTCCGGCGTCACACTGACAGCAGGTTACGCTATGCCGCTCAGTGCGCGGGATCGCTACGAACAAGCGCTTGAGGATGTGCATGCGGTTCAGGATCGGATGCTGAACGCACTGAACACAGCCGTTTGTGTTTTCAATGCCGAGAGGCACCTGACTTTCTACAACGCAGCCTTTGCCGACCTGTTTGGTTTTCAGCGCCGTGTGCTCGACGATCATCCCCACGAATCCACGGTGCTGACCTATCTGAAGTCCACCCGCCAGATGCCGGAGTCCGGCAACCATCGCGGTTGGCGCGACCAGTTCTCCGCTGCCTACGCAGCGGCTGAACCGATCACTGCCGACTGGGAGCTTTATGATGGCCGCTTCTTGAGGGTTATCACTGCGCCCAATGCCGATGGTGGGGCGATCTGGCTGTTTGAGAACGAGACCGAAAAGGTCGAGCTGAAATCACGCTTCACTGCCGCCACGCAGGTTCGCGCGGCAACTTTGGATGCCTTGCGCGAAGGCGTCGCCGTGTTCGGCTCCAACGGCCGCCTGCAGCTGGTCAACCCGGCCTTCCGCACGCTCTGGTCCCTCACCGCCGAAGAGGCCAAGGCTGGCGCCCATGTGAAGGACATCACCGCGCCGATCCGCGACCTTGCCCGCGACCGACGCGTGATCGACCAGCTTGTTGGTCTGGTCGGCGCACTCGGCCAGCGGCGGGAGGGTTTCATCGCCCGCGTCAGCCTGACCGATGATCGGGTGGTGGACCTCATCGCCACGCCCCTTCCCGGCGGCGCGACCATGCTGACGGCCAATGATGTTAGCGCGGCCGTCGCCATTGAGGACACGCTTCGTGAAAGCAACGCTGCGCTCGAAGAGGCGGCGCGTGTGAAGACCACCTTCATCAAGCATGTCTCCTACGAGTTGCGCTCGCCGCTCACCTCGATCATCGGCTTCGCCCAGCTTCTCGACGACGACGCGACCGGCCCGCTCAATGAGCGCCAGCGCGACTATCTGGACTTCGTTCTGTCCTCCACCCAATCACTGGTCGCGCTGGTTGATTCCATTCTTGATCTGGCGACCGTCGACGCCGGGATTCTCACCCTTTCGCTTGATCGCATCGCACCGGACCGCCTGATTGATGAGGCCGAAAGCGGGCTGAAAGACCGGCTTATGGACACCGGGATCGCCATCGACCGTCGTCTTGATCCTGAGATTTCCACGTTGATCGTCGACGAAACCCGTATGCGGCAGGTGCTGTTCAATCTGTTGTCCAATGCGGTGGCGTCGAGCCCGCAGGACGGCAAGGTTCGCATCGCCATCCGCCGCCACGGCGACCGCGCGATGGTCTCTGTTATCGATCGCGGTCGCGGTATGAGCGCTGCCCAGGCGAAGGCTGCCTTTGAGCCTTTTGAGACCGGTCAGAATGGCGTTGGCTCCGGTGCTGGGCTTGGCCTCACGCTCGCCCGCGCGCTGGTCGAACTGCATGGCGGAACAGTCTCGCTCTGGTCCCGCGAGGGCGTCGGCACGGTCGTTCGCTGTTCGCTGCCGCTTGATCCCGACAGCGCCTTGCCGCTCGATCAGGCAGCGCAGTAGGCCACACCCAGGCTGGCAGAGGATATCTCGGCATCATGATTGGCCCGATGCGGCTTGAGGGAGAAGAGGCAACCGCCCGGCTGGCCGAGGACATCGCCATGGTCGCAGCCCCCGGCTGGGTGATCCGGCTGGACGGTGATCTTGGTGCTGGCAAAACAAGCTTCGCCCGCGCTTTCATCCGCGCGCTCGCTGACGATTCCGGCCTTGAAGTGCCCTCGCCGACTTACACGCTTGTTCAGCGGTATGACGAGGCTGACCCGGCTGTCCTGCATGCTGATCTTTATCGCCTCGCTGATCCCAGCGAGATGACCGAGTTTGGTCTTGATGATCCTGACGATCCCGCCATCCGGCTCATTGAATGGCCTAGCCAGGCAAGCGAGGGCGCGTTCCCTGGCGCGCTGACACTATCGTTATGCATGGATGGCGAATCTGCCCGCATGGCCTCGCTCTCAGGGCCAGAACCTTTGATGGAACGCCTCCGTCGTTCCTTTGCCATCCGGGAATTTCTGACCAAGTCCACCCATGCCACAACCGAACGACGGCGGCTGCAGGGCGATGCCTCCAGCCGTCGCTATGAGCGCCTTGTCACCGATCCGCCACTCATCGTCATGGACTCCGCCCGCCAGCCGGACGGGCCAGTGGTCAAGGACGGCAAGCCCTACAGTCAGCTTGTCCATCTGGCTGAAAGCGTGCATGCGTTTGTTGCCGTCGGCACCGCGCTCCGCTCGAACGGCTTCGCTGCGCCGGAGATGCTAGCGCAGGATCTCGACGCCGGCCTGTTGCTGCTGGAGCACCTGGGAACCGGGTCGATCCTGCGAGACGATGGCGGTCCGGATCCGGGACGTTATGAGACGGTGTCTCGCCTTTTGGCCACCCTCCATGAAACGGATTGGCACCCGGTTCTGCCTGTCCCAGGCGATGATTCCCATACGCTCCATCGTTATGACCAGGACGTGTTCCTTACCGAAATCAGCCTGTGTCCGGACTGGTATCTTGATCATCGCGGCATCGACCCAGACAGCTTTGACCGAGCCGCTTTTGATGACACTTGGCGATCCCTGCTTGCACCGCTCAATGACCAGCCAGCTACGCTAACGCTGCGTGATCTTCACTCGCCCAACCTTATCTGGCGCCCCGATCAAGAAGGTCTCGCCCGGGTCGGTATCATCGATCATCAGGATGCGCTGTTTGGCCCGCCGGCCTATGATGTTGCCTCGCTGATCCAGGATGCCCGGGTGACGATTCCGTCAGCCCTTCAATCGCAGCTGCTATCGGCCTATGCTGGCGCCCGTGGGGCCGGGTTTGAAAGAGAAGCGTTTGAGGCTGGGGTGGCCCTGATGACGGTTCAGCGGAACACAAAGATACTGGGCATCTTCGCCCGGCTGAATGCGCGCGACGGCAAGCCGGCTTACCTCGCCCATCTGCCGCGCATCGAAGCCTATGTGCGCCAGAGCCTGCGTCATCCCGACCTCGCCGCGTTGCGGCCCTTCTATGCGCAGATCCTGCCGGAGGCTGAGTGATTTTGACGTCAACGTCATCAAACATGCCCCCGGTTATGGTGCTGGCAGCCGGTCTGGGCACACGTATGCGGCCCTTAACCGACACCATGCCCAAGCCGCTCATCAAGGTCGGTGGCGAAACCATGCTCGACCGGGTGCTTGATACCTTCGCCCATGCAGGTGTTGAGCGGGCGGTTGTGAACACCCACTATCTGCCCCATCAGATCGAGGCGCATTGCGGCGCGCGGATCAAGACAGGCCAAGGGCCGTCGATCATCCTGTCGCGCGAAGCCGGTGAGCCGCTGGAAACCGGCGGAGGCATCGTTCGCGCTTTGCCGCATTTGGATGATGTCTTCTTTACCACCAACTCTGACAGCTTCTGGGTCGGCGACACCCATGCGTTGCCGAGCATGCTGAGCGTTTTCAATCCGTTGGAAATGGATCTCCTGCTCCTCCTGGCGCCACGCCATTCCAGCATCGGTCTTGGCAGCCATCCAGGTGACTTCGCCATCTTGGACGATGGCACGCTTGCCAGGCGCGGCCATTATCCGGTGCCGTTCAACTACACCGGCACGGCCATGATGACCGCCGAGATCTTTGCCAATGCGCCGGAAGGGCCGTTCTCGCTGAACGTCTTGTTCGACTGGGCGATCGAGCGTCGTCGTCTCTACGGTTACATTCTGCGCGGCCAGTGGATGACCGTCGGCACACCCGAGGCCATCGCAACGGCTGAAGCCGCCTTGGACCGTGTTCAAGCGTTTTAGCGCGGGCTGGACACGCCCGCTCCGGGCTGCTCCATCTGCGACATGACGCTCTTCTCCATTGGACCTGAAACGCCGTTCCTTCCACGCTTGGCGACCAGCTGGCTAGATGGCAGCCTTGAAGTCGGTCCAGTGGACGATCCGCTGGCGCGCATCGACACGACCTTCTATTTGCCGACCCGCCGCGCCGCGCGTGTGTTTGCGGAGATCCTGACGGACGCCTTGGGCGGAACAGCCCTTCTGCCGGCCATCCGAACGCTGGCCGACGCCGATGAAGATGAAGGATTGCATGACCCGGAGGGTGACGATGCTGACCGGCTACCGACAGCCCCCGATACGGCGCGGTCACCAGACGTTGGACAGCTACCGCTCGCGATATCGCCGCTGCGCCGCCGACTGATCCTTTCACGTCTGATCAATGCTGCCGGCGCGGCCATGCGAGATGCAATTGCCGGCACGGGAAGCGACATCGCCAGCACCCTGCTTCAGGCGACGCCGGAGCAGCTGGCCTTTCCCCAGTCTCTGGCCGAGAGCGCGCATCTGGCCGCCGAGATGGCCGATCTTCTGGATCGCATGGCCACCGAAGAGCGCGACTGGCAGGACCTGGCCAAGCTGGTGCCGGATGATCATGCCGCCTATTGGCAGTTGACGCTCACCCTGCTTGGTATCCTGACCGACAATTGGCCGGCCATCCTTGAGGCGGAGGGAGCAGTGGATGCAGCCACCCGTCGTCGCCTGTTGCTGGATGCCCGCACCGCATCGGTTAGGGCTGGCCCGACCACCGGACCGATCATTGCAGCAGGGTCCACAGGCTCAATTCCCGCCACCGCGCGTTTTCTGGCGGCCATCGCCGACCATCCACAGGGCTGTGTTGTCCTGCCGGGGCTCGATCTGGATATGGCCGAAACGGCCTTCGAACGTCTCGTCGACGACACGCCAGAAAATGCCAGCCACCCCCAGCACAATCTGGCGCGCCTGCTCGCAACCATGAAGCGCACCCGTGCTGACTGCCGGTTGCTCGGAAGCGACGGTTCGCGGCGAAAGCTGGTGTCCGCCGCATTCCTGCCGGCCCCGGCCACAGGCACATGGCCGGCCAGTCGGCCGATGCCTGAATTGGCGGCGTCTGTCATGGAGGGCGCAGATTTGCTAGAAGCAAGCAGCGAGGATGAGGAAGCACTGGCACTTGCTATGGCCATGAAGGCCAGCGTGAGCGTCAGCGAAACGGTCGCTCTGGTGACGCCCGACCGCGCGCTTGCCCGCCGCGTACAGCTTGAGGCCGAACGCTTTGGGCTGGCCCTGGATGACACGGCCGGCACGCCGCTACGTGAGACGCCGCCTGCCCGCCTGATGCTCGCTGCCGCCGAAGCGTGGCGAACCGGGTTTGCCGCCATTCCACTGCTCGCACTTCTCAAGCATCCGCTCTGTGCGCTCGGGGCGGCACCCGCCGATACGAGACGGCACACGCGCCTTTTGGAACGGTTGGTGCTACGTGGCATAGCCCTGCCATCCGGCCTTGAGGCGCTGCGGATGATGGCCGCCCTGCGCATGAAAGAGCAGGATGATGCAGGCCAAAAACCCGAGCCAGAAGGGCCGCAGCAGTTCGTTCCGGCGCTACGGCGTACCCTCTCCACAGAAGATGCCGACAGAGTTTTGGCGCTTATCGATAGGCTGGAGGCGGCCTTCCAGCCCCTTGCCGATCTGGGTGATGAGGACGTGCCCTTTGATGCCTATGTCGAGGCTCTGTTTGCGGTCAGTGAATCGATCGCACAAACCGATCACGCGGAGGCGTTGAACCCACTCTATGGCGGCAGTGCCGGCGAAGTGTTGGGAGGGTTCCGCCGCCAGCTTCGCGAGGCGGACACGGGGCTCTCCGCGCCTTTGCGCGAAGCTCCCGCGCTTCTTGAAACCTTGCTTGCCGAACAGACCGTGCGGCCGGTGGCCGGCGGCGATCCGGCTTGCATGATCTGGGGACCGTTGGAAGCTCGCCTCCAGGCGGTGGACCACATCATTCTTGCCGGGCTCAACGAGCAGGTCTGGCCCAACCTACCCTCGGCCAGTCCGCTTTTGTCGCGTGGCATGATGGCTGGCCTTGGCCTGGAAAGTCCGGAGCAGCGTATCGGCCTTTCCGCCCATGACGTCGAAATGGCGCTTGGGAATAGAAAGGTGACGCTCAGCCGGGCGCTGAAAGTGGATGGCACGCCCACCGTCTCCTCGCGCTGGCTGCAACGGCTTCTCGCCTTCCTGCCGGAGGAAACCGGTAAAGCGATGCGCCATCGGGCAGAGCCCCTGCTCGCGCTCGCTCGGACATGGGATCGGCCTGACATCATCGCCGAACGACCACGGCCCGAGCCGCGCCCGGCACGGGTTCCAACACGGTTGTCCATCACCGATGTCGAGCCGCTCTTCCGCGACCCCTACAGCGTTTACGCCAAGCGAGTTCTCAGGCTGGAAGAGGCGCCCGGTCTTGGCCTCGCCCCCGGTGCGGCGGAACGCGGTACGCTGTTCCATGGCCTTTTGGAGGCCGTCGCACCGCATCTTGACGCTAAGCCCGTGGCGGACTGGCAGCAGGCTTTTGAGGGCGAAGCGCGCACAGTTCTGGAGACGCTGGACCCTTTCCCGGAAATCAAAGCGCTGTGGGCACGGCGCTTGGAACAGCTTGCTGGCCCCTACCTAACTCTGGAGGAAACCTGGAGCACAGGGCTCGCCAAACGCCATGCGGAACGGCGTGGCGCGCTTGAGCTGGAGATCGCCGGAACGATCTGCCGCCTGACCGGTCGAGCTGACCGCATTGATTTTTACGCCGAAGGCCAAGCGGCGATCCGTGATTTCAAAACGGGCGCAACACCCAGCGCCAAGCAGGTACAGCTTGGCCTCGCGCCGCAATTGCCGCTGACCGCCATGATGCTGAGCGAAGGAGCGTTTGGAGAAGTTCCACCGCTCGCCGCACGCTCGGCCGATTATGTGAAAATAGGCGCTGCGCGAGACCCGGTTTCGGTAGTCTCGTTCGACGATGCCGAGGAGTTGACCCAGCTTGCCGCCGACGCGCGCGACAAGCTCACCCGCCTTTGGGCGAGCTTCCTCGCTGGTGCCCCTTTCACGCCTCTCTTGCGGCCTGAATGGGTGCGCGCCGATGGCACCTATCATCATCTGGCGCGGGTGAAGGAATGGCGGTCGGCCGACGAGGCCGGTGATGGCTGAACGCCAGAAGGCCAGACCCAAGGTTCCCGATGCGACCCGTCTCGCACAGGCCCGCGCCTCCGACCCCAGAAGCTCCGCCTGGGTGAGCGCCAACGCCGGTGCGGGTAAGACCTACGTGCTCACGCTGCGCGTGCTTCGGTTGCTGCTCGACGGGCAGGACCCCTCCGCGCTTCTGTGCCTTACCTTTACCAAAGCTGCTGCCGCTGAAATGGCTGCCCGCGTGTTCGATGCGCTGGCCGGCTGGACCCGGCTGGATGACGAGGAGCTCGCCGCGACCCTGGCCGATCTGAAACCCGGACGCCTGACCGAGGCCGATCTGGCCTTTGCACGTGGCCTTTTTGCCCGAGCCCTAGAGACGCCGGGCGGGCTCAAGATCCAGACCATCCATGCCTTCTGTGAGAGCCTGTTGCATCAATTCCCGCTGGAGGCCGGTGTGCCGGCCTCTTTCGCGGTGCTTGATGACCGCGAAGCGGCGCTCATGATGGAGGAAGCGCGAGCCCAAATTCTGGCCTCGGCAGCCGCGCATCCGGGTACCGATCTGGCGCGAGCGTTGAACGGCCTCACCGAGAGGCTGGCTGACGGCAGTCTGGCCGACCTGATCGACAAGCTGCTTCAGAACCGCCACGCACTCCTGCGGGGCGGGACCACCGGTCCAGAAGGCTTGTTGGCCACCCACGCCACGATGCTTGGCCTTGCCGACCCGAACCCTGAGGCAGCCCGCGAGGCGCTTGCAGATCCGGCTGCCACCTCTCCGCATCTGCCGCACGATGTGGTCGCCGCCTATTGGGATGTCGCGCAAAGCATCGGCACCAAGACTGACAAAGATCGGATCGCACCGCTTTGGCAGGCTCATCAGTCTGATGAACCTCATATCCGTGCCACCAACTGGCACGATGGTCTGTTCACAGGGGCTGGCAAACCGCGCGCCACCGGCCAGCGCTCGCTCTTCAAGATCAAGGAGGCCTTCCCCGAAGCACTCGACACAATCGCCGCCGAGCAGAACCGTATCCTGGCTCTGCGCGCTCACCTTCACTACGCCGATCTCATCACCGTTGCGCTGGCGGTGATTGATCGCTTCGAACGGTTAAAGACCCGGCGTGGCGCGCTCGACTTTGATGATCTCATAGCTCGCACGGCGGCCCTTCTCACCGGTTCAGATGCCCGCGCCTGGGTCGGCTACAAGATCGACCAGCGCATCGACCATGTGCTGGTCGACGAAGCGCAGGACACCTCCGGCGATCAATGGCGCATCATCCGCGCGCTGTCCGATGATTTCTTCGATGGTGAGGCGGCCCGCGAACGCATCACACCAACCTTCTTCGCGGTCGGCGACGACAAGCAGTCCATCTACTCCTTCCAGGGCGCTGATCCGCGCCAGTTTGACGCCACCCGTCGTGAGCTGGAGACCAAGGCCGCGCGGTCCGACGTGCCCTTTGCGGGCCTTGTCCCATTGCGCCTCTCCTTCCGCTCCACCCGCGATGTCCTTTCCGCCGTCGACACCGTGTTCGCCCGCAACGAAGCGCTGGCCGGCGTGACGTTGGACGAAGGATTGGTGCATGAACCGCACCGCGATGCACGCGGTCTGGTGGAAATCTGGCCTGTTATCAAGGGCAGCAAGGCCGAAGAACCCCAGGATTGGCTCGCCCCCTATGATGCGGTCCGCGCGCCGCATCTGCGCCTTGCCGATGCGATCGCCGAGCGCATCGCCCGCATGGTTGAGGCCGGCCGGAACCCCGGCGACATGCTCATTCTGCTGCGCACTCGCGGGGCGATGGCCGACGCCATCAACCGTGCCCTGAAGAAACGGGCCATCGCCGTTGCCGGGACCGACCGGCTGGTTTTGACTGATCATATCGCGGTCGAAGACCTGATGGCGCTGATTCAAACCGTTCTCCTGCCGGAGAATGATCTCTCGCTCGCCGAGCTGCTGATGAGCCCGCTCATTGGCCTCACCGACGAACAGTTGGAGCGCCTAGCTTCCGACCGTCCCGGGCTCCTTATCGACGCTCTCAACGCACCGACCGACGATCCTGCCATCCACCAGGCGCAATTGGATGTGAAAGGCTGGCGTGCGCTGGCCGACTTTGCCTCGCCGTACACCTTTCTTGCCACGGTCCTGGGCCGCGATGGCGGTCGGCGCAAATTCATCGCCCGTCTCGGCGAAGACTGCCGCGATCCGCTCGACGAGGTTCTGCGCCTTGCTCGCTCCGAGGAAAGCCGGCCCGGATCTGGCCTGGCGAGCCTGGAAGCCTTCCTCGACACCCTTCGCCGGCTGAGACTTGAGATCAAGCGGGACATGGAAGCGCGCGCTGACAAGGTGCGCATCATGACCGTGCACGGGTCCAAGGGCTTGGAAGCCCACACCGTCTTTCTGGTCGATACCTGCCGCTTGCCGCGCGCGCCATCGGGGTTGGTGGAAACGGGCACCGATGGCCCGCCGCTTCTGCATCTGGCTGGCAGCGTTCAACCCGCCGCCTACAAAGCGGTGAAGGACGAGCGCCAGGCACGCCAGTTGGAGGAGTATCGCCGGCTCCTTTACGTCGCCATGACCCGCGCGCGGGACCAGCTCATCGTTACCGGCCATATGACGCAGGAAAAAGATCCACCCGAAGGGTGCTGGTACGATCTCATCGACAAGGCGCTGGGTGAAGAAGCACGCGATGTTGGCAGCCTCTCCGGCGAGCCCGATGGCGCATCTGTTCGTGTCTGGCGCGCTAATCCATGGCCAGCGGGCGAGGCTGAGCCAGAACAGGCACACAAAGCTGCGGCACGTCCCGCTGAAACCGGGCCCCTGCGCGCACTGATCGCCCAACCCTATGAGCGGCCTCAAGCGCCTGCGCCGTTGCGCCCCTCTAAAGCGCGCGATGATGCCGGCACGACTGGCGCAAGTTGGCACCAGCAAGCAGCTGACGACCGCCATCAGCGCACGGTAGACGGGCTCACCCAAGATGAGGAAGAACGGCAAGCGGCCATGCGCTTTGGCTCGCTGGTACATGCGCTGCTGGAATCGGCTGAACTACCCGATGAGGCCCAAGCCGCGAGGATCGCGGCACGCTTCGATCTCCTGCTGGATGACCCGGTTCCAGCCGCCCTTTCCACAGCGCGCTCCGTCCGCGAACTCCCCGAAGCACCAACCCTGTTCGGCCCATCGAGCCGGGCAGAGGTACCACTGCGTGGCAGTCTCACGGATAGCACCGGTGCGAAGCGTCCGGTGTCCGGCTCCATCGACCGTTTGATCATTCGGACGGAGGACATCTGGGTCATCGACTTCAAGACCAACGCATCGGTGCCTGATCCGGCGAGGCTCGCCGATGATGTCCCCGACTATGTCGCGCAGATGGCGCTCTATCAAGCGCTCCTTGCTGCAATGATGCCCGATCGACCTGTGTGCTGTGGCCTCGTCTGGACGGCCAAACCGCGCCTTGATTGGCTGCCAGAAAGCGCCCTGACCGAGGCCAGACAAGCCCTGGGATTGGCACTGCCCTCGTGACCTGTGTGCATCCCGAAAGCGTGAACGCCCGATTGCTTGACGCCCTATCAGCCGGTTCTTACCTTGATCGGTGAAACGAAACCCGAATCTGCCGCGCCTGCCGAGCATTGGCCCGCGCGGCCCATCTATGGAGACAAGCCTGATGGCTACCGTTGAAGTGACGGATGCAAACTTCGAAGCCGAAGTGCTGCAATCCGACGTTCCTGTTGTCGTGGACTTTTGGGCCGACTGGTGTGGCCCCTGCAAGATGATCGCGCCTCATCTGGAAGCGATCGCTGAGGAAATGGAAGGCAAGGTGAAGATTGCCAAGCTGGACGTGGATGCCAACCAGCAGACCGCACAGGCGTTGCGCGTCATGGCCATGCCGACCTTGATCGCCTTCAAAGACGGTCAGCCCGTCGCCCAGAAAGTGGGTGCCGGCTCCAAAACCGATCTTTCATCCTGGATCAGCGACGCCGTCTAAGCCTGTCGCAGTCCGATTTATTGCGCAATTCAGGGCCGCCCGATCTGGGCGGCCTTTTTTGTTGTCCAAACAAGCTGGCCCGTTATCCCATGAGGAGGAAGATGATCGGCAAGGGGGCAACCGCGACCAGGATGGCGAGCAGAAAGATCGGGAAGCGGAAAAGCCCGCTCAATCCAGCGGCAAGTGCGATGCCGCCGCCACCGCCAATCACCGAATTGCCCGGGATGTTGAGCATGAGCATGACCGCGAGATAGCGGTTGCGCAGCAGGAAAGGCACAATCCTTGGAGGCGCAGCGGCGACCAGATGCTCAATGCGGCGGTCACGCGGGGTGGCGCAGAAGTCCTCCACCAGTGACGCGGCGCGTTGGAAGCCAAGATAGCTGAACAGATCGATCATCCATTGCGCCGGCAAAAGCCGGCCGATCAGGTAAGCGAGCGACAGCGCGAGCACCATGGCCAGATAAACAAACGGGGCTACCGAGCCGCCAAACACGATCATCAGACCAAGACCGATTTCTGCACCCGGCACGAAGGGCAGGGCGGAAGTTATGACGAAAACCAGCAGGATGACGGCGATCAGTTGGATCAGCATTGCTCTGTCGAGCGTTTCAATGTCTGAAGGCTCGGCGCCCAGCGTGGATAGGTCAGACCAGGTGCGCGCCACATACCAACCCAGCGCCAAGAGGCCGACATAGATGGCGAGCACGACGAACCGCCGCCTTAGACGGCGCGGGTCTTTCTCCAGGCGCTCCATGTCGGCCGAATTGCTCATCACTCGGCGCCGCGCCGTCGAGAATCGCCACATACCGCGTGCGCAAAGCCCGGAGGTCCTATCCTCCAGCGATGAAGCGCAAGGGTAAGAAACTGAGCCATCTTAGCACCCTAACGTTGGGTGACTACGATGCAAGAAACGATGGATCACATGTGGGTGTCTGTCTGTGAGCCCGACCATTGAACGCATCCGGCGGATCAGCTACACACGCTGACGATTAGCACCCGTAGCTCAGCTGGATAGAGCGCTGCCCTCCGAAGGCAGAGGCCACAGGTTCGAATCCTGTCGGGTGCGCCATGATTTCACCAGACACGCTTTGTGCCGTTAAGTATTTGAACTGCAACGCTAAATCGGTGTTCGAAAACCCGTGACCTCGGCGATAGGCCAAACGGTTGCGAAACGCCATATTTAGCACTGCTCGCTTGTGTTCGAGATTATCAGAAACCCAGAGATTCCAAGGGTTTGACAAGAATCCTGGAGCGCGTTCGAACAATTGGTCGAAGGTGCCGTTTCGCTCCGGGCGTTTCGCACTCTTTTCTGCCGCCAGTAGCTTCTTCTTCTCAAGGGATGCGATCTTGTCCTCGTAAGCTGCGATCACCGTCCGGTTCTCCGTTTCGATGATCCGGGTCAGCAGCCCGTCGATCTGCTTGTCGAGTTTAACAACTTCCTTCTTCAACGCTTCCGCCTGATGCTTGGCCTGTGCCAACCGTTGATTCCAGGCATCTTTGAACATGGCAGCTGCCATCTCAAAGACCGGCCTGCTCGGCTGCATGCTTTTCAAGAGCACTTCGAAGTCCTGCTCGACCCGGTCGCGGGGAATGGACTTGCGGTAACTCTCACACCCCTTGGTGAAGCACAGATAGTAAGGGTACTTCTTGCCAGAGCTGCTCTTCGACCAGCAGGCCGTCAAAGGCTTGTTGCAGTCACCGCAAGTGATGAAGCCGCGCAGCGGGAAGTCCTCATTGATGTCTTTGCGAGCCGGAGCCCGAGCACCTTCCCTGAGGCGTTGCTGAATGCGCTCGAAGGCTGTCAAATCGATGAGCGGGGCATGTTTCGCCCTGCGCAGATCGATGTTCCACTTCGGCGCTTCGAGGTAGCCTGCATAGAGCGGTTGGGTCAGAAGATCGGTGATGCGCTGATTGCGGATTTCGCCGTTGGGCAAGTCCTTGGGGTAGTCTGGCTGAGCTTCCAGGAAGCGCTTCACTTCGACCTGAGTCTCGAAACGGCCGGACGCGAAGCCTTCCAGAACCTCTTTCAGAATCGAGGCGACTGGTTCATCGCGCACCAGGAGCTTACCGTGCTCGCCGCTTTTCTCATAGCGATAGCCGCGCGGCTTCCAGAACACCCAGTAGCCATTGAGCAAGCGCGCCCGCATACGGTGGAGGGTCTGTTCGGCGTTCTTTTCGCGTTGGTGTTGCGCCGCACCGGCGAGCAAATTCTCCACCATGCGGCTGTCGGCATCTTGTTTGAACTCCATCAACGGGGACTCCAGCCGCCCGCCAGCCTTGATGATCGTGCGCCTTAACTCCCAATGCGCTTCCACGTCACGCGCGAGCCGAGAAACATTGTCGATCAAGATGACATGCTGATCGTTGCGGTGTTTACGTAGAAAGGCCAGCATGGCCTTTACACCGGGCCTGCTGGCGATTTTGCCGGTCAGATCATCATCAAACCGCGCGACCACGTCGTAGCCGCGCATGCGTGCATATTCCCGGCAACGGGTCTCTTGAGACCCTAAGCCGTCCCCGCGCTTGGTTTGGGCGATACTCGATACCCGGCGATAGATGATCGCCTTTTTCGAGCTGGCTTCATGGTCCTTGCTTTTTGCTTTTGCTCTGGAACTAGCCATGTTTAATCCCGCCCCCGCGAAAGTGAAAACCTATCCGTCATCAGCTCAACCAGTTGGTCTGCACGTTGCAACAGCACCGTCTCTTTCGCTGGATAGTCAATTGAAGCGTTATGACGGCCCAAGAGTTACTCAAATGTCTGGATTGTCTTCATGTCGCGACCAAGACGGGTTGGTTGGTCAACTAGAATCGTAAGGCCATCCTCTTTCCTGAGCCGATCGATTATGGTCTTGATGCCGGGTCTTTCGCATGATGTGCCGGAGACACTGAGATCGTGCACGACGTCGATAACCTTGTAGTGACGTTCTTGCGCATAGGTCCGCACCTGTTATCCTCAGACCCAGGGTCGGCGGACGCGTTCCCCTCTTGTGCCTGTTGGAGCGGGTGGATTCCAAAGCCAAGATCGACAAAGCTCACCATGATCGACCAAAGTGTCTCGATAAGCTCGCGCTTGTCGGCAACCGACATCTCGGGATCGTCGATGCAGCCCTGATAGAGCTCGATATCGAGCGTCAGGGCTTGGAACTTGGACGCCTCGCCAGCCCCCGCTTTAGGGGCTAGCTTAGCCTCGCTGTCCGGCTCTCCGCTGGTGGTCCGTGTAGTCATGGCTACGGCCCCGACCGGGTTGGCCCAGACGGTGCGCGGTTGATCCGGCTCTGTTGCCGGGAACCGGAGCGCGGCACCGAGGATCGCGCCGGCCGCTCGCCTGCATCAGCCACGTCTTGCGCATGATCCCAGCCAACATCGGCTGCAGCTTGATGATCGGCGGTGGCCACGCCCTGACCATTGCGCGAACGCGCATTGGCGCGGGTCTGTCCAAAGCCGTTGTCGCGACTTCGCGCTCGCTTTTCCTTTTCAGCTTCGATCTGCGGTTGGAAGTGTTGGGCGTCGAGCTCCTTGCCCAATCGCGCAGCGGCTGGTTTTCGGCTGCCTCGAACTCTTCGGCCATGATTTTACGCGCGGCCAGATGGGTGATGCCAAGATTGCCCGCCATGGCACCGGCCTCGGCTGCATAGCCCTCGAAAAGGCGATCTTGTCGCCATGCTCAACCCGCTCGCCGATGCGCACAGCGTGCTCATAGGCCAATGGCGCGATCATCTTCGGTCAAAGCTTCTTCACGCTTCATGAGACGCTCGCGCGACTGGTTCATCGTTTCACCGACGCGGTCTTTGTAAACATCACGAATGATGTTCTCCGCGCGGCTCGGGTCAGCCTTGTGCCGTTTGGCGTAAGTGTAGGCGTAATCGCCCAGGCAATCCTTGAACGTCCCGGACCTGACCTGACCCCTTTGAACGCAGCCACGTTTGGTGGAAGATTTGCAAGTTCAAAGGAGTATGGTGATGGGCGTGAAGCGCTACAAACCCGAAGAGATCATATGGAAGCTGCGTGAAGCTGAGATCCTGTTGGCTCAGGGTGCCGGCG